>UBZM01000122.1 GCA_900470095.1 Hyphomicrobiales bacterium
CGCTGATAATAGTTATATAGAGGTAGAGCTACTGATTGGATGCGGGGGCTTCACCGCCTACCAATTCCTGACAAACTCCGAATGCTATATAATGTTTTACAGCAGTGAGGGCTTGGGTGCTAAGGTCCAAGTCCGAGAGGGAAAGAACCCAGACCATCAGCTAAGGTCCCCAAATATATGCTAAGTTGAAAGAACGAGGTTTGTCTGCCCAGACAGCTAGGATGTTGGCTTGGAAGCAGCCATTCATTTAAAGAGTGCGTAACAGCTCACTAGTCGAGCGGACGAGCATGGATAATAATCGGGCATAAGCATATTACCGAAGCTATGGATTTTGCAGCAATGCAAAGTGGTAGGGGAGCATTCTGACAGGGCTGAAGGTATCTCGTAAGGGGTGCTGGACCGGTCAGAAAAGAAAATGTAGGCATAAGTAACGATAATGCGGGCGAGAAACCCGCACACCGAAAAACTAAGGTTTCCACAGCTATGCTAATCAGCTGTGGGTTAGTCTGGACCTAAGGCGAACCCGAAAGGGACAGTCGATGGCCAACGGGTTAATATTCCCGTACTTCTTATTGCTGTGATGGGGTGACGGAGTGATGAAAGCGCCGCGAACTGACGGAATAGTTCGTTAAAGCACCTAGCTATAGGCTCTCTAGGCAAATCCGGAGAGTTTGGTGAAATGCGATAGTACTCGGAGTCTTCGGACAAAGAGATAGTGCGCCTAAGGGCTTCCAAGAAAAACCTCTAAACTTCAGGCAGTAAGAACCAGTACCGTAAACCGACACAGGTAGTTGAGGAGAGAATCCTAAGGTGCTCGAGAGATTCATGGCTAAGGAATTAGGCAAAATAGACCTGTAACTTCGGGAGAAAGGTCGCCCCGAGCAATCGGGGCCGCAGTGAAGAGGTCCAGGCGACTGTTTATCAAAAACACAGGGCTCTGCAAAATCGTAAGATGAAGTATAGGGCCTGACACCTGCCCGGTGCTGGAAGGTTAAGAGGAGATGTTATCTTCGGAGAAGCATTGAATTGAAGCCCCAGTAAACGGCGGCCGTAACTA
>UBZM01000121.1 GCA_900470095.1 Hyphomicrobiales bacterium
TCGACGGCGAACTCTCCGGCTCCACCAACCGCCTCGGTGGCCAGGCTCAGATCAGGTTGAGCTTCTGAGCACAACCCACTGCAGCAATTAGCTGTTCCCGCCAGGGCGCCTCATGGAAGCGAACGCCCTGACTGCGCCAGGGGGAGCTCTGAATCTCCCCTGATCGAGCCGCACGCGGCTCGATCAGGGTGGCAGCGCCTTCAGCCCTTCAGTTTCGTCCAGCGCGCGTTCGCCTTCGATGAGGCGACCGCCGCCTCGATGAAAGCCATGCCCCGAAGCCCGTCCTCCAGCGTCGGGAACGTGCAGTCGCCAGGNNTAGATCGTCGCGAAGGCTTCAAGATAGCCTTCGGGGTGCCCGGCCGGGACGCGGGTGACACGTTGTGCTGCCATATTGGCGCCGCCGGAGCCGCGCGTGACGATGCGCTGCACCTCGCCGAAGGGCGACCATTTCAGCTGATCGGGCTGTTCCTGTGCCCATTCGAGCCCGCCCTTGTCGCCATAGATGCGCAGGCGCAGGCCGTTCTCATTGCCCGGTGCGACCTGGCTCGCCCAAAGGCTGCCGCGCGCGCCGTTCTCGTAGCGCAGCATGACCTGGACATTGTCGTCGAGTCGCCTGCCGGCCACGAAACTGGTGAGTTCGGCCGAAATCTCCGTCACCGCGAGCCCCGAGACGAAGCCCGCCAGATGAAAGGCATGCGTGCCGATATCGCCGATCGACCCCCCGGCGCCCGAGCGTGCCGGGTCGGTGCGCCACTCCGCCTGTTTCTGGCCGGTCTGTTCGAGCGCCTCCGTCAACCACTCCTGCGGGTACTCGACCTGAACGACCCGGATGCGACCGATCTCGCCGGCTGCGACCATGGCCCGGGCATGGCGAACCATGGCATAGCCGGAATAGTTATAGGTCACCGCGAAGACCACGCCCGCACGGTCCGTCGCCGCCTTCAGGCTCTGCGCCTGCTTGAGGCTCGTCGCCAGCGGCTTGTCGCAGATCACATGGATGCCGCGCTTCAGGAAGGCGAGCGCGGCGGGAGCGTGCATGTGGTTCGGCGTGACGATGGCCACGGCCTCGATGCCGTCACGACGCCGCGCTTCTGCCCGTGCCATCGCCTCGAAATCGGCATAGACCCGCGCCGGGTCGAGACCGAGCGCGAGGCCCGAGCGCAGGGCCTTTTCGGGCGTAGCGGAGAGCGCCCCGGCGAGAAGCTCGTATTCGCCGTCGAGACGTGCCGCCATGCGGTGCACCGCGCCGATGAACGCGCCCTCGCCGCCACCCACCATGCCGAGCCGGATGCGCGCGCTCATCGGGTGAGCCCCAGGAGTTTGCCGTTGGTCGCGCTGTCGGCGCCGCTGGCAGCAAAATCGTCGAAGGGCCGTTCGGCCCGGCGGATCATATGGCTGCGGATGAACGCAGCACCTTCCGCGGCCCCCTGTTCAGGGTGCTTCAGGGCACATTCCCATTCGACGACCGCCCAGCCCTGATAGTCGTACTGGGCCAGTCGTGAGAAGATACCGGCGAAATCGACATGCCCGTCGCCCGGCGAGCGGAAACGGCCGGGCCGCTCGACCCAGCCCTGATAGCCGCCATAGACGCCGGAACGGCCGGTCGGGTTCAGCTCCGCGTCCTTGACGTGAAAGGCGCGAATGCGCGCGTGGTAGATGTCGATGAAGGCGAGATAATCGAGCGCCTGCAGCAGGAAATGCGAGGGATCGTAGAGGATGGTGGCCCGTCGATGCTCACCAACCGATTCAAGAAAACGCTCGAAGCTTATGCCATCATGGAGATCTTCGCCGGGATGGATTTCATAGGCGAGATCGACGCCAACCTCGTCGAACGCGTCGAGGATGGGCGTCCAGCGCCGGCCCAGTTCCGAAAAGGCTTCCTCGATGAGGCCCTGCGGCCGCTGCGGCCACGGATAGACATAGGGCCAGGCCAATGCACCGGAGAAGGTGGCATGGGTGGCGAGGCCGAGATTCCGCGAGGCCCGGGCGGCAAGTTTCAGCTGCTCCACGGCCCAGGCCTGCCGCTCGGCCGGCTTGCCGCGCAAGGCGGCCGGCGCAAAGCCGTCGAAGAGCAGGTCATAGGCCGGGTGCACGGCGACCAGCTGGCCCTGGAGATGGGTCGATAGCTCGGTCACCTGAAGGCCATGGCGATCGAGCCTGGCGGCGATGTCCTCGCAATAGGATTTCGACTGTGCCGCCTGCGCCAGATCGAACAGCGCCGGATCGTTGGTCGGGATCTGGACGCCGACATAGCCATGCCCGGCCGCCCAGCCGGCGAGGCCGTCGAGACTGTCGAAAGGCGCCGTCGGCCCGACAAACTGGGCGAGGAACAGGGCTGGACCCTTCATCGTCTCATTCCTTCGTTCTCGGATGGGAGTTCGGGTGCTGCCGCGCAGGAGCGGTGGAACCGCGCACGACGANNGCGTGTCTCCATCACCAGATTGGCGGCGGCGGGCTCCTCACCGAGGAGACCGATCATGCGCGCCATCGCCTGCCGCCCGATATCGAAACGCGGCTGGTGGATGGTGGTCAGCGGCGGCATGAAGGCGTCGGCGAGCACGATGTCGTCGAAGCCGACAACCGAGACGTCAGTGGGGACCGAAAGCCCGCAGGCGCGCAATTCGCTGATCGCACCGAATGCCATCTGGTCACTGGCCGCAAACAGCGCCGTGAAGCCAGTTCCGGTCTCATTGAGACGACGCACGGCCCGGCGGCCGGCATCCAGGCTGAAATCGCCCTCGACGATCAGCGCCTCATCGGCCGCGATGCCTGCTGCGGCGAGGCCGCTGCGATAGCCCGCCAGCCGGTCGACCGCGAGACGTTCCGGCAGCGGCCCGGNNCCGGGCCGCCGCGATGTTGTCGATCGAGACCGTCGGCAGGGCGAGTTCGGGGAAGGTCTCGAGCGCGATGACGATGGGCGGCAGCCGCGCCAGCTCCGTCTTCAGTGCATCCGGGAAGCGGCCGACCATCAGGATGAGCCCGTCGGCATGTCGCGCGCGCACCATGTCGACATAATGCGTGATGCGCTCGTCGTCGTCGCGCGCATCGCCCATCAGCACCTTGTAGCCGGCCCGCATGGCCGCCTCTTCGACGCCCTTGTAGATCTCGAGATAGAACGGGTTCGAGATGTCGCGCACCAGCAGGATGACCGTGCGGGTCGCGCGGCTCCGGAGATTGCGCGCCTGGGAGTTCGGCACGAAACCTGTCGCCGCCACGGCCTCGAGCACGCGCCGGCGCGTCTCGGGCTGCACCTTGTCGGGGCGCTGCAATGCCCGCGAGACGGTCGCCGTCGAGACGCCGGCG
>UBZM01000116.1 GCA_900470095.1 Hyphomicrobiales bacterium
CTTTCGGCCGTGCTCCCCGGTACGAACCAGGCGCGGCGATCATCGCGCCAACGCGCCCGGGGAAAGGCCGCGCGGAAGCGCTCGACGAGCCCCGCGTCATAGGGGAAGGACGCGGTCGCGCCCACCCTGCCCTCGACGGTCGGTTCAACGCTGATGCTCTCTAGCGGGGATGGCATCGTCGATCCGCCCTTGCCCTCTCCGACGGTCGGAATGCGAGCATGACGGATCGTGGCGCGCGTGGCACCCCTGCCGATCACTCAGAATGTGATCTTGACCGATGGAGCGCTGCGCTCAGCCTCGCCATGGAAGACGGCCTCGATATTGTTGCCGGCGGGATCGAGCAGGAAGGCGGCGTAATAGCCGGGGTGATAGGGGCGCTCGCCCGGCGCACCGTTATCCCGGCCCCCGCTTTCGAGACCGGCCTTGTGGAACGCGTCGACCATGGCGCGATTCCTGGCTTGGAAGGCGATATGGTGCCGGCCCGTGAGCTCGCCTTGCGCGGCCTTGCTCTGCGCGCTCGAGACGAAGAGCTCGTCCACCCAAAAATAGTCCTCGGCCGTCCCGCCGATCGGAATGTGGAGTTCGCGCAAGATCGCCTCGTAGAACCGGCGGCAGGCGGCGAGGTCTGCGACGACGAGCTGGATGTGATCGATCAGCCGGCCGCGATGCAGTTCCTGCGTTTCCATCTCTTCCTCCCGTTTCGATTGCCCGCACCAACGCGGACGAGGCGCAGTCGTTCCCTGTCGACTATGCGCCTACCACTTGTTGTCAGCAGCGTCGGCGCCTCGAAGCCCGATCGGCGTCCGAGGGCCGCGCCTCCTGCNNTCGGCTTCCGAATTCAGTTCGTCGCCGACAGACTCATCCACATCAGGAGCGCGATGACCGCGCCAGCCGGTCCGCCGAAACTGGCACCGTCGAGATCACCTGTTCGGAGCGAGAATCCGGCTTCGTGATCGTCTGGCGCGAGCGCGGGGGCGCAGCCGCCGACAACAGCAAGCGAAGGTTTCGGAAGCCGGCTGCTCAAGGCGACGGCGAGCCAGCTTGGCCGGGCCAGCAGGGTTTGGGATCCTTCGGGCGTCGTCATCGCACTTGCGATCGAACGAAACGGGCTCGAAGCCGGACGCACGAAACCTTGGCGGACGCCGGCCGGATTCGCCGCGGTTCCGCCTGCGGAACGACAACCGCGCGATCTGCACGTGCAGCGCTTCCCACTCCGGCAGCCCCGGNNAAGCCAGGTCGACCCATGCTGGCGCATGATCGCTGGCATTCGGCAGCCCGCGAATGTGGCGGTCGACACCCGCGGCGACAAGCCGCTTTGCCGTGACCGGGTTCAGCAGAAGGTGGTCGAGGCGCAAGCCAGCGTCGCGCTCCCAACGGCTGCGCATATAGTGCCAGAACGTGTATATTCGCTCGTCGGGGTAGAGCGCGCGCAGGGCATCCGTCCAACCCTGCTCGATGATGCTGCGATAAGCGGCACGGCTCTCCGGCTGCACGAGCGCGTCGTCATCCCAGGACGTGGTGGGGTAGATATCGAGCGCTGTCGGCGCGACATTGAAATCACCGGCCAGGATGATCGGCACCTGGTTGGCCAACAGATCGGCGGCATGGCCGCTCAGGCGCTCGAACCAGGAGAGCTTGACGTCGAATTTCGGCCCCGGTTGCGGGTTGCCGTTCGGGAGATAGAGCGAGGCGATCAGGATGCCATTGACGGCCGCCTCGATGTACCGGGCCTGCTGGTCGGAAGGGTCGCCGGGAAGGCCCCTGCGCGTCACAATCGGGGTCGTGCCCTTCGCCAGGATCGCGACCCCGTTCCATGTTCGCTGCCCCCACCAGACGGCGCCATATCCAGCCTTCCCGATCTCGACCTCGGGAAATTCACGATCGCAGGATTTAAGCTCCTGCAGGCACACGACATCGGGCTCGGTCGTTTCGAGCCAGTGCAGGAGGTTCGGGAGCCGTCGCCTGACATTGTTGATATTATAGGTCGCCACCCTGAAGACGTCGCGCTTTCGGCGGTGCCTGGACATCACGCCAGAGCCTCAACCGAAATCGACCGCGTCTGCCGGCGCGTCGCCGCTCAGGCTCCGGCGGCAGGCAGCCTGCCGTCCGGCGTATAGCGGTCCACGGCATCCGGCAGCTGCCGGGACAGGCGCGACAGCAACTCGTCACGCGACAGGCCGGTCTGGCGTTCGAGCTTGGCCAGGATGTCGGGACCGATCGCCTGTTCGAGGTCCGGGGGCGCAACGTCCTGATTGGGGCCCTGGCGCACCCAGGAATCGGCCTTTTCGCCCTGGCCGGCCTGCTTGAAGCGATCAAGCAGCTCTCCCAGACCTCCATTCAGGAAGCCGCCGATTCCGCCTGCGCCCAATGTTCCGAGGTTGCCGAGCACGGAATCCGCGCCTTTCGGGATGTCGCCCGCCGGTGCCCCGGTGCGCGCCGGCTGATTGGCCGGGTTGGCCTGGGTCGCCTGGCCGAGCCACTCGGCGATCTTGTCCTTGTTCTGGTAGCCTGCGAGGGCCAGCAGGCCCAGCAGTGCCGTCATCGACGGAAAGCCCTGGTTGTCGCTCATGAGACTTGCTCCTGGTGCCGGATTAAACGGTGTGTCGGCGGTTCGCGAAAAACGCCCACGCCGCCAGGACGATGACGGCGCCGATGATGGCCCCGATCAGGCCCGCCCCTTCGCCGGGGGCGTACCAATGCATCGCCTGTCCGATATAGGTCGCAACGAATGCACCAACGATCCCGAGGATGGTGGTGAGAACGAACCCCGAAGGCTCGTTGGACCCAGGGGTCAGAAATTTGGCGACCACACCGGCGAGAAAGCCGATGAGGATGGTCCCGATAATGCCCATAATGTCCTCCCGCAAGCGCTTGGTCACATTGGAAGCTTCGCCACATCTGAAGGCGCATGAGCCGCCGCAAGCGACGCGCAAGCGCAGGTCCTGAACCGACGAACAGCAGAGAGGTTCCCGCTGGGTCGTCAGCCCCTGCGAAACCGCACCGCGCGGTTCGGAACGAAACCACTGCCAACTCCGTTTGGATCGCTGGGAGAGTCCGGAGTTCAAGATGAAGCTGCTCGCATCGGCCCAACTCGTCTATGGCTTTTTCGCGCCGACGCAGGTGATCGGGCTGATCCAGGCCTCACATTCCAGCGATCAGTCGATCATTGCGGACGAATTGACGGTCAGTGGCGACGTGCGGCCCATCACGGACGAGGCGCCCTCGGGAGACCGCCGGTTCCGGACCTGCCTCTCGGGCGAGACGACGATCACCTATACCGCCACGGTCGATAACGGCGTGCGCCAGTTGCTGCCCCTGTCGGGGCGCCAACATGCGTGGAACGAACTGCCGGCCGACGCGCTGCCCTATCTCCTGCCGAGCCGGTTTTGCCCGAGCGACCGCTTTCAACGCTTTGCCCAGCGCGAGTTCGCAGGCGCCGGCGACGGGGTCGGCCGGGTGATGGCGATTCTCGAGTGGATCGCGGCCCACGTCGATTACGTCGCGGGCGTCAGCACACCTGGATCGACAGCGGCGCATACCTTCACCGTCAGGGCGGGCGTCTGCCGCGACTTCACCCATCTCGGCATCACCTTCTGCCGTGCCCTGTCGATCCCGGCCCGCGCCGTCAGCGCCTATTCGCTCGATGTTCAGCCGCCCGATTTCCACGCCGTGATGGAAGTCTATCTCGAGAACGCCTGGTGGCTGGTCGACCCGACGCGCCTTGCCCCGATCGAGGGCATTATCCGCATCGCGCATGGCCGGGATTCGACGGATACCGCCTTCCTGACCACGGATCAGGCTTGCACCGTGATCTCCCAGACTGTCCAGGTCCTGCGCAGCGAGTCAGCCTGAGAGAGGCTTGCAGCGCCTGCCGTTGCGGCCCCTGACTACTCATGACGAGGGTTCTCCATGTCCCACCCACTCGATTGCCTCGTGATCGGCGGCGGCCCCGCTGGCCTGACGGCGGCGATCTATCTTGCGCGCTTTCACCTCGGCGTCACCGTCATGGATGCAGGCCATGGCCGAGCCCTGCAGATCCCCTGCACCCATAATCACGCCGGCTTCCCCGAAGGCATTTCCGGTCGCGAGCTGTTGTCGCGGATGCGGTCGCAGGCGATCCAGTACGGCACCTGGATTGTCGATCGCCGCGTCGAGGCGCTGACCCGCGACGGTTCCGGCTTCGCGGCACACGGGCAGGACGTCGACATCAAGGCGCACTCGGTTCTGCTCGCCACCGGCGTCACGAACCGTCGCCCCCCGATGACCGATGCGCTCCATGCCGAGGCCCTCAGCCTGGGCCGCCTGCGCTACTGCCCGGTTTGCGACGGTTACGAGGTCACCGGGCAGGACGTTGCGGTCATCGGCTCCGATGCCGGTGCCGCGAATGAATGCGAATTCCTGAGGTCATATACGGCGCGGGTCAGCCTTGTCCTCGAGGGGACCGATGGTCTCGCCGCCCCCCTGGCGGAGCGTCTCACGGGTCTCGGCGTCCGCATCATCGGCGGACCGGCGCAGGAATTCGCACTGGAGGAGGATGGCCTGAGCCTGTCTTCGGCCGCCGGGCGGCTGCGCTTCGACGCCGTCTACCCCGCACTTGGCTCGGTTGTTCATTCCGGCCTCGCGACCGCACTGGGCGCTGACGTGACAGAGGATGGCTGCGTCCAGGTCGATCGCCATCAACGCACCAGCATCATGGGATTATACGCGGCCGGCGACGTCGTGATCGGTCTCGATCAGATCAGCCATGCCATGGGGCAGGCCGGCGTGGCCGCGACCGCGATCCGCAACGATCTCGCCGCATGCCGCCCTCAGCTGCGCTAGTCACGGGGGCAAGCCCCCGCTTCTCCGCGACGACGGCGACAAGGATAGTCCAGTTCATCTCGTTCGCCGGCTTCCATTCCGGAACAGAGAAGGCTTGCCGATTGTATCGCTGCCACCCGCCGGCCACCGCAAAGATTACGGGGGATGAGATCGCTCGTCATTCACATTCACCCGCTGCCCCCGCTCAACAGGGGTTGGTGCCGGTGCCGGAATTGTCTGTACTGGCAGGCGTGATTCGATCGAGGGCCAGAGACCGGCCGCATCAGCCCGGCGGTAAGAACGTGTTAATCTTTATTAATCAATGGTTCAGATATGGTGATCGCTCCAAGACACCGGCCTGGGTGCCGATGAGCGTGTCCGGCCTGCGTCCGGCGTCGGGCCCGGCTCGCGGCCAGACCAGGGGGCGACGCGCAGCCCTTGTCACCGCGGCCTTGCTGGGAGCGATGGCGGCGGGCTGCGGTGAGCAGAGGCTGACGGATGCCGAGCTGTCCTTCGCAACGCGCTCCATCGCCGTCGACCCGAGCCGGGCGATCATCATGCTGCCGCCGGGCGGCCCGCCGATCGTGAACGTGACGCAGCGCAACTACGAAAACGCCGTGTCCCAGACCATCACGCTCGCCACGCGCGGCCGGACGCCGGGCGAGAATGCGATCCATGCCGCCTTCCTGACGGCGGCCGATGTTCCCGATACGAACGGTGTCGAAGGCAGGCTCCTGTCCCTTCCGAGCATCGAGGATTTCGCGATCGCGCGCGAGATGGAGGAGCGGCTTCCTGGCGTCGCCATGGTGCCGTCGGCCGCCTATGTTCAGAACCGCTACGGCCCGTTCGGCTATGCCTATGGTCGTGGTGCAGGGGGGGACGGCTGCCTTTACGCCTGGCAGCAGGTCGCCAGTGGCGACAGCCTCTTCCGGCCCAGATCGGGCGTGATCTCCGTGCGACTGCGCGTCTGCGCGCCGGGCGCGTCCGAGGCCGCCTTGCTGCGCCTGGCCTATGGTTTTTCCGTCAACGCCTCGCTCAGGCGCCCGGGCTGGAACCCGATCGGGGATGCGCCATCGCCCTCCCCCGATCTCGGCGAAGCCGGCGCACCGATCTATCCCCTGCCTCAGACATCCGTGCCCCAGACATCCCTGCCTGACGCGCTCGAGCGGCCGCCTCGGGTTGCCCGCCCGAAGCGTCCGCAACCGGCCCGTGCGGAGGTGAGAGACCCCGTCCCAGACAGGTCTTTGCCAGACAGGCCTTTGCCGGACCGCCCCCTGGAAGGATACCCGACCGTTCCGCCGCCCTTGTCACCTTGACCGCAACCATGATCGCCTGAAGAGCCGATGCGAACAGCAAGCTACGTCATCGTCTGGGCTGTGATCGCCACTGTCGTCGTGGTGCTGATCACGCTGCCGATCAGCCTGCAGGCGCATCTGATCGCGGGTGCGATCGTGGTCACGGCCATGATCGCGCTGAAGTTCCTGCGTCCTTACGGCGTCTGGCGGCTGATCGCGCTCGGGCTCGGAACGGCGATCGTGCTGCGCTACATCTATTGGCGCACGACGAGCACCTTGCCGCCGGCGAACCAGATCGAGGACTTCATCCCCGCGATGATCCTCTATCTCGCCGAATTCTATAATATCGGCATGCTGTTCCTCAGCCTGTTCGTGGTCGCGATGCCGTTGCCGCACCGCAAGACACCGCCGGTCGACCTGCAGAATGCGCCCACCGTCGACGTCTTCGTGCCGACCTATAACGAGGACGCGGACCTGCTGGCGACGACGCTCGCAGCGGCGCTGGCGATGGATTACCCCGCGGATCGGCTGAAGGTCTATCTCCTCGACGATGGCGGGACCGACGAGAAATGCAACGCGGATAATTTCGTGACGGCCAACGCCGCCAGGGAGCGCCGGGCGACGCTGCAAAGGCTATGCGAGGGCCTCGGCGTCACCTATCTGACGCGCGCCCGCAACATCAGCGCCAAGGCCGGCAATCTCAACAACGGCATCACGCATTCCGAGGGCGAGTTGATCGTCGTCTTCGATGCCGACCATGCGCCGGCGCGGTCCTTCCTCACCGAGACCGTCGGCTATTTCGGGCTGGATCCGAAGCTGTTCCTGGTCCAGACCCCGCATTTCTTCATCAATCCCGACCCGTTGGAGCGCAATCTCCAGACCTTCAAATACATGCCGTCCGAGAACGAGATGTTCTACGGCATCATCCAGCGCGGCCTCGACAAATGGGACGCGTCGTTCTTCTGTGGTTCGGCCGCCGTGCTGCGCCGCCAGGCGCTCAAGACGACCAACGGCTTCTCGGGCCGCAGCATCACGGAAGACGCCGAGACCGCGATCACGCTGCACGCCACCGGCTGGCACAGCGTCTATGTCGACAAGCCGCTGATCGCCGGCCTGCAGCCCGCGACCTTCGCGAGCTTCATCGGGCAGCGCTCGCGCTGGGCGCAGGGCATGATGCAGATCCTGATCTATCATCGCCCGCTGTTCAAAACCGGCCTCTCGCTGCCGCAACGGCTCTGCTATTGCTCCTCGGCGCTGTTCTGGCTGTTTCCGTTCGCGCGCTGGATCTTCCTGATTTCGCCGCTGTTCTACCTGTTCTTCGGACTGCAGATCTTCACGGCATCGGGGGCGGAGTTCTTCGCCTATATCCTGAGTTACATGGTCGTGAACCTGATGATGCAGAATTACCTCTATGGCCGCTATCGCTGGCCATGGATCTCGGAACTCTACGAGTTCATCCAGTCGGTCTATCTGCTGCCCGCGGTCATCTCGGTCCTGCTCAATCCGGGCAAGCCGACCTTCAAGGTCACGGCCAAGAACGAGTCGCTGGAAACCCGGCGCGTCTCGGAACTGGGCACGCCCTTCTTCATCATCTTCGCCGTTCTGGCGCTCGGCGTCGTCGCGACCTATTGGCGGATCATCACCGAGCCCTACAATGCCGACACGACCGTGGTGGTCGGCCTCTGGAACGTTCTCAACCTGCTGATGGCGGGCTGCGCACTCGGCGTCGTCTCGGAGAGGCCGGAGGGACGCGCCGCCCGGCGTTTCGCGGTGAGACGCCGCGGCGAGATCACCATCGACGGCCAGACCGCCCCGATCGTCACGGAGAACGCCTCGGTCGACGGCGTCGGCATCCGCGTCCTGTCCTCGGCTTTCGAGAATCTGCCGATCGGCAGCGAGGCGCTGATCTCGTTCGAGACCACGATCGATATGCCGGCCGGCCAGCTGCCGGTGCGCGTGATGCGGCTGGCGCCCGACGACAAGGGCTTGCTGATGGGCTGCCGCTATGTGCCCAGCGAACCGCTGCACAGCCGCATGATCGCCGATCTCGCCTTTTCCGACGCGGAGCGCTGGGCCCTTTTCCAGAAGGCGCGGCGCCAGAACATGGGGGTCGTCTACGGCACGATCCGCTTCCTGCGGATCGCGCTGTTCCAGACCAGCCGCGGCCTGTCCTATTTCTTCGGCCTCTACCGCCTGACACGCCCCTCAGCGACACCGGCGAGGCCGGCGGAATGAGGCTGCAGCCATTCTCCCTGATGGCCGCGATGGCCCTTCCGCTCTTCTGCGGCGCCAGCATGGCCCAGGACGGGCGCGTGCAGCCGGCCCCGGCCGAACCGGCGCCGTTCATGATCGCGCCGCCGGAACAGCCGCCGGCCGCGACGCCCGCCCCCGTGACTCCGGCTGCGCC
>UBZM01000114.1 GCA_900470095.1 Hyphomicrobiales bacterium
GCCTCGGGGATCGCGATTTCCAGCAGGTCCTCGGCAAAGGGCTCGCGGAGGCGCGCCACAACTTGGTGATCGTCGCGATCTTTTCGATCGTCGTGAACACGCTGGTGCTGGCTGTCCCGATCTATCTGTTCCAGATGTCGGACAGGGTGCTGACCAGCCGCAGCCTCGATACGCTGGTGATGCTCTCGGTCATCGTGATGGTCGCGATCCTGGCTCATGTCCTGCTCGACATGATGCGCCGCTTCATCCTGATGCGGGTTGCCGTGGATGTCGAAAGCCGGCTCGGCGGCCCCGTTCTCAGCGCCGCGGCCAAGGCGGCCCAGGGCGGTTCGAACCGGGAGTTCCAGATACTCGCCGATCTTCAGCAGATCCGGAGCTTCCTGACCGGGCCGGTCATCCTGACGATGCTCGATGCGCCGACCGCACCGATCTACCTGCTGGCGGTCTATCTGATCCACCCGCATCTCGGCTACATCGTCACGGTCGCCGCCATCGTCCTGTTCGTGGTCGCCTATTTCAACCAGAAGCTGACGGCCGTCCCCTTCGCAAGGTCGAGCGCGTTTGCAACGCGCGCCAATCTTCAGTCGGAAGCGATGTCGCGAAACTCGCAGGTCATCAACGCCATGGGCATGATCCCGGAGGGCGTGCTGATCTGGGGCCGCGAGACCGCGGAATCCCTGAAAGCGCAGGTCAGCGCCCAGGATCGCAACATCATGATGACCGGGTTGTCGAAATTCTTCCGGCTCGGCACGCAGATCGCCATGCTCGGCTGGGGTGCCTGGCTGTCCCTGGAAGGATCCCTCACCGGCGGCATGGTCATCGCGTCATCAGTGGTTGCAGGCCGCGCGCTGGCCCCGCTTGAAGGCACGATCGAAGGCTGGCGCAGCTTCATCCACGCCCGTGCCGCCTATTCCCGGGTTCAGGCTCTGCTGCAGGCCTCGCCGCTCAATCTCGATCGGCTGAAGTTGCCGAACCCCAAGGGCCGCCTCGATGTCGAGCGCATCCTCTATGTGCCGCCACCGAACAAGAAGGTCATCCTGAACGGCATCAGCTTCAGCCTCGAACCCGGCGACTCGCTTGCCATCGTCGGCGCCTCCGGCAGCGGCAAGTCGACGCTCGCGCGCATGCTGGTCGGCTCGATCACGCCAACGGCCGGTACGGTGCGGCTCGACCGGATGGAGCAGCGTAACTGGGACCCGCGGCAGTTCGGCGAGAATGTCGGCTATCTCCCGCAGGATACGCAGCTCTTCCCGGCATCCATCAAGGCCAATATCGCCAGGATGCGGGACGACGCGAGGGACGAGGATGTGTACGAGGCCGCCGAGATCGCCGACATCCACGAAATGGTCGCGCAGTTCGTCCATGGCTACGAGACGCAGATCGGCATCGATGGCAGCCCGCTCTCCGGCGGCCAGAAGCAGCGGCTCGGGCTCGCCCGTGCCTTCTTCGGCAATCCGAGACTGGTCGTTCTCGACGAGCCCAACTCCAATCTCGACACGATCGGCGAGGCCGCGCTGGCGCGAGCCTTCGAGCGTGCCAAGGCGCGAGGCATGACGGTCGTGGCAGTGACACAGCGGCCGGCCCTGCTGCGTAGCGTCGACAAGATCATGATGATCAAGGATGGCGCGGTCCAGGCGATCGGCGCACGCGACGAGATCCTGCCCCTGATCGTCGGGCAGCGGAACATCGACAGCACGCCAAGGCCGAACTGAGGTTCTGCGCGCCGCGCCCCCCGGGGGACGGGCAGTCAGGCGTATTGCAAGGGTGGAGAGACGCACGATGACCGCAATGATCGCAGTTCAGCCCTGGTATGGCGACGTCCCGCGCAACACCCGCTGGGCGAAACTCAGCGGCATCGTCATCATGCTGATGACGATCATGGGCTTCGGCGTCTGGGGCAATACCGCACCGATCTCAGGCGCCGTGATCGCGCCGGGTGTCTTCGTGACCACGGGACAGAACAAGACGATCCAGCATCTCGAAGGCGGCGTGATCCGCGAGATCATGGTGCGAGAGGGCGACGTCGTCCTGCCCGGCCAGCTGCTCGTGCAGCTCGACGACACCTCTTCCCGGGCGGAACTCCGCCGGCACCTGCTCAAGCAGATGCGGCTGGAGGCGGTCGAAGCGCGGCTGAACACCGAGGCGGCCGGTCGGTCTCAACTGGTATTTCCCCCCCACCTCATTGCCAGCAGCACCGACCCCGATGTCGCCGCGATGCTCCAGGCGCAGTCGGCGACTTTCATTGCCCGCCAGAACAACATCTCGAATGACATTTCGGCCCAGCAAAAGGGCATCGACGGGCTCGAGGAGAGAATCGCAGGCAGCAAGGCCCAGCTTGCCGCCGTCGCCCAGCAGAGCGAACTCCTCAAGGAAGAGCTCGCTGGCAAACAGGCCCTGCTGGACCGTGGCTATATCCGCAAGCCCGACGTCCTCGCGCTTCAGCGCAACGCCGCCAATCTACGCGGCGAGGCCGGCCGGATCACCGGGGACATCGGCGACGCGCGGGAGCGCATCGCTCGCGCCGTCGAGCAGATCGATGGTGTCAGAAAGAACGCGATCAAGGCCGCATCGGAGCAGTTGCAGGACGTCAGCGCCGATCTGAACGATGTCCGAGAACGCATACACACGGTGAAGGGGGTTCTCGACCGCGCCAGGATCGTCACTCCGGTCAAGGGAACCGTGGTCAAGCTGCGCTACCACTCGGCCGGCGGCGTCATCGAGGCGGGCAAGAGCATCATGGAAATCGTCTCGCTGCAGGAAGAGCTTGTCATCGAGACGCATGTCCGTCCCCAGGATATCGACAAGATCAAACACAGTCAGGTCGCAACTATCCGCCTCAGCGCCCTCAATCAGCGCACGACGCCGATGATCAACGGCAAGGTGATCTATATTTCAGCCGACGCCCTGCCGGATGAAAGGCAGCGCGGCTACCCGAATACGTCCGATCTCTATGTCGTACGGGTCCGCCTCGACAACAACAGCGCCGCCGCAATCCACGATTTCCAGCCGACGGCCGGCATGCCCGCAGAGGTCTACATCCAGACGAAGGAACGGACCTTCTTCGAATATCTGATGCAGCCGCTAAAGGACAGCATGGCGCGCGCTTTCCGGGAAACCTGAACCGCCGATGGGGGGCGGGCGCCCTGCGGGGCGCCCGCCATGTCCGGTTTCAGGCGTGATGCCGCACCCTGCCGCGAGAGCCTGCCCGAACAGCGCCTTGCCGGACGGGAGCATCGGCGAGATCCTCCAGAATCGGGCAATCGGGGCGACCGTCGCCGTGGCAATGATGCGCCAAATGGCCGAGCGTCTTCACCATCGCCTGAAGCTCGCCGATCCGCGCCTCGAGCTCGCCGATATGGCGCAGGGCAAACGCCTTCACATCGGCACTGGCCCGGCTCTTGTCGCGCCAGAGCGCCAGGAGTTCACGCGTCTCCTCAATCGAGAAGCCGAGATTCCGGGCGCGCTTGACGAAGCGCAAGGTGTGGACGTCGTCGCCGGCATAGACGCGATAACCGGCCTCGGTGCGCACCGGAGCCTCGATCAGCCCGATGCTCTCGTAGTAGCGGATCATCTTTGCGCTGACACCCGAGGCTGTTGCCGCTTGTCCGATGTTCATCTCTCATGTTCCTCCTACAGTCTCACCCCGCCAACGCGAGCCTGGCGGCGCGCTGGTCCTGCAACGGGGCCGGCGCGCGAGCGCGGAACCGCTTCAGGCGCAGCGCATTGGTCAGGACGCTGACGCTCGACAGCGCCATGGCCAGTCCGGCGAACATCGGCGACATCAGGATGCCGAAGCTCGGATAGAGCGCGCCGGCAGCCACCGGGATCAACAGGGCATTGTAACCGAAGGCCCAGATCAGGTTCTGGCGGATATTGGCGATCGTCGCCTGTGACAGCGCGATCGCATTGGCGACACCATTCAGGTCGCCCGACATCAACACGACATCAGCACTCTCAATGGC
Organism: Hyphomicrobiales bacterium; assembly: GCA_900470095.1. Classification (GTDB taxonomy): domain Bacteria; phylum Pseudomonadota; class Alphaproteobacteria; order Rhizobiales; family Beijerinckiaceae; genus Allobosea. Next base: position 3,963 of record UBZM01000114.1, read on the forward strand.
GATGTCCGTGCCGGTGCCGATGGCGATGCCGACATCGGCCTTGGCCAGGGCGGGCGCGTCGTTGATGCCATCCCCGACGAAGGCGACCTTGGCGCCACCGGCCTGGAGGCCGGCCACCACCTCGGCCTTGCCGGTCGGCAAGACCTCGGCCACGACCTCGTCGATGCCAAGCCTCGCAGCAATCGCTTCAGCCGTACGCCGGTTGTCGCCGGTAATCATCACGACGCGCAGGCCGAGCCGATGCAGCGACGCGATAGCCTCGGGGGTCGTGGCCTTGACCGGATCGGCAACCGCGATGATGCCAGCGAGCCTGCCGTCGATCGCCGCATAGAGCGGCGTCTTGCCGGCATCGCCCAGGCGGCCTGCCGCCTCCGTGAAGGGCGATAGGTCGAGCCCGAGACGCCGCATCAGCCGGTCGGCACCGATCTCGATCGTCCGGCCTTCGACGACGGCCTTGACGCCGAAGCCCGGTTCGCCCGCGAACTCCGACACCTCTGCGAGGGCGAGGCCGCGCTGGCGGGCAGCACCAACGATTGCTTCCGCAATCGGATGCTCCGAGCGAGCCTCGACCGAGGCGACCAGCCGCAGCACCTGGGCCTCCTCGAAGCCCTCGGCGGTGACGAGATCGGTCAGCTCCGGCTTGCCCTTGGTCAGGGTTCCGGTCTTGTCGAGCGCCACGATCTTCGCATCCTTCAGACCCTGGAGCGCATCGCCCTGGCGGAACAGGATGCCGAGCTCGGCGCCCTTGCCGGTGCCGACCATGATCGAGGTCGGTGTCGCCAATCCCATCGCGCAGGGGCAGGCGATGATCAGCACGGCGACCGCGTTGACGAGAGCATAGGAGAAGGCGGGGCTGGGGCCGAAAGCGAACCAGGCCGCGAAGGTCACAAGCGCGAGCGCCATCACGGCCGGGACGAACCACATCGTCACCTTGTCGACCATGGCCTGGATCGGCAGCTTCGAGCCCTGCGCCGCCTCGACGGTGCGGACGATCTGCGAGAGCAGCGTGTCGGCGCCAACCTTGGTGGCGGTGAAACGGAAGGCGCCCGTGCCGTTGATCGTGCCACCGGTCACAGCCGCTCCCGCTTCCTTGCGGGCGGGCACCGGCTCACCGGTGATCATCGCCTCGTCGACATAGGACACGCCGTCGAGAACCTCACCATCGACCGGGATGCGCTCCCCCGGACGCACAATGACGACATCGCCCGGAACAACGCTCTCGATCCCGACATCGGCCTCGACGCCGTCGCGCAGGACACGCGCCGACTTCGCCTGCAGCGACATCAGTCGCCGGATCGCTTCGCTGGTGCGACCCTTGGCTCTGGCCTCGAACCAGCGTCCGGTCAGGACGAGCGTGACGATGACCGCACCGGCCTCGAAATAGGTGTAGTCCGTGCCGTCAGGCAGGAACTCCGGCGCGAAGGTCGCCACCGTCGAGTACAGATAGGCCGCGCTGGTACCGAGCATGACCAGTGAATTCATGTCCGGCGCGCCACGCAGCAAGGCCGGCCACCCCTTCTTCAGGAAGCGCAGGCCCGGCCCGAACTGGACGAATGTCGCGAGCAGGAAGGACAGGAGCTTGATGTTGAACTCGCCGACACGCCCGGCGAGAAAATGGTGCAGGGGCTCGTACATATGCGAGCCCATCTCGAAGACGAGCAGCGGGATCGTCGCGACTGCAGCAATGATGACCGCGCGCTTCAAACCCGCCTGCTCCGCCTCGCGCGCCTGCTGCTCGCGATCCGAGGCTCCGGCATCGATGCTCGCCGCTTCGGCGGAATAGCCCGCCCCTGCGACGGCAGCGACGAGTTGCTGCATCTGGTCCGCACCGCCGAGAGCCCGCACGGTGGCACGCTCGGTCGTGAGATTCACGGTCGCGTCGAGCACGCCCGGCACCGCCTTGAGCGCCCGCTCGACACGGCCGACGCAGGACGCGCAGGTCATGCCGGAGATCTTCAGCTCGACGATGCGCTCGGTGGGCTCGTAGCCGGCGCCGCGGATCGCGGCCGCAATCGCGCCGGCATCGCTACCGCCGGAAGACAGGGTCACGCGCGCTCGTTCGGTCGCGAGGTTGACTGCGACTGAGCCGACGCCGTCGACGGCCTTCACGGCGCGTTCGACGCGCCCGACACAGGAAGCACATGTCATCCCGCCGATCTCGATCTCAAATTCTCTAACGGGGCTTCCCGCTGTCCGTGCCATCGCCATGGCTTGATCTCCGCATGTTGATGGCGAGGGGTATGATCCTTCCCATGATGGGAAGGTCAAGGCCAATTTTCAACACTCCACGAGATGGCCGGAGCCTCCCTGCGATGTGCGTCGGCATCCCGCAGAAGGCGCTTGACCTTCCCATCACGGGAAGCTTTAGGCTCCCTTCATACCCCTGGGAAAGGACACAGCACGATGTGCGGATGCCAGAGCCATAGCGAGAAGACGACACCTCGGACTCAGACACAGCCTCAGGGCGCGGGAACACTCAGCTTCCGCGTCGAGGACATGACCTGCGGGCATTGCGCCGGTACGATCACCAAGGCGATCGAAATCGGCCTTCCCGGAACCCGCGTCCAGACCGACCCGGCCTCGAAATTGGTCAGCGTCCAGGGCACCAGCGACCGCGCCGCCATCGCGGCGATCGTCACGGCGGCCGGCTACACGCCGCGGCCCGTTACCGCCTGATCCGACATCCTGCGCCTGGTCAGCTATAGGCCAGGCGCAACCCCGCCTCGTGGCAGCAAGCCTTCAGGCTGGTGAGGATCGCCTTCTCATCGGTCTGCACGCCATGGCGCTGCAGGCATGGCACCAGGATCGCCGCCTGCGCATAACCCGCCGGTCCGATGACCGGGCAGGCGATATCGGTAACCGCCAGAATGTCGCGGCTTGGTGCGATCTGGTGTCCCTGCTCCCTGATCATCTCGAAGATGGCCGCAACGCCGGTGCTCTCAAGCCGCGCCCGCGCCTCATTATCGGCATCCTTCATCAGGGTCAGACGCCGTGCCCGTGTCTGGAACGCCAGGATGAGCAATCCGGAATTGGCTTCCAGTGCCGGCCTGCCATAGCCCGGCCGCACGGTAACCGTCGCGTCAAGATGTCCGGAGGTGGTCGCGAGCACCACCGTTTGCGCACGGCTCAGCACGACGAGATGAGCCGCCTGCCCGCTCTCCTCGCTGAAGCGCTCCATCAGGGGCAGTACGACCGAGGTCAGCTGCCGCCCGCTCGGCGTCCTGATGCCGAGATCGAACAATCGTCGCGACAGTGCGAGCCTGTCCGTTCCCGCCTCCCGCACCAGATATCCGCGCTGCTGCAGCACAAAGACCATGCGGAAGATCTCGCTCTTCGAGCGCTCCAATCGCTCGGCAATGGTGCGGGTCGAAAGCGGCTCGCCGACATCCGCCAGCAGCTCGAGAATATCCAACCCCTTCTCCAGAGCCGGAGCGGAATAGGAGGCCTTCTCGCCGTCATCTGTTTCCGGAAGGTCAGGCATGCTGCCTCGTTTCATATGTGAAGCTTGACATCAAATAAGAAGCCAACCTAGCCTCTTGTAAAGGGGAGGCTCAATGACACCATCGCTGATCACTCTGTCGGTTTGTTGTGGGCGGGCCGTCACGCCGCCTGCGGCCATGGCGGTCTGAGCGCGATGAGGTACGGCCTGCAGTTTCGGGACGTGTTTGCGGCGTGGGAGTCGATCCTTGACGGCGTCTGGATCACGCTTCTGCTCTCCGCCTGCGCGATGCTCGGCGGCCTCGTCATCGGCGTCGCCTGTGCTGCGGCGCGTGTCTATGGCCCGGGCTGGCTGAAGCGGATTGTCGGTGGCTATGTCGAGGTGATCCGCAACACGCCGCTGCTGGTCCAGCTATTCCTGATCTTCTTCGGCCTGCCGGGCTTCGGCCTCCGGCTCGACGGCCTGACGGCGGCGATCATCGCGCTCGTCATCAATCTCGGCGCCTATACCACCGAGATCGTCCGGGCCGGACTGGAAGCGGTGCCGAAGGCCCAGACCGAGGCCGGCCACTCGCTCGGCCTCTCCGGCCTGCAGGTCTTCCGCTACATCGTGATGTTCCCGGCGCTGAAATCGATGTTCCCCGCGCTCGCCAGCCAATTCGTGCTGCTGATGCTGGCGACGAGCGTGGTCTCGCAGATTTCGGTCGAGGACCTGTTCCACGCGGCCTCGATCGTGCAGTCGCGCACCTTCCGCGACTTCGAAGTCTACACCGTGATCGGCGTGCTCTATCTCGGCCTCGCGCTGGCCTTCCGCGGCCTCTTTGCCGGCATCTATTACTGGGCGTTCGTCAGGCGATGATCCGTTCCTTCGGCCTGATCGATGTGATGTACCTGGTCGCGGCGGCGCGCTGGACCGTGGCCTTGACCGTCACCGCCTTCACCGGAGCCGCGCTGCTCGGTCTGGTCATCGCCGTCGTCCGCATCCTGCCCTTCGCGCCGCTGCGCTGGCTGGCAGCCGGCTATACCCATATCGTCCAGGGCACGCCGCTGCTGGTCTGGCTGTTCCTCATCTTCTTCGGCCTGCCGCTGATCGGCATCTCGGTCAATCCGTGGTTCGCAGCCGCCGTCGCCTTCTCGGTCTATGGGAGCGCCTTCCTCGGCGAGATCTGGCGCGGCGCGCTGATCTCGATCGCCAAGACGCAATGGGAGGCCGGCGCCTCGCTCGGCCTGTCGCTCTGGGAGCAGTTGCGCCACATCATCGTGCCGCAGTCGATCCGCGTCGCAATCCCGCCCACCGTCGGCTTCCTCGTCCAGCTCATCAAGAACACCTCGCTGGCCGCGACGATCGGGCTCGTCGAACTGACCCGCGAGGGCCAGCTCACCGCCGCCGGCACCTACAAGCCTTTTGCCGTCTACATCACCGTCGCCTGCATCTATTTCCTGATGTGCTTCCCCCTCACGCAATGGAGCCGCTCGCTCGAGCGGAAGCTCGATGTCGCTCGTTGAAATCAAGGGGATCAGCAAGAGCTATGGCGCGGTCCAGGTTCTGAAGAACGTCTCGCTGGACGTAGCCAAGGGGGAGATCATCGCCGTGATCGGGCGCTCGGGCTCGGGCAAGAGCACCATGCTGCGCTGCATCAACGGCCTCGAGCCGATTCAGGGCGGTTCGATCCTGGTCGACGGCGTGCAGGTGAACGATCCCAGGACCAACCTGCGCAAGCTCAGGCAGGAGGTCGGCATCGTCTTCCAGAGCTTCAACCTGTTCCCGCATCTCTCGGTCTGCGACAACATCACACTCGCGCCGCGGGTCGTGAAGAAGCAGGCGCCGGACGCAGCCCGCGAGATCGCCCGCGACGTGCTGCGCCGCGTCGGGCTGGAGGACAAGCTCGACGCCTTCCCGTCCCAGCTTTCCGGCGGCCAGCAGCAGCGCGTCGCCATCGCCCGTTCGCTCGCGATGCAGCCCAAGCTGATGCTGTTCGACGAGGTCACCTCGGCGCTCGATCCCGAGCTCACCGGCGAGGTGCTGAAGGTGCTCGAATCGGTAGCGCAGGACGGCATGACCATGATCCTCGTCACGCATGAGATGGGCTTTGCCCGCCGCTTCGGCTCGCGCGTCGTCTTCATGCACGAGGGCCGCATTCACGAAGAAGGCCAGGCCGCGGCGGTGCTCGCCGAGCCGAAGACGCCCGAACTGCAGACCTTCCTCAGCGCGGTCCTGCACTGAGGAGGCCGATCGACACCAACAGCACAACGAGGGGAGACGAAACATGCGTTCGCTATTTGCAGGTTTGGCTGCACTGACTGTTGCCGTCTTTGGCGGAGCCGAAGCCCGGGCCGACAAGCTCCAGGACATCCTGTCCAAGGGCGTGGTACGCATCGGCGTGCCGCTCGACGCCCCGCCCTTCGGCGCCCAGGACGAGAACCGCAAGCCGATCGGCTTCGACATCGAGATGGCCGAGATGGTCGCCAAGGGGCTCGGGGTGAAGCTCGAGATGCAGCAGATCACCGGCGCCAACCGGATTCCGTTCCTGCTCACCGACAAGGTCGATATCGTGATCTCGGTGATGGGGCTGACGCCGGAACGCGCCAAGCAGATCCAGTTCACTGCGCCCTATGCCAACACCTTCCTGGCCGTCTATGGCGCCAAGGCCTCCGCGGTCAGCAGCCCCGAGACCATCGGCTCCGCCCGCGTCGCCGCTGCCAAGGGCACGACGCAGGAGCTGGCGATCTCGGCAACCGCCCCCAAGGCGAGCCTGATGCGCACCGAGGACGATGCCACGGCCGCGGCAGCCTATATCACCGGCCAGGCCGACCTGCTCGCCACCAACAGCATCGTCGCGCAGGCGCTGGCCAAGCAGAACCCGAACAAGGAATTCGAGCGCAAATTCGTCATCCGCCGCAGTCCGGCGCATATGGGCGTGCAGATGGATCAGCATAATCTCGTGCGCTGGCTCGACGGCTTCATTTTCTTCAATGCGATGAATGGCGAGCTCGACCGGCTGCATCGCAAGTATTTGGACATGCCGATGGACCCACTTCCGACGCTCTGAGCGACGCCAGACATCAGCCGGGCGCAGGCCGCGCCCGGCATTTTCCCTTCAGACTGCGCCACCGGGCCGGATTGCCGCCCGCCAGCCTCGGCGCGCCCGCGAGCCAGCCATGACCAGCGTCAAGCAGAAACCCACGCCCCGTCCGTCCAGCGCCTTCCTGACAGTCGATCCCGAGCGCGACGGCAAGCAAGTCGGCTTCGTCATGATTCCGCATTCGCCGCATGACGACGCCTGGGGCGCGACGCGGATCCCGATCGCGATCATCAAGAACGGCTCCGGCCCGACGGCGATCCTCGAAGGCGGCAACCATGGCGATGAATATGAGGGGCCGATCACGATCTGCGACCTGATCCGCGATCTCGATCCCGGCCGCGTGCAAGGCCGGCTGATCCTGATGCCCGCCAATAATTCGCACGCCGTCATCGCCGGCCAGCGGACGTCGCCGGTCGACGGGCTGAACTTCAACCGGACCTTCCCGGGCGATCCGCGCGGCACGATCACCCAACAGATCGCCGCCTATGTGAGCGACCATATCCTGCCGCTCGGCGATGCCTTCCTCGATTTGCACTCGGGCGGCTCCTCGCTCGACATCATTCCGAGCGCGATCGTCGAACCGACCGACGATCCGGCGCTGCACAAGCGCAATGTCGCCGCGGTGCAGGCATTCGACGCGCCGATGACGGTGGTGATCAGCAATCTCGGCGAGCCGCGCACTGCAACCGCAACCGCCTGCCGCAACGGGCTCGTTACCGTTGGCACCGAGATGGCGGGTGGCGGAACGGTTTCGCTGGAGGCGCTGAAAGTCTGCCGGCGCGGCGTCGCCAATGTGCTCGACCATCTCGGCATCGTCGCGCGCGACACACCGGAGCCGAAGCGCGGCGAGGGCCAGATCCTCGAACTGCCCGGCACCTCGGCCTATGTCTATGCCACCGCCGACGGTGTCTTCGAACCCTTCCACGCCAACGGCGCGAAAGTCAGCGCCGGCCAGCCGGCCGGCCGCATCCATTGCACCTGGGACC
>UBZM01000113.1 GCA_900470095.1 Hyphomicrobiales bacterium
CCCGAAAAGTGGATTGCGGATTTCGGGAAAGCTGATGCCCATTAAGAAAGATTGGATCATCGGACCGGATCCGCAACCCGTCCGATGATCTGGCCCGGGCGTTCGGTCAACTGATGAGATCGATCTTCTGAAGCGCCATCTGGACCTCGCGCAGGAACTGAGTGAGCGAGGCGCCGAACAGTCCAACGGCCAAGATGAAGAGAAGCGCGACGCCGCGTTCGTGAGCTAAGCCCAGGAAGGCGAAGGTGAAGGCAACAACCATCAGCAGGATCGTTGTCACCCCGCTGGAAATCGCGAACACGATGGCGCCGTTGATCAAGCCTGCTCGCCGTTCGAGGCGGGGCAAGTCGGCCTTGAGATCCGGAGCGATCGAACGATCCAGCGCGTTCAATGTTCGCGACCGGTCGAGAATGCGCTCGAGGCGGTTGATCAAGACCGAGATGAGGCCGACCACCGCGCCAAGGAGGAAGGCGGGGGCCGCTGCCTGGGTTATGACCAGCGACAGGTGATTGACGGAGGGAAGCTCGGAAAGCACTGTTTCACCGTGCCCGCTGCGTCTGCTTGACTTGCGGGGCGTGACGGCCCTGCGGCGCCCATACGGGCGCGAGTGGGGCTGCAGCGTATTTGGGGTTCATGGCGCCCTTCCAGAAAGCGTTGCGATCTGCGGATCGGTCACGGCGGGCAGCTTTGATCCGCCTGCCGTGATATGGCTTTGGCCGTAGTCTTGGCCGTTGCTTGCCCTGAGCGACAGCTCGAAATGCGAGCGGTCCATGTGCTTGTAGCCGCGGAAACGGCCACCCCAGCGCAGCGATACGCCCAGCTCGGTGGCTGCACGCTTCAGCGCAACCGCGATCCGGTTCTGGGCATTCGGGTCGAAGATCACCCGGCCCTCAGCATCGAGCGGCCACAGATCAACGGCATTACCCGAACGGTGTGAGCTCGCATGCACCCTGGACCAGCCCCAGGCGACCGCCTGGCGTTGCAGTGTGCGGTCGCGCCGGCCTGAGCCGATCACGAAGCGCAGGTCGGGATTGTCGGCCTGGGCCCGGCGCACCACCCTGGTGAGCGCCGGCTGGATCGCCCGGAGGTTGGCCTCATGCTGTCCCACCGGGTCGGGGTTCCAGGCGCGGAACATCGCCAGTTGATCCCGCCCGTATTCATCCCGGGCCGGAATCCGTGCGTAGACGCCGCCCGGTCCGTAGGGGGCGGCGGCATCCGGAGTTGCCTGCGCTCCCGGTCTGGTCCGGCCATGGGCGGCGCTCCCCCAGCCGCTGCCGACGAGCGCGATGGCGAGGAAACCCAGGCGAAGGGAGCGCGCAAAGGATCGTGCATATGCAGGCATGGCATGCACAGTCGCAGCCCGATGCTGCCAAGGGAAGGAGGGATCGCCCAAGGTGATGTCGGGCAGGAGGTCTGCCGCAGGCCGATCGGGATCATCTCGCCTGGAATTCCGCTGCGAGAAAGTCGATGAAGCCACGCACTGCCGGCGACAGCCCACGGCGCGAGGGAAAGACCGCATGGACGATACCGCTCGGCAGCGTCCAGTCCGGCAGGATGATTTCCAGCGCGCCCGAGGCGACATAGTCCATGACCAGATAGTCCGCGAGCTGAGCGATGCCGACGCCGTCCTCGGCTGCCTGCCGCAGCGCATCCATGTCATCGGTGGTGTATCGCGGCTCGAACGCGATGCTGACGGGTTCGCCCGCAGCGCTGCGAAGCTCCCAGGCATGTTTGGGGATGGAGCGGATCAGATCCAACCCGGGCAGGCGGCTTAGCTGAGCGGGCGTGTCCGGCCGGCCGAACCGGTCGAGCACAGCCGGGCTCCCGACCAGGACCTGCCGGCTCTCGGCAAGCCGCTTCATCACCAGCCCCTCATTCTCGAGAGGGGGAAAGCGAACGCGCAGGGCGACATCGACCCCTTCCTCGATCACATCCACGCGGCGATTGGTGGCTGAAAGCTGAACGCGCACCTGCGGATAGGCGATCAGGAAGCGGGCGATCATCGGAGAAACAAAGCTCAGCATGAGCGAGATCGGACATGTGACGCGGATCATGCCGCGTGGCTCGGCGCTGGTATTGTCGATCGCCTCCTGAGCGGCTTCGGCCTCGGCGATCATCGCCACGCAGTGCCGGTAATAGATTTCGCCGAGCTCGGTCATCCCGAAATGGCGCGTCGAGCGTTGCAGGAGCCGGCTCCCCAGCCTGTCCTCGAGCAGCGCGACGCGCCGGCTCAGCGTCGATTTCGGCATGCCGAGCGCGCGCCCGGCAGGCGCGAAGCCGCCATGCTCGACGACACGCGCGAAATAGAAGAGGTCGTTGAGATCCTGCATTCGATCGTTCCATTTTTGGAACGGACAGTACCGTTCTGACCGACTACAGGCAAATTCGTTCCATGGATATCTCTTGAGACATCGGGGCTGCGGCCTTGATCAACCCTACGGAGACGTCGATATGGCCAAGAGTTCTCTGCTCACCCCCGATGATCACGCGCTCTTGCTGATCGATCATCAGTACCTGCAGTTGCTGGCGCTGCGCTCCCACACCAGCGAGGCGGTCGTCAACAACACGACCTTCCTCGCCAAGGCGGCGAAGCTGTTCAAGGTGCCGACCCTGCTCACCACGGCTTTCGCCGAACGCCAGGCGCTGTTCGAGGAGGTCCAGGCCGTCTTCCCGGACCAGACACCGATCGACCGGACGGGCCTGAACTCCTGGGACGATCCGCGTGTCCTCGACTGGGTCAGGACATCGGGCAAGAAGAAGCTGGTGATGGCGGGCCTGTGGACGGAAGTGTGTCTGAGCATGCCGGTGATCGACGCGCTGGCCGATGGCTACGAGGTCTACATCGTGACCGATGCATCCGGCGGCGGCAGCACGGAAGGCCACGAGCGCGCCGTGCAGCGGATGGTCCAGGCCGGAGCGCAGCCGCTCACCACGATTGCCTATGTCTCGGAGTTGCAACGTGACTGGGCGCGTCCGACGGCTGACGAGGTCGCCAAGCTCTTCGCCGAACATGGCGGCGGTTTCGGACAGGGACTGCGCTGGGAGTGGCAGCTGCTCGGCCTGAAGGAAGGCACGCGCTGACTGGCCCTGGCCGGCCGTGACACCCAAGCCACGGCCGGCACTTTGCGGCAACGCGGAAAGGTGAGGGATATCATGAAGGACATCGACAAGGCATTGAATGTCGAGGCGAGGAGCGGCCTGCCGGATGATCTCCTCGCCTTGCTGCGCAAGTTCCCGCGCGATCAATGGGCGAATGATCTAAGCCTGCACGGGCTGGCCGAAGGCTGGCTCCAAGGGCACGACCTGTTTCGCGAACTTTCGGTGCTGATCGGCGGCATGACAACCGATCTCAGGGAAGGTCGCACGTCCCCTGCCGCGTTCCTGCCGCTCTTTCAGCGCCGGATGGGCCTGCTGCTCGGCGAGTTGGATGGACATCACCGCGTCGAGGACGAGTATTACTTCCCGTCCTTTGCCGCCGCTGCACCAAAGCTGCAGAAGGGTTTCGATATCCTCGACAATGACCACGCCGTGATCCACGGCGCGATCGACCGCCTCGGCACCGCCAGCCGCGAGCTTATCGCCGCGCTGTCGGGCGAGGTCTCGGGGCGCGAGGGGGACGCGTTGCGCGTGGCCGAGCGGATCGCAGGAGAGATCGAGGGCTTCGACCGGACCCTGTTGCGGCACCTCTGGGATGAAGAGGACCTGATCATCCCGCTCATCCTGGAGCGCACACAGGATGATCCGGAATTCGGCTGACCCCTCGCGGCAAGGGAGCGCGAGGGGTCAGCCGAATT
>UBZM01000112.1 GCA_900470095.1 Hyphomicrobiales bacterium
AATGTGAAGATCCGCGTGAAGGCGGACGGCTCGGGCGTCGAGCTCGCCAACGTCAAGATGTCGATGAATCCGTTCGACGAGATCGCCGTCGAGGAAGCGTTGCGCCTGAAGGAGGCCGGCAAGGCGACCGAGGTTATCGTCGTCTCGATCGGCCCGGCGCAGGCCGCGGAAACCATTCGCACGGGTCTCGCCATGGGCGCCGATCGCGGCATTCTGGTGAAGGCCGAGGGCACGGTCGAGCCGCTCGCCGTCGCCAAGCTCCTGAAAAAGATCGTCGAGCAGGAGAGCCCTCAGCTCGTCATTCTCGGCAAGCAGGCGATCGACGACGACTGCAACCAGACCGGCCAGATGCTGGCCGCCCTGCTCGGCTGGCCGCAGGGCACCTTCGCGTCCAAGGTGGTGGTCGGCGATGGCTCGGTCGATGTCACCCGCGAGGTTGACGGCGGCCTGCAGACCGTCGGCCTGAAGCTGCCGGCGATCGTCACCACCGATCTGCGCCTGAACGAGCCGCGCTACGCCTCGCTGCCCAACATCATGAAGGCCAAGAAAAAGCCGCTTGATGAGACCACCGCCGAAGCGCTCGGCGTCGACATCGCCCCGCGCCTCAAGGTCCTGAAGACCGCCGAACCGCCGAGCCGTTCGGCCGGCGTCAAGGTCGGCTCGGTCGCCGAGCTGGTTTCCAAGCTGAAGAACGAAGCAGGAGTTCTCTAAAATCATGACGACGCTGCTTCTCGCCAAGCACGACAACAAGAGCCTCAACGAGGCCACCCGCAAGGCCCTGACCGCCGCCAAGGCGCTCGGCGCGCCGGTGCATGTCCTGGTCGCCGGCACGGGCTGCAAGGCGGTCGCCGAGGCCGCCGCCAAGCTCGACGGCGTCGAGAAGGTGCTGCTGGCCGACAACGCGGCTTACGAGCATCGGCTTGCCGAACCGCTCTCCGCCCTCATCGTCTCGTTGGCCGGCCCCTATGACGCGATCGTCGCGCCCGGCACCACCACCGGCAAGAACGTGATGCCGCGCGTCGCTGCCCTGCTCGACGTGATGCAGATCTCGGAAATCATCAAGGTCGTCTCGCCCGACACCTTCGAGCGTCCGATCTATGCCGGCAACGCGATCCAGACCGTGCAGAGCGGCGAGGCCAAGAAGATCCTTACCGTGCGCGGCGCGTCCTTCGCGGCGACCGGCGACGGCAGCGCGACCGCGCCGATCGAAGCGGTTGCCGCCGCCGAGAATGCCGGCACTTCGAGTTTCAAGGGCGAGGAAGTCGCCAAGTCCGATCGTCCGGAGCTCGCTTCGGCCAAGATCATCATCTCGGGTGGCCGCGCGCTGGCCTCGGCCGAGAATTTCGGCAAGGTGATCGAACCCGTCGCCGACAAGCTCGGAGCCGCCATGGGCGCCTCGCGCGCCGCGGTGGATGCCGGCTATGCCCCGAACGACTGGCAGGTCGGCCAGACCGGCAAGGTCGTGGCGCCGGACCTCTATATCGCGGTCGGCATCTCGGGCGCGATCCAGCATCTCGCCGGCATGAAGGATTCGAAGGTCATCGTCGCCATCAACAAGGACGAGGAAGCGCCGATCTTCCAGATCGCCGATTATGGCCTCGTCGGCGACCTCTTCACCATCATGCCCGAGCTTGAAG
>UBZM01000111.1 GCA_900470095.1 Hyphomicrobiales bacterium
GCCGGGGCCGTGACCGGCGGGCCGAAACCCTTCTCACAGAAGGACCGCTCGGCCTTCCTGCAAGCCCTCGATGTCGCCGTGCAGCGGCTGAAGCGGGCGAGGTTCGGCGGGTAAGCTCATCGGCCGAGCTGAAACTGCGCCATTCTGGCCGGTCCGAGAAAGATCCGGCTTTCAGATGTCCCCGAAGTCGCCGCCACGCCCTTTGCCGCCGGCGAAGCGTCCGGCCCCGGCCGCACCTTCCTGGGCGATGGTCTCGACGGCACCGGCCCATTCCCGCGCCAGCGCCTCGCGGACGCCGAGTCCGTGCCCGGAAATCGCGTTGCGGCGGTCGGCCAGCATGGCGCCCTGCGGGAAGCGCACGATCTGCTGCGCCATTGCCTCGGCGGTGGCGCGCGCCTCTCCGCGCGGGACCACCGTCTCGCAGAGCCCGATCCGCAGAGATTCGTCGGCTGCAACCTTGCGCCCGGTCATGATGATCTCGAGCGCACGGCCCTGGCCGACAAGGCGGGGCAGGCGCACCGTGCCGCCGTCGATCAACGGGATGCCCCAGCGCCGACAATAGACGCCGAAATAGGCGTCCTGGGCCATGATCCGGACATCGCACCAGAGTGCGAGTTCCATCCCGCCAGCGACGGCTGGGCCCTCGATGGCGGCAATCACGGGCTTGCCCATCTCCAGCCGCGAGGGGCCCATCGGGCCGCGTGGGGCCGGGCCATCGCCTTGGGGAAAGGCCAGCCCCTCGACGATCTCCGCGCGGAAGCGCTCTGCATCGGTGAAGGCCTGCGCATATTTCAGGTCCCAGCCGGCGCAGAAGGCGCCGCCTTCGCCCCAGAACACGATGGCGCCGGTTTCAGGATCGGCGTCGAGCTCACGGAAGGCGGCCGTCAGCGCTTCGGCGCTGTCCGGATCCATCGCATTGCGCGCCTCGATGCGGCTGTGGATGACGGTCGCGACCTTGCCGTCGCGTTCGATGCGGATGGTCATGGGCGGCTCGTTCCCCGTTGCTCGCTGAGCGCAGGCTACAGCCTCCCGCGGCGGCGGGCCCAGCCGCTGGACGCATGGCGCCTTTGCCCGTAATTCTCGCGGCAAGCCCAGTCTCCAAATCGGGCACCCCGGAGGACCTTCATGTCGCTTACCCGCCGCACCACGCTCGGCATCATTGCCGGTGCCGCATTTGCTCCGGCCATCGTCCGCGCGCAGACGTTCCCGTCGAAGCCGATCACGCTGGTCGTTCCTTATCCGGCGGGTGGACCGACCGACGCCATTGCCCGCTTCGTCGCGCAGGATCTCTCGACCTCGATCGGCCAGAACGTGCTGGTCGACAACCGTGCCGGTGCATCGGGTGCAGTCGGTACGCGCGCCGTGGCCAAGGCGGAACCGGACGGCTACACCTTCATCTTCGGTAACAACCAGACGCATGGGAACAACATGTTCCTGCTGAAGGAGCCCGGCTACGATGCGGTGAAGGATTTTGCGCCGCTCTGCGGCGTGGGCGCCTTCGAGCACGCCTTCGTCGTCCGCAACGACCTGCCGGCCAAGACCATTGCCGAGTTGATCGCGCTGGCCAAGGCGGATCCCGACAAGCTGAACTACGGTTCCACCGGCGTCGGCTCCGGCTCGCATCTGGCTATGGAGCTGTTCATGCAGCGCACCGGCATCAAGATGACGCATGTGCCGTTCCGCGGCGCTGCGCCATTGGTGCAGGAGATCATCGGCGGGCGCATCGACATCGCCAATTCGACGCTGCCGAGCGTGCTGGAGCAGATCAATGCCGGCAGCATGCGCGCGCTGGCCCTGGCGAGCCCGGAGCGCAATCCGCGCGCCAAGGATATCCCGACCCTGCGCGAGCAGGGCGTCAGCAATGCCGACGCCGATTCCTGGGCGGCCTTCTTCGCACCTGCCGCGGTTCCGCAGCCAATCCTGGACACGCTCTCGAAGGCAGTCATGGCCTCGATCGCGAAGCCGGCCGTGACCGAGGCGATCCTCAAGCTCGGCTTTACACTGAAAGTGCGCGATCCTGCCGCGTTCAAGCCCTATCACCTCCAGGAGATCGCGACCTGGAAGCAGATCATCGCCGATGCCGGCGTGAAGCCGGAATAACCGGCGCGATTATTCAGTCCGCCTCCGTCATTCCGGGCATGTGGCCTGGCCGTGCGAGCTCAGAATCCGGCGTGCATTCCATGCCGGATTCGGGCTGGCGGCGTCGCTGCTGGCGGATAGACGCGCGTTACTCTGCCCGAGATCATTGAAGACCGGAGCGTCGTCATGAACCTGATGCCCCTTCTCGCCACCCGCCGCGACGCAGGAAAGCCCGTACGCGTCGCATTGATCGGGGCCGGAAAGTTCGGCTCGATGTTCCTGTCGCAAGTGCCCCATATTGCTGGACTGGAGGTCGCGGTGATCGCCGATCTCGATCCCGAGCGGGCGAAGCGTGCCTGCCGGCAGGTTGGCTGGGACGAGGCGCGCATCGAGGCGACCCGCTATGTCGCGGACGGCGCCGAGGCGGCTGCGATGGACGGCATCGAGGTCGTTATCGAGGCAACCGGCCATCCGGCCGCCGGTGCGCGCCATGCGCTGGCCGCGATCACCGCTGGCAAGCATGTGGTGATGGTCAATGTCGAGGCTGACGTGCTGGTCGGCCCGGTGCTCGCGACCCGGGCTCGGGCCGCGGGCGTCGTCTATTCCATGGCCTATGGCGACCAGCCCGCGCTTGTCTCGGAGATGGTCGATTGGGCGCGTGCGACCGGATTCACGGTGGCTGCTGCCGGCAAGGGCACGAAATACCTGCCGGCCTATCACCAGGTCACGCCGGATGATGTCTGGACCCATTACGGACTGACGCCCGAGGCGGCCAAGGCGGCGGGCATGAACCCGCAAATGTTCAATTCCTTCCTTGATGGAACGAAGTCGGCGATCGAGATGGCAGCGATCGCCAATGCCTGCGGGCTCGACGTGCCGGAGGCCGGCCTCGCATTCCCGCCGGTCGGCGTCGACGACCTTGCCCATGTTCTGCGGCCGAGGGCGGTCGGTGGACAGCTCGATCGCGACGGCATGGTCGAAGTGGTGTCCTCGCTGGAGCGTGACGGGCGGCCGGTGTTTCGCGACCTGCGCTGGGGCGTCTATGTCGTGCTGAAGGCGCCGAATGACTACGCCGCGGCCTGCTTCAAGCAATATGGCCTGCCGACCGATGCCACCGGTCAATATGCGGCGATGTACAAGCCGTTCCACCTGATCGGGTTGGAGCTTTCGATGTCGGTCCTCAACGCGGCCCTGCGTGGCGAGCCGACCGGCAGCACCCGCGAGTGGCGCGGCGACGCTGCCGCAGTGGCCAAGGGCGACCTCAAGGCCGGCGGGATGCTGGACGGGGAGGGCGGATACACGGTCTATGGCCGCCTGATGCCGGCACGAGCGAGCCGCCAGGTTCGGGCCCTGCCAATCGGGCTCGCGCATCACGTCAAGCTGACGCGCGACGTCGCAGCCGGACAGGTCGTCACCAGCGACGATGTCGCCCTCGACGAGACCCAGGCCATCGTNNTCACTTCGGCGTGAGCTCGAAGCAACCGAGTGGTGATTCCGCGCGTTTTGCCTCACTGACGTTCCGCAACGACAGGAAGAGCTTTATGCGTCACACCATTCTCGCCGCCTGCTTCAGCGCTACGATTGTAGTCCTGGCGCTGCCGTCGGTGGCCGCAGCCCAGCAGCGCTTTCCCTCGAGCTCGGGCGAGTTGGTCGTCGAGACGGTGGCGAGCGGTCTGGAGCACCCCTGGGGCCTCGCCTTCCTGCCTGACGGGCGCATGCTCGTGACCGAAAAGCCGGGCCGGTTGCGGCTGGTTTCCGCCACGGGCGAGATCTCGCGGCCGATCGCGGGCGTGCCGAGCGTCATGGCACGCGGTCAGGGTGGGTTGCTCGATGTCGCGCTTGATCCACAATTTGCCCAGAACCGGCTGATCTATCTCTCCTTCGCGGAGCCGCGCGCCAATGGAAACGGCACCAGCGTGGCGCGGGGGCGTCTCAACGCAGGGGGCACTGCGCTCGAAGGGATGAGCGTGATCTTCCGGCAGATGCCGACGATCAACAGCAACATGCATTTCGGCTCGCGATTGGTCTTCGACCGGACGGGCGCCTTGTTCGTCACCGTGGGCGACCGCTTCAGCCAGCGCGATCAGGCGCAGAACCCGGGCAATCATCTCGGCAAGGTCCTGCGGATCAGTCCGGAGGGCAAAGCGGCGGCGGGCAATCCGAAGAAGGAGGGCTGGCAGCCGGAGATCTGGTCGATCGGCCACCGCAACGTGCAAGGCGCGACGCTACATCCGGAGACCGGGCAGCTCTGGACTGCCGAGCACGGTGCGCGCGGTGGCGACGAGATCAACACGCCGAAGGCCGGGCTCAACTATGGCTGGCCCGTCATCACCTACGGGGTCGACTATTCCGGAGCGAAGATCGGCGAGGGTACGTCAAAACCCGGTATGGAGCAGCCGCTGTTCTACTGGGATCCGTCGATCGCGCCATCCGGCGCGACCTTCTATACCGGGCAGATCTGGCCGGCCTGGAAAAACTCGCTCTTCGTTGGCGCCCTTGCCGGGCAGATGCTGATCCGCCTCTCGACGCAGGGCGAGACGGTCACCGGCGAGGAGAGGCTGCTGACTACGCTGAACGAGCGGATTCGTGACGTCAGGCAGGGCCCCGACGGTTATCTCTACCTGCTGAGCGATGATGCCAACGGCAAGATCCTGCGGCTCAGGCCGGCGCGGTGAGCGCCGGAGCGGGATGCGTCAGGGACCGCAATCCCATTCGTTCTCGATGACGAAGGCATTGCGCGTCGAGAGCTGACCGCGCGTGTCATAGAGATCGCCGACATAATAGGACGTACCGGCGTCGTCGCGAGTGTTGCGCTTGACCTGTAGCGACCAGCCATAACCGACATGTTTTCCCCCGCGCCAGGTTGGGTGGGTGTCGCCGATGCTCGCGGAGGCGAGGATCTTGGCGCGGTCGTCGCCCGGGCTGCAGGTCGGGCCGGCGAGCGCCGGCGTCGAGAGGCTCAAGATGGTTACGGCGACGAGGATCGCTTTCT
>UBZM01000107.1 GCA_900470095.1 Hyphomicrobiales bacterium
CGATTGTGTTGAAGAAGTCAGCGTTGCTGCGAGCTTGAGGATCTGATTCAGTCGTTCTCGGGATGGAGGGCGGCAGGATGATGGGCGAGCGGACGGTGGCGCAGGAGGCACTGTTCTACGAGTTCAGCCTGGAGCGGCACGTCCCGTCCAACCACTTGCTGCGATCGATCGACCGCTTCGTCGATCTGTCAGGCATCCGTGCGCATCTGCGCCCGTTCTACAGCGAGACGGGGCGGCCCTCGATCGACCCTGAACTGATGATCCGGATGCTGATCGTCGGCTACTGCTTTGGCATCCGTTCGGAACGTCGGTTGTGCGACGAGGTCCACCTGAACCTCGCCTATCGTTGGTTCTGCCGGCTCGGGCTCGAAGGCGATGTACCCGACCACTCCACCTTCTCGAAGAACCGCCACGGCCGCTTCCGCGACAGCGATCTGCTGCGCGAGGTCTTCGAGACGACGGTCCGGCGCTGCATGGCGGAGGGCTTGGTTGGTGGTGAGGGTTTCGCGGTCGATGCCAGCCTGATCAAGGCGGACGCCAACCGCCAAAGCGGCGTGCCGGGCGGTGACGGGCTGCCGCCCGAGCTCGCGAACCATGCCGCGCGCGAGTATCTCGCCGTGCTGGACGATGCCGCGTTCGGCGCCGCGACGCCGGTCGTGCCGAAGTTCATCTCGCCGGCCGATCCGGCCGCGCGCTGGACCGCCGCCCATGGCGGGCAGGCCTTCTTCGCCTATGCGACGAACTATCTGATCGACCTGAAGCATGCCGTCATCATGGACGTGGAGGCGACGACGGCCGTGCGGCAGGCTGAGGTCGGCGCGGCCCAGACGATGATCGAACGGACGCGGGACCGGTTCGGTGCCTGGCCCGAGAAGCTGGTGGCGGATGCCGGCTACGGCTCGGCCGAGAACCTCGCCTGGCTCGTCCATGAGCGCGGGATCGAGCCGCATATCCCGGTGTTCGATAAATCGCAGCGCAGCGACGGCACCTTCAGCCGATCCGACTTCACCTACGACCACAAACGCGATCTCTACACCTGCCCTGGCGGCAAGGAACTGAGGCCCCGCCAGAGGGTCTATCAGACGTCACTCCCGCTCGTGGATGACGACGGCATGATGCGCTATCGCGCCAGTAAGCTCGATTGCGACGCCTGTTCTCTGAAACCACAGTGCTGCCCGAACGCGCCTGCTCGCAAGATACCGCGCTCGATCCATGAAGGCGCCCGCGACATGGCCCGCGATATCGCAAAGACCGACGCCTATGTCGTCTCACGACGCGAGCGCAAGAAGGTCGAGATGCTCTTCGCCCATCTCAAACGCATTCTGAAGCTCGATCGCCTTCGGCTGCGAGGACCATGTGGCGCCCGCGACGAGTTCCTCCTCGCGGCCACCGCCCAGAACCTCAGGAAAATGGCAAAGCTCATGCCGTTCGGACCGCGAGCTCTGGTCGCCTGAGGAGGAACGCCCCAGTTCAGCGCCTCTCAGTACCGAATCCAGCCCCGCTGAAATGCTGACTTCTTCAACGCAATCG
>UBZM01000105.1 GCA_900470095.1 Hyphomicrobiales bacterium
GACCGGGCGCTGCCGCCGGAGACCGCAAAGCCCGCGACCGTGCCGGGCATGATCCTGACATCGGCGCCGACGGCGAGATGCGCATCGTCGAGATCGCGCCTGGCCGAGCCGATGCGCGCGCTGCCGTCGCTGCGCCCGACCGATCCGAAGGCTGCGCCCCAGACGGTATAGGCCGGGATGTCGAGCCGCGCCGCCGGGCCCGCCCCATCGGCGCCCTTGCGGGCGAGACCGGAGAAGGATGCCTCACCAGGAGCAGCCCCCGCGCTGCCACGGCCCGCCGCGAAGGGGTCGAGCATCGCCCGCAGGAACTGGTCGGCGGCCGAGACCGCCATGGCCGGCGCTGCGGTATGGGCCTCGCCCGAGAGCTGGTTCACCGCCCCGGGGATCGCCGCTGCCGGCAGGTTGTAGATACCGAACAGCGAAGACGGGTTTGCTCCGCCCGCAACTGCCCGGTCGAGCCCGGCGGCAACAGCAAAGCCGTTCAGCGGCGAGGTGACGCCGAGCGTTGTGATCGGCTTGGGCGTCAGTGTCAGGAGTACGTCATTGGCGGTGTAGCTCACAGCCGTGGTGACGCCATCGCCGAACGACGCCGATACATCGGTCGTGCCGAAGGTGCCGCTGCGCCCGCCCGCCGCGGAGAGCAGCGTATAGGGCGTGGTGAAGGCATAGGGGCCACCCAGCGGGACGATCCGCAGCACACCGGCAAGGGCTGCCGTGCCCGTGACGGTGACGCGGTCGGAGATCGCGCCCTGGACCTCGGCAATATAGGTCGAGCCCGCACCCAGTGTCAGGTTGCCGTTGACCGTGATCGTGCCCGGCGAATTGCCTGGCGCCAGCGTGCCGTAGATGGTGGTGCCGGGGAGCTGCCCGGAGCCGCCGAGCGTGGCGCCCGCTGCAACGGTCAGACTGGAGGACGAGGCGATCGAGCCGTTCACCACCAAGGTGCCGCGCGAAACGACGGTCGCGCCGGTAAAGTCGCTCGTGCCGGACACCGACGTCACCCCGAGGAAGTCCTGCCGGAGATCGCCGAGGCCAGAGAACCTGCCGGCGAAGGTCGCGCCGGTGTTGTCGCTGGTCGTCAGCGTCTGGCCGGCGGCGATGGCGACGACCGAGCCGACATCGCCGACAAGGGCCCCGATCATCTCGCTCTGGGCCACATTGAGGGTCGCGCCGCTGGCGATGACGACACGCCCGGCATCGCTGATCGCGGCGCCCCCCGTCACCGTCAGTATGCCGGCCATGATCGTCGTCGCGCCGGTATAGGTGTTGCTGCCGGACAGGGTGAAAGCGCCCGTACCGGTCTTGGTGAGCCCTCCCGCGCCGCCGATCGTGCCGGAGAAGGTCGTCGAAGCGTTGTTTGCACCCGTCGCCAGCGTCGCTGCGCCAATCGTGACCGAGCCGGCTCCGGCAAGCGAGCCGATGCTCTGGCTGAACCCGGCGAGGTCGAGGAGCGCGCCGGCACTCACGCTGAAGCTCGAGCCGGCAGAGAATGCTCCGGTCGCGCCGGCGCGCAAGGTCCCGGTCGAGACGAGGGTTGCGCCGGTGTAATTCGTCGCGCCGCCGAGGGTGAAGTCACCGTTGCCGGTCTTGATCAGGCCGCCGCTTCCCGAAATCGCGCCGGAAAAGGCGGTCGTCTGATCGTTCGAACCCAGCGTCAACGTCGCCGACCCCAAGCTCACGGCGCCGGCACCGGCCAGCGAGGCGATGCTCTGGTTGTAGCCGGCGAGGTCGAGCGTCGCCCCGGTATTGACGGTGAAGGCCGAGGCCGTCGCGAAGGCCCCGTTCGCGCCGGCCTGGAGCGTGCCGGCCTGAACCAGCGTCGCGCCGGTATAGGAATTGGTGCCGGAAATCAGGAGCCTGCCGCCACCGGCCTTGGTGAAGCTCGTACCGACACCATCGACCAGATTGGAGGCGATCGTGGTGCTGGCGCCGGCCGAAACGTTGATCGTGCCGCCCCCGGCGACCCCGAAGCTCAGGGAGCCGCCGCTGAGCGCATAGCCGTCGCTGTTGAACTGCAGCGTGTCGAAGCTCTGCGTGCCCGACACCGTGACCGCACCGGCCGTGCCCTGGAACACGCCGACGGAACCGAGCCAGGGCGCGTTGATGTCGGCATGGCCGGGCGCGCCGGTCCAGTTCGCATTGCCCGCGTTCCAGGTGCCGGCGCCGCCATCGACCGTGCCGTTGCCGAGCTGGTCGCCGCCATCCCAGAACTGCATGGACTGACCCGAGCCGATCACCGCGAGGTTGACCTGCGTGGGCGCGCCCGAGGCCGCATTGTAGAGCGTGCCGACAGCTCCAGCGACCGTAGGCGCCGTCAGCGCCAGCGTGTCGAAGCTGCCGCTGATCGTGCCGCCGCCCGTGACGTCGAACAGCCGGTAGTAGCCGGCCGAGGCGATATTGGCCGTCAGCGTGCCGGCGAGCGCGAGATTGCCCGCTGCGCCGATGCCGTTGACGATGATGCGGTCATTGCCGGGGCCGCCGACCACGCCGGCATTGTTCAACTCGAACAGGGTGTTCGAGCCGCTGTTCAGCACCAGCGACCGGACCGTCAGCGTGCCCGCCGCGTTGCCGGCCGACAGCGTCCCGCCCGAGGCGACCGTCACCGCCCCGCCGATCACGCCCGAGCCCGACAGCGTCGCGCCGCTGGCGACGTTGAGGCCGCCGGCAGCGAGCGAACCGTTGACCCGCAACTCGCCGCCATTGACCTGCGTCGCGCCGCTATAGATGTTGGCTCCCGCCAGCGTCATGATACCGCTGCCGGTCTTGACCAGGCTGACTGCACCGGAACCGGCCATCACGCCGGAATAGGTGGTGGTGGTGTTGTCGCCACCGACGGTCAACTGGCGCCCGCCAACCGTCACGTTACCGGCTCCCGCCAGCGAGCCGATCGTCTCGTCATGATTGGCGATGCGGAAGGACGCCCCCGTGGCCACGGTCACCGCACTGAGATCACCGATGCCAGCACCCGCGCCGCTGACGAGCAGCTCGCCCGCCATCACCCTGGTGGCTCCGTCATACATACTCAGGCCGGTGAGGGTCAGCGTGTGGGAGCCCAGCTTGGTCAGCCCGCCAATACCGCTGATGGCGCCGGAAAACGTGCTGTCGGCCCCCTGATTGAAGGCCAGGGTACCGCTATTGGCGACGTTGGTGGCCGTGGGGATCGACCCCGATGCGCCGTCGCCGACCTGCAGCGTGCCCCGGGTGATGACCGTCGTGGCGCCATAGGTGTTGGCGCCGGTCAGAACAAGCGTGCCTGTGCCGCGCTGCTCGAGGCCGCCGGTGCCAGAGATGGCTCCCGCGAAGGTCATGACATCGGAGCGGTTGAAGGCCACGGTGCCGGCGGGATTTGAAGGGAAATTGGTCTGGATATCGCCCAGTACCGAACCGGAGGTGGCCCCATTGCCGATGATCAGGGTCGCGCCGGTGATGAAGCTGCCGCCCGTATAGGTGTTCTCGCCCGTCAGGGTCACGCTGCCGCCGCCGCCAACACCCAGTTGCCCGGAGCCGGACATGGTGCCGGCATAGGTGCTCGCATTGGATCGGAAGAACATCACGCCCTCCGCACCACCCGTCGGCGCGTTGTTGACGATATCCCCGGCGATCGATCCCGTGGTCGTACCGAAGCCGACATAGAGCGTGCCGGCTGAAACGGTGGTCAGGCCGGTATAGGTGTTGTTGGCAGTGAGCTGAAGCGAGCCCGTGCCCGTCTTGGTCAATGTGCCGGTGCCCGACACGGCGCCGGAAAGCACGAGCCCGGCACCGGCCCCGGTCGCGTTGACGACCAGAGCGCCGGAATTGTCGATCGCGCCGCTCAAGGTGTTGTTCGCGCCGACATTCATCTGCAGCGTACCAGCCGAGATCGTCGTCGCGCCGCTGTAGCTATTGAGGCCGGACAGGGTCAGCGTGCTGGCGCCGAGCTTCGTCAACGAGCCCGTTCCCGTGATATTGCCGGAAAACGCTAGGTCGCTGCTGGGACTGAAGACCAGCGCGCCGCTATTGGCGACGCTGCCGAGGATCGAGCCGGTGCCGGTGATCTGCAGCGTGCCTGCCGTGATGCTGGTATTGCCGGCGTAGGGATTGGCGCCGCCGAGCGCCAACGTGCCGGCTCCGGTCTTGTCGAGCCCGGCGCTGCCGGCGATGACGGACTGGATCGTGGCGGTGGCACCCGCGACCACCTCGACGGTCGGCTTTGCGGCGCTGAGGCTGGCCAGAGTGAGGGGGCCGCCGCCGATCGTGTAGCCATCGGCCGCGAAATGCATGAGATAGGCGGTGACGCCGCCATTATCGACGGTCACCGTACCCGGCGTACCCTGGAAGAAGGCCTCGTAGCCGCCCCAGGCCTTCGACGTCGAGCCGGCGGCATTGGTCCAGTTGGTGGTCGACGCATTCCAGGTGCCGCTGCCGCCGTTCACCGTGCCGTTCGGCGTGGTCTGCGCACCGTTCCAGTAGCCGGTATTGGCCGTGACCAGGAGATTGACCTGGAATGCCGTCGAGGTGGCGTCGACGTCATAGGTGAATTGGATCGGAGCTGTGCCGATGACCATCGTATTGTTGATCAGCGCGCCAACGACGTTGAACAGGCGATAGGTGCCCGCCGCGAGCGTATCGCTGGAATTGTCGATGTTCAGCGTGCCGTCGAGCACCAGGCCGTTGTTGCCGACCGTCACCAGCCCGGTACTGTTCCCGGCCCGGGTGACGGTGATATTGAGGCTGGAGTTGGCGGAAAAGGCCAGTCCGTCGATCGCTGCGGCGTTGGTGGTGGTGGTGGTCGCCAGTGTCCCGCCATTGGCGATGGTCACTTGGCCATGGACGCGGCTCAACGCCGCGACGGAGAGCGCCGAGCCGCTCGCGACGGAGACGTTGCCAGTCACCTCCGCAAGGCTGGCCATGGCCAGCGTGCCCTGCTGCACGCCCCAGTTGCTGGTCCCGGTATAGATGCCGTTCAGCGTCCAGGTCGAGGCGCCGGCCTTGTTGAAGGCCGAAAACCCGTTGAAGCTGGTGGCGCTGGAGCCGATGCGGCTCAGATCGAACGTGCTGTTGGTGGCGCCGCCGAGGACGAGCGTGCCGCCCGTTCCGTTCACCTTGGCGCCGCCGCTGAGCACGTAGCCGGCCCGTAATTCCAGCGTGTTGTTGTTGCCGTTGAACTGGACGGAGGGGGCGAGTGTGCCGCCACTGCCGCCCCCGGTGATCGTTCCGCTGGTGATGACGAGGTTGTTGTCGCCAGAGACGAGCACACCGGCGGTGCCGGCTGTGCTGGCCCTGCCGCCGGTGATGGAGCCGGCATTATTCAGGGTGTTGTAATGTCCGGTGATGGAAACGCCGGCGCCGCCATTGTCCGGCCCGCTCGATGCGAAGAGCACGTCACGGTTGGCACCGACAATGATGCCTGCGGCGGCATTGGTCAGAACGGTGCCGTTGGCGAGCGATGTGCCGCTGCCGCTCAGCAGGACGCCGACCCCACTGGCGCCGCCCTGTGAGACGTTCGAGTCGATATCGTAACCGCCTGCGCCACCGCGGATTGTCCCGCTGTTACTGACGGCCCCGCTCGCCCCCG
>UBZM01000104.1 GCA_900470095.1 Hyphomicrobiales bacterium
ACGTCACCTGGGCGCCGCCGTTGACCGGGCGCTATCGCGCCTTCGACATCGCCGCCATTCCCGGCCTGAGCGGCGGGCCGAGCTTCCTCGATGCGGCGGGGCGTCTCGCGTCCGGCCCGCTGTCGCGCGAGACGCCACCGGCGCAACGGGCCCTGCTCTATGCCAGCGCCATCCGCGAAGCCTATGCGACGCGCCTGACCACGCTCGGCCATGCAGCGACACCCCAGGCCGGCTGCACCTCGCATGTCAGCGTGGTCGATCGCGACGGCACCATGGTCTCGCTGACCAATACCCTGCTTTCGCGCTTCGGCGCCAAGGTCGCGCTGCCGAATGCCGGCATCATCATGAACAATGGCATGATGTGGTTCGATCCCCGCCCCTGCCAGCCGAACAGCATCGCGGCCGGCCAGAAGCCGCTCGCCAATATGTGCCCGCTCGTGCTGAGTCAGGACGGGCGGCCGGTGCTCGCCATCGGTGCAGCCGGCGGGCGCACCATCTTCCCGACCGTGCTCCAGCTCATCTCCGGCATCGCCGATCTCGGCCTGTCCCTGGAGGAGGCCTTCCATCGACCGCGCATCGATGCCTCGACGCCACGCATCAAGATCGACGCCCGGGCCGAACCCGATGTCGCCGCGACCGTCGCCACCGCCTTCCCGGTCGAGATCGTCGAGGACACGCTCTATCCCGTGAATTTCTCGATTCCCTCGGCGGTGATGACCTCGCCGGCCGGCGGCTTCATCGGCATGGCCCATCCGACCAGCGCCTGGGCCGCGGTCGTCGCGGCAATCGCATGACCACGACCGAGGGCCCCGTCCTGGCGATCGAGGATCTCGTCGTCGAGATCGACGGCAACCGCATCATCGACCAGGTCTCGCTTTCGGTCGGTGCCGGCCGGATCCTCGCGATCGTCGGGGAATCCGGCTGCGGCAAGAGCCTGACGGCGCTCTCGGTGCTCGGCCTGCTTCCCAAGGCCGCACGGTTCAGGGGCGGCGCGATCCGGCTCAGCGGGCGCGACCTGACGGGGCTTGGCGAAGCGGCGCTCTCCGATGTCCGGGGCAACGAGGCAACGATCATCTTCCAGGAGCCGGTCGCCTCGCTGAACCCGCTGATGCGCGTCGGCGAGCAGGTCGAGGAGGCGCTGATCCTGCATCGTGGCCTCTCGACCAGGGCCGCGCGCGAGGAGGCGATCG
>UBZM01000103.1 GCA_900470095.1 Hyphomicrobiales bacterium
CAGCGCATCGAACGCGCGGCGAGATAAAGACGCTGGACATTCCACTCTATGCCGCCGAGTCGGTGGAGGCCGGCAGCCTGCAGAGCCGCGCGTTCGATGCGCTGATGGAGGCTGCCACGGGCTGGGTGCGCAAGGCGCTCGGCAGGACCTGAGCGGCGCAAGACATGACAATGGGACGTTTCATCACGCTCGAGGGCGGAGAGGGGGCCGGCAAGTCCACACTGGCGCGTGCGCTCGCCACACGGCTCGAGGCTGCGGGCATCCGTTCGGAGCTGACGCGCGAACCCGGTGGTTCGCCCAAGGCGGAAGCCATTCGGGAAGCCATTCTGTCTGGTCGGGTGAAACATCATGGGCCTTTTATCGAAGCGCTGATGTTCTCGGCCGCCCGGATCGACCATATCGACCAGCGCATCCGGCCGGCACTTGCACGGGGCGACTGGGTGATTTGCGACCGCTTCATCGATTCGACCCGGGTCTACCAGGGCACGCTTGGGCGCATCGAGCCCAAGCTGCTGGCCGAGCTGGAGCGGGTCACCATCGACGGGCTTACGCCGGATCTGACGCTGATCCTCGATCTCGACCCCAGGGTCGGGCTGGCTCGCGCCTCCCGTCGCCGCGCTCCCGGCGAGAGCAAGGACCGTTTCGAGGGCGAGGCGCTCGCCTTCCATCGCAGCTTGCGTGCCGCCTATCTCGCCATCGCCGAAGCCGAACCGGCGCGCTGCTCGGTGCTTGACGCGACGCTCGCTCCCGAGGACCTGGCCCAGGCCGCCTGGTCGGTCGTGCGCGAGCGCTTGCCGCTGAACCAGGACGCCTGATGCGCGAGAGCAGCAACGAACCGGACCGCCTTCCCAATGCGCCGCATCCGCGCGAAACGCTGGCGCTCGTCGGACATGCACGGCAGGAGCGGAGTTTCCTGGATGCGCTGCGCTCGGAGCGCCTGCATCACGCCTGGCTTCTCGGCGGCCCCGAAGGCATCGGCAAGGCGAGCTTTGCCTATCGTGCGGCGCGCTTCCTGTTGGCTTCGGGCGATCCGCTGGCGCGCGCCGGCTCCGTGGAAAGCCTGGCGATGCCGGAAGAGGATCCGGCGACACGGCGCGTGATGGCCCAGTCGCATCCCGACCTGCATCTGCTGCGTCGAACGGTGAAGCCGGACGGCAAGGGCGTGACCAGCAATATCCCGGTCGATTCCGTCCGCCGCGTCATCGACCGGTTCGGAGCGAGCGCGGCCGAAGGCGGTTGGCGTGTCTGCATCGTCGACAGTGCCGAGGACATGGATCGCTCCAGCGCCAATGCGCTGCTGAAACTGCTCGAGGAGCCCCCGCCGCGCGCCCTGTTCCTGATCGTTGCCCATGCGCCCGGACGGGCGCTGCCGACCATCCGCTCGCGCTGTCGGCTGCTGACATTCGATGCGCTCGACGAAGGTGCGGTCGCCGAGGCCGGCCGGCTGGCGCTGGAGCGCATGGGATCGCCGTTCGACTCCTCCGCATTGATGCGCGCGGCATCGCTCGCGGACGGTTCCGTGCGGCGCGCCCTGACCTATGTCTCTCCGGAGACGCTGGCGCTGGTCGAGGCCGTCAGGGCACGTCTCGATGCCTTGCCGGGCGTCGATCTCACCGCGCTGCTGGCGCTGGCGGAGGATGTCGCGGGCCGCGCCGGCGAGAGCGATTTCGCGATCATGATCGACACCATCCAGAGCTGGCTCGCCGCGCATCTCCATGCGCATGCCCATGCCGGTGCTGCCCGCCTTGCACCGCTGGCGGAGGTATGGGAGAAGCTGGGTCGCGCGGCCCGCGAGGTGGAAACCTACAATCTCGACCGCCGGCCGCTCGTGATCTCGATGTTTCATGATCTGTCGGAGGCTGTTCGCCGGTCGCGTGCAGCTTGAAAGCGAACCGTCCGGACTGAACGATGGCCCAGGCCCCGAAATTCTATCTGACCACCGCCATTCACTACACGAATGGCCCGCCGCATATCGGGCACGCCTATGAGATGGTGGCCTCGGACGCGATTGCGCGCTTCAAGCGACTGGACGGCTATGACGTCTTCGCCATGACCGGCACCGATGAGCACGGCCAGAAGGTGCAGCGCACCGCCGGGCAGAACGGGCTCGACGCGAAATCCTATGTCGATCAGGTGGCCCAGCGCTTCCAGGAGATGGAGCAGACGCTCGGCTGTTCCTTTGACCGTTTCATCCGCACGACCGATCCGGATCACCTTCCCTCGACGCATGAGCTCTGGCGGCGCATGGAGCAGGCCGGCGACATCTACCTCGCCAAATATTCCGGCTGGTACTCCGTGCGTGACGAGGCCTTCTACGGCGAGGAGGAAACCACCCTCCTGCCTGATGGCACGCGGCTGGGCGGGCAGGGCACTCCGGTCGAATGGGTCGAAGAGGAGAGCTATTTCTTCCGCCTGAAATCCTTCCAGGATCGGCTGCTGAAGCTCTACGAGGACGTGCCGGATTTCATCTCGCCGGCGACGCGCAAGAACGAGATCGTCAGCTTCGTGAAGGGCGGGCTCGAGGATCTTTCGATCAGCCGCACCACCTTCGACTGGGGCCTGCCGGTCCCCGGTGACCCGAAGCACGTGATGTATGTCTGGGTCGACGCGCTCAACAATTACGTCACCGGCTGCGGCTTCCCCGACGAGACCAATCCGCGCTGGCACTACTGGCCTGCCGATGTGCACATCATCGGCAAGGACATCGTGCGCTTTCATACGGTCTACTGGCCTGCTTTCCTGATGTCGGCCGGTCTGCCGCTACCGAAGCGCGTCTTCGGCCATGGCTTCCTGCTCTCCAAGGGCGAGAAGATGTCGAAATCGCTCGGCAATGTCGTCGATCCGTTCGGCCTCGCCGAGACCTACGGCGTCGACCAACTGCGCTATTTCTTCCTGCGCGAGGTTTCTTTCGGCCAGGACGGCAACTACAGCCACGAGGCAATCATCGGGCGCATCAATGCCGATCTCGCCAATGACCTCGGCAACCTGGCGCAGCGTTCGCTCTCGATGATCGCCAAGAATTGCGAAGGTAAGGTGCCGGCGCAAGGCGTGTTGAACGAAGGCGACGAGGCCATGCTCGCGCTCGCCGATGGCGCGCTCGCCAAGGCGCGGGTGGCGATGCAGGATTTTGCGCTGCACGTCGTGCTGGCGGAAATCTGGGCGCTGGTGGCGGAGGCAAACCGCTATTTCGCAGCCAACGAACCCTGGCGACTTAGCAAATCCGATCCAGCCAGGCGCGACACGGTGCTCTATGTCACCGCCGAAGTGCTGCGCCAGGTCGCGATTCTGACGCAACCGGTGATCCCGGGCGCAGCCGGCAAGCTGCTCGACCTGCTTGCTGTCGACGCGCACGCCCGCAGCTTCGCGAGCCTGGGCGAGGTCGGGCGTCTCACCAGCGGGGCCGTTCTACCGGCTCCGAGCGCGATCTTCCCGCGCTATGTCGAGCCCGATGCCGGGCAGGTGGCCTGATGCTGATCGATACCCATTGCCATCTCGACTTTCCGGATTTCGCCGAGGATCTCGCGGCCTATGTCGCGCGGGCCGAGGCGGCAGGGGTCTCGCGGATGGTGACGATCTCGACACGGGTTTCGCGCTTTGCGGCCTATGCCGGGATCGCCGAGCGCTTCGCCTCGGTCTGGTGCACTGTCGGCACTCATCCGCATGGCGCGCATGAAGAGCTCGACGTCACGGCCGACCAGCTTGCCAGGCTGGCGGAACACCCGCGCTGTGTCGCGATTGGCGAGGCCGGGCTCGACTATCACTACGACAAGAGCCCGCGCGATGCGCAGGCTCAGGGTCTACGCACCCACATGGCCGCAGCGCGCATCACCAGGCTGCCTTTGGTCATCCACGCTCGTCAGGCCGACGAGGACATGATCGCGATCCTGCGCGAAGAAACGGAGAAGGGTGCTTTCCCTGCCATCCTGCACTGCTTCACGGCAGGCCCGGAACTGGCACGGGTCGGCGTCGAGCTCGGGCTCTACGTGTCCTTCTCGGGGATTCTGACCTTCAAGACCTCTGAGGATTTGCGCCAGATTGCGCGCGATGTCCCGATCGATCGGCTTCTGGTCGAGACCGACGCGCCCTATCTCGCCCCGGTTCCGTTCAGAGGAAAGCGCAACGAACCGTCTTACGTCGTTGAAACCGCGAAGACTCTCGCCGAGGTGAAGGGAGTCTCCTTCGACGAGATCTCGCGTGTCACGACGGAGAATGCGCGACGCTGCTACTGGAAGATGGACCACGCGGCGCCTGTGGCGCAGGTCGCCTGAGCCGCACGCCCAAGATGGCCCTGACGATCACGATCCTCGGCTGCGGTTCTTCTGGCGGCGTACCCCGGCCGGGCTCGGGCTGGGGGGCCTGCGATCCGAAGAACCCGAAGAACCGGCGTCGCCGCTGCTCGATCCTGGTCGAGCGCAACAGCGGCAACGGGACGACCGGCCTGATCGTCGATACCACACCCGATCTGCGCGAGCAGTTGATCGATGCCGAGGTCAGGCACCTCGACGCGGTGCTCTTCACTCACGATCATGCCGACCACACCCATGGCATCGATGACCTGCGGGCGCTGGTGCTGCACATGCGCAAGCGGATTCCCGTCTATGCCGATTCCGTAACGGCTGCGACCTTGCGGACCCGCTTCGGCTACATCTTTGAGACGCCGCCCGGCAGCCTCTACCCGCCCATCCTCGAGATGCACTCCATGCAGGCGGGCGAACCGCTGACGATCGCAGGGGCAGGGGGCGGTATTTGCGCGCGCCCCGTCACCCTGGAGCACGGGCCGGGTTACGAGGCCCTCGGTTTCCGCTTTGCTGATCTCGGCTATGTGCCCGATGTCAGCCTGATGCCGCCCGAGGCCAGGGCCGCCCTGGCCGGCCTCGATGTGCTGATCCTCGACTGCCTGCGCGAGACGCCGCACCCGAGTCATTTCAGCCTGTCGCAGGCGCTGGAGGCAATCGCCGAACTCGCCCCCCGGCGTGCGGTGCTTACCAACCTTCATATCGACCTGGACTATGAGAGCCTGTCCAAGCGCTTGCCGCCGGGCATCGATGTCGCCTTCGACGGCATGAGCCTGACAGTCGACGGCTGAGGCGAGAGGAGGGCGCCTGCATCGGTTCTGCCTCAGGCAGCGTTCTGATGGTGCCATTCGTCCAGATAGGCCAGCACGGTCTTCAGGTCCGACACATCGACATAGCGGCGGCCGAGATCGCGCAGATTGTCCTTGTGTGGCTGCTCCTCGATATCCCCGACGCAGTCCTCGGGCACGATGGTGCGGTAGCGGTAGCTGAAGGAATCGATCGAGGTCGCGCGAATGCAGCCGCTGGTGTTGCAGCCGGTGACGATCACGGTATCGACGCGTTCCTTGGTGAAATAATCGCTGACACCGGTATTGAAGAAGATCGACGGACCCTTCTTGCACACGGTCAGATCATAGGACGCATCATAGATGCGTGGATCATGGGCGACGCTCGGATGGTCGTGCAGGAAGGTCTCGCGCACGGCCGTGATCTTCCAATAGGGCATTTCCCGCTCGTTCATATAGGCGGTGTTGCAGTTGGCGACCGGCACATTGTAACGGCGCGCGACCTCGAGCAATGTCGCGGTGTTCTCGAGGGCACGCATGACCAGCGGCGCACCGCCCAGAGGATACTGCGGATCGGTAAAGCCCTTCTGGAAATCGACCACGACAATGCCAGGCTTCCTGCCGAACCCGACCGGAATTTCGCCATAGCTGCGGTTCTGGTAATCGTCGCTCATCGCGGCTCTCCCTGCTTGCTGGCATGTTGTCGAGGTCATCCTTGATCGCACTAAAAAAACAAGCAAGATTGTTTTTCTAGTGCTGGGTCGCCGAACACAGCGGAGCGAGTGCGGCCATGTCGAGCCGATGGAGGAGAAGGTGAGCAAGGCAGCGCGGCAGCAGCAAATGCGCAGCATCATGACGCGCGAGCGGCTGATTCAGTCGGCACTCGATGAGATCTTGGAGGTCGGCTATCACGCCGCGACCACGCAGGAGATCGCCGCCCGGGCCAATGTCTCGCGCGGCGCCTTGCTGCATCATTTTCCGGCGCGGGCCGACATCGTGCTCGCCGCCATGGAGGAATTGCTCGAGGACGGCACCCGGCAGATCAAGGCCGTCGCCGACGAGGTCCAGAGCGGCAAGCTCTCGCTTGAGGGCTTCGTCGAGTTCCTGTGGCAGCTCTTCTCGGGGCGATTCTTCTATCTCTCGCTGGAGATGATCACCGAGGCACGCAACGACCCGGAGCTGTGCGAACGGATGATCCCTGTGGTGAAGCGCTTCCATCAGGCGCTCGACGGCATATGGTCGGAGTTCTGCGACCCGCAGAGACGGCCGCCGCAACAAGCGCGCATCATCCTCAACCTGACGCTTTGCCTGGTGCGCGGCATGGGTGTGCAGACGGTGTTGCGTCCTGATCCGGACTATTACCGCGAACTCATCGAGGCCTGGAAGGCATTGCTGCCGCAGCTCATCGACGGCCCGGCGGGGGACCTCATCTTCGCGGGAGAAAACAACCCGAGGTGACCAGCGAAGGATCAGCGCCGCGACGACGCTAATCCTGGAGGTGCCTTTGCGCGATCAGTGCCGCTTCGACCCGGCTCTTGAGGCCGAGCTTTGCGAGAATGTTCGAGACGTGAAACTTGGTGGTCTGGATTTGCACTCCCGTCGCTTCGGCGATCTCACGATTGCTGAAGCCGCGTCCGAGCAGGCGCAGCGTGCGGTTTTCCTTCGCTGAAAGCGCACCGATCTTGGAGATCACGGGGTCGACCTCCTGCTGCCCTCGCATGGCACTCAGCAGGCGCACGGCCATGTTGGGAGGGACATAGGATTCGCCCCCCGTGATCGCCCTGACGATCGCGATCAGGTCCATGGCCGGTACGCCCTTCAAGGCATAGCCCGACGCGCCGGCGTCCAGCGCCTGCAGGACGACGTCTTCTTCCTCCGAGACCGTCAGCATGACCACCTTCACCTGCGGCCATGTCTGGTGGATCCGTCGCGCCGCGGCAATTCCGCCGCCAGGCATCGACACATCGAGCAAGGCGACCTGCGGGGAGAGCCTTCCCACGAGCTCGACAGCCTCGTCCGCTGACGCGCCTTCGCCGACCACCTCCAGGTCACCGCTTGCCGAAAAGATCTGGACCAGACCCGCGCGGAAGATCGCGTGATCGTCCACGACGACGATGGATTTTCGTTCACGCAACGAGCAGCCCTCCACTGAGGTCCAGGGTCATCTTGAGCAGATTGCCGCCATCATCGAGGCGGCGCTTCGTCAATGTTCCGCCAAGGCTCTCGACCCGTTCCTGCAGGCCGTAGAGCCCAATGCCCGCGCCGGGAAGGTCCTTCTCCGCAGACGAAGAGTCGCCTCCGCTGTCGGCCACCGAGACATTCAGGAGCGTTCCCTCCATCCAGCTCCGCACGTGCTGACCTAATGCCCCGCCATGGCGATAGGCATTGTTCAGCCCCTCCTGGACGAAGCGGAAGACGCAGATCCTGACGGCGTGCGACACGGGCTGCAGCAGCTCGGCAGCGGTGAGCGCCACGGGTGTTCGCGTGCGCGCTTCGTGTGCCCGCACTGCTCGCTCGATGACCATGTGGAGCGGCAGGTCGGCGATCTCCGGAAGGACAAGTCCCTTGGAGATGCTCCTGATCTCGCGCATCGCCTCGTCGAGCGCCGACTGCATGGTCAGCAGGGAGCGGTCGCGCGGGGCCCTGCCTCGGGCATTGCGTACGTCCTCGATCTTCAGGATCGAGAAGCTGATCAACTGGGCGGGGCCATCATGGAGGTCCGCGCCGATCCCGCGGATAAACTGCTCGTTCAGCTCCGCTACCCGGGCCGAAGCGCGCTGTACGCGGTCGGACAACTGCCGGTTCTCGCGCAGCAGCTGTTCGGTTTCCTCGATGCGCCTCTCCAGGGCCTTCCTTTGTGCCTCGATGGTCCGGCTCCCGCGATGGACGATGCCGAACAGGGCGAGCATGATCGCCGCCGTAACCGCGGCAACGACCAGCCAGCTGCTCCGTCTGAGCGCTGCAAGCTCCTCCCGGAAGGGCTCGGCCTGCTCGTGGATTTCGGCAACAGCGATGATGCGGGAAGAGCCTTCCAGCCGGATGGGGCTGTAGATTTCGAGATAGCGGGTCCTGATGCCTCGGATCACATGCTCGCCTGCACGGGGGTCGGCATGGTCGGCCGTGACCTCGCCTGTGAGCGCCCGCAGCAGGCCGTTGGGGCGCTCGAACTGATGGCCGATGATCTGGGGGGTGTTTGAGTAGGCCACGACCCCGTCCGGGGTCCAGACTTCGAAATAGGGAAAGCGGCGCTTCACGGCCTCGTCGGCGAACAACTGGTCGAGCCGTGCGATAGCCCCCGCCGACAAGCTCTGGGAGGTGGCAAGCTCCTGAACGGCCGGGGCGACCAGACTCTGCATGAACAAGGCGGTCGAGGCCGCCTTGCTCCTGATCGCCTCACGCGAAACCAGCTCGGTGATCAGATAGCCGGCCACGAGCATGGCGATTTGCATGACGAGGCCACCGGCGATCAGGAACTGCACCGACAGCGTCGCGCGTCGTGGCGCAGCTTTCCCCGCAGGCGAATGCCGCAACGGCACGCCCGTGATCACGTCACTGCTCTCGAAGTCCTGAACCGGCTTCAGCATGTCGCCCGTCGACGTCACCACGCAGAGATTAGCCCAAACTGATGACTGGGAAATCACATCTGGCGGCGCGATCCATCAGTATTGCAAGCGAAACCGGCCAAGAGGCCCGGATCATCATTGGAGCGAGCGAAAACTGGTCGAAGGTCTAGTAAGGCAGCTCGCCCCCAGATGCGTCAGCGTCGGTTCAAAGGTCGTCGCGGCGCCACGCCCGTAAGTCGCCGAATATTGGCCGACCTTATCTTCTTCAAATCGATCCAACACCCAGCAATCCTTTTGATTAACGAAGCGTAATCGAGCGGTTCGTCGGATATGTCGCACGCAAGGGCGCTCACAGTCCTTCATGCGGCGCAACGGCAGACGCTCGGTGCGGCAGAAGCAATTCTTGGGTCTTAACGCAGCACCGTGGGCGGAGCGAGGGTATCATGAAGCTCAATACGCACGACCTTGAGTTCATCCTGAAGCAGATCAAGATCGCCGAGGCCCATACGGCCGGGACGCCCTTGACCGAGCTGGTCGATAATCCGCTGGTGCCCTACGGGCTACGCACGGTCGACGGCACCTACAACAACATCATCCCGGGCAGGGAATGGGTCGGGTCGTCCGACCAGACCATGCCGCGCCTGCTCGATCCGGTCTTTCGCCCGGCAGAGAATGGGCCTGGCGGGGCACCGACGAGCTACCAGCAGACCTCCGGGAATGTCTACGACTCCCAGCCTCGTGTGATCTCGAACCTGATTTCGGATCAGACGATCGGCAATCCCGCCACGATCATTTCCGCGCTGACCAATCTTGGGCACGAGGACCCCTATCTGTTCCTGCAGGCGCATGCGGCTGTCTATGAAGCTGCCGTGTTGGCCTATGAGGAATGGGAGACGGCTGACCGCGGCC
Organism: Hyphomicrobiales bacterium; assembly: GCA_900470095.1. GTDB lineage: Bacteria > Pseudomonadota > Alphaproteobacteria > Rhizobiales > Beijerinckiaceae > Allobosea. The sequence continues at coordinate 9,553 of UBZM01000103.1, forward strand.
TCGCGCAGGCGAACGCCAATCTTGCACTTGCGCAACGCGCAATCGGACCAGCGCAGGGTCAGGTCGCTGTGGCACAGGCTGCTTTCGATCTGGCGGTTGCAGAGGGAGGCGATACCGGGCCGGCACTGGCTGCGCTCGCCAGCGCGCAGGTAAGTCTCGCCACGGCTGTAGGCAATGCCACCGCTGCCGCGGCGGCCGTCGGCGTCGCAACCGCGGCGCTGGCGGCCGAAGTGCAGCAGAAGCAGGTCGCCTACGACGCGATGACGGACGCGCTCGGCGTCACGATGCAGGGCGACACCGTCCTTATCCCGAACGTCGCGCCCGATCTGGGCGACACCGCTCCGTTCAACGGGTTCTTCACGCTGTTCGGCCAGTTCTTCGATCATGGGCTTGATCTGGTCAGCAAGGGCGGGAACGGCACGGTCTATATCCCGCTCCAGCCCGACGATCCGCTCTACGTCGCCGGTAGCCCGACCAATTTCATGGTGCTGACGCGCGCGCAGAACCAGCCGGGCGCCGACGGTGTGGTGGGTACCGCCGATGACGTGCGTGAGCATAACAACGAGACGACCCCCTGGATCGATCTGAACCAGGTCTACACCTCGAATCCGTCCCACCAGGTCTTCCTGCGGGAATACGCCATGCTGGACGGCAAGCCCGTCGCGACCGGGCGCATGCTCGAGGGGGCGAATGGCGGCCCTCCGACCTGGGCCGACGTCAAGGAACAGGCAGCGTCCAAGCTCGGCATCCTGCTGACCGATGCCGACGTGCTGCGCGTTCCGGCGATCCTGACCGACCTCTATGGCGAGTTTATTCGCGGAGCTGACGGCTTTCCGCAGCTGGTCACGACCGGGGGCCCGGCCGAAGGTGATCCAGGCGCACTGGCCGCGGCATCGGGCGCCATGTCGGCCGGCCGCGCCTTCCTGAATGATATTGCCCACACCGCGGTGCCGGGCGGCCTGGTCGATCATGACCGTAACCCGGCAACCGCACCCATCCTTGTCCTTGCCGATGACGACACGGTTGCCGGGAACCAGATTGTCCTGAACCAGTTCGGGATTGCGACAACCTATGACGACGAACTTCTCAATGCTCACTTCATCGTCGGCGATGGTCGCGGGAACGAGAATATCGGCCTGACCTCGGTCCACCATACTTTCCACCACGAGCACAATCAGCGCATCGACCAGATCAAGACGCAGTTGCTGACGGGCGAGGGGGCAGACGTCGCCTTCCTGAATGAGTGGCTGCTGACCGATGTCACGGCGATGCCGACATCGCAGGCTGAGATCGACGCGCTGGTCTGGGATGGCGAGCGTCTGTTCCAGGCCGGCCGGTTCTCGACCGAGATGGTTTATCAGCATCTCGTCTTCGAGGAGTTCGCGCGTGCCATTGCACCCGATGTCGATCCCTTCGTGTTCTCCAACACGACGGTGATCGATGCTGGGATCGTCGCCGAATTCGCCCATGTCGTCTATCGCTTCGGGCATTCGATGCTCACCGATACGATCGACATGTTCAAGCTCGATGCGAACGGCAATCCCGTCGCGTCGGACATTGCGCTATTCGATGCCTTCCTGAACCCGATCGCCTTCAATGCTGCCGGTACGACGGCTGAGGCTGCGGCTGCCGCGATCCTGACCGGCATGACCCGCCAGGTCGGCAACGAGATCGACGAGCACATCACCGATGCGTTGCGCAACAATCTGGTCGGCTTGCCGCTCGACCTCGGCGCGCTCAACATAGCGCGCGCTCGCGATACCGGCATTCCCTCGCTCAATGAGGCCCGCCGCCAGTTCTACGAGGACACGCATGACAGCCGCGTGAAGCCTTACGAGAGCTGGTACGATTTCGCGCTTTCGATGAAGAACCCGGCCTCGCTGATCAACTTCATCGCAGCCTATGGCACGCATTCCTCCTTGCTCGGCAATCTGACGCTCGAACAGAAGCGGGATGCCGCAACCCTGCTGGTCATGGGCGGGGCCAATGCGCCGGCCGACCGCATCGCGTTCCTGAACGGGACAGGCGCCTGGGCGAATGCCGCCAATGGCGCGACCATCACCGGCCTCGACGCCGTCGATTTCTGGATCGGCGGACTCGCCGAGAAGAAGATGGCCTTCGGCGCGATGCTGGGGTCGAGCTTCACCTATGTCTTCGAATACCAGATGGAGCAACTGCAGGCCGGCGACCGGTTCTACTACCTCAGCCGCACTCAGGGCCTGAACCTTCTGAACGAGCTGGAGGCGGATTCCTTCGCGCAACTCCTGATGCGTAACACGGATGCCGGTGAGAACGGCGCACCGCATATCAATGGCGCGGCCTTCCAGACGGCCACCTACATCCTCGAGATGGACCCGACCAAGCAGATCACGGGCCTGGGCCTCAACGGCAAGGCGGACCCGACGCATACCAACCCGGTGCTGCAGGCCATCAGCCCGATGGTCATCCGCGACAATCCCGCAACGCCCGGGGCCGACAGCAACTATCTGCGCTACACGGGTGTCGATCACGTCGTCCTTGGAGGCACTTCGGGGAGCGACATCCTGATCGGTGGTGAGGGTGACGATACGCTCTGGGGCGGGGCGGGCGATGACCGTCTCGAGGGCGGCTACGGCGTCGACCATCTGCACGGCGGAGCGGGCAACGACATCCTCACCGATAGCGGCACGGATATCGGCGCAGCCGATGTCATCCATGGCGACGAGGGCGATGACGTCATCACTCCGGGTAACGGCCTCGACCTGATCTTCGGGGGCGACGGCAGCGACTTCATCTATGGCGGTACGGAGGGCAAGACCGTCTCCGGCGGCGAGGGCAACGACTTCATCCGCGGCGGAACGGGAGGCAGCTTTCTGGCCGGCAACGAGGGTGACGACTGGATCGAGGGCGGGGACAGCTTCGACACCCTCGCCGGCGAAAACTCCGAGCTGTTCTTCAACTCGACCATCATCGGCCATGACGTGCTCAACGGCCGCGGCAACGACAATGATTACGACGCCGAGTCAGGCGACGACATCATGATCCAGGGCGAAGGCATCGAGCGCAACAACGGCATGGCCGGGTTCGACTGGGCGACCCATAAGGGGCACAATCAGGCTGCCGTCTCCGACATGGGCATGACGATCTTCCAGAACCAGCAGGACAACATCCTGCGCGACCGGTTCGATCTGGTGGAGGGCCTGTCGGGTTGGAAATACAACGACAAGCTCACCGGCCGCGAAGTCGTCATGGGAGCCTTCGACGCAAACGGCAATGCGACGCAGGTCGATCCCGGTGCGCCTCTCGACTCCTACTCGAACGCGCTGCTCGAGAAGAACCTCTCGCTGATCGCGGGACTGGAGCGGCTGGTCGCGCATCTCGACCGGACGACCGTGACGGTCGCCGGCAAGACCGAAACCATCGTCATGGACACCTCCGACGCCTCCGACATCCTGCTGGGCGGTGGCGGTAGCGACCTCATCGAAGGCAAGGCCGGCAACGATATCATCGACGGCGACGCCTGGTTGAACGTGAGGATCAGCATTCGGGATGGCGACGGCAATGAACTCGCGACGGTCGACACACTGTCCGACACGATCACCAATGCCGACCCGTCGGTTGCGCATTGGAACGGGCGGACTCTGCCCGAATTGATGCTCTCCCGTGAGATCATTCCGAACCAGCTCAACATCGTTCGCGAAATCCTCGACGGAAACCAGGCCAGCGACATCGACACGGCGGTCTACTGGGACGTCGCGGCCAATTACCTGATTAGCCGCAATGAGGATGGCAGCGTTACGGTCACGCATGTCACCCAGTCCGCGGCGGTGATCGACCCGACAACCGGCCGGGCGCGCCAATCTGACGGCACAGACCGGCTCTTCAACATCGAAGCGCTGAAGTTCGCGGACCAGACCGTCAGCCTCAATAGGCTCGTGGCCGGGACCCTGACGATCACAGGTACCGAAGGGGTGCTGACCGCGGACACTTCGGGCCTCAGCGACGGGGACGGCCTGGGCACCTTCAGCTTCGGCTGGCAGTCCTCGACCGATGGCGGAATTACCTGGAACACGATCTCCGGCGCGGTATCCGCCAACCTGACCGTTACGGCTGCCCTGACGGGCCAGTTGATCCGGAGCGTCGTGAGCTATGTCGACGGGCGCGGCTTCTCCGAGTTCGCGATTTCCGATGTGACGGCAAAGGTCGGCAGCAACACCAATGGCACAGTCGTTGAGATCCTCAACGGTACCGCCGAAGCCAATCTGCTCAACGGCCGCGGTGGCAATGATACGATCAACGGGCTGGCCGGCAACGACATCATCAATGCCGGAGGGGGCGCCGATATCGTCGATGGCGGGGATGGCAACGACACGATCGACGGCGGCGCGGGCAATGACCTGCTCTCTGGCGGAGCCGGCAATGACATCCTCAACGGCGGACTCGGTAACGACACTCTGACTGGCGGCGCCGGCAATGACACGCTCGACGGCGGCGACGGCACGGCCGATGTCGCGGTCTATGCGGGTCCGATCACCGACTACGACATCGCGCTGGATGGGACCGGCCGGATCGTGGTGACAGGCGCGGCCGAGGGCATCGACACGATCACCGGTGTCGAGCGCTTCTCGTTCGGCGGGACGACCTATACGCAGGTCGTCGCGGGCACGAACGGTGCCGACGGGGCCCTTCTCGGCGGGACGGGCGCTCAGCTCCTGTTCGGCTTTGCCGGCAATGACACGATCATCGGTGGCGCCGGAAACGATGCCATCCATGCCGGAGCGGGCGACGACATCATCGCCTGGGCCGTGGGCGATGGTCGCGATGTCGTCAATGGTGGGACCGAGGGGCCGGCGGGCGATACCTTTGCGATCACCGGGGCGGCTGGCGCCGAGACATTCCGCGTCTATACCCGCGCCGCCGCCGCCGGCGTAGGCGGGATCGGCTATGCCGGAACGGCGGAGATCGTCATCACCCGAAGCGTCGGGGCCGGGGCGGCGACGATCATCGCCGAACTGACGGAGATCGAGGAGATCGTGATCAACGGCGCGCCTGCATCGCCTCCAGGCGGGCCGGTGAACACCACGATCGCCGGCGATACGATCCAGGTCTTCGGCGATTTCAGCCAGACCAGCCTCAACCTGAACACCATCACGATCGACGGCACGAGCGGCAACGACACGGTCGACATCTCGGCGCTGAGCTCGGCGCATCGCATCGTCTTCAGGTCGAACGGCGGCAATGACACGATCGTTGGCTCGCTTCGGGCTCAGGACGTCATCGAGCTGCCGGATGGCGCGACGCTGGCGGACTACGAAGCGACCGACAATGGCGACGGCACGACGACGCTGTCGAATGGCAGCCACTCGATCACCTTTACCGGGGAGATGCCGGTCATCGATGATGGCGACGACGATGATGACGACGATGACGATGACGACGATGATTGCGGCTGCGATGACGACGACGATGATGATGACGGGGCTGGCACGGGCACGCCGCCTCCTGGTCCGGGCACGGCTCCTGGGACGCATGTCGGGACGGCTCTGAGCGATGTCCTGATCGGGGCGGCGGGAGCGGACAACCTGATCGGCCAGGGCGGTGACGACGTCCTGATCGGGGC
>UBZM01000102.1 GCA_900470095.1 Hyphomicrobiales bacterium
ATGGCCAAAGAGAAGTTTGCGCGGACGAAGCCGCACTGCAATATCGGAACGATTGGTCACGTTGACCATGGCAAGACGTCTTTGACGGCAGCGATCACGAAGGTGCTGGCTGAGTCGGGCGGGGCGTCGTTCACGGCGTATGACCAGATCGACAAGGCGCCTGAGGAGAAGGCTCGCGGGATCACGATCTCGACGGCTCACGTCGAGTACGAGACGGCGAACCGTCACTATGCGCATGTCGACTGCCCCGGGCACGCCGACTACGTGAAGAACATGATCACGGGCGCGGCGCAGATGGACGGCGCGATCCTGGTTGTGTCGGCTGCCGACGGCCCGATGCCACAGACGCGCGAGCACATCCTGCTGGCGCGCCAGGTCGGCGTTCCGGCGCTGGTGGTGTTCATGAACAAGGTCGACCTGGTCGACGACGCGGAGCTGCTCGAGCTGGTCGAGATGGAGATCCGCGAGCTTCTGTCGAAGTACGACTTCCCGGGCGACGACATCCCGATCACCAAGGGCTCGGCGAAGGCTGCGCTTGACAACGTCTCGCCCGAGATCGGGCATGACGCGGTGATCGAGCTGATGAAGACGGTCGACGCGTATATCCCGCAGCCGGAGCGTCCGATCGACCAGCCGTTCCTGATGCCGGTCGAAGACGTGTTCTCGATCTCGGGCCGTGGCACGGTTGTGACCGGTCGCGTCGAGCGCGGCATCGTCAAGGTTGGCGAGGAAATCGAGATCGTCGGCCTGAAGGACACCGTGAAGACGACGGTGACCGGCGTGGAGATGTTCCGCAAGCTGCTGGACCAGGGCCAGGCTGGCGACAACATCGGCGCGCTGCTGCGCGGCACGAAGCGCGAGGACGTCGAGCGCGGCCAGGTGCTGTGCAAGCCGGGTTCGGTGAAGCCGCACACCAAGTTCAAGGCCGAGGCCTACATCCTGACGAAGGAAGAGGGCGGCCGCCACACGCCGTTCTTCACCAACTACCGCCCGCAGTTCTACTTCCGCACGACGGACGTGACCGGCGTGGTGCACCTGCCTGAGGGCACCGAGATGGTGATGCCTGGCGACAACATCGCCATGGAAGTGCACCTGATCGTGCCGATCGCGATGGAGGAGAAGCTGCGCTTCGCCATCCGCGAAGGCGGCAGGACCGTCGGCGCCGGCGTCGTCGCCAGCATCATCGC
>UBZM01000099.1 GCA_900470095.1 Hyphomicrobiales bacterium
TGACTTCTTCAACACAATCGACCCGGAAGCGGACGTTGGCACATGGCCGGTTTCGTCGATCCCCTCACGCAAAAAGCGGCCGGCTTAGCCGAGCACTTTTCTTGCTTGCGGAACTCAATGTAAAATCGCGGCAACACTATGCCTCGATTTTCACCTGAACGGTGAGAGGCGAACACGCTGCACTGGGACGATGTCGTCCAAACGCAGCGTGATCCAGCCTATCCAGGCCGATGGGCTCAGTTCTTCTGGAAGTGGAAGCCTTCAGCGAAGGTCAGCTCCACCATATCGCCACGCCTCAGGCGCCTGAGCCCGTCCTGAATGCCGGGATCCACGACTTCGCGCGCCCGCGGTCCAAGCGGCCCGACATAGTTCACGACGCCTGTCGCCGGGTCGAAGCTCTCGAACCGCGCGGTCACGGTCAGTGTCCGCACGACGAACCTGTCCGGCAGGTTCTGGAAGCTGGGCTGGCTGACCGCCTCGGTATAGATGATCGTCGGCTTGGCGCCCTTCCGGGCGCGCTTGGCGCCAAGGATCACGCCTTCGACGCGTCGGATCCGGACGTTGTCACCGGCGCGGATATTCTGCAGATCGCCGAACGCGGCCGGCACCGCGACAGGCCATGTCTGGCGGCCCTGCCGGACGATCACCAGACGCTCGGCGGGATTCACATCGGCGACCTCGACGTCAAGCTGCTCGACCTCCACAGGGCCGACGCCGGCGACGATGACTGTCTGGCTTGTCACTGTCGGACCGGTCGCGCAGCCCGCAACTCCCACCGTCAGCGAGACTGCAACGATCAAGCTCATACGCTTCAACATCGGGCTTCTCCATTTTCAAAGGCAATCCGGTTTGCGACCTTTTGCCGGCCTCCGGATTCGATCGGCAGATTATGGAAGGCAGGAATGGATGACTGGGCGAGCTTCAGGAAGAAGAGGCCAAGTTCGGCCGCAACACAATAGGCTCTCGAATGACTTGCCTGGGGCGCGATGAGACGTAGCCGCAGCGGTCGGCGGGGGCCGCGGGATACTGAGGTTGCTCGTTGGCGAGCCTGGCGGGAGCGAAGAAAACGGAGAGGCGACTTCGGCACGCCTCTCCGTGCTTGGTCAGCGGCGCAGGCGCGTCCAGACGCCGTCGCGCAGCTCGCGCGCCTTGAGTGAGCAATCCTTCACCGGCCGGAAACGCGTCATCAACGCTTCCGGCGGGTTGATGGCGGGATTGTCGCGCAGCTCGGCCGTCATGAACGCATCCGAGCCCTTGATGGCGTTGTTGTACCCGCTGAAATTCGACGCTTCGGCGGCGTTCCTGGGGTCCATCATCCAGTTCAGGAACAGCTTGGCGTTTTCCGGGTTCGCAGCGCCCTTCGGCACGGCGAAATTGTCGCCCCACAGGTTCATCCCTTCGGTCGGATAGACGAAGACCGCGGTCGGCAATTTGGCCCTGGCGCGATGCGAGGCGCCGTTCCACTGCTGATGCAGGGTCACTTCACCGGCCGCGACGCGATCGATCGTGCCGGTCGAGGAATAGATCTTCACATCGGGCTTCTGCTTCGCCAGAAGGTCGAGGATGCGCTGCGCATCGGCGGGGTTCTCGGTGCAGGTATCGAGGCCGAGATAGATCGCAGCAGCGCTGAACATTTCGCCCTGGTCATTCAGTGCGGCGATCTTGCCGACGAGTTCGGGGCGCGGCTCAAAGAATTCCTTCCAGCTCTCCGTCAGCTTGCCGCCGGGAACTTTTGCGGAATCATAGGTGAAGCCGGTCGAGCCCCAGAGATAGGGCACGGAGTAGTCGCGGCCGGGATCGGCATCGGGGCGATCATGCGGCGCCTTCACATTCGCAAAGTTCGCGAGCTTCGACGCATCGACCTTCTGCAGCAGGTTGGAGCGGATCATGGTGGCGAGCACGGAGTTGGTCGGCACGACGATATCGTAGCCGCCACCGCCCGCCTGCAGCTTGGCCAGCATGGTGTCGTTGCTGTCATAGACGTCGACGCTGACCTTGACGCCGGTTTCGGCTTCGAAGCGCTTGAGCAGGTCCGGCGGCACGTAATTCGCCCAGCTGTAGAGCAGCAGCTGCTTGGACTGGGCCAGAGCGATGGTCGGTGCGCTGGCAAGCGCCAGGGCCGCCATCGCAAGACGGAAATAATGTTTCAAGACGCTTATCCTCCCTTGTGTTGACTGGCGGGCCGCCGTCCGAGCAGGAAGGCGACGCCGATCACGGCGATCGAGGTGAGAAGCAGGATCGCCGAGAGTGCGTTGACTTCGGGCGTGACGCCGATGCGGATCATGCCGAAGATATAGACGGGCAGCGTCGTGGCGCCGGGACCGGCGACGAAGTAGGTGATGACGAAATCACCCAGCGAGCTGATGAAGGCGAGCAATGCGCCGGCGAGAATGCCGGGGCCGAGCAGGGGCAGCTCGATGCGCAGGAAGCGCTGCCATGCCGAGGCGTAGAGATCGCTCGCGGCCTCGATCAGGGCAGGGTCGAGGCCCGCAAGGCGCGAGCGGATCGGATAATAGGCGAAGGGGATGCAGAACACGGTGTGCGCAAGGATGACCGAGAGCAGGCCGAGCGGCGCCCCGACGAGCACGAAGAGCAGCAGCAGCGCCACCGCCGTGACGATTTCAGGGACCAGCAGCGGCAGTCCGAGCAAGCCTTCGACGACACCGCGATAGGCCGAGCGCGTGCGCGCGACGCCAAGCGTCGCGGCGGTCGCCGCTGCCGTTGCCAGGACCGTGGCAATGCTCGCCGTGATCAGCGAGTTCTTGGCAGCGCGCAACATGTCGCCGTTGTCGAGGACCGCCGCGTACCATCTGACGCTGAAGCCGGTCCAGATCGTCGTCAGGTCGCTGGCGTTGAACGACAATGCGACGAGCGTCACGATCGGCAGATACAGGAAGACGAGCGCCAGCGCGGCGATGACGCTGGCGCCGGGAATGCGCAGCAGGCTCTGGTCGCGCATCATGACAGCCGCTCCGCACGCCGCCGCACCAGCGCAAGCAGCGCGAGCGACAAGAGCAGGATGAGCACGAGCACCAGCGCCAGCGCCGCACCGAACGGCCAGTTGCGCGACGCGCCGAACTGGGCCTGCACGAGATTGCCGATCATCAGCGACTTGCCGCCGCCGAGCAGCTCCGGGCTGACATAGGCGCCGAGACAGGGCACGAAGACGAGAACGGCGCCCGCAACGATGCCGGGCATCGCCAGGGGCAGCACGACGCGCGTCAGGACGCGGAGACGGTCGGCGCCGAGATCAAAGGCCGCTTCGATCAACCGCCGGTCGATCCGCTCCAGCGCCACATAGACGGGCAGGATCATGAAGGGCAGGAACGAGTAGGTCAGGCCGATCCCGGTGGCCCAGGGCGTGTAGAGGATGTCGAGCGGCTGGCTGGTGATCCCGAGCCATAGCAGCAGGCTGTCGAGCTGGCCGCCATTTCGAAGGATCAGGATCCAGGCGAAGTTGCGCACCAGGAGATTGGTCCAGAACGGCACCGTCACCAGAAACAGGATGATGGCAGCGCGGCGCGGCGACAGCGTGGTCATGTAGAGCGCGGTCGGCAGGCCGATGGCGAGCGTCAGCGCCGTGGTGATCGCCGCGAGGCGGAATGAGCGGGCGAAGATCGCGATATAGTCGCTGTTGAAGGAGAGTGCGCCGAGCAGATCGCGCTCGAGCAGCAATTTCTCGTAGGCGACAGCGGTATGGCTGCCCCAGAGCACGCCGCCAAAGGGGGCGCGCTCCAGCGTCGAGACGTAGACCATCAGCAGCAGCGGCGCGACCATGAAGGCCACGAGGAACAGCGCGGCCGGAGCGGTGAGGGCGATATCGCGGGGGCGGAGCTCATTCATGCCGCAAAGGCCCTGACAGCGTCGCCCGGAAAGGCAAAACCGGTGACCTGCCCGATCAGGGCCGTGACGTCCGCATCGCCCGGCAGGCGGGCCCGCAGCATGGCCCCGCCCGGCAGAGACGCATGCAGCATCAGATCGCTGCCGCGATAGACGGCTTCGCGGGCCTGACCGCGCAGGCGCGTCGTCTGCGCCGGCACGAGGGCGACGCGCTCGGGGCGCACGACTAGCGTCGCTGTTTGGCCCGGTGCAAGCGTGCCGGCATCGGCGACGGCGATCGCGCCGTCATCGTCGGAGGCGCCAGCCAGGCGGAAGGTGCCGCCATGCCCGGTTCGATCGACGCATATCGCCGGCAGGAGATTGGCCTCGCCAATGAACTCGGCCACGAAGAGATTGGCCGGGCGCTCGTAGATATCGGCCGGTCGGCCGATCTGCATGACGGCGCCGCCGCGCATCACCGCGACGCGGTCGGACATCGTCAGCGCTTCCTCCTGGTCATGGGTGACGAAGACGAAGGTGATGCCGGTCTCGGTCTGAAGCCGCTTGAGCTCGATCTGCATCTCCTTGCGCAGCTTGAGATCGAGCGCCGAGAGCGGCTCGTCCAGCAGCAGCACCTTTGGTTCAGGCGCCAGCGCCCGCCCGAGAGCGACACGCTGCTGCTGTCCGCCTGACAGCTGGGCCGGACGGCGGTCGCCGAGGCCGTCGAGGCGCAGCAGGCGCATCATCTCGGCAACGCGGGCGCGAATGGCGTCACGCGGCCGGCCGAGCATCTCGAGCGCAAACGCGATGTTCTGCGCCACGCTCATATGAGGAAACAGGGCGTAGCTCTGGAAGACCGTATTGACCGGCCGGCGGTTCGGCGGCGTGCGCGCCATCGCCGTGCCATCGAGCAGGATTGCGCCCGAATCCGGATTTTCGAACCCGGCGATCATGCGCAGCAAGGTTGTCTTGCCGCAGCCTGACGGGCCCAGGAGCGTGAAGAACTCGTTCTTCAGGATGTCGAGCGAGACGCCGCCGAGCGCCGGCTGGCTGGCGCCGGCAAAAGTCTTGCGTACCGACGAGATGGCGACGGCTGCATCGGTCATGGGGCTTCCTTTGCCGGCCGCGCTGCCCGCCGCCGCATCTGGGAGATCTGATCGCCGAGCTGATGGCGCCAGTAGATGAACTGGAATGCGGCCCGCCCGGCCGAGCCTGCGGCGAAAGGCAAGCCGAACGGCGCGAAATGCCGGTAGCGGTCGTCGCCCTCAGCGATGGCGCCGGCGATCAGTTCGCCGGCGAGCGTGGTGTTCACGAGGCCGAGCCCGCCAAAACAGGCGGACGCCCATAGTCCTTGTTCCAACGGCCCGATCACCGGCATGCGGTGCCGGGCGATCGGCATCAGGCCGCCCCATGCCATCTCGACCTTCAGATCGGCGAGTTGCGGATAGATCCGCGCCATATCGCCACGCAGCAGCCGCGCCAGCCGTGCCGCGTTGGGTTCAAGGGCGCTGGCACGCCCGCCCCAGAGCAGGCGCCCGTCCGGCAGGACGCGATAATAATCGGTCGCGACGCGGGTATCGGAGACGGCGGCCTCGGTCGCGATCGCCTGGCTGATGCGGTCGGGCGCCGGCTCCGTCGTCATCACGAAGCTTGCGACCGGCACGGTTGCGAGGCCGAGACGCCTGTGCAGCAGGCCGAGATGCGCGCCACCGGCCAGCACGACATGACGGGCCGTAACGGCACCGGCTGCAGTCTTGACGGTCCAGGCCGTGCCCCGGCGCTTCAGCGAGACGACGGCGGCGCCTTCGTGCAGGCGCGCACCGCGCTGGGCCGCAGCGGTTGCCATGCCGCGTGCCAGATTCAGCGGATGCAGCTGAAGCGACGAGGGATTGAGATAGCCGTCGGCATAGCGATCGGTGGCGAGCATCGCGCCGAGCTCCGCCGCCGGCAGATGAACGAGGCCCGCATCGAAGCGCTCGTTCATGGCTGCGACATAGGCGTTCAGGCCGTCGGGGTGTTCCGACATCCGGCAGCGCAGGGCGCCGTGGCCGACGAGCACCGTCGGACCGAGCGCCTGCGCCCGGCGGCGAAGGAGCGCGAGCGCGTCGCTGCTCAGCCGCCAGAGAGTCCTGGCTTCGTCGATGCCGAGGCGATCGGCCAGGGCCGGCATCGCAATCGGATAGCCGCGCGTGGCAAGACCACCATTGCGTCCCGATGCGCCCCAGCCAATGCGCTGCGCCTCCAGCAGGATGACGGACCGCCCGCGCTCGGCCAGCGCCAGCGCGGCTGCGACGCCGGCAAGACCGCCGCCGACAATGCAGGTCTCGGCCTCGTGATCTCCGTCCAGCCCCGGCCAGCGCGCGTCGTCGGTTCGCGTCGCCGCGTAATGCGTGGGTGGGTAGCCGCTCATCGCTAGTAGCCACCACCGGCGATCAGGCGCGCGGTCGCGACAGCCATCGGCGCGAAGCGCTCGCGCACCGTGCTCTCGTCATAGTCGGCATAGGCCATGGCGATGTGAACCGCAGCGCGCGGCAAGCCGCGCATATCGACCACGGGTGCCGAGACCACGATCTCGCCAACCAGAGTTTCCTGCACGGAGATCGCAAACCCATCCGCGCGGGCTCGGCTGATCGCCGCCATGATCTGATCGACATCGGTGACGGTATAGGGCGTCAGCTGCCTGCGGTTGCTGCGTTCGACCAGGGCCAGGGCTTCCGCCTCCGGCAGGCGCGACAGCATGGCCCGGCCGCCGGACGCGCAGAAGGCGGGGATTCGGCGGCCGATCAAGGTCGC
>UBZM01000098.1 GCA_900470095.1 Hyphomicrobiales bacterium
AGACCCAGGCTGCACTGGCCGCGCTGCTTGGCGTAATGGACTCTGTCCGGGGCCGAACCGAGCCGGTGGCGCTCTCGACCGCGCGTTCCGCCGAACGGCAGCTGCGCAACCTGCTCGCGGCGGCGACCGGGACGCTGGCCCGTCGCTGGCTCGGCGACATCTGGGACCATGGCGACCGGATCGTGCGCATGCTCGACCTCGCCGGCCACCCGATTCCGCCGGCAGAGCTCGGCGATCTCGTGAGCGCGCTCGGCGCCGGCGATGAGACGGCAGCACGCCTGGCCATCGCCGGAGAGCACAAGCGCTTCACCGAGGCGCTCGCCCACGGCCTGATGCTGACGTCAGCCCGGCCCGCACAACCGCCTGCCCGCTCGGCGCGGCGCAGGCGACAGAGCCCGACCATTACCACCGAACAGACCCGCCCCCTCTCGAAGGAGCAGCAGCGATGACCCCTCTCTCACGGAATGCTCGTCTGGCTGCGCTGGCCGCAGCGCTCGCACTCAGCGCCGCGCCCGCCCATGCGTCGAAGGAGCGCTTCGTCGTCGACCTCGTCAACGAGCCGTCATCGCTCGATCCGCAGGTGCAGTGGAACCCCGACAGCTACTATGTCTACCGCAACATCTTCGACAATCTCGTCACCCGCGACGACAAGGGCGAGATCGTCCCGCAGGTCGCGACGAGCTGGAAATACCTCTCCGACACCGAGATCGAATTCGAGCTGCGCTCCGACATCCTCTTCCATGACGGTTCGAAGCTGACCGCCGAGGATGTCGCCTACAGCGTCAAGCGCATCACCGATCCGAAATTCGGCAGTCCGCAGCTCGGCCAGTTCGACAAGATCACCGATGCCGTCGCGCTGTCGCCAACCAAGGTGAAGCTTACCACCAACGGTGCCTATCCTGCCTTGCTCGCTCAGTTGGTCAAGCTCTCGATCGTGCCGAAGGCGATCGTCGAGGCCGTCGGCAAGGATGCCTTCAACCTGAAGCCGGTCGGCAGCGGCCCTTATAAATTCGAGGGCTGGCAGCGCGGCGTGCAGGTCTCGCTCAGCCGCAACGACGCCTATTGGGGCGACAAGGGGCCGTTCCCGGCGGTGATCTTCCGCGCCGTGCCGGACGGAGCGACCCGGGTCGCCAATCTCCAGGCCGGCACCAGCGATCTCGGCGTCACGCTCGACAGCGACCAGGCTGGCCAGCTCAAATCGGCGGCCAAGGCCAAGGCGCTGATCGGCCTGACCGAGCGCGTCGCCTATCTGCGCCTCAACACCACCAAACCGCCCTTCGACAACGCCAAGCTGCGCCTGGCCGCGGCCCATGCCATCGACAAGGAGGGCATGGTCGACGGCTTGCTCGGCGGCTTCGACAAGCCCGTCTCGCAATTGCTGACGCCGGCAAGCTTCGGCTGGATCGAGGGCATGAACGGCCCTGGCTTCGACCTCGCCAAGGCCAAGGCCCTGGTTGCGGAGGCCGGCCCGGCCGCAAAGGCCGAGATCGAGCTCGCGACCGCACCGGTCTTCGATCAGCGCATCGTCCAGGCGATCCAGCAGCAGCTCGTCGATGCCGGCTTCACCGTCAAGATCGCGATGTCGGATATGGCGACCTATCTCAAGCGCTCGCAGGCCGGCCCGGAGGCCACCTCGACGCTGAGCTTCGGGCGTTGGTCCTGCGCCTGCCAGGATGCGGACGGCGTGCTCTTCCCGCTGGTCCACAAGAGCAGCGGCTGGTCGGCCTATCGCAATCCGAAGGCAGACGGCCTGCTCGAGGAGGCGCGCCAGACGCTCGACAAGGACAAGCGCCTGGCCGCCTACAAGCAGGTTCACGAGATCATCGCGACGGAAGCCCCGCTCGTGCCGCTCTATCAGGCCGCCGTGCTCTACGGCGCGACCAAGAACCTTCAGTTCAAGCCGACGCCGAATGAAAGCATGTTCCTGAACCGCATGAGCTGGGTGGACTGAGGCTTCGTGCAGGGCTTTCTTCTTAGGCGTACAGGACAGGCGCTCGTCACCATCCTCGGGGTGGTGACGCTGATCTTCTTCGTCCAGCGCCTGACCGGCGATCCGACCTATCTCTTGGTCCCGGAGACCGCGACCAAGGCCGATGTCGAGGCGCTGCGCCATGCGCTCGGCTTCGACCGGCCGCTGCTGGTGCAATATCTCGACTTCCTGGCCGATCTCGCCCGCTTCGATCTCGGCCAGTCCGTTGTGCAGCGCGTGCCGGTGCTGACGATCATCGCCTCGCGCCTGCCCTATACGCTGATGCTGGCGGCGGGCGCGCTCGTCGTCGCCTGCGGCATCGGGGTACCGATGGGTATCCTGCTCGCGGTGTTTCGCGACCGCCCGATCGCCAAGGCCGCTTCCGGCATCGTGCTGGCGGCCCAGAGCATGCCGACCTTCTGGAGCGGCATCCTGATGATCCTGGTCTTCTCGGTGCTGCTCGGCTGGCTGCCGCCCTCCTCCACCGGCGATTTTTCGCATCTCATCATGCCCTCCTTCGCGCTCGGCCTGCTCAGCATGGCGACCTTTGCGCGGATCACCCGCTCGGCCCTGCTCGACGAGCTCTCGAAGGACTATGCCCGCACCGCCCGCTCACGCGGGGTCCGGACCGGCCGGCTGCTGCTGCGCCATGTCGCCCGCAATGCCTCGATCCCGCTGATCACGGTCGCGGCGCTGGAAATCTCGAACCTGCTCGCCGGCGCGGTCATCGTCGAGACCGTGTTCGCCTGGCCCGGCATCGGCCAGGTGACCGTGCAGGCGATCCTGGCCCGTGATTTCATGATCGTGCAGGGCGTCGTGCTGATGGGGGCCTTCGTCACCGTCCTGCTCAACCTGCTGTCGGACGTGCTCTACAGCATCATCGATCCGCGCATCGTCCTGGAAGGGACGCGATGAGCGCAGTCGCCTCTCCGCTCCCTCGCCCGCGCCGTCAGCTCCCGCTTCGTCGCTGGTGGCCGGTCGCAATTATCGCACTGGTGGTGTTGGCCGCGATCCTGGCGCCCTGGCTCGCGCCCTATGACCCCAACGCCCAGAATCTCGCTGGCCGCCTGAAGCCGCCGGGCACCGTCTCGCGCAGCTTCCATTACTGGCTCGGCAGCGACGAACTCGGCCGCGACCTGCTCAGCCGGATCATCCATGGTGCACGGGTCTCGCTGATCGTCGCCTTCGCCTCGGTCATCCTGTCCGGCACCGTCGGCACGGTGCTCGGCATGATCGCGGGCTATCGGCGCGGGCTCGTCGAGACCGCGGTGATGCGCGTCGTCGATATCTTTCTCTCGATCCCGGCCGTGCTGCTGGCGATCATCACGGTTGCGGTGCTGGGGCCGAGTCTGGTCAATGTCATCATGGTGCTCGCGCTGACGCGCTGGCCGCGCTACGCCCGCGTCGCCTATAGCCAGACGCTCTCGGTCGCGACGATGCCCTATGTTCGGCTCGCCGCGCTAATGGGCGCCGGCTCCGGGCGCATCCTCTTCCGCCATATCCTGCCCAATATCATCGGCGGGGTCAGCGTCGTCGCGACGCTCGAATTCGGGCTGATGGTGCTGTTCGAGGCGGGCCTCTCCTTCCTCGGGCTCGGCGTGCAGCCGCCGACAGCGAGCTGGGGGGCGATGCTCTCGACCGGCCGCAACTATGTCGCGACCGCCTGGTGGGCGGCGACACTCCCCGGGCTTTGCCTCTTCGTGCTCGTGCTGGCCGTCAACCTGACGGGCGATGCCGTGCGTGACCGCCTCGATCCCCGTTTCCGCTGAGGGCCACTGGAATGTTCGACGACATCAAGGGAAAACGCGCGCTCGTCACCGGCGCCTGCGGCGTGATCGGACGCTGGATCGCGGAGACGCTGCATGAGGCAGGCGCCGTGCTGGCGCTGACCGACGCGCGGGAAGACGAGCTTGCGGCGTTTGCCGCGGCGCTCGGGCTCGGCGGCGAGAGCTTCACCAAGGCGGCCGACCTGACCGACGAGGCCTCGA
>UBZM01000120.1 GCA_900470095.1 Hyphomicrobiales bacterium
CTCGCGATAGCGCAGGAAGGTGCGGATTTTGGCGGCAATCATGGTGACGAACATGGTGATATTCCTCTGGCGGATATTCCGGACCGGGGCGGTGCCCACAGCGACAATTTCGTTGTGCACTGCACATAAGCCGATCGGGCCGCCGCAATTAGGGGCTTTACTTCAGTTCCGATATGCATCCAGAGCATGAATCATTTGTTAATCAGTAATTTGCTGGTTTCATCATGCGTTGAGCGCAGTCATTGTTTCAAATGAAACCGATATTCTGCCTAGAAAATGGGCTGCGCGGCGGCAGGGTCACCGAGAGGTGTCGCATCCGGACGCCGGGCCACATGGTCGTCCGGATAGTCGTCGATCGTCGGGCGCTGGCGGGCGAGGGGCCGTATCACCGGCGTCAGCTCCAGGATGAACAGGCTGAGGTTTGGGCTCGGCCGAATCAGACGCCCCGCCTACCGCCCCTTCCCCTCGGCCCCTTCGCCTCCGGCGTCTTTGCCCTGTTCTCTAGATCGAGCTTGCGCCAGCGTGCCAGGCGTTCAGGGTCGATCACGCCCTTGGAGACTGCCTCCTGAACCGCGCAGCCGGGTTCGTGCTCATGGGTGCAGTCGCGGAAGCGGCAGAGCGGGCTTAGTTCCGTGATCTCGGCGAACAGCGTTTCGAGACCAGACGCCGCATCGCTGACATGGAGCGTGCGCATGCCCGGCGTATCAATCACCCAGCCGCCGCAGACAATCGCATGCAGCGAGCGCGACGTCGTGGTGTGGCGCCCCTTGGCGTCGTGGTCGCGGATGTCGCCCGTCTGCTGCGGTTCGCCCTCGATGGTGCCGGCAAGCGCGTTCACAAGAGTCGATTTGCCGACGCCGGACGAACCGACCAGCGCGAGGGTGCGGCCTTCGCCACACCAGGACGCGAACGCAGCCGCCGCGTGAGAGCTGCGCGGATTGACGGTTGCAACAGCCAGCCCGCGCTGCAGGGCGGCGGCCTGGTCGAGATAGGGCTGCACGTCCGGCACGAGATCGGCCTTGGTCAGCAGGATGACGGGTTCGGCTCCGCTCTCATTGGCCAGCGCAAGATAGCGCTCCAGGCGCGCGACGTTGAAATCAGCATTGCAGGAGGTGACGATGAACAGTGTGTCGATGTTGGCCCCGGCAAGCTGCGGCGTCATGCTGCCCTCGGTGCGCCGCGCCAACACCGACGCGCGCTCCAGCCGGCGCCGTAGCAGATGTGTGCTGGGCTCCACCAGAACCCAGTCACCCACCGTGAAGTCGCCTGTATTGGTATGGACCGGCAGCTTGAGCCTGATCGGCCCATCGGGCGTGATTGCGCTCATGCGGGTGCGGTGCACCGAGCCGATGCGCGCAGGCCGGAGGCAGGCGTCATCCGGTCCGCATTGATCTGCAAAGAAATCCGTCCAGCCCAGCGCCGCAAGGGACAGTGGTGCGGAGGCAGTGTCGCCTTGCGTCACAGTATCGCCCCCCTCGGCGTCCTTGTCATGGGCGACGATAGAGCGGGGTTTAGGCCGGGTTGCAAGCGCCGGAAGACGGAAAGTGAGTGTAGTCCGTGACGCCGATCGAGCGGATCGCGTCCGCTACGGGCTGGCCCCGCGTCAGGCTCCATCCAAATTCGGACGAAAACCAGGGTCTCAGGTCACGATCAATCTGGTTCGCCGGAAGCGCTGCCGTCTTTGACCCGATGTCATGTTTCTTCGATTCCGTTTCGAATGTTTGAAAGCGGACTTCTGCTAGGTCGGCTTAGAGCCGATTGTGTTGAAGAAGTC
>UBZM01000097.1 GCA_900470095.1 Hyphomicrobiales bacterium
CAGGCTCGACGTCAGGTTCTGACAGGCGCAACCTTTGAAGTGCGCGGCTCCGCGACGGAGCAGCCGCGCATTGCAACCGGCGCAGCGCATCGCCGGGAGAGCGGTACACCCCTGCCAAACCGAAGGCGTCGTCAATCAGCGAAGAGGCGAGCCCCCAGGGAGAACGCGGCATCCTTTAGCTGTATCAGGGGCGGTGGCGCCGTGGTCTCGGCAGGCTTGGCAGCCTCGCCTCCAGCGATGACGAGGCGGGCTATCCAAATCTCGCCATCGGAATAATAGGGATCGCCCTCAGCGTTGCGGCCTGTCAGCGTCGGACCAATGCCCTTCATCTGATCGATGCCGACCACCATGCGGGCACTGTTCAGCCCGTCGATCAACCTGTTGCGCTCTTCGTCGATATTGGGAGCAATGCGATGCGTCACCTGTCCGGTATCGCGGCTGAGCGTCACCCCGCTGTCAAAGGTTGCCGAGCCGAGCCAGACAGGACGGGCATCCGTTCCGTTTGCAAGCGCCTGCCAGAGCCGCACATGCTCGCGGCGATCGGCACTGGTGCCCGCCGGCCTTTCAAATGCCAGGTCCTCGCGTCGTCCCTCGAAGTAGAGAGGGCTGACCGGCGCGGTCTTGTAGGGCCTGTCGAGCAGGACGCTCCCGATGATTTCCAGGCTCGTCCGGAGGGTAACCGGATCGGCGGGATACCAGCCGGCCGCATGAAACGCACGCACGACATCGTCGCGCGTGCCGATCAGGCCAACATTGATCGGATCACCCGGAATTCCCTGCGCATTCGCGGTCAACATCGTCCGTGTTGAAAGCTCCGGCTCATGCTCGATGCGGGTCCAGACCGCGGGCAGGATGAGATAGCTGATGCCGAGATAGAGGATGAGGGTCGCGGCAAGGAGCTTTGCGGCTCGCCGCTTCCTGCGCACCTCCCCTGTGCTAGTTGGTTCGCTCATGGGTGTACCGGACACCGTCTCGGCTGACAGGCTTCGAGGGTATCTTCCGACGGTTCATGCCCCAAGGAAAGACCGATACGGAAGCCAGGTCGGCATTGCTGACCTGAAACAGCCATCCGGCACCGGACCGGCGAAGACGCAGCGCGACGATAAACCCGACAACGCCGTTCGCTTCGGCCACCGCCGTCAGTCCAGGCGCTCGAAAGCACTAGGAAGCCCCGGCGACCTCGCCGAGGGTCAGTGAATACCGGACAGCGGGCCTGGCTGAATGCAGCACGGGCCCCCGCTGCTTCAATCCAATCTTCTCCGCAACCCGAAGGGAACCGAGATTGTCGGGGTCGATCTCCGCAACGACCTCTGCGAGTTTCAGCACCTCGAACGCGTGGGTCAGAACGGGTCGCGCGGCCTCCGTAGCCAATCCCTGGCCCCAGAACCGCTGGCGTAGCCGCCAGCCGATCTCGATTTCCGGTCCGACTGCGTCGACGGGAATCAAGAGCACCCATCCGACGAAAATGGCGGGATCCTGTCGCAGCACGATCGTCCAGTAGCCCATGCCTGGCAGCCACAGACCAGACGTCCGATTCTCGATGAATTCGCGGTGGGCAGATGCGTTGGACCATGGACCGCTGACATAGCGGGTGACCTCCGGCTCACGATCCATGAGGACGCAATCATTGGTGTCCGCCAGCGTACGCGAACGAAGCAAGAGTCGTTCGGTCTCGAAGGTGGTGCAGGCATCCGAGCCGGTAACGATCATGTCGTGTGGCGCCCCGCAGTCCGGTTCCGCATCTTCGCCGCCCCCGTGGCCAGCGCAACTTCGCCTTCCCTCATAGCGCGATCGCCTTTGGCTTGCCATGGCGGGCTGCCCCATGGAAAAGCCTGTGCGATGATGACGACGATCGACCAGACCATCGAGATTGCGGCTCTGAGCGAGCGGCCACATTTCCGCGAGGCGGTCTCCGACCGAATCTGGAAGGCATGGTGGCGCGACGAGGGATACGCCCTTGAGCAGATCGACGACCGCGTCCGGCAAAGCCTCGGCCCCGAAGCGATCCCGGCTGCGCTTGTTGCGGCAGTTGGCGAGCAGTTCCTTGGGACGGTGTCGTTGATCGACAGCGATATGGACGAGCGGCCCGGCTACAGCCCCTGGGTTGCGGCGCTATGGGTCGATCCCGAGCATCGCCGACGGGGCATAGGAGCGGCGCTGGTGCAGGCCGCGGCGGCAAGGGCCTTTGAGGCGGGCTTTCCAACGGTCTATCTCTGCGCCACGCCCGACAACGCGCCCTTCTACCTTCCCTTGGGCTGGCGGCAGATCGAGGCAAATGTCGCGGGCCTGAACATCCTCTCGCTCTCACGGTAAGGCCGGAGCACCGCCCCTCTCTGCCCCTCCCGGGGTTGGCAGCGCTCAAAGGCGATTGGGCTGATCTGCACTCAAAGCGGGGGCTCCATCGGGAGCTTGCGTGCCTTTGCAAAGAAAAAGCCCGACCAGATGGCCGGGCTTCCCGAAACTCAACTCAATCTGCCCGCATCGCGCCGCTGTGAGGCGGCGCGGCAGCAGGCCAGATATCACTTGGCGGTCGGGGTGACCTTGGCGACGATGCCTTCGAACGGCTTGTAGGCGTCCTTGGCCAGCGCGCTGTAGAGCTCGCCCATCTTGGTCATCTGGGCAACGGCCCCCTCGAACGAGGTCTTGATGAAGTCGGCCTGGATCTCGAGCGCCTTGTCGAGCGTCTTGACGCCGGCCAGCTTCTCGATGGCGGCAGTGCCGGCCTCGAAGGACTTCTTGGCATAGTCGGTGGCTTCGACGGCAATGGTCTGCACGCCCTTCGAGGTGACGCCGAAGGCCTTCAGAGCCGCATCAACGTTATCCTTGGAAGCCTTCTGGATCGTCTCGAACTGCTGGATCATTCTTCCCACAACGCGTCAGCGTTGCCTCCTTGCTGGCGAGCCCGTAGGCCCTGTTTCCACGCCCCAAGGCCTGATGAAACTGTTCACCACCGGGGACTTCCGGTATATTGTGCAGCGCAACATAAAAGTCAAGGCCGCGCTGCAATGCATCAAACGCTAGGTAATATCATTCTGCCCGGAGCCGACCCGAGACGGGGATCGGCTCACGATCTTTCGCCGTTTAACGGCTCCGTAACCCCATCGTCCTAACCTTCCCAACTGTGTCCTTCGCGCCACGTCGCCAGACGCCGCGGAGACCGGGGAACAGTAGTATTGGGTTGAGGCGGGTTGCATGAGTTCTGGTAGCGTTGGTTCCCGACGCGTGCGTCTTCGCGCATTTGTCGGACTGATCGGTGTTGTCGCCGTCGCGCTCAGCGTGGCCGCGTCCCCTGCCGAGGCCGCACGCAAGAAGCGGCGCCATGTGGGTGGTGGCTATACGCCCCCATATGCGGCGATGGTCGTCGACGTTAAGAGCGGTCGCACGCTGCACGCGGCGAATGAAGATGCCCCGCGCATCCCCGCCTCCCTCACCAAGGTCATGACGCTCTATCTGCTGTTCGAGCAGCTCGAGCGCGGCCGCTTCAACATGAATTCAGAGCTGACGGTCTCGTCCAACGCGGCGCGCCAAGCGCCTTCCAAGATCGGCTTCGCGCCCGGCGAGACGATCGAGGTGCGCGACGCGATCATGGCGCTGATCACCAAATCCGCCAATGACGTCGCCATGGCGGTGGCCGAGAATGTCGGCGGCTCCGAGGACGAATTCGCACGGATGATGACGGCGCGCGCCCGCTCGCTCGGCATGAGCCGGACCAGCTTCTACAATCCGCATGGCCTGCCGCATAATCCGCCGAACCTGACGACGGCGCGCGACCTCACCATTCTCGCCCGCGCGATCCAGGAACGCTTCCCGCGCTATTACCCGATGTTCTCGACCCGCGTGTTCAACTATGCGGGCGGCGCCTATCGCAACCACAACAAGCTGCTCGGCCGCGTCGAGGGCGTGGACGGCATCAAGACCGGCTACACCAACGCCTCGGGCTTCAACCTGATGACCTCGGCCAAGTCCGACGGTCGCCAGATCGTCTCGGTCGTGCTCGGCGGCCGCTCCGGCGCCAGCCGTGACAAGATCATGGCCGACCTGGTCGTCGCCAACCTGCCGCGCGCCGCGGCTGGCGGACGGTCCGCCCCCATGGTCGCCGAGGCCGAGCCGGCGCAGGAGCGTCCGCATCAGGCGACCCAGGTTGCTGCGGCTCCCGTCCAGCATGCCGCCGCCAGCGAGCCCGCGCCGAGGCCGGTGCCGCGTCCGCGCGTCGAGAGCGAGCCGGAAATCCCGGCGGCTGCCCGCGCCTATGCCGCGACCACCACCACACCGATCGCGCCGCCGCGCCCGATCAATCTCAGCGCTCAGCCACTGCCGCTCTCCGGCATGCGTCCCGTCACCGCGACGACGACGCCCTCGGCCATGCGCTGGTCGATCGGCGCTCCGCCGGTTGACGGCAAGATCCTGCGGCCGCCGGCGAATGTCGATGTCACCTCGTCGATCGCGAAGGTTGCCGAACCTGAAGAAAAGCCCGTCGCCCGGGCTCCCGAGCCCGCCAAGGTCGAATTGCGCCAGCCTGAAGTCGCCCCGGCGATCGCCCAGGCCAAGGCTCCCTCTGCCGGCACCACGACGCTCGCCAAGGCCCAGGACAACAACAAGGCGAGCGATGCGCGCAGCGGTGCCACCGCGATCCCGTCCGGCAAATGGGTGATCCAGCTCGGCGCCACCGATGACGAAGCCAAGGCCAAGGATATCCTGGCCAAGGCCCGCGCCAAGGCGGCTGGCCCGCTCGCCGAGGCATCCCCCTTCACCGAGAAGGTCGAGAAGGGTGGCACCACGCTCTTCCGCGCCCGCTTCGCCGGCTTCGAGGATCCGAAAGACGCTCAGAACGCCTGCGCCAAGCTCAAGCGCGACGGCTTCTCCTGCTTCGCCATCCGCGGCTGAACGAACTGGGAAAGGACCTCAGCCATGTCGTTCCAGCCCGGAATCTCACTTCAGCAGAGCATCCTTGGCCTGATTGACGCGAGCAGCAAGCCCGCTGGTGCCTCCGGCGTCCGGGTGGATCCGCTTCATCAGGGCTCGATGGGCCTCGCGGACCGCCTCCTCGCCCGCCCCAGGCTGAAGCCCCAGGATCTCGTAGGCCTCCTGTTGCGTCATCGCGCCCGGGCGCGTCGCGCCGCCCTGCCCCGCGTCGCGGTGACCATCAGCGTGTTCACGCCAGCCGGGCGTCCGGCGGTCGAGATAAGCCTCTAGCAGCCGCGCTCCCTCCGGGTCCTGCGCCAGGCAGTCCCGCATCAGACGGGCGATCTCGTCGAGGCTCAAGGCATCGAGATCGCGGCCGGCGAAGGCGCCTGCCTTGACCTTGCCGGTCATGCCGCCGCTGTCATGGTCGAGTTCCATCTCCAGCAATGTCGACGAGACCCGCGAGCGCGCGCCCGGTGTCTCTCGGGCGCCGCTGCTCCAGGGAAAGCGCATTCCACCGGGCCCATAGGCGCTCCAGCCGAGGAGCCAGGCTCCGATACCGCCGACGAAGATCGCCATGTCGAGCCGGCCTCGCAGCATCATGAGAGCCGCCACGCCGAGCGAAAGAACGCCACCCAGCGTCTTCAGCGCCTTCGCCAGCAGTTGCGGATTGGCCCCGGTGAAGAGCTTCGAAACCCACCAGAGCAGGATCACCACGGCGATGCCGTAAAGCAGCGTCACCGACGGCCTCCATCCATCGCGGCGATCAGGCCCTTCACGGCGGGGCTCCCGCCGGCAAGCTTCAGCATCGCTTCGCGCCCTCCGCTGGCATAGGCGGCAGCGCCGCGCAGCAGATCGAGCAGCGAGCCCGGCGCAGTCGCGTCGAAACGCGCATAGGCGCCACCGGACAGCCGCGCGATGGTAGCGAAGGCAGCGCTTGCCGCAGGATCGCCCCCTTCCTGGAACATGAAGCCGCGAATGCCGCGCAGGCCGAGTTCGCCGGCAAGGGTGGCGAGCGTGTCCACGTCCTCCTCCATCGCATCGCCGACGAAGACGAAGGCGCGCACCGGGACCGCCCTGGCCTCGTCGCGGACGTGCCTGAGCACGCGCGAGATCTGGGTCTGCCCGCCTTCGCAGGCAATTTGCGTCATCAGCCCGGTCAGGCGGCGCGGCTCGCCGATCCAGCCCGAGGCGCGACATTCGGCAAAGCCGCGGAAATAGACGAGTTGAACGGCGAGCCCGCCGGAGCCGGCTGCGACCTCGAACATTCTTGCCTGCAGGGAGCAGGCCAGGTCCCAGGTCGGCTGGCGGCTCATCGTGGCGTCGAGCGCGAAAACGAGCCGGCCGGCTTGGCCGGTCGCAAGCGGCGCGAGCTGCCTGGCGGCGCCGAGGAACCTGTCGATCTCGCCCGGCGCGGAATGGCCGGCCTGTGGCGCATTGGGCGAAACGCCCGCCGCCTTGCCTACAGCCTTGTCGGTCTCTCGCGTCATCAGGGTCCCGGGCGCATCAGGCTGCCAAACTCGAATCCAAACCTGATATTGGCCATCGCTCCGGCATTTGCTACCCGTCTCCGGCCGATGGAGAGAGAACCGATGACGCAGGTGGCGGTGGTGGAGACGGTCCGGGACCTGCGCCGGGCGGTGGCGGGCTGGCACGCAGCGGGCGAAAGGGTCGCCTTGGTGCCCACGATGGGCGCCCTGCATGAGGGCCATATCGCGCTGGTAAAGCTGGCACAGCAGCATGCGCGCCGCGTTGTGGTCTCGATCTTCGTCAATCCGACTCAGTTCGCCCCGCACGAAGACTTCAAAAAATATCCGCGCACATTCGACACCGACCGCAGCTTGCTCGAAGCCGCGCAGGCGGACGCGATCTTCTTCCCTTCGGTCGAGGAGATGTACCCGCCGGGCTTCGCCAGCCGCGTGTTGCTGCTCGGTCCGGCCGCCGTCGGCCTCGACGATCGCTTCCGGCCGACGCATTTCGAAGGTGTCGCGACGATTTGCTGCAAGCTGTTCACCCAGAGCCGGGCTGATTGCGCCGTCTTCGGCGAGAAGGACTACCAGCAGCTCAAGGTGGTGACGCGGATGGCGGCGGATCTCGATCTCGGCATCGAAATCATCCCCGCGCCGACCCATCGCGAGCCGGACGGCCTCGCGATGTCCTCACGCAACCGCTACCTCTCCCCTGAGGAACGCGCGCTGGCGCCCGTGCTCCACCGTGTCATGCAAAACCTTGCCATGCGCATCCGCAACGAGGACCCGCTCTTCCAGGCGGTCGGTCAGGCGCAAAGCGAGATCATCACCGCCGGCTTCGAGCTCGACTATCTCGAGGCCCGCCATGCCGAGACGCTGGCGCCCGTCACCGGCCTGGCCGACGGCCCGATCAGACTGCTGGTCGCGGCGCGCCTCGGCGGAACGAGGCTGATCGACAATATTTCCGTGTGACGGGCCAACCCGGACCCCGAGCAGCCCTTCGGGGCGCAATCGGCCGCTCCGCGAGAGAACGCCGACCTAGAGCAGTCCCAGCCCAGCCAGTTCGCGCCTCATCTCTTCCGGCATCTCGGCGAGGTCGCCGCCGTGCTGGCCGATGTCGCGCGGGGCGTCCTTGGGTTGCAGATAGCGCCAGCCCTGGAAGGGGCGGAACGGCCGCGGTTCGACCGGGATCACGACCGGCTCCATCACCAGATGGCAGCGCCCGATGCCCTCGCCATCGGTGAACGGCCGGATATCCGTCAGTCGCTGGCGCGCCGAGATCTGCCCCTTGATCACCCAGTAGAGCGAGCCGCCATCGACGATCTCCTCGATGCGCTTCGGCACCATGCGGGTGGTATGGGTCTGTTCCTCCCGGCGGCCGAGCCGGCGCATCAACGCCATCTGCTCCTCGACCCATTCCTCGAGATCGCGAATGGATTCGGCGCCGACGCAGAGTTTGAGCATGTGCAAGGCCATGGCAGCATATTAGTCCTCGCCGGCGAACCGGGCCAGCATTGCCGGAGTTTCTCCACAGTGGCCGGATCGCCCGCTCTCAGCCATCTCCGGGCCTTGCTTGCGCCAGCCCGGGATGACGACGGCCGAGAGACGCGATACCTCAGTAACTGGAGAAGGAGACCCAGAACATGCGCGGACTTGCCGGCAAGGCCATTCTCGTAACCGGAAGCACATCGGGCATCGGATATGCGATGGCGGAGCGTCTCGTCGCCGAAGGCGCCAAGGTCCTGGTTCATGGCCAGGACGACGCGCATGTGGCTGCGGCCTGCACCAAGCTCGGAGCCTCCACGCAAGGCGCGACCGGCGAGCTCGCCGAGCCCGCGACCGCCCAAGCCCTTGTCGATGCCACCGTTCGGGCCTTTGGCCGCATCGACGGACTGGTCAACAATGCCGGCATCTATCCACGCGGTGTCATCGGCGAGACCACGGCCGCCTTCTTCGACCATGTCTTCGCGATCAATACCCGCGCCCCGCTTCTGTGCGCCGAGGCGGCGATCGCCGCCTTCCGCCTCCAGAAATCCGGAGGCGCCATCGTCACCGTCGGTTCGATCAACGCGCTCTGCGGCCAGAGCGACCTGACGGTCTATTCCATGTCGAAGGGCGCATTGACGACGATGACGCGTAATCTCGCCGATGCGCTCGGGCAGGAACGCATCCGGGTCAACGCGCTGAATGTCGGCTGGACCTTTACGGCAAACGAGGATGCGACCCAGCAGCGCGAGGGGCGCGAGCCGGGCTGGCAGAACCATGTTTCGCCGGTATTCGCCCCGACCGGCCGGATCATGCAGCCCGACGAGATCGCCGCCCACACAGCGTTCTGGCTCTCCGACGACAGCGCACCGGTCTCCGGCCAGGTCTACGAGGTCGAGCAATATCCGCTGATCGGCCGCAACCGCACGCAGGCGACCTGAGGCGCCATGCCGGACTATGACTTCGCGCCCCATCTCGCACGCTGGGGCCTGGTGCCCGATGGCGAGCCGATCGCCACCCATAGCAGCCACCTTCTCCCGGTCAGGCATCGCGGCGCCCCCGCCATGCTGAAACTCCCGGATGCGCCGGACGAGCGCCTCGGCTATTTGCCGCTGGAGTACTGGGCTGGCGAGGGTGCGGCACGGCTGCTCGCCCGCACTTCGACCGGCGACGCCATGCTGCTCGAACGTGCGACCGGCCGGCGTTCGCTCTCGGCCATGGCTCGCAGCAGCGCCGATGCCGACGATGAGGCGACGGCGATCCTGTGCCACGCGGCCGCGGAGCTGCACAAGCCGCGCGGCCAGGCACCGGCCGGTCTCATTCCGCTCGAAACCTGGTTTGCGGACCTGTTTCCGATGGCGGCGCAGCGGGGTGGCATCCTGGCGCGCTCTGCTGCGGCGGCGACCGAATTGCTCCCGGCGCAGCGCGAGATCGTGCCGCTACATGCCGATCTCCACCACGATAACGTGCTCGATTTCGAGTCGCGCGGCTGGCTCGCCATCGACCCGAAATGCGTGCTCGGCGACCGCGCCTTCGAGTACACGATCCTGTTCTGCGATCCCGATCTCGCCGACCCCGATCCACCAGTCGCCATCGTCCCAGGTTGTTTCGAGCGCCGGCTGGAAATCGTCCTGGAGAAATCGGGGCTGGAACGCCGCCGCTTGCTAGGCTGGATCCTGGCCTGGTGCGGATTGTCTGCTGCCTGGTTCCTCGGCGACGGCGACCCGGCGGAGGTCAATTTCGCCATCGGGGAAAAGGCTGCGGCGCTCCTCGATGAAACCTAGAGCCGGTCCAATTCCCGGCTGGCACAGGGCTATCCCCGCTGAAGCACGGCGGTGGCATCAACGATGGCGGGCCAGCAACCCTGGGATAACCGAAATCAGTTGGAGCCCGACTCTCCCAGCACCACGACCTTGGCGCCCTCGGCCACCTGTGCCCCCGGCTGCCCGGCGACTTCGGTCACGGTGCCGTCGCGCGGAGCCGTCAGCACGTGCTCCATCTTCATCGCCTCGACGATCGCGAGCCGCTGGCCCTTGGTGACCAGCTCGCCGGGCTGGACGAAGAGCGCGATCAGTTTGCCATGCATCGGCGCCTTGATGACGCCACCAGACCCCGCGGCAGCGTCGAGATCGACAGCAAACGGATCGTAGAGCGAAACCGTCGTCTGCCGCCCGCGGTGCAGCGCGAACCAGACGCCACGCTCGGCCTGCGCCAGCGTGATCTCGTGCTCGCCCTCATCGATCTCATGGCCGGGCAGGCTGACGCGCGCCCCCTCATCATGCCACTCGATCCGGGCATCGATCCGTTCGCCGTCGACCGAGAGCGGCAGGCCAAGCGGCTGGCGCGGCATCAGCGAGAAGGCATCGGGAACGACCCAGGGCGAAAGCGCCCCGCCCTCATGCGCTGCCGCTGCAACGAGGCCGGCCTCCCGGCGCTGTTCCTCGAGCTGCAGGGCGGCAGCAGCCACCGCCGCGGCATCGAGCGGCTGTGGCACGGCACCCAGCGCATCGAGATTGCGATCGATGAAACCGGTATCGAATGGCCCGTGCCGGAAGCCCTCGGCCTCGGCCAGGTGCTTGAGGAAGGCAAGGTTGGTACGCGGCCCGGCGACGATCGTTTCGCCCAGCGCTTCCGCCAGTCGATCGAGCGCCTCATCGCGATTGGCGCCATGGGCGATGACCTTGGCAATCATCGGATCGTAGAACGGCGTCACCGTGTCGCCGGCCTCGACACCGGTATCAACGCGGATGCCCTCTCCTTCAGGAAATTGCAGCGCCCAGAGCTTGCCGGTCGACGGCAGGAACCCCTTCTCGGGATCCTCGGCATAGAGCCGCGCTTCGACGGCATGCCCATTCGCCTGCACGTCGGCCTGGGCGAAGCCGAGCGGCTCGCCGGCCGCGACCTTGAGCTGGAGCTCGACCAGATCGAGCCCGGTGATCGCCTCCGTGACGGGATGCTCGACCTGGAGGCGCGTGTTCATCTCCATGAAGTAGAAGCGGTCGGCCTTCAGGCCCTCGCGCCCATCCGCGATGAACTCGACCGTGCCGGCGCCGACATAGCCGACGGCGCGTGCGGCCTCGGTGGCTGCCTTGCCCATCGCCGCGCGGACCTCGGCGCTCATGCCCGGAGCCGGCGCCTCCTCGATCACCTTCTGGTGCCGGCGCTGCAGCGAGCAGTCGCGCTCGTAGAGGTGGACGACATTGCCATGGCTGTCGCCAAACACCTGGATTTCGACATGGCGCGGCGAAAGCACGTATTTTTCAACCAGCACGCGCGCATCGCCAAAGGCGCTCTTGCCCTCGCGTTGGGCGCTCGAGAGCGCGTCGGCAAAGTCCTCGGGCCGGTCGACCTTCTTCATGCCCTTGCCGCCGCCGCCGGCGACCGCCTTGATCAGCACGGGATAACCGATGCCATCGGCTTGCCCCGCGAGGAAGCCGAGATCCTGTTCGGCGCCGTGATAGCCCGGGACCACCGGTACCTTCGCCTTCTCGACCAGCGCCTTGGCTGCATCCTTCAGGCCCATGGCGCGAATGGCCGAGGCCGGCGGGCCGACGAAGACGATGTCGGCAGCAGTGCAGGCATCGGCGAAATCGGCATTCTCGGAGAGGAAGCCGTAGCCCGGATGGATACAGGCAGCATTCGCCTGCCGGGCAACGGCCAGGATCTTCTCGGCGTCGAGATAGCTTTCACGGGCTGGAGCCGGACCGATCCGATAGGCCTCGTCCGCCATCTCGACGAAGAGCGCATCCTCATCGGCGTCGGAATAGACCGCGATGGTGCGCAGACCCAGGCGCCTGGCCGTGCGGATAACGCGGCAGGCGATCTCGCCGCGATTGGCGATCAGGATGGAAGGCAGTTTCTCGGCGATCGTCATGGGCGGCGTCCTTTGAACGTCTGCCCCGTTATAGCAATCCGCACGGCGATGTCTGCGCGCCATTGCGCATCTGCGGATGCGTGGCTCCTCGCGCTGCGCCCCCTCCCCACCTTGGGAAGAGGCGCAGCCGACTGACCGATCGCGAGGCAACAGAGCAACCCTTTCGATTGCTTCGCTGCGCTCTGAAGGAGGGCCCGGCCTAACTCAGCACTCCGAGCCGGCGGCCGAGTTTCAGCGTGACCGTAGCGCCAACCAGCAACGCCACACCAAAGACCCAGCCGGAGACGGCGCCTGCCGATACGCCCGAGAGCAGCGTGCCGACCGTGCAGCCAAGCCCGACCAGCGTTCCCCAGCCGAGGAGCACGCCTCCCAGAAGCCCGCGCAGGATCTGTGGCGGACGCGGCAGGCTCGGCCTGAATTCGCCGGAAGCGAGCGCAGCGCAGAAGGACGCCAGCACAAGGCCGATGACGAACAGTCCGTTCGGCGTCAGCAGGGCGTCACGGATCACCGTGGCGCAGCCGCGAAAGCTGTCGAGGCCTTCCAGCCGCTCCGGCAGCAGGTCGAAAGCGTTCGCCACCTGCCGTGAGCGCGAGCCGAGTTCGGCCGTGACGCCGAGCGGGCTCAGCCGCAGATAGGCTGCAATGCCGACGAGGCCGACGAAGAGACCGCCGAGCCAGGACGGCCAGCGCGCGACGAAGACCTGATGCAAAGGGGCTTGTGACTCCGCTTCGGTCCCGCCGATCGGCCGCCCTACCCGCAACAGCACGAGCGCCAGCGCGGCCAGCGCGCCAAGGCCACCTAGCAGCGCGCCGGCATAGCCGAGATGGCGCGGCAGCCAGAGCACCGCGGATTCCGAGATGCTGAGCAGGTAGAGTTCGTTCCAGCTCAGGAAACCGAGCCCGAAGCCAAACCCGGTCCCGATCAGCGCGAAGGGCGCGGTCGGCGAGCCTTCGCCCAGTCTGTACCAATGGGCACTGATGCAGGAGCCGGAGATCGCCATGCCGGCGCCGAAAGCCAGGCCCGCCAGAACCAGTACAGGACCGACCGGACCGATATGGGCCGTCGGCGGCAGCCGTGCCCCCGACGGGTCGGGCAGCCAGGCTCCGAAGATCAGGGTATAGCCGACGATGCCGACCGCAAGCGCAGTCAGGATACCGAGCAGACCGCGCGGGTCGCGCCGGTCGAGCCAGTCCCGCCAGATGCAGAGGAAGCAGAAGCGGGAGCGCTGCAGCACGAAACCGAAGACCGCGCCGAGGATCAGCGAGAGCTGCAGTTGCGGTGCCGGGTCACCATGGGTTCCGACGAGATGGATCGCCCCGGCGAGCACCAGGACGACGGCCGTCGCGGCCACGA
This sequence comes from Hyphomicrobiales bacterium, assembly GCA_900470095.1. GTDB lineage: Bacteria > Pseudomonadota > Alphaproteobacteria > Rhizobiales > Beijerinckiaceae > Allobosea. The sequence goes on from UBZM01000097.1 coordinate 13,084, forward strand.
AGCGCGCAGGCGGGAACCGGAGCTCAGAGGCCACAACCCCGCCCGAGGCCGCTTCGCGCGCCCGATGATAATCGAGCGCGCCAGTGTCGTCGGACATGCTCATGGATGCTGCCCGGGCAGACTGGCCAGCCTGCCGTTCACTTGCCGCTCCAGACCGTGCCCGCCGGGTTATTGATCGGCAGGCCGACGACATTGCCGTACTCAGTCCAGGAACCGTCATAATTGGCGACCTGGTAGCCAAGCAGGCGCGACAGGATGAACCAGCTATGGCTCGATCGCTCGCCGATCCGGCAGGTCGTGATGATCGGCTTCGAGCCGTCGATGCCTATCTCGGCATAGAGCTTCCTCAGCTCCTCGACCGGCTTGATCGTGCCATCAGCCTGGTTGACTGCGCGCGCCCAGGGCAGGTTGACGGAACCAGGGATATGGCCGGCGCGGAGCGCCAGTTCCTGGAACCCTGCCGGTGCGATGATCTTGCCCGAGAACTCGTCGGGCGAGCGGATGTCGAGGATGCTGGCATCCGACTTCTTTTCGACGACATTCACGACATCCGTCAGCCGCGCGCGCAGCGTGCGGTTGGGTTGGGAGACGGTGAAGCCCGAGGCCTTGACCGGAGCCGGGTTGGTCGCGACCGGGCGCTTCTCCAGCTCCCATTTCTTGCGGCCACCATCGAGCAGCTTCACGTTGTCGCGCAGGCCGTAGATGTCGAACACCCAGGCGCCCCAGGCGGCGAACCAGTTGTTGCTGTCGCCGTAGAGGACGACCGTCGTATCCTTGTCGAGGCCGAGCTTGCGGGCCAGCGCCTGGAATTTCTCGGGTGTCGCGATATCCCGTGACACGGTCTCGACCAGATCGGTGTGCCAGACGACATTCTGCGCCCCCGGGATATGGCCGCGTTCATAGAGCCCAGGCTCGACGCTGACCTCGACGATGCGAAGCGTCGGATTCGCGAGGTTCTGCTCGAGCCATTCGGTCGTTACCAGCGGGCCGCCATTCGCCCAGGCTGCCCCCATCGATGCCAGCGCCCCCAGCACCGAACCGAGCACCCACCCCAGTCGCGTCTTCCCAGCCATATCGCCTCAACTCCGTCCATTTGATCGAGAAATCAGGAGGGAGATCGTCGCCGCCAGGGCCGCATAGGAACAGCCGAACAGGATTTTTTTGTTTGCCGGGTGCGGACAAGAACCGTCCCCCGGCGCCTGCCGTAGGGGAAGATCCTTCCGAAAGGCCCGTGTCAGGCTTCCGCTGGGAGGGTTTTATCCTGCGGCACCCGGGCAGCTTTCCAGATCGCCCAGGTCGCCTGGAAGCAGATGCCGGCCACGATGAGGTCAAACAGATATTCCGGCCAGCGCACCGGGGCGACGCGGGCGACGAGACCAAGCAGCGCAAAGCCGGTGGTCGAGATCACGTCGTTGCGGCTGGAGAGCCAGGTCGCCTTGATCACCGGATTGGTCTCGCGGCGGAAGCGCCAGAGCAGGGCGACGATCAGGATGGCGATGACGATCGCGCTCGCTGCGGAAAAGCCGAGCGTCCAGACCTCGATCGGCCTTGGGCTGACGATCTTGTCCCAGAGATCGTAGAGCGTGTGGAGACCGGCGACTGCCATGACGGCTCCGATGCCGAGCGCGGCCCAGCGCTCGGCCCGTTCATCGCGGCCGAAGACCAGCGCGGCGATGCCGTAGAGCAGGACGTCATAGATCCAGTCGACACCGTCCTTGAGCAGCTGGGCGTTGCCGATGCCGTGCGCCCAGAGCACGACATGGGCAGCGAACAGGAAAATGCCGAGCGCGATGCCCCAGATGGTCAGGCGATAGGCGCGGGCCATGCGCGCCTGCGCCTTGCCGTCATGGCCGGGCTCGCCCCGACCATCCCTGTCTTCAAATGGCGTGTTCGTCTCGAACGCGGACATGGAAGGCGCTCCTCAGGGCCGGCATCCCACTGTCCCGCAAGGCGCCATGGCCGGGACAGGCCCGGCCGCGACGCCGAAAGATCAGCCGCGCCCGACCAGCGGCGCCTTGGTCGCCATCACGGTGACGAACAGCACATTGGCCTGGATCGGCAGGCTCGCCATGTGCAGCACCGTGGAGGCGACATGCGCCACATCCATCACCGCCTCGACCTTGATCGAGCCGTCGGCCTGCGGCACGCCTGTCGTCATCTTCTGCGCCATCTCGGTCAGCGCATTGCCGATATCGACCTGGCCGACGGCAATGTCGTATTTGCGCCCATCGAGCGAGGCGGTCTTGGTCAGGCCGCTGATCGCGTGCTTGGTCGCGGTATAGGCGGCCGAATTCGGGCGCGGCACCTGCGCCGAGATCGAGCCGTTGTTGATGATGCGGCCGCCGCGCGGGCTCTGGTCCTTCATCAGCTTGAAGGCCTCCTGCGTGCACAGGAACGGCCCGGTCAGGTTGGTGTCGACCACCGCCTGCCACTGCTCCCGCGAAAGATCCTCGAGCAGGATGCCGCCCGGCGCATTGACGCCGGCATTGTTGAACAGCACGTCGAGACGGCCAAAAGCCTCCTTCGTCCTGGCAAAGAGATTCTTCACAGAGGCCTGGTCGGTCACGTCGGTCGAGACGGCGAGCGCCTGCGCGGCCGGGGCGCCCGAGAGCTTGATCGTCTCCTCCAGCGCGTCCGCCCGGCGCCCGGCGAGGACCGTGCGATACCCGTCCTTGAGGAAGGCGATCGCGACGGCGCGGCCGACGCCCGAACCCGCACCCGTGATGATGGCGACCTTGTTGTGCCCAGACATGCGTATCCTCGCGCTTCCCGTGATTTCAACCGTTTCAGCGGGCCGGACCATAGCAGCGTATGCAGTATGCGGAACAGGGTCTGGCGCAAGCCCGTCCCCGCCCTTTCGCTTGCCAAGGCACTCGGCTGACATAGTCTTGTAGCGAGGGAGGATGCATCATGACCAGCCTGAGCCGTCGCCGTTTCATCGCCACCGGGGCGGCATCGCTCGCAGCTATGCCCGTGCTGGCCCAGCAGCCCGGACACGAGCAGCATGGCGGCGCCTATGAGCGGCTGAACCAGCCCGGCCGCATCGACAGACCCGAACTCGCCAAGACGCAGAATGTCTTCGACTCCCCTGCCCCGAAGGCCGCCAACCCCGGCCGCTGGCAGGCGAAGGCGCCGCTGCCGATGCCGCGCTCCGAGATGGCCTGGGCGACGGCGCATGAAGGCAGGATGCACATCGTCGGCGGGTATGCCGAGCAGCGCGTCGACCGCCCTTATCACCATGTCTACGAGGCGACCTCCGACCGCTGGAGTGATGCCGCCCCGCTACCGCAGGGCGCCAACCATGTCGGCGTCGCCTTCCTGGACGGAAAACTCTACGCGATCGGCGGCTTCCTGGAGCAGAACCGCAAGCCGCATCCGCGCTGCTTCGTCTATGATCCGGCCAGCGACAAATGGGCTGAGATCAGGTCGCTGCCGCGCCCGGTCGGCTCGGCGGCGATCGTCGGCCTCGGCGGTC
>UBZM01000010.1 GCA_900470095.1 Hyphomicrobiales bacterium
CTCCCGGCCAGGACCCCAGCATGTTCCGCTTTGCGCATTTCTTCATCGACCGGCCGATCTTCGCGACCGTTCTCTCGATCCTGCTGACGATCGCTGGCGCCATCGCACAGCGCAGCCTGCCGATCGCGGAATATCCCGAGATCGCGCCGCCGACCGTCACGATCACCGCGACCTATCCGGGCGCATCGGCCGAGGTCGTCGCCTCGACGGTGGCAGCCCCGATCGAGCAGGAGGTCAACGGCGTCGACGATATGCTCTATATCTCGTCGCAGTCGACCGGTGACGGGCGTGTCACGATCAGCGTCGTCTTCAAGGCCGGCACCGATGTCGACCAGGCTCAGGTGCTGGTGCAGAACCGCGTCTCGGCGGCCGAGCCGCGCCTGCCGCAGGACGTCCGTACGCTCGGCCTGCAGGTCCGCAAGGCCTCGCCCGACTTCCTGATGGTCATCCACATGCTGTCGCCCGACGGCTCGCGCGACCAGCAATATGTCTCGAACTACACGACGCTGAATGTGAAGGACGTGCTGACCCGCGTCGAAGGCGTCGGCGACGTCCAGGTCTTCGGTGCACGCGATTACTCCATGCGGGTCTGGCTCGATCCGGCCAAGGTCGCTGCGCGCAACCTGACTGCCGGCGATGTCATCGCCTCGATCCGCGCCGCCAACATCCAGGTCGCAGCGGGCGCGATCAACCAGCCGCCGGCGAAATCGGATGGCGCCTTCCAGCTTTCGGTCAACACGCAGGGACGCCTGACCAGCATCGACGAGTTCTACAACATCGTCGTCCGCTCGGACGCCGATGGCGGTACGATCCGTGTCCGCGACGTCGCCCGCGTCGAACTCGGCGCGCAGGACTATCTGTCGAACTCCTATCTCGACAACAAGGAAGCCGTCGCGATCGGCGTGTTCCAGCGTCCGGGTTCAAACGCGCTGGCGGCCTCCGAAGCGCTCATCAAGACGATGGATGGGCTGTCGAAGAACTTCCCGGCCGGGGTCGAGTACAAGATCGTCTACAATCCGACAGAGTTCATCGCAGAATCCGTCTCCGCCGTGGTGACAACGCTGCTCGAAGCGATCGTGCTCGTCGTCATCGTCGTCATCCTGTTCCTGCAGACCTGGCGCGCGGCGATCATCCCGATCATCGCGATCCCGGTCTCGCTGGTCGGCACCTTCCTGGTGATGAGCGCGGTCGGAATCTCCTTCAACACGATCTCGCTGCTGGCGCTTGTGCTGGCGATCGGTATCGTCGTCGACGACGCGATCGTCGTGGTCGAGAATGTCGAGCGCTATCTGGCGCAAGGCATGAGCGCCAAGGAAGCCGCGCACAAGACCATGGACGAGGTCGGAGGCGCCCTGCTCGCAATCGCGCTCGTGCTGTGCGCGGTGTTCATCCCGACCGCCTTCATCACCGGCTTACAGGGCACGTTCTACCAGCAGTTCGCAGTCACGATCGCCGCTTCGACTGCGATCTCGTGCTTCGTTTCACTGACCCTGTCGCCGGCGCTGTCGGCGATCCTGCTGAAGCCGCACAGCCACGAGGAGCCGAAGGGGTTCCTTGCTACGATCACCGCGCCGATCCGCTGGTTCTTCAAGTATTTCAACAAGGCCTTCGACTGGCTCTCGCGCGCATACGGCGCGGCGACCTCGCGCCTGATCCGCGTCGGCGTCCTGATGCTGCTGGTCTATGCCGCCCTGATCGCGGTCGCCGGCCAGCGCCTGGCGGCGATTCCGACGGGCCTCGTTCCGCAGCTCGACCGCGGCTACTTCATCGCCGTCGTGCAGCTGCCTCCGGGCTCGTCGCTGCCGCGAACCGACGAGGTCATCCGCAAAGCGACCGACATGCTGCTGTCGCGGCCCGGTGTCGCCCATATCGTCGCCTTCGCCGGCCTCGATGGCGCCACCTTCACGCTGGCGCCCAATGCCGGCGTCGCCTTCGTCACCCTCAGCGACTTCCGGGAACGGGCCAAGGCCGGCCTCACCACCCAGGGCATTCTCAACGATCTGCGCAGCCAGCTCGGCCAGATCGGCGAGGCCTTCGCCCTCGTAATCGAGCCTCCGGCCGTTCCCGGAATCGGCAACGGCGGCGGTCTCAAGGGTTATGTCCAGGATCGCGGCGGGCGCGGCCTGCCGGCGCTCGAGGGCGCAACCTGGGCGGTGGCTGGAACCGCAGGCCAGGTTCCAGGCATCCAGCAGCCCTTCACGCTGTTCTCGACCAGGACGCCGCAGATCTACGCCGATATCGACCGGACCAAGGCCGAAATGCTCGGTGTGCCCGTGACCCGGGTATTCGAGACCCTGTCGGTCTATATGGGATCGGCCTATGTCAACGACTTCAATATCCTGGGCCGCACCTTCCGGGTCACGGCGCAGGCCGACAATCCCTACCGGCTCGATATCCGCGACGTCGCCGCATTGAAGACGCGCAATGTCGACGGCGAGATGGTGCCGATCGGCTCGGTCGCGACATTCTCCGACACGACCGGCCCCTATCGCGTGCCGCGTTACAACCTCTATCCGGCAGCCGAGGTCCAGCTTTCGATGGCGCGCGGTTTCTCGACCGGCCAGGGCATCGCGGAGGTGGAGAAGATCGCGCAGCAGGTGCTGCCGGCTGGGTTCGGTTTCGAATGGACCGAGATCGCATTGCAGGAGAAACTCGCCGGCAACACCGCGATCATCGCCTTCGGCCTTGCCGTCGTCTTCGTCTTCCTGCTGCTGGCGGCGCTGTACGAGAGTTGGACCTTGCCGCTCGCCGTCATCCTGATCGTGCCGATGTGTATTCTCGCGGCGATGGTTGGCGTCGGTTACAAGGATTTCGATCGCAATGTGCTCGTCGATATCGGCCTCGTCGTGCTCGTCGGCCTCGCTGCGAAGAACGCGATCCTGATCGTCGAGTTCGCCAAGCAGGCCGAGGACGAGGGCATGAGCCGGCGCGAGGCTGCCATCGCGGCGGCGCGAACCCGGTTGCGCCCGATCCTGATGACCTCGCTCGCCTTCATCCTTGGCGTGCTGCCCCTGACGATCTCTGTCGGCGCGGGCGCCGAGATGCGCCAGGTTCTCGGCGTCGCGGTGTTCTCCGGCATGATCGGCGTGACGCTGTTCGGCCTGCTTTTCACCCCGGTCTTCTATGTGGTGGTGCGCTGGCTCGCTTCTGTGTTGAGCCGGAAGAAGAAGGGCGAGCCGACCGCCGGCAAGGATGCCCATCCGGCAGCCCACTGAAGCCTGTTGAACAAAGAAACCCCGCCTTGCCGATCCGGCAAGGCGGGGTTTCTCTTTAGGCGAACTTTCGAGCCAGGAACCGGCACGCGAAGGCGACGCCAGCCGCCACCGCAGCTGCGATCAGGTTGGCGAGAGGCTGCGCGCCGGCATCGCCCCTCACCTGCTGCACGATGATCAGGAGAAGCAGGAGCCCGGCGACGAAGGCAAGCGCCCCTTGCAGGAACGTAAGACAGGCCCAGGCGATGGCGCGGCTGAAGATCATGCCGCAAGACTAGACCCGAAACGCCGTCCAGCGGAAATCTGCCCGGGCCCTGCCAGGCAAGCCGCAAGGTGATGCAGAACCGGAAACGATCCGGAAGCTCTGAAGATCCATGTGACGAAGCCCGGGCTCCTGCCTGGAGGCGCCCGGGATTGGGTCGCGGTCAGGCGCTTACGCCCACCACTTCTCGCCAACTGTGAAGCGGCCAGCCGCATCCTCGATGACCTGGCCGAGCGAGAACAGCGTCTCCTCGTCGAAGGGGCGGCCGATCAGCTGCAGGCCGAGCGGCAGGCCCTGCGCATCCTGTCCGGCGGGCACCGCGATGCCGGGCAGGCCGGCCATGTTCACCGTGACCGTGAAGACGTCGTTGAGATACATCTCGACCGGATCAGACGAGCCCTTCTCGCCAATGCCGAAGGCGGCCGAGGGCGTCGCCGGCGTCAGCACGGCGTCGATTCCGTCGGCATAGGCCAGCTCGAAATCGCGCTTGATCAGCGTGCGGACCTTCTGGGCCTTGAGATAATAGGCGTCGTAATAGCCGGCCGAGAGCACATAGGTGCCGATCATGATGCGGCGCTTGACCTCGGCGCCAAAACCTTCGGCGCGGGTCTTCTCATACATCTCGACGATGTCGCGACCCGGCACGCGCAGGCCGTAGCGCACGCCGTCATAGCGGGCGAGGTTGGAGGAGGCTTCCGCCGGCGCGACGATGTAATAGGCGGGCAGAGCGTATTTCGTGTGGGGCAGCGAGATGTTGACGATCTCGGCGCCGGCCGCCTTCAGCCAGGCGATGCCCTGCTGCCAGAGAGCCTCGATCTCGGGCGACATGCCGTCGAGCCGGTATTCCTTGGGAATGCCGATCTTCATGCCCTTCACCGAGCGGCCGACGGCCGCCTCGTAGTCCGGCACGGCAAGGTTCGCGGAGGTCGTGTCCTTGGCGTCGTAGCCGGCCATCGAGCGCAGCATCACGGCGCTGTCGCGCACGGTCTTGCCGATCGGACCAGCCTGGTCGAGCGAAGAAGCGAAAGCGACCGTGCCCCAGCGCGAGCACCGGCCATAGGTGGGCTTGATGCCGACAGTGCCGGTGAAGGCCGCCGGCTGGCGGATCGAGCCGCCCGTATCGGTCGCGGTGGCAGCCAGGCAGAGGTCGGCGGCGACGGCGGCGGCCGAACCGCCCGACGACCCGCCCGGAACCAGATGGTTGCCCTCGATCGCGCCGGAGCCCCCTGCCCCGACATTCGAGCCGCTGCGGCGCCAGGGATTGACGACATTGCCGAAGGCGCTGGTCTCGTTCGACGAGCCCATGGCGAATTCGTCATTGTTGAGCTTGCCGAGCATCACCGCGCCATCGCGCCAGAGCTGGCTCGTCACGGTCGATTCATAGGCCGGGATGAACTCGCCGAGGATCTTCGAGCAGGCGGTGGTGCGCACGCCCTCAGTGGCGAAGAGGTCCTTGATGCCGAGCGGCAGGCCTTCCAGCGGGCCGCCTTCGCCCTTCGCCAGCCTGGCATCGGATGCCGCTGCCTGCTTCAGCGCGTGCTCCGGCGTCTCGAGCACGAAGGCGTTGAGCGCGCGGGCCTTCTCGATGGCGGCGATATGCGCCTTGGCGAGGTCGGTCGCGGAGAAGGTCTTTGCCTTGAGGCCGTCGCGGGCCTCGGTCAGGGTCAGGCGGGTCAGGTCGGTCACGTCAGTGGTTTCCGGCAAATTGAACTGGGAGGAGCCCGCGGAGCGCTCCTGGCGCATTCGGGATGGTGGAACGGGCGGCTCGGCGCCTATTCGACCACCTTCGGCACCATGAAGAAATTGTCCTCGGAGACCGGTGCATTGGCGACGATCCGATCGGCGATCTCGCCATCCGTGACGACATCCTGCCGCTGCGTCATCGCCATTGGCGTCACCGAGGTCATCGGCTCGACGCCGCTGACGTCGACCTCGTCCAACTGCTCGACGAAGCCGAGAATGGCGTTGAGCTCGCCTTGCAGCTTGGGCAGATCGGCCTCGGGCACAGCAATGCGCGCCAGATGCGCAACGCGCTTCACGGTGGCGAGATCGACCGACATGGCAGGCTCCTGAAACTGTGGCTGAACAAGCCGAAACTGATTTGCCCGCGCTATAGCGCGTCGGCGGCAAAAGGATAAGTCAATACTGACGGGTCGTCGGGAACCCGGCCAAAACGCCGGGATCCATCGTCACGGACCGAAGCCGGATGGTGACGGGAATATCGGACTTTGCCGCCCATCCCGGATGACGCGACCGGTGTCAGAGCGCGACCGCCTCACCTTTCCCGGGCACGAGGGCCCGCACGTCACTGCCTTTCAGCGCCGCGACGAACTCGTCGGCATTCTGGGCGATGATCGGGAAGGAGCCGTAATGGCAGGGGATCGCCACCTTCGGCTTGACGAACCGGGTCATGGCCAGCGCAGCGGTCTTCGCGCCCATGGTGAAGCGATCGCCGATCGGGCAGATGCAGATGTCGACGGCATGCAATTCGCTGATCAGCGCCATGCCCGGGAAGATGTCGGTGTCGCCCATATGCCAGAGCGCCTTCTCGCCCGGGGCCTTGATGACCACGCCATTGGCGCTGCCCAGCGGATACCCGACTCCGGCTTCGACCAGCCCGGCCGAATGATCGGCCCGGACCAGGGTCGTCTGGAAGGAACCGAGATCGACCGTGCCGCCGGTATTCATCGGCTCGAACTTCTTCAGGCCTTTCGAGGCAAGGTACATGCACAGGTCAAAATTGGTCACGACCGTCGCGTGATTGGCCTCGGCGATCGCAAGCGTGTCGCCGATATGGTCGCCATGGCCATGGGTGATCACGATATGGCTGACGCCCTTCGATGCCTCGGCGGCATTGCCCTCGAAGGCCGGGTTGCCGGTGAAGAACGGATCGATCAACAGCGAAGCGCCGGGGAGATCGAGGCGAAAGGCCGAATGGCCGAACCAGGTGAGCTTCATGGCGAAACCTCTTAGGCTGATGGACGAGACAGCCTATCTAGGCCGGCAACGTGCGCCGTCCAAGTCGACTTTGCATCGAGCGACGTGCACGCTGCCACGCCTGGACTGAATGGAACCTTCGTCATGACCGACGCCGCAACCCTTTCCCGCCGCATTGCACAGGGCCGTGGCGACGAGCCGGCCGACCTCGTCATTCGGGGCGCCCGGTTGTTGGACCTCGTCACCGGCACCCTGGTCGAGACCGATATCGCGCTCTGCGGCGAAACGATCGTCGGCACCCATGGACGCTACGAGGGCATCGAGAGTTTCGATGCCCGGGGGCTGATCGCCGTTCCCGGCTTCATCGACACGCACCTTCATGTCGAATCGTCACTGGTGACGCCGTTCGAATTCGAGCGCTGCGTGCTGCCGCATGGGGTCACGACCGCGATCTGCGACCCTCACGAGATCGCCAATGTCCTTGGCATCGAGGGCATCAGCTATTTCCTGCGCTGCGCCGAGGCGATGCGCATGGACTTGCGCGTGCAGCTCTCGAGCTGCGTGCCGGCGACGCATCTGGAAACGGCTGGGGCCCGGCTGGAGGCGAGCGACCTGACGCCGCTGATGGACCATCCCAAGGTCATCGGCCTCGCCGAATTCATGAACTTTCCGGGCGTGCTTCACCGCGATCCCGGTTGCCTCGCCAAGCTCGAGGCCTTCTCACACCGGCATATCGACGGCCACGCCCCGCTGGTCCGCGGAATGGACCTGAACGGCTATCTCTCGGCCGGCATCCGCACCGACCACGAGACGACCACGGCCGAGGAGGCGCGCGAAAAGCTCGCCAAGGGCATGGCAATCCTGATCCGCGAGGGCTCGGTGTCAAAGGACCTGCATGCCCTGATCCCGCTGATCACACGCGACGCCTCCCCGTTCCTCGCCTTCTGCACTGACGATCGCAACCCGCTCGATATCGCGGAAGAAGGCCATCTCGATTACATGATCCGCACCGCGATTGCCGCCGGCGCGGATGTGCTTGCAACCTATCGCGTCGCGACACTCTCGGCTGCGCGGAATTTCGGCCTGTTCGATCGCGGCTTCATCGGCCCCGGCAAGCGAGCCGACATCGTGCTCGTGGAGGATCTCGCGACCTGCAGGGTGAAGTCCGTCTTTGCCGGAGGCCGGCTTGTCGAGGGGGCCCTCTTCGCCGATCGGAAGCCCATTGCTCCGGTCGGTCTCGGCAGCGTCAGGAGCCGCAGGCTGGTGCCGGGAGATTTCAAGGTCGCGGTCCGGTCCGGCGAGACCCCCGTCATCGGCGTCGTGCCGGGCCGCATCATCACCGAGCGGCTGGCGATGTCCCTGCCCGCCAGGGATGGGCAAGCCCTGCCCGACCTCGCCCAGGACGCGGTCAAGGTCACGGTGATCGAACGGCATGGCAAGACGAACGGCATCGCGACCGGCTTCGTCCACGGCTTTGGCATGAAGCATGGCGCCATCGCCTCTTCTGTTGGTCATGACAGCCACAATCTCTGCATCGTCGGCGTCGACGACGCTTCGATGGCGGCCGCCGCCAACCGGCTGATCGAGATCGGCGGTGGCTTCGCGGTCGCGGATGGTGGCATAGTCAAGGCAGAGCTGGCGCTGCCGGTCGCCGGTCTGATGAGCGACCAGCCTTTCGAGGCCGTGCGGCACGGGCTGGAGGGCTTGCGAACGGAAGCGAAGGCGCTCGGCGTCGTGCTGGCCGAGCCATTCCTGCAGGTCGCCTTCCTTACCCTGCCGGTGATCCCGCATCTGAAGATCACCGACAAGGGGCTGGTCGATGTCGATCGGTTCGACTTCGTCTGAGATCTGGCGCGGTGCTGCTTCAGAGCGCCAGGCGCGCCCTGGCCTGCTCAGCCTGCGCCTTCGCCATTGCTATCAGCGGCGACCGGCGCGCGAGAACATCCTGGACATTCGCCTTGTCCGCGCGCTCAGGCGCGCCTGAATCGGAGGGCGGTTGCGGATCGTATTCAAGGACGAGCTGGATCCGGCGCGCCGTCTCCTCACCCATGAGCGAGGCAGCGAGCGTCAATCCGAAATCCAGTCCAGCCGTCACCCCTCCGCCAGTCATCCGGTTGCGGTCGATCACGACGCGATCAGTTTGGAGCGTTGCGCCCATCACCGGCAACAGATCCCGGACATACCAATGCGAGGTCGCCCGATAGCCCTTCAACAGTCCCGCTGCTCCGAGCAACAGAGAGCCTGTGCAGACGCTCGTGACATAGCGAGCTTGCGCGCCTTGTTCGGCGAGGAAGCCCAGCACTTCGCTATCCCCCATCAAGGCGACACTGCCCTTCAACCCGCCGGGGACGAACAGGACATCGAGACCGCGGGGGCATTCGGAGAATGTCGCCGTTGGCGTAACCGGCAGTTTCACGTCGCTGGTGACGGCCGCCCTGCCCTTCCAGACCAGATGAATCTCGGCCTGCAGCAGTGAGAACACCGTCAGCGGACCGACGAGATCGAGCAGAACCATATCCGGGTGGACAAGCATCGCGATGCGCACCGGTGTGGAGCCCGTTGCCGCGGGTTGCGCCTCGGCCGCCCGTACATGTCCAAACAAGCCCGAAAGCGCCCCGGTCGTGGCCAACGCTGTCAGGTCCCGACGCGTCATCTCATTCGTCATGGCTTGATCTCCACGGTCTCGCTGAGCCGGATCATCTCGAAATCGGAGACCAGGATTTCGAGTTCGATGGTCCACCGACCACCAATGGGAATGACGAGGCTGTCGACATGCCAGGTGCCGTCGCTCGACCGGACGGCCTGACGCTCGATCGGTTCGACCCCGGCCGACGGGTTCGACATCACGCAGCGAACCTCCTTGACCGTGAGCGGTCCAAACTCCCCGTCGAGCAGTGAAATCGAAATGGAGGCCGGCCCCGCACGTCCAGGCGAGACGCGGATGTCCGCCATCGCCTTGGCCGTGTGAATGTGGATCGATGCAGGCGGCGCTCCCGCATCGAGAAGTGCCCGCGGCGGCGGCGTGAAGCGCCAGGTCGCAACCGTGCCAAGGACAAGGAACACCAGCAGGGTTTCGGCCGCGATCATGCGCCGCATCGTCCTGGCGGCGATGCCCGTTCGAGACAGGACAAGGGGCGTGAGGCGGTAGCGGTTGATAGCGGCCAGGCCCAGCAGGATTGCAACCCAGGCGAGCTTGATCAGCAGAACCCAGCCGTAGCCGGTCGAGATCAGTGCGCCTGGCTGTTGGAGCTGAACCACCGCCAGGATGCCACCGCTGAGCAGGGTCAAGCCAACAACGACAGGTATCCAACGCGAGAACTGGCGCAGCACGGTAATTGCGTCGGCCTCCCGCAGAGCGAAGAACAGCGGCACCAAGGCTCCTGCCCAGGCGGTGACGCTGACGGCGTGAATAAAGACTGCACTCCGCATCAACCACTGCGGGCTGGCCGCGCTGGCATGGCCGCTCGCAGCGAGCGCCACCCCTACAGTCAGGAGGGCTGCTCCAGCGAAGACCGGCCCCATGTGGCCGCGTACCGCCAGGGAGGCCAATCCGAGCAGAAATGCGACGGCTGCAGCCAGCGCCGTGCGGCCAAAGCTGCTGGCGGCCGCGGCGCTCCAGACGTCCGCTTCGCCCAGGCTGCCGAGCGAGCGATCCAGGATATCGAGCCCTTGCGCGGCGAATGCCAGCGGCAAGGCGCCAGATCCGAGCAGGATGAACAATCCGAGCGGTCGCCGGGCATCGCGAGGCAAGGGACCAACCCAGGTCGCAAAGGCTGCCCCGCCGAGCCCCATGAGCAAGCCCAGATAGAGCCCTACCTTTCCCAGCCATAGGATAGCCCGCACAGCAGGATCAGTCCGAGTCTCAGGAGTTGGCGACCGGCCGCTGGCCGCACCGATGGAGAAGACCACCGCCCCACCAACCGGGTGCCCATCCTCGGAAATGACGCGCCAGCTCAGAACATGCGTTCCGGAGGACAGGTCAGTGGGCGCTTCGATCATCAGCGTCCTGTCCTTCAGCACGAACCGATCGAGTGTGCGGGACGTGCTGTCTGGTCCGATCAACTTCAGGATGAGCGGCGACACCGGTTCACTGAAGCTCAGTGTCAACACCGCAGGGGCGTTGGTCACGACCGCGCCGTCCGCCGGCGAGGCGGCGATCAGCGCGGCATGAGCGAAGGCGCGTCCGGATATTGCCGTGGCGACAGCCAAGGCGCAGGTCAGGATGAAGGCGAGGTGAAGGGGCCAGCGCATGGCAACTCCCAGCAGCCGGGCGCGAAGCCCGGCCACTTGCTCGGTTTACTTTTTCGGGGTGAGCTTCAGACCGGGAGCCGGATACTTGTAGTCGTCGGCGCTCTTTCCCTCAGTCGGGATCTCGATCCAGCGTTCGACCGCGCCGCCCTCGCACTCCTGGACGACCGGTATGTAGAGGACGGTGTCGGCCTTGAGGTCGGAGGTCAGATAACCGCGCAGCACGAACTCGTCATAGTGCTCGTCAAGCAGCCTGCCGCCGCTCCAGACCACTTCCTTCACGCCTTCCGAAGTCGGTGTGCCGTAGTAGTCGAAAGCCTTGCCATAGGGGCCCTTCACCGTTTCCAGTGTCCAGCCGGGCTTGGGCATCGGCTTGACCGCGATCACGCCTTCAGGAATCCGGACGCGGACCTTCGTCGTTGCCGCGCCCTTGCAACCATGGGGCACGCGCAGCACGGCCTTGTAGGTCGAGCCGACCGGAGCCTGCTGCGTTTCGAGGGTAATGTGAGCGAGCGCACCGGTTGTTCCCAGAGTGACGAACATCGCTGCAAGGAATGGGTCTTCATGACGTAATCCTTGGTCTGTGAGAGCGGTTCTGCGACGGGCTCGTGAGAACGCCCATGACGCTCGATGTGTTTGAGAGTGGTCATCGGACGGTGAGTGCCGGCCGATAATGCGATCGCGACACGCGGCCTCGGTCGGTTTGCGATCCGCAAAGGAGCCGTTGGCCTGGTGACCCGGGGCATGGCAGGTGCGAGCCTCGTGCATCGCTCGCTTGCCGGGCAGACAGCGCGCCGAAAGCTCGGGTCAGCGAATCTGGCGCATATCTGCTGGGGACGGCGGGCAAATCGGCGTTGAAGCCGAGAGCGCGCAATCAAGCGGCCATATGTGCGCGAACGCACGGCGGCCTGCTCAGGTCTCAGACGGGTGGTGCGCGGGGATTGGCGGGCGATCGGCCGGCGACAAAGCCATGGGGCGCGTCGAGACGCCGGATGAAGGCGTTCCGGTCGACGATCCGGTAGACAACGGGCAGGTAGCCGATGGCTGACGGCACATCCGCGTGAGTGGAATGAGAGCAGCCGAGTGCGCAACCGCTCATCAGATCATGCTGCGCCGTACCGCGGTCGGTCGTGTCCCCCGGTGAAGAGGCACTCGGCGAACAAAGCGTTATGGCCAAAGTGCGATCGAAAGCGATGCTCGCAGCATTGGCACCGGACGCGAGCCCCGTCAGAACCACCTGGAGCACGAGCAGATAGGCCACGGCGACCGCAACCCAACGGCTCGTTTCTGCTCTCTGGCGCCACGCGGACAAGGGCTGCCCTCCTGACGTTTGGATAGCACCGCTATTGGCCGCGTCAATTGCCGAGGCGCAAACGAGCGTCGGGCTTCTCACGTAGGACAGTACGGAATGGAGCTGCATGCGCAGTACCCCCGGCGAGATACCCGCTCCACCGAGAAGCTTCGAGAGGCGAAGCCGGCTTGACGGCGACGTCGCGGCGGCATCCCGCGCCGCCGCGACGAGCCTCAGGCGCTCAGCGAGCGGCTACCCGGACGTGCCGCGCGGCTTCAACCATGTTGACGAGGGCAGGCCTGACCTCCTCCCATTTGCGGGTCTTCAGGCCGCAATCGGGGTTGATCCAGAGCTGCTCGTCTGCGAGCCGGAGACGAGCGAGCTTCATCAGGCTCGTCATCTCGCCCACCTCGGGCACCCGCGGCGAGTGGATGTCATAGACGCCGGGACCGATCTCGTTGGGGTAGCGGTAGGTCTTGAAGGCGTCGAGCAGCTCCATCTTCGACCGCGAGGTCTCGATCGAGATCACGTCGGCGTCCATCGCGGCGATTGCGTCGATGATGTCGTTGAACTCCGAGTAGCACATATGGGTGTGCACCTGGGTTGCGTCGGCGACGCCTGCGGCACAGAGCCTGAAGCTGCCGACCGCCCAGTCGAGATAGCTCTTCCACTCGCCCTTGCGCAGCGGCAGCCCCTCGCGCAGCGCCGCCTCGTCGATCTGGATCATCGCAGCACCGGCCGTCTCAAGGTCGACGACCTCGTCGCGGATCGCGAGCGCGATCTGGCGGCAGGAGGCGCTGCGCGGGATGTCATCACGGACGAAGGACCAATTCAGGATCGTCACCGGCCCGGTCAGCATGCCCTTCATCGGCTTCGAGGTCAGCGACTGCGAATACGTCCACCAGCCGACGGTCATCGGCTTCGGCCGCGAGACATCGCCGAACAGGATCGGCGGACGCACACAGCGCGAGCCATAGCTCTGCACCCAGCCATGTTTGGTGAAGGCGAAGCCGGCGAGCTGCTCGCCAAAATACTGCACCATGTCGTTGCGCTCGAACTCGCCATGGACGAGCACGTCGAGGCCGATCTCCTCCTGCCAGCGTACCGTGCGCTCAGTTTCCTCGCGCAGGAACTGCTCATAGTCGGCATCGCTGATCAGGCCCTTGGCATGAGCCGAGCGGGCCTTGCGGACCTCTGTGGTCTGCGGGAAGGAGCCGATCGTCGTCGTCGGGAAGACCGGCAGATTGAAGCGCTCGCGCTGCAATCTCGCGCGTGCGGCGAAGGGGCTCTGGCGGTCCGTCATGCTGGGCGTCACTGCCGCGACACGCGCTGCGACAGCGGAATCGTGGACCTTCGGCGAGGCCCTTCGGGCCGCCGCTGCGGCCGCCGAGGCGTCCAGCGCCTCCCTGACGCTGTCACGGCCACCGGCAAGGGCTTTGCCCAGCACCGAGAGCTCGCCCATCTTCTGCACGGAGAAGGCGAGCCAGCTCTTCAGGTCGACATCGAGATCGGTTTCGAGATCGAGATCGATCGGCGTGTGCAGCAGCGAGCAGGACGGCGCGATCTGGACATGGTCGGTACCGCGCTTGGCCACAACCGGCTCGAGCCGGTCGAGCAGCGCCGGCAGGTTGGCACGCCAGATGTTGCGGCCATCGATCATGCCGAGCGACAGAACGAGCCCATGCGGCGCCTTGGCGAGCACCCCCTCGAGCTGTGTGGGTGCGCGCACGAGGTCGAGATGGAGGCCGGCGACCGGCAGCGCGACCGCCGTGTCGAGATTGTCGCCGAGACCACCGAAATAGGTCGTCAGCATGACCTTCAGCTGCGGCAAGGCATGGGCGATGGTGGCATAGGTCCGGCGCAGGGCGTCGCGGGCGGCCTCGTCGAGATCGAGCACCAGACAAGGCTCGTCGATCTGGACCCATTCAGCGCCGTTGGCGGAAAGGCGGCGCAGCACATCGATATAGACCGGCAGCAACTCGCCGAGCAGCGAGAGCGGATCGAGGCTGGCGTCCTTGCTCTTGCCGAGCTTCAAAAAGGTGACCGGCCCAAGCAGAACGGGGCGGGTGTCGTAGCCGAGTGACTTGGCTTCACGATACTCGTCGACCGCCTTGAGCGAGGACAGTGCGAAGCGCTGTCCAGTCGCGAATTCCGGCACCATGTAGTGGTAGTTGGTGTCGAACCACTTGGTCATTTCCTGCGCAGGGGCGCCGTGGGAATGCTCGTGGTCGTGGTGGGCATGGCCGCAGGAGGTGTGCGGCTCGGTCTCGCCTTGCGCGCCTCGCGCCATGGCGAAATAGGTTGGCAGCCCGACCGGACCACCCTTCCAGCCATAGATCTCGGGAATCGCGCCGACCATCAAGCTGGTGTCCAGCACCTGATCGTAGAACGAGAAGTCGTTCGACGGGATGACGGTGACGCCGCGTGCCTTCTGGCGGGCCCAGTTGGCGGCGCGCAGGGCGGCGGCGGTGTCGAGCAGGTCCTTTTCGGTCGACTTGCCCGACCAATAGCTTTCGAGAGCGAGCTTGAGTTCGCGACGCGGACCAATGCGCGGCGTCCCAAGGGTCGCGACAGGAAGTGAAGATGACATAGGCTTACCCCAAAAGTTGGGAGCAAAGGCCAAAGCGGACGCGTCCGGGATTCCGCCGGCGAAGAGCCTGCGCAATCGCAAAGCGCTCCACCGGGACACCCCGCCCGAGGACGTTCAGTTCGTCGAGGCAGGTCTCCTGGCTCACGGGTCATCGCTGCTGTCCGGCCTTCCCGAGACCTTGCCGGCCTCAGTGACACATCTTGGACAGCGGCTCACCGCTTACAGTTGCGGGGGCAGCGCCGGCCTTGCCCAGGTCAATAGCGACCTCGACGCACCGGCTTCCCTCTTAGCTCCGGGCAAACAGACCCGGAGAACCACGACAGCCCAACCTAGGTCCAAATGCTCGCCGCAGTCAATGGAAATATAAAGACATCTTTATGTCTCCATGTCGCTATCTGTGTCGACTGGCCCTGCCACGACTGCGGGATGATCCATGGTTGCGCGCAGACGATGCGGGGCAAGAAGTTCCCGCGCGGCTGCTAAAGTAGAATAATTAGAATCTATATCTATTACAGATTGCAAATGTAGCTCGCGCGACAAAAGCGCATCAGAAAGCACTGTGTTAAATTTACAATTGCGAATCCTAGTACCGGCGGACTACATC
This sequence comes from Hyphomicrobiales bacterium, assembly GCA_900470095.1. Classification (GTDB taxonomy): domain Bacteria; phylum Pseudomonadota; class Alphaproteobacteria; order Rhizobiales; family Beijerinckiaceae; genus Allobosea. The sequence goes on from UBZM01000010.1 coordinate 15,145, forward strand.
CACCCGCAAATGGACTGGGGTCTTCCAATGAAGAACAAATCAAAACTATATTTTTCAGCCGCATTCCTTTTTACAATCCTTCAAAGCACGATTTGTTACTCTCAAGCGATCGCGGATGGCGGCAGTGCGTCACCGGCGTTCACGCTCGACCAGATTACGGTCACGGCGACACGTGGTGAGAAGCAGGCTCTCGATGTTCCCGGCGTCGTGAACGTTATCTCACGGCAGGAACTCGACGAGCGCATGACGCGCGACATGCAGGACCTCGTGCGCTATCAGCCCGGCGTCAGCGTCAACCGCCTGACCAGCGGCACCGACCCGTTCAGCAACCTCGATGGCTTCACGATCCGCGGGGTCGGCGGAAACCGCGTCCAGATGCAGGTCGATGGATCGCGGGTGATCGAACGCATCACCGATGGCAATCGCAACTTCGTCGAGATGCCCTTCCTGAAGAGTGTCGAGATCGTGCGTGGCCCGGGCTCCGTGCTCTGGGGCGCCGATGCTCTGGGCGGCATCGTCGCCTACCGTACGCTCGATCCCCAGGACCTGCTGAAAGGCAAGGACAAGCCGTATGCCGTACGTCTCGATGCCGGGTATGATAGTTTCGACCGCTCCTTCACCAAGACCGGCATCGCAGCCTTCAGGCTCACCCCTGCCCTCGAAGCCATTGTCGGCCTGAGCCAGAAGACGGCGGAGGAGGCCAAACTCAGCCGTGCCCGGGCCGATGGCGGCCGCTGGGGCTGCCCCGTGCCGAGCCTGCGCTATCTCGGCTGCGACACGCTGAACCCGCTCGACAGCACGGTTTGGAACGCCTTCGGCAAGATCGTCTTCTCGCCGACGACAGACCATACGTTCAAGCTGACCGGCGAGTATTTCGATAACAGCTCAAAGGTAAACCAGCTCTGGGACTACAATGTCCTCGCGTCTGGCCTCCGCAACGGACCCTATATCCGAGACGAAGTGAAGTCGCGCCAGCGCATCGCCTTCGAGCATCAATGGGATGTCGGCGCGAGCTTCCTCGACTCGATCCGCTGGCAGGCATCGTTCTCGCCGCAGAAGCGTGAGGTCACCAATAATCGCTACCAGACGCAGACCAACAACCAGCAGCGTTTCACCCGCGGCTTCCTCGACTACTCCGAGCAATTCTCCCAGCTCGATATCCAGGCCAAGTCGAGCTTCGCACTCGGCTCGAGCTTCCACAGGCTGACCTACGGTTTCCAGGGCGACATCACCAAGACCGATTATGAGCGTCGCGACGACGTCCGGAACATGTCGACGGGCGTCACCACCACGACGATCGCAGGCGGCTTCAACTTCGCCAACGCGACGACCACGCGCTATGATTTCTATCTGCAAGACGAAATCGAGTTGCTGAACGGTCGCTGGACGATCACGCCGGGCGTCCGCCATGCCAATTACAACATCGATCCGAGCATTGGACCGGGCTACGTCATCGTGCCGGGCAAGGCGCCGCGCGAGATCGAGTCGCACAAGCTGATCCCGCAGGTCGGCACGATCTTCAAGCTCGACGAGACCTATTCGCTCTATGCCCGCTACGCCCAAGGCTTCAAGATGCCGACGGCGCAGCAGCTCTATACTTCGCTGCCCATGGGCACTCAGAATCTGATCCCGAACCCGGATCTCAAGCCCGAGAGCGTCAACTCCTACGAAGGCGGCATTCGCGGCCGCTTCGACAATGGCTGGTTCTCGGTCGGCGTCTTCCATGCCGACTACAAGGATTTCATTCAGAACTTCGCGACGATTCCCGGCACGACCGATCTGACCTATCGCAACCTGTCGAGCGTAAAGATCTCCGGTATCGAGGCATCGGCCGAGTGGAAATTCCACGAGCGCTGGCTCGCCAATGTCGCGGTGAGCTACCAGTACGGTACGCAGAAAGCCGATGCTGGCGCTTTGACGACGCCCTATAACTCGATCACCCCTCTGACCGCCGTGGCCGGCCTGAAATACCTGATGCCGGAATATGGTCTGGAAGCCGAAATCATCGGAACCTTCGGAGCGGGTGTCACCCGCGCCAGCGCACCGACGATCTTCAAGCCGGCGGGCTACTCGGTATTCGATGCCTTCCTGAACTGGAAGCCGACCTCGTACATCACAGTCCGCGGCGGCGTGCAAAACATTTTCGATCGTCGTTATTTCTCGAACGTCTACAATTTCGACAAGGTTCCGGCTTCGGCCGCTGTCGCCGCGACCACGCCGCTCGAGCTGCAGACCGCGCCCGGCCGCACATTCAAGCTGGCCGCTTCGGTCGAGTTCTGAGGCGCAATGAAGCAGCGCCACCCATTGACGGACCGCAGCTGTGACAGGCGCGGCCAGTCACGCGACGCTCCGACCGAGACCCCGGAGCGTCGCCTCTTTCCCTTGGAGCCCCCGATGACAAACACCACACATCCTCGCGAACTGCTGAAACAGCCTCCCGCCGAAATCTTGGCAGGCCTGCCCGCTATGGGCCGCGTCATGCTGAGTGCACGCTCCGGCGGCGCGACGCATGAGCGCATGGGCTCGGTCGGTACCGTCACCATCGAGGCGAACAAGGCGCGCCTCACTGGCGAGTTCCACGACAGCACGCTCGATCTTTCGGTCGTGACCCGTCTGGTCGTGGACCGCACCAGCAAGATGCGCGACCGGGTGCTGCCCAGGCTCGAGTGCCAGGACGCTGCCGGCGAGGTGCTGTTCAGCCTGATCGGGCTCGACGGGTTGGAGCTCTTTGACAAGGCCCTTGCCCCGTTCGGCCCGGGCGAAGCGCTGGAGCCGATCGAGCGCGAAAGTGCTGCCGGTGGCGGATCGCCTGATGTGCCGCAGGATGATCTGGGCGCCGCGACCTTCGCCGCGATCCTGCGCAATTCCGTACCGGTCTCGATCGATTTCACGAAGCCGGGTCTGGCCCAGCATTGGGAAGGAGCGCTGCCGGAGCCGAAGCCGGCCATGGGTTTCGTCAACATCATGCAGGGCGATTTCCATCTTCATCTGCGCGCAGGCGCAGTTGCGAGTTGGCACCGGCAGGAGGCCGATTCAGAGGTTGCGCTTACCGCGCGCGATGTCGACGGACAGCCGTTCGGCCTGGTGCTGCGCGGCCCGGCCGCAGCCTTCAAGGGCGTTCCGCTCGGCAACGCCCATGGCTGAGCCGTCACTCAGCGCCGGATCCGCGTCCCTGGCTCATCGGCGCGCGACCTGGCTTTCGCCGGAGACCGGAGAGGCCATTGCCCAGCACGACCTGATGCGGACGATGGCGCGGAAGCGCGTCGTACTGCTCGGCGAAAGTCACGACATCGCCGAGATCCATCGCTGGCAGCTCCATGTCACGGCGTTCCTGCACGCGCTTCGACCACAGATGGCGGTCGGCTTCGAGATGTTCCCGCGCCGGATCCAGCCGGCGCTCGATGCCTGGGTCGAGGGCGAGATGGACACCGCGACCTTCCTGGAGCGGTCGGAATGGGCACAGGTCTGGGGTTTCGATCCCGAGCTCTACCTGCCGCTCTTCCATTTTTGCCGGCAGCAGCGCGTGCCGATGCTCGCGCTCAACTGCCATCGGCCACTGGTCACACGCGTTGGCCAGATTGGTTGGGATGCGATCCCGGTCGATGAGCGCGATGGCGTGACGCCGGCTGCCGCCGCGACGGACGGGTACCGGCGCTATCTCGCCGGAATCATGAGCGGCTTCGCCGGACCGGATCGCCCACGCGCCATGGAGCCGGACCGCTTCGATCGCTTCATTCGAGCCCAGCAGACCTGGGATCGCGCTTTCGCCTGCGGCATCGCCGATTATCTGGCAAGGGCGGAAGGCGAGCCGCTCGTCATCGGGATCATCGGGCGCGGCCATCTCGAATACGGCCATGGCACGCCCTATCAGCTCCGCGATCTCGGCATCGATGATCTGGCCGTCCTGCTGCCGACCGACCGCGCCAGCCATGACCAGGAAAGCCTGAAGGGCATTGGCGACGCAATCTTCAGGCTCGACACGCCAGAGCCGCCCTCGCCGCGGCGTCCTTCGCCCAAGGCCTCTTCGTGACCAAGATCATCTCCCAGATCACGCTATTGACCCGGCTCTGCATCAGCGGGCCGGGCGGGCGAGCCGGACTGATCCATTTCGCGCTCGTGCTCGGGCTCGGACTGGCCGGCGTCCAGGTTTCGGTCCGCCTGATCGCCTGGACGGCCGATTTCTACAATGCTCTGCAGAAGCTCGATGTCGATGCGACGCTCCGCCAGATCGCAGTGTTCTTCGGGCTCATCGCAATCAGCGTGACGCTCTTTCTGAGCGGCAGCTACCTGCGCAAGATGCTTCAGATCCGTTGGCGCCGCTCGCTGACGGAAGCCGCGCTCGACCGCTGGTTCGCGAACAAGTCCTATTGGCACTTGCGTGACCGCACGGATAACGGCCTCGACAATCCCGACCAGCGCATCGCCGAAGACTGCCGTATCTTCGTCGACAAGCTCACCGGCGAGGCGATCGAGCTCATCACCAACATTGTCGCGCTCGTCTCCTTCGTCGCGATCCTGTGGTCGCTCTCGACCTTTCCCCTCGCCTTCACGTTTGGCGGCATCGCAGTCGAGATCCCGCGCTACATGGTCTGGGCCGCGCCGCTCTACGTCGCGATTTCGAGCGGCCTGACGCATTGGCTGGGCAAACCGTTGAAATCCCTCGCCTTCGAGCAACAGCGCCGCGAAGCCGATTTCCGCTTCGCACTGACGCGGCTGCGCGAGCATGTCGAGGCCGTCGCTCTGGCGAATGGCGAGGCGGCTGAACGCCGCCTGCTCTCGGAGCGCTTCGGCGCGATCATGCAGAACTGGCGCGGCCTCGCCAATCGCGAGTTGATCCTCGGCTGCTTCACCAGGCCCTATATGCAGACGGTCCTGCGCATCCCGCTCTTTCTTGCGTTGCCGGCATTCCTGGCCGGGCGCGTCACCTTCGGCGGGCTGATGCAGATCGGCTCGGCCTTCCAGAACGTCGTGACGACGCTTTCCTGGTTCATCTTCTCCTATCGCGATCTTGCCGAGCTCGCGGCATCGGCCAGCCGCCTGAGCCATTTCCTTGGGGTGGCCGAGGACAACGTGGACACGCCGCGGCCAGCGCTCGTCACGGGGCAGGACAACCGGATCCTGCTGCGGGATGTCGCCCTCCGGGTCCCCGACGGCCGCGCGCTTGAGCCCCTGCCCGAGATCAGGCTTGAAGCAGGCGGGACGTATTGGATTTCGGCGCCCTCCGGACACGGCAAGAGTGCCCTGGTGAAGGCCATTGCCGGGCTGTGGCGGCATGGCACCGGTCAAATCGAACGGCCGGATGCCAAAATGGCCTTCCTGCCGCAGCAGCCCTACCTGCCGCTCGGCGGGCTACGGGGAGCATTGGCCTATCCCGCCTCCCCTGAGACCCATCGGGCCGAGGACTATGAGCGAGCGCTGGCGGCTGTGGGCATGACCCAGCTTTGGGAAATCGACGAACCCGCCTGGAACGACGCGCGCCGCGGCCTGTCCGGCGGCGAGCGCCAGCGCCTGGCGCTCGCCCGCATCCATCTCCAGAAGCCGGACTGGATTGTGCTCGACGAAGCAACCAGTGCGCTCGACCCGGCGGCCGAACGCGATCTGCTCGCAACCTTGCGCCAGGATTTGCCGCTGGCGACTTTCATCCTGATCGCGCACCGGCCGCCCTTGGGCCTGGACGACTGTCACGCAATCCGCCTGTCGAGACGAGACGCCCTCGCGCGGGAGTCTCTGACGAGCGCCGAGGCGAGCGTGTAGAGGCACTTCTTCCGCCAAAGCGGCCCCTTTGCCGCAGCGTCCCGATCGTTGCGGCTCCATCAGAGATTTCGAGATGACCACCGCCTCGTTCACCGCCGGGTTGGGGCCAGCGCTACGCCAGCGTTTCCGGACCTTGGCCCTGCTGCCCCGGTTGCTGCACTCATTCTGGCAGACGAGTCCCGCGCTGTCGGCCACGATCATCGCTTTGCGCCTGCTGCGCGCTGCTCAGCCGCCGCTCGTGCTCTACATCGGGAAGCTGATCGTCGACGAGATCATCCTCCAGACCGCCTCGCCCGCTCCGGGACCGACGCTGGCGGACTGGGTGTATAGCGGGCGCCTGAGCACGGTTGCCGGCTGGCTCCTGCTCGAATTCCTGCTCGTCGCCACCGCAAACGCGCTCGCGCGCATCGGAGCCTTCGTGGAAAGAGTGCTGACCGAGCGGCATGACAACGCGCTCGGCGTCGCGCTCATCAAGAAGGTAGCGAGCCTGGATCTTCGCGACATCGAGGCCAGCGCTGCGCAGGACAGGCTGCAACGTGCTCGGACCCAGCGCTTCATGGGTAACCAGCTCCTGACTTCCCTGCTCAGCCAGGCTCAGGACTTCGTTACCCTCATCCTGTTTGTCGTCGGCCTCTTCTCCTATGCGCCGCTGCTGATCATTCTGCTGTTGCTGGCACTCCTGCCTACGCTTGCCGGTGAAGCGCATTTCAATGCGAAGGGGTATGGGCTGAACGTCTCGGTCACGCCTGAGCGCCGGCAGATGGAATACATCCAGATCGTCGGTTCGGCGGCCGAATCCGCCAAGGAGATGAAGCTGTTCGGGCTCGGCGCCTACCTGGCGGACCGCTTTGCCGAACTCGCGGACAAGGTGCATCGCGGCAATCGCGATCTTGCGGCGCGGCGCACGCTCTGGGGCAGTCTGTTCGGAGCGATCGCCTCCCTGGCTTATTACGCGGCCTATGCCGTCATCGCCTGGCGTGCCCTGAAGGGTGAACTCGGCATTGGCGATCTCACCTTTCTCGCCGGGTCGTTGCTGCGGCTGAACGGCCTGTTCGAGCGGCTGATCCTCGGCCTGACCCAGATCGCGTCGCAGACCCAGTATCTCAATGACTTCTTCTCGTTCATGGATCTCCGGTCGAGCATGGCCGCACCGTTGAACCCACGGCCATTTCCCGCGCCGCTGAGGCAGAGCATCGTCTTCGACAAGGTCGGCTTTCGTTATCCCGGCAAGGATGCCTGGGTGCTGCGCGATCTCAGCTTCACGATTCCTGCCGGAGAAACTCTTGCCCTTGTCGGCGAAAACGGCGCGGGCAAGACCACGATCATCAAGCTGCTGACCAGGCTCTACGAACCGGACGAGGGCCGCATCCTCGTCGACGGCATCGACCTGCGCGATATCGACATCGCCGACCTGCAGCATCAGGTCGGCGCCATTTTCCAGGATTTCGTGCGCTACAACATGACCGCCGCAGAGAATATCGGCGTTGGGCGCGTCGCCGGGCTCGGCGATCGACCCCGCGTCATCGAGGCCGCACGGAAGAGCCTCGCCCATCCCCTGATCGAGACATTGCCGGAGGGCTACGAGCAGATGCTGGGCCGCGTCTTTGCGCGTGGGCTCGATCTCTCGGGCGGCGAATGGCAGAAGATCGCGATTGCCAGAGCCTATTTCCGCGACGCAGCCATCCTGATCCTCGACGAGCCCACCGCAGCTCTGGATGCCCGCGCTGAAGCGGAGATCTTCGAACGCTTCCGCAACCTGAGTGAGGCGAAAACCGCATTGCTGATCTCGCACCGCTTCGCGACCGTCCGGATGGCCGACCGCATCCTCGTGCTGGAGAACGGCGCCATCCTCGAAAGCGGCAACCACGACGAGCTCATCGCGCTGCGCGGGCGCTATGCCGAGCTGTTCGCGTTGCAGGCTGCGGCCTTCCAGTAAGGCTCAGGCGCCTCTGGCCAGGGCCTCGACCGGGTCGAGGCGCGCGGCGTTGCGCGCCGGCAGGAAGCCGAAGCCGATGCCTATCAACGTTGAACAGGCGATCGCCGCGGCAAAGGCCTCGACGGAATAGATGAACCGCACCGGCGAGCCGGCCAGACCGAAGCCGGCGCCGACGGCGAGTGCCAGCGCTATACCGAGCACACCACCAATGAAACAGACCAGAGAGGCCTCGATCAGGAACTGCTGGAGGATGTCGCCCCGTCGCGCGCCCACGGCCATCCGCAGGCCGATCTCACCGGTGCGCTCGATCACCGAGACCAGCATGATGTTCATCACGCCGATACCACCGACCAGTAGCGAGATCACCGCGATTGACGCGATCAGCAGCGCGAAGGTCGCGTTGTTGCTGGTGATCGCCTGGCGGATGTCGTCGAGATTCTGAATGAAGAAATCCTGGGCCCGGTGGCGATGCGTCAACAGCTCGGTGACAGCGCTCTGCGCTGCCTCCATCGGTGTGTCGTCATTGACGCGCAGTGTAATGCTCCGCAGCGAGACGTCACCGAGAAAACGGCCCTGGACGGTGGTGTAGGGCAGGAAGACTTGCGGGTTTTGGCTGGCGCCGAAGCCGCTCTGCTGGCGCCGCATCACGCCGATCACCCGGCTCGGCACCGAGCCGATGAGGATGACGCTGCCGATCGGATCCTGGCCTGCTTGCGCAAACAGCGCACTGACCGCGTTCTCGTCGATGACCACATCTTGCGAGAGCCGCTGGACGTCATCCGCGTCGAAGAAGCGGCCTTGGGCCAGGACGCTGCCCCTGACTGCGAAATACTGGTCGCCGACACCGTTGACCAGAGCCGATGCTTCGGCAGATCCGAAGCGCAGCGTGGCACTCGTCGACACGGTCGGCGTGACGCCCTCCGCATAGGGTTGGCTCGCGAGGATATGGGCATCGGCGACTGTCAGCGTCTTGATCTGACTCGAGCGGCGGTCACCGAAACCGGTGCCCGGGAAGATCTCCAGCGTATTGGTTCCGAGGCCGGCGATATTCGCGAGAACCTGCTGGCGTGAGCCCTCCCCCAGTGCCACCACGCTGACCACCGAGGCGATGCCGATGACGATGCCGAGCATGGTCAGGGCAGAGCGCAGCTTATGGGCGCGCATAGACAGAAGGGCCATGCCGAAGGCCTCGCGCAGCCGGCCGAACGCCGCCCGCCAAGAGCCGCCCGGCGGCACGCCCAGGGCGGGATTTGCCTCGGAAGGGAGCGCCGGACGGGTCCTCCGATCGGAGATGATCCGGCCATCGCTAAGCTCGATGATGCGGTCGGCTCGGGCCGCGACGTTCATGTCATGGGTGACAAGAATGATCGTGTGCCCCTCGCGACCGAGTTCCTCGAGCAGCGTCAACATCTCTTCGCCGCTCTTGCGGTCGAGTGCGCCGGTCGGCTCGTCGGCAAGGATGACCCGAGCCCCGTTCATCAGGGCCCGCGCGATCGAAACACGCTGTTGCTGGCCGCCCGACATCTCGGCCGGGCGGTGCGTCTTGCGAGCGCCGAGGCCGAGCCTGTCGAGCAAGGCGGCCGCACGATTGCGCCGCGGCTCGGCGGCAACGCCTGCATAGATCGCGGGCACCTCGACATTGGCGAGTGCGGTCAGTTCCGACAGCAAATGGTAGCGCTGGAAGACGAAGCCGAAATACTCGCGCCGTAGGCGTGCAAGCTCGTCCGGCCCGAGATCACGCGTCGGGCGGCCGTCGATCTCGTAGATACCTCCGGTCGGCCGGTCGAGGCAGCCGATGATGTTCATCAGGGTGGATTTGCCTGAGCCCGACGGCCCGACGATCGCAACCATCTCGCCGGCCTCGATTGTCAATTCGGCCCCGTCGAGTGCGGCAATCGCCGCTTCGCCAGCCCCGAAATCGCGCCGGACCCCGCTCAGTCTGATCAGCGGCACACCCATGCGATCAGAACCCGAGCGGGCCGCGCATGCGACGGGCCGCTCCAGGAGCGCCTGCCGCGCTCGTGCGCGCTGTGACCACACGCTCGCCTGCCTTCAGCCCGGAGGAGATTTCCGCGACGATCTTGTTGTCGAGCCCGACCGTGACCTTGCGTGGTGCGGGCTTGCCATCGTCGCCGACGACATCGAGCCAGGTCTCTCCGCCCCGGCGCCTGATCGCCGTGGACGGCACGGTGACGACACCCCGCACCCGCCCGACGACTACCGTTACCTGGACCGTCATTGAGGTCAGCAGCCTTCCATCGGTGTTGGGCACCTCGAATAGCGCGTTGTAGTAGATGGCCGAGGAGGTCGAAGCGGAGTTCGAGCTTGAAGAGGCCGAGGCGCTGCTCGTATTCTGTGTCTTCAGCGTGTCGGGCGCCGGCTCGACAAAGGCGATCCTGCCGGGGAAACGCCGGTCGGGCGCGCCGAGCACGCTGAACAGGGCCTCTTGGCCGGCCTTGACCCTTAGCACGTCTGCTTCCGAGATCTTGGCCTTGACCGTCATGGTCGAGACGTCGCCAAGCACGACGATGGTCGGCGCGGACTGCGCCGCATTCACCGTCTGGCCCTCCTGCGTCACGATGGCCAGCACCGTGCCTGCCGCCGGAGCGGTGATGCGGGTGTAGCCAAGATTGGCGCGGGCGGTCTCGACCTTGACGCCGCCGGAAATGATCTGGGCATCCAGTGCCGCGATCTGCGCCCGAGTGGTCCGCACCGTCATCTCGGCCGATTCGTAATTGTCGCGCGAGACTGCATTCTGGCCCAGCATCTGCTTCTGCCGCGCGAGCACGGATTCGGCATAGGCGAGGCTGGCCAGCCGTTCGTCGCGTTGGGCCTGCAGCACGGCGAGTTCCGCCTCGGCCGATCGCAGCGCGTTTTGCTGTGTCACGCCGTCGATCTCGGCGATCAGGTCGCCCTCCTTTACATTCTGGCCGAGTGTCACCTTGAGCGAGATCAGCCGGCCGGAGACCTGCGCGCCGACGCTCACCTGCCGGATCGGCTCGAGCGCGCCGCTGGCCAGCACCGCCTCCTCGACATCACCCATCGTGGCGGCGACCGTCGGCTGAGGAATGGCGGCCGGCAGCGTCGCCTGCTGCGAGTGCAGGGCATATCCGCCCGCCCCCAGCATGCCCAGGACTAGCAGCAGCATGAAGGCACGGCGCGACGTCATGGGCTCGGGGCCTCCAGGGACAGGGCACGCAGGCGGGGCCCCTGCGGAGGATCCTCGACGCGGGGGCGCGAGACCTCGACCGGCCGGAGCCAGCCGCCGCCAAGCGCCTTGTTGAGGGCGATAAAGCGGGTCGCAAGAGCGATCTGGCTCTGAATCCGCGAATCCTCGGAGCCATACTGCGAGCGCTGAGCGTCGAGCACGTCGAGGAAGCTGGCGCCGCCTGACTGGTAGAGCGCCTGCGACAGCTGCGCCGCCTGTCCGGAGGCCGCAGCCGCCGTCGACAGGCTGGCCAGGCGCAGACGCTCCTGCCGCAACCCAACCAGCGCGTCCTCGACATCCTGCAGGGCGTTCAGCACGGCGAGCCGAAGCGCCGCATCGGACTGATCGCGTCGGGCGCGCGCCACGTCGACCGCGGCCGCGAGTTCGCCCCCATTGAAGATCGGCACGCTAAGCGATGGACCGATCGACCAACCGATCGCGCTGTTCTTCGCGAGGTCGCCGAGCTTCAGCGCCGAGGTCGAGATATTGCCGGTCAAGCTGACGGACGGGTAGCGAACCGCCTCGGCCTGACCGATCCGTGCCGTCGCCTGGGCGAGACTGCGTTCGGCCCGCCGGACATCCGGCCGATTGCGCAGCACGTCCGCCGGGACGCCGGCTTGCGGTGGCGCGGGCGTCGACGGCACCTTTGCCGCACCGGTCAAGCGCGAGCCCATTGCGGATGGCGGGCGGCCAACCAGCACCGCAATACGGTGCAGGGTCTGCGCCAGCGCGGTTTCGAGCGCCGGGATCTGCGCCTCGGTGCTCGCGACCTGCGCCACCGCCCTCGCCGTATCGACAGCAGAGACATCGCCGGCCTGGAAACGGACCCGCGTCAGCGCCTCGGTCACCCGCTGGGTTTCAACTGTCCGCCTCGCCAGCGCAATGCGCGCCTGGTAGCCGCGCGCCTCGATGACGGCCGAAGCGACATCCCCAATAAGCGTCAATAGTACTCCGTCGAGATCATCGTCGGCGGCATCGACGCCATAGGTCGCGGCTTCGACGGCGCGGTCGCGCCCGCCGAAGATATCGAGCTCCCAGGAGGTGTCGAAACCCGCGCGGAAGCTGTTGCTCATGCCGTTGCCGCCGCCTGAATCGGAGCTTGTGGCGTAACGCGAACGCGTTGCCGATGCTGAACCATTGACCTGAGGAAACAGCGGGGCAACCGCCTGGATCCTGCTCGCGCGCGCTTCGCGGATCCGCGCTTTCGCCTGGGCTACATCGAGGTTGCCCGCGATCGCCTCCGTGACGAGCCCGTTCAGGACAGGGTCCTTGAATTGCCGCCACCATTCCGACGGAGCGGCAGGCTGAGCAGCCGAAGCTCCGCCATTCCATCGGGCCGGCAGATCTTGCGCGGGGGCAACATAGTCCGGACCGACCGAGCAGGCACCCAGGCAGAACAGAACTGGCAACGCGAGCAGCCTCGTCCGGTCCGATTTCAGCCTGTCGCGAGAGTGCATCCCGTCCATGTCCGCCGCATTGGCGACCTTTCCACTCCGGGCGGAAAGAGCGCAGATCGGCGGTCATAGGCGCCGTATTTCAGAATGATTCCAAAGACGAAGCCCCCGCGGGATGCCGGTCTCTGGCGATCGTGAACGCCTACAAAGCGGCCCGACGAATTGCAAGGCGCCAAACCCACGAAAGCGGTTCATCGGGGTTTGAGCCAGGGCCAACTCGGGCTGATCCGGCGGCCAACGCGACCGCGATACCTTCCGCCCTGCTCCCGTAGACCTGGCCATATGGGCCGGCAACGACGCGCGATCGGCGGCTGAGCTCGGTCATCGGGAGATCCGGCGCGATGGCTTCGCTTTCAGCTCCGGGCAAACAGCCCGGGAGAGCAATCCGCCCGACGAGGCGAACGGAGGCATGACGACATCTCCATGTCTTCATGAGCGCATTGCGCCGTTCAGTCCTCGTCGCGTCTCCGAAGCAGATAGGTGTCCATGATCCAGCCCTTTTCCTCTCGGGCTTCGCGCCGGATGCGCTCGATATCGCCCATCACCTCCGACAGCCTTCCGGCGACCAGAATCTCATCCTCGGTCCCGAGATAGGCGCCCCAATAGATATCGAGATCTTCACCCGCGACACGCTTGAAGGCCTGGTCCCCGTCGAGCATGACGACCACACTATCGAGGTTGTTGGCAAAGCCTTCCGCGAGTTTGCGTCCAGTGGTGATCAACACGGGCTCGCCGATCCGGTTGAGCGCCACCCGGTGTCGAGCCGCAAGGGCCTGCACACTGCTGATACCCGGGATCACATCGTATTCGAGCGCAAAGCCCTTGGCGCGAATCTGCTCGATGATCCGGAGCGTGCTGTCATAGAGCGTGGGATCCCCCCAGACGAGGAAGGCTCCGCATTCACCCTCCCCGAGTTCTCTCGTGAACAGGCCCTCGTAGTCATGGGCAATACGGGCATGCCATTCGTCGACGCTTCCACGGTAATTCGTTCCAGCGGCAGCACGCTCGGGGATCGGAACCTGAACCAGGCGATAATCCGAGCCTTCGATGAAGCGCTCGCAGATGTCCTTCCGCAGCCGTCCGAGCTCCGCCTTGTCTGTCCCCTTGTCGGGAATGAAGAAGACATCGACCTGGTTGAGGGCGTTGATCGCCTGGACCGTGACATAGTCAGGATTGCCGGCACCAATTCCGATGATCAGGATCTTGCGCATTCGGCCTCCATGTCCGGGCTCAGATGCCCCACCGTCCCAAAGCCATAACATGGAGGACGGCAGCACGAGCAGCTGCGCCATGACGCCCTCGGGCCCGGCGCCGAATGTAATTCGGCGCCGGTTTGCATCGATGGTGGTGATCCCGGGCTCATCGCGAGATGGCGGAGACAGGACGCAGAAGCGGCCAATTCGACCAATCCCGCTCTTCACAGGCTAACGGGTAGGCCGCGGCAAGCTGTTGACAGAATCATCGCGCTAACCACTAGATATGGTGGTCACGGTCTCTCGAGTCGCAAGATCGAGAGCTAAGAGGGAAGCCGGTGCGAAACCGGCGCTGCCCCCGCAACTGTCAGCGGCGAGTACTTGTCCAGGATATCAGTCACTGAGGCCACCAGGCCTTGGGAAGACGGGACAAGAGCGATGACCCGCGAGCCAGGAGACCTGCCGCGACAGCAGAATCGTCCTCGGGCGGGGTGTCCCGGTGGATCGCTTGGTCATGTCTGCGGGCGCTCGTCGCCGCGACATTCTCCGTTGCGACTCCGCCAGGCCTTTGCCCCCTACAGATTGGGGTTTGAAAGCCGATGTCCCTCGCGACCGATACCATCCGCCCTGAGACGTTCAGCCCGATCGCGTCGCAAGGCAGCGATACGCGATCGACTGCGGAACCGGCCTACCAGGTGATCCGCCGCAATGGCAGTGTCACCCCTTTCGACGCCTCAAAGATCAGCATCGCGCTGACCAAGGCGTTCCTGGCGGTCGAGGGCAGCAGCGCCGCCGCATCGCGCCGGATCCACGACATCGTCGCGGAGTTGACCCAGCAGATCATCGCCGGGCTGACGCGGCGCGCCGATGCCGGCCGCACCTTCCATATCGAGGATGTGCAGGATCAGGTCGAACTCGCGCTGATGCGCAGCGAACACCATAAGGTCGCCCGCGCCTATGTGCTCTACCGCGAGGAGCGAGCCCAGGAGCGGGCCCGCGCCAAGGCGGAAGCGAAGCCTGCGGCCGCCACGGCACCGGTGCTGCGCATGAAGGCGGCCGACGGCGCGCTCGTGCCGCTCGACGCGGCGCGCCTCGCAACTGTCATTCGCGAAGCCTGCGCCGGGCTTGACGGCGTCTCGGCCGAAGCCGTGCTGAGCGAAGCGCAGCGTAACCTCTATGACGGCGTCAGCCAGGACGAGTTGGCGCAGGCACCGATCCTGGCCGCGCGCACTTTGGTCGAGACCGAGCCGAACTATTCCAAGGTCTCGGCTCGCCTCCTGCTCGACAAGCTCCGCCACGAGGCGTTGAGCTTCGTCTCCGGCCGGCCGGAACAGGCCACTCAGTCAGAAATGTCAGGGCGTTATGGCGACTATCTCCACGCCTATGTGAAGACCGGCATTGCCAACGAACTGCTCGATCCCGAGCTTGGACGCTTCGATCTCGCCCGGCTTGCGGCTGCGCTCAAGCCGGAGCGCGACCTCCAGTTCGACTATCTCGGCTTCCAGACGCTTTATGACCGCTATTTTCTGCATGTCCGAGGCAACCGCTTCGAGCTGCCGCAGGCCTTCTTCATGCGTGTCGCGATGGGTTTGGCGATCCGCGAGATCGACCGCGAGGCGCGAGCGATCGCCTTCTACGACCTGCTCTCCTCTTTCGACTTCATGGCCTCGACGCCGACCCTGTTCAACGCAGGAACCCTCAGGCCGCAGCTCTCCTCCTGCTTCCTGACCACGGTGCCGGACGATCTCGACGGCATCTTCAAGGCGGTGAAGGACAACGCCCTGCTGGCCAAATATTCCGGCGGACTCGGCAATGACTGGACGCCTGTGCGCGGCCTCGGTGCCCATATCAAGGGCACCAATGGCGAGAGCCAGGGCATCGTGCCCTTCCTCAAGGTCGCCAACGACACTGCGATCGCCGTCAATCAGGGCGGCAAGCGCAAGGGCGCGGTCTGCGCCTATCTCGAAACCTGGCATGTCGACGTCGAGGAGTTCCTCGACCTGCGCAAGAACACCGGCGACGACCGCCGCCGTACCCATGACATGAACACCGCGAACTGGATCCCCGACCTGTTCATGCAGCGCGTTGTGGCCGGGGGGCAGTGGACCCTCTTCTCGCCTGACGAGACGCCCGACCTCCACGATCTCTACGGCAAGCCCTTCAAGGCGGCCTATGAGGCCTATGAGGCCAAGGCCGAACGCGGCGAGATCAAGGTATTCAAGCGCCTGAACGCGCTCGATCTCTGGCGCAAGATGCTGACCATGCTGTTCGAAACCGGCCATCCCTGGATCACCTTCAAGGATGCCTGCAACCTGCGCTCGCCGCAGCAGCATGCCGGCGTGGTGCATTCCTCGAACCTGTGCACCGAGATCACGCTGAACACCTCGGCCGACGAGGTCGCCGTCTGCAATCTGGGCTCGATCAACCTGGCTGCCCATGTGACGGAGGACGGGCTCGACCGGGGCCGGCTCGGCAAGACGGTCGCGACCGCGATGCGAATGCTCGACAATGTCGTCGACATCAATTTCTACACGATCCCCGAGGCGCGCCGCTCGAACCTGCGCCATCGTCCGGTCGGCCTCGGCATCATGGGCTTCCAGGATGCGCTGCAGACCCTGCGCCTGCCCGCCGCGTCCGAGGGCGCCGTCGCCTTCGCCGATAGCTCGATGGAGGCGATCAGCTGGTTTGCGATCTCGGCCTCGGTCGATCTTGCCGCCGAGCGCGGTCGCTACCCGAGCTTCGAGGGCTCGCTCTGGTCGAAGGGCATCCTGCCGATCGACTCGCTCGACATTCTCTCGGAAGCCCGCGACGGCGATGTCGAGCTCGATCGCTCGACGACGCTGGACTGGGACAGCCTGCGCGAGCGGGTGAAGACCACCGGCATGCGCAACTCGAACTGCATGGCGATTGCCCCGACTGCAACGATCTCCAACATCGTCGGTGTCTCGCAGTCGATCGAGCCGTCCTATAGCCAGCTCTACGTCAAGGCGAACATGTCCGGCGACTTCACGGTCGTGAATGCCGACCTCGTCCGCGATCTCAAGGCGCGCGATCTCTGGGACGAGGTCATGGTTTCGGACCTGAAATATTACGACGGAAAGGTCAGTCAGATCGATCGCGTCCCCGACGATCTCAAGGCGCTCTACGCCACCTCATTCGAGATCGAGACGAGCTGGCTGATCCGCGCCGCCGCACGCCGTCAGAAATGGATCGACCAGGGCCAGTCGCTCAATCTCTACATGGCGCAGCCTTCCGGCAGGAAGCTCGACGAGGCCTATCGCCTCGCCTGGCGGCTCGGTCTGAAGACGACCTATTACCTGCGCGCGCTCTCGGCGACCCATGTCGAAAAGTCGACGTTGAAGGGCACCGACGGCAAGCTCAACGCGGTGTCGGCAATGGTCCCCGCCACGGCCAAGCCGATCCTTGTCGACATCCCGCTCGACAATGGCATGGCCGTGCCGAACGCCTGCTCGATCGACGATCCGACCTGCGAAGCCTGCCAGTGAGGCAGCGGCAGCGTCCATGCTCGCCTTCGCGGCGCGCATGGACGCCCGGCCCTGCCCGATAGCGAACGATACGGACGGCCGGGGCAAACCCGGCCGCGACATTCAGACCCGATTGGATATTCATCATGCTCGACTGGTCAGACAGCAAGCCTGCCGCCGCCCTCGATCCCAATCCGGCCGCCCCCGGCGGAGCCCAAGCCGACGCCACCTGCCTCGGCGAGATCGATCGCTCCGGCGGGCGCGTCAGCGTCGACGAGAAGCGAATGATCAACTGCCGCGCCGACGTGAACCAGTTGTTGCCGCTCAAGTACAAATGGGCCTGGGAGAAGTACCTCGCCGGCTGCAACAACCATTGGATGCCGACAGAGGTCTCGATGCAGGCCGATATCGCCCTGTGGAAATCGAAGGACGGGCTGACCGAGGACGAGCGTCGCGCGATCAAGCGCAATCTCGGCTTCTTCGCGGCGTCCGAAAGCCTCGTCGCCAACAACATTGTGCTCGCGATCTACCGCCATCTCACCAATCCGGAATGCCGGCAATACCTGCTGCGCCAGGCTTTCGAGGAGGCGGTGCACACCCACACCTTCCAGTACATCGTCGAAAGCCTCGGCCTCGACGAGGGCGAACTCTTCAACATGTATCGCGAGGTGCCCTCGATCACCGACAAGGCGGCCTGGGCGCTGAAGCACACCCAGCATCTCGACGATCCCGCTTTCGAGACCGGCACGCCCGAGGCCGATCAGGCCTTCCTGCGCGACCTCGTCGCCTTCTACGTGATCTTCGAAGGCATGTGGTTCTACACCGGCTTTGCCCAGATCCTGTCGCTCGGCCGGCGCAACAAGATGGTCGGCATCGCCGAGCAGTACCAGTACATCCTGCGCGACGAGAGCATTCACCTGAATTTCGGCATCGACGTGATCAACCAGATCAAGATCGAGAACTCGCATCTCTGGACCAGGGCCTTCCAGGACGAGTTGCGCGGCATGATTCGCAACGCTGCCGAACTTGAGGCCGCCTATGGCCGGGACACCATGCCGCGCGGTTTCCTCGGCCTCAATGCCGCGCTCTGCGAGCAGTACATGCATTTCATCGCCAACCGCCGTTGTGCGCAACTCGGCCTCAGCCCCGTCTTCGCGGAAACGGAAAACCCGTTTCCCTGGATGAGCGAGGCGATGGACCTGAAGAAGGAGAAGAACTTCTTCGAGACCCGCGTCATCGAATACCAGAACGGCGGCGCCCTGAGCTGGGAGTGAGCCGAGAAGGATGGGGCCGCCTCACTGCAGGGCTCCATCAGCAAGCGGTGTGGTCGGTGCCTGCGGCTTGACGCCGCGTTGGGCCCCTCTATGGTCGGCCGCGATCAAGGTTCTTCGGGCTCAGGCCCGAAGCTAAGAGGGAATTCGGTGAGGCGCCCTGCGCCGAATCCGAGGCTGCCCCCGCAACTGTAAGCGGCGAGCTCTTCTCCCATCGTCCACTGGCGCTCTCAACGCCGGGAAGGCCGGGCGAAGCCAGCGCTGACCCGCGAGCCAGGAGACCTGCCCTGATCGCAGAAGCGTCTTTCGGGCGGGGTGTCCGGGGGGATTTGCGTCGGCGGCAGGTCGTAGACCGGCACCCCCGAACCGATCCGCTCAAGCTCCCGGCTCGTCATCTCGGGGAGCGATGAATTCCATGTCCATGATGCTGAACCACGCCATCGCAGTCGTGGCAGAGCGCTTGACGCAGACGTATCGAGCGGCCTATCAAAACTGTAATATTGTTACATTTCAAGATCGACCGTGCGAGGCCCACGAGCTTCGCGACGCATGTGGCCGCTCGACGCTATCGGAGATTTCAATGCGCAGCGCTGCACGCCTTTCTTGCCTTTCGTTCGTCGCAGCCATCGGCATGTCGATGTCGGGAGCGGCCTTGGCCGCACCGACGCAGTATCCGCTGACGCTGGAGAATTGCCGGGAGACGATAACGTTCAACCAGGCGCCAAAGCGCGTCGTGGCTGTCGGACAGACGCAGACCGAGATCCTCTACGCGCTCGGGCTCGGCGACAAGGTCGTGGGCACAGCCGTGTGGTTCAGCCCTGTCGCGAAGCCCTATGAGGCGGTCAACGCCAAGGTGAAGCGGCTTGCCGACAACGATCCGAGTTTCGAGGCTGTCGTCGCCCAGGAGCCGGACCTCGTGACTGCGATGTTCGAATGGCATATCGGCCCCAACGGCATCGTCGGCAAGCGCGACCAGTTTGCGAAGCTGAAGGTGCCGACCTATGTCTCGCCCACCGACTGCGTCGGAAAGGACAATTCCGGGCCGGGCGACGGCGTCCGCACGCAGATGTTCACGATGGATCTCGTCTATCGCAATATTCGCGAGTTCGGGCAGATCTTCGATGTCTCCGATCGCGCCGAGGCGCTGGTCGCTGAATTGAAGGCGCGCGAGGACAAGGCGGTCGCTTCTGTTGCCGGGATCAAGCCGCAGGATGTTCCTGTCGTCGTCTGGTTCTCCAGCAAGGACATCAAGGGGGACGCCTTCCTGGCCGGCAAGAATGGCGTGCCTGCCTATATCCTGTCGAAGCTCGGCGCCCGGAACGTCATCACCACCAACGAGGAATGGCCGCTGGTCGGTTGGGAGACCGTCGCTTCCACCAACCCTGCCGTCATCGTCGTGGTCAAGATGGATCGCCGGCGTTTCCCGGCAGACGACATCAATCTCAAGCTCGACTTCCTCAAGACCGACGCGGTTGCGAGCAAGCTCGACGCCAGCCGGCAGCAGCGGATCGTGATCATGGATGTCGGCGCGACCAGGGCCGGGCTTGATACGATCGACGGCATCGAGGCGCTGGCCAACGGCATCAAGAGCTTCGGCCTCACCAAGTGAGCCATGGAGTGGTTCGGCCCAACTGGTTGGCGAGGGGCGCAGTAGCGCTCCTCGCCTTCGTCCTGCTGATACTCGCGATCGCACTCGCCGTGACGATCGGAGAGATGTCGATCCCGCTTGCCACGGTCTTCAAAGCCCTGGGCAACGGGTTGTTCGATCTCGACTACCCCGTGAGCGCGATCCAGCAGGGCGTCATCTTCGACTACCGCTTGAGCCGGGCTGTGGTGGCGGCCCTCTGCGGAGGAGCGCTCGCGCTTTCGGGCGCGATCCTGCAGGCGCTCCTGCGTAATCCTCTCGCAGAACCCTATATCCTTGGTATCTCGGCCGGAGCCTCGACGGGTGCGGTCGCGGTGATGATCCTGGGATTCGGCGGCGCTGCACTCAGCATATCCGGTGGAGCCTTCCTCGGCGCCATTGCTGCACTTGTCATCGTGGCCGTGCTTGCCGCAGGGTCCGGCGGCGCGACCGACCGCGTGATTCTCGCAGGCGTCGCCGGATCGCAGCTGTTCAATGCGGCGACCGCGACGATCGTCACCACGCTGGCCAGTGCCGAACAGGCCCGCGGCGTGATGTTCTGGCTTCTCGGCAATTTCGGAGGCGTGCGCTGGCCCGATGTCTGGCTCGCCACGCCAGTGGCCTTCGCGGGCTTCGCCGTCTGCATCTTTCATACGAAGGCGCTCGATGCGTTCGCCTTCGGGGCGGATGCCGCTGCCGCATTGGGCGTGGCGGTGCCCCGCGTGCGCATCGTGCTATTCGTGACCACGGCCGTCATGACCGCGACCATGGTCAGCATCGTCGGCACGATCGGATTCGTCGGTCTTGTCATACCTCACGCCGCGCGCTTCCTGACGGGCCCAGCCCATGCCCGGCTACTCCCGGCATGCCTGATCATCGGTGCAATCTTCATGATTCTTGCCGACATCCTGTCGCGGACGCTGGTGCCGCAGCAGATTCTGCCGATTGGCGTCGTGACGGCGCTGTTCGGGGCCCCGGCTTTCGCCTTCATACTCTATCGTGCAAGGCGGCCGGCATGACGCTGGCTGCGCGCGACGTCCGTTGGAGCGCCGGTGGGCGCATGATCGTGGACGGCGTGACGCTGCACGCCAAACCCGGAAAGATTCTCGGTCTCATCGGCCCCAACGGCTCGGGGAAGTCGAGCCTGTTGCGTCTGCTCTGCCGCCTGCGCAAGGTCGCCAGCGGCGTGGTGACACTCGATGACTGTGAAATCGGCACCTTGCCGCGGCACGAACTCGCCCGGCGCCTGGCCTTTGTCGAGCAGCAGGCGACGACTGAGATCCAGCTCTCCGTGTGCGACGTCGTCAGACTCGGACGGACCCCGCATCGCGGCGCACTCGCCTCCTGGACAACCACCGACGAAGACGCGGTCGAGGCCGCGCTGGCGCGCGTCGATATGGCCGATCGGCATGACCAGTTCTGGCACACGCTATCGGGCGGAGAGCGCCAGCGCGTCCACATCGCGCGCGCATTGGCACAAATGCCGAGTGAACTCATCCTCGACGAGCCGACCAACCATCTCGATATCCAGCATCAGCTATCGATCCTGACACTGATCAGGCGCCTGGGCATCACCTGCATCATGGCGTTGCACGATCTCAACCTGGCCTCGCTTTTCTGCGACGAGATCGCCGTGCTGCATGAGGGCAAGCTGGTCGATGCCGGGACGCCGGAAACCGTGATGACCGAACCGCTGATCCAGCATGTCTTCGGTGTCGCGGTCTCCATCCGCCGCGCCGCATCGGGCCGAAGGCACATCGAGTATCTGATCGAACCCTTTTGAGGCGGAAAAGCCATGACGATGCAGCGAAGCGTTGGGGCCGGTGTCACCGACTACTGGAACGCCCGTGCCCCCAAATTTGATGGTGCTGCCTCGCATGTCGCCCAGCGCGACCTCTGGCGAGCCGTGCTTGAGGCCGCCTTCGAGGCGGATGGCCCCAAGGACATTGTCGATCTCGGGACGGGGACGGGCGCTTGCGCGCTCCTTGCCGCGTCGCTGGGGCATCGCGTCCGCGCCTGCGACGGGTCTGCGAACATGCTGGCGGTCGCCCGTGCGGCGGCTCGGCAAGCCGGCCTCGCCATTGCGTTTCAGGACACCACGATCGAAGCGGCCGAGATCACCGATGCGTCCGCCGATATCGTCACGCTCCGCAATGTCCTCTGGACGCTCGAGCGCCCCATCGAAGCGTTGCTGCAGGCTCACCGCATTCTGCGACCGGGCGGTCTCGTGCTCGTGTCCGACGGATTGTGGTCGGTGGCTCCTGAATATCGTTCCACCTATCCAGAGCAGCTTGCGGCACGCTTACCCCTGCATGATGGCTTGACGGAAGCTGCAGCGCAGGACCTGCTCACGCGAGCTGGTTTCTCCGGGTTCAGACGCTGGCAGCACCTGTTCCCCGCTTCCCCCTATCCGGGAAATGTCCCCGTCTTCGTCCTGACCGCGTGCTCGCGCGCTGGCTAGCCTCGAAGGCTTCAGCTCGTCAGTCGAGCGGGCCTCAATCCGCGCAGGCTATTGCCCAGGAACCAGTACTCGGCCTGAGCGAGATCGCCAGGACGCAGTTGCCGCTCGACGGCCCGTCCGCTCTCGATCAGGGCCTGGCGCAGCACACCCGGCAAGAGACCATCGGACAGGGGCGGCGTGAGCAGGAGCCCGTCCCGCTCGACGAAGATGTTGCTGCGCGTTGCTTCGGTGACAAAGCCTGCGCGGTTCTGGAAGACGGCTTCATCGGCCCCGCGCTCGACGGCTGCCGCAAATGCGGTCTCGTAGGTTCTACGGCGCGTTGTCTTGTACCGCAGGAATGGGTCGCCTTCGTCGGCCCTTGCGGCGGCGAGGACGACCTCGAGAGGCCGGTCTGGCTCGGCGCCAAGAACTGGTGCGGCGATATCGAGCATCCCGGTGCGACGTAGCTCGAAGCGGATCCGACGATTTTCTTGCGGCGCGAAGGTTTTGGCCAGCGCCGCGAGACGCGTTTCCGCATCAGCGGGGTCGAAGCGGAAGCCCAGTGCCTTTGCCGAACGGTCGAGGCGGTCGAGATGCAGGTGCAGCCGTGCAAAACCGGTCTGGTGTGACCAGCCCAGCGTTTCGATCAGCCCGTAATCGTCAGCGAGATCGGTCAGGACCCGGGCCTTGAGCAGGCACTCCGCATACTCGTCCGCAGCCCGCGAATCCGTGACGATGCCGCCGCCAACGCCATAACGGCCGGCACCGCCCGGAAAGATCGTCGCCGTGCGGATTGCGACATTGAAGCGAAGATCGCCATTGGGCGAGATCTGCCCGATCGAACCGGTATAGAGATCGCGCGGCCCATCCTCGAGTTCGCGGATGATCTCCATCGCACGCAGCTTCGGTGCGCCGGTGATCGAGCCGCACGGGAAGACAGCCCGCAGCAGATCTTCGAGCGAGAGGCCGGGGCGCAACCTGGATGTCACCGTCGACGTCAGTGTGTGAAATGTCGGATAGGTTTCAACCTGGAAGAGGCTCGGCACTTCGACCGAACCGATGGAGCTGATCCGTCCGAGATCGTTGCGCAGCAGGTCGACAATCATCAGGTTCTCGGCGCGTTGCTTGGGGTCGGCCTTCAACTCTTCCATGGCGGCGCGCTCCGCCTCCGGTCCGTCGCGCCGAGGTGCTGTTCCCTTCATCGGGCGCGTCGTCGCCCGGCCGGACGCCACCTCGAGAAAGAGCTCCGGCGAAACCGACAGGATGGCCGCATCATCGATGGCGACGATGCCGCCATGCGCCACGGGCTGGCTCGACCGCAAGGCGGCATAGAGCGCGAGGGGATCGCCCTCGTAGCGAAAGTCGATCGGAAAGGTCAGGTTGATCTGGTAGGCGTCGCCGGCGTGAAGATAGTCCAGCACACGCTGGACCTTGGACGCGTGCGCTGGCGCATCGAGCTGCGGACGAACAGCGTCGAGCGGTGCAGGAGGCCCCAGTGCCGCAAAGGCTTCGTCCAGCTGCGCTAAAGGAATCTGCAGTGGCTCGCGAAACAGCCCGAACCACAGCAGCGGAAGCGCCCTCGCCTGCAGTATCGACGCAACGAGGCGTGGCTCGAAGGCGTATCCCAGTTCGTAGCTCAAGAAGCCGGCGGCATGCAGCCCGCGGGACAGGCCGTCTTCGATTCGGCCAAGCGCAGACGAGACCTCCTCGACGTGGTCACACCGAACGACCTCAATCGGATCACAGTAGAGCTGCGCCGATGCGGTCTGCGCGAGCCGGTCCTCCAGAAGCACAAACGGGCGCCGCGTCGTGAGCATGGTGTCGATTGTAAGCGGCATCGGCGGCGTGGCTTCTGATTGGGAGCGGTGAGGTCGAGCTCGGTGCGGCTTCGCGGATCACGGCGATGCCTCGCTCCGATGGCAGCCTGCAATTGTAGGCCCGATCGCTTCCCGGCGTGAGCCCGACGAGAGCCGCGCCGAATGCTCAGCCAGCGGTTGCCAGAGCGACTCATATCCCTGCGGATCAGGGCGAGCCATGGGGCTCCGCCGCCAAGCTCAGCTCCGCAGACCGGGTGCCTCCTGGCCCGTGCGCGCAACGTACTCGGTATAGCCGCCACCATAGGTGTGAACGCCCTCGGGCGTCAGCTCGAGAACCCGGTTGGACAGTGCGGCGAGGAAATGGCGGTCATGCGAGACGAACAGCATGGTTCCCTCATATTGCGCCAACGCCGTGATCAGCATTTCCTTCGTCGCGATGTCCAGGTGGTTGGTGGGCTCGTCCAGCACCAGGAAGTTCGGCGGATCGTAGAGCATCTTCGCCATCACCAGCCGCGCCTTTTCGCCACCGGACAGGACCCGGCAGCGCTTCTCGACATCGTCGCCGGAGAAGCCGAAGCAGCCAGCCAGCGCACGCAGCGAGCCCTGCCCGGCCTGGGGAAACGAGTCTTCAAGCGACTGGAACACGGTCGCGTCACCGTCCAGCACCTCCATGGCGTGCTGGGCGAAATAGCCGAGCTTGATCGTGCCGCCGAGCGCGACCGTGCCGTCGTCCGGCTCGGTCGCACCGGTCACCAGCTTCAACAGCGTCGACTTGCCGGCGCCATTGATGCCCATCACGCACCAGCGCTCCTTGCGGCGCACCTGAAAATCGAGCCCGTCATAGATGCTGCGGCTGCCATAGCGCTTGTGGACGTTCTTCAGGGTGACCACGTCCTCGCCGGAACGCGGCGCCGGCTGGAACTCGAACTGCACCGTTTGGCGGCGCTTGGGCGGCTCCACCCGGTCAATCTTCTCCAGCTTCTTCACACGGCTTTGCACCTGCGCGGCATGCGAGGCGCGCGCTTTGAAGCGCTCGATGAAGTTGATCTCCTTGGCGAGCATCGCCTGCTGGCGCTCGAACTGGGCCTGCTGCTGCTTCTCGCTGAGCGCGCGCTGCTGCTGGTAGAACTCGTAATCGCCCGAATAGGTCGTCAGCGCCCCGCCATCGATCTCGACGATCTTGTCGACGATCCGGTTCATGAATTCGCGGTCATGCGAGGTCATGAGCAGCGCGCCATCATAGCCCTTCAGGAAGTCCTCGAGCCAGATCAGGCTCTCCAGGTCGAGATGGTTGCTCGGCTCGTCCAATAGCATGGCGTCAGGGCGCATGAGCAGGATCCTGGCCAGCGCGACGCGCATCTTCCAGCCGCCGGAGAGAGAACCGACATCGCCTTCCATCATCTCCTGGCTGAAGCCGAGGCCGGCAAGCACCTCGCGCGCCCGCCCATCCATCGCGTAGCCGTCGAGCTCTTCGAACCGCCCCTGGACCTCGCCATAGCGCGTGATGATCTCGTCCATCTCGTCCGCGCGATCGGGATCGGCCATGGCGGTCTCGAGCTCCTTCAGCTCGGTCGCAACGGCGCTGACCGGGCCCGCGCCGTCCATGACCTCGGAGACGGCGCTGCGACCGGACATGTCGCCCACATCCTGGCTGAAATAGCCAATCGTCACGCCGCGATCGACGGCCACGAGGCCCTCGTCGGGCGCCTCCTGCCCCGTGATCATGCGGAAGAGCGTTGTCTTGCCGGCGCCGTTGGGGCCGACAAGACCGACCTTCTCTCCCTTCTGGAGCGCTGCGGATGCCTCGATGAAGACAATCTGCTTGCCGTTCTGCTTGCCGATGTTCTCGAGACGAATCATGCTTCTACGCGACCAAATTTCAGGGAGGTCCCGCGCCTTTAAGCCATGGGCTGCGCCCACGGAAGGGTTTGCCTGCAATTCATTCGGCTCTTGCTGAGGATCTTCAGCGCGCCGCCAGCCAGACCTGGGCTGCGGCTGCATCGGCCTGCGACAGCTCATGCCCCGCTGCAATCACTTGCGCATCGACCTGGGCGCCGCCTTGCCTCAGCCGCGTTTCCAGCTCCGCCGCATGCACACCAAAGGGATCGGAAGCCCCGGCCAGGATGAGGACATCCACCCCTGCAAGATCGGTCTGCTGCGGCAGTTCGAGCACGTTCATCGCGCGCAGCAGGATGGCCCTGCGGATCAGGCCAGGATGGATCTGCATCATCGCGGCCAGGAAGTTCGCGCCGTTGGAGTAGCCGAGATAGGTCGTGCGTGCCGGATCGAGCCCGTACCCCTTTGTCGCACTCTCGACAAAGGCGGCGAAGGCGGCGGACTCGGCACGAATATCGGCCTGATCGAATTCGGTCGGCGACGATCGGCGAAACCAGCGGGACGTGCCCTCCTCCGTGCTGCGTCCCCGCACGCCGAGCAAGGTCGCTTCCGGTGCGATCCGGTGCGCCAGCGGCATCAGATCCGCCTCGTTGCCGCCGGTGCCGTGGAGCAGCACGAGAATGCTGCCATCCGTCGTTGCGGGCACATGGAAACGGTGCACGAAGGGCAGGTCGCGATAGGTCATGCGCGGTTCCCCCGGCAGGGAGAATTGCGGCAGCACGACGCGGATATCCGAATCCCGCCCCTCATCGGAGGGAGGAACCATCAGGCTGGTTCCAAGCCTGTCCTCGGGCTCGTCGACCGTAAATCCCGGCCCGTCGCTCGCCAGTTCGATCAGGGTGCCGCCGGGTTCGCGGACATAGAGAGAGGTGAAGTATTTTCTGTCGTGGAGCGTGGTGATCGAGGAATTGAGGCGCGCCAGAGAACTCTCGACGGCCTTCACTGCGGCCTCGTCCTCGGCCCGGAAAGCGACATGATCCGCGATGCCCGTCCCCGGTGCGCCAGGCCAGAATCCGCCGGCATCGCGGATGTCGATGACGTCGCCGCTGTCGGACACCATGCGCTGAACAGCGGAGGTGGCCGCGGCCGGCCGGTAGCCGAAGCGAGCGACGAAGGCGGCAGTCTCCTCCCGTGTTTCGGACAAGATGGTTGCGCCGCGGACCCGGCGGATCGCATCCTCGGGGGCGATCCCGGGCGCCTGCCATGGCGCCGCGGCCGGCATATCCGTTCCCACGAGCTTCACGATCACCCCGTCGGGGTCGCGCAAACGCAAGACAGGCTCGCCGAATTCCTGCTTCGGCCCCTCAGCGGGCACATGCTGCGTCAGTGCCCGCGTCAGCCAGAAGCCGATGCTTGCCGGTGTCACGGCCAGCGCGATCTCGCTGACCTGCCCGTGCCCGACCCGACCGGGCGAGCCGTCCTGCCAGACCAGAAATGTGACCAGCGACCCAGGCGAACCCAGGCCGTCGCCATAGAACAGATGGAGTTGCTCCGCATCCTCGTAGCCGCCGGTCTGTTTGACGAGACGCAGGCCGAGGAAGCCGACATAGAAATCGACATTGGCTTGCGCATCGCGCGTGATCAGCGTGAGGTGGTGGATGCCGCCAGTCATGTCGTCTCCTCAGACAGGTTTCGCCTCGGCCATCGGCTCAGGCTTCCGAGTGCACGCCTTGCGGAGCCGCGCGGCGATAGGCGAAATAGCGCCCCTTCGGGATGTCATCGGGGAGTGAAACGGCAACCAGCGCAGGATGTTCTAGATCGGAACCGCTGATGATGAGTGCATCATCCTGCGCCAGTGCCGCAACATGCTCCGGCAACCAGGCCAGATGGATACGGTCGCGTTCCGGTACACCTGTCGTGGCGTCGACATGGATCAACGCGGCATTACGGCCATGGCGCTCCACGAAGTCCGGTAGCGTCTTTGCCATGTCGCCGAGCACCAGAGCGCTCTCCGGAGGCATCGAACGCGGATTGGCCCTGGCTTCACGGTCGAAGGCATAGATCTCCCGCTTCGGCAGGATTTCGCGCAGATGGTCATATGTGCGGCCATTGCCGAGGCCAAGCTCGAGCACGAGCCCATTCCGGCTGGTGACGGACTCTGCCGCCCAGTCGAGGATACGGCGCTGGGCTTCGAGGCGGCGGATGAAACTGTCGAGGCGGCTCATGAAAGGCGTCTGTCTCCAGCATCGGCGCAATCGCAATTGCGCGCTTCGCATCGGCCAAATGGCTTGCTTGTCATTTGCGGCCGCCGATGCCCTAATCCATTTAGATGCATACAGAATACCGCAATGGCATCGCGTCAATGGCCATCAAGAGCCTGGTTTTCGCTTCAGGGAGGACGAGCATTCATGATCAAGTCTAGCTGGCTCATCGCGCTTGCGGTATCTGCGGGTTTCGGCGTGGCGGCCGCTGCTCCGGCGCAGGCGCAGGCCTGGCCGCAGAAACCCATCACCTTCATCGTGCCCTTCCCGGCCGGCGGCGGCACCGATGCCTTCGCCAGGCCGATCGCCGCCCAGCTCGAGCAGCAGCTCGGGCAGCGCATCATCATCGACAATCGTGGTGGTGCCGGCGGCACGGTGGGCGCTTCCGCAGCGGCGCGGATGGCTCCGGACGGCTACACCTTCTTCGTCGGGGCCGCGCATCATGCGATTGCGCCCGCGCTCTATCCGAAGCTCGACTACAACATCCAGACCGATTTTGTTCCGGTCGGTGTCATCGCCCAGCCGCCCCAGGTGGTCGTCGTCCATCCGGGCAAGGTCCAGGCCAAGACGCTGGCCGAGTTGATCGACTACGCCAGGAAAAATCCAGACAAACTCAACTACGCATCAGCCGGAAACGGCACCACCCACCATCTTGCCGGCGAGCTCTTCAAGCTCGTCACCAAGACCAACCTGACCCATGTCCCCTACCGCGGCGCCGGGCCGGCGATGCAGGATCTGGTGGCTGGCCAGGTCGATGTGATGTTCGATGGGCTGGGCTCCTCGGCCGCACAGGTGCAAAGCGGTGCGCTGCGGGCCCTGGCGGTCGCCGCCCCGGCGCGCTCGGATGCCATTCCGGACGTACCGACCGCCAAGCAGGCCGGCCTCGACGGCTACGAGGTCGCGACCTGGTACGCCATCTGGGCGCCCAAGAACACCTCGGACGAGATTGTGACGCGCATGCGCGGCGAGATCGAAAAGGCGCTGAAGGCTCCGATGATCACGGAGGCCTGGAAGAAGAACGGCTCCCCGATCCCTGCGATCTACGGCGCCGATTTCGGCAAGTTCGTCACAGCGGAAGTGGCTCGCTGGGGCAAGGTCGTCGACGACGCCAAGATCAAGCTCGACTGAAGCGCCCTTCCGGGAAATGGCGATCAGCTTTCGTCGCCCGCGCCGTCGATCACGGCGCGGGCGATTGTCATAGCAAAACCAGCCCGGGCGAGTGCCGCGAGATCCTTCTGACGGTTCTCGGCACGGTCCCTGCGGCTCCAGGGACCAAGCCGCTTGCGCCGGGCGGCAATCCGCGCCGCAGCCAGTTCCTCATCCTCGGTGGTGCGGCTCGCCTCCGCGACGAGCTCGCGCCCGACGCCCTTGGCCGCAAGCCGCGCCGCAACGGCGCGGGCGGACTGCCCCTTTCGGCGCAAGGTTGCCGCCCGCCCTTCGGCAAAGCGTTTGTCATCGACCAGCCCTGCGGCAACGCAGCGCGCCACCGTTTCATCGATGAGTGCGGCGAAGGATTGCGGTTCGTCGCCGTGATGGCGGCAACTCATTATCACCTTGCGCTGGAGGACCCGGTGCAACTGCCCGGCAGGGGCCGAGTAGCGCTCGAGGTAATGCATCGCCGCACGCTGCAGATAATCGGCGCTGATCCGCCGTGGCTCTTTGCGCGTCCCGACGCTGCGCTGATCGCCGTCCCCATTGGCGCCTCTCATTCTAGTCCAGACCAGGTTTCGATCGTGCGGACTTGATCGATGAGCGCCGGTCCTTGCCTTGAAGACGGCGCTCCTTGGATGCCTTGGTCGGTTTGGTCGGCCTGCGTATCTCGGGGCGGAACGCAGCCTCGCGGATCATGTCCAGCAGGCGCTCCAGCGCCTCCTCGCGATTGCGCTTCTGGCTTCTCTGCGCCTGGGCGACGATGACGATCACACCGTCCTGCGTCAGCCTGCTGCCCGCGATCTTCATCAGCCGGATCGCCACATCATTCGGCAGGGACGGAGATCGGCGCGCGTCGAACTTCAATTGGACCGCGCTCGACACCTTGTTGACATGCTGCCCTCCTGGCCCGGAGGAGCGCACGAAGCTTTCCTCGAGCTCGCTCTCGTCGAGGGTAATGGACGGGGTGACTTGAATCATGGGAGGACGGTAGCTCAACCTCCGGAGAATTGCAGCGTTGAAGCCCTCTCGCGATATTGCCCGGCTGATCGAAATCATGGCGGCGCTTCGGACACCCGGCACCGGCTGCCCCTGGGATCTGGAGCAGGATTTTGCTTCGATCGCTCCCTACACGATCGAGGAGGCCTATGAGGTCGCCGACGCGATCGCACGCGGTGACAAGATCGATCTCAAGGACGAACTCGGCGATCTGCTGCTGCAGGTGGTCTTCCATTCGCGCATGGCCGAAGAAGAGGGCGCCTTCGCCTTTGCCGACGTGGTCGAGGCGATCACCAGCAAACTCATCCGCCGCCACCCGCATGTCTTCGGCGAGGCGCGAGACCTCTCGCCGGCCGAGGTCAAGGCCCTCTGGCACCGCATCAAGGCGCAGGAGAAGGCCGACAAGGCCGCAGCCCACCGCGCTGCCGGGCTGCCCGAGGTAAGCGAGGACAGGGGTGTTCTTGCCGGCGTTCCCCATACGTTGCCTGCGCTGACCCGCGCCTGGAAGCTTCAGGCCAAGGCCTCCACCGTGGGATTCGACTGGAACGATGCCAGGCTCGTTCTCGACAAGATCCGCGAGGAGACGGCGGAGATCGACGAGGCGCTCGCCGGTGGCAACAAGGAGGCCATTCGGGAGGAGATCGGAGACCTGCTCTTCGTCGTTGCCAACTTGGCGCGGCATGTCGATGCCGACCCTGAAGGCTGCCTCAACGCGGCCAACACCAAGTTCGAACGCCGGTTCCGCGGCATCGAAGACGCCCTTGCCGCCGAGGGCCGGGACGCCAAGGACGCGACGCTCGACGAGCTGGAAGCGCTATGGCAGGCGGTAAAGCGGACGGAGAAGGCGAAGGTCAGCGCTGGCTAGGCATTGGCCCGAAAGTGGATTGCGGTTGTCAGGACAGCCGGTGCAAGCACGGAAAGTGAAATCATCGGCCCAGATACGATCTCTGGTCCAATGATCTAACCCTGGCGCTCTGCCTGGGGAAAGCGCGCGCCAAACGCCCCTTCCCGCTCCGGCGGAAGCCGCACGGTCAGGGCGAGAGCGCCATCCTCCGCATCCTCGCGGCTGAGCACTTCACCATTGCTGTGCAGCCAGGCAAGCGATTTGCCATCCCCCGGTTCGAGAGTGAGCCGGTAGACTGGCCGGCTGCGGGCGATGCGGGTCTCGATCGCGTCGGTGAGGCGATCGACCCCTTCGCCGGTCAGGGCTGAAACCAGCACAGGGCGAGAGGCAACCGGCCTGAGTTCTGCCAGCGCGAGCTGCCGATCGTGCTCGTCTCCGACAAGCAGGTCGGCCTTGTTCCAGACCTCGACGACGCGTTGCCCGTCATCCGGATCGATGCCGAGGTCCCTCAGGATGGCCTGCACATCGGCAGCCTGGGCCTGTGTATCCTCATGCGCGAGGTCGCGCACATGCAGCAGCACATCGGCCTCGATCGCATCCTCAAGCGTGGCCCGGAAGGCCGCGATGAGCTGGGTCGGCAGGTCCGAAATGAATCCGACGGTGTCGGAGAGCATGATGCGGGCACCATGCGGCAGCTTGATTGCGCGCGCCGTCGGGTCGAGCGTCGCAAACAGCATATCCTGGGCCAGGACATCGGCTGAGGTCAGTCGATTGAACAGCGTCGACTTTCCAGCGTTGGTGTACCCAACCAGCGCAACCACCGGATAAGGCACGCGTTTCCGGCTGACACGATGCAGCGAACGGGTGCGTTTGACCGTATCGAGATCGCGCTCGATCTTGGTCATTCGCTCCTGGATGACACGCCGGTCGGCCTCGATCTGCGTCTCGCCTGGGCCGCCCAGGAAGCCGAAGCCACCGCGCTGGCGTTCCAGATGGGTCCAGGACCGGACCAGGCGGCTCTTCTGGTAATTGAGATGGGCGAGTTCGACCTGCAGCGCGCCCTCCTTGGTGCGGGCGCGCCGGCCGAAGATCTCAAGGATCAGGCCGGTCCGGTCGATGACCTTGCAGCCCCAGGCCTTTTCAAGATTGCGCTGTTGTACGGGCGACAGCGCGCAATCCATCACGACGAGGCCGATCTCCTCGTTGGTGATGCGCTCGGCGATCTCTTCGACCTTGCCCTTGCCGAGATAGGTTGCCGGTCTCAGCGCCGTCAGCAGCGCAGAGATGGGCTCAACCACGAAAAGATCAATTGCAGCCGCAAGCCCCACCGCCTCGTCGAGACGCGCGGCGAAGGAGCGTTGATTCGCATCCGTCGCCGCGCCGCGGCGCTGCAGGTAAGGGCCAATGACGAAGGCACGGGTATTGGCCGCAATGTCGCGCTCGATCTCGTCGAGCGGCTTCACCGCGGCCGGTACATCGCCCGTGCCCGCGCGCCCTGCCACGGCCTCAGGCCTTGTCCGTTTCCTCAGGCTCGAAGAGCTGGACAGGATGGCCGGGCATAATCGTCGAGATGGCATGCTTGTAGACGAGCTGCGAATGTCCGTCGCGACGGAGCAGCACGCAGAAATTGTCGAACCAGGTGACGACGCCCTGCAGTTTCACGCCGTTGACGAGGAAAATCGTCAGCGGAATTTTCTGCTTGCGGACGTGGTTGAGGAAGGTGTCCTGAAGGTTTTGAGCCCGCTCTGCGGCCATGTTCAGCCCCTGTTGTTGGGATCGCGCTTCGGGTTGCGTTGGCGATCCAATTCGTTCCGTTCAGCGTCCGGCCGA
The DNA here is from genome assembly GCA_900470095.1 of Hyphomicrobiales bacterium. Lineage (GTDB taxonomy): Bacteria > Pseudomonadota > Alphaproteobacteria > Rhizobiales > Beijerinckiaceae > Allobosea. The sequence goes on from UBZM01000010.1 coordinate 48,246, forward strand.
GCGCCGGGGCATTTCGGAACACCGATAGGTCATTAGACCGCGTGCATATGCTGCAATGCAAGTGGTTCGACGGGCATGCGCAGCAGAAAGTCCTGCGTTCGACGCAGGCGCACATGCAGATCGCGCCTGCCTCTCCGTCAGCCGACCCCGAGCGACTTCAGCTTGCGGTGCAGGGCCGAGCGCTCCATGCCGATAAATTCGGCCGTGCGTGAGATATTTCCGGAGAAGCGAGCGATCTGTGCGATCAGATACTCGCGCTCGAAAATCTCGCGCGCATCGCGCAGTGGCAGGCTCATCAAGCGTTCGCCGCCTGACCCCGACGGCGTCGTCGGCACCATGGCGCCAACCTCGGCGGGCAGCATCTCGATGGTGATGTCGGCGCTCGGATCCCCCTTGGTCAGGATCATCAGCCGTTCGACATTGTTACGCAGCTCGCGGACGTTGCCGGGCCATTCATGCGATTGCAGGACGGCCATCGCGTCGCCGCCGATTCTACGCTTCGGCAGGCCGGTCGCGACCGAGATCTGGTCCATGAAGAACTCGATCAGCTCAGGCACGTCCTCGCGGCGTTCGGAGAGCGACGGTACGCGCACCGGCACCACGCTAAGCCGATGATAGAGATCCTCGCGAAAATGCCCGTCGGCAATCAACTGGGCGAGATCGCGGCTGGTCGAGGAAATGATGCGGACGTCGACATGGACGCGCGTCGCCCCACCGACGCGCTGGAAATTCTGATCGACGAGAACGCGCAGAATGCGGTTCTGGGTCTCTCGCGGCATGTCGCCGATTTCGTCGATATAGAGAGAACCGCCATGGGCTTCTTCGAGTGCACCGACCCGGCGGGAACGCCCTTCCCCACCTTCGACGCCAAAGAGCTCCTCCTCCATCGTTTCCGGCGTGATCGTCGCTGCATTGATGACGATGAAGGGGCCGGTCGACCGGCTGGAGGCCTCGTGCAGGGTTCGGGCGGCCAGTTCCTTGCCGCATCCGGGCTCGCCGGTGATCAGCACGCGCGCATTGGTCGGTGCGACGCGGTCGATGGTCTGGCGCAACTGGTTGACGACGGTCGACTTGCCGACGATCCGGCTTGCCTGCACCGAGCGCGTCTTCAGCTCGCGCACCTCGCGCCGCAACCGCGACGCTTCGAGGGCGCGCTCGGCGACCAGGATCAAGCGGTCGGCTTTGAACGGCTTCTCGATGAAGTCATAGGCGCCGCTCTTAATGGCGGAGACGGCGGTCTCGATGTTGCCGTGACCGGAGATCATCACCACCGCAAGGTCCGGGTGGCTTTCCTTGATCAAGTCGAGCACCTGCAAGCCGTCAAGCCGGCTGCCCTGCAGCCAGATGTCGAGAAAGACCAGGTTCGGCCGGCGGGCGGCGATCGCCGCCAGAGCCTCGTCCGCCGATCCCGCCTTGCGCGTGCGGTAGCCCTCGTCCTCGAGCAGGCCGGAAACCAGTTCCCGGATGTCGACTTCGTCGTCTACGACCAGAATGTCAGCGCTCATTCCTGAGTTCCGTTCTGCTTGTTCATGGCGATATCGGCGGGCTTGCCACCGGCTTCGGCATCGTCGGGTTGGTGCTCCGGCCCGGCTTCGGGGAACCAGAGCCTGACGCGCGCGCCGCGTCCGCCCTCATGGACGTCAGGTCGGTCGAGCAGTTCGATGCCCCCGCCATGGTCCTCGAGGATCTTGCCGACGATCGCGAGACCGAGCCCGGTGCCGCCCTCGCGTGTCGTCATATAGGGTTCTAGCAGCTTCTGGCGCTGATCGATGGGAAGGCCTTTGCCGTTATCGATCACGTCGATGATGATCATGCCATCCTCGCGGCGCTGGAAAGAGACATCGATCCTGCCCGGGCCGCGCTGCTCCATCGGCAAGGCTTCGATCGCTTCGGTGGCGTTCTTGATGACATTCGTGAGGGCCTGCGAGATCAGCCGGCGGTCGAACTGCGCCAGAACCGGTTCCGCAGGCAGGTCCTCCGACAGGGTCAGTTCCGGATTGCCGACACGCATCAGGAAGACGATCTGACGCACCGTCTCGACGATATCCTCGCGCGCCAGCGAGGGCTTTGGCATGCGCGCAAAGGACGAGAACTCGTCGACCATGCGCCGGATATCCTCGACCTGGCGCACGATCGTCGCCGTGCACTGCTCGAAGATCTCCTTGTCGTCGACGATCACGCGCCCGAACTTGCGACGGATACGCTCGGCCGAGAGCTGGATCGGCGTCAGCGGATTCTTGATTTCATGCGCAATGCGGCGCGCGACGTCGGCCCAAGCCGCAGTACGCTGCGCCGAGACCAGATCGGTGATGTCATCAAGCGTCACGACAAGGCCCGCGCCAGCTCCTTCGCCTTCCCGAACGGCGCGGACATTGACCATCCGGTCGCGGCCGGCACGCGTGATCGCAATCTGGCCGGAGCTTTGTCTCTGCCGATTATGCAGCGCTTCGGCAACGAAACCCGCGATTTCGGGCGCGACCTGACCGATCGGTTCGCCCAGCAGACGCCCGCCGGCGCCAAGCAGGATCTCCGCCGAGCGGTTCATGATCGTGATGTGGCCATCGGCATCGAGGCCCAGCACACCGGACGATACGCCCGACAGGACCGTTTCGGTGAAGCGCCGTCGTCGATCGATGACTTCGCTGGCCGTGACCAGCCCGTCGCGCTGCCGGCGCAGCTCCGCCGTCATCTTGTTGAAGGTCTCACCGAGATGAGCGAGATCGCCCTCCGATCGTCGTATCGGGACCTGGACATAGAAATTGCCGCTGGAGACCTGGTCCGTCGCGTGGATCATGCGTCGGATCGGCGCCACCAGCCCGTTGGCGAAACTGAGTCCGATCCAGATCGCCGAGAGCAGGAGGATGACGGCGATCAGGGCATACATCGAGGCAAAGGCGATCTGCACGCCCTTCCGGCGAGCATCGATCGAGAGATACTCGACCGCGGCGCCACGGGCGACGGCCGGAAACTCGACCGCGAGCGGATTCACCTCACGCGCGACATAAAGGAAGGCATTGTCATAGGTCGGCAGCTTGACCAGCGCGCCGAAGATGCGCCCCGTCGAGGGCAGCACGCAGATCGGCTCAGGCGAGGATTGCGCATCCTCGAACGCGGCATCATCAGGCTTCGGCGCATCGCGCAGCACATCGATATTCGCCCTGACGAGGACTGTTGCCGGCGGGCGCATGATCGAGGCGACCGGGACGCCGAGCGCCGTGGCACGGGCTGTCAGGAAGTTCTCGAACCATTTGCGGTCGGCATCGAAGGCAGGTTTCGCCCGCGTCAGATCGTCCGCCAGCACACGGATTTCACGGCCGAGCGACTGGCACTGGCCTGCCGCATAGGCGTCCGCGACCTCGACCGATTTGAAGATCGCATCGCGCATCCGATCCGAGAACCAGGGTTCGAGGCCGCGTTCGATGGTGACGGTCGCGATCACCGCCACGAGCACCGCCGGCAAGGCGGCGATGATGCTGAACAGGCCGACAATGCGGACATGCAGCCCGGCAGCTGCGGCACCGGCGCGCCTCGCCCGGATCAGCACCGCCGTCTCGAACGCGACGATGATCAGCAGCAGCAGGATCAGGAAACCGTTGAGCACGAAGACGCCGATGACGACCTCGTGCACCGGCACAATCGGAGTTGCGCCCGACAGGACGAGGAACGTCACCAGTGCGGAGACGAGCGCGAATACGACGACGAGAGCCCCGAGCCAGCCCGAGACGCGTCGCGGCGTATCCTCGCCACGCGGCGTGATCCTGATATCGCTGATGGAGGCGGTCACTCTGTCTCAACAACTCCGCGGAAGCCGGCCCCAAAGGTACCCGGCCGGCGCACTGATGCGCCGCCGCAACGGTGTTGTCAAAATATGACATATGAAAGGCAGGAAACCGTTGCCCCGCCTTACAAATGCTCAGCGTGACGAGCGGACCACCTGCATGTCGAGCTCACGAATCTTCTTGCGCAGGGTGTTGCGATTGAGCCCCAGCAGCTCGGCCGCGCGAATCTGATTGCCCCGGGTTGCCGCGAGCGCGGCGGCAATCAACGGCGGTTCGACCTCGCGCAAGATACGGTGATAGAGGCCGGGTGGCGGGATATTATCGCCGAAACCACCGAAATACTGACCGAGATGACGCTCGACCGAACCGGACAAGGTCTCCGCTCGCTCCGGCACCGAGCTGTGGGCGAAGCTCGACGTCGCGGAGGCCGGCTGCAGTTCAGCCTCGACGATCGGCGCGGTGATCGTCTCCTGTGGATAGAGCGCAGCAAGGCGCCGGACGAGATTTTCCAGTTCGCGAACATTGCCCGGCCAGCGATAGCGCCGCATCACGTCCATCGCTTCCGAATCGATCTGCTTGCGCGGCAGCCCTTCCTTCTCGACCAGCGAGAAGAAGTGCCGGACGAGATCCGGAATGTCTTCGACCCGCTCGCGCAGCGGCGGCAGCCTGATCGGCACGACGTTGAGGCGGAAGAACAGATCCTCGCGGAACAGGCCCTGCGCGATCGAGATGCGCAGATCCTTGTTGGTCGCAGCCACGATGCGGACATTCGTCCTGATCGGCGTGCGTCCACCGACCGTCGTGTATTCGCCCTGCTGCAGCACGCGCAGGAGTCGCGTCTGGGCCTCCATCGGCATGTCGCCGATTTCGTCGAGGAAGAGCGTGCCGCCCTCCGCTTGCTCGAAGCGGCCGGAAGAGCGGGTGAGTGCACCGGTGAAGGCGCCCTTCTCATGGCCGAACAGCTCGGATTCGATCAGGTCCTTCGGAATGGCGGCCATGTTGATGGCGACGAAGGGACCGTTGCGGCGCTTGCCGTAATCGTGGAGCGCGCGGGCAACCAACTCCTTGCCTGTGCCAGACTCGCCATTGATCATCACGGTGAGGTCGATCGGCATCAGCCTTGCGAGAGCCCGGTAGACGTCCTGCATCGCCGGTGAACGGCCGATCAGGGGAATATCGTCCGCCTCGGCCACGGCATTGGCACGCCCGCCGTCGCCGCGCGGCCGCGAGAGCGCTCTCCCGACGATCGCGACGAGCTCCTTCAGATCGAAGGGCTTTGGCAGATATTCATAGGCGCCGCGCTCGGATGCCTTGATCGCGGTCATGAAGGTGTTCTGCGCGCTCATCACGATGATCGGCAGGTCGGGCCGCACCCGCTTGATGCGCGGCAGAAGATCGAAGGCGTTCCCGTCGGGCATCACCACGTCGGTGATGATGAGATCGCCCAGCCCTTGCGCTGCCCAGGTCCAGAGTGTCGCCGCCTGTCCTGTCGTCCGAACCTCGTACCCGGCCCGCGCGAGGGCCTGGTTGAGCACCGTGCGGATCGCGGCGTCGTCGTCGGCGATGAGAATGTTACCGGTGGGCATTCAATTATCCTGTGAACCTCAAGCGCTCCGTGTGGGACGCGCTTCATGCAGGGGCAGAAGAATCCGGAATGTCGTGCGCCGCGGCACAGACTCGCACTCGACGATTCCGCCGTGGTCGCCGATCACCTTCGCTACGAGTGCAAGTCCAAGGCCACTGCCCTGCACCTTGGTGGTGACGAAGGGATCGAACAGATGCGGCAGCAGGTCATGAGGCACGCCCGGGCCGTTGTCGCGGATGCCGATCTCCAGCGGCAAGGCGATCCGACTTGCCGAGCCGGCATGCTGCATGCGGATGCCGGGGCGATAGGCCGTGGTCAGCGTGATCTCACCGTCAATCGCATGTTCACCAATGGCTTCTGCCGCATTCTTCATCAGGTTCAGCAGAACCTGGACCAGCTGATCGCGGTTACCGGCGACCGGGGGGAGTGAAGGATCGTAAATCTCGTTGAAACGGATGTGCCGGGCGAAGCCCGATTGCGCCAGGCGCTTCACATGGTCCAGCACGTCATGGACATTGACCGGCCCGCGCTCGCTCGGGCGCTCATCACCAAACAGTTCGACGCGCTCGACCAGCTTTACGATCCGATCCGCCTCGTCGCAGATCAGCTGGGTCAACATCCGATCGCTATCGGACACAGAGGCTTCAAGAAGCTGCGCTGCGCCGCGAATGCCGGAAAGCGGGTTCTTGATCTCGTGAGCAAGCATCGCACCGAGCGCGGTGATGGAGCGGGCTGCTCCTCGATGCGTCAGCTGCCTGTCCATTTTTTCGGCAATTGTCCGTTCTTGCAGCATCAGGACGACGGCATCGCTCTGATTGGGCAAGGGAGAGGCAAAGACATCGACGATGCGCTCGCTTCCGATCCGGGGCGAGCCCAGATCCAGTCGATACTCGGTGACGCTGGCGCCGCGCCGCTGCACGTCTTCCACCAGGGACAGCACGGGCGAGCCAAAGGCGATGACATCATCCAGGCGCTGGCGTTTGAGCACGACCACGCTGGACTGGAAGAAGTCTTCAGCGGCCGTGTTGGCGTAAAGAATGCCGTGCCCCTCGCCGATGACGAGCACCGGCATGGGCAGGACATTCAACGCCTGCATTTCAACCATATCGAGCAAGGTCAGATCCCGCTCATCGCCAACCACCTCATCGGCAAATGCCATCGCCATATGCAATAGTCCTCGCTCAGGCGGCCTCGCGGCTGCATTCAGTGGAAAACAGGGCAGCCAGCGCGCGCAGAGCCTGATGAGGATCATCCGTGGTCAGGAGCGCGCGGCGCTGCTCAGGATCAGGCGCGCAGCCGGTCGCGGCCGCCTCGTCGGCATAGGCGGCCAGATGCTTGCGGGCATGGCGCACGCCCTGCTCACGACCGAGCAGGGACAGCAGGCCCTCATAGTGCTCCTGCGCAACCGCATGCTTCTGCGCTGCGCTCAACTCCGTCGCCCGGCGTCCGGCGAGCGCATCACCCACAGCGCCGACAAGCCAGGGCCGCCCCAGCGCCGCGCGTCCAACCATGACGCAATTCGCGCCCGAGCGCTCAAGGCATGCCTCGGCATCCGCGACGCCGTGAATGTCGCCATTGGCAACGAGCGGGAAATCACCGATTTCGCGCACAGCCTGAATCGCATTCCAGTCGGCGACGCCCTTGTAGAACTGCTGCCGGGTGCGGCCATGGACCGTGATCATCGCGGCGCCGGCGGATACGGCACGGCGCGCGAGCTCAGGAGCGTTGCGGGACGCATCATCCCAGCCAAGCCGCATCTTCACAGTAACCGGAATGGTCACGGAGCTGACCGCCGCCTCGACCAGCGAGAGCGCATGATCGAGATCGCGCATCAGCGCCGAACCGGCCCAGCCGCCCGTCACGCGCTTGGCGGGGCAGCCCATATTGATATCGACGATCTGCGCCCCAGTGGCCTCGGCCAGGCGGGCGGCCTCACCGAGCCAGTGCGGATCGCAGCCGGCAAGCTGGACGACATGCGGGAAGACCCCCGCCCCCTCGGCACGCAGCCGGGCCTCTTCGCTGCCGCGCACGAATTCGTCGGATGCGACCATTTCGGAGACGACGAGCCCCGCGCCGAAACGCGCAGCGATGCGCCGCATCACGACGTCGGTGACGCCCGACATCGGCGCAAGAAAAGCTCGGGAGGCGATCGCAACCCCGGCGACGCCGGAGAGTTCGTCGCCCGATTTTGAGGCAATATCCATTGTGGCTATTTATTGGACATTGCTGCATCAGCGCAAGAGGGTTTCGAACTGATGCTGCAACGCAATATCGCCGCAGCCCGGTGCGGATGGTCGCAGTGCCTTGCGCCGCACTTGGCGATTGCATGACCGGCGACTATCAACCGGGCTCTAGCTGGAGCCTCGCCGTGTCGTCCGAAACAGTGACAAGTCTTCCGTCGGTGGCGGCCCTCGTCGTTGCGGCGGGGCGCGGCCTGCGTGCCGGCGGAGACGTGCCAAAGCAATATCGCCTTCTCGCCGGCCTGCCGGTCCTGCGGCGAACCCTGCTTCCATTGCTGGCTGAGCGGGCAATATCCCATGTCGTCGTCGTCATCGGGACAGGTGACGAGGCCTGCTATGACGACGCTGTCGCAGGCTTCTCGTCCGGCAAGCTGCTCGCCCCGGTCACGGGGGGGGCGACCCGGCAGGACTCGGTGCGGCTTGGCCTGCGGGCATTGGCGGCATCGGGATTCGAGGGGACCGTGCTGGTCCATGACGCAGCCAGACCCTTCGCGTCCCCAACCTTGATCGAGCGCGCAATCGAAGCCGCGCAGAACGGTTCGGCTTCTATCCCTGCCCTGCCGGTCACCGACACGATCAAGCGTGTGGACGGCAACGGGCATATCATCGAGACGCCGCCGCGCGACCAACTCGTCAGCGTGCAGACGCCCCAGGCCTTTGCCTTCCGCTCCTTGCTGGCAGCCCATGAGGCGGCAGCTGCTGCGGCTGTCACCGGTCTCACCGACGATGCCGCCCTGATCGAATGGGCGGGCCATGCGGTCACGACCTTCCCTGGAGAGGCCATGAACGTGAAGCTGACGCATCCCGAGGATTTTGTCCGGGCGGAAGAGAGGCTGCGCAGGCAGCTGACCACCCGGGTCGGCACCGGCTATGATGTCCACGCCTTCACCGACGGCGATCATGTCTGGCTCGGTGGTGTCCGCATTCCGCACACGCGCGGTGTGCGAGCCCATTCCGACGGCGATGTCGCGCTGCACGCCCTGACCGATGCCATTCTCGGGGCGCTGGCGGATGGCGATATCGGCACGCATTTTCCGCCGAGCGATCCGCAATGGCGCGGCGCCTCATCCGACCGCTTTCTCGCATTTGCCGCTGAGCGCGTCAGCGGGCGCGGCGGCGTGATCGACCATCTCGATCTCAGCATCGTTTGCGAGACGCCGAAGGTCGGCCCCTATCGTGAGCAGATCCGGGCGCGGATCGCGGAGGTCACAGGAGTGCGGCTCGACCAGGTCGGGCTCAAGGCGACGACATCGGAACGCATGGGCTTTACCGGTCGCGGCGAAGGGCTCGCGGCCCTGGCAACGGCCACGCTGCGCCTGCCGAACGACGAATAGGGGCAACCATAATGTTCGATCCCGAGATCACCACCCTCGCCATCGAAGTTCTGACGATCTGCCGCGATCGTGGGCTGAGCGTCGCGACGGTCGAGTCCTGCACCGGCGGGCTTGTCTCGGGCGCGCTGACCGCAATCCCGGGCTCGTCGGACGTCGTCAATGGCGGCCTGGTGACCTATTCCAACGCTGCCAAGACGGCGCTGGCCGGAGTGGATGCGACGCTGATCGACAGCTATGGCGCGGTCAGCGAGCCGGTTGCCCGCGCCATGGCGGAGGGCGGCCGCGCGATGCTCAAGGCCGATCTTGCCGTCGCGATCACCGGCGTTGCCGGGCCGGGCGGGGGCAGCGCCGCCAAACCCGTCGGCCTCGTCCATTTCGGCTACGCGTCGACTGCAATGACCACGCATCGCGAAAGACGCTTCGGCGATCAGGGGCGAGAAGAAATCCGCCGCCTCTCGGTCATCGAAGCGCTCGACATGCTCAAGCAGGCGGCGCTGAGCCATCGGTGACGGCAGTCCGGGCACGGCCATAGACCAGATCGGCCCGTCGCTCGAAAGCCTCGGCGAACTTGCGAAAGGCCTTGTCGAACATCGTGCCCATCAGCAGGCCGAGCATCCGGCTGGCGAACTCGTAGGAAATGAAGAAGGCGATCTCGCAGCCTCCGTCCATCGCCTTGAAGCTCCAGCGGTTTTCGAGATGCCGGAACGGGCCGTCGACATACTCGACCAGGATCTTCAGGTTGGCTGGATCAAGCGTGACGCGACTGGTGAAGGTCTCGCGGATCGCCTTGTAGCCGACAGTCATGTCGGCCATCAGCACCTCGCCGCCGCCTTCGCGCGGCGTCCGGCGTCGTACCACCAAGCCTTCGCACAGCGGCAGGAAGGCGGGGTATTTCTCGACATCCGCCACGAGCGCGAACATCCGGTCCGGCGAGTGCTTCACCCGGCGGGTGCTGTTGAACATCGGCATGGGATGCTACGCGCTCAACCGCCGAGTTTGGCGGCGCGGGCGTCCCTCAACCGCGCGAAATCCTCACCCGCATGATGCGAGGACCGTGTCAGCGGCGTCGAGGACACCATCAGGAAGCCCTTCACATAGGCGATCGCCTCGAACCCCTTGAACTCGTCGGGCGTGACGAAGCGGATCACAGCATGATGCTTGCGCGAGGGCGCGAGGTATTGGCCGATGGTCATGAAATCGACGTCGGCCGAGCGCAGGTCGTCCATCAGCTGAAGGATCTCGTTCCGCTCCTCGCCGAGACCGACCATGATGCCGGACTTGGTGAAGATCGTCGGGTCGAGCTCCTTCACACGCTGCAGCAGGCGCAGCGAATGGAAGTAGCGCGCGCCGGGGCGCACCTTCAGGTACTTGCCGGGCACGGTTTCGAGATTGTGGTTGAACACGTCCGGCTTGGCCGCGACGACCACTTCGAGCGCGCCGGGCTTGCGCAGGAAATCCGGCGTCAGGATTTCGATCGTCGTGCCGGGCGAGGCCTCTCGGATCGCGCGGATCACGCGAGCGAAATGCTCCGCGCCGCCATCATCGAGATCGTCGCGATCGACCGAGGTGATGACGACATGCTCGAGGCCGAGCTTGGCGACGGCCTCGGCGACCTTGCGCGGCTCCTCCAGGTCGAGCGGCTGCGGCACGCCTGTCTTGACGTTGCAGAAGGCGCAGGCCCGCGTGCAGGTGTCGCCCATGATCATGAAGGTGGCGTGCTTCTTCTCCCAGCACTCGCCGATATTCGGGCAGCCCGCCTCCTCGCAGACCGTGACGAGCTTGTTCTCCTTCACGATCTTCTGCGTTTCGGCCCATTTCGGTGAGCCGGGCGCTTTCACTCTGATCCAGTCCGGCTTGCGAAGGACGGGATTCTCCGGGCGCTTCTGCTTCTCGGGATGGCGCAACTCGGCCGCAGGTTTGGCATCCGCCTTGGGATTGCCGACATTGGGCCGCGGGTCGCGGTTCAGAAGATCGAGAACGAGAGCCATGTCGTTTCCAGTCACCCGGTGCCTGTGAAGGGCACCAATTTGCTCTAGCTAATCTGCATCAGGCCCGGCGGCAACCTGACCGGAGGTCGCGTCAGGCTACAGGTTTCCGCAACGCGTTCCAGATCACGATCACCACGCAGGCGCCCGCGATGGCCGCGACCAGGGTGCGAAGGAAGCCGTAGATCGGGATATCGAGCAGCTCGGCCAGGCGGCTGCCGACGAAGGAGCCTGCTACTCCCACCAGCATGTTGGTGAAGAGGCCGTGATCGGACGACGTGATGCGTTCCGCGACCCAGCCGGCAAGCAGGCCGATCAGCAATGTCGCGAAGAAGCCGTAACCGGGCGTACCGAGTGCGGCGTAGATGGGGCTGTCCATGATCCGTCGTCCCTTTCGTCAGCCTGCAGGATAAATCTGCCGGGCAGGCCGGGGACGGCCTGCACCGGTCGTTACGCGATGAACCTTGCCAGCAGCACCACCAGGATCGCGCCGAGCACCGCCATCGCCGCCTCGTCGAGGAAGGCATGTCCGGTCCGCACCCGCCAGCCGGTGATCCGCACCAGCCCCTGCCCGACCAGCATGCCGAGCACACCGACAACGGCGTGACGGATCAGCCCGCCGCCGCCCACCACGAGGCTGGCGACGAAGCCGGTCACGGTCCCGAGCAGGATCGTCGGCGCCAGCGCCCGCCAATCCAGCGGCAGGCCGCGACCGGGGGGCAGTACCTCGACCTTGTCATCGGGGATGACGCGGTCGGGACCACGGGATTTGCGCGTGCGCGGGCGTGTCGTCATCGCTGGGATATGCCCTCGCACGGCGCGAGTTTCCAGACCGGGAATGTCAGGCGATCAGCCGCGCCAGCAGCACCACGACGATGGCGCCGATCGTCGCCGTGATGATCTGCGAGACCAGCGGGTTGCCGATGCCGAGATTCACGCCAAGCGCCGAGAGCAGGAAACTGCCGACGAAGGCCCCGATCAGGCCGGTGATGATGTAACGGACAAGCCCACCTCCACCGACGACGATACTGGCGAGCCAGCCGGCGACGAGACCGATGATGATGGCGACGATAATCGAACGCAGATCCATGGTGGTCTCCAGCTCTCGTGTGTCAGTCTGCCATCACCGAACCCGGCACGGAGAGCACCCGGTTCAGTATCTCTACGCGTTCAACACCTTCCCATAGGCGTCGAGCACGCTTTCCTTCATCGTCTCCGACAGCGTCGGATGCGGGAAGATGGTGTGCATCAGCTCTTCCTCGGTCGTCTCGAGGTTCATGGCGACGACGAAGCCCTGGATCAGCTCCGTCACTTCCGCCCCGACCATATGCGCGCCGAGCAGCTTGCCGGTCTTGGCATCGAAGATCGTCTTGACCAGGCCGCTGTCTTCGCCGAGCGCGACAGCCTTGCCGTTGGCGACGAAGTTGAAGCGCCCGACCTTGAGCTCGTGCCCTGCAGCCTTGGCCTTGGCCTCAGTCAGGCCGACGCTGGCGATCTGAGGGTGGCAGTAGGTGCAGCCCGGGATCATGTTCTTGTCCATCGGGTGCGGATGCAGGCCCTTGATCGCCTCGACGCAGATCACAGCCTCATGCTCGGCCTTGTGCGCCAGCATCGGCGGCCCAGCGACGTCGCCGATCGCGTAGACGCCCTTCACATTGGTCCGGCAGAATTCGTCGATGGCGATGAAGCCGCGATCGGTCTTCACGCCGTGCGTCTCCAGGCCGAGATTCTCGACATTGGCGACGACGCCGACGGCGGAGATCATGCGGTCGGCTTGAATCGTCTGTTTGCCGCCCTTCTCGTCCTCGATATGGGCCGTGATCGAATCCGCCGATTTCTCGACCTTGGTCACCTTGGCGCTGGTGATGATCTTCATGCCCTGCTTCTCGAAGGCCTTGCGGGCGAAGGCGCCAATCTCGGCATCCTCGACCGGCACGACCTGCGGCAGGACCTCGACCACCGTCACCTCAACACCCATGGTGCGGTAGAATGAGGCGAACTCGATGCCGATCGCGCCCGAGCCCATCACCAGCAGCGATTTCGGCATCTTCTGCGGGACCATGGCCTCGAAATAGGTCCAGATCAGCTTGCCATCCGGCTCGAGGCCAGGAAGGGCACGCGGACGAGCGCCCGTCGCGACGATGATGTGATCAGCAGTGTAGCTGCCCTCGCCCTTGGCATTCTTCGGCGGCGGAACCTGCGGCTGCATGGCAGGCTTGGCGGTCTTGCCGACCGTGATCGTGCCGGGCTTGGTCAGCTTGGCCTCGCCCCAGATCACGTCGACCTTGTTCTTCTTCATCAGGAACTGGACGCCGTTGTTCATGCGGGCGGCGATGCCGCGCGAGCGCTGGACGATGGCGGCAAGATCGGCCTTGAAGGAGCCTTCGAGCACCAGCCCATAATCCTTGGCGTGCTGGCCGTAATGCAGAATCTCCGCCGAACGCAGCAGCGCCTTGGTCGGGATGCAGCCCCAGTTCGAGCAGATGCCGGCAAGGTGCTCGCGCTCGACGATCGCCGTCTTGAAGCCGAGCTGCGCCGAGCGGATAGCCGCGATGTACCCCCCGGGGCCGGAGCCGATGATGATGACGTCGTAGTCAGCCATGTTATTGACCCTTACTTTGAACCGACTTGGTGCGTCGCAACAACAACGCTAGCGTCGACTTGTCCTTTGACAGGGGGAATGGCGGAGTGACCATCGTTGAGAGGCCAAGGACGTCACCCTGCCGCGAATCATGATGATATCTCTGCCACACGGAGGAGTTTGCGCACTCCAGACCGGATGTATTTCCAGTTACCGGATTCGCCGATGTTCCCGCATATTGGAAGCAGATCACAGCCGTAGACTCCATCGACTGCATGCGCCCCAGTTCGGGGTGGTCGTACTTGAAATGCTGTCGCTGCTGAACGATCGCCCAACGGGACGGCAAGATGACCCTGTTCCCTGGATACCAGAGGAAAGCACTGCCATCTGCGGCGATATAGGTAACCTGGGTGCCGTGCCGCGGCTCATAGCTCATCCACGTCTTGCCGATCAGCAGACTGCGAAATTCATCGACCGACATGATCCCGGGAATGCCCGGCAGCGGTGATGGGCTCATCGTTGACGAAGACGAGATCGCAGGCGCAGGAGGATCGAAGACGTTTCCCGGCGCCGTCCTTGAAGGTTGACAGCCGGCAAGGACGACAGTGGCCAGAAGGGCCAAGGTAGCGCTTCGGAATGAGCGCCAGCGCCCTATCATTGAATGATGGTCCCCAGGCCCAGCACATTCCCCTGACTGCTGCGGATACGCACAAACGAAGACACCGCGGAGCAGGTCATCGTCTGGCCGTTGCGCTGCATGCTGACCGTGCTGCCTGCTGCAGAGAGCGGATAATAGTCACCGATCAAACAGACCGCCGGGCCGCTCAGCCCCTTGATTTCCTTCACGATGCCCCAGCGCAGGCGTTGCGTCCCGCGATCCCGCGCAGCCTGAACAGCCTGTCCGTTTGGGCCGAAGTAGATACTTCCCCTGAGATTGCCTTCACTGGCAGCAAGGAACGTCCGGCCGGCAATCTTCAGCCCCGCGCTACGCACAGCCGGATCGCTCGGCGCGCGGCTCGCTGGCTGCTGCGCCGCCACGCTGGAAAGGCTTCCACCCAAGACCAGCAACGCCCCTGCAAGGGCTGACGCGGGCAGATGCCGCGCGATGGCGACCGCCGGCCCTCTATCAACGACAGAAGCCCTGCCGTTGACCTGCGTGGGAACGACGTCGCGATAGAGCATCGGAAGCGCCTCAAAGCGCCCTTCCCAGGGAAGGGCTATGGGTGGGATTGCTGCTGCATCAGAACTGGCAACGCGCCCAAGTCACACCAGCATGGCCATCGGCTTCTCCACATAGCCCTTGAAGGCCTGCAGCAGTTCCGCCCCGAGCGCGCCATCGACCGCGCGGTGGTCGGTCGAGAGCGTCACCGACATGATGGTCGCGATCGCCAGCGCACCATTCTTGACCACGGCGCGCTGCTCGCCGGCGCCGACCGCCAGGATCGTCGCATGCGGGGGGTTGATCACCGCGGCGAAATCCTTGACCCCGAACATGCCGAGATTGGAGACCGCCGACGTGCCGCCCTGGTATTCCTCGGGCTTGAGCTTGCGGGTCTTGGCGCGTGCCGCCATGTCCTTCATCTCGTTCGAGATCTGGCTCAGTGGCTTGTGGCAGGCGTCGCGGATGATCGGCGTGATCAGACCGCCCGGGATCGAGACCGCGACGCCAACATCGGCATGCTTGTGCTTGAGCATGGCACCGTCGGTCCAGCTGACATTGGCATCCGGCACGGCCCGCAGCGCCAGCGCGAGAGCCTTGATCACCATGTCGTTGACCGAAAGTTTGTAAGCCGGCTTGCCGTCCTTCTCGGGCGCCGCGGCATTGAGCTCTGCGCGCAACTTCAGCAGCGCGTCGAGCTCGCAATCGACCGTCACGTAGAAATGCGGGATCGTCTGCTTCGCTTCGGTCAGGCGGCGCGCGATGGTCTTGCGCATGCCGTCATGTGGGATCTCCTCATAAGAGCCCGGCTCGAACAGCTTCTTGACCGCCTCGTCGGAGGGGCCGGCCGCAAGCGGCGCAGCAGCCGGCTTGGGCGCAGCAGCCGCAGGAGCGGCTGCCGGCGCGGCCTTGGCGCCGCCGCCGGCCTTGGCCGTCTCGATATCGCGCTCGACGATCCGTCCGTGCGGGCCCGAGCCCTGGACCTTGGCAAGATCGAGCCCGGCATCCCGCGCGAGGCGGCGCGCCAATGGCGACGCGAAGGGGCGGCTGCCGTCGGCGGCATGCGCAGCGGGCTGCCCAGCCACAACCGGGGCAGCAGCGGGAGCTGCCGCTGCGGCCTTGGCCTCGACCTTCGGCGCAGCCTCGCTCTTGGCGGGCGCGGCGCTGGGGGCTGATACGCTCTTTGCGTCCTCGCCCTCGCCGGCGATCACGCCGATGATCTCGTTGACCGCAACATCGGCCGTGCCTTCCGGCACCACGATCTTGGCCAGGATACCCTCGTCGACGGCTTCGACCTCCATCGTCGCCTTGTCGGTCTCGATCTCGGCCAGGATGTCGCCGGACTTGATGGCGTCCCCTTCCTTCTTGAGCCACTTGGCGAGATTGCCCTTCTCCATGGTCGGCGAGAGAGCGGGCATCAGGATGTTTACGGGCATGGCTGGAGGCTCGCTTTTTCCAATTGGATGAGCAGCAGGCGGCGTGTCAGGCCCATGCCGAAGCTGAGGGACACGAAAACGAAGGCGATATAGTCGAGATGTTCCAGAGCGGTGCCGGCCAGCGTCCTCCCGAACATCAGCTCGGGAGCGAAGGTCTGGACTGCCTCCGGGATCAGCGTCAGCACACCGCCCGCTGCCAGCAGGTAGGCGCAGAGATCAAGGCGGTGCAGGCGCAGGCGGGCGCCCGCCAGATGCGGCGGAGCCAGCGGGCGCGGCCGAAGCCGCTCCCGAGGTTTGAAATACGCGACCGCTCCAGAGGCCCCGGCAGCTGCGAGGCCGACCGCTGCGATCATGGCAGGGACGGTCAGCGCCACGGCATCAGGCCCTGTAGCAGACGGCCTTCGCCGCCGCGATGACCTCGCCGACATTCGGCAGGGCGAGCTTCTCGAGATTATGCGCATACGGCATCGGCACATCCTTGCCGGTGACGCGGGCGACCGGCGCGTCGAGATAGTCGAAGGCCGCTTCCATGATGCGCATGCCGATTTCGGCGGTGACGCCGGACTGCGGGAAGCCTTCCTCGACCGCGACGCAGCGGTTGGTCTTCTGCACGGAGGCAATGACCGTCTCGATATCCATCGGCCGGATGGTGCGCAGGTCGATGACTTCGGCCTCGATGCCTTCCTTGGCCAGGGCTTCGGCGGCGCCGAGCGCATAGGTCATGCCGATGCCGAAGGAGACGATGGTGACATCCGTACCCGGGCGCACGACCTTGGCCTTGCCGATCGGGATCAGGAAATCATCGCCCTTCGGAACCTCGAAGGTACGCCCGTAGAGAATCTCGTTCTCCAGGAAGATGATCGGGTTCGGATCGCGGATCGCGCTCTTCAGGAGGCCCTTCGCGTCCGAGGCGCTGTAAGGCATCACCACCTTGAGGCCGGGCACATTCGAGTACCAGGCAGCGTAGTCGTGGCTGTGCTGGGCGGCGACGCGGGCGGCAGCACCGTTGGGTCCGCGGAACACGATCGGGCAGCCCATCTGGCCGCCGGACATGTAAAGCGTCTTGGCCGCCGAGTTGATGATCTGGTCGATCGCCTGCATGGCGAAGTTGAAGGTCATGAACTCGACAATCGGCCTCAGGCCGGTCAGCGCCGCACCGACGCCGATACCGGCGAAGCCGTGCTCGGTGATCGGGGTGTCGATGACGCGCTTGGGGCCGAATTCCTGGAGCAGGCCCTGCGTAACCTTGTACGCGCCCTGATACTCGGCGACCTCTTCGCCCATGACAAAGACATCGCCATCCCGGCGCATCTCCTCGGCCATGGCATCGCGTAGCGCCTCGCGGACCGTCATGGTGACGACCTCCGCACCCGCGGGGAACTCGCTCGACGCGTCATAGGACTTCGCCTGAGCAGGTACGCTCGGTGCGGCGGTGGCCGCAGGCGCTTCGGTCGAGGCCTTCTCCGCCTTGGCCTCGGGCTCGGCCGGCTTCTCGGCAACCGCCGCCGGCTTGGCACCGCCAGACGCAGCCGCCTTCACATCCTCGCCATCCGCCGCGATCACGCCGATCGGCGTATTGACCGCGACGTTCTCGGTGCCGTCGGCAACCAGGATCTTGGCAAGAATGCCTTCGTCGACCGCTTCGACTTCCATGGTCGCCTTGTCGGTCTCGATCTCGGCCAGGATGTCGCCTGCCTTGATGGCATCCCCCTCGGCCTTGAGCCATTTGGCGAGCTTGCCCTCCTCCATGGTGGGCGAAAGCGCGGGCATAAGGATATCGATCGGCATGAACACACCCGGAATTTGAAAGGACGCGGGATCAGGAGAGGCCGGCAAGGCCGGCAGAGACTTAGGCGCGGTCCGGGCCTCAGGCCCGGGCGTGCTCCAGCGTAATATCGGTGAAGAGCTCCGAGACATCGGGCTCCGGATCATGCGTTGCGAATTCAGCCGCGTCGTTGACGATCTCGCGGATCTTGGCGTCGATCGCCTTGAGCTCGTCCTCGGCGATCTTGAAATCGCGGGTCAGGCGCCCCCTCACCTGCTCGATCGGATCATGCTCCTCGCGCATCCGCTGGACTTCGTCCTTAGAGCGGTACTTTGCCGGATCAGACATCGAGTGACCGCGATAGCGATAGGTCTGCATCTCGAGAATGTAGGGACCCTTGCCCGAGCGGGCATGCGCGATGGCGCGCTCGCCGGCAGCGCGCACGGCGCGGACGTCCATGCCGTCGACCTGCTCGCCGGGAATGGAGAAGGAGAGGCCGCGCTTGGAGAAATCGGTCTGCGCCGAGGCGCGATTGACCGAGGTGCCCATGGCGTAGCGGTTGTTCTCGATCACGAACACGACCGGCAGCTTCCAGAGCTGGGCCATGTTGAAGCTCTCATAGACCTGGCCCTGATTGGCCGCGCCGTCGCCGAAATAGGTCATCGAGACCCGGCCGTCCTCCCGGTACCAGTTGGCGAAGCCGAGGCCGGCACCGAGCGATACCTGGGCGCCGACGATGCCGTGCCCGCCATAGAAGTTCTTCTCGCGGGAGAACATGTGCATCGAGCCGCCCTTGCCCTTGGAGTAGCCTCCGCGGCGCCCGGTCAGCTCGGCCATCACGCCGCGCGATTCCATTCCGGTCGCGAGCATGTGACCGTGGTCGCGATAGCCGGTGATGACCTGATCGCCATCCTTCGAGGCCATCTGCATGCCGATGACGACGGCTTCCTGGCCGATATAGAGGTGGCAGAAGCCCCCGATCAGGCCCATGCCGTACATCTGCCCCGCCTTCTCCTCGAAGCGGCGGATCAGCAGCATCTCGTAATAGGCGTGAAGGTCTTCCTCCCTGGTGAAGGCGGGCATGTTGCTCAACGCGTTGGCCGCCCCCTTCTCCGCAGGTGTCTTGGCTGAACTGGCCTTTGCCGCGCCCTTGGTCGCGGTTTTGGCTTGAGCGGGAGCTTTCGTCTTGCGCGCGGCAACGGCCATCGGCGATCCTCCAAGATCATTCGACCTTGGTTGTAGAGGATCACATACCCCTTGGCGAGGGAGGTATCTCGCAATGCAGCATGAGTTATGTCGCTGATATTTCTACGATTTCATGTATTAACTGCAATTCAGTTAATCGATGTAACCGGAACTATTCTGCGGCTTTTCCCGTTGCTCAGCGCCCCATGATGATGACATCGTTCCGATGGATCCGGCCGAGCGATGCGCGCGCGCGCTCTTCCAGCAGATCGCGATCGACAGCTTCGTCGCGCATCAGGGCAAGGCGCTGCTCCCAGCTCTTGCGCTCGGTGGTGAGCTCCTTGAGCTCATCCTCCATGACCCGCAGCGATTCCTGCAGGCCTCCGCGGGCCTCGAGCCCACGCGAGCCATGCTGGGCATGGAACATGAAGTAGCCGACCGCCCCACTCGATACGAGATAGAGCGCGAGCGTGATGAAAAAGGATCTGAGACCACGGCGGACGACCATGCCGGCAGGCTAGTCTTGCGTGGTTTATGCCGCGTTAACGATCAGGGCCGGAAGACCTGCACGAAGCCATCCGAACTCACCTGGGCGTCGCGCGCGATCGCAATCAGGTCAGCCTCGACACGCCGCGCGATCGGCAGCCTGAAATGCAGCGGATCCCAGTAATTGCCATCCTGCTGCGTGACGACTGAGCGATGCGCGAAATCGGCGATGACGGCGCCGCGCCGTGCGGCCAGGGATCGGAGCTCCGCCTTGCAGGCGGCATAGCGCTGCCAGCCTGCCGAGCCCTCGCGCGGCAGCGCAGTGAGATGAGCCGGCGGAAGGACGATCAGCTTCTTCGTCTGCCCGGGCAGTGCCGCCAGGGCCGTGTCGAGCCAGTCCAGCGCCGGAAAGCGCCAGCCATCCCGCTCCCTCGCGTCCACCTTCGCCGCCGGCACCATCGGCGTCAGATCCGGAGCAACGCCGCCAGAGTCGTGGAACAAGTGAGAGCGAGCCCGCGCCAGATCGTACGTCTCTTCCGGCGGCGTGAACACTTCGTAGCCGTCGCGGCGGATCCGCTCAGGCTGATATCCGAGTCTGTGCGCCAGAAGGCGGCCCGCGATTTCCAGCGTGGTCAGGTTGATCAGCTTCGGCCAGTCATTCCAGCGCGCGTCGTCATAGAGCCAGGGCGGAAATGGGCGAGGCGTCAGGCGTTTGGCGGGTTCGGTCGCGTCGGGATCGCACCAGCTCGTGTCGATGCCCCAGATCACCGCCTTGGGCGCAGCCGTCTTGCGCGCGAACAACTCCGCCATCTGGACCTGCTCCCACGGCGTGGCGGCGTTCATGGCGAGATTGGCCATGCGGACATCGAGGCCTTGCGACAGGACGGCGGGGTCGAGCAGCCGCATCGTCGATGTCCCGAAGATGGCAGCATCGAAAGCGCCCGAGCGGACAAGCTGCGGGTACATGTAGCGCTGATTGAGATCCATCAGCGGGCGCGCCGCCTGTCCGGCGGCAAGGCGCGAACCGAACGGATCCATCACTGCGATGAAGCCAAAGACAAGCAGGACCAGGACGATCGCGGAGCTGAGAAATGCCAGCGACCAACCCTTCCAACCCGCGGCGCCGGTGGCCTTCGAACTAGCCAATGCGAGGGGTTTCCCCGGCAAGGACCTTGCGGAAGACCGGCATGTCGATATTGCCGCCCCCAAGTACGACGCCGACCGAGGCACCCCGGTTGAGTTCGGCCTCGGCTGCTGCTGCAGCCAGCGGCGCAGCCCCCGCCCCTTCCGCAAGATTATGGGTGTCGAGATAATAGCTCCTGATGGCCTCGGCGATCGCATCCTCGCTGACGCGCACGATCCGCGCCGCTCCCTTCAGGATGATCGCGAGCGCGCCGGCATCGGGCACTCGAACCGCAATGCCGTCGGCAAAGCTCGGCGCATCCTCGACGGGGACGACCTGTTTCGCCTCGACCGAGCGGGCATAGGAATCGGCGATCTCCGAGACGACACCGATGATCTCGGTTTTGAGGCCGAGCGCATCGCGCGCGGCGATCAAGCCGCAGATACCGGAGCCAAGTCCGATCCCGACATAGACGCGCGCCAGATTCGGCCACGCCGTGAAGAGCTCGAGCGCATAGGTTGCGACGCCGCAGACGAGGTCGCGATGGAAGGACGGCACCATCTCATAATTGCGCTCGCGGGCGATTTGCTGAGCTGCGGCCCTGGCCTCGTCGAAATCCCGGCCGGTTTCGATCAACTCGGTTCCGAGCGCCTTCATGGCGGCGTTCTTTTCCACAGCATTGCCGAGCGGCACGACGATGACCGAAGGCAGCCCAACTCCGCTTGCCGCCATCGCAATGCTCTGGCCGTGATTGCCACGCGTCGCCGAGACGACGCCCTTCACATGAGGGCGCTCGCGCTTCAGCCGGTCGAGATAGACGATGCCGCCGCGCAGCTTGAAAGCCCCGATCGGCGTGTGATTTTCGTGCTTCACCACGATTTCGAAGCCATGGCGCTGCTTCAGCAGCGGCCAGGCATATTGTGGCGTTCCCGGGAAGACAGTGTCCACAAGAGCCTTGGCGGCTTTGATCTCGGACAGGGTGGGCAAATCGGTCATGCGGATCCTCCGGAGCGCTTCTGCCACATCTCAAAGCCATCGAACAATGACGGGAGTGTGCGAACGATGTTGACCGGCGGGCGGGGCGTCCGTATGTCAGCGCCCTGTGAGGGCGGGTAGCTCAGTGGTAGAGCACGTGACTTTTAATCATGTGGTCGAGGGTTCGATCCCCTCCCCGCTCACCAAAAAACACCCCCATATCAAATAGATAAAGCGAATTGACCACATTTCGTTCGGCCTCAGCGGGGCCAAACATATGTTGGCATCGATTTGCCGCTACGGTGGGCTCTGTGGGTCTACTCACTCAGGCAATGGCGAGATCACGCCCGTATCGGGCTCAGATCCTGCTGCCAGGCACGCACATGGGTGGTCCTTGGACAAGATGTGGCGTGGTGTTGAGGCCGCGATCGAGCGGCTAGCTCACGCCACCTCGATTCGAATGTGACGATCGCATTGAGGGTCCCTGCGGGCGACACCGCCGTCTTGGCGTGCCAAGGCGTGCTGGGTATAGCTAAAACTATGGACATGAAATGGCGTACCCTCTCTTCCAGGACATTGCTGAAAGATCGCTGGATTGACGTCAGGGCGGATGAGTGCCTGACGCCGACAGGGCACAGGGTCTCGCCCTACTACGTACTCTCTTATCCCGATTGGGTTCAAACGGTCGCGATTACGCCCTGCGACCAGCTTGTTTTGGTCCGCCAGTACAGGCACGGCGCGGCGGATACTTTCCTGGAGCTGCCAGGAGGGACGATGGACGAAGGCGATCTCGACCCGGGGCGATCAGCAGCACGTGAACTCGAGGAGGAGACCGGCTATCGCGCGAAGGAGTTGCGCCTCGTTTCTTCGCTCTTCGCCAACCCAGCCACCCAGCCGAACAGAGTCCACGTCTATCTTGCAACGGGTGCAGAGTTGACGGGGAGCCGGAAACTGGACGCCAGCGAAGAGGGGATGAGCGTTCATCTTATGCCCGTGCGGGAGATCCTGGATCGGCTACACGATGGGATTCTCAAGCATTCGCAACACGTTTCCGCCCTGCTGCTCGCCCTTTCTGTCTCTGGGCATCTCGCGCTTGGTTCTCCCAGATCAGCCCTCTGAATTTGAGTATCCGCTAGCAAAACTGGCGCCGAAGCAGGCGGACATTATCTCGGTAAGCGTCGAGAACGAGCGCCTGGACGCGCCCGTCCTGCAGCACGAATTCACTGCTGGCTCATTCCGGTGAGCACTTCAAGGACGGACGCCGCCGACTTCATCACCCCCTCAACCGCCTTGTCCACGGCGCCGTGCGATTGGACTGCGCTCGCGGCCGTCCAGCGCGATCGGGCTAGGTTTCGTCGAGGCAGACACATCCCTGACCGCGACAGCAGCAGTGCGCCCTGGGATTGCGGTCCGAGCATCGTCCTCGCAAGCTTACTTGACATGGCCAATATCAATATCATTATCGATATTGATGAACGCACTCATTCCCAACCAGATTCGCAGGCCCCGTGACGTCGTCTACGAGTCACTGAAGCGACAGATCATGCTGAATGAGCTGCGCCCCGAGAGCGCGCTCACCGAGCTCGGCATGGCGCGTGAGCATGGTTGCAGCCAGGGCACGATCCGCGAGGCGCTCCTGCGCTTGCAGGAGGACGGGCTCGTGACGCGCTCGGGACACCGCGGCACGATGGTCACCAGGCTCGACCCGGAGGAGGCGGAGGAAATTCTGGCTCTGCGCCGCCGGATCGAGATCCGTGGCGCCTTGCGGGCGGTACAGCATGTCGAGCGCGGCGGTCTGGAGCGGCTCTACGCCATACAGGCCGACATGGATGCTGCCGCTGCAGCCGGCGACGAATACGCCCTCATCATCCTCGACATGGCCTTCCACCTGACGATCTTCCGTCTGTCGGGACTGGACGCGCTCGAGCAGATCCTGACCCGCTGCACCCTGCATTCGCACCGCTCAAAGCTCTGGGCTCCGGGACATCGCCGCCCGCTGACCGAGACCGCGACACGCCACCGCTTGCTGATCGCCTTGCTCGAGGCTTGCGATGGCGAAGGCCTGTCGCGGGCGATGGCGGAGCATATCGATACGATCGTCCTGCGTGACGGAGCCGTCTGATGAAGATCTGGGTCGACCCGCAGATGCAGGTGATTCTGGAGCGGCTGCGCGCTGGTCCCGCCTTCGATTTCCGCTCCGCGCCGATTGCCGATGCACGC
This sequence comes from Hyphomicrobiales bacterium, assembly GCA_900470095.1. GTDB lineage: Bacteria > Pseudomonadota > Alphaproteobacteria > Rhizobiales > Beijerinckiaceae > Allobosea. The sequence continues at coordinate 72,099 of UBZM01000010.1, forward strand.
GCAACCGTCGATGCGGCAACATTGCCGTGGAGCGATGGCGCTCCGGCCATCCCGGCAAGCGATCTGGTCATTCCCACGGATGCCGGCGCGATGCGTGCGCGGCTTTACCGGCCCGAAGGCGCGCAGGCAGCGTCCGTCATTGTCTATGCCCATGGCGGCGGCTGGACCTTCGGCTCGATCGAGACCCATGACGGCACGATGCGCAATCTCGCGGTGGCAGCGGGCTGCGCCGTGCTGGGTGTCGATTACAGGCTCGCTCCGGAACACCCGTTCCCAGCGCCGCTCGACGATCTCCTGGCCAGCATCGCCTTCGTTGAACGCGGCGGCCTGGGCACGCCCATACCGGCGGAGCAGATCGCGATCGCCGGCGATTCCGCCGGCGCCAACCTGGCGCTGGCAGCCCAGCTGCGCCGGCGCGACGAGGGCTTGCCGCCGCTATCCGCCGCTGCATTGTTCTACGGCTGCTACGAGCCAGACTTCTCGACGGCGAGCCATGCGGCCTTCGGCGGCGGCGACTACCTGCTCACCAGCGCCAACATGCGTTGGTACTGGAGCAATTTCCTTGGCGACGAGCCGGACGAGACGAAGAGTCTGGCCGCACCCGCCCGGGCAGCGCTTGCCGGCCTGCCGCCGCTCTATCTCTCCGCCGCAGGGCTCGATCCGCTGCGCGACGACACCATCCGGCTGGCCCAGCGCCTGGGCGAGGCCGGTGTGTCCTTCCGTTTCGACCATGTTCCCGGCGTCGTGCACGGCTGCCTGCGCATGAGCAGGGAACTCTCGGCCGCCGCCGACATGATCGCGGCTGGCGGCCGCCACATTGCCAACCACCTCAACGATAAAAAAACCGGAGGAAACCAACCATGGAACGCAGGACTTTCATCAAGTTAGCGGGCGCCAGCGCTCTCGCCAGCCCTCTTGCCCGCCCGGCCATCGCCCAAGGCACCACAACGGTGCGCTGGTGGTATCATTTCGACAACCCGCAGCATTCGCCGGCCGAGCTTATCGCCAAGTTCGAGGCAGCGAATCCCGGCATCAAGGTCCAGGCCGAGAGCATCCCCTGGGGCGGTGGAAACGACTACCAGACCCGGCTCTTTGCCGCCCTCGTCGCGGGCAACGGACCCGACTGCGCGATGGTGCGGTTGTCCTGGGCTGCGCGCTTCCAGCAGATGAAGGCGCTCTCCCCGATCGATGACCTGATCGCCGGCTGGGACGGGCGCAGCGACATTGCGGACAACATCTGGAAGATCAACAGGGGCGCCGACGGCAAGCAATATTACCTGCCTCTGCAATATGTCGTGCTCTATCTCTATTATCGGCAGGACCTGTTGGAGCAGGCGGGGCTGAAACCGCCGGGAACCTTCGATGAATTCCGTGCGGCGGCCAAGGCCCTCACGAAGGGCGATGTCTCGGGCTTCGGCTTGCGCGGCGGCGCAGGTGGCTTCGATCACTGGGGGCCGTTCGTGCTCGGCGGCGGCGCCAATTTCGAGAAGGGCGGAATGGTCAGCGACAAGGCGCTCGCAGCCAACCGCTGGTTCGTGGACCTCACCGTCAAGGATAAGGTGGTGCCGGCCTCGGCCCCGACCGACAGCTTCCGGCAGATCGTCGATACCTTCAAGGCCGGTAGGACCGCCATGACCATCCACCATGTCGGCTCGGCCAACGAGATCGTCGGCGTGCTCGGCGACAAGGTTTCGGCTGTGCCGGTCCCGCGTGGCCCGGACGGCAAGGGCTGGACCTATTTCGGCGACGAGTCCAACGCCGTCTTCGCCGCCAGCAAGGCCAGGGAGGCGGCCTTCAAATGGTGCGCCTTCCTCTCCACGGCCGAGAACAACGTCGTGCTGAACAAGTTCACCGGGCAGTTGCCGATCGCGACCTCGGCGGCCAAGGACTGGACGCTGCACCCCAAGCGCTTCGTCGATGCGAGCGCGGCCTCGCTGCCATTCGCGGCCTCGCTGCCGGATTCGCCCAAGACGCCGGATTTCATCGCCCGGATCTGGCCGGCCAACATGCAACGGGCGCTGCTCGGCCAGATCCAGCCTGACGAGATGATGCGCGCCATCGAGCAGCATTTTCACGGCTGACGGGATTGGCGGCGGCCGGGCCCCCGGCTGCCGCCTCCAGCCCTCGCTTCGACAGGTTTGAATCGTGACTTCGCTTACCCTCGCGCACAGGCAGCCTCTCGGCCGCAGCCTGACGCCCTTCTGGTTCCTTCTGCCGGCGATCCTGGTCACAGCGGGCGTCGTCCTGATCCCCGTCGCGCAGACGGCCTGGCTCAGCCTTCAGGATTACCTGCTCTACGATCCCGACAACGCCCGCTTCGTCGGACTGGGTAACTTCGCCAGGATCGCGCGAGACGAGGTTTTCTGGATATCCCTGGGCCAATCCTTCATCTGGATCATTGGCGTGGTCGGCCTGCAATTCCTGCTCGGGCTCGCCGCCGCCCTGCTGCTCAACCAGAGCTTCTGGTGGCGCGGACTGGCGCGTTCGCTCGTGATCATTCCCTGGGCGCTGCCGAGCGTCATCATCGGGTTGATGTGGACCTGGATGTACGACTTCAATCTCGGCGTCATCAACGACATCGCGATGCGTCTCGGCCTGATCGCAGCGCCGATCGCCTGGCTGGCGCGGCCCGATACCGCGCTTTACGCCATCATGCTGGCGCTGATCTGGCAGGGCTTCCCCTTCTTCGCCGTCACCATTCTGGCGGGCCTGCAGACGGTGCCGGCGGAGCTCTATGAGGCGGCAGAGATCGATGGTGCCACCGCCCGCCAGCAGCTCTTCTACGTCACCCTGCCCTCGATCGCCGATGTCATCGCGACCGCGCTGTTGCTGCGCACGATCTGGGTCGCGAACTCGCTCGACGTGATCCTGGTCATGACCGGCGGCGGTCCGGGCTACGCGACCCATACACTGCCGCTCTACGCCTTCCTGCGCGCCTCGAGCAGCATGGAATTCGGCTACGGCGCGGCGCTGGCATTGATCCTCACGGCGATGCTGCTTGGCGTCGTCTATCTCTATGTCAGGCGAGCCGCCCGGGGCATCGAGACATGATCGAACGCCGCACCAGAATCCGGCGCGTCCTGGAGGTGGAGCTTCCCGTCCTCCTCATCGTTCTCTTCGCGCTCGGCCCCTATGTCTGGATGATCCTGACCTCGCTGAAGCCCCAGGCGGAGCTCTCGGCCTGGCCGCTCCACTACTGGCCACGGGAGGCGACACTCGAGCATTACCGCGATCTGATTGCCCGCACGAGCTTCGCCGGCAGCCTCGGCAACAGCCTGATCATTGCGGTCGGCGCCAGCGTGCTCGGCCTCGGTGTCAGCATCCCCGCAGCCTACGCCTTCTCGCGCTTCCGCTTCTCCGGCCGGCGGGGGCTTTTGACCGGGTTCCTCGTCATCAACATGTTCCCGGTCGTGCTGCTCATCATCCCGCTCTTCCTGATGATGCGCCGGCTCGGGCTGATCGACACCTATCTCGGCGTCATTCTCGGTCATTCGACCTTCTCGATCCCCTTCGCGATCTGGATGCTGACGAGTTATTTCAATGCGATCCCCAAGGATCTCGACGAAGCGGCGATGATCGACGGCGCCAGCCGCCTGCAGACCATCCGCCTCATCATCCTGCCCCTGCTGATGCCCGGCGTCGTCACGGCTGGCATCTACATCTTCATCACCTCCTGGAACGAATACCTCTTCGCGATGATGCTCTCGGGCCAGGCGGTGCGCACCGTCACGGTCGCGCTCCAGCTCTTCATCGGCGAGTTCACCATCCAGTGGGGACTTCTCACGGCCGGCGGCACCCTGATCGCGCTGCCGGTCACCTTCCTCTTCCTTCTGGTGCAAAGGCGGCTCGTGGGCGGGCTCACGGCCGGTGCGGTGAAATCATGACGACAAATCCGATCGGGGTTATCTCGATGTTCTATGCGCGGCCCTTCACGCGCGAGCATTTCGGCTGCTTCCAGCGGATGAAACGGGCGGGAGCCGATGTCGTCGAGCTGCTGGTGCCGGAGCCGGGTGAGCTCGATCTGGGCGAGACCCGCGCTGCCATCGCCGATGCCGGCCTCTCCTGCGTGCTCGCCGCCCGGGTCAACCTCAACCGCGACCTTGCCAGCGGCGATGCCGGCGCCCACCATGCGGGCATCACCTATCTCGAAACATGCGTCGATGTTGCCGCAGCTCTTGGCGCAGCCATTGTCGGAGGGCCGCTCTATGGCGCGCCCCTCGTTTTCGCCGGCCGAGCTCCCGCCCCCGTCGACGACGATGAGCGCAAGCGCCGCATCGACGCCATCGTCGTCGGCCTCTCGCAGGCTGGGAAGCGCGCCGCCGACTTCGGCATCCAGTTCGGCGTCGAACCGCTCAACCGCTTCGAGACCGATATCTGCAATACGACCCGTCACGCACTCGAAATCGTCGAGCGCGTGGACAATCCCGCCATCGGCGTGATGCTCGATACCTTCCACATGAACATGGAGGAATTCGATCTCTCCGATGCCATCCGGCAGGCAGGATCGAAACTCGTGCATTTCCAGGCCAACGAGAACAATCGCGGCTTCGTCGGCTCCGGCCATATCGACTGGCCTGCGATCGCCCGTGCGCTGCGCGACGTCGCCTATCGCGGGCCGATCGTGCTCGAACCGTTCCGACGCCGCGACGAGCGAGCCGGCACTCCCCTGGCCCAGTGGCGTGCGCCCACCGAGAACGAAGACGAACCGCTGGCCGCCAGCGTCGCCTTCCTGAAGACCGCCCTCGCATTCGCCGGGAGGACGGCATGACTGGTTCCAGGACAGGCGCGCTTCGGGTCGGCTGGATCGGCTGTGGCGTCCACGCCAACGAAATGCTGCTGCCGCAGCTGACGCGGCATGATGTCGAGATCACAGCGCTCTGCGACACGGATGAGGCGCGGTTGAATACCACCGGCCGGCGCTACGGCGTCCCCGAGGCCGGCCGCCTGCGCGACTGGCGTAGCCTGCTGTCCCGTGACGATCTCGACGCGGTCGGCCTCGCGGTCGGTCCTGCCCTGCATCACGAGATCGGATTGGCAGCGATCGCACGCGGCTTGCCGCTCTTCATCGAGAAGCCGCCGGCCCCAACGGCGCGACAAGCGGCCGAACTGGCCGAAGCGGCCGCACGCCGCAAGGTGCCGGTCGTGCTCGGCTTCATGAAGCGCTATTCGACTGCCAACCGCATTGCCGCCAACGTCATCCGCACGAAGGAGTTCGGCGATACCGCGAGCTTCCTCGGCGAGTACATGACCGCGCCGACCTATTTCGCGGGGAATCCGGATTATTCCGGCTTTTACCTGCATCATTGCGTGCATTATTTCGACCTCGTGCCGCACCTGATGGGCGAAGTCGCGAGCGTGAGCGCGAGGCGGCACGAACTGGCGCCGGGCAAGCTGCTGCTCCATGTCGATTTCCGCTTTGCCAATGGTGGCATCGGCACCCTGGTCTTGGGCACGCATCAGTCGCGCGGCACGCCGATGGAATGGTGGCAGGTGATGGGCGACCATACCCGCGTCGAGGTCCGCAATGTCCATGAAGTCCGCTATTTCAGAGCGCCCCCCTTCAAGGTCTCACGGGCCGAGGCCAGCCTGATCGATGGCGAAGACACCTTGGTCTGGGAGCCGAATCTGACGGCCGCCGCCAACGAGGACCACAAGGGCTATCACGCGCTTCTCGGCGACTTCGTTCGTGCGGCACGCGGCGAGCCGACGACCGCACCGAACGCGGCCGATGGCGCTGCCGCCATGGCGCTGCTCGAACAGGTCGTCGCCGAGCGTTGAGTCTGCTTGCGCCCCCTTCGGGACGCTGCGCCTCTGCGCCTGGGAGCCTGCTAGGGGGCGAGGAGCGGCCGGATGCTGGATAGGTTCTCGATCGTGTGGGCGAGATGTTGCCGCAGCCTCTCGGCCGCCTCCTCCTGGCGGCCGGCGGCCAGGCTATCGAGAATGGCGAGATGCTCCTCGCATTGCCTCCGATAGCGTTTGCGGTCGAGCATCGAACGATAGGACAGCAGCCGGCGGATGCGGTTGATCCGTCGGATCGTCTCCAGAAAGAACGGATTTCCGGAGCCGGCGACGATCGTCTCGTGGAAGCGGACACCGCGTTCGTGGAGCGCGTCCGCGCTGTCTGTCTCGATCGCTCCGTCGAGGAGCCTCCGCTCGGCAGCCCTGCAAGCAGCGATGCTCTCGGGCGCAAGATGATAGCCGGGTTCGAGCAATGCGGCAGGCTCCAGCGCCAGCCGCAGACGGTAGGTCTGCTCGAGGCTCTCCGGGGTGGTGAGAACCGGCGTGAAGCTCCAGCCATAGCCGGCGCGGCGCTCGGCCCAGCCCTCCTGGCTGATCCGCGTCAGGACTGCATGGAGTTCGGCACGGGTCAGTCCGTAGCTGTCCCTGAGATCGGACTCGGTGACGTGTTCGGACAACCGGCCGCGCAGATGGTCGTCGGCGATGCGGAAATAGGCCTTCGTGACGCCGTCCTGCTCGGCGAGGCCAAGGGCTTCGCCGGAGGGAGGCGTCCCCTGAGCGACAAAATAGCCGCGATTGTGCTCGTGGCTCAGGACGCCCTTGTCGGCAAGCAGTTGCAAGGCCTGACCGACGGGAAAACGCGACACGCCGAAACGCGTCGCGATATCCTGTGAGCGCAGATGTGTCCCGGCGCCCAGATGCCCCTCTCGGATCTGATCGAGAATCTGAGCTGCGAGCGGGATCGCCAGGTCTCGTCTCCCACTGCCTGCCATCGTCCCAGCCCTGCCGGCGCGAGCGCCCCCGACAGTGGCTCTAGGTGATGACACGTCTCGCAGGCAAGGTGCCTATTTCACCAGACCGATCGTGCGCAGGATGTCACCGACCCGAACCTGCTCTTCCCTGAGGAAGGCTGCGAAGGGCTCCCCGGCAAGATAGTAGTCGTCCCAGCCGCGCGCCTTCAGCAGCGCTTTCCACTCGCCGCTCGCAACCATCGTATCGAAGAGCTTCGTCAACTGAGCCTTCTGTTGGGCGTTGATGCCCGGCGCAGCCATGACCGCTCGCCAGTTGACCACCTCGACATCGTAGCCGAGTTCCTTCAGCGTCGGCACATCGACGCCGTCCAGCCGCTTGCCCGAGGAAATGGCCAGCGCGCGCAGCTTGCCGGCCTTGATCTGGCCCTCGAACTCGCCATAGCCGGAAACGCCAGCCGTGACACGGCCTCCGAGCATGGCCGCAAGCGCCTCCCCGCCACCGGAGAATGCGACATAGTTGACCTTGCCGGCATCAGCGCCGGCCACCTTCGTCACGAGCGCAGCAAGAATATGGTCGGCCCCCCCGGCCGATCCACCGGCCCAGGTTACTCGAGCGACGTCGGACGTGATCGCGGCGAGGAAGTCCTTCATCGACTTGTGTGGAGACGTCTCGGGAACGACGATGACCAGCGGATCGCCGGTGAGACGCGCAAGCGGCGTCACCTGGTCCAGCGTGACCGGCGACTTGTTGGTCAGGATCGCCCCGACCATGGTGATGCCGTTGACCAGGAGCTGGTTCGGATCGCCCTTGGCACCGTTGATGAACTGGGCAAGCCCGATCGTGCCGCCGGCACCGGTGACATTCGTGACCTGGACGCCGCGGACCGCCTTCGTCTCGGTCAGCACCTGCTGGATCGAGCGGGCGGCGCCATCCCAACCACCGCCTGGCCCGGCGGGTGCGATGATCTTGAGTTCCTGCGGCGGCGTCTGGGCCGTCGCCAGTTCTGGCGTCATCGCCATCGCGGCAAGCAGGCCCGCTGCGAAAATTCTGCCGATGGTCATCTCGATCCTCCCCGATCGTGTTGGATTGGGCGCGGTTGCGCCGGTTACGCCCGCGCTTGGCCGGGCAACTCTTCGCCGCTGACGGTGAAGGACGTGGCGGGTGCCGTCAGGTGGCGCCCGAGGATCAACGGAATGATGCCGCCGGCGCGCAGCGTCGCGCATTCGAGCGCGGTTTCGACGGCGGCGCGCAGAACAAGCGATTGGGCATGCCCAGCCTTGCGATGGAGCCTTGCCGGAACCTCGCAGCGCGGAAGGATGGCGTGCGGCATGGCTTCGATCTCGATCATGTCGCCTGGCGCAAGCGCCAGCGCTTCCACGCCCTCCCCGGCCGAGAGCGACAGCGGCAGAATGCCCATCCCGATCAGGTTGGACCGGTGGATGCGCTCGAAACTCTCAGCCAGAACGGCCGCGACACCGAGCAGGCCGAGCCCCTTGGCCGCCCAGTCGCGCGATGAACCGGTGCCGTACCGCTCACCCGCGACGACGACCATCGCCTCTCCTGACTGGCGATAACGGTTTGCCACCCGCCAGAGCGGCAGGGTCTCGCCGCTCGGAACATGGATGGTCGAGCCGGGCGCGATGCGCGGCGCGAGACGGTTGACGACCGTGCGATTGGTAAAGAGGCCACGCAGCATGACCTCCCAGTTGCCGCGCCGCGAGGCATAGACGTTGAGGTCCTGGGCATCTTCGCCCTGTGCGATCAGCCATTGCGCTGCCTCGCTCTCGGACGGGATCTGGCCTGCGGGCGAAATGTGATCGGTCGTGATGTCGTCACCGAGCACGATCAGGGGGTGGGCGCGATAATGGCCGAGCCGGCCTGGCTGATCTGCGCGGGCGAAGGGTGGAGGGCGCAGATAGGTCGATGACGGATCCCAGGGGAAACCCGCACTCGCCGGAGCATCGAGTTCCTTCCAGCTTCTACTCGCAGAGGCCTGCGCAAACGCCTGAGCGAAATCGACGGGATCAAGCGCTCGCGCAAACGCGGAATCGATCTCGGCCCCGCTCGGCCAGAGTGCCGCCAGGTCGACAGGAGTTCCCTCGGCCGTGGTCGTGAGAGTGCCCTTGGTGATGTCGCGATCGGCATCTCCCGCCAGCGCATAGGCGACGACCAGCGCCGGAGAGGCCAGGAAGCCGGCGTCGATCTGGCCATGGACGCGGCCGGGAAAGTTGCGGTTGCCGGAGAGGATCGCGACAGGCAAGACCGTGCCCGCGCGGACCGCTTCATCCATTGCGGGGAGAAGTGGGCCGGAATTTCCGATGCAGGTGGTGCAGCCGTAACCAACGATGCCGAAGCCGAGCGCTTCGAGATCCTCGAGCAGGCCAGCGCGCCGAAGATAACGCTCAGCCGCGGATGAACCGGGTGCGAGTGATGTCTTGACCCAGGCTGGACGCTTGAGGCCGAGTTGGCGCGCCTTGCGCGCGACCAGGCCCGCGGCCACCAGCAACCGCGGATCGGATGTATTGGTGCAGCTTGTGATCGCGGCAATCGCAATGGGAAAGCGTGGCAACCCGGTCGCGACCGACTTCGGCTGCGGCATGGCTTCGAGCGCGGGGACCACCTCCTGCGGCGCGACCAGATCCTGCGGCCGGCGGGGGCCGGCGAGACTGATCGAGATCTCCGCCAGATCGATCTCGACGATCTCGGTAAAGCGTGGTTGCGCCTGCGGGTCGAACCAGAGCGTCTGGACCCGGGCGTAGTCAGAGACGAACGCGATATGATCCGGTTTGCGGCCCGTCTGAGCGAGATAGGCCAGCGTCGCTTGATCGATCGGGAAATATCCGGTCGAGGCGCCGAATTCCGGTGCCATATTCGCGATGACGGCGCGCTCACCACCTGACAGTGTCGCAGCCCCTGGCCCAAAGAACTCGACGAATGCGCCGGCAACGCCCTGCGCACGGAGCCGTTGCGTCACCGTCAGCGCAAGATCCGTCGCACTGACACCTTCACGCAGGCGGTTGATCAGGCGCACGCCGATCACCTCGGGGATGCGCATCATCACCGGCATGCCGAACATCACACTTTCGGCCTCGAGCCCGCCGACGCCCCAGCCGAGGACGCCGATGCCGTTGATCATCGGGGTGTGGCTGTCGGTGCCGATCAGCGTGTCCGGGACGGCCCAATGTCGACCGTCGATGGTCTGGGTCGTCACGACCGTCGCGAGTTGCTCCAGATTGATCGTGTGCATGATGCCGGTGCCGGGCGGATGCACCCGGACCCCGTCAAGGGCCTGCGTCGACCATTTGAGAAAGCGGTAGCGCTCGCCGTTTCGCTTGTATTCCCGTTCGAGATTGACGCGCATCGCGTCCGGCGACGCCGAAAGATCGACGCCGAGCGAATGATCGACCGAGACGTCGACCGGAAGGATCGGGCTGAGGCCCCTGGGATCACCGCCGCTTTCCGCGATCGCGTCACGCATGGCGGCGACATCGACCAGCGCGGGCGTGCAGGTCGTGTCGTGCATGAGAACACGCCCTGGCAAAAAGGCGATCTCGGCATCCGAACGCCCGCCCGCGAGCCAGGCGCGAAAGCCCTGCAGCACCGCTTCGCGCTCGTCAGCTCCCATGGGCTGCCGAATGACGTTCTCGGCGAGAATGCGCAGGACATGCGGCAGGCGAAGGAGATCGGCCCCCAGATTCGCCTGCAAGTCCGCAACCACATAGTCGCGGCCGGCAAGGCGGCTTGTCCGGGACATCGAGGACGGGTTCGGAACCATGCCCAATAATGCATATTGACGACTATAAATGCAATACCGCTGACCGTGCCTCGATCGTCACTGAGCGTGCAGACGTTGCGGGCGCTACCCCACCCGACAGCCCTTCCAGTCGCTGGAGCCGGCGGCCAGCAGGGCACCGCGCCAATCGCCGCCGCCATTTCCGTGCAGGACGCACCAGGCGCCCCGTGAAGCCACCGCTTCCCCGCCCGGCGCCTGGACTCCGGTCATGGACAGATCAGGCAAGCTGAGCCAGGGGCCGGCACCAGTGAAACGTGGCATGCGGCAGCCCGAGAATTGACCTGCGCCGCGATCAGGCTCGGGCAGGATCACTTCTTGCAGGCCACGAGGCAGAGCAGCTGGAACAGAACCTGCGCCGCCACTTGCGCGGTATTGGTGGTCGGGTCGTATTGCGGAGCAACCTCGACGACGTCACCGCCGATGATGTCGACGCCTGCGACGCCACGCAGGATCTCCAGCACTTCGCGCGGCAGGAGGCCTCCGACCTCGGGCGTGCCGGTACCAGGGGCGAAGCCCGGGTCGAGGCTGTCGACGTCGAAGGAGACATAGACGGGCCCAGAACCGACAACGGCCTTCGCCCTCTCGATCACCGCTGCAAGCCCCATGGCGCCGATCTCCTCGGCATGGATCACGGTCATTCCGGAATCGAAGGAGAACTCCCAGAGATATTCGCCGCCTCCCCGGATTCCGATCTGGATCGTCCGCGTGGGATCGAGCACGCCGGCCAGGACCGCTTCCCGGAACGGGCCACCGTGATGGAATTTCGAGCCTTCATAGGGTCCGGCGGTGTCGCAATGCGCGTCGATATGGATCATGCCGACCGGGCGCTTGGCGCCCAGTCCCTTCAGGATTGAGCCGGTGATCGAATGATCGCCACCAACCGAGAGCGGTATCGTCGCGGTTTCGCCGATCATACGGTAGCAAGCTTCGATATCTGCATGGCAATCAGCCAGGCTGTATCGACTGCTGAGCGCGATATCTCCAACATCGGCAACGCGTAATCTGCCGAGCGGCGCAACGCGCAGCACATGCTCATACGGTCCGATGCGCTCGACGGCGCGGACAGCGCGGGGCCCAAGCCGGGCGCCGGCACGGTTGGTCACGCCCAGGTCCATCGGCACGCCAATCAATGCGACGTCGAGCCCGGCCAGTTTTTCAGCCGAGAGCCCGTCCGCCAGAAAGGGAGCGTCGAGGAAAGTTGCCGGATCGGCGAACGGCCATTTGCGCCGGTCCGCGCCCTGAAAAATGGTGTCCGCGACGGCCTTGAAATGAGGATCGTGCATCTCGCCACCGCCGGCCGAAGCGTAGCGCTGGCGCAAGCGGTCGAGGGCGGCATTGTCGAAGGGCATGGCAACCTGCAGGGAATGATGCGGAAGCCCGGAAGGCTGGCAAAAGAACGAGGCGGCCGGAACGGCGAAAAGGCACGCGGCCCTATAAGCGAAACTGAATAGCGCCCCCCCTTTGCCTCCTCTCGGGGGCGGGTGGACGCGCGGGTCAGGCGGCCGCAGGCCTGCCGGTATGGCTGCGTAGAACCAGCTTCGATGATATGGTGCGGGCGCGATGCTGGAACTGGATCCTTATCTGCTGCGCGCCTTCCTGACCGTCGCTGAAGTCGGAACGGTCAATGGTGCCGCCTTGTCGCTGAACCGCACACAGGCGGCGGTCAGCATGCAGATTCGCAAGCTTGAAGAACTGCTCGGCAGCGACCTGTTCGAGCGCTCGTCGAAGGGGCTTGAGCTGACCAATAACGGCGTCCTGCTCACGCCCTATGCCCGCGAAATCCTGAGGCTCAACAGCGAGATCGGAAAACGCCTCAACGGCAAGATGATCGAAGGGCGGGTCCGGCTCGGGGTCGTCGAGGATTTCGCCGCGACGCGTCTGATTGAAATCCTGAAAGCCTTTCGCGACCAGAACCCCAAGGTCGACATCGATATCATCGTCGAGCCCAACAAGCGCCTTGCCGCGATGTTCGAGAACGAGAAGCTCGACATCGTGGTTTGCGACACGACCCGGCTCAACCGCAAGCCGACCCTGGTCTGGTCCGACCGGCTGCTCTGGGTCGTGCGCTCGGACATGGTGATCTCGACGAGTTCGCCATTGCCCATCATCATGTTCGAGGAATCCTGCCCCTGGCGCACGCCTGCGCTGGCCGCACTGTCGGGTCATGACCTGCAGTGGAAGATCGTCTGCGAAGCTTCGACGCTGGTCGCCATGGCGACGGCCGTGCGCGTCGGCATTGGCATCGGCCCGATGATCGCGGCGACGATCCCGGAGGATTGTCGGGTGCTCGACCATGCCGCCGGACTGCCTGAGCCGGTCGAAGTCAGCATCGGGCTCTATTCACGGACCGGCGCGCCGAGCGAAGCGCGTTACCTCTCGGATTTCATCGCCCAGCAGAGCGACCTGCGCCGCCCCTGAACCGGCTCCGGCATTCACGCCCGCTTATAGCCGGACAAGCATTTTCGCCCTACCGCCGCGGCCTGCTTGCGAGTGCAATTGTGCCTCTGAACGGCTCGGGAGCCTGATCGTCCCGCACGATCGGCACAGCCTGTGGCCCTCGACCCTCCGGCGCGAAGGACCTGACACCATGACGATGACACGCCGACATCTTCTGTCCCTGATCGGCGCGACCGGCGCTGCAGGGCTCGCCTGGCCGCATCTGGCCACGGCTCAGACTGCGAGCGGCCTCACCGCTGTCGAATGGGGCGGCGATGTCGTCGAGGCGATGAAGCAGGTCGCCGCCAAGCAATCCGCCGCACAGTTCAACTGGGTCCTGCACCAGGGCGGCGCCGGAGCGATCCTCCCCAAGATCAAGGCGGCCTGGCCCAAGGTCGACTACGACTACATCGCCGGCTGGGAGGGGTCCTTCAACAGCATGATCGCCGAGGATTGGGTCGAGACCATCACGGCGGCCGATGTCCCCAATCTGGCCGACATTCCGGAAAAGATCATGATGAGGGATGCCAAGGGCAATGTGAAAGCGGTGCCTCGCGCTATTGGTGGCATGTATTTCGGCTACCGGACCGACACCGCCCCCTTCGCCATCAGCAAGATCGATGACCTCTTCGACAAGCGCCTCAAGGGCGCGATCTGCTGGCCCGGGCCAACCCAGAGCATGATGCTGCAGATCGTCGCGCTGGCGCTGCAGGGCGGCGGCAACGAATCCAATATGGAGCCGGGCTGGAAGCTGATGAAGGATCTGGCGAAGTCAGGCAATATCGGCCGCATTGCCGTGACCGACGTCGATTTCACCAATTCCTTCACCTCCGGCGAGACTTCCGTCGGCTTCTTTGCCGAGCCGAGCTGGGCCGCCGTCGCCAAGAACTTCAAGATTACCCGCCTGACCAAGCAGGCCGGCATGGCGACCTTCCTCTACCAAAGCGGCTTTGCCGTCATGAAGAACCGGCCGAGCCGCAAGGCGACCTGCGATTTCATCAATTTTGCGATCAGCCCTGAGATGAGCACGCTCTACGCGAAGGTGGCTGGCGAAGCGCCGCTGAACAGCAAGGCTGCCATCCCGCCAGAGCTGGCCCATCTCTCCTTCACACCGAAGGAGTTCGCGAGTTTCGTGCATGTGCCGGACTACAAGGTCGTGCTGGGCCAGCAGGACGCCTGGGCCAAACGGTGGGAGTCCGACATCGCGCCACTGCTGTGAGTGCCATGACCGCCATCCCAGTCCAACCCCCGCCGATCGCGATCCCGGCGCCGCCCCGCACGACGCTCTTCCTGCTCGCGCCGGGTCTGCTGCTGCTATTCGCCATCTTTGCCCTGCCCCTGTTCGGGCTCGTGTTGGAAAGCCTCAAGCAATATGTGCCGGGCCGGGTGGGCTCGGCCGTCGATGCGCCTCTGACGTTGGAGAATTATCGCGAGCTCGCGACGCCATCCTTCGCGGGCGTGCTCTACGAAACCTTCAAGCTGAGCGCAGCGGCATCGCTTGCTGGATTGCTGGCGGCGTTTCCGCTGGCCTATTGCATCGTGCGGCGGTTTTCGCCGCGCCAGCGCGCCGTCTGCATCGGACTTCTGGTGATGCTGGTCCTGCTTAGCATGCTGGTGCGCACCTACGCGCTGGAACTGGCCTTCGGCTCGGTCGGGGTTGCGCGTCCCCTGTTCCTGGCGCTCGGGATTTCGCCGACAAGCCGCTGGTACACCGAAACCCTGGTCGCGGCCGGCCTGCTCCATGCGGTCGTGCCGATGTGCACGCTGACCCTTCTGGGAACGATCCAGAATATCGATCCTCGCTTCTGCGATGCGGCGCAATCGCTGGGCGCTCCTGCCTGGAAGGCGCATCTCGGCATCACCGTTCCCCTGGCCCTGCCCGGGCTGGTCTCGGCATTCCTGATCGCCATGACCTTTTCGATCAGCGCCTTCGTCATTCCGATGGTGCTCGGCAAGGGCCGCGTATTGTTTCTCTCGAACACGATCTACACGCGCTTCAGCGATGTCGCGAACTATCCCAGCGGCGCCGCGGTCTCCATCGTGATGCTCGTCATCTCGCTGCTCGTGCTGTCTCTGGTTTCGCTGGTGCAACGTCGTAGGGGCTCGCGCTCATGACCGGTACCGCAAAGCGCCTTGGCGACCGGCTCCTCGGTGGCGCGATGATCGCGATGCTTGGGCTGGTGCTTGCCTTCCTGGTGACGCCGCTTCTCGTCACCTGCCTGCTCGCCTTCGACGCGCGCAGTTTCCTTGGTCCCTTGCCGCCCCCGGCGTTGTCCATGCGCTGGTTCGAGAAGCTGGTCTCGCTCGACTACGTCACCACCGGCCTGGCGACCAGCCTCAAGATCGCCGTCCTGACCACATCCGTCGATGTGTTCATCGGCACGGCCGCTGCGGTCGCGCTCGACCGCAGCAATTTTCCCGGTCGCTCCCTGGTGATGGCCGTGTTCCTTTCGCCGCTCATCGTGCCGGCGGTGGTGATCGGTTTTGCCCTGCTGCTGTTTTTGTCGCGCATCGGCATCGTCGACGGCTTCACCCGACTGCTTTGCGGCCACATCGTGATCACCCTGCCCTATGTCGTGCGCACGGTGCTCGCCAGCCTCAGCGGTCGGGACAGGCGTCTGACAGAAGCGGCGCTGGTCCTTGGCGCGACGGAACACCAAGCCTTCTGGAACATCACCTTGCCCCTGATCCGAAGCGGCATGGTTACAGGCGCAGTCTTCGCCTTCGCCGTGTCGTTGGACGATGTCGCAGTCAGCATGTTCCTGACGGACCCTTCGACCTACACCTTGCCGGTCGCCCTCGTCAGCAACATGCGCGCGTCCTTCGATCTGACGATCGCAGCCGCTGCCGTTCTCCTGATGGCGGTCAGCGCCGTCCTCATCATCGTTCTCGAGCGCTTCGTCGGTTTCGACCGCCTGTTGGGCCAGGGGCTGTTTCGTTCATAGGGGTCACGCCGTGAGCAACGCCGTCGAGTTTCATAGGGTCAGCCGCCGCTTCGGTGCCGTTACGGCCGTCGATGACGTTTCCTTCTCGATCGCCGCCGGCGAAACCGTTGCTCTGTTGGGGCCAAGCGGCTGCGGCAAGACCAGCATCCTGCGGGTCATTGCCGGGTTCGAACGGCCCGACCACGGCACGGTCAGCATCGGCGGCCGCGACGTCACTGCGCTCAAGCCCTATGAGCGCAATGTCGGGCTGCTGTTCCAGCATTATGCCCTGTTCCCGCACATGACCGTTGCGGAGAACATTGCCTACGGGCTGCGCCACCGCGGTGCTGACAGGCGCGAGATTCCCGATCGTGTCGAGGCGATGCTGGCGCTGGTGAGGTTGCAGGGATTTGGCAGCCGCCGGCCGCATCAGCTCAGTGGAGGCCAGCAGCAGCGCGTGGCCCTCGCCCGTGCGCTCGCCACGCGGCCAGGTCTCATCCTGCTCGACGAACCGCTTTCGGCGCTCGACGCCAAGCTGCGGCAGGATCTGCGCGCCGAACTCAAGCAGGTTCTGGCCGCCGTCAATTCGACGGCGATGGTCGTCACCCATGACCAGGAAGAGGCGATGAGCCTGGGTGAGCGCGTCTTCCTGATGCAGGCGGGCCGCATCGTCCAGGTCGGCGCCCCCTCAGACGTCTATGGCCGCCCCGGCTCGCGCTTCGCCGCCGATTTCATGGGGCGCACCAACTGGATCGAAGCCCAGGTGACGCGGCGTGAAACCGGCCTCGCCCGGGCCCTGAGCCGATCGGGCCTGTCGCTCACCGTGCCGGACTGCCCATCGGACGCAATCGACATCTGTGTCCGCCCCGAGAACATCATCCTGTCCGCCGCCGACGACGCTGATCAACATGGAATGGCCAACAGTGCGAAGGGCCGGATCCTCAATGTCGCCCTGCTCGGCTCCACCCGCCAGATCCTGGTCGAGATGGCCGGCGGCGAGCAGATTCTCGTGATGCAGGCTAACCGTGTCGGTGACGGCCTTGGGCCAGGTCAGGCCGTGACGATCGGCTTTCCGGTCGATGCCTGCATCACCATGCCCGCCGGCAACCCGACCGGGCTTGCCGCCTAGCGTTCTCAGGGAAGGATGAACCAAATGACCACGACCTCCTCGATCAAGACATCGCTGCTGGCACTCAGCCTGCTGGCCGGCATCGGCCTTGCGACGGCCCCGGTTCGTGCCGACGCTCTCGACGACATCACGAAGGCAGGCACCCTGAAGGTCGGTGTCTTCGCGGATTTTCCGCCCTTCTCATCGGCCAGCGCCGATATGAGCCTCAAGGGCTATGACATCGACGTCGCCGAGACCATAGCCAACGCGCTGAAGGTGAAGCTCAACCTGGTCAACGTAACCGGCCAGAACCGCATCCCGTACCTGACCGAGCGTCGCGTCGACATCCTGCTCAGCGTCGGCCACAGCGCCGAGCGCGAGAAGGTGATCGATTTCACCGCCGCCTACGCCCCCTACTACATCGCCGTCATCGGACCGCAGGCCGTAAAGGTCGAGGGCAAGGCGGATCTCGCCGGCAAGTCGATCGCGGTGAGCCGCGGCACGCTGGAAGACACCTCGCTCACCGAGGCGGCACCGCCCTCCGCCGATATCAAGCGCTTCGACAGCTACAATTCCGTCATCCAGGCCTTCATCTCGGGCCAGGCCCAATTGATGGTCGTCGGCAATGATGTCGGCGCCCAGGTGCTCTCGCGCCAGACGACGTTGAAGCCCGAGCAGAAGTTCCAGCTGATGACGTCGCCGGACCATATCGCGCTGAACAGGAACGAGCCGCGTCTCAAGCAGGCGCTCAACGAGATTGTCGCCAAGCTGCTCGCCGACGGCACGCTCAACAAGGCTTCGCTCAAGTGGCTCGGCAAGCCGCTTGATCCCAAGGATCTCTGAAGCTTGGCCTACAGTCTCAACTTCGACTGGCTGAGCCAGGCCTCCGAACCCATCGCGCGCGGCGCGATGGCGACGGTGGGCTTGATCGCCGTCACGACGGTGCTCGGAACGGTCTGCAGCGTGTTGGGGGCAGCGGCGGTGCGCAGCCGCTCTCCCTGGCTGCGCCGCATGGTCGGCAGCTATGTCGAGCTGATCCGGAACACGCCCTTTCTGGTCCAGCTGTTCTTCATCTTCTTCGGCCTGCCCAGCCTTGGCCTGCGGCTTGATCCTGCAGTCGCAGCGATCCTCGCGATGACGATCAACCTCTCGGCCTATGGCACCGAGATCGTCGCCGCCGGGCTGGATGCCGTGCCCAATGGCCAGAGGGAGGCCGGTCGCGCACTTGGGCTGCGCCCCGCGCTGGTCTTCGTCAAGATTGTCCTGCCACAGGCGCTGAAGGTGATTTTCCCGGCGTTGCAGAGCCAGGTCATTATCATGATGCTGGAATCCGCGGCGGTGTCGCAGATCTCGGTGCGCGAATTGACCTATGAGGCGGACATGCTGCAGGCGCGCAGCTTCCGCGCTTTCGAGACCTATTTCGTCGTCACCCTGGTCTATCTCGCGTTGAGTATCGGGTTGCGCCGCATCCTGGGCCTCACCGGACGGAAAGTCCTGATCGGGGGGGCCTCCTGATGGACTTCACCTTCTGGGATATCCTGCGCAATCTGCTGCTCGCGACACGCTGGACGATCCTGCTCTCGATTGTCGCCTTCATCGGCGGCGGGGTCGTTGGGATGGCGATCCTGCTGGCACGGGTATCAGCCCGTCACTGGCTGCGTCATGTCGCCGAACTCTATATCGGGCTGTTCCAGGGCACGCCCCTGCTGATGCAATTGTTCCTGGTCTTCTTCGGGCTTCCGCTGATCGGCTTCCGCATCGAACCCTGGTCGGCGGCCGTCGTCGCCCTGACCCTTTGCGCCAGCGCCTATCTCGCGGAGATCTGGCGCGGCGGGGTCGAGGCCCTGCCGAAGGGCCAATGGGATGCCGCCAAAAGCCTCGGCCTGCACTACCCCAATCAGATGCGGCTGGTGATCCTGCCTCAGGCCTTCGCGATCACACGGGCCCCCGTGGTCGGCTATCTCGTGCAGCTCGTCAAAAGCACGGCGCTGACCTCGATCATCGGATTCGACGAGTTGATGCGAACCTCCAACGCCATCTCGAATGCGACCTTTGAGCCCCTCACCGTCTATGGCCTGGTCGCATTGATCTATTTCGTCATCTGTCTGCCGCTCACGCGCTACGCCCGCCATCTGCAGGCTTACGCCCCGGCCTGAACACGACAGCCTGCTGACGCCCTCGGAGCGCGGTGACTATGCAAGGCCCAGCGCGAAGCGTTAGATCGGATCCATGCACCTCCCCACACCGCAAAGGCTTGCAGCGGAATGAGCGAGCGCATCATTCGCAAGCTCGAGATGCTCGAAGTCGAGCAACTCGTGGACTGGGCTGCCGCGGAGGGCTGGAATCCCGGCCTCGATGACCCGGTAGCGTTCCGTGCGACCGACCCTGATGGCTTCATTGGCGCCTTCGTCGGTGACGAGATGGTCGCGGGCATCTCGGCGGCCGCCTATGGAACGACCTACGGATTCATCGGCCTCTATATCTGCCGCAAGGATATGCGCGGCAGAGGTCATGGCAAGGCTGTCTGGGACGCAGGCATGGCCCGGCTCGACGGGCGCATAATTGGGCTCGACGGCGTCGACGAGCAATTCGAGAACTATCGGCGAAAAGGTTTTGCGCCCGCCTACCGAACCATCCGGTTCGGAGGCGCTTTCGAGCACCGCCTGGTTGAAAATCGGACGGTGAACAGCGTCACCCCGAATCTCCTGCCCGAAGTCATGGCCTTTGATCGAAGGAGCTTTCCGGAGACGCGGGAAACTTTCCTGACGCACTGGCTCATGCCGCCACATCATGCATGTGTCGCAACCTCGGATGGCGCGGTGACTGGGTACGGCGTGATGCGCAAGTGCCGCTCGGGCTGGAAGATCGGTGGGCTATCTGCGGTCGACGACGCGACGGCCGCCACGCTGGTTCAGCATCTGGGCTCTTTTGCCGAAGGTGACGTCCATATCGACGTTCCGGCCGCACGGCAGCGGTTCATCGACATGCTGGTCGACGGCGGCCTTCGGCCCGGATTCGAGACGACGCGAATGTATCTGGGCAGGCCCTTTCCTCTCCCGCCCGAGTTGTTTGGCGTGACCACCCTGGAACTCGGATAGGCGGCACCGCAGCAAGGCGAGTTGCTTCGGCGATGTCGCCGGATCCGGTCTCGCCCCTTCGTCGGGCCGAAGGCCGCATCGGCACGGTCGCGATCTTACCCTCGGCGCTTGCCTGAACCGCGAAAATAGAGTGCCATCTCCAGGCCGGCAGTGGCCGGGCATTGGGAGACCAGACCATGGCTAGACAAGTGATCCTGGCAGCCGCGTCGGCATTCGTGCTCGCGACCGTCTTTTCCTCATCGTCCCAGGCGCTGACGATGAAGGAATGTAGTACGAAGTATCAGGACGCCAAGAAAGCGAATACGCTGAAGGGGCAGAAGTGGAACGATTTCCGCAAGGCCCAGTGCGGTGATGACGATGCCGCAGAGAGCGATGCGGCCGCAGCTGTCCAGGAAGCTCCCGCCGCTCCGGCTCCAGCTGCCGCACCGGCAACGCCCGGAGCCAAGCCGGCCGCCGCTCCTGCTCGGGCAAAGGCGGCGGTGTTCCCCAAGACCGTCGCGCAGAAATACTCGGATGAGTCGCCCGGCAAGGCCCGGCTGAAGACCTGCGCGGATCAGTACAATGCCAACAAGACCGCCAACGCCAACGGCACTCTGAAATGGATCGAGAAGGGCGGCGGCTACTGGAGCCAGTGCAACGCCAAGCTCAAGAGCTGACCGAGTTGGCGGCGGCTCAGGCCGCCGCCATATTACTGACTGTTTTCATGAAGAAGCCAGAGCTTTCGCCATCAGGACATGAGGTTTCGAGGTCGGGGCTATCCAGCGATCCCAGTGCGGCGAGATTCGCGGGATTGGAGGCCAGCACACATCCGATGCTGCTACGGAAGATCGCGTAACCAGGATGGGCATTTACCTCCCATTAACCCTTTTCGCCCCCTTTTGGATCGTCTTCTGAGTTGGAGCTGGGGGCTCACAAAGGGAAGATGACATGCAGGCTTTCGACCCTGAGAACGGTGCCGAACATCTCGTCGGGCGACCTGTCGCAGATGTCGAGCGCGATCTGATCCTCGCCACCTTGAAGGAAACCGGCGGCAATCGCACCCATGCGGCCGCCATGCTTTGCATATCGATCAGAACGCTCCGCAATAAGCTGAGCGCCTATGCCTCTCACGGCTACGAGATTCCAGAGGCCGGCCAATCCACGCATTAAGAGATTTTGGCACGATTCATGGGCCGCTTGCATTGGCTCGGCGGCCCATGCGGCCACATCTTGGCCATCAATGTGGCAAACGATCCAATCGTTGCCTACAGAGGAGCCGCATCATGAAGAGAGCCTCGTTACTCGCCATGATGCTGATTTCCGGCGGCCTGGCGTCCTGTCAAACCATCACCGCGGCAGAGCAGCGTAGCGCCGACGAGATGCGCTGCCGATCCTATGGCTTCCGGCCAGGCACCGACGCATTTGCGAAATGCCTGCTCGACGTCGATCTGGCACGCTCCGCGGCACGTCTCTATCGCTTCGAACAGGCAGGAGGCCCCGGCTGGGGCTATTATCCCTATGGCGGGCGCCCCTGGTACTGGTGAGTGCTGCTTCTAGCCCCGTCGCGCCGGGCTCGGCATGCGTGCGGCTTAGTCCTGAAACTGCTTCCACAGCACCATGCGCTCGCGCAGGTCGATGATCTTGCCGTCGGCCACAAAGGTACCGTCGCCGCGATGATGCAGCGTGCGACGTTCCTTGCGTTCCGCGTCGACCCAGATCCGCACGGCTTCGAGAATGAACAGATTGTAGCGCTCGATCATGCTCCGCTCGGCAACGCGACACTCGATATTGGCGAGGCATTGGCCGATCAACGGTGCCGTGACGTCCTTCGCCGGCTTGGCAGTGAGCCGGAAGCGCTTGAACTTGTCGATCTCACCGCCCGAGCAATTGCCGATATCGACCACCTTCCGGGCGAGGTCGACGGTCGGGATCGCGATCACGCACTCGCCGCTCGCCCGCAGCGCCTTGTAGCTGTGATCCCAGGGGCCGATGACGCAGCCGATCAACGGCGGCGCATGCTGCATCACCATGTGGAAACCCATGGTCATGACGTTTGGCCGCCCCTCGTCCGAGGTCGTGACGAGAACGATCGGTCCGGCCTCAAGCAGGCGGTAGGCCTTTGATGCCGGCATCTCCTGAATGGTCATGACGATCGCTTCGCTGGACCCTGCAAGGCACAACGCCGGTGACCAGCGAAAGATCGTTGCTGCAGACGATCTTTATGGAGCCCTTATGCCTCCCCCCAGCCTTTCCCCTCGACCCCTTACTGCCCCAGGCACCACATCTCCGGTCTAACCTGACTGGAGATTGGCCATGGCCGACATCGTCTTCATTGCGCTCGGGCTCGGAGCCTTCGTGCTCTTCGCGGCCTATGCTGCGCAGTTGCGCAAGGTCTGACGACCATGGCGCTCACCTGGCTTTACGGGGCCGCGGCGCTTGGGCTCGCGGTCTACATGGTCGCTGCGCTGCTGCGCCCCGACCGCTTCTGACACAGCTTTCATAAAGGAGACCTCGCATGGACTGGCGGGGCTGGGCCGAGATCGTTTTCACGATCGCGCTGACTGTGGCCGTGGGTTGGCCACTCGGAATTTTCATGGCTCGCGTCTGGGCGGGCGAACGAACCTGGCTCGATCCGGTGCTGAAGCCGGTCGAAGCCGTGGCCTATGCGGCCTTCGGCGTCGACCGCAACCGGCAGCAAGGCTGGTTCGGCTATGCCGGCGCGCTGATTGCCTTCAGCGCCGCTGGATTCGCGCTGCTCTACGGTATGTTGCGTCTGCAGGGCATTCTGCCGCTCAATCCGCAAGGCTTTGACGGGCTGTCGCCGCACCTGGCCTTCAACACCGCCGTCAGCTTCGTCACCAACACGAACTGGCAGTCCTATGGTGGCGAGACGACGATGAGCAATCTCAGCCAGATGGCTGGGCTCACCGTGCAGAATTTCGTCTCGGCCGGCGCAGGCCTCGCGGTCGCCGCTGCATTGTCGCGCGCCTTCGCTGCGGATCGCGGCGAGGGACTCGGCAATTTCTGGGTCGATCTGACGCGTACAACGCTTTACGTGCTGCTGCCCCTGTCCATCCTCACGGCCCTCGCCCTGGTGGCAGCCGGTGTGCCGCAGACGCTGCTCGCAAATGTCGAGGCTTCGACTGTCGAAGGTGCGAAGCAGGTGATCTCGCTGTTCCCGACCGCGAGCCAGGAAGCCATCAAGCAATGGGGCACCAATGGCGGCGGCATCTTCAACGTCAACTCGGCGCACCCGCTCGAGAATCCGACTCCGCTGACCAACCTGATCGAGGTGGTTTCACTGAACGCGCTCGCCTTCGGCACGGTCATCGCCTTCGGCCGTGTCGCCGGTGCACGCCGCGAGGCGCGCGCGCTGATCGCGGTCATGGCGATCCTCGTCGGCGTCGCGGCCTCGGCCATCTACGCGTCCGAGACGCTGACGCCGCAGCCGGCAATGGTCGCCGCTGGCATCCCCGATGCCTCCGCCAACATGGAAGGCAAGGAAGTCCGCTTCGGCGCCGCCACGTCGGCCATGTGGGCCGCCCAGACCACCGGTGCCTCGAACGGCTCGGTCAATTCCATGCATGGCAGCTACATGCCTCTCGGAGGCGGCGTTGCGATGTTCCTGATGCAGCTCGGCGAGATTCTGCCCGGCGGCGTTGGTTCCGGCCTCTACGGCATGGTGGTGATGGCACTGCTCGCGGTCTTCGTCGCCGGCCTGATGGTCGGGCGTACACCCGAATATCTCGGCAAGAAGGTCGAGGCACGTGAGATCAAGCTCGCGATGCTGGCGGTCCTCATCCTGCCGCTCTCGATTCTCGGCTTCTCCGCGATCGCTGCGGTGCTGCCCGTCGCGCTCGAGGGACTGCTCAACAAGGGGCCGCGCGGTCTGACCGAAATTCTCTACGCCTACTCTTCGGCGACCGGAAACAACGGTTCGGCCTATGCGGGTCTGACTGCCAATGCGCCCTGGTGGAACACCACGCTCGGTATCGCGATGCTGCTCGGCCGCTTCGCCTATGCCATCCCGGTGCTCGCCATCGCGGGCGCCATCGCGGTCAAGCCGAAGCTCCAGCCCACCGCCGGCACTCTGCCCTCGGACAGCCCGCTCTTCGTCGGCCTGCTGATCGGCATCATCCTGATCCTGGGTGGCCTGCAATTCTTCCCGGCGCTCGCGCTCGGACCAATCGTCGAGCACTTCCAGGTGCTTGCGGCGGCTCGTTGAGCCGACAAAGGAAAGCTTCCATGAGTATGTCCTTCGTCAAATCCTCCAGCTTCGACCAGAGCGTCGTGCTGACGGCGCTGAAAAGCGCCTTCGTCAAGCTCGACCCGCGCAAGCTCACCGGCAATCCCGTGATCCTGGCCACCGAGGTCGTCGCGGCGCTCGCGACGGTTTCCGCCGCGGTTGCCCTTTCCTCCGGCGCGCCTGCCGGATTTCCGATCCAGATCGCGGCCTGGCTCTGGCTGACCGTGCTCTTCGCCAATTTTGCCGAGAGCATTGCCGAGGGGCGCGGCAAGGCAGCGGCGGATTCGCTCCGCGCCGCCCGCGTCACCACCAAGGCCAAGCTGATCATCGACCCTGAGCGGAATGCGATGATCCCGACCCCGGCCCACAAGCTCGTTCCCGGCGATCTCGTGCTGGTCGAGGCCGGCGATGTGATCCCGGCCGATGGCGAGATCATCGAGGGTGTCGCTTCGGTCAACGAGGCCGCGATCACGGGCGAATCCGCTCCTGTGATCCGGGAGAGCGGCGGCGACCGCTCGGCTGTCACCGGTGGCACCACGGTGGTCTCCGACTGGATCAAGATGAAGGTCACGTCGCAGCCGGGCTCCTCCTTCCTCGATCGCATGATCGCGATGGTGGAAGGTGCCGACCGGCGCAAGACACCCAACGAGCTCGCGCTTGCCGTGCTGCTCGCCGGCCTGACGCTCGTCTTCCTGGTCGCAGTCGTCACCCTGACCGGCCTTGGCGCCTTCTCCGGAATCTCGCTCGATCCGATGGTGCTCGGCGCGCTCTTCGTCACGCTGATCCCGACCACGATCGGCGGGTTGCTCAGCGCAGTCGGCATCGCCGGCATGGACCGGCTGCTCAAGGTCAATGTGCTTGCGACCTCCGGGCGCGCCGTCGAAGCGGCGGGCGATATCGACACGCTGCTGCTCGACAAGACCGGCACGATCACCTTTGGCAACCGCATGGCGGTCGAGGTCATCCCGGCGCCGGGCGTTCGTCCGGACAACGCGCTGCGCGCCGCACTCATGGCCTCTCTCGCCGACGAGACCCCCGAGGGCCGCTCGATCGTCGAACTCGCGCGGGAGCAGGGCATAACCGCCAGCATCCCGGACCATGCGACCGCGATCGCCTTCAGCGCGACGACGCGTCAGTCGGGCCTCGACGATAACGGGCAGTCCTGGCGCAAGGGCGCGGTCGATGCTGTGCTGACCATGCTAGATCTGCGCGACGGCCAGGTTCCGACCGAGATGCGCCACGCCGTCGACCGCATCGCCCGCTCGGGCGGCACGCCGCTCGCGGTCAGCGAGAACGGTGCGCTGGTCGGCGTCATCCACCTCAAGGATGTGGTGAAGCCTGGCGTCAAGGATCGCTTCGCCGATCTTCGCCGCATGGGTGTGCGGACCGTGATGATCACCGGTGACAATCCCGTCACCGCTGCAGCCATCGCTTCCGAAGCCGGCGTCGACGATTTCCTCGCCGAGGCGACGCCGGAAGACAAGCTGCGCATGATCCGCACCGAGCAGGCCAAGGGCCGTCTCGTCGGGATGTGCGGCGACGGCGCCAATGATGCCCCGGCGCTTGCGCAGGCCGATGTCGGCGTTGCCATGCAGACCGGTGCACAGGCCGCCCGCGAGGCCGGCAATATGGTCGATCTCGACAGTGATCCGACCAAGGTCCTGGAGATCGTCGAGGTCGGCAAGCAGCTCCTGATCACACGCGGAGCGCTGACCACCTTCTCGATCGCCAACGACGTCGCCAAGTATTTCGCGATCATCCCGGCCCTGTTCGTGGCCGCGCTGCCGGCCTTGGGCGCCCTCAACGTCATGGGGCTCACGAGCCCGCACAGCGCCATCCTCTCTGCCGTGATCTTCAACGCGCTGGTCATCATCGCGCTGATCCCGCTGGCTCTGCGCGGCGTGCGCTACCGCGCCATCGGCGCCGCCAAGCTGCTCTCGCGCAACCTCACCCTCTATGGCATCGGCGGGCTGATCGCGCCCTTCGTCGGAATCAAGCTGATCGACATGATCGTCACAGCCTTGAAGCTCGCCTGACGCCGCGGACAAGGAGCACCACCATGCTGTCCCATCTTCGCCCCGCCATCGTCTCGATGGTGTTCTTCACCCTCCTCCTCGGCCTCGCCTACCCGCTCGGCGTGACCGGTATCGCCGGCGCGGCCTTCCCGTCCCAGGCCGGCGGCTCGCTGATCCGCAATGCGCAAGGCGAGATCGTCGGTTCGCAGCTGATCGGCCAGAACTTCAAGGGTGACGCCTATCTGCGTCCCCGCCCCTCCGCCGCCGGCAAGGACGGCTATGATGCAGCCGGCTCCTCGGGCTCGAATCTGGGCCCCATGAACGAGGACCTCGCTGCGCGGATCAAGGCCGATGCCGAGGCGCTGCGGGAGGCCGACGGGAAGGGCTCCCTGCCGGCCGATGCGGTCACCGCTTCCGCTTCGGGTCTGGATCCCCATATCTCTCCGGAGAACGCGGCCCGCCAGGTCGCTCGCATCGCCAAAACCCGCGGCATCGCCCCGGACCAGGTTGCGGCGATCATCGCAGCGAATACGCAGGGGCCGACCTTCGGCTTTCTCGGTCGTTCGCGTGTAAACGTGCTGACTGCCAATCTCGCCCTCGACGCGCGTTATCCGAAGCCGCAAGCTAAGGCGCCATGAGCCCAGCACTATGACTGCAGACGAGACCAGATTCCGGGAGCAGGGACGCCCCGATCCCGATGCCCTTCTGGCGCAGGCCGGCCGCAAACGCGGCCGGCTCAAGATTTTTCTCGGCATGGCTCCAGGCGTCGGCAAGACCTACGAGATGCTGTCCCAGGGCCGCCGCGCCCAGACCGAGCATGGCGAGGTCCTTGTCGGCGTGGTCGAGACCCATGGGAGGCGGGAGACCGAGGCCCTGCTCGACGGGCTCGAGGTCATGGCGCGCCGGCCGATCGAGCATCGCGGCCGGACCCTGCTGGAATTCGACCTCGATGCGGCGCTGGCCGTCAAACCGCGCCTCCTGCTCGTCGACGAATACGCCCATTCCAACGCTCCCGGCAGCCGCCACCCGAAACGCTGGCAGGATGTCGAGGAACTGCTCGAATCCGGTATCGACATCTGGACGACGCTGAACGTCCAGCATCTGGAGAGCCTCGTCGACGTGGTCTGGAAGATCACCGGTGTGCGCCAGCGTGAAACGGTGCCGGATAGCGTCCTCAGCCGGGCCGACGAGATCGAGCTGATCGACATCACCCCGACCGAACTGCGCCAGCGCATGGCGGAGGGCAAGGTCTATCTGCCCGAAACGGCGCGGCTTGCGGCCGACAATTTCTTCAAGCCTGAGAACCTGACGGCGCTGCGCGAACTGGCGCTGCGCCGCGCCGCCCAGACCGTCGACGACCAGCTCAGCCAGGCGATGAAGCGTGCCGGTGTCGAGGGTCCGTGGGCTGCCGGCGAGCGCATCCTGGTCCTGATCGGGCCGGACGCCATGGCGAGTTCGCTGGTGCGCGCGGGACGGCGCCTCTCCGACATGATGATGGACGCGCCCTGGACGGTGGCACATGTCGAGCGACCGAACCGCGTCGAGCCGGATTCGGCCCGCGGCCGCAGCCTGTCGGAAGCGCTCAAGCTCGCCGAACAGCTTGGCGCCGCCAATGTCGTGCTGACCGGCGACGATCTCGTTGCCACCGTGCTGGACTATGCCAGGCGCAACAACGTTACCCAGATCGTCGTCGGCAAGTCGCACCGCCGGGGTTGGCGTGCCTGGTTTCACCGATCGCTGGCACCAGCCCTGCTCGAGGCACAGAACGGCGCAGCGCTGCACATCATCACCGAAACCGCGTCTGGACCTGCCGTTCCGTCAGCCCCGGCTCCGAAGCGGGTGCTGCAATGGGGCGGGCATCTGGCCTCCGCTGCGCTGGTTGGCGGCACGATCCTCATCGGGGAGATGATCCAGAACCGTGTCGAGAATGCCAATCTCGCCATGCTGTTCATGGTCAGCGTGTTGATATCGGGGCTCGCATTCGGTCTCTGGCCGGCCGTCACAGCCGCAGCCTTCGCCGCTGTTGCCTATAATTTCTTCTTCCTCGAGCCGCTGCTGAGCTTCTGGATCGGCCATCCAGCGGATGTCCTGACATTCCTCGTCTTCTTCGCGGTGGCGATGACGACGGGTGGCCTTACGGGGCGGGTCCGGGATCAGGCCAGGGCAACCGCGCGACGGGCCTCGGCGATCACCGCATTGCTCGCCGCGAGCCGGCGGCTCTCGGGAGCCGCGCGGAAGGAGGATGCTGCCACGATCCTGGCCGAGCAGCTTTCGGCCGCGACCTCCGGCAAGGTTGTCGTCTTCCTGCCGCATGGCGAGGAAATCGCCGCGGCGGCCGGAGCGCCTGCGCTCGAAGCGCTTACCACAGCAGACATGACCGCGGCACGCTGGACCTGGACGCGCGGCGAGCCTGCCGGCGCCGGCACCGGCACCTTGCCCAATGCCGCCTGGACATTCCGCGCGCTGCAGGGTGTGCGCTCGCGCTCGGGCGTCGTCGGTTTCGAACCGCAGGCGCTGCTCGATGCCGAGAACGAACGCTTTGCACTGGCGCTGCTCGATCAGGGGGCGATCGCACTGGAGCGGGCCGAACTGGCCGCCGCGGCCGTCGACGCCGAAGCGCTTCGCCGCAGCGACCGGCTGCGCTCGGCGCTACTCAACTCCGTCAGCCATGATCTGCGCACGCCGCTGGCGACGGTGCTAGGATCGGCGACGACGCTGATCGACTTCGGCAAGACGGTCGAGCCCGCCGTGCGCGACGACCTGCTGCTGTCGATCCGCGAGGAGGCGGAACGGCTCAATCGCTATGTCGGCGACCTGCTCGACATGTCGCGGCTGGAAGGCGGGGCGCTGGTGACGCGCCGCGACTGGACGGATGTGCGCGACGTGATTGCCGCCGCGATCGAGCGCGTCTCTCGCCGCCTCGAGCACCGCCGCGTCCAGCGCGATTTTCCCGCAGCGCTCTCGGCTGTGCGAGCCGACCCCGGCCTGCTCGAGCAGGCTTTGGTCAATATCCTGGAAAATGCCATCACCTACAGCGAGGACGGCTCGCTGATCGAGACGGCAGCCTATGAGGACAGAGGCAATGTCGTGATCTCGATCGAGGATGAAGGTCGCGGTATCCCCACTGCCGAGCTGGAACGCGTCTTCGAGAAGTTCCGCAGGCTCGAGGAATCGACCGACCGTGGTGGAGAACGTGGCAAGGGCGCCGGCCTCGGCCTCGCCATCTCCAAGGGCTTCGTCGAGGCGATGGGGGGTCGGATCGCAGCCGCGAGCCCGATCCAGGACCGTCCGGACGGAACTCCCGGCGGCACCCGCATCCTGATCAGCCTGCGCAAGGACAGCGCGCCCGGAGCAACGATATGACGGCCTTTCGCCCCCGTATTCTCGTCATCGACGATGAACCGCAGATCCATCGCTTCCTCGCTCCCGCGCTCGATGCCGCGGGCTATGAGCCGGTTCGCGCCGATGATGCCGCAGCCGGCCTGCGCGAGCTTGCACGAAAGCCGCCGGACGCGGTGGTCCTCGATCTCGGCCTGCCGGATATGGACGGCAAGGAGGCGCTGGCCAAGGCGCGGGCCTTTTATGACGGCCCGGTGATCATCCTCTCGGCGCGGGACCGCGAGACCGAGAAGATCGATGCACTCGATGCGGGCGCCGATGACTATGTCGAAAAGCCCTTCGGCGTCGGCGAATTGCTGGCGCGGCTGCGCGTGGCGCTGCGCCATCGCATCGAGCGTCAGGGCGCCGATGCGGTGATCCGCTCGGGCGCAGTCGAGATCGATCTCGTCAATCGCCGCGTCAGCCGCGACGGCGCGCATGTGAAGCTGTCGCCGAAGGAATATGACCTGCTCGCCTCGCTCGCCGGCGGCAATGGCCGGGTCCTGACCCATCGTCAGATCCTCACTGCCGTCTGGGGGCCGGCACATGAGCACGATGTGCAATATCTGCGCGTCTTCGTCGGTCAGCTCCGCCAGAAGCTCGAGCAAGACCCGACGAGCCCGAAGCTGATCGAGACCGAACCCGGCGTCGGTTACCGGCTCGGCGGGCTGGTCTAGCGTCATTGTCGCCTTGAGAGGATTTTTTTGCTCCCGCCCCTTCGGCTGGGGGCGCAAAGACAAATATCCTCCTTTTCAATGGGAATAAGAAAAAACACGCTACCAGACGTGAATTGAACCCACCGCTGCGCTGCCGTATTTGAGATGTTCGGAATAGCGAACAGGGTGAGCGCTGAAGGTGGCCATTCTCAACGTCATCGACCGGCAGGGTCGGCCTCATGAACTCGAGGCCGTCGATGGCTGGCGGGTCATGGAGATCCTGCGCGACTATCGCGTCGGGATCGAAGGCGTCTGCGGTGGTTCCTGCGATTGCGCCACCTGCCATGTCATCGTCGCGCCGGAATGGGCCGCGCGACTGCCCGAGCCGCGCGAGGACGAGATCGATGCGCTGGATACGTTGCCGCTGATCGAGCAGACCTCCCGGCTCTCCTGCCAGATCATCTGGTCCGATGAGCTAGACGGCCTGACGCTGACCCTGGCGGAGGCTGCGTGATGGCCGCTGCTCCCAAGCGCCCGCCCCTTCCGGCAATCCTTCTCGCCAATGATCTGCTTGATGGCGACGTCGTCTTCGCGTCGGTCGCAGCGACCGGTGCGCTTGCCTGGACGCGCGATCCCGCGCTGGCGCTTGTCGCGGCCGACGATGCCGCGGCCGCGCGGCTGGAGGCCTATGCCGGCAGCGAATTCGCAGCCCAGCATGTCGTCGATGCCTATCTCGTTGATATCGCGATCGAGGCCGGCCAGCCGGTGCCACGGCATTATCGCGAACGCATGAAGACGCTCGGACCGAGCAACCGTCCCGATCTCGGCAAGCAGGCCGGGGACGGCATCGCAGCCGAGCGGAGGGCCTGAGAGATGTATCGCTACGATGAATTCGATGCGCGCTTCGTCCGCGAGCGGGTCGCCCAGTTCCGGGACCAGGTCGGCCGCCGGCTCAATGGCTCGCTGACCGAGGACGAGTTCAAGCCGCTGCGGCTGAAGAACGGCGTCTATCTCCAGCTTCACGCCTATATGCTGCGCATTGCCGTGCCTTACGGCACGCTCTCCTCGCGCCAATTGCGTCAGCTCGCCCTGATCGGCGAACGCTATGACCGTGGCTATGGCCATTTCACGACGCGCCAGAACCTGCAGTTCAATTGGCCGAAGCTGCGTGATATTCCGGAGATCCTGGACCTCCTCGCCGATGTCGAGATGCACTGCATCCAGACCTCGGGCAATTGCATCCGCAATGTCACGGCTGATCATTTCGCCGGCGTCGCCCAGGACGAGATCGAGGACCCACGCCCGACCGCCGAGCTGATCCGGCAATGGTCGAGCCTGCATCCCGAGTTCAGCTACCTGCCGCGCAAATTCAAGATCGCGGTGACGGGTGCCGAGCATGACCGGGCCGTGATCAAGGCCCATGACATCGGCCTGCGCCTGCGGCGGCATCCCGACACCAATGCCATCTCCTATGAGGTCAGTGTCGGCGGCGGCCTCGGCCGCACGCCGATGATCGGCAAGGTGGTGCGCGACTATCTGCCGAAGGCCGATCTGCTCGCCTATCTCGAGGCGATCATGCGGGTCTATAACCTCGAAGGCCGCCGCGACAACAAGTACAAGGCTCGGGTCAAGATCCTGGTCCACGAGATCGGCGTCGAGGAATTCAAACGGCGCGTCGAGGAGGAATTTGCACGGCTCGACGGTCCCTCTGTCAATGCCGATCCCGCGGAAGTCGCGCGCATCGCCGCGTATTTCGCTCCGCCCGCCTACGAAGTCCTGCCGACCGTCAGCCGCGTGCTGGAGGCGACCAAGGCCGCAAACCCGACCTTTGCGCGCTGGGTCGAGGTCAATACAGCTCCGCACAAGGCCCCGGGCTATGCGGCACTGACCATCTCGTTGAAGCCGATTGGCCAGGCGCCGGGCGATGCGACCTCGGAGCAGATGCGGCTCGTCGCGGACCTGGCCGAGCAGTATTCGCATGACGAACTGCGTGTTACCCACGCGCAGAACCTCGTCCTGCCGCATGTCCGCCAGCGCGATCTCTTTGCGGTCTGGCAGAGGCTCGGCGAGGCGGGCCTGGCCTCCGCCAATGTCGGGATGATCACCGACATCATCTCCTGCCCCGGCCTCGATTATTGCGCGCTGGCGACAGCCCGCTCGATCCCGATCGCCCAGGCCATCCAGCATCGCTTTGCGGATGCCGAGCGTCAGCGCCAGATCGGCGAGCTCAACATCAAGATCTCCGGCTGCATCAATGCATGCGGCCATCACCATGTCGGCCATATCGGCATTCTCGGCCTGGAGAAGCGCGGCATCGAGTCCTATCAGATCACGCTGGGTGGTGACGCGACCGAGAACGCGGCGATCGGCGAGATACTCGGGCCCGGCCTTGCTGCCGAGGACGTGCCAGATGCGATCGAGCGCATCGTCAATGTCTATGTCGAGACGCGCCAGGCGAACGAGAGCTTTATCGACGCCGTCCGCCGGCTCGGCCTCGGACCTTTCAAGGCCGCATTCCAGGAGGTCGCCCATGCTGTTGCTTGATCGCACCGGCACCAAGACGGATGTCTGGACGCGCAGCGAAGGTGCGGCCATCGACAATCTCTCGCATGCCCTCGTCGACTGGGAGGCCTTGCCGGACGCGCTGCGGCAGAAAGCCCGCGACCAGCGCATCGGCGTGAGCGTGCCCAATCATATCGGGATCGCCGAGCTCAAGCTCGTGCTGCGGCAGCTCTCGCTGGTGAGCGTTGCCTTCCCGGCTTTCTCGGACGGGCGCGGCTTCAGCCTGGCCAAGCTCATTCGCAACCACGGCTTTACCGGAACCTTGCGCGCCAGCGGTCCTTTGATCGCCGACCAGTTCGCCTATGCGCTCTCATGCGGCTTCGACGAGATCGAATTGCCGGAAACCAGCGCAGCGCGCCAGCCGGTCGAGCAATGGCTGGCCGCGGCCAGCCGGATTAGTCACGGCTATCAACGCGGCTACGGCGACAACCACAACATTCTCGATCAGCGGCGCGCGGCTCGCGCTGCAGCAGGTTGATTCATGGCCAGGTTCTCGCAGAGCGAGGCAGGCCGCCAGCGCGCCCATAAGGGCGAGGATTTGACGGAGGACAGCATGGACGGCGACCTGTTGCGCGCGATCCCGCCTGGCCCCTATGAGCGCTGGTTCGATATTTGCTTTCGGCTTATCATCCTTGCGCTTGCCGGATTCTGGTTGTTGATGCCGCCGGCCGGCGCACCGGATCGACCGGTCGACCTGAAGGCGGCAGAAACCTCGCGATGACGCAAAGAGCGCCCGAACCGACGACTGCGCGCCGCATTGAGCGGCTGGCGACGTTGCCGCTGTTCCACAAGCTGGACGGGCGCAAGGTGGTGCTGGCGGGCACGGGTGAAGGTGCGCTCTGGAAAGCCGAGCTGCTGGCGGCGTCGGGTGCCGAGCTTCTCATCCTTGCCGGTGAAGAGACGGACCTGTTCGACAGCCTCGTCGCTGACCCGCCTGCCGCCGGGATCACCCTGTACAGCCGCCACTGGCAGCCGGGCGACTTCGATGGCGCGGCGCTGGCCATCGGCGAGATCGAAGCGGACGAGGAGGCGCGCGCCTTTGCGGCCGCAGCGAGGCAGGCAGGCGTGCCGGTCAATGTCGTCGACAAGCCGGAATTCTGTGATTTTGCCTTCGGTTCAGTGGTCAACCGGTCGCCGCTCGTCGTCGCGATTTCGACCGATGGCGCTTCGCCCGTCTTCGGACAGACCATCCGTGCCAAGATCGAAGCCCTGCTTCCGGCTGGTCTCAAGGATTGGGCACAGGCCGCCAAGGAGTGGCGGCCGGCAGTCCAGGCCCGCGACCTGCCCTTCGCGCTACGCCGCGCCTTCTGGGAGAAATTCACCCGCCGCGCCATGGCGGAACCGGAACGCGCGCCGCAATCTCACGACGAAGCGGAGCTCTTTACCGCACTCGACCGTCTCGAGAGCGGGCATCAGGGCATCGGCCGGGTCACGCTCGTCGGCGCTGGCCCCGGCGATCCGGAATTGCTGACCCTCAAGGCGATCCGTGCGCTCCAAAGCGCCGATATCATCCTCTATGACGACCTCGTCTCCGCGGGCGTGCTGGAATTCGCCCGTCGGGAGGCCAAGCGCATGCTGGTCGGCAAGACCGGCTATGGTCCCTCCGTCAAGCAGGACGACATCAACACACTGATCGTTTCGCTCGCGAGCCACGGCAAGCATGTCGTGCGGCTGAAAGGCGGCGACCCCGGCATTTTCGGCCGCGCCGGCGAGGAGATCGAAGCCTGCGCCCGGGCCGGTATTCCCGTCGTCATGGTGCCCGGCATCTCGGCGGCGCAGGGGGCAGCGGCGTCGCTCGGCCTCTCCCTGACCCACCGCGACCATGCCAGGCGGTTGCAGTTCGTGACCGGCCATGCCCGCACCGGGACGCTGCCCGAAGATCTCGACTGGCGGGCGCTGGCCGATCCCTATGCCACGACCGTGATCTATATGGCGCGGAACACCTTGGCCGCCTTCCGCGAGCAGGCGATTGCCGCGGGGCTCGCCCCCGAGACGCCGGCGGTCGCAGTGGTCGCCGCGACCCAGCCCGGCGAAGCGCGTTTGCGCGCAACGATCGCCACCCTACCGGAGCGGCTTGGCGAGCTGCCGCCCAAAGGGCCGCTGCTTGTGCTAATCGGACGTGCGCTCGAAGGTGTTGCAGCCGAGGCGGTCGATCTGCAAAATCTGCGCAGCGCCTGACCAGCCGATCGAATCGCCTGACCCCGATATGCGGATTTGTGTCCGGCACCCGCCTGAACGACGCGATTGCCGCATCTGCCTTGGAACGCCTTGAAAGGAGAGACGTTTTCTCCGGAAGAGGCAAAGTTTGGAAGGGCCCAACTGCACCGGTAGGTTGAGGAAAGACCGCCAATTCAGTACGCTTTGTTTGTTATTCAGAACGGTTGCCCGCTCATATGAGCTGACGGCATTGATTTCGACGGAGCACTGACATGACGCGAGAGCGCATTCGCCGGATAATCCAGGCAGCCCTGATCGTCGGCGCCTTTTCCATCTGCTTCGGGATCGTCAGCGGCGCCCGCGCCCAGGGCGAGCTGCTCAACGTTTCCTACGATCCGACCCGCGAGCTCTACCGCGCCATCAACACCGCCTTCACCGCCGAGTGGCAGAATAAGACGGGGCAGAAGCTGACGATCCGCCAGTCACATGGCGGTTCGGGCGCGCAGGCCCGCACGGTGATCGACGGGCTCAATGCCGACGTGCTGACATTGGCGCTGGCCGGCGACATCGACGCCGTTGCCGAGCGCTCGAAGAAGATCCCGCTCGACTGGCAAAAGCGCCTGCCTCAGAACTCATCCCCCTACACCTCGACGATCGTGTTCCTGACCCGCAAGGGCAACCCCAAGGCCGTCAAGGACTGGGGAGACCTCGCCAAGCCCGGCATCAGCGTCATCACCCCGAACCCCAAGACCTCGGGTGGCGCACGCTGGAACTATCTCGCGGCCTGGGCCTGGGCCGAGAAGGCCTATGGCAAGGATGAGGCGAAGGTGCGTGAGTATATCGCTGCCGTGCTGAAGAATGTGCCGGTGCTCGACACGGGCGCGCGCGGCTCGACCACGACCTTCGCCCAGCGCGGCCAGGGTGACGTCTTCCTGTCCTGGGAAAACGAGGCCTTCCTCGTGCTGCAGGAATTCGGCGCCGACAAGTTCGACATCGTCGTGCCCTCGCTCTCGATCCTGGCAGAGCCGCCGGTGACGATCGTCGACGGCAATGTCGATGCCAAGGGAACGCGTGCCGCAGCCCAGGCCTATCTCGAATTCCTCTATACGCCGGCTGCACAGGCCATCATCGCGAAGAACTTCTACCGGCCGCGCAACACGGAAGCCGCCGCACCCGAGGACCTCGCGCGTTTCCCCAAACTTGAGCTGATCACCATCGACACAGTTTTCGGTGGCTGGACCAAGGCGCAGAAGGAGCATTTCGCCGATGGCGGGACCTTCGATCAGCTTTACAAGCCGGCGCGGTGACTGCGTGGCGGTAACGGCCAGCTCCTGGCGACAGCCCAGCATCCTTCCCGGTTTCGGGTTGTCGCTGGCCATCACGATCAGCGCCTTGTCGCTGATCGTGCTCATCCCGCTCGCAGCTCTCTTCCTCAAGGCGGCAAGCGCTGGCCCTGCTGATATCTGGGCGATCATCACCTCGGCCCGCACCCAGGCCGCCCTGCGGCTCTCCTTTGGCGCTGCCCTGTTTTCTGCGATCCTCAACGCCATCTTCGGGCTGATCATCGCCTGGGTTCTGGTGCGCTACCGCTTCCCCGGCCGGCGGCTGCTCGATGCCGCAGTCGACCTGCCCTTCGCGCTGCCGACTGCTGTGGCAGGCATCGCTCTCGCCTCGATCTACGCGCCGAACGGCTGGATCGGCGCCCTGCTGGCTCCCTACAATATCAAGGTCGCCTATACCCCGCTCGGAGTCATGGTGGCGCTCGTCTTCATCGGCCTGCCCTTCGTGGTGCGGACTGTGCAACCGGTGCTGGAGGAGGCCGATGCGGATATCGAGGAGGCGGCCGCGCTGCTCGGCGCCAGCCGCTTGCGCACTATTTTCAGGGTCATCCTTCCCGGCATCGTGCCCGCCTTGCTGACCGGCTTTGTCCTCGCCTTCGCCCGTGCCGTCGGCGAATACGGCTCGGTGATCTTCATCGCGGGCAACGTGCCGATGTTCTCCGAAATCGCCCCGCTCCTGATCGTGATCCGGCTGGAACAGTTCGACTATGCCGGCGCCTCCGTCGTCGCGACGATCATGCTGATCGTCTCCTTCGCACTGATCCTGGCGATCAATGGAATCCAGTCCTGGAGCCGCGGGAGACTGGGTCATGTCTGACTCGCCCCTGCCGGCCGCCATCTACAGGACCGACCGCGCGCTGCGCGACGGCTTCTGGATCCGCGCCCTGCTGTTGACCCTGGCACTGGGTTTTCTGCTGCTGTTCCTCTTCCTGCCGCTGATCGCGGTCTTCGTCGAAGCCTTTGCGAAGGGGTATGGGCTCTTCCTGGAGAGCATAACGGAGCCCGATGCCCTGAGCGCCGTTCGCCTGACCCTGCTGGTTGCCGCCATCGCGGTGCCCTTCAATCTGGTCGTCGGTGTCGCCGCCGCCTGGGCCATCGCCAAGTTCGAGTTCCGGGGAAAGAGCCTGCTGATCAGTTTCATCGACCTGCCCTTCTCGGTCTCTCCGGTGATCTCGGGCCTGGTCTATGTTCTGCTCTTCGGCGCGCAGGGCTTTCTCGGGCCCTGGCTCAAGGCCCATGATATCGAGATCATCTTCGCGCTGCCCGGGCTGGTGCTGGCGACGATCTTCGTCACCTTCCCCTTCGTTGCGCGCGAGTTGATTCCGCATATGCAGGCGCTCGGCTCCAGCGACGAAGAGGCGGCCCTGACGCTGGGCGCCTCGCCCTGGCGCACCTTCCTCACCATCACGCTGCCGAATGTGAAGTGGAGCCTGTTCTACGGGGTGCTGCTCTGCAACGCCCGCGCCATGGGCGAGTTCGGCGCCGTCACGGTCGTGTCCGGCCGGATCAGGGGTCTGACCACGACGATGCCGCTGCATGTCGAGATTCTCTACAATGAATACAACAGCGTCGCAGCCTTCGCCGTCGCCTCGTTGCTGGCCGGGCTGGCACTGGTGACGCTCGCCCTCAAGACCTATCTCGAATGGCACTTCGCGGATGCGATCTCCGCCAAGTCGCGCCATTGACGGAGGCTACCAATGTCCGTTGCCGTGACCATCGAGAGCGTCCAGAAGAGCTTCTCGAATTTTGCTGCCCTCCGAGGCGTTTCGCTCGACGTGCAGCCCGGCGAACTCGTCGCGCTGCTCGGCCCATCGGGCTCGGGCAAGACCACGCTGCTGCGGCTGATCGCAGGGCTCGAACAGGCCGATGATGGCCGCGTGCTGTTTGACGAAACCGATACGCGCCGGCTCAGCCTGCGCGAGCGGCGGATCGGCTTTGTCTTCCAGCACTACGCGCTGTTCAGGCATATGGATGTCGCGTCCAACATTGCCTTCGGCCTCAAGGCCCGCCCGCGGAGCGAGAGGCCGAGCGCGAGCGAAATCTCCAGGCGCGTCAGCGAACTGCTCGAGCTGGTCCAGCTTGGCGGGCTCGAACGGCGCTTCCCGACGCAACTATCCGGTGGTCAGCGCCAGCGCGTCGCACTTGCCCGTGCGCTCGCCATCGAGCCGCGCGTGCTGCTGCTCGACGAACCCTTTGGAGCGCTCGATGCCAAGGTCCGCAAGGATTTGCGCGGCTGGTTGCGCGACCTTCACAGGCGCACCGGCCACACCACCCTCTTCGTCACCCATGACCAGGAAGAGGCCCTTGAGCTGGCCGACCGCGTCGCGATCCTGAACGACGGGCGGCTGGAGCAGGTCGGCTCGCCCGATGATGTCTACGACCATCCAGCGACGCCCTTCGTCTGCGAATTCCTGGGCGAGGCCAACAAGCTTCCTGTCGAGGTCGTCGGCGGGCAGGCCTTCTTCGGCAACCGGCCGGTCCTCGGCGGTCTGCAGCAGAACCAGGGCGGGGCAGCCTCGCTCTATGTCCGGCCGCAGCATATGCGCATCGTTGACGATACCCCGCTCGCCCTGCCCGGCGTGGTCGAGGATCTGCGCCGGAACGGGCCGCTACGGCGCGCCGAAGTCGCCGTTGAAGGCCTGATCCGACGGATCGATGTCGATCTCGCAAGCCAGGTCGCACCCGCCATTGGCGAACGCGTGCGTTTGCGGATCACCCATGGCAGCCTGTTCGCCGCGGCGTGACGCCACCCTCGCCTCATCGCCGCCGACCGTTTAAGTCTTTCGCCGAGTCAGGCTTTGAGAGGACACGACGATGAAAGCACGGGCAAGCTGGGTCGAAGGCATGGCCTTCATGGGTGAGGCCGGCAGCGGCCACGCGATCGTCATGGACGGAGCTCCGGAATATGGCGGGCGCAACATCGGCATCCGGCCGATGGAGATGCTGCTGATCGGTCTAGCGGGCTGCACCGGCTTCGATGTCGTCTCGATCCTCAAGAAGGGCCGCGAAGCCGTCACGGGTTGTGAGGTCGAAGTCGAGGCCGAACGCGCGACTGAAGACCCGAAGGTCTTCACCAAGATCCATCTCTCCTATCGCGTGACCGGCCGCGGGCTGGCGCAAGCCAAAGTCGAGCGCGCCGTCACGTTGTCGAAGGAAAAATACTGCTCCGCCTCGATCATGCTCGGGGCGACGGCCGAGATGAGCTACGCGCTCGAAGTTGTCGATGAACTGCAGCAGGTGGCGGCGGAATGAGCGATACCTTCTCCGGACTGATCACGCCTGAGGCCCTGGCCGCGCGTCTGGCCGACAGCAACCTCGTCGTTCTCGACATCCGCTCATCGGTCGATGGTGGCGGAAGGGCGGCCTATGAAGCGGGACATATCCCAGGCGCCGTGCACACCAACTACGTCGCCGACGGCTGGCGCGCCAAGGTCGGCAATGCACCGGGCATGCTGCCGCCCCTCGACCATCTGGCCGGGCTGGTCGGCAGCCTCGGCATCAAGCCGCATGATGATGTCGTCATCGTACCGGCGGGTGTCAGCGCGACCGACTTCGCCGCAGCCGCGCGGGTCTACTGGACATTGAAGCTGATCGGCCATGGCCAGCAGGCCATTCTCGATGGCGGCTTCCGCGCGTGGAGCGCCGACCCGTCGCGACCGATCGAAGCCGGTCCATCCGCGCCAAATCCGGCCGAGCCCTATCCCATCGTCGTGCAGCAGCGGCTGCGCAGCACCGCCGATGCCGCCCTCGTCGCCTCGAAGAGCAGGCTCGCCACCCTGGTCGACGCCCGTTCGGCGAGCTATTTCGAGGGCCGCGAGAAGGCTGCGGAGGCGACGCGCGCTGGGCATATTCCTGGCGCCATTTCGCGTGACTACGCAGAGGCCTTCGATCTCTCGACCGGCCGCCTGAAACCAGCAGGCGATCTGTCCGCCCTGTTCTCCGGCGTGCCGAACGGACCGGCGATTTCCTATTGCAACACCGGCCACACCGCAGCGCTGAACTGGTTCGTGCTCTCCGAGCTTCTGGGGAACGACGAGGTGTCGCTCTATGACGGCTCGATGACCGACTGGACGCAGGATTTGGAACGCCCGGTTGCAACGAGGGATAGTCAGGCGGCCTGATAACGCCGAGCGGAGGCGCGCGTTGACGCGCGCCTCCGCTCGCGCCCTGCCTGAATCCAGTTGTCGTTCGCCCCTTTCAGACCAGGCTCGACCGCGAGGGCCTATGCCGGGCAATCCGGTAAACGGACGCCGGCGGGATGTTGCGCAATGTCGAGCCGATGCGGGTCGCGCGAAGGCCGAGGCGCTCCAGGATCGTCTTCGGGATGGGGCAGCGCGTCGTATAGGTAACCTGATAGAAGACACCACCCGGCCGCAAATAGCCAAACGCGCCCCTCAGAATGGCGATGACCTTTCGCGGCGGCATCGAGAGCACGGGAAGGCCGCTGATCACGGCGCCAGCCCCTCCTGCTTCGAAAAATGCGGCTTCGCGAATGCGTGAAGCGTCCATCCAGTGCACACGGGCTTCGGGAAAGCGCATTTCGAGCAGCTGCGCAAAATCGGCCCCGCACTCGACGAGGGTCAGGTCGTGCTCGGGCATGCCGCGCCTGATGAGCGCCTGGGTAAACGCGCCGGTTCCCGGTCCAAGTTCAATGACGGGCCCGGTTTCCGGCGTGATCTCCTGTGTCATCAGATCCGCCAGTACGGTGCCCGACGGCGTCACCGAAGCGACACGCAACGGCGCACCGATCCAGGCGCGGAAGAAAGACCAGTTGTCAGAAGCCCGCATGTCGGTCCTCTGCCCGGAGGTGTCTTCAGGCGCAATGCGGAGGCTTCGCCCGACGCTGGGTGGCATTCTCGATGACATGTGCAGTCCATCCCAGTGGCGGCCACCGCAACGGTCGAGCGGGCCCGGAGCTTCCATGAGTGCACCGCTCTGTCTCGCGGCGCCGTCGGCACCGATCCCACGACTGGGTTGAGCCAACCTGTCATGCAGAGGCGTAGGGGCGTGGCGGGCTCGACGAGGCCCGAAGAGCTCTCGCCGGCGACCTCGGGACCGGCCCGTCATGCAAGGTTGGCGCAATCCGCAGTCGATAGGCGGGTACCCCCTGAGGAGCGGGAGATTCCGCGTTGCGCATCTTGTTGGTCGAGGATGAGCCGGCAATGGCCTCAGCCCTGCGCAGCGCGCTGACCCGCCAGGACATGATCGTCGACCATCTTCCGACCAGAGCGGATGCAGAGGCGATGCTGAGCGAAAGCCGCGGCATCTATGATGCAGTACTGCTCGACCGCCAATTGCCCGATGGCGACGGCCTGGATCTGGTCCGAAGACTG
This sequence comes from Hyphomicrobiales bacterium, assembly GCA_900470095.1. Taxonomy (GTDB): domain Bacteria; phylum Pseudomonadota; class Alphaproteobacteria; order Rhizobiales; family Beijerinckiaceae; genus Allobosea. The sequence goes on from UBZM01000010.1 coordinate 113,835, forward strand.
CGGGCGAAGGGCGATACGGTGCCTGTCCTCATGCTGACGGCGCGCGGGGACCTGATCGACCGGGTCGCGGGTCTCGACCATGGAGCCGATGACTATCTCGGCAAGCCCTTCGCTTTCGAGGAACTTCTGGCGCGGCTGCGCGCACTCCTGCGCCGGCCTGCCGGCATGCGGTCCGATACTGTGCGGATCGGTCGCCTGTCCTTCGATTTCGTCCACCGTGAGACCCGCGTGGCAGGCCAGATGCTCGCCATGCCGCGGCGCGAATTGCTGGTGCTCGAATCCCTGATGCGCCGGATGGGGCGAATGGTCTTGCGAACCTTCCTGATGGAGGCGGTGTTCGGCCTGGATGACGAGATCCAGTCCAATGCGCTCGATACCCATGTCTCTCGCCTGCGCCGCAAGCTGGCTGAAGCCGATGCCGGCGCGACGATCGATGGGATTCGCGGAGTAGGCTACCTCATCCGCGAAACCACCTGACGATGAATGGCGGGCATTCCCTCAAGCGCCGGCTGATCGGGCGGCTCATGGCGTTCCAGGCTGCCGCCATCATGCTGATCGTCGCTGGCCTCTTCGCCACAGGGGCGTTGTTCGACTTCTCGTCGGTCGAGAGCACCATCGAAACCCTGAGGGGTGCGGTGGTGCGCGGACCGACCGGCAAGTTGGTGCTGCGGCCCACGCGCGAATTGACGCGGATGCGGGCCGCGAATCCAAATCTCTGGTTCGTCATCCGGGACCGCACGGGCCATCGCGTATCCGAAGGAGCCGTCCCCGCGGATTTCAGCCAGCTCGGCGACAGCCTCGATCACATCGGCCAGGCCCGGCTCGGCTGGAATATCGGCGATCCTCCTCGCCCCACGGCACGGATCAGATGGGTCAGCAGCGCAGCCGGCGAAGTCCAGGTCGTGACGGGCACCGAGACCCGGGCATCGCTCTATCTTGTGACCCTGGGCATGAGCCTCGTGTTCCTCAAGGAGGTTCTGCCCGTTCTCGCCGTGATGGCGGTCGCTGCCCTTCTGGCCACTCCGCTGGTGGTCCGAGGAGCCCTGGCTGGATTGGGCAGGGCAGCGGAGCAGGCCGAGCGCATCGAGATCGACCGGCGGGGCGTTCGCTTGCCCCTTGATGACGTGCCGGCCGAGATCGCGCCGCTGGTCACGGCGGTGAATGCCGCCCTTGGACGTCTCGACCGAGGCTACGAGCAACACAAGCGCTTCCTCGCGGCAGCCGCGCATGAACTGCGGACACCCGTCGCCATTCTCAATACGAGGCTGGCATCTCTGCCTGCGGGCGAAGAAAAAGTGCGCCTCCTCCAGGATGTCGCGCGCCTGGCGACCATGATGGAGCAGCTTCTCGACCTTGAGCGACTCGATCAGCAGACGGACACGTTCACGCCCATGGACCTCAACGCGATTGCGAAGCGGGTCGTGGTCGACCTCGCCCCCCTGGCTTTCGCCGCAGGCTATCAGATGGAGTTCAAGCCTGAGGGAGATGCGGTTACGGTCATTGGAGATCCGCTCTCAGTCGAGCGAGCCCTGACCAATCTGGTCCAGAACGCGATCGAGCATGGCGGCCGCGCCGGAACGATTGCCGTTCGCGTCGGTCACTCCGCGATCATCGACATCCAGGACGAGGGACGCGGCATTCCACGCGAGCAGCGCGAACGTGTCTTCGAGCCCTTTCAGAGGCTTCATGCGCAAAGCCGAGGCTCGGGCCTCGGTCTCAACCTCGTTCGCGAGATCATGCATCGTCACGGAGGCGAGGTGCTTGCGCTTGATTCAGCGTCGGGTGGTGCCTGTCTCAGGATGGTCTTCCCCCAGCCAGACCTGGCCCTCTGAGCCCGCAGCTATTTCCAGAAGCCGTTGTCCTTCGCCCTGTCCTTCGCCCTCTCCCGCCACCTCCGGGGCTGGTACACCGCATGGCAATCATACGCCTCTCCTAAGCTGGAGCGTCCGTCCGTGCACGGATCGTAGGGCGCGCGGCCTGCGTGCCAGCGCCGCAGCTCCGCCTCGCAATCGACCGCTCGGCCGAAGCTGAAGCGCCCATCCCTGCAGGGCGAATAGGGCTCGCGTTCGTCCTGGACCGATCGCACGGGCGGCGCGTTGGCGGGCAATGCCAGAATCAAGCCGGATTGGGGATGCGCCTCCGCCGAAACGGCGGAGGCCGAAAGCGTCAGCAGGGTGGCGACGCCTCTGGCAATGCTGGTGCGAGCCCTGTCCATCGTGATCTCCCTGCGCGGCGAAGCAACAGCTGCTTTCGCCCGCCGGCATCGTCGCGGGGCTCGATTGAATGAACATTGCAAGTGACATGGAATCCGGCGGCTCTGCCTGCGATCCCGGTTGCAATTTGCAAAACCTCTAAAAACACGTCAAAGGAAGCGCCATATGCGCCGGCCCCGCCGCGCCCCTTCCTGATCCAGTGTCCGAGCTTGTCGCCGATGAACGCCGTCGCGCCGAAGATTTCTTTCGTCTCCCTGGGCTGCCCCAAGGCCCTCGTCGATTCCGAACGCATCATCACCTCGCTGCGCTCGGAAGGTTACGAGCTCACCAAGAGCCATGCGGGCGCTGATCTCGTCATCGTCAATACCTGCGGCTTCCTCGACAGCGCCAAGGCGGAGTCGCTGGAGGCGATCGGCTCGGCCATGGCTGAGAACGGCAAGGTCATCGTCACCGGCTGCATGGGCGCCGAGCCCGAGCAAATCCGCGACGCCTTCCCGAACGTGCTGGCGATCACCGGCCCGCAGGCCTATGAGAGCGTCGTCTCGGCTGTGCATCAAGCGGTGCCGCCCAGGCACGATCCCTTTGTCGACCTGGTCCCGGACCAGGGCATCAAGCTCACCCCGAGGCACTACGCCTATCTCAAGATTTCAGAGGGTTGCAACAATCGCTGCAGCTTCTGCATTATCCCGAAGCTGCGCGGGGACCTGGTCTCGCGACCGATCGGCGATGTGCTGCGCGAGGCCGAGAAGCTGGTCAAGGCTGGCGTCAAGGAGCTGCTGGTCATCTCCCAGGACACCAGCGCCTACGGCCTCGATGTCAAATATGCCCCCTCGCTCTGGAAGGATCGCGAGGTCCGCACGCGCTTCTTCGAGCTGGCGCGGGAACTCGGCCAGATGGGGGTCTGGGTGCGGATGCACTATGTCTATCCCTATCCGCATGTCGACGAGGTCATCCCGCTGATGCAGGAAGGGCTCATTCTGCCCTATCTCGATATTCCCTTTCAGCACGCATCTCCCAGCGTTCTCAAGGCGATGAAGCGCCCGGCTCACCAGGACCGCACGCTCGACCGCCTGCGCAAATGGCGCGAGATCTGTCCCGATCTCGCCATCCGCTCGACCTTCATCGTCGGCTTCCCAGGCGAGACGGAAGAGGATGTCCAGTTCCTGCTCGACTGGCTGAAGGAAGCAAAGCTCGAGCGCGTCGGCTGCTTCAAATACGAGCCGGTCAAGGGTGCGCCTGCCAATGATCTCGGCCTGCCGCTGATCCCGGAGGACGAGAAGGAAGCGCGCTGGCATCGTTTCATGAAGGCGCAGGCAGAAATCAGCACCCGGATCGTCAAGAGCCGGGTCGGCAAGCGCATTCAGGTGATCATCGACGAGGCCGGCCCAACGGTCGCCAAGGGCCGCTCGAAATGGGATGCGCCCGAGATCGACGGCAATGTCTATGTTGCGAGCCGTCGGCCGCTCAGGGCCGGCGACATCGTGACCGTGAAGATCGAGCGGGCCGACGCTTATGATCTGCACGGAATGGCGGTCTGATCGGGCCGGGCTGCTTTCGCAAGGGGCGCGGATGATCTGTCGCCGCGCCGCATGATTGAGGACCTCGCTACCTCAGGCGGGTCCGAAGGAGCGCGACCACACGCATCGGCGGGCTCCGTGTCGGAGGCGGCGCGCTACAGATATGCCTTGCGCCATTTGCGCGGCCGCCGCGGAGCTCGACGGCGCGAGTGAGCCGCGCCTTCCCCGATGGGGCTTCGCGCAGCAGCTGAAACACCGAAGGGGCGCTTCCGCCCGCTGCACCCTCACCGTCCCGACGACCTCCGTCGCCGCCGCTGCTTTGCTGAGCCATTGCGACCGTCGAAATGGTGAGAGAGGCCAGGAGCAGACCGGTGAAGCGAAGTGTCCGGTTCATGACATGTCTCCCGAATGAGGGTCAGCAACGGCTGCCCCTCATTGGTCGCATCATCTCCGGAACAGGTTCACACGCTTCGGAACGATGACTGGTTCTGCCGTCGCCTGGCGGAACCGAGGCGCCCGAGCCAGCAGCCAAATCTCTGCGCGAGCATGGCCAGCGCCACCGCATAACCGAACAGGGCGAAGATCCAGCTCGTGGTCGTGAGGCTGAGCGCCCCCAGCACCAGCGCCGACCGTCCGAGCACTTTCAGGACCGCACGGGTGGTGGAACCCTTGGCGGCGCTCAGCCGTGCCGCTCGCCCGATATCACCGGCGTTGTCGGCAACCGCGAGAACCTGGCGCAGGCCGGCCTGGCCGGTACGGGCATAGAGCGCGCCGGCATCCTGCCCAAGCGTGGCAAGGCGCGCCATCGCCGCCGGCCGCACGATCGCAGCCGAGGATGCGCGGGCTGCTGCCAGGTCGAAGCGCGCAGCTGCGGTGAGACTGGCCGTCAGAGCCGGACGATCGACGGCTCCCGCGGCCATGCGGGTGAGATTGGCCGTCAGCTTTGGCGAAAGCATGCCGGCCTTGGCCGTTGCCTTGACGACGCTGAGACCGCCACGCGCCGGCAGGCCGCTGCCCAGGCTCGCCCATGTCGCAACGCTCAGAGCGAGCCCGCCCGCAGCCAGCACCAGGACGACATAATCCGTTGTCTCGCCGCGGAGCAGTTTCTGGCCTTCGCCGGCGAGGTCTCGCAGGTCGCCGACACCGACAACGTCGCTGACCACCGCCCCGGCGAAGCCGGCATTGCTCACGCGTTCGCCCGACACGAAACCGGACCCGAAATCCTTGAGCGCGCGTGTCGTCGCCTCGTTCTGCAAACGGGCGAGGCGTTCGCGCTGGTCCTCAGTGACGGTGATGCGATGCTCGGCGGCCAGATCGACAAAGCTGCCGGCAAGCTCGGTGTCGCCAGCGGCAATCGCGGCATCGATCTCGTCTGCGATGCGCCCGGACGCAAGCACGCCCTGCAGACGCAGGTCAGACAGGGCGACGGGATCATTGGCCGCCGCCTGCAGTTGCAGGCCATTCCATCCGCGCGGCAGCACCAATGCTCCCGCACCGATCAGCGCCGGCACGACACACAGTGCCTGAATCGCCTTCTTCATCGTGCCCAGCCACCCGTCCTGCCGCCCTGGCGGCAGAACGCTTAGTCAGGAATCTGGGCAAGATTGCTGCGACGAGGCGTTGAACGCTACGGAATGAGGACCGTCGAGCCCGTCGTAGCGCGGCTCTCCAGCGTGCGATGCGCCTCGGCTGCATCCTTCAGCGGGAAGGTTGCGTTCACCGGTATCGTAACCTTGCCCGAGGTGACGGCGCCGAACAGGTTCTTCGCCATCTCGACCATGGTCTCGCGCTTTGCGGTGTGAGAGTTCAGTGTCGGACGGGTGACATAGAGCGAGCCCTTTGCAGCGAGGATGCCGAGATTGAACGCTTCGACCGCGCCCGACGCATTGCCGAAGCTCGCAAGCACGCCAAAGGGCTTGAGCGAGTCGAGCGAAGCCATGAACGTGTCCTTGCCGACGCCGTCATAGACCACGTCGCAGAGCTTTCCGCCGGTGATGTCCTTGACCCGCGCCGCCACATTCTCGTCGCGGTAGAGAATGACCTCGTCGGCGCCATGGGCCTTGGCGAGTTCGGCTTTGTCCTTGGAGCCTGCGGTGCCGATCACGGTCGCGCCAAGTGCCTTGCCCCACTGGCACAGGATCAGACCGGTGCCACCTGCGGCAGCATGCACGAGGATCGTGTCGCCCGGCTTCACCTTGTAGGTCCGGTGCAGCAGGTATTCGGCGGTCAAGCCCTTCAGCATCATGCTGGCAGCGACCTCAAAGGAGATCGAAGCCGGCAGCGCCACGGTCGACGCAGCCGCCACGATGCGCTCCTCGGCATAGGCTCCGAGCGTCGCAACGCAGGCAACGCGGTCGCCGGGCTTGAACTCGGTGACATTGGGGCCGACGGCAAGGACTTCACCTGCCGACTCATTGCCCAGCACGAAGGGCAGTTTGGGCGCCGCGTAAAGGCCCGACCGAAAATACGTGTCGATGAAGTTGAGGCCGATCGCGCGGTTCCTCACCAGAAGCTCGCCAGGCCCGGGGGCCGGCAACGTAACGTCCTCGTATTTCAGAACTTCGGGTCCGCCGGTCTGGTGAACGCGTATCGCCTTGACCATTGAAATCGCTCCATCACGTGAAGGCCGGACCATAGGGACTTGCATCGCATCAGCGCAACGGCCGGGCCGCGGGGCGGGCCGGCGCCCAACGCCGGGCCGGGCGGACGAGGGTGCAGGATCGGCGCGCGCCATGAGCGCTTCCGCCCTTCGCTACGGCTGATCGTCACGTGGCCTCAGTGTAAACCTGCGACGCAGCGCGGACTGGCCAGACGCCTTCGGGTCGGCTAGCCAAGTGTCATGACTTCGCGCGCTACGCTCCCGCATCCTGATCAAGCCGAGATCGCCATCGTCGGCGCCGGCGCCGTTGGGCTGGCCGCCGCGCTCGCCTGTGCGGCAGATGGCTGGCAGGTCACCGTATTCGGCCGCCCGGTCGCCCCGCGAGACGGTCGCACCGTGGCGCTGCTCGACGGCTCCTGGCGCATGCTCGCCGAGCTCGGCTTGCTTCCGGCCCTCGATGACAAGGCGGCTCCGCTCGCGGTGATGCGCCTTGTCGATGACACCGGCAGCCTGTTCCGGCAGCCACCGGTCGAGTTCTACGCGTCCGAACTCGGGCTCGACGCTTTCGGCTGGAATGTCGAGAATGCCGATCTCGTTGCCGTGCTGGCCGCGCATGTCGAGGCCAACCCGAATATCCGGACCGTGCCCCATATGGTTTCGGCGATCGAAGCCGCCGCTGACGGCGTCAGGATTTCCGGTGCCGAGTTCGGGCCCTTCCGCGCCGGGCTGGTGATCGGCGCGGACGGTCGCCAATCGCGCGTCCGGGACGCTGCCGGGATCACCACCAGGGACTGGCGCTATCCGCAGACTGCCTTGACGGCGATCCTCGGCCACCGCCGCGATCATCGTGAGACCTCGACGGAATTCCACACCCGCAGCGGCCCCTGCACGCTCGTCCCCCTGCCCGGCCGTCGCTCCTCGCTGGTCTGGATGCTCGAGCCGAAGGAGGCCGAGCGTATTGCCGCGCTGGACGATGCCACGTTCGCCCGCAGCGTCGAGACGCAGACGCATTCCCTGCTCGGGGCCATGATCGTCGAGGGGGCGCGTGGACGCGTTCCCATGGGCGGCCTCTCGGTCACACGTTTCGGGGCGAACCGGATGGCATTGATCGGGGAAGCAGCACATGTCTTCCCGCCGATCGGCGCTCAGGGGCTCAATCTCGGCCTGCGCGACGTCGCAGCCCTGCGTCGTGTCCTGCAGGACGCTGACGACCCGGGCAGCGACGCGGTGATGACCGCCTATGATTCGGCACGGCAAACGGATGTGCGGCTACGTACCGGCGCGGTCGACGCCCTGAACCGGACCTTGCTGACCGACCTGCTCCCGGCCGATCTGATGCGTGGCGCAGGTCTGCTCGCGCTCTCGCAAATCGGGCCGTTGCGCCGGATCGTCATGCGCCAGGGCTTGGCCGGCGGCATGGCCAACTGAGCAGCCCGCTGTCAGTCCCCCCTGTCGGGTTCTGCCTGCAGCAACTCCTGATCACCGCCGCTCGACGGAACGCGCAGCAAGGCTGGCGCGTGTTCCCGGAAAACCGGGGCCAATGGCAAGGGTGTCGAGACAAGGCGCCTGCCTCCCGGCTCCTCTGCCTGGTTGTCGAGCTGGCCGCGCGCAGTCAGGTGCGGATCGGCCAGCGCCTCCTCGAGGCTGCGCACGACCGTGCAGCAGCAATCGCGCGGCTCGAGATAGCTGCGCCAGTACGGCGCCGGCTCCGACGCAATGATGGCGGCGATCGCGGAGCGCGTCGCCTCCGGGTTCATGCGGTCATCGCGCAGGGCGGGATCGAGCGAAATCGCCTCGCAAAAAACCTCCCAGAATTTCTGCTCCAGAGCGCCGACCGCGAGAAACCAGCCATCGCCGGTCGCATAGAGCCCGTAGCGCGGGCTTCCGCCGGTCAGGAGCCCCTCGCCGCCTTCCGGCCAGTTCCCGGTCACCTGCCCCTGGGCAAGGCTGTACCAGGTGAAGGTCGGCATCGCGTCGCTCATGGCGATGTCGAGATGACAGCCGCGACCGGTACGCTCGCGCTGGCGCAGCGCCAGCAGGATGTTGAGCGCCGCCGGCATCGCCCCGCCTCCGATATCGGCAACGAGTGTCGGCGGCAGCGGTGGCGGCTCGCCGCGCTTCAGCGATTGGCCGAGCAGCCCGCCGATCGCCTGATAATTGATGTCGTGCCCAGCATCTTGGGAGCGCGGCCCAGTTTGGCCATAGCCGCTGATCGAGCAATAGATCAGCCGGGGATTGATCGTGTGGAGGGCTTCGAAACCGAGACCAAGCCGCTCCATCACGCCAGGGCGGAACTGCTCGATCAGGATGTCGGCGCGTTCGACCAGAGGGCGCAACAACTCAACGGAATCGGACGACTTCAGGTCGATCTCGATGCTCTTCTTGCCGCGGTTGAGCGCGGCGAAGGGAGCCGAGGTCTCGCCGAAGCGCGGCGGGAAGCGGCGGAGGTCCTCGCCGCCCGGCCGCTCGATCCGGATGATCTCGGCACCCGCCTCGGCCAGGAACAGGCTCGCGAGCGGGCCCGGCAGCAGTGTCGAGAAATCCAGAACCAGAAGGTCGTCGAGCGGCAGCATCGCGATCCCGGGGATTGGACGGGCGCAGGGCAGCCGTCAGGGAAACAGGTCTGCCGCCATCCTGCCCGTCTTCACCAGCCACAGGAAGCCCGTCAGCGTCACCATGGAGACGATGGTGCCGACGAGGATGCAGGCCGAGGCGCGCTCGACGCCGACCTTGTACTGCGTCGAGATCACGAAGATGTTCAGGGCCGGCGGCAGCGCCGCCATGATCACCGCCGCATAGACCCAGGGGTCGGCGAAGTTTCCGAGCGCCGAGAGCAGCACCCAGACCAGGAGCGGGTGCAGGATGAGCTTGACCGCAACCAGGGCCGGCACTTCCGCGGGCATCGACCTCATTGGCCGCAGTGCCACGGTGACGCCAAGCAGGAACAGCGCGCAAGGAGCTGCCGCCTGCGACAGCCAGAGCGTCATCTTGTCGAGTGCAGTCGGCAATTCGAGCTTGGTGTAACTCGCGATCACGCCGGCCAGGGTCGCGAGATTGAAGGGGTGCGTCAGCACCTTCCAGAGCACCTCGCCGGCCGTCGCGAGAAAGCCCTTCTTCTCGACGCCGGCCAGGGCCATCAGGAAGGGCACCAGCGAAAACAGCAGAATATTGTCGAAGACAAAGATCAGCGCCACCGGCGCGCTCGCGACCGGCCCGAGCGCGGCCAGGATCAGCGGTGGGCCCATATAGCCGATATTCGAGTAGGAGCCGGCGACAGCCTGCATCACTGCCTGCGGCATATGCCCCCGCGTCGATTTCAAGCCGATGAGGAACGAGAGCGAGAAGACACAGAAGGTGGAGAGCGTCGTGGCGCCGACAAATCCCCAGTTCGAGAGTTCGCTCAGCGGCTTGTCGGCAATCAGGCGATAGAACAGCGCCGGCAGGGCGATGTAGATCAGGAAGTACTGCATCCAGGCCAGCCCCTCTTCGGGGAGCCGCTTGTAGCGCCCGACAGCAAAGCCAAGGACGATCAGGCCGAAGAACGGCGCGACCAGATTGAACAGGCTGGCAAGCTCGGCCATAAACGCTGGAACCTCGGGCGGGCGCACCTCCCCGGATGGCAGGCAGGCGCATCGCCGCGGTTTAACGGGTTGAAAGCCAACGGCAAAGCCGCGCAGCGCATCGCTCACAACCGGGCAGCGCATCACCTAGGAATATGATCAGCAATCGTTTTTGGTCTTTTTTCCTAGGTTATTATTCTTATCTCGTTTCCTCGCTCGCTGCAAAAGGCCAATGGACGGGCGCTGCATGGTCCGGCACATTCGCTGCAACGCACCATGGAGCCCACCATGCCGACCAAGACGCCGCGCCAGTTCTTCCGCCCGCTCGCCATTGGCGCGCCGGAGCCCTTGCGGGAGCTGCCGCTGAAACTGGAGCGCATGATCCATTTCGTGCCCCCGCATCTTGAAAAGGTCCGCGCCAAGGTCGGCGAGCTCGCCGGTCAGGTCGATATCGTGCTCGGCAATCTCGAGGATGCGATCCCGGTCGACGCCAAGACGGCGGCGCGCGAGGGCTTCATCATGATGGCTAAGTCCGTCGACTTCGGCGCGACCGGCCTATGGACGCGGGTCAATGCCCTGAACTCGCCCTGGTTTCTCGACGACATCAGCACGATCATGTCCGAGATCGGCGGCAAGCTCGATGTCGTGATGGTGCCGAAGGTCGAGGGCCCGTGGGACATCCATTATGTCGACCAGCTTCTCGCCCAGTTCGAGGCGCGGCATCAGCTCCGCAAGCCGATCCTGATCCACGCCATTCTGGAAACGGCAGAAGGCGTGAAGAATGTGGAGGCCATCGCCACCGCCTCACCGCGCATGCACGGCATGAGCCTTGGCCCCGCCGATCTGGCCGCTTCGCGCGCCATGAAGACGACCCGCGTCGGCGGCGGACATCCCGAGTACAAGGTAATCGCCGACCCCTCCCCCGAAGGCGGCGCTCGCGCCGTCGCCCAACAGGATCTCTGGCACTACACGCTGGCGAAGATGGTCGACGCCTGCGCTTCCGCCGGGTTGAAGCCATTCTACGGCCCCTTCGGCGACTTCTCGGATGCGGCCGCCTGCGAAGCCCAGTTCCGCAACGCCTTCCTGCTCGGCTGTGCCGGCGCCTGGACCTTGCATCCCTCGCAGATCGAGATCGCCAAGCGCGTCTTCAGTCCGGATCCCGGAGAGGTTGCGTTCGCACGACGGATCCTGGAGGCCATGCCCGACGGGTCGGGCGCGGTCATGATCGACGGCAAGATGCAGGATGACGCCACCTGGAAACAGGCCAAGGTCATTGTCGATCTGGCCCAACAGGTTGCCGCTCGCGATCCGGCTCTCGCCGAGCGCTATGGATTGCCGCCGAACTAGCGGCTTTCGGCCGTTGATCTTGACCTATTTGCGACGCAATCCTACCGCATGCGCGAGATGGCGACGTTAGCCGGCAGTATGAGAGCCTGCCGGCTTGAGGACGATCAAGGCGAGACATGGAAGCGCGTTCAGCGAAATTCCGGATCGGGCAGGTGGTGAAACACCGTGTCTATCCGTTCCGAGGGGTGATTTTCGACGTCGACCCCACCTTCTCCAATACGGAGGAATGGTGGCTGGCGATCCCGGAGAACCTGCGCCCGTCAAAGGACCAGCCGTTCTACCACCTCTTCGCGGAGAACGAGGAGACGGAATATGTCGCCTATGTTTCCGAGCAAAATCTCGTGATCGACGAATCCGGCCGACCGATCCGCCATCCGCAGGCCAAGGAGTTCTTCAGGCGCGACCGCAAGGGCCGCTATCTCATCGACAAGGCCGACCTGAACTGATCGCGCGGCCCTGCCCGACCAAAACATCGGCGCGAAGAGTGGCTTGCGGTGTTCGGGAAAGCCGATGCGAACACAGAAGCTTAGCTCATCAAACCTGATACGGGATCGGGCCCGACGGCCTGGCGTCGCCGCTCATGAAAAAGGCCGGCCCCTCGGGGCCGGCCTTTTCTGTTTGTGCGAACGGCAACCCGATCAGGGCTTGGGAGCAGCCGGAGCGCCGGGAGCGGGAGCCGCGCCGGGAGCCGCCGGTGCGCCCGGAGCCGCATTGGCGCCGCCGCCGCCGAGACGCTGGCGCAGCTCTTCCTGGCGCTTGGACAGCTCGTCCTGAAGCTGCTTCTGCTGTTCCTCGAGCACCTTCGGGTCGATCGGGGCGCCGTCGAAACCCTTGCCGAAATCGGCGAGCGGAATCGAGAAGGTCACCTCGCGGCCCGTCTGGTTCTGGACGCTGATGTTGAGCGTGTTGCCCTTCTTCATCGCGTTGATGACATCGTCCTTTACCTGCGCCTCTGCGAAACAGCCGTTCGGGAAGCAGATGGCATAGCGGCCGGGCACCGGCTGCGCCGTGTCGACGCCGAAGCGGACACCAGGCTGCAGCATCAGGCCGAGCGGCATCAGGAAGCGCACGATCCGGCTCGGATCGCCCTTGACGTCATAGACGGCAACCGCGAGCACCGGCTGGCCCTGGTCCGAGACGAAATCGCGCGTCGTGTAGCAGATTTCCTTGTTGTTGGCCTGGTCCTTGCCGCAAACCTTGGTCCAGCTGGTCTGGGACGGCTCGGGCTTGACCTGAACGACTGTCGGACCACCCTGCTGAGCTTGGCCGGCCGGCGGCTGCGCGGGCTGCTGCTGAGCCGGCGGCTGGGCCGGGCGCTGGGCAGGACGCTGCTGCTGGGCGATGGCGGCGACCGGGCTGAGGCCGATCACGGCGCTCATGGCCAGGCCGAACGCTCGGGCGGACAGGCGCTGAGACGGGCTGAACGAAGCGGTCATATGGTTTTCCTTACCAGGCGAATCTCGAAACACGACTTCGCAAGCCGCGCGCATCATTGTCGACGGGCTCAATCGCTCACGCGCGCCAGCCCCTGGAAGGCCGTGCACATCGGTTGCGATTGCGGCGTTTGAATGACACCTCGCGCTGCGTTTAGCGAGTTCTGCTGCAGGTTTCCAGTCTGAACAGCTTACGTGACGGCCGGCAAGCCGTGTTATTCTTGCCGCTGGGAATCAGGTCAGGCAATGGGTTCATATCTTGCGCCGGCTGCAGCGATTGGCGTTGCGGTACGGCATATCTTCGCAGTTCTTGCCGTCGTTCTGGCGGTGGGCGCCGTTGCGCGCGCCGAATCGCCATCGATCGATCACGCCATCGCCATGCATGGCGAGCCTGCTCTGGCGAAGGGTTTTGCGCATTTGCCCTATGCCGACCCGGCCGCTCCCAGGGGTGGGCGAATCATTTTTGGCCTGCAGGGCACCTTCGACAGCCTGAACCCGCTGGTGGTGCTGGGCGTCGCCCCGGACGCAGTGCCCCGCTATGTGCAGCAGAGCTTGCTCTTCCGCTCGGCTGACGAGCCCTTCACGGCCTATGGCCTGTTGGCGAGCAAGGTCGAGCTCAATGACGACCGCACGCGGCTCGCCTTCGAGATCGACCCGCGGGCCACCTTCTCGGATGGTCAGCCTGTCACCGCCGAAGATGTGCGCTTCACCTTCGACATGCTGAGGACCAAGGGTAAGCCATTCCATCGCTCCAGCCTCGGGCGCGTGACCAGGGTCGAAGTGCCCTCTCTGCGCCGGATCGAGTTCGAGCTCGGCGACGGCTCCAACCGCGAATTGCCGCTGGTGATCGGCACCGTGCCGATCTTCGCCAAGCACGCGACCAATGCGGAAACCTTCGCCGAGACCAGCTTCAAGCCCGCTCTCGGCTCCGGCCCCTATCTCGTGAGTGACGTGAAGCCGGGCGAGGCACTGACCTTGAAGCGCCGCAGCGGCTTCTGGGCCGAGGATCACCCGCTGACTCGCGGTCTCTTCAACGCCGACGAGATCCGCTACGACTTCTATCGAGACGCCAATACGCTCTTCGAAGCGTTCAAGGCCGGACTCTACGATATCCGTCTCGAGGGCGACCCGACCCGCTGGATGACAGGCTACGATGTTCCCGCCGTGCGCGATGGCCGCATCGTCCGGGAGGCCCTGCGCTTCGAGGCGCCGAAGGGCATGACCGGCTTCGTCTTCAACACGCGCCGCACGGTCTTCGCCGATGTCAGGGTACGCGAGGCGCTCGGCATCCTGTTCGATTTCGAGTGGGCCAATCGCAACCTGTTCCACGGGGTCTATCGCCGGGCCGGCAGCTTCTTCGCGGATTCGGAACTCTCCGCGCTCGGAGTAGCGGCCGATGCGCGCGAGAAGGCACTGCTCGCGGGCTTCCCGGGAGCGGTCCGGGAGGACGTTCTCGCCGGAACCTGGACGCCCTCGGCGACCGATGGTTCCGGACGTGACCGCGAACAGGCGCGCAAGGCGCTCGATCTGCTGCAGGGTGCTGGTTACGCACTGCACGATGGCGTGTTGCGCCACAGCAAGAGCGGTGAGGCACTCACCTTCGAGATCACCGTCACCAGCCGGCCGCAGGAGCGGCTTGCGCTCAACTATGCCGCGTCGCTGACCAGGCTCGGCATCGCGGTTACGGTCAGGCTGATCGACGATGTGCAATATTGGCGCCGCCTCTCCACCTTCGATTTCGACATGATCCAGTGGACATGGCCAGCCTCGGCCTCCCCCGGAAACGAGCAGGTCGGGCGCTGGGATTCGAGCAATGCCGAGCGCAAGGGCTCGCTGAACTATGCCGGCGTGAAATCTCCGGCCGTCGACGCGGTATTGAAGACGCTGCTCTCCGCCCGCGAACGCGCCGATTTCGTTGCCTCGGTGCGCACGCTCGACCGGCTGCTGATCTCCGGGTTCTATGTCGTACCGCTCTACTATTTGCCTGAGACCTGGCTCGCTCGTTCACGCGATGTCGTGCTTCCCGCTCGCAGGCCGGCCTATTTCCTGTCCACCGAAGTTCTGGCCCGCGTCCCGGCGCCGCCGGCTCCGGCGAACTGAAGGATCGTCGATGCGGGCTGACTTCGACGACGCTGCTGCCCTGCTAGACGGCCTCGATCTCGATACCTTGCTGCAGGCCCTGGTGCGCAGCCGCGGCTACGAGACAGCGCTGCGCGATCCCCCCGGACGCCGCAGCTGGAGCGACGAGCAGCCCCGCTCCCTCAGCTTCGTGGATCTCGACGACCGGGTCGCACGGCTCGCCGGGCTTCTGAGCACCAATCACGCCCAGCCCGGCGCGAGCGTCGCGATCCTTGCCCCGCTGGGGCCCGAGGCACTCGTTTCCATTCTGGCCGCCTTGCGTGCGGGCCTCTCGCCGCTGATGTTGCCGCTCCACGCCAATGAACTGGAACTGCTGCGATTGATTGAGGCATCGGGCGCCGTGATGGCTCTCGGTGCCGGCCGCATTGGTCATGTTCGCCCGTTGCTGATGCTGCGCACGCTTGCCATGCGCGCCTTCGGAACACGCTTCGTCGGCGGTTTCGGCCGTGACATTCCCGATGGCGTCGCTCCGCTCGATGCCCTGATTGCAAACGGCGTGCGCCACCCCCTGCCGGAATCGACGGAACGCCCGGCCCTGCAGGTCGTCGACAGCAGGAGCTTTGCAGGACCGCAGGCCATCTCGGAACGCGCGTTGCTGAGCAAGGCACTGGAGATCTCGCGCCTGCTGAAGCCGCTGGCCTCGTCACGGATCATCACCACGCTGGTCGGCGGCGACCTTGCTGCGCTGGCCTCCGGGCCAGGCATGGCGATCCTGACCGGTGTCGAGTTGCTGCCGCTCGGCCTGTTCAGCCTCGGTGACCTGCATGCCTGCCTCGAAGGCGGGCGGACAGCGCATCTGGTGCTTCCGGGGGCCATGGAGCCAGCCTTGGCGCGCTCGAAACTGGCGAGCCACCCTGCTCTCGCCAGCCTGGTCTTCGTGCAACGGCCAGCCGAGGCACGCTCCTATCCGGCCATCGATCGTCCCGATCTCGCGATCGTCGATGTCGATGTGCGCTCGGCGACCGAGATCGACGTCGTCAGGCGCTAGCCCAAGATGAAGGCGCGCGTCCTTGTAGGCGAAGCAATCCCCTCACGGAGGCCCAGATTGCTTCGCACTCCTCGCATTGACAGGCGAGGAGAAGGCCAGCGCCTCCGACTGATGATCACGCCGCCTTCTTGCGCTCGGCGATGCGCGCCAGATCGGTCAGCAACCGGCGCGTGCCCTTGAGCCGCTGCTCCGCCGTCTCGAAATCGTCGATGAAGACGACGCGCATGTCGGGACGGACCTTGGCCAGCGTTCCCTGCTTCGCGACATAGCCGACCAGCCCCTCGGGATTGGCGAACTCGTTGTCGCGGAAGGCAACGATAATGCCCTTCGGTCCGGCCTCGACCTTCTCGACATTGGCCCGGCGGCAAAGCGCCTTGATCGCCACGATCTCCAGAAGTTGCTGTACCTCTTCCGGCAGCGGCCCGAAACGGTCGACCAACTCGGCACCGAAGGACTGAATCTCGCCATCCTCGTCGAGCGTCGAGAGCCGCTTGTAGAGGGTCAGGCGCAGCGTCAGGTCGGTGACATAGTGCTCGGGAATCATCACCGGCGCACCGATCTGGATGCTTGGCGACCATTGGCTTTCGGCAACGATGTCGATGCCCGCCTTGAGCTGCGCCACCGCCTCCTCGAGCATCTGCTGGTAGAGTTCGTATCCGACCTCCTTGATGTGCCCGGATTGCTCGTCGCCGAGCAGGTTGCCGGCGCCTCGAATGTCGAGATCGTGGCTGGCGAGCTGGAACCCAGCCCCCAGCGTATCGAGCGATTGCAACACCTTCAGCCTGCGCTCGGCCTGCTCGGTCAGCTTGCGGTTGGCCGGCATGGTGAAGAGTGCATAGGCGCGGATCTTCGAGCGACCGACGCGACCGCGCAGCTGATAGAGCTGGGCAAGGCCGAACATGTCGGCGCGATGCACGATCAGGGTGTTCGCCGTCGGGATATCGAGCCCGGACTCGACGATCGTGGTCGAGAGCAGAACGTCGTACTGGCCCTCATAGAAGGCCGTCATCACGTCCTCGAGTTGGCCCGCCGCCATCTGGCCATGGGCAATGCCGACCTTGGCCTCGGGCACCTGCTTGTCGAGGAAGTCCTTGACCTCAGCGATGTCCTCGATGCGCGGCACGACATAGAAGCTGCGGCCGCCACGATAGCGCTCTCGCAGCAGCGCCTCACGCACGATCAGCGGATCGAACGGCGTGACGAAGGTCCGCACGGCCAGCCGGTCGACCGGCGGTGTCGCGATGATCGAGAGCTCGCGCACCCCGGTCATGGCGAGTTGGAGCGTGCGTGGGATCGGCGTGGCCGACAGCGTCAGCATATGCACTTCGGCGCGGAACTCCTTCAGGCGCTCCTTGTGGTTGACGCCGAAATGCTGCTCCTCGTCGACGATGACGAGACCGAGATCCTTGAACGCGACGCCCTTGCCGAGCAGCGCATGGGTACCGACGACGATGTCCATTGTGCCGTCGGCGATGCCCTGCTTGACCGCCTTGAGATCTGGCGCCGAAACGAAGCGCGAGGCCTGGCCGACCTTCACCGGCAACCCGGCAAAGCGCTCAGCAAAATTCCGGTAGTGCTGGCGGGCGAGCAACGTCGTCGGCACCACGACCGCGACCTGCTTGCCGGCAAGCGCCGTCGTGAAGGCAGCGCGCAGCGCCACCTCGGTCTTGCCGAAGCCGACATCGCCGCAGACCAGTCGGTCCATCGGCCGACCGGCGGCGAGATCGTCCAGTACCGCGTCGATCGTATTCTGCTGGTCCTCCGTCTCCTCGAACGGGAAGCGGGCCCGGAATTCATCATAGAGCCCGTCCGGCGGAACGAGGCGCGGCGCCTCCTTGAGCGCGCGGGCGGCGGCGATCTGGATCAGCTTGCCCGCCATCTCGCGGATGCGCTGCTTCAGCTTGGCCTTGCGCGCCTGCCAGCCGCCACCACCCAGTCGGTCAAGGGGAACCTCGGTGTCCTCCGAGCCATAGCGCGAGAGCAGCTCAATATTCTCGACCGGCAGGAAAAGCTTGGCATCGCCCGCATAGTGGATTTCGAGGCAGTCATGCGGAGCTCCGGCCGCCGTGATGCTCTGCAATCCGATGAAGCGGCCAATGCCGTGATCGACATGGACGACAAGATCACCCGGCGCGAGCGATGACAGCTCGGCGATGAAATCCTGCGGCCGGCGCGTCTTGCGGCGCGGGCGCACGAGGCGGTCGCCCAGGATGTCCTGCTCGCCGATGACCGCAAGCTTACCGGCCTCGAAGCCAGCCTCGAAGCCCCAGACCGCGAGTGCCGTGGTGCCGGGCTTCAGATCGAAAGCTGCGCGTAGCGATCCCGTGGTCTGCACGGTCTTGAGGCCATGATCAGCCAGCACATGGGCCAAGCGCTCGCGGGAGCCCTCCGACCATGCCGCAAGGATGACGCGCCGGCCATCGGCCTGCAGCGCCTTCACATGGGCCACAGCAGCATCGAAGACGCTGCCGGCATTGTCGGCGCGCTCGGCTGCAAAGCTCCGACCCTGGCGGGCGCCGAGATCGACGATCAGCTTGCCGTCGCTGTCGGGCAGCTGGAACGGCGTCAGCGAGGCGACACCGGCATTGTCGATCACGCCGCGCCATTCGGCCGGAGACAGGTAAAGCGCATCGGGCGGCAACGGCTTGTAGGGCGTCCCTCCCGTGCCGCCCTGGTCGAGGGCGGCCTTGCGCGCATCGTAGTAGTCCTTGATCAGGCTGATGCGCTCGCCGACCGCGTCCTCGGCCTGCGCATCGAGGACCAGCGGTACATCCGGCAGATAGGTGAAGAGCGTGTCGAGCCGGTCGGCCAGCAGAGGCAGCCAATGCTCGAGCCCCGCGGGCCTGCGGCCTTCGCTGACCGCTTCGTAGAGCATGTCGTCGCGGCCAGGCGTACCGAAGCTCGCGATATAGGACTGGCGAAAGCGCCTGATGCTCTCGCTGGTCATCTGCGCCTCGGACATTGGTACGAGATCGAGTCCGCGCAACTGGCCTGTGGTGCGCTGTGTCTCCGGATCGAAGGTCCGGATCGATTCCAACGCGTCGCCGAAAAAGTCGAGGCGGATCGGCGCAGGCATGCCGGGCGGGAAGAGATCGACGATGCCGCCGCGCACCGCGAACTCGCCGGTCTCGCGCACCGTCGAGGTCCGCAGGTAGCCGTTCATGTCGAGCCAGCGGGCGAGCTGCTCTGTATCGACCATGTTGCCCGGCGCGGCCGAAAAGCTCTCCGAGGCGACCTTGCCGAAGGCCGGCACGCGCTGGAGCGCGGCGTTGACCGTCGTCAGCAGCAGGCGCGGCTTCTCGCCGGACTTGGTCTTGGCCAGCCGCGACAACGTCGTCATGCGATGGGCCACGATCGCCGGTGCCGGCGAGACGCGGTCATAGGGCTGGCAATCCCAGGCCGGGAAGCTCATCACCTCCAGATCGGGCGCCACGAACTGGAGCGCATTCTCCAGAACCTGCAGTCGCTGCCCGTCCCGCGCGACAAAGACGAGCATCGCTGCGCCTTCCGCCTTCTTCGCCCGGGTCCGGACGAGATCGGCAAGGACGACGGCGTCGAACCCGTCCGGCACGCTGGCGAGCGTCGGCTTGTCGCCCCGCTTCAGCGCGTCGAGGATGCGGTCGATCTGCAGCTTGGCAAGCTGGGCGGGCGGCGGAATGCTCATGTCGGATTGTCGCTGCGTACTCAGACGTGAATCGGCTTGCTGTGATTGTGGAACGCCTTCAGCCGCCGGAAAACGGCTGTATCGTAGTTCTCCGGCACCGCGGCCTCACCCGTGATCCAGGACAGCAGGTCTCGGTCGAGAACCTCGATCAACTGCTCGAACTCGTCGAGTTCGACATCGCTCAACGTGCCGATCTCGGCATCGGCAAAGCGGCCCATGATCAGATCGGTCTCGCGCATGCCGCGATGCCAGGCCCGGAACAGGATCTTGCGGCGGCGCGGATCGAGATCGGCACTGGTGCGGGAAGAGCCACTCATCGTAAGCCTCGCATGAAACGCAAACGGCGGAACGGGCCGGCCCCGTCGCGGAACCTGCCGATGCAGGCTATATAGCGATGGCGTCGGGGCGAGTCAGTGGCCGAACCGCCGCGTTTCCCGCAATTCCGGTTCCCGCCCGAGGCAGATGCGTCCTTCCCTGCTTGATCCACTCTTTGCTCCCGCAACGACATTGCCCGGCGTCGGCCCCAAGCTCGGCAAGCTGCTGGACAAGCTGCTCGGCGACGAGACCCAGCCTGCGCGGGTCGTCGACCTGCTGTTCCACCTTCCCACGGGCGCCATCGATCGTCGCCCCAGCGCCAGCATCGCCGACGCTCCGGTCGGCGATGTCGCGACCTTCTCGGCGCGTGTCACCGAGCATCGCCCCGCCCCGCCGGGCAAGGCCAAGGCCCCCTATCGCGTCATCGTCGAGGACGAGACCGGCGATGTGACCCTGGTCTTCTTCCATGCCGATGTCCGCCACCTCCTGCAGACGCTGCCGGTCGGCGAGTTCCGCATCATCTCAGGCAAGCTCGAGCTCTGGGACGGCATGCGCCAAATGGTCCACCCCGACCGCATCATGGATGCTCGGGCCTTCGCCAGCCTGCCAGCGATCGAGCCCGTCTACGGCCTGACAGAAGGCATCGGCCCCCGCGTCATGACGCGGATCGTGGCAGCAGCGGCGGAAAAATGCCCGGACCTCGCCGAATGGCAGGATCGCAGCTTTCTGCAGAAGGCCGGCTTCGCCTCCTTCGCCGAGGCGATCCGCGCCCTGCACCACCCGCCCGACCTGCGCGCCGTCGAGGGCGACACGATCGCACGCAGGCGCGTTGCCTATGACGAGTTGCTGGCGAGCCAGATCGCGCTTGCGCTTGTGCGCCGGCAACAGAAGAAGGCAGCCGGGCGCGTCACCGCCGGAGACGGCCGCATGCTCAAGGCGATCGAGGCGGCCCTGCCCTTTTCGCTCACCGATGGCCAGCGTCAAGCCGTGGCCGACATCCATTCGGACATGGAGAAGCCCGAGCGCATGCTGCGCCTGCTGCAGGGCGATGTCGGCTCGGGAAAGACCGTTGTCGCCCTGATGGCGATGGTCGCAGCCGCCGAGGCCGGCCGGCAATCGGTCCTGATGGCCCCGACGGAGATCCTGGCGCGCCAGCATGCCGAGCGGCTGGCGCCACTGGCGGACTCCGCCGGGCTCACGCTCGCCCTGCTGACAGGCCGCGAGAAGGGCGCTGGCCGACGCCAGGTGCTCGAGCGGTTGGGGAGCGGCGAGATCGCCATCGTGGTCGGCACCCATGCCCTGTTCCAGGAAGGCGTCGTCTTCCATGATCTCGCGCTGGCGGTGGTCGACGAACAGCACCGTTTCGGCGTCCACCAGCGCCTGATGCTGGGCTCGAAGGGCGAGGCCGTCGACGTGCTAGTCATGACCGCAACGCCGATCCCCCGCACGTTGGCGCTGACCTGGTTCGGAGACATGGATGTCTCGGTACTCGCCGAGAAGCCGGCCGGCCGCAAGCCGATCTCGACACGCGCGATCTCGCTCGAACGCTATGACGAGGTCGTCGGCGCCGTCGGCCGCGCGCTCGAGGCCGGCGCGCAGGTTTACTGGGTCTGCCCGCTCGTCCAGGAATCGGACACGCTCGATGTCGCCGCCGCGCAGGAGCGCTTCGAGGAGTTGCGCGGGCATTTCGGCGCAAGGGTCGGGCTGCTGCATGGCCAGATGCCCGGGCGCGAAAAGGACGCTGCGATGGCGGCCTTCGTGGCCGGCGAGACGCGCATCCTGGTTTCGACCACCGTCATCGAAGTCGGGGTCGACGTGCCCAATGCCAGTGTCATGGTGATCGAGCATGCCGAGCGCTTTGGCTTGGCACAGCTCCACCAGCTGCGCGGGCGGATCGGGCGCGGATCGGCCGCATCGACCTGTCTCCTGCTCTACAAGGGGCCGCTGGGCCCGGTCGCGGAAGCGCGGTTGACCATCATGCGCGAGACCGAGGACGGCTTTCGCATCGCCGAAGAGGATCTGCGCCTGCGTGGCGAAGGCGAGGTACTCGGCACGCGCCAGTCCGGCTCCCCCGACTGGCGCGTTGCTCGCCCCGAAATCGATGGCGATCTGCTGGCCGCCGCTCGCGATGATGCGCGGCTCCTGATCGAGCGCGACCCGCACCTCGCCGCGGAGCGCGGCGAGGCCGTCAGGACGCTGCTCTATCTGTTCGAGCGGGACGTCGCGATCAGGCTCTTGCGCGCGGGGTAGCACTCACGATCCTGCAGGAGATCAATCCCGATCAAGCGCCCCTAACGCGGGATCGGCATCGTCCGGGTGCGCCTTCGTGAGAGCCACAATGGACCCAATCAGCAAAGCCGTGTGGTGCGTCGAGAGCCGCTTCGCCTCCGGGATCTCGCTCGACGAGATCGCCTCGGTCAGCGGCGTCTCGCGCTTCCATCTCTGCCGCGCCTTCGGCAACGCGACCGGCCGTTCGGTGATGCGCTATGTGCGCGAGCGCCGGCTGACCGAAGCCGCCCGGAGACTGGCGAATGGCGCACCCGACATCCTCTCCGTCGCGCTGGACTGGGGATACGGCTCTCACGAGGCCTTCACCCGCGCCTTTCGCGAGCAATTCGGCCTCACGCCCGAAGAACTGCGCGAGCGGCGCGATCTCTCGGCGCTCAAGCTCGTGGAGCCCATCGTCATGGACGCAAACCCAACCGTTATCCTGGAAGAACCTCGCTCACTGACCGGCAAGAGTATGCTCGTTGCCGGGTTCGGCAGCCGCTACACCTATGAGACCACAGCCGGCATTCCGTCGCTCTGGCAGAAGCTCTCTCCGCATTTCGGCCATGTCCCGGACCAGATCGGAAGCATCGGCTACGGCGTCTGCTACAACGCCGATGACGAGGGCAGCTTCGACTATCTTGCTGGCGTCGAGGTGAAATCCTTTTCCGACCTGCCACCCGAATTCGATCGCATCGGCATTCCCGAGCAGAACTATGTCGTGTTCCTGCATCACGGCCATATCTCGGGCATCAAGGGCACATTCGACGCAATCTGGCGCGACTGGTTGCCGAAGAAGGGCTGGAAAGCCTCGGAAGGGCCGAGCTTCGAGCGCTATGACGAGCGCTTCGATCCGCAAAGCGGTACCGGAACCGTCGAAATCTGGATTCCGTTGAAGGCCTGACGCCCCCCGGATGGGAAAGGACGGCAAGTCCGCAGATCAGTTCTGGGACTTGCCGTTGCCTTGCGGCGCCTTCGAGCCGTTCTCGCCCGGCTGGATCAGCCCAGCGGACATGATGAGCTTGGCACCGTCCTCCACGGAGATCGAAAGCTCCACCACCTCGCGGCGCGGCAGGTAGAAGAAGAAACCCGTGGTCGGGTTCGGCGTGCAGGGCAGGAAGACGCCGATCTGCTCGCTGCCATCCGGCAGCCGTGAGCCGATCTCCGGCGCCGCCTCCTGCGAGATGAAAACGATGGACCACATGCCCGGCTGTGGGAACTGCACCATGCCGACCTTGCGGAACGAAGTGCCCGATTGCGAGAAGATCGTCTCGAAAACCTGCTTCACGCCCTTGTAGAGGCCGCGGATCACCGGCATCCGGTGCAGGATCGCCTCTCCCGCATCGAGCAGGGTACGTCCCACCAGGTTGGCCGTCAGGAAGCCGAGCAGGGTCAAGCCGATCAATCCAATCACCAGCCCGAAGCCGGGGATCGGATAAGGCAGATAGGTCTCGGGCAGATAATTGTTCGGGATCAGCGGCTTCACCACCCCGTCGATCAGGTTGATGAACCACCAGGTCACTGAAGCGGTGATCGCCAGCGGCCCCGCGATCACGAGCCCGGTCAGGAAATAGCGGCGCAGCCGCGTGCCCGCAGTCGGCCGCAGCAAGTCCGGCTGAAGCATGAGGCTGGGATCAGGAGGGCCGTCTGATGTCATGGCGGTCCGGAATCCGATCTCCAAATGGCGTGCTTGCCTCGGCGGCGCTGCATCGCGATATGAGCAGGATAGCCGAGCCGGTGCTGCTGACCAGCCCCGTCTGACGTGCCGACGCGAATGCGGATGGATTTCGTGACCGAAACACCCCGGCAACTCCGCCGCTGGTACAGGCCGCTGATGTTCGCCGCTGGTTGGGTGTTCACGGGAATCGGGGTTATCGGCCTCGTGCTGCCGCTGATGCCGGGAACAGTCTTCCTGATTCTCGCGGCTTGGTGCTTTTCACGCTCCTCGCCTCGCTTCGAGGCTTGGCTGCTTGGCCATCCCAGACTGGGTCCGCATGTCCGTCGCTGGCGCGCAACCGGCGCGATCGACCGTCGGGCGAAATGGATCGCCTGCGGCTCCATGCTGTTCAGCTTCGGACTGGTGGCGCTGAGCGACGCTCCGCCTGTCGCGCTCTGGGCCAGCGGTGCCAGCCTGCTCGCAGCCGGAACCTATGTCGCAAGACGGCCGGAGCCGACCCGCGAGGATTGATCACTCGACCGAGGAATGATCACTCGACAGTGACGGATTTTGCCAGGTTGCGCGGCTGGTCGACGTCCTTGCCCATGAAAACCGCTGTTTGATAGGCGATCATCTGGATCGGGACCGCATAGACGATCGGTGCGAACAGCGGGTCCATATCCGGCATCACGATCGTCACCTCGGGCTGGATGCCGCATTCGGCGGCGCCCTTGGCGTCGGTGATCAGGATGATCCGGCCGCCACGTGCCGCGACCTCCTGCATGTTGGAGGCGGTCTTCTCGAACAGCGTATCATGCGGTGCGATGACGATGACCGGCATGTCCTCGTCGATCAGTGCGATAGGACCATGCTTCAGCTCACCTGCCGGATAACCTTCGGCGTGTATATAGCTGATTTCCTTGAGCTTCAGGGCACCCTCGAGCGCCATCGGGAAGCTCGTGCCACGGCCGAGATAGAGCACATCGCGCGCTTTCGACAGCTTTCGGGCGAGCTTTTCGATCTCGGGTTCCAGCGTCAGCGCCTGGGCCATCAATCCCGGTAGAGCGATCAGCTCGCGGACATATCGGGCCTCCTCCGCCTCCGAGAGCGTGCCGCGGCCGCGAGCTGCCGCAAGGGCCAGGCTCGCCAGCGCGGTCAGCTGGCAGGTAAAGGCCTTGGTCGAGGCCACTCCGATTTCCGGCCCGGCCAGGGTCGGTGCCACGGCATCGCTCTCTCGCGCGATGGTCGAGGTTGGCACATTCACGACGGAAAGGACGTGCTGCCCTTCCTGACGGGCGTAGCGCAGGCAGGCGAGCGTATCGGCGGTTTCGCCCGATTGCGAGACGAAGAGCGCGAGACCGTCCTTGGGCAGCGGCGCCTCGCGATAGCGGAACTCGGAGGCGACATCGATCTCGACGGGCAAGCGCGCCAGCTTCTCGAACCAATACTTCGCCGTCAGCCCGGCATAATAGGCCGTTCCGCAGGCCGAGATCGACAGCCGCGACAGCGCCTTCCAGTCGAAGGGGGCATCAAAGGGCAGGCGCACAGTTCCCGCAGCCATGTCCAGATACTTCGTCAGCGTATGGCCGACGACCTCCGGCTGCTCATGGATCTCCTTGGCCATGAAATGATGGTAGTTGCCCTTCTCCACTAGGAAAGTGCCGGCGGCGACGCGCTGCGCGCGACGCTCCACCTGCGCGCCCGTGACGTCGTAGAAGGTCGCGCTCTTGCGATGCAGCACGACCCAGTCGCCTTCTTCCAGATAGGCGATGAGATTGGTGAAAGGGGCGAGCGCCAGCGCGTCAGAGCCGAGATACATCTCGCCATCGCCAACGCCGACTGCGAGCGGCGAGCCCTTGCGAGCGCCGATCAGCAGGTCTTCTTCGCCCTGGAACAGGAATGCGAGCGCAAAGGCACCGCGCAGACGTGGCAGGCTGGCCGCGACCGCCGCGACCGGATCCTTGCCCTGCTCCATCTCACTGGTGACGAGATGGGCGACGATCTCCGTATCGGTCTCGGTCTCGAAGACGCGGCCCGCAGCTTCGAGCTCGGCGCGCAACTCGCGGAAGTTCTCGATGATGCCGTTATGCACGACCGCGAGCTTCTCGGTCGCATGCGGGTGAGCATTGGTCTCGTTCGGCTTGCCATGCGTCGCCCAGCGCGTATGGCCGATGCCGATCAGCCCATCGAGCGGCTCGTTCGACAGGCGGATCTCGAGATTCCTGAGCTTGCCCTCGGCACGGCGGCGCGTGAGCAGACCCTTCTCCAGCGTCGCGACGCCGGCGGAATCATAGCCGCGGTATTCGAGCCGCCGCAGCGCCTCGACCACCTGAATGGCTACGGCTTCCTTGCCCAGGATCCCCACAATGCCACACATGCCCGACCTCTTTGAGTGTTGCCGTTGCCGGCCCGTGTAGCTGCGAACGCCAAAAACACCCAATCACGTTGAATGTCAGACTGTGAACAGGCGGTTTCGTCGTCGATTCAATCCGTGTTCTTCAATCTGTTTTCTTGGCCGCGCTCAGCTTCCTGACCTTTGCCCTGTCCCGGAACACCTTCGCCCAACCGTCCCGCCCGACTTGCCTGCCACGCGCGATCGCCAGCGCGTCAGGCGGAACATCGGTGGTGATGACCGAACCGGAGCCAACATAAGCCCCCTCGCCGATCGTCACCGGAGCGACCAGCGACGAGTTCGAACCGACAAAGGCGCCGGCACCGATCGTCGTCTTGTATTTGAAGAATCCGTCATAATTACAGGTGATCGTACCGGCGCCGATATTGGCCTCGGCGCCGATGGTGGCATCCCCGATATAGGTGAGATGGCTGACCTTGGCCCCTTCCCCGATATCCGCCGCCTTGATCTCCACGAAGTTCCCGACCTTGGCCTTGCGCGCCAGCTTCGCACCGGGGCGCAGCCGGCCATAAGGCCCGACACTCGCCTGCGGGCCAACCTCGGCGCCCTCCAGATGCGAGAAGGCATGAATCACCGCGCCATCGGCAACGCTGACGCCGGGGCCAAAGACGACATTGGGTTCGATCAGGACATCGCTGCCGATTGTCGTGTCGTAGCTGAAGAACACGGTCTCGGGCGCAATCAGCGTCGCACCCTCCTTCATCACCGCCAAGCGCTTGCGGCGCTGGAATTCTGCTTCCGCAGCAGCGAGTTGGGCGCGGTCATTGACGCCCTGCACTTCGCTTTCGGGGGCGCTCAGCGCGACCACCTTCAAGCCCCTGGCGCGAGCAAGCGCCGGGGCGTCGGTCAGATAGAATTCGTTCTGGGCGTTCGAACTGCCGATTGAATCGAGAATGGCAAGGGCATGCCGACCGTCCAACGCCATCAGCCCGGCATTGCAGAACCCGATTGCCCGCTCAGCTGTGCTCGCATCCTTGTGCTCCACGATGGCTTCCAGGACGCCGTCACGCATCACGAACCGCCCGTAGCCAGTCGGATCGGCAGCGTCGAATCCCAACGCAACGACCGGCGCACCATCGGCCAGCGCAGCCCGCAGCGACAGGAAAGTCTCCGGGCGAACCAGCGGCGTATCCGCGAAGGCGACGAGGACATCGTCATAGCCCTCGGCCAGTGCCGCACGCGCCGCGAGTACCGCGTGCGCCGTGCCACGGCGCTCGACCTGAACGAAGACGCGCGCCGACGGCAAGAGCGACGCGACCTCGGCTGCGACATCCGGGCGATCCGGCCCGATCACCACAGCGACCGCATCCGCTCCCGCCGCAGCGACCGCCGCAAGCGCATGACCGAGCAGCGAGCGGCCGGCCATCTCATGCAGCACCTTCGGACGCTGCGATTTCATCCGGGTGCCCTCGCCCGCGGCGAGAATAACTGCGAGGCAGGTACGTCCGGGCTGCATTTCGGTCATGATTGTCGGCTTCCCTGCGGAGCTAGCCTTTCGCTCCCGTGACCCTGATGGTGTCGCGTGGGCGATTTGGTGCATGGTGGCATTGCGGTCGCCGTGGATAGCCGATCCTGATGGCATTTGCCAAAACCTCCGGAGAGATCTTCGGCCGGCGTATTCGAGGGGCGAGACGCAATGGCAATACCTTTCCGCCGGCAACGCGAACGCGTTGCCCAAGTCGCTGACCGCACGCAATTTTTAAGCGCCGACCGCTTTTCAGTCAGCCGAAAAATGATCTAGAAGCGCTGGGGTGCGACTGCGCCGCCCGCGTATGTTGGAAATAATGTCGAATTCCGTGAATCGCCGATGGTTTCTGGAGGGCGCGGCGTACAGCCTCGCCGCCGCTCCGCTTATGGGCGTCCGCCCTGCATTTTCTCAGGCCAGCTGGGCCGCAACCGTACAGTCAGTGATCGCGGAAGGTCAGCGTTTCGATCCCGCGCTGGTTGTCGAGGCCGCCCGCATGTTGTCGCGGCGGCCGATGGTGCCGGCCACGACGAATGATCTGCCCGAAGGCTACGCCACCCTGCCCTTCGACCAGTTCTCCGGGATTCGCGCGCAACCCGGCGGCCTGATCTGGGCGGGAGAGAATCGCGGCTTCACGGTCGAACCTCTGCATCGCGGTTACGTCTTTTCTGCTCCCGTCAGCCTGTTCACTGTCGAGGACGAAGTGGTGCGCCGCGTGGCGTTCGATCGCGGCAAGTTCGACTACGGCAAGGTTGCGCCGCCGCCGGCGGGGGTCGATCTGCAATTCTCCGGCTTCAGGGTCTCCGCCGGGCTCGAGCGGCCTTACGAGGTCGCGATCTTCCAGGGAGCGACCTTCTTCCGCGCTGTAGCGCGCGGCCAGAACTTCGGCGCGCTGGCACGCGCGCTGATCCTGCGCCCCGGCGAGACGCGCGGCGAGGAGATTCCCTTCTTCCGCGCTTTCTGGATCGAGCGCCCCAATCCAGCATCGGGCATGCTCGTGATTCACGCCCTGCTCGATTCCGAGAGCCTGTCAGGTGCGGTCCGGATGACACTGCGTCCTGGCGACGTCACCTTCATCGATGTCGAGATGACCTTGTTCGCGCGGCAGGTGCTGGACCATGTCGGCTTCGGCTGCACTACGGGCACCTTCATGTCGGGGCCTCAGAGCCGCCGGACCTTCGACGACATCCGCCCGGCCGTGCACGAGGTCTCCGGTGTCCAGATGCTCACCGGCGCCGGCGAATGGATCTACCGCCCGGTCAGCAACCCGACCAATCTGCAGGTCTCTTCTTTCGTCGACACCAATCCGCGCGGCTTCGGTCTCGTCCAGCGCGAGCGTGATCCGGCGGCGTTCCAGGATGACGATCAGCGCTTCGAGCTTCGCCCCAGTGTCTGGATGGAACCGCTTGGAGAATGGGGAGCCGGTTCAGTCCAGCTGATCGAGATCCCAAGCGATTCTGATATCAACAGCAACATCATTTCCTACTGGCGGCCGCGCCAGCCGATCGCCGCGGGCAGTGAAACCACGATCGCCTATCGCCAGGCCTGGTGCTGGCAGCCACCCGAGCGACCACCGCTCGCCCTGGCCACGCGGATGCGTCAAGGCCGGGGCACGCAGGGTCGGCGTCGGCGCTTCTTGGTCGAGTTCACAGGTGACAAGCTGGCGGACCCCGCTGTGGTTGCCGCGACGCGCGCCAATATCACGGCGACGACCGGGGCGATCCATGGTTTGCGTCTTTGGCCTTATCCGGAACGCAAGCTGATGCGGGTCCGCTTCGAGGTCGACCCTGGCAACGAGAATCTCTCCGAACTGCGCCTTGTGCTCGAAGCCGGCGGCCAGCCCGTATCGGAAACCTGGTTAAATCGATGGACGTGGTGACCGAGATGCCGCCGCGCGCGGTCGAAACCGCTCCCCGTCCGGGCTTGCCCCGTCCGGAGGCAGCGACCCCGCCTGAGAACCGGCTGGTGATGCCGGTCCAGTCCTTCCGCAGCTGGAAGGCCTCGGAACGCCGCAAACCCGCCGCGCCACTGGCCTGGACGACGCCGTGGCTTAAGCGCCTCTTCGTCTTCGGCGGCGGGCTCGCGCTCACCGCCTATGGCGCCTGGGAAATGTACCACGTCGTGTCGGTCAGCCGCACGACCTTCCTCCAGTATGTCCTGCTGCTGCT
This sequence comes from Hyphomicrobiales bacterium, assembly GCA_900470095.1. Taxonomy (GTDB): domain Bacteria; phylum Pseudomonadota; class Alphaproteobacteria; order Rhizobiales; family Beijerinckiaceae; genus Allobosea. Next base: position 143,581 of record UBZM01000010.1, read on the forward strand.
GTTCACGGTCAACTTCTCGTGGATCGCACTCGCCTTCACCAGCGCGCTGATGGGGTTCTTCGGCCTGCTGTTCCGGACCGGCCGGACCGAAAGGGCGGAATCCCTGCAGCATCGCACCGTCGTAGTGATGCCGATCTACAATGAGTCGACGGCGCGGACCTTCGCGGCGCTGGCCGCGATCCGGGAATCGGTAGAGGCCACGGGCCTCGGGGCGCATTTCGACTATTTCATCGTCTCCGACACGACCAATCCCGATGTCTGGATTGCCGAGGAGCGGGCTTTTCTCGCCCTGCGCGAACGGCTCGGCCCCGGCGCGCGGGTCTATTACCGACACCGCCCGAAGAACCATCACCGCAAGGCCGGCAACATCGCCGATTTCGTCACCCGTTGGGGCGGTGACTACGAGCACATGGTCGTGCTCGACGCCGACAGCCTGATGACCGGCACCTGCATCGTGCGCCTCGCTTCCGCGATGGAGGCCGATCCCGACGCAGGCATCATTCAGTCGCTGCCGCTGATCATCAACCGCAACACCTTCTTCGCGCGGCTGCAGCAATTCGCGGCACGGGTCTACGGACCGGTGATCGCGACCGGCCTCGCCATGTGGTCGGGCCGCGACGGCAATTACTGGGGCCATAACGCGATCATTCGCACCAAGGCCTTCGCCGATCATTGCGGGCTGCCCGATCTGAAGGGCAAGCCGCCCTTCGGCGGGCATGTCCTGAGCCATGACTTCGTCGAGGCCGCGCTTATGCGCCGCGCCGGCTGGTCGGTCTATATGCTTCCCGACCTGACCGGCTCCTATGAGGAGAGCCCGCCCTCGCTGATCGACATCTCGGTGCGCGACCGCCGCTGGGCGCAGGGCAATCTCCAGCACTCGCGCATCATCGGCGCCAAGGGTTTCGTCTGGTCGACGCGCCAGCATTTCGCCACCGGCATCATGGGCTATCTCGCCTCGCCGTTCTGGCTGATGCAGCTCGTGGTCGGCATCCTGATCGTGCTGCAGGTCAATTACGCGCGCCCTGAGTACTTCACCCAGGAGTTCACGCTCTTCCCGGTCTGGCCGCGATTTGACCCCGAACGCGCCTTGAATCTGTTCGCCCTGACCATGGCGATCCTGCTCGCGCCAAAGCTCTTTGGTCTGCTGCTGACCCTGTTTGACGGCAAGCTGCGGCGCGCCTGCGGCGGTACCATCCGGCTGATCCTCTCGTCGCTGCTCGAGATCCTGTTCTCGGCCTTTTTCGCGCCGATCATGATGCTGATCCAGTCGGGCTCGGTCTTCCAGATCCTGCTCGGACGCGACACGGGCTGGAACCCGCAGCGCCGCGACGACGGCTCGATTCCGCTGAAGGACATTATCCGGCGCCACCGAATGCACACGGCACTCGGCGCCATCGCCGGTATCTCGGCCTTCATGATCGCGACCTCGCTCTTCGCCTGGATGTCGCCGACGATCGTGGGTCTCGTGCTGGCGATCCCGCTGTCCTGGGCATCGGGCCAGCTCGCGCTCGGGCTCTGGCTGAAGCGGCACAAGCTCCTGGTGACGCCGGAGGAAGGCGACCCGCCGGCGATCGCGCTGCGTGCCAATGCGCTGCAGGAGGAATTCGCCAAGGCGGGCTTCGACGAAGCCGACGGCCTCAAGGCGCTGCATGCCGATCCGCGCCTGCGCGCCGAGCACGACATGATGCTCCCCGAGGGGCATCCACGCCGTCGCGGTGAAGTCGAACCCGAGCGCGCCGTCGCACAGGCAAAGCTGGTCGACGCGGAGACGATCGACGAGGCGGCGATCTGGCTGAAGCCGAGGGAACGTATGGTCGTGCTTCACGACCGTGCTCTGGTTGGCTTGCTGTCCTCGCTCCAGCCATCGAAGGACTAAGGCATCGGCCCGAAAAGTGGATTGCGGTTTTCGGGAAAGCCGATGCAAACACAAAGGGTTAAGATCATCGGACCGGATACCATTTCCGGTCCGGTGATCTAAGACAGAGCAAGCTCGTCAGCTTCGGACAGACAGCAGGGGACCGGAACCAATCGTCGCGCACGCGCCATGCGATGGAACCCGGCCCCGGTGCCTGCCTTCGACAATTCATCCCCCGGCTAGCTCTTCCTGGCCTTTGCGGCCTCGCAAACGGCCGAGACTCCCAGACCACGCAGCATTCAAAACAGCGTGTTTCCGACCACGCTGCTACGGCTGCGCGGAGCAGGTCCCATGCGGGAAGAGCGCCCTCATTGGCTCAGTCAGGGGCTTGGGAACTTTCCAGCCGCCAGGAGATCCGCGTATCCGCATCATCCCAGCCGAAATCACCAGCCTCGTGCCAACGCGCATTCGCCGTCTGGCACTTAAGTCTTCGGGCTGCTCACTGCTTGGTGAGGACATCCTGGATCGCCCGAGCGGCGACGGCGTGGCCATTCTCGTTCCAGTGGGCATCCGCCGCGAACTCGAACCGCCGCTGGTTGCGAGCCCAGTCCTCGGCGAAGACGGGATGCAGGTCGAGGAAGGCGATTCCCGCCCGTGAGGCTGCCTCGGCCGCGATACGGTTGAGCTTCAGCGCCGGGCTGTCGGGGCGGCCGGCATAGATCGCGCTGCGATCGCCATCCATCGCGACCAACAACTTGGCGCCGATGCTGCGAGCCTGCGCCGCCAGACGGACCATCATGTAATCCGTCGCGGCGCGGATATCGGCCTCACGACTGAGCACCGACGCGACATCGATATTGGCCGCAAAACGCGTGTCCTCGGCCTGGGCAGGCCCGAGGAAGGCATCCAGGAGAGCCTGCGGACGCACCTGCCAGCGGTAGAGGAAATAGCGTGCCGTTGCTGTCTGCCTGAGCCATTCCACGGCGCGGGGACGCCAGGGCTCGGGCGCGATCTCGCCCTGAACCTTGCCGCCCTCGACACGCAGCTTCAGGAAGCTCGACGTATACCGGCCCGGCGTGAAGACGAAGCTCTCGTCGAAGTCGTTATGGACCAGCAGCACGACGATCTGGTCCGGCCTCGCCGCCAGCACATCACGGTCGATCATCTGGATATATTGGCTGAAGGGCGCGCCTGCGATGGCGTAGCGGTAGACCTCGACGGGGCCCGCGCTGGCAAGGCCACCCTGAATCACGTCGGCGAAGCTGCGCCCGACCGGAACCTGCAGGGCCTCGACAAAGCTGTCCCCGACAAAGGCGACCCGCCGACGCCCCGGAACGCGCTCTGCCGGATAATCCGGCAAGGGCGAATTCCAGCCCTTGGCGTTGATCGAGAACGGCGCCGCGATCTCGTCGCGTACTCGCCAGACGCCGGTCTGGTTCGGAGCATAGCGCACGAGTTCGTTGACGAAGTCGTTGCGCGGCACGTCGCTGCCCGGCAGCACGAAACGGAACAGAACAAGCTCGCAAAACGCGAGAAACACCAGCAGGCTGGCCAGCGACACGCCAAGATTGATCAGGCCGTTATGCAGGCGGGAGCGAGACTTCTCCACCGTCATGCTCCCGCTCATTGCTCTAGTCGATATCCTCGACTTCGACCTCGGTACCATAGACGCGCTGTGCCAGCGACGCTTCCATGAACGGGTCGAGATCACCGTCAAGCACGTCCGACGGTGCCGTCGAGCTCACTCCGGTGCGCAGATCCTTCACCAGCTGATAGGGCTGCAGCACATAGGAGCGAATCTGGTGGCCCCAGCCGATATCGGTCTTCGAGGCCGCCTCGGCATTCGCCTTTTCCTCGCGCTTCTTCAGCTCGACCTCGTAGAGGCGGGCGCGAAGCATGTCCCACGCCTTGGCGCGGTTCTTGTGCTGCGAGCGCTCCTGCTGGCAGGTGACCGCGATCCCAGTCGGGATATGCGTGATGCGCACCGCCGAATCGGTCGTGTTGATGTGCTGCCCACCAGCGCCCTGGGCGCGATAGGTGTCGATCCGGCAATCCGATTCCTTGACGTCGATGACGATTCGGTCGTCGACGACGGGATAGACCCAGACGGATGCGAAGCTGGTCTGCCGGCGGGCGTTCGAATCGAACGGCGAGATGCGCACAAGTCGGTGCACGCCCGATTCGGTCTTCAGCCAGCCATAGGCATTATGGCCCTTGAACTGCAGCGTCGCCGACTTGATGCCGGCCTGATCGCCATCCTGATAGTCGAGCATCTCGACCTTGAACTTCCGCCGCTCGCCCCAGCGCCGATACATGCGCAATAGCATCTCAGCCCAGTCCTGGCTTTCAGTTCCGCCGGCGCCGGGATGGATTTCGACATAGGTGTCGAGCATGTCGGCCTCGCCGGAGAGCAAGGTCTCGACCTGCCGCCGTGCGGCTTCCTGCTCGACAGCCTTGATCGCGCCTTCGCCTTCCGTGACGGAGGCAGCGTCACTCTCCATCTCGCCCAGCTCGATCAGCGTCAGGGCGTCGTCGAGATCGCGCTCGAGCTTCAGGATGCCGTTGATCTGGTCTTCGAGCGAGGTCCGCTCGCGCATCAGCTTTTGTGCCTGCTCGGCATCGTCCCAGAAGGTGGGGCCTTCGGAAAGCGCGTTCAGCTCCGCGAGGCGTCGTTGTGCGACATCCCAGTCAAAGATGCCTCCTCAGCAGTCCGATCGACTGCTTGGCGTTATCAAGTTGGGTCTGAACTTCAGGACGCATGATGCCGGCAGAGCTTTCCTTGATGGGATTCGATCCGGCATGCCGGACGGAGTTGTTCAGATAGGGGCGAAAGGCGCGGGTGTAAACGGCGCAGAGTGCTTTCCCGCCTCCGCGAGGCGATCAGAGAGATGCCGTCATCTCCACCAGCTTCGCCACCGTGTTCATGTTGCGCGCCGTGCCGGCGTCGCAGGCCGGGATGCGCAAGCGTGAATCCGCCATCCCGTCGCCATAGAAGATATAGGCTTCGCGCTGTGCGAGATGCATCAGTTCACCCCGGATACCGCGGGCATGGTCCAGGGCGTCAGCGGGAAGCGGCTCGTCGACGAAGATCGCCACGGTGCGGTTGCCCGGCTTGTCCGCAAAGGGATTGCGCGCCAGCACCCCGGACATCTCGGCTGCAGACCTGACCAGCACACCGACCGGCTTTCCCGCGTAGGTCCGGAGTTTGTCCTCAAGCACCGACTTGACCTGCGCTTCGTCCGCATCGCTCATGAACACCACATTGCCGCTGGCGATATAAGTGCGCACCTGCCGCAGGCCGGCTTCCTCGCACATCGCCTTCAAAGTGCTCATCGGGAGTTTTCCCGTTCCCCCGACATTGACCGCGCGCAACAAAGCTACATAGGCCGTCATGACGCCTCGTCGAATGCAGAGTTCGCCCCGATGCCGGCGCCCTCGCCGACCGGGATACAGAACGCCGGCACGAGACACAGGGCCGATCTGACCTTCGCTCCCACGCCGGCGAAAATGGATCTAGTAAAGGCCGCCGGTGCCCGACCCTACGCTACGCCCGCCGCCGGGAGAGACGTTGAGCGGTGCGCCGCCACCTTCGCCAGCAGCGCCAATGACCGAGTAGCTGTCAGGCGGAGCGGTACCCGGCTTGAAGGCTTCGAGAATGCCGCCTTCGCCACCGGCACGCATGCCGCTGCGCGGATCGACGCGGATCAACTTGATGCCGGCCGGCACGCGGAACGGCGTCGCCGGCTTGTCCTTCAGCGCAGCCATCATGAAGTCGCGGAAGATCGGAGCGGCATATTGGCCGGCGGTCGCCGAGTTGCCCAGCGACTTCGGCTTGTCGAAGCCCATATAGACGCCGACGGCGAGATCAGGCGAGAAGCCGACGAACCAGACGTCCTTGGCCTCGTTGGTCGTGCCGGTCTTGCCCGCGAGCGGCTTGCCGACCGACTTGACCACCTGCGCCGTGCCGTTCTGGACCACGCCTTCGAGCAGCGAAACCATCTGGTAGGCGGTCAGCGGATCGAGCACCTGGTCGCGATTGTCGATCAGGCGCGGCTCCTTCTGGCTCGCCCATTTGTCGGCATTACAGCCTTCGCAGATGCGCTGGTCGTGACGATAGATCGTGCCACCAAAGCGATCCTGGATGCGGTCGATCAAGGTCGGACGAATGCGCTTGCCGCCATTGACCAGCATCGAATAGGCCGCCGTCATGCGCATCACGGTGGTTTCACCGGCGCCGAGCGACATCGAGAGCACCGGCAGCATGTCGTCATAGACGCCGAAGCGGCGGGCATATTCCGCGATCAGCGGCATGCCCACATCCTTGGCAAGGCGCACAGTCATCAGGTTCTTGGAGAACTGGATGCCGTAGCGCAGGGTGCGCGGCCCGGTCGACTTGCCGTCATAGTTCTCAGGCCGCCAGACACCGAGACCACCGCCTTGATCGACCTCGATCGGCGCGTCGAGCACGATGCTCGACGGCGTATAGCCGTTGTCGAGCGCAGTGGCGTAGACGAAAGGCTTGAAGGACGAGCCCGGCTGGCGCAGCGCCTGCGTCGCGCGGTTGAACTCCGACTGATCATGCGAGAAGCCGCCGACCATGGCCAGCACGCGGCCTGAATACGGATCCATCACGGTGATGGCGCCGTTGACCTCAGGCATCTGGCGCAGACGGACCTGGCCGGGCCTGCTGTCCATCGGTTCGACATAGACGACGTCGCCGACCGACACGGCCTGGGCAACGCGGGCGCGTCGGGTCCAGCGGATGCCCTCGCCCGTCAGCGTCACGGTATCGCGTTCGGTCCGGAGATGGCCGGAATTTTCGCGCCCCGGATGCAGGCCAAGCCGGGCGCTGTCGCCATTCACGTCGAGCACGACGGCGAGGCGCCAGGGTGCCACATCGCCGAGCACCGGCAGGTCGCCGAGCGCAATGCCCCAGTCGCGCGCGCTGATGTCGAGCTTCTGGTTGGCGCCACGCCAACCGCGCGCCTCGTCGAAGCGGACGAGCCCGTCGACCAGCGACTTGCGGGCAAGCAGCTGCATCTTGGGATCGACGGTGGCGCGCACGGAGAGGCCGCCCTCGAGCAGCTTCTTCTCGCCATAGCGATCCTGCAGCTCGCGGCGAATCTCCTCGGCAAAATAGCCGGCCGCGATGTTGTTGGGCGAAACCGTACGCGGGTTGACGCCGAGCGGCTGCTTCTTGGCGGCCTCGGCCTCCTCGCGCTTGACCACGCCGTTCTCGGCCATGCGATCAAGCACATAGTTGCGACGCTCGATCGCCCGTTCGCGATTGCGGAAGGGATGAAGGTCGGTCGGAGCCTTGGGCAGAGCCGCGAGATAGGCGACCTCCTGCAGGTTCAGCTCATGCACCGACTTGCCGAAATAATTCAGTGCCGCAGCGGCAACGCCGTAGCTGCCCTGCCCCGGCGCCGGCGCTCCGAGATAGATCTCGTTCAGGTAGAGCTCCAGGATCTTGTCCTTGGAATAGGTTCCCTCGATGCGCAGCGCGATCAGCGCCTCGCGGATCTTGCGCTCCAGCGACTGTTCCGAACCAACGAGAAAGTTCTTCGCAACCTGCTGGGTAATGGTCGAGGCGCCCTGCGGCCGGCGGCCGGACGCGCGGTTGCGGAAATTCGTGATCGCAGCGCGGACAAGCCCTTCGGGGTCGACGCCCATATGCTTGTAGAAATTCTTGTCCTCGGCCGAGAGATAGGCGTCGACGACCAGCTTGGGAATCGCCTGGATCGGCAGATAGAGGCGGCGCTCGCGGGCGAATTCGGCGATCAGGCTGCCGTCACCGGCATGCACGCGGCTCATCACCGGCGGCTCATAGTTCCGCAGCTGCGCCGAGTCGGGCAGATCCTTCGAATAATGCCAGATGAACCCGCCGGCCACGACGGCGCCGATGACGAATACGATCGTGCCCGCAGCGAATAGCCACCCGAAGAGTCGCAGAATAAACCGCATCTAAGGCCCATGCCCCTGATTGCTGTGCAGTGACCGGTCTCGCCGGGTTCGCCGCAACAGAGCCGATCTCGTGCAAGAATCGGTTGCCACCGTCTCGCTCCCAGCTCTCGTCCTCGTCGCTTCCAAATCAGGTCTATAACACGGCTGAGATGGCGGAACCGTGGCCTAACGACCACAATCTTCGCCAACCGCATCAACAGGTCTCAACGTTGGTTCGTGGCAGCTTTTCCAGCCGAAAGCGTACTGGTGAAATAGCCATCGATCGCGTTGTGGACCGCCCCGACTGCCTGTGCTCGCCAGGACGGCGAATTCAGCAACTCCGCATCCTTGGGGCTCGACATATAGCCGAGCTCGATCAGCACGGAGGGAACATCCGGCGCGGTCAGGACACGAAATCCTGCAGAACGCAAGGGTACCTTGTGCAGCTTGACCGAACCGCCGAGTTTCTCGACCAGATTTCGCGCGAAGACCGATGAGAACGTCCGCGTTTCTCGCTTGGCGAGATCCATCAGGATGCCCGCGACGTCCTGCACATCCTCGGCTGCGTCGAGGCCCGCGACGGCGTCCGCCTGGTTTTCCTTGGCCGCGAGCCGCGCCGATTCGGCGTCGGTGGCGCGCTCCGAGCCGGTATAAATCGTTGCACCGCGGACATCCTGCGCTTGTGACAGCGAGTCGGCATGGATCGAGATGAAGAGATCAGCGCCGGCGGCGCGGGCGATCTTCACGCGCTGCCCCAATGGCACGAAGGTATCGTCATCGCGCGTCATCATCACGCGATAGCGGCCGCCGGCTTCGAGCTGCTCCTTCAGAGCCAGTCCGAAGGCGAGCACGACCGACTTCTCGGCGATCGAGGCAACCACGGCACCGGGATCGATCCCGCCATGCCCGGGGTCGATCACCACGAGCTGGCGTGTTTCCCCATGCGGCTTGGGCGCTTGTGAAGTCGGCCCCTCCTGCGACTGCGGTGCCGGGCGAACCGAAGCCGCCTGGAACTCGGCCCTGCTCGTGCGCTTCAACTCGACGACCAGTTCACCGAATCCGCCGCGTACCTTGCGGACCTCAGCCTTCGCGACGACGGCTGGCTGAGCCAGATCCAGAATGATGCGGGACCGATCGGCCGTGAACATCCCGAACCGGAAGGCACTGACGAATCCGGCCCCCTTGCGTGCCGCGTTCGGCTGAACCTGGAAATTGACCGAGGGCAGATCAATCACCACCCGATCCGGCGCGGCCATCACCGAGGCGCTGATCTCGACGGGACGCGAGAGCGCCATGATGAGCCTGACGACCTCGCCGGCCTGCTCGATCCTGGCATCGGTCGCGACCGGAAACTCATTCGCGGGCCTGGACGCAGGATTGGCGCCTGCCGGCGCGCATGGCGCCAGAATCAACCAGGACCCGAGCATCAGACGGACCACGCCTGAAACCGTCAGCCGGTTCAGGCCAGCGCTGTAGGAATGGAACGTCAGGCGAATGGATCCCATTGGCGTCACCAAGGCTTAACCATAGCGACGCAGAAGCTTAACAGCCGGTTACCACGCAATTGTGATGGCGAGAACCGCCCGGGGGCCACCGCCATGATGTTGCCCAAACGATGTGACTTGCAAATCACTGTCACCTGTCTGTAATGGGGGTGGTTGCATTGCAAAGCCACCCGTAGCGCGCATCCGGATTCGAGGATCCGTTGGCGTCCGGGACACGGCGAAGCGACAGGCCCTTTCAGGACTTGTCGCGGCAGGGCAGCCGCCAACGGATCGTCCGCGGACGGCCTGCGTCAGGCATGAGGTTCGGCGCATGGCAGTCTTTCGCGAGCGTGCAAACGCGGTGCAATCGTCTTCGACGCACGCACTGCAGGTTAGGTCAGATGTCGGGGCATACGACGCCGCTTAGCTCATCGGTGCATCGTCCATACCTTCGGGACTGCGGCGGGCTTTTTGCCCGGGCAGGCTTCCCGATCCGCCATTGCGTCCTGATCCCTCACTCCCTCCTGCAACATGCCGGTTCAAGCCGGCTCATGCGCGGCGCCCCTGCCCGCGGCAGCGGATATCCTTCCGCAGCCCGGCGGGTTCTGTCGGCGGCTGCGCCAATGGAAATCTCTTATGGCCAACAAGATGCTTATCGACGCAACACACCCGGAAGAGACCCGGGTCGTGGTGGTGCGCGGCTCGCGCGTCGAGGAATTTGATTTCGAATCTGCCAGCCGCAAGCCGCTGCGGGGCAATATCTATCTGGCGAAGGTGACGCGGGTCGAACCTTCGCTCCAGGCCGCATTCGTCGAATATGGCGGCAACCGTCACGGGTTCCTCGCCTTCTCCGAAATCCATCCGGATTACTACCAGATTCCGGTTGCCGATCGGCAGGCCCTGCTCGCCGAGGAGGCACGCGCCGACCGCGAAGAGGAGCGCGATGAGGAGCGCCGCGAGAAGCGTGGCCGCCGCGACCGTGGCCGGCGTGACCGCGACGGACGCGCCAAGAAGGCGAGCAACGACGAGACGGTCAGCGCCGATGTCGTCGAGACCGACGGCAAGGAAGCCGCCATGGTCAACGAGGGCGCGCCCGCCTTCGGCGAGTATTTTGCACCTGCCGTCGCAGAATCGAGCGACGAGGCCGTCCTCGAGAACGCTGCGCCCCTGACCTTCGAGACCGTGATCGAAGTGTCTGCAGAAACCGACGAGGCTTCTGCGGACACCGAGGAAGCGCGCCGCCCGTCCGAGAACGAAGAGGACGAGAACGGCGAAGACAGCGAGGATCATGGCCACGACGAGCCGCAGGAAGAGCCGGAGCAACTCGGCGGCGGCGACGCCCTGGACGATATGCCGGAGCGCCCGCGCCACTCGCGCCGCCAGTACAAGATCCAGGAGGTGATCAAGCGCCGCCAGATCATCCTGGTCCAGGTCGTCAAGGAAGAGCGCGGGAACAAGGGCGCGGCGCTCACCACTTATCTCTCGCTCGCCGGCCGCTATTCGGTCCTGATGCCGAACACCGGCAAGGGCGGCGGCATCTCCCGCAAGATCACCAATGCCGAGGACCGCAAGCGCCTCAAGGAAATCGCCCAGGAACTGGAGGTGCCGGAGGGGATGGGCATCATCCTGCGCACGGCAGGCGCCTCGCGCACCAAGGTCGAGATCAAGCGGGACTACGAGTACCTGATGCGGATGTGGGAGAGCGTGCGCGAACTCACGCTCGGCTCCGTCGCGCCGGCGCTCGTCTATGAGGAAGGAAACCTCGTCAAGCGCTCGATCCGGGATCTCTACAACAAGGATATCGACGAGGTTCATGTCGCCGGCGAAGAGGCCTATCGCGAGGCAAAAGACTTCATGCGCATGCTCATGCCGAGCCATGCCAAGAGCGTGAAGGCCTATCGCGACCAGACCCCGCTCTTCGCCTCGTTCGGCGTCGAGAGCCAGCTCGACGCGATGTTCTCGAACACCGTCACGCTGAAATCCGGCGGCTACATCGTCATCAACCAGACCGAAGCTCTGGTCGCGATCGATATCAACTCGGGCCGCTCGACCCGCGAACACAATATCGAGGACACGGCTCTCAAGACCAATCTGGAAGCGGCGGAAGAAATCTCCCGCCAGCTCAGGCTGCGCGATCTCGCCGGTCTCATCGTGATCGATTTCATCGACATGGAGGAGAACCGCAACAACCGTGCAGTCGAGAAGAAGCTCAAGGACTGCCTCAAGAACGACCGCGCGCGCATCCAGGTCGGCCGGATTTCGGCCTTCGGCCTGCTGGAGATGTCGCGTCAGCGCATCCGCACCGGCGTTCTCGAGAGCTCCTCGGTCCCCTGCCCGCACTGCGCTGGTGCCGGCATGATCCGCTCGACCTCCTCGGTGGCGCTGCAGATCCTGCGCGCGCTCGAAGAAACCCTGATCAAGAGCGCCTCGCACAATCTTTCGGTCCGGACGCGGCCGGAAGTGGCGCTCTATGTTCTGAACCAGAAGCGCGCGCATCTCACCGATCTCGAGATGCGCTTCGCCATCGCGATCACGGTCTCGGCCGACGCCACCCTGCTCGGCACCCGCTATTTCGAGGTCGAGCGCGGCGAGTTCGTCGGCAATGAAGGCCGTGTCGTTCCGAGCCCGTTCAAGGCCGAGGCGATCGCGCATGTCGATGACGATGCGCTCGATGCAGCAGCCGAGGCGGAGGCCGCCGGAGGAAGCGAAGACGAGCAGGAGGACGCGGCACAGGGGGACGCCGTTGCGGAACGCCAGGATGGCGAAGCCCGCGGAGATGGCGAAGCCCGTGGGGACGGCGGACGCAAGCGCCGCCGTCGTCGCCGGCGCCGGCGTGGTGGCGAGCGCGATGCCAATGGCCAGCAGCTCGAAGGCGGCAGCGATGCCGAAGGCGATGAAGGCGACGAGGAGGGCGACGAGCACGCCGACAGCCCCGCTGTCGCGGAAGCCACCCCCGCTCCTGTAGCCGAGCCGGTCGAAGCGCCTGTCGCTGAGGTTGCAGCTGAAGTCGTCGAGGAGACCAAGCCGCGCCGCGCCCGCCGCAGCACTCGCAAGACCAAGGCCGAAACCGAGCAGGAGGCAGCCCCCGAAGCCACGAAGGCTGCCGAAGGCGTGACGGAGACTGTCGCGGAAGCCGCGCCGGCCGAGAAGCCGAAGCGCAGCCGGGCACGCAAGAAGGTCGTCCCGATCACCGAGGACGGTGTCGCAGCCGAGGCTCCCGCTCCGGTGGCCGAAACTCCGGCTGCTCCGGTCGAGACGCCGATCGCCTCCGAAGCTGAACCGGCTCCCGAGCCCGCCGCGGCCCCGCGTGTCGTCGAGGAACCCGTCGCGGTCGTACTGACCCCGCCGGATCCGGACCGTCCGAAGCGCGGCGGCTGGTGGAACAAGCTCGCCGGACGCAAGTAAGACCTCAGGCCGCTGCGATCACTCGCAGCGGCCTTCTTCGTTATGGGGGTGACCGTCGATGCCGCCGCCGAGAAGTTTTGAGCGACTGGCGCTCCTCGTCGTCAGCGTCGCGGCGCTGCTCTGTCCCGCCTGGCTGGCTTTGCAGGCGATCGGCTGGTTCGGCGTCGGCTTGCTCGGCCTCTTCATCGCCTTCGTAGCGATCCGCTTTGAGCTCGAGGAGAACCGGCCGGTCGGCCACCAGATGACTCCGGATCTCTATGCCAGCCAGTTCCACAAACATGGCCGCGAGCATGAGGCGGAAAGAGCGGGCTTTCGCACAGAGCTCATCGCCCAGATTTCTGCCGCCCGCCTCGGACTCGGGCTTGGCCTCCTGCTGACCGCCATTGGCTTCGGCTTCTTCTTCATCCTCGAGGCCAGCCGTTGAGGGCCTACCCGGCTGAAGGCGCCAGCGGCGTCGGCGGCTGGATGGTCGTGATCGATGCAGCGGCCCCGGCCGAAGCCTGCCCTTCACCGCCCCTGACGGTCACCGCGTTCGAGGCAAAGGCTACGCCGGCATCGTTGAGCGCCTGGTACATCCGCTTTAACGCCTCGCGCTGGAGCGCGCCGGCCTGAGCCGGCTTGGCAGTGAATTTCAGCCGGATGACGATCGCGGTGTCGGCGATCTCGGCCACACCCTGCATCTTGAGCTGCGCGATAAAGTGAGGTCCGAATTCCGGGTCCTCCAGCAACGCGAGGCCGATCTTCTTGATGGTCTTGCGCGCCTTCTCGATATCGGCGGAGCGGTCGAGCCGGACGTTGAACTTCACCGTCGCCCAGTCACGGCTGGCATTGGTCAGAGACGGAATCTGACCGAAGGGCACTGTGTGGATCTGGCCGCTCTGGTGGCGCAGCTGTACCGAGCGTAGCGAAATCTTCTCGACCGTACCCTTCAGCCGCCCCGTATCGACATATTCGCCGACGCGGAAGGCATCCTCGACCATAAAGAAGAAGCCGGAGACGATATCGCGCACGAGCGCCTGCGAACCGAAAGATACGGCAAGGCCCAGGATGCCGAAGCCGGCCAGGAGGGGCCCGATGTCGACACCCAGCCGTGACAGCACCACAAGGCTTGTCAGGCCGATCACGGCCCCCAGCACGACACCGCGCAGCACCGGGAGCACCGTGCCGAGCCGGGACGGCACATGGTCGTCATGGGGCGCGTCCTCGTCGGCCGGCCCGGCATGCACTGTGCTCGGCGTATAGGCGTCGAAGAAGGCGCGCAGGAAGGTCAGCGCGATCCATCCCATGAATGCCAGGGTGGCGACGCTGAGGAGGCGCTGACCGAACGACACGGTATCGGGCGCATCGGCGTCCATGACGAAACCGCTCCAGAGCCGGACTAGCAGATAGAGTGCGCAGAGCCAGACGAAGCCCACCACGCTCGATTGCAAGGTCCTGCCCAGCGCACGCGAGATCGGGGTGCGCTCGCGCTCCGCAGCGCGGCAGCTCAGCCAGGAGCGGATCAGCGCCCCGAGCCCCGACGCCACGATTGGTGCGAGCACGACGATGAACTGCGTGGTGCCAGCCTTCACGCCCCAGTGCGCGCCATCAGGCATGACCGCCGCACTGCGGCCCACGGCCCAGATCAACACGGCGCTCGCCATCAAGAGCCAGGGCGTCGCCGCAGCCACCCCGCGGCGCAAGCCACTTGCCGGGGTGCCGGGTTGCGCCAGGCTGACCAAGTCATGCCGTGCGTACCAGAACCACCAGACCTTATAGGCTGTCAGCAACAGCGAGGAAAGCGCGAACCATCCGGCAATCGAGGCCGGATTCGAGGCCGAGCGTTCGCCGAGCGCGTTCACGACCAGAGCGATATGGCCGAAGAACGCATAGATCATGATCAGCGCGAAATGCCGTTCGGCACGCGGCAGTGGCAGGATACGTCGCGACGACTGTCCCGGAGCAAGCAGGAACCGCCCCGCCATCGCGAACGACCACAACATCCCCAGCCCGTAAAGCTCGGCTGTGGCGATATGTTGCGCGAAATCGAGCTGCGGCAGAAGCCAGTGCACCAGGGTGCGCCCGGCAAGCCATAGCGCCACCAGCGCGACGAAATCGTGGAGAAGGCCGATTGAGGAGGCAACGAAGCGTTCGAACAGCGTATCGTCGCGCGGCACCAGGCGCCTGGAGATCAAGCCACGCGTGATGTTCCAGAGGACGACGGCAAAGGCCGCGGCAGCAAACAGGACGAGCAGGATGCGGCCCCCCGCCGATAATCCCGTGGCGCCATTCTGATTGGCGGCCCAGGCGCGGGCCCAGTCGCTCGGTATCCGCGTCGCGGACGGGATCGACGCGTTGCCATAGTCGAAGCCGTCGACGAAATGGTTGGCAACCTCCTCGAGCCGCGTTTCGGCGACCGCAACGCGCGTTTCCGTTGGCGCGGGCTTGACAGGTGTTGCCGCTGCCGCCGGTGCGGTTGCGACGGACTCGCCGGGGCCAGCCATGCGGAGAATGACCTTGCGCCCCCCCGCCTCCAGCGTCGTGATGGTCTTGCGCAGCGTCTCAGGGGCCTCGTCCCCGCGCAGGATCAGGGTCACGCTGTTGTCACCGGACGACTGGGCGAACGCTGCGGATCCCGATCCGAAGAGGATGAGCAGAAAGGCAAGGAGAGCCAGCGCCGCCGGCAAGGCATGACCGCGCGAAGACGCAAAGAAAGTTCGCATCAAAACCGGTTCCCTCTTCTCTGCTCTCCTATGACTTGGACGGGATTACAGGCGTTTGGCAAGCATTCCGCGCTGGCGTCGTTACTGGCCCTCAGCGCTGTTTCAGCCAGTTGCGCATGCGCGAGACCGCGTCCTCGCATTCGGCCAGCGAACCCGCGAAGGAAAGTCGCACCGTGCGGGCGCCACGCCCCTCGTCGAAATCGAGGCCAGGCGTGATCGCGACATGAGCCTGCTCGAGCACGTCGCGGCAGAAAGCCATGGAATCGTTCGAATATCGCCCGATGTCGAGATAGATGTAGAAGGCCCCGTCGACAGGCAGGAAATCGCCAAGGCCGATTTCGGGCAAGGCCTTCAGCAGATAGGCGCGGTTCGCGGCATAGCCGGCCTTGATCGCCTCGCACTCGGCAGTCGCGGCGAAGGCTGCCTCGCCCGCGACCTGACTGAGATACGGCACCGAGATTGAGAAATTCTGCTGCAGCCGCTCGATCGTGCGCACCATGCGCTGCGGCACCACGAGCCAACCGACGCGCCAACCGGTCATGCAGTAATATTTCGAGAATGAATTGACGATGATCGCGTCCTGATCGGCGCTGAGCGCCGTCGTCGCAGGCGTCTCATAGGTCAACCCGTGATAGATCTCGTCGGAAATGTACCACAGCCCAAGCCGGCGGCATTCGGCGGCGACGGCCGCGATCGCTTCCGGTGCCATCACCACGCCGGTCGGATTCGCCGGGCTCATGGTCAGGACGCCCGCGAGCGGGCGTTCGGCATGAGCCTTCGCAATCAGGTCCGGGGTCAGCGCGTAGCGGGTCTCCGGGCCGACTTCGATCGCGACCGGCTCCAGCCCCAGCGCCGTGAGAATGTTGCGATAGGCCGGGTAGCCCGGTGCCGTGATCGCGACGCGCGCACCCGGCTGGAAACAGGCGAGGAATGCGAGAATGAAGCCACCCGACGAGCCGGTGGTCACGACGACACGTTCGGCCGGTATGCTGACGCCATAGGCGTCCTGATAATGGCG
This sequence comes from Hyphomicrobiales bacterium, assembly GCA_900470095.1. Classification (GTDB taxonomy): domain Bacteria; phylum Pseudomonadota; class Alphaproteobacteria; order Rhizobiales; family Beijerinckiaceae; genus Allobosea. The sequence goes on from UBZM01000010.1 coordinate 159,988, forward strand.
CGCGATACGCTCTCTGAGAGAATCGGTGCCGAGCGCCTGCGTGTAGCCGATGCGACCATGCTCGAGCGCGCGCGCCGCTGCAGCGCGGATGCTGGCCGGTGTCGGCGCCGAGGGCTGCCCGACCTCCATATGCACGACCGAACCACCGGCTCGCTCGATCGCTGCAGCCTGGTTCATCACGTCCATGACAATGAAGGGCGCGACCTCGGCCGCACGAGCGGAGAGCGCGGGCGGCGTCGCAAGGCGGTGAGCATCGTTCGTCATGCAGATCTCGCGTCGGGAACCGGCGGAGCCCCGCCCGCCACTTGAAGCAGTGCCCTAAAGCATCAGGAGGGAGCGTGGGAAGCCGTTTGTGGACACAGGAGACGACACCCCCTCCTTCGAGAGGCCAGTCTGCGCTTGAACCTGCCTCCAACCCGGCGACAAAAGGTGGCTGAAGATCGCACTCGCGATGGTGCTGGGCGACGCCACGCGCAGGTCAGGTCATGCTCCCGCCGCAACCGCTGGCAAAGCTGTGAATTGACGCTGCCCACGCGAGAGCGGAGAAGGGGCGCAAGATGACCGGTTCAACGCTCGCCGCGGCCAAAGGCCGGCGAGCCCGAAAGGATGACGACATGGCTCTGTTCCCCCTGCTCCGCCTGGCCTTCGCTGGAATCAGGCGCGCGGGTCTGGTCCTGGGCGGGCTCGGCCTCGCCGTAACGCTGGCTGCCGCTCCGGTTCAGGCGCAGGGACAGCCCCTGTCCCCCGAGCAACGCAAGGCCGTGACCGATCTCATTCGCGAGACGCTGCTGAAGAACCCTGAACTGATCCAGGAAGCGCTCGTCGAGCTCGAGCGGCGCAATCAGGTCGCCCAGGCCGAGGCGCAGCGTAGCGCCGTCGCCAGCGAAAAGGCGAACCTCGTCGATCCCGCGACATCGATCATCGCCGCCAATCCGCAGGGTGACGTCACCCTAATCGAGTTCATGGATTACAATTGTGGCTTCTGCAAAAGGGCGCTCGACGATGTCCGCACGCTCGCCAAGGACGACCCGAAGCTGCGCGTCGTGATCAAGGATTTCCCGATCCTTGGACCCGATTCGGTCGAGGCGAGCCGTGTCGCCATCGCCGTGAAGAACCAGCTCCAGGGCCAGAAGTACTGGGATTTCCACAACAAGCTGATGGCGACCAAGGGCCGGATCAACGGTGCCAAGGCGTTGGAGATCGCCAAGGACGCCGGCGCGGATGTCGAGCGCGCCCGCAAGGACATGGACGCGCCTGCGACGCGCGCCGCGATCGAGTCCACTGTCGCTCTCGGCGATCGGCTCGGCCTGACCGGCACACCGGCCTTCATCATCGGTGACGAAGTTGTCTTCGGCGCCGTTGGCGCTGCAGCGCTGAAGGAGAAGATCGAAGCCGTCCGCAAATGCGGCAAGGCCTCCTGCAGCGGCTGATGAAACCGGCCGGCCTGTGGTGGCTCTCATCGCAGGCCGGTGTCACAGGCTTCCCCTGTCCCGCCGTTCCGGTTAAGACGACGCCGACGCCGCAGCTTCGCGGCTTGAGGAATCAACGCGAGCCATGGTCGCCGTCCACGTCCTGAACGGACCCAATCTGAATCTGCTCGGCACCCGCGAGCCCGGAACCTACGGTTCGGTGACGCTCGCCGGCGTCGAGGAACGTCTCAAGGCGAGGGCCGCCGCTGCCGGGGTCGAGCTGACCTTCAGCCAGACCAATTTCGAAGGCGAGCTTGTCACCCGCGTGCAGCAGGCAGGGCTGGCGGGAGCCGGCATCATCATCAATGCCGGCGCCTACACCCACACCTCCGTCGCCCTGCGCGATGCGATCAAGGGCACCGAGGCGCTCGCCATCGAGGTCCATGTCTCCAATGTGCACGCCCGCGAGGAATTCCGGCACCATTCCTACATGGCGCCGGTCTGCGTCGGCGTGATCTGCGGCTTCGGCGTCGCCAGCTATGATCTTGCTTTCGACGCGATCGTGCCGCTTCTCCAGAAGCGCGCGGAAAAGACGGCGGCCTGAACGGGCCGGTTCAATCCAGCAGGGTGGCGCCTCGCGGCTGCCCATCCTCTCAACCAAGACGACGAAGACGGTGAAACCCGCCATGGCGACCAAGAGCCCGATCGATCCCGAACTGGTGCGCGAACTCGCGCAGCTCCTCAACGAGACCGACCTGTCCGAGATCGAGGTCGAGAAGGGTGATCTGCGCGTCCGAGTGGCCCGCACCATCTCTGCAACCGTGCAGGTGCCCGTCGCCTCGCATGCCCCGGCCGCGGTCCATGCACCGGTCGTGACCGCGCCGGTCGAGGCCAAGTCGGCCGCCGCCCACCCCGGCACCGTTCCCTCCCCGATGGTCGGCACCGCCTATCGCCGCCCCTCGCCCGAAGCGAAGCCCTTCGTCGAGATCGGCCAGGAGGTGAAGGCGGGCGAACGCGTCCTTCTCGTCGAGGCGATGAAGACCTTCAACGACATCGTCGCGCCGCGCGCCGGCAAGGTCACGGCGATCATGGTCGAGGACGGGCAGCCGGTCGAGTACGGCGAGCCGCTTCTGGTGATCGAGTGAGTGTGGCAGCGGGCGCGGACGAGCCGAAGATGTTCGACAAGATCCTGATCGCCAACCGCGGAGAGATCGCGCTGCGCGTCCTGCGCGCGGCCAAGGAGCTCGGCATTGCGACCGTCGCGGTCCATTCCACCGCGGATGCCAATGCCATGCATGTGCGCCTCGCCGATGAGAGCGTCTGCATCGGCCCCCCGAGCGCCCGCGAAAGCTATCTCAATATTCCAGCCCTGATCGCGGCCTGTGAGATCACAGGCGCCGATGCGGTCCATCCCGGCTACGGCTTCCTGTCGGAGAACGCCCGCTTCGCCGAGATTCTCGATCGGCACAACATCGCCTTCATCGGCCCCAAGGCCGAGCATATCCGGGTGATGGGCGACAAGATCGAGGCCAAGCGCACGGCCAAGCGCCTCGGCATTCCCTGCGTCCCCGGCTCAGAGGGCGGCGTCAGCGAGGATGCGGAAGCCCTGCGCATCGCGCGTGATATCGGCTTTCCCGTGATCATCAAGGCCGCGGCCGGCGGCGGCGGACGCGGCATGAAGGTGGCGCGCAGCGAGGATGATCTCGTCGTTGCGCTCCAGACCGCACGGACCGAGGCCAAGGCCGCCTTTGGCGATGACGCTGTCTATATCGAGAAATATCTCGAGAAGCCGCGCCACATTGAAATCCAGATCCTTGGCGACGGCCGCGGCCATGCCATCCATCTCGGCGAGCGCGACTGCTCTCTGCAGCGCCGCCACCAGAAGGTCTGGGAAGAAGGCCCCTCGCCCGCGCTCAATGCCGGCGAGCGTGACCGGATCGGCACGATCTGCGCCAAGGCGATGGCCGATCTCGGCTATCTCGGCGCCGGCACGATCGAGTTCCTCTACGAGGACGGCGAGTTCTATTTCATCGAAATGAACACCCGCATCCAGGTCGAGCATCCGGTCACCGAGATGATCACCGGGATCGATCTGGTGAACGAGCAGATCCGGATTGCCGCCGGCGCGCCGCTCTCGCTCAAGCAGAGCGACATCATCATCGAGGGCCACGCCATCGAGTGCCGCGTCAATGCCGAGCATCCCGCGAATTTCCGCCCCTCGCCCGGCAAAATCGCCTCGTTCCATACGCCGGGCGGGCTTGGCGTCCGCGTCGATTCTGCGGCCTACCAGGGATACTCGATCCCGCCGCATTACGATTCTCTGGTCGGCAAGCTGATTGTGCATGGTCGCAACCGGGCGGAATGCCTGATGCGCCTGCGCCGCTCGCTCGACGAGTTCGTCGTCGATGGTGTCGATACGACCCTGCCGCTGTTCCGTACGCTCGTGCGTAATCCCGACATCCTGAACGGCGACTACAATATCCACTGGCTCGAGAAGTTCCTGGCCGCGGGCGGCATGGGGCCCGAAGGACAATAACGTCGGTCACGCCCTGTCATGCCCGCCCAATGGCGGGCATCGACACCCCACGATGTCCCGGTCGCAAGCCGCACCATAGTGACGGGGACTGTCGCGACGGGGCCGGCCATGACGAAAGAGCGCAGCTTTCGCGTTTGACTTGGCGCCGCGCTCACGCTCCCATCTGCAGATGAAGGCTCGTTCAGCGCCAGTACGCTCGCCCGTGATCACACCGGAAATCCTGCTGCGCGCTTACGCAGCCGGCATCTTCCCGATGGCGGAGAGCGCCGACGATCCAAACCTGTTCTGGGTCGAGCCTGAGGTCAGAGGCGTGATCCCGCTCGCGAATTTCCATCTGCCTTCACGCCTTGCCCGTACGGTCCGTGCCGATCCTTTCGAGATCCGCGTCGATACTGCTTTCCACCAGGTCATCGCGGCCTGCGCCGAAGCACGTCCGGACCGGCCCGATACCTGGATCAATACGCGGATCAGGGAGCTGTTTGGCGCACTTCACCAGCTCGGGAACGCCCACAGCGTCGAATGCTGGCGCGATGGAAAGCTTGTCGGCGGGCTCTACGGCCTGTCCCTAGGTGCAGCGTTCTTCGGCGAGAGCATGTTTCATCGGGCGACGGACGCCTCGAAGGTCGCGCTTGTCCATCTGGTGGCCCGGCTGAAGCGCGGCGGTTACCGCCTGCTCGATGCCCAGTTCCAGACCACGCACCTGGCCCAGTTCGGCACACAGGAGGTGCCACGTGAGGCCTATCGCATGCTGCTCGAAACTGCGATCGCACATGACGCTGAATGGTGGAGCTGGCCAAAGGGCCAGGACATCAGTGGTTGCGAGGCCCTGACTGAGCTCATCTGAGCTCAGCCCCAGCCCCTGCCTCAGTTGTTGCCGGCGGGATCGCGTCCGGGAACAGGATTGGTCGGAAAGAAGCGCTGGCTCGGCGCCTGACGGGGCTCAACCGGAACGCCACGCGGCGGAGCCACATCCATGCGCTGTCCCGGGGGAAGCTGCGTGCCCGGCGGCAACTGGTTGACGTCGCGCGGCGGCGTGCGCGGCCTGCGCTCTTCCGGCGGCGGCGGCGCTTCCGGATCCTTGGGATCGACCACAAGCTCGGTACCGCCCTTGCAGTCTGTCAGCCAGACATCATAGATCGCGTGCTCGACACCATGCAGACCGGGGCTCGCGGCGTACATCCAGCCCGTGAAGATGCGCCGGTACTCGTTGGCGAAGGTCACCTCGTCCACCTCGACGAAGGAGGTGGTCTGCGGGTTCTCGGTCGGCGGGCGGGTCCAGCAAACGCGCGGCGTCAGTTGCAGCGCCCCGAACTGAACGGTCTCGTCGATCGCCACCTCGAAGGAGATGATCCGGCCTGTGATCTTGTCGAGGCCGGCAAAAACCGCAGTCGGATTGCGGATGCGGTCGGCCTTCGCAGGCTGGGCGGCCATCAGGGCCGCGAGAGCTGGCGCGGCCAGGGCCGCCACCTTCGACAATCTGCTGACGAACCGCATCTTCTGCTACGAATCTCCCCTCCCGCCAGAAGACGGGGGCTGCGGCTTAACACGGCAATCGCAGCGGAAAAAGGGCAGCCGGGCCACAGTGGGACCTGCGGCGGCGCCACATCACGGGCTCTTGCGCGCCCGGAAGCGGGCAACCTTGTCGCGGTTGCCGCAGGTGCTCATCGTGCACCAGCGCCGCGTATTGTTCCGCCCTCTGTCGTAGAACACCATCACGCAGTCATGGTTGGCGCAGTGCTTGAGCCGTGCCGGCTCGTGGTCGCAGACGAAGCGAGCGAAATCGAGTGCGATTCTCGATGCCGCTCCGAGGCCCCGATTCGCCACGGCCATGAGCGCATAGCCCTCGTCACCCCTGTGCAACTGATAGCGCTCGGTCACCGGCACGAGCAGGCGGTTGATCGCAGCGAGCGACGCTTCCGGCAGCGGCTCGCCCTGCTGCAACAGGTCAAAGGCCGGACGAAGGGTTTCACGCAAGCCCTTGAGCTCAAAACCGGATTCGGGCGTCTCCCCCTCGCCTAGCCCAGCCGCGACGAGCCACGCTGTCATGGACTGCGGCTCACCGAGCAGATCACGCGGTCCGGTCTCGGTCACCGGCCTGGTGTTGAGCAGATCGAGCCAAGGTCGGCCGCCCATGAAGGGAAAGCCGTCCCGGAAATCATCATTGGTTGGGGTCGCAGGCAAGAGCCGCTCCGGATGCCATCGGTCAATTTCGTTTGTAACCTCTAATTTATTTATTGACAGGTTACATGTCAAATGACACCATTAAACGATGCCATGACAGGTTACACACTCGAATGCGATCGTCCATCAGTTCTGCCGCAGTCGCCATGTTTCACATTCTCGGAGCCCCCTCATGTCCACCGCACAGCCCGTTGTGCCCGTCCTCGCCCCGTCAGCCGCGGTTCGCTACGGCACTGCCCGCATAGAGGGCCTCGACATCTTCTATCGGGAGGCCGGACCTCGGGACGCTCCCGCCATCCTGCTGTTGCACGGCTTTCCGTCCTCATCGCACATGTTCCGCGACCTGCTGCCGCTGCTGGCCAAGGGCTACCGCGTCGTTGCGCCCGATTATCCCGGCTTCGGTCACAGCTCCGCGCCTTCGCCGAGCGAATTCGCCTACTCCTTCGACAGGCTCGCCGAGGTGATCGACGGCTTCACGGAGCAGGTCGGCCTCACCCGCTATGCGCTCTATATCCAGGACTATGGCGGTCCGATCGGCTTTCGCCTCGCGCTCAAGCATCCGGAGCACATTCGCGCGCTGATCATTCAGAATGCCGTGGCCAATGCAGGCGCCTGGAGCGCGGAGGCCCGCCGGGACATGGAGCCGTTCTGGCGCAATTGGACGCCCGATACCGAAAGGCCCTTCCGCGATCTGCTCAAGGCCGGCGGCACGAAGTTCCAGTACACGCATGGCGCGACCAGATTGGAGCGGCTTTCACCGGATGCCTGGCACCATGACCAGGCCGGGCTGGATCGCCCGGGCAATCAGGACATCCAGCTGCAGCTTCTGTATGACTATCAGAGCAATTTTGCCGCTTACCCGGCTTGGCAGGCCTATCTCGCCCGGCATCAGCCCCCCGCGCTGATCGTCTGGGGCAAGAGCGATCCGTTCTTCATGCTGACGGGCGTCGACTATCTGAAGGAGCAGTTGCCGACTGCGGAGGTGCATCTGTTCGATGCCGGACATTTTGCGCTGGAGACCCATTCCGGCGAGATCGCGGAACGAATCGACGCCTTCATGAAGCGACTGCCGAAGGCCGAGTGAGCGCCTGATTGAATCGAAAGGGCCGCCGGCGATTATTCGCCGCGGCCCCTTTTCAAACCGTCCGTTCAGGCGTCAGCGCCCGGGCGTCCAGGCCTCGTAATCGCCGGTTGCTGGTGGCCGCTCGCCTTCGGCCAGGGTCGAGCCCTGAGGACGATAGGCCTGCGCCGTTCCCGTCCAGTTCTGCTGATGCGGCTTCTGCCACTCGCGCGGCTGATAGCTCTCCTCGGAGGGAGCGATATCGACGGTGTGATGCAGCCAGCCATTCCAGCCAGCCGGAATGGTCGAAGCTTCAGCCGGGCCGTTATAGACCACCCAGCGCCGCTGCAGGCCCAGCGCCTTGTCCTTCACCCCACCCTTGGTGCGGTAATAGGTATTGCCGAATTCGTCCTGGCCGACCTTCTCGCCGAAGCGCCAGGTGTGGAAGCGCGTGCCAATGGTCTGGCCGTTCCACCAGGTAAAGATCTGCAGCAACGTTTGCTTCATGGCTCTCGTCCGCCCGGTCCGCGTCGCGCGACTTATGGCGAGAGCATCCGGCCCTGTCCAGCCCGCAGGAGGATTCACGGCAGTTTCGTCGGAAGGGCGCGTCGCCGGAAGGCGCGCCACCATGATTCGGCCACCTTGCGAACACGCTCCAGGCACGGTTCGAAACGCGAAGATTACCTGTCTCCAGGCACTTGGCGCAGGCTCTGCAGATGGCGCTTGCGATGGTCAGGCGGGACGGGCCCATTCACCCATGGTCAACCATGACTGCCGCGAATTTTATGCTTTCCGCCGCCTGCGAGATCGTCCACCCTTCGCCCAGGCGTACCGATTCCGCTCGTGATTCCGGGTGCTTAGCTGGCGGCTTGAAACTTATCCCCAGAACACACAGATACATACAAGATGTCGTGTCCACAGGGTTTGCGGCGCACTAATCCTTGACGGACCACCCCAGTCGGGACTAGTTTTTGTCAGTCGCGTGACGGCTGGCGGAGACGCCTTCGACACCCGCGAGAGAGTTCCCGGACGGGTCGAGGTGATCACCGCGTGGCATGCCATCCCTGGCGGCGGCGAACGGTGGCGTACGGTCTGTCTGGTGGCGTCCGGAGTACCGACGGCGGGAAACACCGCTGCGGAATCCAGGGGCATCAAACCGAGTTGGGCTGACATCAGGAGCCGGTGATCAACCGGCCGCGCGGGGCATTTTCGCCCGCGGCATGCATTGGGGACCAAGATCATGCGCATCGAGCGCCGCTACACCACCACCGGACAGTCGCCCTACGCCGCGATTCCCTTCCGTTCGGCTGTCAGCGAGATCCGCAATCCTGACGGCTCGATCGTCTTCCGTCTCGAAGGCATCGAGGTTCCCGAGGCCTGGTCCCAGGTGGCGAGCGATGTGCTCGCGCAAAAGTACTTCCGCAAGGCGGGCGTGCCGGCAGCGCTGAAGCGTGTCGAGGAGAACGAGGTTCCCTCCTTCCTCTGGCGCTCTGTTCCCGACGAGGCGGCGCTTGCCCAACTCCCGGAGAGCGAGCGCTACGTCTCCGAGATTTCCTCCAAGCAGGTCTTTGACCGCCTCGCCGGCTGCTGGACCTATTGGGGCTGGAAGGGCGGCTATTTCTCCTCGGAAGAAGATGCCGCGGCCTTCCATGACGAGTTGCGCTTCATGCTCGCCACCCAGCGCGTCGCCCCGAACTCGCCGCAATGGTTCAATACCGGCCTGCACTGGGCCTATGGCATTGACGGCCCCGGCCAGGGCCATTTTTACGTCGACTTCAAGACCGGCAAGCTGGTGAAGTCGAAGTCGAGCTACGAGCATCCGCAGCCGCATGCCTGCTTCATCCAGGGCGTGGCCGACGATCTCGTCAACGAAGGCGGTATCATGGACCTCTGGGTCCGCGAGGCGCGCCTGTTCAAATATGGTTCCGGCACCGGCTCGAACTTCTCGATGTTGCGTGGCGAAGGCGAGAAGCTCGCCGGCGGTGGCCGCTCCTCCGGCCTTATGTCCTTCCTCAAGATCGGTGATCGCGCCGCGGGCGCCATCAAATCGGGCGGAACGACGCGCCGCGCCGCCAAGATGGTCGTGGTCGATGTCGATCACCCCGATATCGAGACCTATATCGACTGGAAGGTGCGCGAGGAGCAGAAGGTCGCTGCGCTCGTCACCGGCTCGAAAATCGTCCAGAAGCACATGAAGGCCGTGATGAAGGCCTGCGTGAATTGCGAAGGCGACGGCGATTCCTGCTTCGACCCCGAGAAGAACCCGGCCTTGAAGCGCGAGGTCAAGCTCGCTCGCAAGGCGATGGTGCCGGACAACTATATCAAGCGCGTCATCCAATTCGCCCGCCAGGGCTATACCGACATCCAGTTCGACATCTACGACACCGACTGGGATTCGGAAGCCTATCTCACTGTCTCCGGCCAGAACTCGAACAACTCGGTCTCGCTGACCGACGACTTCCTGCGCGCGGTGGAAGCGGATGCGGACTGGAACCTCACCGCCCGCACCACCGGCAAGGTCCTGAAGACGCTGAAGGCTCGCGATCTCTGGGAGAAGATCGGCTATGCCGCCTGGGCGAGCGCCGATCCCGGCCTGCACTTCAACACCACGATGAACGACTGGCATACCTGCCCGGCCTCGGGACGCATCCGGGCCTCGAACCCGTGCTCGGAATACATGTTCCTCGACGACACCGCCTGCAATCTGGCCTCCGCCAATCTGCTGCAGTTCTACGACCGCGAGACCAAGAGCTTCGACGTCGCCGCCTATGAGCATCTCTGCCGGCTCTGGACCGTCGTGCTCGAAATCTCGGTGACGATGGCGCAGTTCCCGAGCCGCGAGATCGCCGAGCTGTCCTACGAGTTCCGCACGCTCGGCCTCGGCTATGCCAATATCGGCGGCTTGCTGATGACCATGGGCCTTGGCTATGATTCCGAGGAAGGCCGCGCGCTTGCCGGCGCCCTCACCGCGATCATGACCGGCGTCTCCTACGCGACCTCGGCCGAAATGGCGGGCGAGCTTGGCCCCTTCCCCGGATACAAGAAGAACGCCAGCCACATGCTGCGCGTCATTCGCAACCACCGCACCGCCGCGCATGGGCAGGCCTCCGGCTATGAAGGCCTGCAGGTCACGCCGGTGCCGCTCGACCATGGCACGCTCGCCCGCCTCGGCGGTTCCAGCGCCACCATGTCGGAACGCGCCCGCGCCGTCTGGGACGAGGCCCTCTCCCTCGGCAAGATGTACGGCTATCGCAATGCTCAGACGACGGTGATCGCGCCGACCGGCACGATCGGCCTCGTCATGGACTGCGACACCACCGGCATCGAGCCCGATTTCGCGCTGGTGAAGTTCAAGAAGCTTGCCGGCGGCGGCTACTTCAAGATCATCAACCGCGCCGTTCCCGACGCGCTGCGCTCGCTCGGCTATCGCGAGGCCGAGATCGCCGAGATCGAGGCCTATGCCGTCGGCCATGGCTCGCTTGCCCAGGCGCCCGGCATCAATCACGGCTCGCTTCGGGCCAAAGGCTTCCCGCAGGCCAAGATCGACGCCGTCGAGAAGGACCTGAAGGCCGCTTTCGACATCAAGTTCGTCTTCAACAAGTGGACGCTGGGCGAGGACTTCCTCGTCAATGAGCTCAAGGTCCCGGTCGAGAAGCTGAACGATATGTCGTTCGAGCTCCTGCCCTTCCTTGGCTTCTCGAAGGCCGAGATCGAGGCCGCCAATGTCCATGTCTGCGGAGCGATGACGCTGGAAGGCGCGCCGCACCTCAAGCTCGAGCATTACAACGTCTTCGACTGCGCCAATCCGTGCGGGCGCATCGGCAAGCGCTATCTCTCGGTCGAGAGCCACATTCGCATGATGGCGGCGGCGCAGCCCTTCATCTCGGGCGCGATCTCGAAGACCATCAACATGCCGAACGACGCCACCGTCGAGGACTGCAAAAGCGCCTATCTGCTCTCCTGGAAGCTGGCCCTGAAGGCGAACGCCCTCTACCGCGACGGCTCGAAGCTATCGCAGCCGCTGAACTCGGCCCTGATCTCGGACGAGGATGACGACGCCGAGGACGCGGTCGAGTCGCTGCACCAGCAGCCGATGGCGGCGCGCGCCACCCATGTCGCCGAGAAGATCGTCGAGCGCATCGTCGAACGGATCGAACGCAAGCGCGAACGCGAGAAGATGCCGGACCGTCGCACCGGCTATATCCAGAAAGCCGTCGTCGGCGGGCACAAGGTCTACCTGCACACCGGCGAATACTCGGACGGACGCCTCGGCGAGATCTTCATCGACATGCACAAGGAGGGCGCTGCCTTCCGGGCGATGATGAACAACTTTGCGATCGCGGTTTCGCTCGGCCTGCAATACGGCGTGCCGCTGGAAGAATATGTCGAGGCCTTCACCTTCACGCGCTTCGAGCCCTCGGGCTTCGTGCAGGGCAACCAGTCGATCAAGAACGCCACCTCGATCCTCGACTACGTCTTCCGCGAGCTGGCGATCAGCTATCTCTCGCGCAACGACCTCGCCCATGTCGACCCGAGTGAGATCGGCCATGACGTGATCGGCGGCGGCGTCGGCCAGGACAAGGCGCCGGATGCAATCGGTCCGATCACCTCGACCCCGCTGGCCTCGACCGGATTCCGTCGTGGCAAGCCGATCAACCTGCTTGCCATCCAGGGCGGAATCGTCCACGAGGCCGTCGCCCGCAGCAGCAGCAACGTCACCTCCTTCGCCACCGCAGGTGCGACCGCGCTGAAGCCGGACGCCGAAGAAGAGGCCGTGGGCGAAGCCGAACTGGCAAAGCTCGGCTTCGCGGCCCCCGCCGGCCAGCCGACCGCCTCGGAACGGCGCGCCGAAGCGATCATGAAGGGCTATGTCGGCGACTCCTGCGGCGAGTGCGGCAACTTCACACTGGTCCGCAACGGCACCTGCCTGAAGTGCAACACCTGCGGTTCTACAACCGGCTGCTCATGATTATTCCGGCCGGTCGTGTATTGTAGGCGCTCCTGAGGTTTGGTCAGTTTTCACCTAAGGTGCGCCTCATTGTGAGCGGAAGTCCGCCGCACCCATTAAATCCCCTGCCGCCTAGTCGCGGCGGGACCTCAGGCCCGGAAAATGGCTTTCGCAAACCTCCGTCCCAAACCGAGGGCGATCGCTCCGGGGCTTCGGCACCGTCAGGGGAGTCGTAGGTCGTTGGAGAGGGAACGGGTTGATGCTGCCGGGGATCTGCTGAAGAGCGTGATCCCGCGCGAGAGTTTCCGAACTCCGGAAGTTCTAGAGGCCTTCTCAATCGCTAACGAATAGCGTGAACGGCACCTCGTTGCCATGAGGCAGATCCGAGCCCAGCTCGCGGCTACGAATCGTGCACTCGAAACCGGCGGTGTCACGGCCGCGCACCTCAAGCGCATGCCAGCAATCCGAAGGAAACTTCGGAGATTGAACCATAAGCTTTCCGCGATACAGGACCTCGGCGCATGAACCGCAGCACGACGGTCGCATCAAACGCTGGCTGTCGCGGAGGGCCGATCTCGGGATGTCCGCCATAACAGAAGGCAGGATGAGTTGCGCACGAGAATTCGCGACGAGTTGGATTTAGCCGCCTCGTCATGGGTATGGACCGTCTTCGGCGACAGGCCCAGGATCATGCCGATCTGCGGATCGCTGCGACCCGCTCGTCCTCGCCGGAAACGTTGGAGGGAGTCATGGCCGAGCATACCTCTTCCGGAACCGCATCCGTTGTCCTGACCGAGTTGAACAAACTGCTGCCCGATCTTGAGGCGCTCTATAAGGACGTCCACGCCCATCCCGAATTGTCGATGCAGGAAACGCGAACCGCGAGTATCGCCGCCGACAAGCTCAAGAAGGCCGGCTTCGAGGTGGCGACCGGCGTCGGCAAGACGGGCGTGGTCGGATTGCTTCGCAACGGCGAGGGGCCGACGGTCATGCTCCGCGCCGACATGGATGCGCTGCCCATCGCGGAGAATACCGGCCTTTCCTACGCCAGCAAGGTCATGGCGACGGACGCTGAGGGCAACACCGTCCCCGTGGGCCATATGTGCGGACATGACATGCACGTCGCCTGGCTGGTCGGCGCCGCGACATTGCTGTCACAGGCGCGCGATGCCTGGAAGGGCACCCTGATGGCCGTCTTCCAGCCGGGAGAGGAAACCGCCCAAGGCGCCCAGGCCATGATCGACGATGGCCTGCTGAAGCGCTTCCCGCAGCCCGATGTTGTGCTTGGCCAGCACGTCATGGTCGGTCCCTCCGGTTCCGTCGCCGGCAGCGCCGGGCCGATCACGTCCGCTGCGGACAGCCTGCAAATCCGCCTGTTCGGCCGCGGCGCGCACGGCTCGATGCCGCAGGCCAGCATCGATCCCGTCGTCATGGCGGCCTCCGTCGTGCTGCGGCTCCAGACTGTCGTATCCCGCGAGGTTGCCGCCAATGACGCGGCGGTGGTGACGGTCGGCGTGTTGCAGGCCGGCACCAAGGAGAACGTCATTCCCGACGACGCCGTCATCAAGCTCAATGTGCGTACGTTCGACGAAGGCGTGCGCAAGCATGTGCTCGCCGCCATCGAGCGGATCGTCAATGCCGAGGCCGAAGCCTCCGGCGCGCCGCGCAAACCAGAGATCACGCCGCTCGACCGCTATCCGCTGAACGTCAACGACGAAACCGCCAGCAACCGCATTGCCGCAGCGTTTCGCGGCCATTTTTCGCCCGACCGGGTGAAGCACACCGGTCCCGCGCCGGCGAGCGAGGATTTCGGCTGCTTCGGCACCGCCTGGCAGGCGCCGTCGGTGTTCTGGTTCGTGGGCGGCAACGATCCCAAGGTCTATGCCGAGGCTAAGGCGGCCGGCAAGCTGAACGAACTGCCGGTCAATCACAGCCCTCAATTCGCGCCGGTCCTACATCCCACGCTGGCAACCGGCATCGAAGCGCTGGTCGTCGGAGCGGTGGCCTGGCTCGGCGCGAATACAAAGTGAACTGTTCTCACGATTGCATCGGACATTAGGTTCGTTTGAATGCTGTCACGTGCAGCTGGCCCGATGCGGTTGGTTTTCGCGGGGTGCCGTCATGATCACCATCGAAACCTTCGTGCAAGTTCTCGACCTGGGCGGCACCTTCGTTTTTGCGATCAGCGGGGCAGTTGCCGCGGTCAATCGCCGTCTCGACATTTTCGGTACCCTGGTCCTGTCGTTCGTGACGGGGAATTTTGGGGGGATCACTCGCGATGTGCTGATCGGCGCGGTGCCGCCGGCTGCCTTGATCGACGGGCGATATTTACTGGTTTCAGTCCTCGCCGGGCTCATCACGTTCTTCTGGTATACTGGCGTCGACAGGCTGCGTAACCCCGTGCTCCTGTTTGACGCCGTGGGCCTTTCGTTTTTCGCAGTCATCGGTGCGCACAAGGCGATCGAGTTCGGACTGAGCCCGGCCATGTCTGCGCTCCTGGGCATGCTGACCGGAATCGGCGGCGGCATGACGCGGGACGTCCTTCTTGCTGAGATTCCTCAGGTGCTGCGATCGGATATCTATGCCGTTGCGGCGTTTGCCGGCGCGTCCATCGTTGTCTCCGGTAATCGGATTGGGGTTTCCTACGGCGTCTCCGCCTTGGGCGGAGCGGCTTTGTGCTTCGGGCTTCGCTTCATGGCGATCAGACATGGTTGGCGTTTGCCGATCGCTCATCTCTCCGCGCGAGGACGCGCTGCTGCTTCGGAGGATGAGAGCGGGCCGTAGGTTTGCTGTCGCAGAGGGTGCTTTTTTGGACAGACGGCCTACCCGCGAGCGCGAGGATGTCCGCCTCGTCTCCAGAGCGAATGGACGGGCCCCTGATCGTCGGAGGGGAGGACCACAGGACCGGTGAGAGGGATGAGGGTCGCCGTGCAGCACGATGGCGGGCCTGATGAACCTCGCCTAGCCCGCCGAACTGACGACGACCTATGTGATGCTGGCCGATCCGCGTTCGAGCCACGTCTCGGGGGCCACCATTGCTGTGACCGGCGGTCATCCGATCATCTGACTGAGACCGGCTCAGTCCTTCTTGAGCTTCCCGAGATTGCCCGGCAGCCCGGAGAAGGGAAGATCGTCCGGCGTGAGCAAGCTGTGGGACGGGTCCGATCCGTGACTGTTCTCGTCCTCGTGCGCCTCATTCCAGCGGCGGATCTCGGCGGTGAGCTGACGGAACTCGGCTGCCTGCGGAGATCCTTCGGGCGCATCGCTCAACGCGGCGGCGCGCTGTACGGCAGCCTCATATTCCTCGTGGTTTCTGAGCGTCATGTTCTGGGATCCACTTGCGAGTTGTCACTGGCGGCATGCTCGTCGAGCAGGCCGGAGGCTGCGCGCAACAGCGTCTCCGGCGGTGCGATGTCTTCCTGAAGATGCCATTCCACGAATTCACGACTCTCTCCCGACCGTTCCGCCAGGAGAGCAACCCAATCGCGGCGCGGGAACGCTGCGTTCATGCGCAGCGCAAGATCCTGGCCGGAGGCAACTGACTCTGAGGGTCCCATGTGAGCCTCCCGTGTTCCTGGGATGAAGGGGACCCGCCGGAAATCCGACGGGGCTGAGCTCTCAAGCGGCCTTGCGATTGATGCCGTCCAGCGCGAGCTTCGCGTCTGTCGCAGCCTCCTCGTCGAGATTCTGCTTCAGGAGCGACGCCCAGTCATTTCGACCGAGTTGCTTCGCCCAGACCACCAGCGTGCCGTAGCGCGTGATCTCATAGTGCTCCACCGCCTGGGCCGCGGCAATCAGCGCGGCATCAAGCACCCGCTTGTCCTCGACCTCGCCCGCGACTTCGTTGGCTTCTTTCAGAATGCGGTCGATCGCGGGACAGGTGACGCCCTTCTCCTCGACCCCATGCAGGCGGAAGACTTCCTTCAGGCGCGTGATCTGCCCCTCGGTCTCGCGCCAATGCGTTTCGAAGCCGCGCTTGAGCTCCGCACTTGGCGCCTTCTCGACCATGTCCGGCAGCGCCTTCGTGATCTGATTTTCGGCGTAGTAGATGTCCCGCGAGGTATGAACGAAGAGGTCGTCCAGCGTGGCGATGTCCTTTGAAAACCAGCCCATGCCGCTCTCCATCGGGTCGGAAAATCCCCCAGCGCTTGGTCGTTGAACGGCTCGCTCCCATGGATGGTCCCATCGGATTGGCGCCTTGATTGGTAGGGCCAGTCGTGCGGTATCGCATCAGAAGAAAGCCGTTCACGCTGATCGGCCAGCCCTCTTTCGAGGGGTGGACGATCTGGCGGAACTGGCTGACCGACGGCTCGATGAAACCGCTGTGTCTCTAGCGCTCAAGCGCCCCAAAAAGTGCACCCAAAAAATCCCTGATAAATAGAGGCACGCCGCGGAACCCGGCGCTTCGCTACGGGTTGGCTACGCGTGGTGGCGCCGCAATCCCCCTTTCGACGCCGTCACGGCCGGAGGGCCTCGCCGTCCTCCCGGGAGCGGCGGGGCCCAGGGTTCAGCCCCTCGTCTTGATCATCTGAAGTCGCTCGATCTCAGCCTTCAGCGCTGCGACCGCAGCCTCTCCGCGAACACCCATGATATCCTTGCTCTCGCGGTCGACAGCGCCAGGGATCCCGTCGGGGAGTTCGGCAGGCTTCGGCGCTGGCATCTTCTCAGCGCGTGGCGGAGTAGCTGTTGGGTGCGCTCATCAATTCTGGAATTGGGCGGCCGCTTCCAAACCAATTGGAACGCTGACGTCTGCGTTTTGGCGACGCGCCAATGGCCGGAAGCCACCCGGAAGCGGACCAGCCCTACCGAACCGACCTCTCAACGCTGTGACTGCGCAATCGCGCTGCTTGGCCGTCACGCCTTGTTAGCTCGGCACCGCCTGAGTGGATTCCGCGCATTGCCGCGACGAAGCGCTGGCTTCGGTCCAGTGACGGGCACGAACCCGGTCTCCCGGAGCGCATCCGCGTAGGACGGAGGCCGCGCGACGGCCTCGATGAGCTCGGCGAGCTCTTGCATCGAGATGGCGACCATCCTCTGGTCCGAAGATGGGGCCGCGGCCGTTGACCGGTCGAAGTGGCTCACTGCCCCGACCGTATGGAATGCACTAATCTGATCCCTGGCCCCTGTCGCCGCGACAGCGATTTCGGCAAGCGCCAGGAGAAGCCGGGTTCTACGATCGTCGGCCGCCTGAGCGGCGTTGCGCAACCGCAAGCTCCCTGAGCACATACTCGTCATCGAGATTTCGCGAATCTCAGGCGGCGCTTCGGCGATCTCGGCGATCGCCTCGAGCAACCGCGCCCTCCGGTTATCCATTGAGTGGGCGGCGAGACGAATGCGACGGATGAGTTGCTCGTCCACGGCGCCCCCGATGAGCCTAGTTCAAAGCCACGATAGTTGGTTGTCACCTTGAACGCGACGGTGCGTTTTGCCGATGGCAGCCCCCACCGAGCGTGGCTCAGGCTCTTGACCATTGGAAATGAAAATTCGAAACTGTCTAAATGGGAGACGAACCCCATGGGAACCGCGGCTCCGAACGCCCAAATCCCGACTGACGCTCGCGAACACGGGGAAGCTCACGCCAATCCGACAGGATGGCGACGCTGGCTCCTGTCCACCAATCACAAAGACATCGGGACGCTCTACCTGATCTTCTCGATCATGGCGGGCCTGGTCGGCGGGTTCCTCTCGATCATGATGCGTATCGAGCTGCAGCAGCCCGGCCTGCAGATCTTCGCCAACGGCCAGAGCTACAACGTCTTCGTGACCGGCCACGGCCTGATCATGATCTTCTTCATGGTCATGCCGGCACTGATCGGTGGCTTCGGCAACTGGTTCGTGCCGTTGATGATTGGCGCGCCCGACATGGCCTTTCCACGGCTGAACAATATTTCGTTCTGGCTGATCGTGGCCGCCTTCATCCTGCTGACCATTTCGTTGTTCGTCGAAGGCGCGCCTGGCGCCCATGGCGTCGGCACCGGCTGGACGATCTATCCGCCCTTCTCGACGGCAGGCCACCCCGGTCCCTCGGTCGATTTCGGCATTCTCGCTCTGCACCTCGCGGGCGCATCTTCCATTCTGGGCGCAATCAACTTCATCACCACCATCCTGAACATGCGCGCGCCTGGCATGACCATGCACAAGATGCCGCTGTTCGCCTGGGGCGTGCTGGTCACCGCCTTCCTGCTGCTATTGGCCTTGCCGGTCCTGGCCGGGGCGATCACGATGCTGCTGACCGATCGCAATTTCGGCACCACCTTCTTTGATCCGGCCGGTGGTGGCGACCCGGTGCTCTACCAGCACCTGTTCTGGTTCTTCGGTCACCCCGAAGTGTACATCATGATCCTGCCGGCCTTCGGCATCGTCAGCCACATCATCTCGACCTTCTCGAAGAAGCCGATCTTCGGCTATCTTGGCATGGCCTACGCGATGGTGGCGATCGGCGTCGTCGGCTTCATCGTGTGGGCCCACCACATGTTCACCGCCGGCCTCTCGCTCAACACGCAGCG
>UBZM01000035.1 GCA_900470095.1 Hyphomicrobiales bacterium
GCTGTGAGCCGCACGGATGCTGTCGCCCATGCCGCAAGGATTGGTGTCCTCCACCTTTGACGCCCGCGGTTCTGTTGCAAACTCTTCAGTTGCGGAGGTTAGGGCATCACCTTCCAGCCACTGGCGGGAGGATTTCAGATGTTCAAGGGCCGTCACTTTGACCGATCGGTGATCCTGCTGTGTGTTCGCTGGTATCTGGCCTACGGCCTGAGCCTGCGCGACCTGAAGGAGATGATGGCCGAACGCGGCATCAGCATCGACCATTCCACGATCCACCGCTGGGTCGTTTACTTCTCGCCATTGCTGCTTGAGCGCTTCAACCGGCGCAAGCGCGCCGTGACCGGCAAGTGGCATGCGGACCAGACGTACATCAAGGTCCGCGGACGGTGGATGTATCTCTATCGCGCCATCTACAGCGTTGGCGACCCGGTCGAGTTCTGGTTCAGCGAACATCGGGATCTGTCGGCGGCCAAGCGGTTCTTCCGCAAAGCGCTTGAACGCCATGGCCGGCCCGAGCGCATCGTCATTGACGGCAGCCAGACCAACCGGGAAGCCATCGTCTCTTGTGATGCGACAAGCCGTCTTCACGATCGGTCACGCCGCAAGCTGAAGCCGATCCGCATCCGGCAAAGCCAATACCTGAACAATCGGATTGAGCAGGATCATCGGCGGATCAAACGGCGAGTACGATCGATGCTTGGCTTCACATCATTCAAAAGCGCCGCGGCAACCCTGGCCGGTATCGAGATGGTTCACATGATGCGCAAACGACAGGCCAGATTCGCCTACAATCCGCATCCGTCCATCGCAGCGCAGTTGAAACTATCGCAGCGGCGTGAAAGGGCACGAACCTTGAAGCTCTATGGTGCCGAGGGAATTTACAACAGAACCCCCGAACACGCCTGCTCGCAAGATGCCGCGCTCGATCCATGAAGGCGCCCGCGTCATGGCCCGCGATATCGCAAAGACCGACGCCTATGTCGTCTCACCACGTGAGCGCAAGAAGGTCCAGATGCTCTTCGCCCATCTCAAACGCATTCTGAAGCTCGATCGCCTTCGGCTGCGAGGACCATGCGGCGCCCTCGACGAATTCCTCCACGCGGCCACCGCCCAGAACCTCGGGAAAATGGCAAAGCTCATGCCGTTCGGACCGCGCGCTCTGGTCGCCTGAGGAGGAGCGCCCCAGTTCAGCGCCTCTCAGTACCGACTCCAGCCGTGCTGAAATGCTGACTTCTTCAGCGCAATCGGCCCTTTGCAGACTCTGGTGACGTCTGCTCCCAGGCGCTCTGATGTGTGCGCCGGCCAGTGAGCAGCGGCTTTGCCTGGTTCGGCAGCCTTATCTACTCCCGCGGAAGAAGCTAAGCACCTGAGTTGCAGTCCTGCTGCTGGCGCGTTCGAAGCTCTTGCGAGCTGCTTCGAACTCCCGGTCGGACCTCGGTTGGCCGGGGCGAAGTTCGATGAGAGCGCGGGTGGTTTCCCAAGACCATCCCATCGCCCGGGCTACCAGGAAGATGCTATCTCGGTTCTCGCCGCGGATGATCTGATCGGCAGTCGAGACCTCCAAATTGGCAAGCGTTGCGAACGCCCTCAGGACCTTCCCCGGGGCCTTTGCATGAGCGAAGTCGGTGATGCTCGACTCCGTGAGTTCGCCCTTCGCGGCGAGTTCCTGAATCTCGATGAGTTCACCATCGACGCTGGTGATACCGAGCGCAAACTGGGTAGTGGCGGCGACACTCTTGGCGCCGACATTGACCGCGGTTTCGATCGCGCCGGCAAGCGATGGTTCAAGATCCTCTCTGAGACGATTGCGAGCGGACATCTTGGCGAGGTGGATGATCTGGCTGGCGAGTGCCTGCGGCAAGTCATGCCTCTCGGAAAGGGCGGACCGCAAGCGATGATCGGTTGCGGCTCGCATGACGAGGACGCCCATCGCTTGCTGTGAAAACTTGGCGGTCGTGTTCGCCGCAAGCGCGCGGGTTGCGACTTTTCCGCCTCGGAGAACGAAGAAGTCGCAAACGGGCTCACTGAGATCATCTCGCTGAGTCATGGCGAGGATGTGCTGTTCACCCTTCAGAGTGCCGATATCGATGAGATCCCTGTTCGAAAGCCGTTTCGAAACCTCTAGGACAGGCTTTGCCACCTCGATCTCGTCCATCGCCAGCCGACGGATTACGCCGGTGGGCGCGTTGGGAATGGGCGCGAGCTTCTTGGAGAGCTCGATACGGGCTTCGCGCTCGATATCTTCCGACACCCGGTCGATGATGGCGTCGAAGACGTCGATTTGAACTTCTTGCAGGCTCGGCGCCGCGTTGATGAAGAGGTCCGTGACCCGCTGTAGAATTTGTGCGCGGTCCGCCTCGGACCCCTTGATCAGGGTCTCCTCCAGTTCGCGCATCAGCGCGTCAACCGACTTCATTTCCATTCACCCCAGCCCCGTCGGCCGAACTCATCTCACCCCCGGACTAGGAAATGATTAGCGGGGCTGGCAAGTCGGCAGACATGGTTAGCTTTGGGTGGCAACGTTAGGCCGCCGCCCTTTGGCGCCGCTACCTGGCCTCGATAGGGGCCTTGGCAAAGGCCGCAGGCACCCGACGGCTCTGGAATTCGCCGTCGCCGTCTACGCCGCGGTGAAGATAGACCATATCGTCGCCCCGATAATTCTCGGGCATGGATTTTGCCCATTCGACCTCGCGCTTCTCGCGCCGGGAAAGCTGAGAGCCATGGAGGCTCTCGTATCCGAGGTAGGTCAGGCGGCAATGCCGATTGCCTTCGCGCTTCCGGTGGCCCTTTTCGATCGCAGCACTGATGGTGCCAAATCGGCCTTGTCCCGATTTCGGTTTGGAAATTACAGGTGCAGCCGGAATTCTTTTTAATCCCGATTTTTCCGCCCGTGGAAATGAAAATATCAATCGGAGCGGTCATTTCGCCCAAAAAAAAATGCCAGGACGTTTAGAACGCCTATTTTAACGGGTGCGCCCCACATCCGATAGGGGCAACAACTCCGCAAAATTACTTGCAAATTCAAACTATTGGCCGCCATCGTTATCCACGATTATCTGGGAATCTTGTTGCTAGACATGTTTAAGGCCGATATACCCCAATCGAATACCGGGGGCTGTGAGGCGGCGCCCTGTCCCAAAAATACGGCGGTGCAACACATGTATATTGTCGTTGATGAGCGCCATTCGGTGCGCGTGAATTATATCGCGAATTTCGAGAAGGAGGGCGTGTCGTCCCTCGGCCTATTTTCCCAGGATTTTCATGAATGGCTGCGTTCGGCGTCGGGGGATGACATCGAGGCCATTCAAGGCTTCGTTCTCGGCGAATTCCAGGATCGCAACTTCATTGCTCGAGCCATTCGCCGATACTCGGTCGCCCCGATCTTTGCCGTTACGGAGGGGCAATCTCTCGAGGAGAAATTGGAGCTATTGACGTCAAATTTCGACGACGTCCTCGGCAAAACCGCTCACGTGAAGGAGATCTTGGCGCGATCGCAGGCGGTTTGGCGTCGCGTGAATTCACCTCGCGATCAGACGGACGTTACCAGCGACGAACGGTTGAAAGTTTTCTTCGACGGTCGGGATATCGAAGTGGATGGGGAGGCTGTCACGCTGCCGCGTCGGGAACGTCAGATTCTCGAGCATCTCATTAGGAATAGGGGGCGGCGCCTTACGAAACAGCAGATTTTCAATGCTGTTTATGGCGTTTTCGCCCAGAGTGTCGACGATAGCGTAATCGAGGGGCACGTCAGCAAATTGCGCAAGAAGCTTCGCGGTCTCCTGGGCAGCGACCCAATCGAGGCCAAGCGCTTCATGGGTTACCAATATGTCGGACTGGCCTGACATCTTCCTCGAATATCCCGCTATTTAAGTAATTTCATTTTTTGGAGGACGGGCCTCAGCAGCACAGCCCCACGCAAGGTTGAGCGACTAGTAAAGGGGTGAGACACCCTTGGAGGCCATTTTGACGTCCCCCGTCCATTTATTTGATCTCGCATCGCGACAGAGCCAATGGCTCTCTACGCGGCAGGCTACGGTTGCTGCCAACATTGCGAATGCAAATACCCCCGGCTTCAAGGCTCGGGATGTCGAACCCTTCTCTGCTTCATTGGACAAGACCAAGCTGCAGATGACAGCGACGAGCGCCCAGCACATCGGCTTTGATGGGCGAACCGTCAGCGCTTCGAAGGTCAAGAAATCCGACTCGTGGGAGACGTACGTTTCGGGCAATTCGGTGACCATCGAGCAAGAGCTCATGAAGTCAGGAGAGGTGTCGAGGCAGCACCAGCTCAACACCAGCATCGTGAAATCATTCCACCGAATGATCATGTCAGCGGTAGGAGGCGGCTCGTGATTGATCCCCTGATCGCTTCCTCGAAGCTTTCGGCCTCGGGGTTGCAGGCTCAGTCAGTGCGCATGCGCGTGGTGTCTGAGAACATTGCCAACGCCAATTCCACCGGCCGCACTGAGGGTTCCGACCCCTATAGCCGAAAGACAGTGACTTTCCGGGCTGAGTTGGACCGCGCCTTGGGCGCCGCCCCGGTCGCTGTGAAATCGATTGGCGCCGACCAGTCGGAATTCCCTGTGCAACATGATCCGGGAAACCCGGCGGCTGACGCGAACGGCATGGTCAAAATGCCGAACGTAAATGTCCTCACTGAAATGACGGACATGCGCGAGGCCAACCGGTCGTACGAAGCGAACCTGCAGATGATCAAGCAGGTTCGGTCGATGATCACTTCGACACTCGATCTTCTGAGGACTTGATCATGGTATCGGCACTATCGTCCATCTCCTCCATGATCGATCGCGCGGGTGGGATTTCGTCCTCGCAGGCGGTTTCAAACACTGTCGCTCCGACCGCCGGCGGCGTCGCTGGCGCCGGGCAGACGAGCTTCAGCGATCTCATGGCGCAGGTTGCGACCACCAGCATCGATACGCTGAAGGCCGGCGAAGCCGCATCGATTTCCGGCATTCAGGGCAAGGCCTCGGTTCAGCAGGTCGTTGAGGCCGTGATGTCGGCGGAACAGACGCTGAAAACGGCGATTGCCATCCGCGACAAGGTCGTGGGCGCGTACCAAGAAATCACACGCATGACCATTTGATCGGGCTTGAACGAACATGAAAGCACTCGCCATTGCCGCCACCGGCATGAATGCGCAGCAGATCAACCTCGAAGTGATCGCGAACAATATCGCCAATGTGAACACGACGGGCTTCAAGGGCTCCCGCGCGGAATTCACAGACCTCATTTATCAGGCGGAGCGCGCACAAGGCGTACCCGCACAGGCTGGGCAGGGGCCAGTTCCTGAGGGAGCGATGATCGGACTTGGCGTGCGCACAGCCGCTATCCGCAACTTGCACCGCCAGGGGCCACTGACGAACACCTCGAACCAGTTCGATGTCGCTTTGAACGGGCGCGGCTGGTTCCAGGTGAACGCGCCGAACGGCGATACGATCTACACTCGGGCTGGCTCGTTCAATAAGAACGGCGACGGCCAGCTGGTGACGATGGATGGCTATCAGGTTCAGCCGGCGATCCTTGTGCCGGCCAATACCGTCAGCGTCACGATCAACGAAAGCGGCCAGGTCTTCGCCAAGATTGATGGCCAGCAGGCGCCTCAGGAGATTGGCCAGCTGTCACTCGCGAACTTCGCCAACGATGCCGGCCTCGAGCCGATCGGGAACAATTTCTATCGAGAGACGGTCGCATCTGGCGCCCCTGTTGTCGGTGTGGCCGGCGATGTCGGGTTCGGGAAGATCCAGCAGGGATATCTGGAGTCCTCCAACGTCGATGCGATCAAGGAGATCACCACCCTCATTTCAGCTCAGCGCGCCTTCGAGATGAACTCGAAGGTGATCCAGGCTGCTGACGAGATGGCGGGCACCGTGTCCAAGGGCATCCGGTAGGCACCGCCCGGGGAGATCGTCATGAGAGCTCTTACCCGCCTCGGATTCATCGCCGCAGCGCTGCTCGCCGGGGCTTATCAAGCCACGGCCCAGGATCAAATGCTGCCCGTTCCGACAGCGACCATCTACCCCGGCGACGTAATCGATGCGTCGATGCTGAAGGATCGGGCTTATCCCCCAAACTTCCGCTTTCGTGTCTCAATGATCGAAAATCCCCGGTCGCTCATTGGCAAGACCGTGCGTCGGACCCTCGTGCCGGGAGAAGCCATTCCTGTCAACGCCGTCGAAGATCACCGCTTGGTCTCTCGGGGAGTGCCGACCACAATCATTTTCGAGGAGGGCGGCCTGTCGATCATTGGCGTCGGAACACCTCTCCAGAATGGCGTCGCTGGACAGATCGTTCAGGTAAAAAACATGGATAGCGGCCGCACGATAATCGGCCGCGTCGACGCCGAGGGGCGGATCCGGATCGGTGTCAATTAAATGCGTAAATTAATTTCTTTTATTATTGCTGTTGCGCTCGCATTTTCCGGACAAGCATTTGCCTCCACCCGAATTAAGGACGTCGCTTCGGTCCAGGGTGTTCGAGACAACCAACTGATCGGATACGGCCTGGTTACGGGCCTTCAGGGCACTGGCGATACGCTCCGAAACTCACAGTTCACCGAGCAATCGATCCAATCGATGCTCGACCGGATGGGTGTGAACGTGCGCGAGATGAACCTTCGGACGCGAAACGTTGCAGCGGTAATCGTGACCGCTGACCTTCCGCCCTTCGTTGGCACCGGCTCGCGGATCGACGTCTCCGTGACGTCCATGGGCGATGCGACTTCGCTGAAAGGCGGCACGCTCATGCTCACCGCGCTGCGTGGTGGTGATGGCCAGGTCTATGCGGTAGCGCAAGGCGGCATCGCCGTGTCGGGCTTTTCTGCACAGGGACAGGCTGAAACCCTTACCTCGGGTGTGGCAACCGCAGGGCGGATCCCAAACGGCGCCCTGATCGAGAAAGAGGTTCAGTCTGGAAGCCGAGAAGCGACGGCAATGTCGTTCGAACTCAAGAACCCAGACTACAAAACCGCGACGCTGATTGCCGATGCGATCAATGCGTATTCGCAGCGGCGTTTCGGGGTGCGTGTGGCCTCGCCGCGGGACTACAGGACCGTCGCTCTGAGGAAGCCGCGGAATGTTGGCTCCACGCGCTTTATCGCAGAACTCGGCGATCTGCTCGTCAAGCCCGACAACCCAGCGAAGATCGTCGTCGATCAGCGTACGGGAACGGTGGTGATCGGCAAGAATGTGCAGATCTCCACGGTGGCCGTAACCCACGGCAACTTCACGATCCGGGTCACTGAAACACCGCAGGTATCGCAGCCGGATCCATTCTCCGACGGCAGAACCGTTGTGGTTCCCAGAACCGAAATCAACGCGGTCGAGGAGCGTGTGCCCCTTGCGATCGTTGGTGGCTCGGACCTCCAGACACTGGTCAAGGGTTTGAACCAGATGGGCCTCAAGCCATCTGACGTGATCTCCATCCTGCAGGCCGTCAAAACCTCCGGCTCGCTCCAGGCAGAATTGGTGATTCAATGAACGCTCGTGGTTCATTCTTGGGTCGGGTGATCTGTGCGGTCGGACTAGTCGGAATGCTCGCTATTCCGGCGGCGGCCCAACCCCAGACGAAAACTCCAAGCTCTGGAAAATCCGCTCCACAGCCGGTTTCCGAGAACGCGCGCTACTGCGGAAACATCGCAGATGCAGCTGCTGATGCTCGCTTCGTCCTGCAGAAGGAAGCACTCGCCAGAATGGAAGGTGAGATCGAGGGCCGCCTCAAGGTCCTCGAGGCTAAGCGCGCGGAGTACGAAGTCTGGCTCAGGCGTCGCCAGGATGTGCTTGAAAAGGCCGACGATACCGTCGTGAAGATCTATTCCGGAATGCGTCCCGACGCAGCCGCAGTTCAGATTGCCGCGATGGAGAACGAAGTTGCCGCCGGCATCTTGGCGAAGCTGAAGGCTCGTACGTCAAGCGCGATCCTGAACGAGATGGAGCCAGCACGCGCCGCTCAACTCGCAAATGCAATTACGGATGCGCCTAACCGTCGGGCCAAGCCGCAGGAGAAACTCTGATGAAGCCCGCAGTCGTTCTCGCAGCGTGTCTGACACTCGGAGCATGCTCAACACGGCCAGCTGACATTGGCCGCGAACCTGGGATGACGCCGGTCGGTACCGGCCTCTCAGTCCAGCGAACCTCAGTTCCGCACGTCTTCAAGGAGAACGGGCAAAGCTCTGCAGGCTCGACCTGGAGCAACGTAAGCGCCGATCTCTTTACGAGCGCTCGCGCGAAGCGTGTCGGTGACATCGTGACGGTGAATATTCAGATCGATGATAAGGCCCAGTTTGAGAACGCCACGGATCGGTCCCGCAAGTCGAAAATGAATGCTGGCTTGGACTATGCCTTCGCCTTCAAGGGGTGGGATGCCGATGGCCAGGCCGACGCGAACATTCGATCATCGTCGTCGTCGGATGGACGCGGGACGATCGATCGATCGGAAAAGCTGAGGCTGTCGGTCGCAGCCGTTGTGACCGAGGTCCTGCCGAATGGAAATGCAGTGATTAGCGGCTCCCAGGAAGTGAGGGTCAATTTCGAAGTCCGCGTCCTGAACATTGCAGGCATTGTCCGGCCGGGCGAGATCTCGAAGAAGAACACGATCAGCTATGATCGCATCGCTGAAGCCCGGGTCTCTTATGGCGGCCGTGGCCGGCTCTCGGAAATGCAGCAGCCCGGTTGGGGGCAGCAGATCTACGACGCCGTAGCTCCGTTCTGAACCGATAGGAGCGGCACATGGCCCGAGACGCGACCCTGAACGAAAGTGAGCCGGGGCTGCTGGATCAGCTGCGTCTGGCAGCAACCATCCTGGCCCTGAGCCTCCTTGCCATTGGACTGGGGGGCGGCGCTGGGCTCGTCATGATGAAGAGCCTCGAAGACACGATCATCGAGCGCTACAAGGCCCAGAGGGAAGAGGCAAAGCCAATCCCCAGCAAATACGTGGGGGACATCGAACTTAGGAAGATACCGGCCGTCATAGCAAATCTGGCAAATTCCACGACCGACTGGGTCAGGATTGAATCGTCGATCGTATTTACGCGAGATCCCTCTAAACCTTCGGAGATCGTCGTTGCCGAAATCCGCCAGGATCTTGTCGCCTATCTCCGATCGGTCTCGCTTGCCCAAATTCAAGGTCCCAGTGGACTGCTGCATTTGCGGGAGGATATGAACGAGCGAGCGAAGCTTCGGTCGAATGGTAAAATTCAAGAGATAATCGTCGAGACGCTCGTGGTTCAATGAGTTTAATTCGGAACTATTCGAGTGTATTCTTAGGGCGGGCGCCATTTTTGTTCCTGCTTTCCCACCAATTTGATTGATCGATAAATGTTCATCCGTCTCATTCTAGCGAGCGCTTTTGCGTTCGCCACGACCGCTGCCTATGCGCAGGTTCCGAGCCTGGAGAACCTCATCCCGCAAGGCGATGGAACAGCAAGCGGGCGGATGATCCAGATCATCGCCCTGATGACCGTGCTATCGCTCGCGCCGAGCTTGCTGATCATGGTCACGAGCTTCACGAGATTTGTCGTGGCATTCTCGTTCCTGCGTTCAAGTTTGGGGCTTCAAAGCACCCCCGCGAACCTCTTCCTGATCAGCCTCGCCCTGTTCATGACGTTCTTCGTCATGGCGCCAACCTTTGATAAGGCCTGGCAAGACGGGGTGCGGCCGCTAACTGAGAACCGCATCTCAGAGGCTGAAGCCTACGATAAGGTGTCGCAGCCGTTCCGTGAATTTATGATGCAGCACGTGCGTCCGAAGGATCTTCAGACGATGATCGACCTCGCGTCGGCCAGGACGCCCTCTCTGGTCGATGGCCTGAAGTCCGAGGACGGAGCATCTGCGAGCAATCAGAGGATCGATCTGCGTGTCTTGATCCCGGCCTTCATGATTTCGGAATTGCGGCGCGGTTTCGAAATTGGATTTCTCATCGCCCTACCCTTCCTGGTGATCGACATGATCGTCGCGGCACTCGTGATGAGCATGGGCATGATGATGATGCCGCCCACAGTCATTGCGCTGCCCTTTAAGATCCTATTTTTTGTGCTCATCGACGGCTGGAGTATTCTCGTGAGCAGCCTCATTAAATCGTATTTTTAGCGACCGATTTTTATCGCAATACCCATGCCCTGACGGCTGAAGAAAGCCTGGGGCAAGATTGGTAGGGCAATAGTGATTGTCCGGACTCATTTTGATTTTCAACATTGAGATTGCGCATGCCAGGCCGTCAGCAAGTTGAGCGAATTTGGTTGAGCCTTATGCAGCTAGGCGCTCGCCGGCTCGCTGCACTCGGCATTATCGGGCTCGTTGTTTTCCTGACCGTCGGCGGAGGAACCTACTACCTCAGCCGCCCCTCATTGGAGACGCTCTATACGGGCCTCAACCGCGAAGACATTGGGCGGATGGGCTCCGTTCTGAAGGACGCCAATATCCCGTTCGACGTGAGCTCCGACGGAACGTCTCTACTCGTGAGCTACGGGAACACGTCTCACGCTCGCATGCTTCTGGCTGAAAAGGGTCTGCCTCAGAGCTCGAAATCGGGCTACGAGCTATTCAACGATCTGGGTTCGCTTGGACTGACCTCCTTCATGCAGGAAGTCACCAAAGTCCGCGCTCTTGAAGGAGAGCTTGCGCGGACAATCCAATCGATGAAGGGCATCAAGGCGGCGCGCGTGCACATCGTGCTGCCCGACCGTGGTTCATTTCGTCGAGATCAGCAGTCGCCATCGGCCTCAGTGGTCATACGGTCTGAGCCAGCTGATGACGTGTCGTCCGCGCAAGCCATCCGCCATTTGGTGTCCGCAGCGATCCCGGGGCTGAAGGTCGACCGCGTAACGGTGATGAACACGGAAGGCACTCTGCTGGCATCCGGAGAGGACGGGGCCCTCGCCTCAACCGGGAATCTCGCGAAGCTGGAAAAGACCGTCGGAGCTGACATCCAGGCGTCCGTTCGCCGGACGCTCGCGCCGTATCTCGGAATTGGGAATTTCGAGATCAGTGTTGCGACTCGATTGAACACAGACAAGGTCAGCACCAGCCAAACCATCTTCGATCCGGAATCCAAGGTCGAACGTTCCGTCCGGTCTGTGAAGGAGACCGAGGTATCTCAGAACCGTCAGGGGCAGAAGCCGGCGACGGTGCAGCAGAATTTGCCGGAACAGAATGTCCGCTCTGAAGGCGGGGATAACTCGAGCACCGACAATCAACGCAGGGAAGACCTGACGAATTTCGAGATCTCGTCAAAAACGGTCCAAACGGTAAGCGACGGATATTCGATCAAGAACCTGTCGGTGGCCGTTCTGGTCAATAAAGCGCGTTTGATGACGTTGTTGGGCGAGAAGGCCACCCAGGCTGACGTCGACACGCGTATTGTCGAGATCGAGCAGTTGGTTTCGTCCGCTGCAGGGTTCGACAAGGCTCGCGGGGATCAAATTAAAGTGGCGGCGGTGTCGTTCACCGACGCGGCGGAAAACCTGCCTGCCGTCCCGGGCCCGGGGGTTGCAGAGCTGATCGGCCGGCAGTCCGGAACCATCATCAACGCGATCGCGATCCTCCTGGTCGGTGCACTCGTGATCTGGTTTGGACTGCGCCCGGCCGTGAGGATGCTCGTCGCTCGGGGGCAGGCCGAAATCGAGTTCTCACGCGCGACGGCAGCTGTTGACGCAGAGGATGCGCAGGCCCGCGAGATCGAAAGGCAGGAGGCTTCCCGGATTACAGCGCAGCCGACGGCACCGGCTTTGCCGAACATCGTTGAGGGGCAAACCGCTCAACGGAAGCTCGAGCACATCGTCAATCACAACGAGGAACAGGCGGCGTCAATTCTGCGCAAATGGCTTGTTCAGGAGATCGCCTGATGTCGGCGTTGTTGAAAGTCCTCGAAACCTATCCGCGAACGGAGGCCTCTACACCCAATCTGGCTTCGCCCTTCGGCAGCTTGCGCCGGGTGCGACTGTCAAGCGAAGGAGAGGCCGTATCAATCGAGACCGGCTCGGTCGTCGAGCTTCCTGTCCAGGCGAGAACGGTCGAGGAATCGCAGATTGATATCGAGTCGCTAATCAAGGCGGCACGAGAGGACGAGGCTGCAGCTGCAGCAGCAAGGCTTCAGGAGGCGCTTGACGCTCAACGCCGTGAGTTTGCTGAGATCGCTCAGGCCCTGCGCGCCCAATGGGTCTCCGAGCACGCTGAAGCGATTGCGAAGAAGATAGAGCAAGGCTTGGAGATCGTTGAGCTCGAGCTCGGAGAGCGGATCGGGAATGTGCTCCATCAGTTCGTGGCAGAAGCGTTCCGCGGGCAAGCGATCGCGGAAACGGCCGATCTCCTGAATTCAATCGTCACGGATTCGGAAGTCTCAATCATCCGGGTTTCTGGGCCGGAGGATCTTTTGGACGCCCTGAAAGAGCGGCTTCATGTGGGTGTGACGGCTGTCGAATTCGTGCCTGAGCCGAGCATTGACGTTTCAATCACGGTCAATGACGCACTGATCGAAACCCAATTGCATGCGTGGAGTCAGCGGCTCTCCACATTGCAGAAGGCGGGCTGAGCCATGTCGTCAGCAACTCCTGAAATCATCATCATTCGCCGGGTCGATCCCGAGGACGAGATGCCCAAAGGTGGCGTTTGGAAAATCGCTCACGCCGATTTCATGACGGCGTTGATGGCGTTCTTCCTTGTGATGTGGCTCATCAGCCAGGCTGACGAAGCGACGAAACTGAGCGTCGCCAATTATTTCAACCCAGTGAACCTGGCCGAGGCTGTTGCCGAGCGCAAAGGTCTGGAAGACGCTCGCTCGCAGCCAGCTGAAGGAAAGAAGGATCAAGCCGCCGGCGCCACCACTGGCGGCCAATCCTACCAGATGCGGAAGCCGCGGTTTAAGGAAGGCGTCCTCTTTCAGGATCCCTATGCCATCCTGGCAAGGATCGCGGCTGAGGCAGAGCCATTGGCTCACCATGCGCTAGGTGCTGACCTCACGACGGGCGAGAATGATAAGCCAGGGTTGCCGGGTGGCGAGGCGTATCGCGATCCGTTTGATCCGCTCTACTGGCAGATATCGCCAGTGAAGCCGGCAACGAGTGATGGGAAGATCCAACCGGGGACCGTGCCAACGCCAGTTCAAGGAGAACTCGATGCGCTAGCGTCCGTGTCGCCGCGCAACGCTGCTGACATCCGCAAGTCGGAACAACCTGCCAAGCCTGTAGCCAAGGACGTTGCTGCCGAGGCTAAGGCAGAACCAATTCAGGCTGCACGGCCTTCCGCCGGAACAAGCGACGAGGACTTGGCGAAGCTGAAGAGCGAGATTTCGCAGGCAGTGAACCAGTCACGCACGCCCTCTGCATCTCCCAAGGTTGAGGTGCGGAGAACGGGCACCGGCACTCTGATCAGCCTGACGGACGATCACCGCTACAGCATGTTCGCGATCGGATCGGCCGAGCCCGACGGCAAGGCCGTGAAAGCGATGGCGGCGATTGGGACAATCCTGAAAGCCCGGCCCGGCAAGGTCGTGATTAGGGGGCACACTGATGGTCGTCCCTTCAAGTCGGAGAGCTACGACAATTGGCGATTGTCTCAGGCCCGGGCGCAGATGGCCCTGTACATGTTGGTGCGAGGTGGGCTGCCAGAGGAGCGCGTGGCTCGCGTTGAAGGACATGCTGACCGCGATCCGCTCAACGCCAAGGACCTCAATGCGAATGAGAACCGACGCATTGAGATTTTGATCCAGGAGTAGCGGCGTGTCGTCACCTCGGATCTCACTCCTCGCGGGGGCGGTGCTGGGCCTTTTGGGGACTGCATCCGCCCAGGAGCTCGACGCAAATTTCAAGCCGCTGCCCATAACGGCGCGGCCCGCTGTCGAGATCGTGAGGACGCTTCAGCTCCTTCAGGACCAGGTGGCCACGGGCTCAGTCGAAGCCCATGCGAGCCAGCGGGGGCTCCTCGGAATTCTTGAAAGCCGCCTTGTCGATCTCGATGCATCTGCGTGGAACGACGAACGCAACACCGACGCGGCGGTGATCTTCGCGCTGAGCGGCGGCTCGCCAAAAATCCTCCGACACCTCCTATCAAATCAGCTGGTAACAGGCGTCGCGGCCGATCTCGTGCAAGGCGCCCTTGCCTACGTCGAAGGCCGCGGTGAGGAGGCCAAGCGCCTCCTGATGCCGATCGAAGCTCGCCTCCTGCGACCAGGCTTAGGAGCGCAGTTGGCGCTCGTTCAATCTGCCCTGATCGTTGGGCAGGAACCCGCGCGGGCAATGAGCTTGCTCGACTTTGTTCGCCTGCAGGCCACCGGTACGTTGCTGGAGGAAGCTGCGCTTCGACGTCAGGTTTTTGTCGCCCGGCAGATCGATGATTTCCCCCGCTTTGAGACGCTCTCGTCCGACTATCTGCGCCGATACCGTCATTCCATCTATGCCGGGAATTTCCGCCAACGGCTGGCGGCGGCATTGGCAGAGATGGACTATGCGAAAGACCCTGCGCGGTTTTCGCGAATGGTTGGATTGCTGACCAATCTTGAGCCGAAGGCGCAGCGCGATCTCTATCTCATGGCCGCGCGAAATGCGGTTGAGAATGGCAGGATCCAATCCGCGCTGTTGTCGGCGGAGATGGCTATGCGCCTGGCCGAGAATTCAGCACCGGATATTGCGCGGGCAAAGCTCTACCAGGCGTCAGCGATGGTGGTTTCTCCGCGCTCCCTGGACATGGGTCTCAGGGATCTTCGCTCGATAGACCGGTCGCTTCTCGGCGCCAACGACCTGCGCCTGCTCGACACGGCCCTAGGCGTTGGAAAGTCGATTAAGCGCCTGCCTGGCGAGCCTGAGAAGCCGCCGGAGGCCTCAGTGAACGAGCGCAAACAAGTCGATGAGGCGCAAGCCTCGGCACAGCTACCAGCCTTAAGGAAAGCCCAGGAGGCTCTGTCTGGAGTCGACCGACTATTTCTTAATTAGGTCCTGTGCATGCGCATGTTCGATTTCATGACCCCAGTGGTAGCGCGGTCGTCGGAACCGAGCGCGACGAGTTCGGAAGAAGGCCAAGCCAAGAAATCCGACCTCGGAGCGTTCGATGCCCTGTTTGGCAAGCTGGCTGATAGGCCAGTTCCGGCGGATGAGGGCTCCAGCGGAGCTACATTGAACCTGCCTATCGCGGCCGAGACCAAACCGCCACTTAGTGAGCTCGAGGCTCTCATTGCGAGTCTTGGACCGAACCCGGAAGGCGATGAGGCTGCTGAAGGGTCAGCGAAGGCCCCGGTCGATGCCGAGCTGCCGAAGGACGATCCGACCGGAGCCGGCGAGGTCGGCCAACAGGTGGGATCGGCGGTGGCGATCGCTGTCAGCGCCAATTTGATCAGGGCTGCGCCTGGTGATCCCAAATCCGAAAACGACCAACTGGTTTCAGCTGGTCCGCAAGCCCCGACTGGTGACGAGCAAGCCTCGCTCCTCGACCAGCCAAAGGCTCCGCTGGCAGTGCATGTCCGCTCACAGGAAACCCACTTTAAGCCTGTGGTGGAAGGCTTTGTCTCGAAACCTGTGTTTGGGCCCCAAGCGGCGGCAACCGACACTTTCGGAGGCACCGAGACCGAGCCAGGGTCTTCTGCAATTCAATTCTCCGCTCCCAGCCAGAAGCAAATGCCAAAACCGGCAGATCGCGGGGTGCCCGAAGCCCAGATCAGCTCCCCGGTAGCGGCTGAAGGGCAAGTTGGAATTCCGCCCGATTCAGGAGCGGGTTTGTCGGCTGGCATGCTGCAGAAAATCACTGGTGCGGTGCTGGATGAAGCGAAGCAGCTCAGCCAGCAGGTGCGCCACCCGCTCCAGGAGTCTCAGCCTGCCTCATTCATCGCAACGGCACGAGCTTCGGAGAGTGCTGTTCGCAAACTGACCATTCAACTTCATCCCGCCGATCTTGGCCTGATGACGATCAATATGAAGCTGTCAGGCGACAACCTGGAAATGGACGTGAGCGTCGCCAGTGAAGAAGTCGCTCAGATGCTTCGCCGCGATAGCGACGGCCTCAATGCCGTTCTCCGCACCTCCGGCTATCGCCCCGACATCATCTCCATCCACGTCGCGCCATCTTCGCAAACTCAGGATGGTTCATTCCAAAATTCCCGCCAACAGCCACAGCAGCAGACCTTCGATCAAAGCGAA
This sequence comes from Hyphomicrobiales bacterium, assembly GCA_900470095.1. Lineage (GTDB taxonomy): Bacteria > Pseudomonadota > Alphaproteobacteria > Rhizobiales > Beijerinckiaceae > Allobosea. The sequence continues at coordinate 16,136 of UBZM01000035.1, forward strand.
AATCAGGGTGGTGGCTCTCAGAACCGTGGCAAATTCCATGAACCGACCGACGATACCCGCGAGGCTGGCGAGCAGCACGAAGGCAATCTTCATCGCCGCAGCATTGGCGGGACTTATCTCTAGCACCTCCCCCTCTCGCGCTGATCTTGGTGGAGCGGCACGGGTTTGCGAGATCGAGATGAAGAGGGCGGCAGCAAAGTATGGCGTCCCGCTTGGGGTGCTCTATTCGGTCGGCCTGACCGAGACAGGTCGGAAAGGCAGCCTGCATCCCTGGTCGCTCAACATTGAAGGCAAGGGCGTTTTTGCCGGATCCGCCGGCGACGCGAAGCGCCGATTTGAGGAAGCCAGGCGAGGCGGGGCCAAGCTCATTGACCTCGGTTGCATGCAGATCAACCACCACTTTCACCGCGAGCATTTCACGTCGATCGAGCAAATGCTGAACCCGCGGGATAATGTGGACTACGCGGCTCGGTTCTTGAAGGAATTGAAGGACCGCCATCGGACCTGGACTATGGCTGTCGCGCGTTATCACGCAGGACCGAACAATGATCCTGCCCAAAAGCGATATGTCTGCAAGGTCATTGCAAACATGGTCGCGACTGGGTTCGGTCAATGGACCCCGACCGCCAAGACATTTTGCTTGGCTTGAGGGAATGGTGCCAGCCTGCCAGCACGTAAAATGCGGGATGTTGGTGTAAGGGCTGGCAAATGGCAGGTGGAGCTTGGCGCCCCTACCTGCGCCGCCATGATATCAGGAAGCCGATCGCGAGGGCGCCGAGCACGGCCGGACGCATGACGGCATTGATGGCAGCGGTGATCGCCAAGACAAACATGCCGACAATCGACCAGAACGTCAGAAATGGCCGCGACGCCGCCCGGCATGCCCGTGAACTTGATCGTCTCAGCCGCGTTCTGGGCGGCGGTAGGCTCGGGTTCCGCGACCGGCTTCACGCCCCAGGCGTCGAGCTGGGCGGCGCATGCCTCTCTCACTTTTGGGTCACGCGATCTCGATCCCTTTATGAGAAGCGTGCGGGAAAGTTCGTAGCCAGGGCCTGCGTAGTCTTCGCCGGTTTGTCCACGAGCGAAGAACAACGCGAGGTGCAGGTGATCCATTCCCCCCACTTGGCCTGAAGCCGATCAGCAACCAGGCGCGTCGACCCGTCGTTTTCCGTGTTCGTAGATCACCTCGCCAGGCGAAGGGTTCCACCTGCTTCAATTGGACCCGACAGGCTGGCTTCTTGCCCTGAAAGGCGGGCAACGACCTTCTCCCGGGAGTAGAGCGTGACGTTGCCCCCTGAGAAGCTCCAGAGGTTCACGGACTGTAGTGGCGATCCAGCGCAACCACTCACCGTCGCCTTGTAAAGGTCGATCGAGGACGTCGTGGAGAGCTGCACCCTGCACGTCTTTCCGCCGGCATCTACGGCTCGCCAAGAGCCGGCGTAGGCCGATGGGCTCGTCGGAGGCGGGATCACTTGCGAGGCGGAGGGCTGGCTGGTCGCAAGTCTTCGAACGGGCTGCGGCCGCTCCGCGCGCACCTCCCCCTGCTGCGGCAGATCGGTGTCCTCGTATTGCTCCGGCGCTGACCTCGGGCCAGTCGGAATAGGATCAGGCGGCAAACCGACGATGACACGGCCTGCGGGAGGCGTGACATCTCTTACTACGGGATCGAACCCGCCGGCATCGATATAGGGCTCTGTCTCGACAAGATCGTATGGCGGATCGGCCCACGGCGCAGCGTAGCCAGGGGGTGTCCGATAGACGTTCCGCGGCCCCCATGGGCCGGTGGAGTGATAATAGTAGCCAGCCGAGTTACAGGCGCCCAGGAGGACTGATGACGCGGCAATCGTGATGTGTCGCAGCTTCATGGTGCCCTGCTAGTGCCAAATGTGGGAAGCAGAGGCGACGTCAGGCTTAAGCCGCGCGGCTTCGAGGAACTGCGCGAAGGTAGCTTCATCAAGCTCTGCGGATTTGAGCTTGTGGTCCAGCAAGACTGAATTGATGGATATCGATGCCCGGTCCGCTTCCAAGGTGAGCCAAAATCGAACCAGGACAGGCCCGTGGGTGAATTTCATCTTGAGGACGATCGATCGATCGACAGACGAGTTCCCCTGAATATCGGCGCCATAGTCGTAGGTGAGCGTTTGGTCCTTGTAGAAGAGCTCGGTTGATGACAGCACGAAATCGTTCATGTTGCCGTGAGCGTTATTCGCGGCATAGCGATGGAGAATTTCAACATCCGCGAGCCGGATCTCGTCGACAACATCCTTGATGCTGTGAGCCAAAATCGCCTCGAATTTTGGGAGGTCCGGCACGAAGAAGTTGATCGGTTCAATTTGCGTATGCGAACTCATGCGCGCGATCTCGTCATGACATAGAAGAGGATTTGGGCGACGGCCTTGTAGAACTCGGTGGGGATCATTCGATCCACCTGAACATTGGCGTACATGGACCTTGCCAGAGGCTTGTCTTCAATCACGGGAATCCCGTGTTTCTCGGCAATTTCACGAATTTTTAGAGCGATCAGATCCTGCCCCTTCGCAACAACAACGGGGGCGCTGGCCTCATTCTGGTTGTAGCGGAGGGCAATTGCGAAATGTGTCGGGTTGGCGATGACGATCGTCGCCTTGGGGACTGACGCCAGCATGCGCTTGCGCGAACGATCCTGGGCAATCGAGCGCAGGCGCGCTTTGACCATAGGGTCGCCCTCGGCCTGCTTGAACTCGTCTTTGACCTCTTGTCGCGTCATCATGAGGTCGCGATTCCATTTAAAGCGCGACCAAATCAGGTCAGCTGCCACGACGACGATTGTGGCGATGCAGACGGCCGAGACCAGTCGCACGGAAATGCTCAGGATTAACTCCGGGATCAGGCTCGGATCGCTGAACATGGAATTCACAACCTTGTGCTGCTCGGACTTGAGAAGGAGGACTACGACGATGCTGACAGCTGTGAATTTGAAGAGCGATTTTAGAAATTCGACCTGTCCCTGCCTTCCGAAAATCCGGAAAAAACCAGAGACGGGTGATATTTTTTGCCACTTGGGGCGAATTCTCTCGCCCACAAAACTCGGCACATTTTGAGAGAGCGATCCAACCAGGCTGCATCCCGCAAGGAGCGCGACAATGGGGAGCATGAACAGCCCGACCTCTGCCGCGACGGCATAAATCAGCGCACTGGCGTCCACGCCGGAGTCCAAGCGAAAATCATGCGCGCGATCGATGAAGAGCGACAGCTTGCTGGTGAGGGCTTTGACGTTCTCTCGCGCATTGAATGTGAGGACGAGGAGGAAGCCGATAAAGGATGCAAACATCGGGGCTTCGCGGGAGAATGGGACGTTGCCCTTCTCGATCGCATCTCGGACTTTTTTGTCCGATGCCTGTTCGGTTTTGCTTTCCTTGTCAGCCTCCTCCGACATTCGATGCGTTCGCTATTCAGTACCGCGAGACTTCGAGATCGCTCTCGGACTGGACCACAATCTCGCCGCGGTTAGCCATCTCGAGTGCGAGGTCGGTAATCACGCGACGAGCGTCGGTGACGTCGCGTGCCGATACCGCGTCCTGCGTCGTGATGTCGTGCTCGACCATCCGGCGAACACGAGAGGCGAGAGAGCCCAGAATGACCTGGCGCAGCTCGTCAGGGGCACCCTTGAGCGCTACGGAGACACGATCTGGCTGGATCTGGTCAAAGAGCGTGGTCCGATCCTTCGGCGACAGCTTGATAACGTCGTCGAACGTGAAGAGCATACCCTTGAGGATCTCGGCAGAGCGCGGGCGGACGCTTGCAAGGTCAGCAAGAACGTCCTCCATGTGGCCACGTTCCATCTTGTTGATGATGGTGGCCATTTTGGCATGCGTGTCAGAGCCGGCATCCTTCGAGAAGCTCGTCACGAAGTTTTCCTGAAGGGCCGCTTCGATGTTCTTCATCGTCTCTTCGATGATGGGCTTCAGCGTAAGCATGCGTCGCGTCACGCTGCTGCGCACATCGGCCGGAAGCTGAGAGATGACCTTGGCAGCACAGGTCGGCTTCACCTTCGAGAGGATCAACGCCGCGGTCTGAGGATGCTCTTTGACGAGGTAAGTCGCGATCGCGGTCTCAGAGACACTCGAGATGCGCTCCCAGATCGAGCGGTTCGCGTTCCCCCGGAGCTCTTCCATCAGATCGGTGACCTGCTCATCGGGCAGGATCCCGGTCAGCAGCTTTTGGATCTCGGACGAGTTTCCGACAAGATCGGTCCCGTGGGCAAAGCCGTCAGCAAATTCCTCTACGAGGTCCTCGATCTGCATAGTCGTGATCTGGCCGAGGCTGGCGGCCGCCTTGGTGATCGCCTTGACCTCTTCGGGGTCGAAGTACTGAAGGACTTTCTTCGCCGCCCCCTGCCCCATTGTGAGCAGGAGCGCGGCCACCCGTTGCTGGCCGCTCAAGACACGATGGTTGGGAGCCGGAGTGGTCACCGCCAGTGACATTGCGCGTCTCTCGCTTAACCGACGATCTCGTTCGAAGGCGGCCCGACGATCTCGGTCAGGGCCACCCCAAAGCGATTGTCCTCCTCGACATGAACGACTTCGCCGCGCGCGATTACGCGGTTGTTGACGACGATGTCGACGGGCTCACCAACTCGCTTATCCAGGGCAACAATTGCGCCGCGACCGAGGTTCATGAGGCTCGCGACCGGCATCTGCGCACCGCCCAAAACCACCTGGATGTTGACCGGGATGCGCATGATTGCCTCGAGGTTGCGACCGCTTCCAAGCGTGTCCAGCATCCCCTTTTCCTGAATGTTCTCGAATGCTTCGGCGGCAACTGGCTGGGTCATAGGAATAATCCTGAAAAGAATGATTGAAGGGAAATATCGGCGGCGGGCTTTACGACGCTTTCCGTCGGTCGAGCTCGGCGATCAGTTCCTTGGCCTGCTCAATTCGGTCGCCAAGGCTTGCAAGCGTGCCATTGGCTTCCGCATTCAGACCTGTGAGCGCTGCATGGGCCTGCGACAGAGCTGCTGAGGATGCTTCGAGCGCAGTACCATAGCTCTTGTACATGGCCTCAAACCCTTTGAGCTTGCGGTACATGCCGGTGACGAGGACGCTCGTAAGGACGAGAGCCGCGAACAACACGAAGTTAGCCAGGGAGGATAGCATCGAGGAATTCATCTTTCTGGTCGACGACGTCGTCGATCCTGAGGACATATTTTCCGTCCGACTGGCCCATCGAGCACCAAAACAAGTTCTGGTTGCTGCTCTGAAGGCGAACTCTCGATTTTGGAGTCGCGTGGAGCTGAATGACCTGGCCAACCCTTAGGGAAGCGATCTCTCCGAGTGTTAGGGGCTTTTCTTCGAGGATCGCGCTCACCGAAATATTGGTTCGCTTTACCTCCTTCTGAATCTGATTTGACCAGCGCGGATCACGGCCGCCCGCTTCACCCGTAATCGAACTCGCCAGCGCGTTGCGCATCGGAGTGAGAACGGATTGCGGGATCACGACGAACATCTCGCCGTTGCGATTCAAGGCTTGCAGGTCAAATTTGGCCGAAACTGCCTGGTTGGTCCGACGCCCGATGGTCGCAAAATCCATGCGGGTTTCGATCCGATCGAGATTGAAGCGGACCTGGGAGACAGCGGAGAAGGCGACTTCAAGGGCACGTGCGATCTGCCCGAAAATGCCCTGAGCCATCTTCATCTCAATGGTCGAGAAGGGGCGCTGCGTGTCTACTGGCGGTTCCGAGCCATCGCCACCATAGAGGACCTCCACCATGGTGTAGACGAAGGCTCGATCCAAGCCGATGACAATGTGGTTGTCCCACTCGGGCGCGTGAAAGACGGCGGCGATGGCATTCGCCTCATAGCCATCGAGAACGTCCGTGATACGCCGGCTCTCGATGCCCTTCACAGTGAAGTACATCGGCGAGGCAGCCTGGTGCCTGAGATGATCGGCGCATGATGTCGACAACCGCTCGAAAATGACGTGCAGCATGGGCAGTCGTTCGAGCGAGAGGCCGCTAGCGTCGAGCAGCTTGTCGCGGATCCAGTTGGTTTCGGTTTTCGCCTGGGCGGTCATCAGGCGGCCTCGAGCTTGCTGTCGCCGCTTATCGCAGCATCCTCGACCTGATTGATGGTCGGGCGCGTCTCAGCGGAGATGCCCTTTCGGCCGTGCTCAATGGCAATCATCGGGGCAGCGCCGTTCAGGTAGGCAATCAGGGACTGCTTCACCATTCCGTAAACCCGGACCTGTTTCTCCCGGGTGTTCTTGATCTTGTTGGCCAGGGGGCTGACGATCACATAGGAAATGAAGATGCCGGCGAAGGTGCCCACGAGCGCAGCCCCAATGAGGCTCCCGAGAATTTCCGGGGACTGACTAATCGCCCCCATCGCCTTCACGATGCCCAGCACCGCCGCGACGATACCTAGAGCAGGCAGCGCTTCGGCGACGCTGTTGAGGGCCAGATACGGCTTCAGGGCGTCCTTGCGACGGGTGCTGATGTCATTTTCCATGAGTGACTCGATCTCATGGGGCTTTGCATTGCCGATGACGATCAGGCGCGCGTAATCGCAGATGAAATGCGTAAGCTCCTGATCTTTCAGGATCGTTGGGTACTGTTTGAAGATCTCCGATTCTTCAGGCTTGTCGACATGAGGCTCGACCACATTGCGTGGCTTGCTCCTCATCTCCGAGAGAAGGGTGTAAATCAGCCTGAGGGTGGTGATGTTGTCTTCCCGGTTGGGGACCCGGCCCAGGATTGCCTCCACGCAGGCCCGGCCGGTGTCTTTGACGACGTACATCGGATTGGCGACGATGAAGATGCCGGCCGAAATCCCCAGGATGATGACGTACTCCCAAGGCTGCCAGATGACGGCAAGCTTGCCGCCCATGGCCATAAAGCCGCCGATCATCGAAGCGAATGCAATAATTAATCCGATAATAGCGCCCAAAGGAGCACCCTTTTTGTTAAAGCAATAAACTCAGATCCCCCGATACAAGGCGTGGCTTGCGCGTAGCTGGAGCGGATGGATTTTTTTGCCGACAGTTTGGATCGGGAACGCAAGCCCCACGCAAGGTAGCGCGATTAGTAGGTGGTATGGCGTCGCCGATTTCATTCCGCGGCGGAATCAATAGGGCCATTCCGGGCCTCTTGCGGAGAATATGGATGCAGTCGGCGCTGTATGTTTCTCTATCAGCACAGCTGGCCACAGAGAAAAGGCTGGTTAGCATCGCGAATAATATCGCCAATATGAATACGGGCGGATTTCGCGCCGACGAAATCAAATTTGAGGAGGTTTTGTCGCGGGCAGGAGCATCGCCGGTTGCGTTTTCCTCGACCGGGGCGAACTTCATTTCCCGTCGCGCCGGCGCGATCACGAAAACCGATAATCCCCTCGATGTCGCGATCCAGGGGGAGGCCTTCATTGCCTTCTCGACGCCTAATGGCACCGCGTACACGCGCGATGGCCGATTGAAGATGGCCGAGAACGGCAACCTTCAGACCATCGATGGCTTCCAGGTTCTGGATGCGGGTGGGGCTCCGATTGCTCTTGCCCCCGACGGTGGTGATGCGACCATCGGTCGAGACGGGTCAATTACCCAGAACAATGTGGCCGTCGGCACTTTGGGGCTTTTCACCATTCCCCACGACGCGAAGCTTTCACGCGCTGGGAATTCGGGCGTGATGCCCAGCAAGCCGACCGAAGTTGTGCAGGACTTCACCTCGACGGCTGTTCTGCAGGGTCACAGCGAAGGGTCGAACGTGAATCCGATGATGGAGCTGACAAAGCTGATCACCCTTCAGCGGACGTTTGAAAGCGCCAACGCGACCATCAAGGAAACCGAGGATTCCGTGATGAGTGCAATCCGCACGCTTGGGCCGTCGACCTGATGTCGTCGCTGAAGGCACTGGAGCACTTCGTTCGTTCCGAGGGCACGGCATTTCAGCGGGTGCGCGTGAGCGGGGTCATTCGCGAGGTGACGCCGAGCTTCTATCGGGTGAAGGGGCTGGCGAATTTTGTGAAACTCGGAGACAGCATAGGCTTCAAAGCCAATGGCAGAACCCGGGTTGGAGAGGCGGTCCGCGTCGACGACGGTGGTGTGACGGTAAAGCCCTATGACGGGGCGATTGAAGCCAAGGTCGGCACGCGAGCCTACATCCTTGGCGACCTGAAGCTGTGTCCCGATCCTTCATGGCGAGGCCGAGTGATCAATGCCTTGGCCGAACCGCTTGATGAAGGTCCAGCACTGATCCAGGGGGCGAAGCCTTACTCGACAGATGCGCAGCCGCCGTCGGCTATGACGCGAGCTCGGGTTTCGGAGCCAATAAAGACGGGCATTCGGGCGATCGACCTCTTCACGCCAATCTGCATCGGGCAGCGTATCGGAATCTTTGCTGGATCCGGCGTCGGGAAATCGACGCTGCTGACCATGCTCGCCAAATGCGAGGGCTTCGACACGATCGTGGTTGCCCTGGTTGGAGAGCGCGGCCGCGAGGTGCGAGAATTCCTCGAAGGCCCGATCAGCGAGACTATCGGCAAATGCGTCATGGTCGTTTCGACCGGCGATGAAAGCCCGATGATGCGCCGTCAGGCGCCGAAGACCGCAATGGCAATAGCGGAGTTCTTTCGTGATCAGGGTGATTCCGTTCTTCTGATCGCAGATTCGGTGACACGTTACGCACACGCCGCGCGCGACGTCGCTCTTGCCGCCGGTGAGCCCGCTGTTGCCCGTGGCTATGCCCCTAGCGTTTTCAGCGAACTCCCTCGCCTCCTGGAGCGAGCCGGCCCGGGCCGAGTGTCCTCAGGCTCCATCACGGGCCTATTCTCAGTCCTGATCGACGGGGATGATCACAATGACCCCGTAGCGGACAACATCCGCGGGACATTGGATGGCCATATCGTTCTGGACAGGGCGATCGCGGATCAAGGTCGGTTTCCGGCGATCAACGTGCTGGGATCGATCTCTCGTTTGGCTGATCTCGGATGGACATCGAAGCAGAAAGACCTCATCCGCAGGATCAAGGGCCTGATCGCCCGCTACGAGGACAGTCGCGACCTGCGCATGATGGGCGGGTATCAGGCCGGAACTGATCCGGAACTCGACCAGGCGATTGTGATCGTTCCGAAGGTCTATGAGGCGCTTCGTCAATCGCCGTCGATGCCCTCCAGTCGGGACTCATTTGCGGATCTGGCGGAATTTCTGCAGCAACCGTCGGGGTCAAACGCGCTGCCCGCGTCCCCGTAAAATCATTTCCAAAAACCAGCTTCGCGCAAGCGTGAGCATTTATTGCGATTAATCAGAATTAGGAGAAGCGGATAATGAGCCTATTTAGCGTCCTGCGAACCGGCGTTTCGGGCATGAACGCCCAATCCACGAAGCTCGGTACCGTGGCCGAGAATATCGCCAACTCGAACACCACCGGTTTCAAGCGCTCGGGTATCGAGTTTTCGTCACTGATCCTGTCGCAGGACGACAGCTCCTACACCTCCGGGGCGGTTGAGACGAGGGTTCGCCGTGCGATCTCCGATCCTGGCTCCATCGCCTATACGACGTCGGGATCGGATCTCGCAGTCTCGGGAAATGGCTTCTTTGTGGTGAGCGACGCGAAGGGAACGCCACTGCTGACGCGCGCCGGGAATTTTGTGGTCGACGGACCATCCGGCAACCTCGTGAATGCGGCTGGTTTCAAGCTGATGGGCTACAGCCTCGAGAATGGCGCGGCGGACATCCTGCTGAACAGCTCGAGCAACCTGGTCCCAGTCAGTATCAAGTCGCTGAGCATGAAGGCGACGCCGTCGACAGAGGGCACGTTCAAGGGCAACTTGCCGGTTGACGCGCCGGTGATTGCCGCCCCTCCCCCCGCTTCGGCGAATTTCAGCAAGAAGTCGTCCATCGAGGTCTACGACAACGTCGGCAATCCGATGAAGCTCGACATCTACATGACGAAGTCGAGTGCCGGTTGGGAGGTGGCTGTCTATAACGGCGACAACCCAGCCAGCTTCCCGGCGACACCGATCGCGACAGAAACGCTGACGTTCAACGGAACGGGCCAGATGTCGGGCCCGACCAGCATGTCATTCGGCATCCCGAACGGCGCGCCATTCACGCTCGATATGACGGGGATGAGCGAGTTGGGCGGCGATTACGCGGTCACCGGCGGTGCGAATGGCAACAAGCCGTCCGCGGTAAAGGGAGCCGAGTTCGGCGAGGACGGCACCGTCTATGCGGTTTACGAGAACGGTTCGCGAGTGGCGGCCTTCAAGGTTCCGTTGGCGACCGTCAGGAGCCCGGACAACCTGACGCCGCTTGCGGGCAACGTGTACGAAGCCAGCATCGCCTCTGGCGGTTACGAGCTCGGGACGCCGGGCCAGTCCGGCTTCGGTTCGATCAGATCGGGCGCCCTGGAGCAGTCCAACGTCGACATTGGCGCCGAGCTCACGAGCATGATTGAGGCGCAGACGGCGTTCTCCGCAAATTCGAAGTCGTTTCAGACCGGCAACGAGATGCTCGACGTTCTGATCAATCTCAAGCGCTAGCCGCCAGGACTTCGAGGTTCTAACTCATGACACTAAGCGCAGCGCTCAACACTGCTCGATCGTCACTGCAGGCTACGCAGACGCAAATTTCCGTCGTCTCGCGGAACACGGCAGGATCTTCCGACCCCTATTATTCCAGGAAGATCGCGTCGGTTATCTCGCAGGGCGGAGCCGTGCAGGTCACGATCTCCCGGGCGAGCAATCTGGCGCTTTATTCCAAGATGCTGGTTGCCACGTCCGGAATGGCGGGCAACCAGGCCATCACAGCTGGCCTGGATCAGCTGAACGCGACCATCGGTGATACTGCCCTCAATGCATCACCGGCCGCCAAGATCGGGATGCTAAAGTCGGCACTGTCCCAACTTGCGAAGGCACCGGATAGCTCGACCTTCGCAAAGGCTTTTCTGAACTCGGCCAGTGACTTGGTGAAGTCGCTGAATGATGCGACTGCCGAGGTTCAGAAAGCCCGGCATGACGCCGACACTGCGATCGCAAACTCCGTTGGTCGGATCAATGGCCTGCTGACGAAGTTTGAGGCGGCGAACCAGGAGGTCATGCGGGGCTACGCTCTGGGCAGCGACATCTCTGACAGCCTCGATGCCCGGGATGCATTGATCAGCCAGTTGTCGGAGGAAATGGGCGTCCAGATCGTTGAGCGCGAGGGCGGTGACCTCGCGCTTTACACTGATAGCGGCGTTCCCCTTTTCGATCGTTCGCCTAGGAAAGTGAGCTTCCAACCGACATCGGCATTTGGGCCGTCTACCGTGGGCAACGCGGTGTTCATTGACGGCATTCAGGTGACCGGTGCCGGCGCTCCGATGCCTCTGAATACGGGCAATCTGGTAGGCCAAGCGAAGATCCGCGACGACATTTCGGTTGGGTACCAGTCGCAGCTGGACGAGCTCGCCAGGAACGTGATCGAGGCCTTTAAGGAGACCGATCAGTCTGGCTCTGGGCTCCCTGATCTGGCGGGCATCTTCAGCTTCGCAGGCAGCACAGGCGTTCCGCCCAATCCTGCACCGTCGGGATTGGCTGGGCTCCTGAGGCTGAATCCAGCGCTCGCTGGTCAGCCGGACGGTGGCTTGGCGGCTCTCCGTGACGGTGGGATCAACGGCGCCGCCTACCGTCATAACCCGGCAGCCCCAGGCTCCGACGTCGCCTTTTCCGGCCGTCTGTATGGCCTCGTGTCCGAGATGGAGAAGAGCCGACCGGTTGATCCGGCTTTCGGCTTTGGCGCCACTCAGTCGCTGCAGGATTTTGCGTCGTCCTCTGCAGGTTGGCTGCAGGGCCTCAGGGCATCGGCCAAGTCTGAGGCCACCTACTCCGAGATGCTGCTCTCGCAGGCTTCCGAAGCGATGTCGAATGCTACGGATGTGAACGGTGACGATGAAACGGCTCGGATGCTCCAGCTCGAACATGCTTACTCCGCATCCGCAAAACTCATCTCGACGATCAACGAGATGATGAAAACCCTCTTGGCGATGGTCTGAAAATGAAGACTTCATTCATTTCGACAACGACGCTCTGGAACGCGCCGCGCGCCGGCCTGAACAAGATGCAGGCGGATCTTGCGAAGGCCACGAAGGAAATGACCAGCGGCCGAGACACTGATGTGGGGCTGCGGCTGGGTTCTCGTGCCGGTGAAGCATTCTCCCTTCGCCAGGAGATGGAGCATCTCGGTTCAATCATCGACAGCAATGCGACCGTGAAGGTTCGACTCGAAGCCTCGACTGCGGCCCTGGCTCGAGCCCGAACGTCGTCGGAGAAATTTGCGGCGACCCTCATTGCTTCGCCGGTTGGTGATCGGAATCTGCCGGTGGTCCTGCTTGAAGCGAAGAGCACGCTGGCGGGACTGGTTGGCGACCTCAATCGGGCTGTGAATGGCCAGTACATCTTCGGCGGGATCAACAGTGGGGAGCGGCCAATCGTCGAAGATGGCAGCATGCCGCCGGCGGCCGCCAAGAGCGCTATCGATGCCGCGTTCTCGGCCTTCTTCGGATTTCCTCAATCGAGCCCATCTGTCGCTTCGATCGACGAAGCCCAGATGAACGCATTCCTGGACGGCCCATACAAGGCCCTCTTCGATAACGGGCCTTGGGCTGCGACCTGGTCGAACGCCTCCAATCAATCGATCACGAGCCAGATCTCGCCATCGGAAGTGATCGAGACCTCGGTCAGTGCGAACGAGAGTGCCGTCCGCCAGCTCGCGATGGGCTACTCGATGATCCTTGAACTCGGGATCTCGAATTTGGGAGCGGACGTCCGGGAAACCCTTTTGGCGCGCGCGATCAAAACGATCGGCGAAGGCGGCAGCGCGATGTCCGACCTTGAGGCGCAAATTGGCATGTCTCAGGAGAAAATCGAACATGCCAACTCGCGGATGGATATCCAAAAGGACGTCTTCAACGAGAAACTGTTCGGCTTGGAGGGCGTCGATCCACTCGAAGCCAAGACGCGCATCGATCATCTGACGACGCAGATCCAGACGTCATTTTCTTTGACCGCTCAGCTCCGCAATCTGAGTCTCATTAATTTCATTTGAGAGAGCCACCATGAGTTTTGCCGCCTATTTTGAGATGGCCGACGATGATCCGCTGGAGTGCCGAAAGCGCGAACGGGACATTTTCGACAGCGCAATCGAGAAGCTGAGGTCGATTGAGCACTGCAATTCGGTATCGGACGAAGTCGTGTCGGCAGTCGCCTACGTCCAGAAGCTCTGGATAGCACTCATTCAGGACCTCAAGACTCCCGGTAATGCCCTTTCGGACAGCCTGAAGTCGAACCTCATTTCAATCGGCATGTGGGTGGTCAATGCCACAACCACGATCGTTCGAGGCGATTTTTCGAAGCTGGAAGAGATCATCAGGATCAACACTCTGATCAGGGAGGGCTTGGAATGAAAGCGAAGATGCGATTTTCGCTGAAGCCGGGGGAGCGGATTTTCATCAACGGGGCTGTGATCTGCGTCAGTCAGAAAGTGACGCTGAGCCTGCTGAACGACGCATCGTTCCTCCTGGAATCGTACGTGATGCAGTTTGATGATGCGAACACGCCGCTCCGGCAGCTGTATTTCATCACGCAGACCATGATCATCGATCCCAGCTCTCGATCTCAAATGAAAGCTGCGTTCCTGGAGCGCTTCGCGCTCATCGCCGGGGAGTATGCCGCGGCCGAAGAGGCACGGTCACTGCAGGCGGTCCACGATCTCGTCACCGGCGAACGCTTCTTCGATGCGCTGAAATTGCTGCGGACGATGTTCCCCATCGACGACGCGAAACGTCCGGTTGACCGCTCGGGCACTGCCCTTCGCGCCGCTTGAATTACGAGGTTTAGCAACGATGGACGTCTCTTCGATCGTCACTGGAATGTCCGCTCCGCAGCACCGCGGCTCCACCGAAAAAGGCTCATCTGCGGTGAGCTACGACGCATTCCTTGGCCTTCTCCTGACCCAGTTGAAGAACCAGGACCCCACGGCACCAATGGAATCGACCGATTACATGGCGCAGCTGGCGAGCTTCTCGCAGGTCGAGCAGCAGACCAAGACCAACGGCAAGCTGGATGCTCTCTTGACGTCGTCCGCACTCTCCCAGGCTGATACTGTGATTGGTCGCACAGTGACCTCGGCCGACGGAAAGGTCACTGGTGAGGTGGCATCGGTGAAGGTCTACTCCGATGGACTCGTGGCTACGACGGTCGACGGCAAGGAGATCATTCTAAGTCCCGGCATTACGGTGAAGTAATGACCGCAGTTGATGCACTGGAGATGGTTCGGGCAGCGATCTGGACCATCATCGTCGGTGCGGGCCCCGCGGTCGTTGCAGCTATGCTTGTCGGCATAGCAATCGCCCTGGTTCAGGCTCTCACTCAGATCCAGGAGGTCACACTGACCTTTATCCCGAAGATCATTGCGATTTTGCTGGTGACGCTTGTCACCGGCACATTTGTTGGATCCCAGATCTTTTCATTTACAGAGGCCGTCTACGGAAAAATCGCTACCGGCTTTTGAGCTCCGACGTCGCCCATTTTTCCAAGGAAGAGAGCTTGGCGCAAGCTACGTAGTCCAAGAACGATCCGAAGCATTTTTGTTTTCGGATATTTCGGCATGAATTCCAATCAGGCTGCTAAATCGGATCGCGGCCGTGACATCGCATTTGCTGGCGGTGTCGTAGCGATCCTGGCGATTTTATTTCTGCCCATTCCAGCGATTCTCATCGACATGGGCCTCGCCCTTTCGATTGCCCTGTCCGTACTGATCCTGATGGTGGCGTTGTGGATCCACAAGCCACTGGAATTCTCGGCCTTCCCTGTCGTCCTGCTCATTGCAACGCTATTGCGGCTCGCATTGAGTATTGCGTCCACGCGATTGATCCTCGCCGACGGGCACAAGGGGGTCGATGCAGCCGGCCATGTGATCGCCGGCTTCTCGCGGTTCGTGATGAGCGGCGACTTTGTCATCGGCATTGTCGTCTTCATCATTCTGGTCACCGTGAACTTCCTGGTGATCACGAAGGGCGCGACCCGCATTGCGGAGGTTGGCGCCCGCTTCACCCTCGACGCGATCCCGGGCAAGCAGATGGCGATTGATGCCGATCTGAACGCTGGCCTGATCGACGAGAAGGAGGCGCAGCAGCGACGCCGCGAGCTAGAGGAAGAGAGCTCGTTCTTTGGCTCGATGGACGGTGCCTCAAAATTCGTTCGCGGCGAGGCGATCGCCTCTCTCATCACGATCGCCGTCAACATTTTTGGTGGCATCATCATCGGCGTAACTCGCCATGGGATGCCGCTGTCAAAGGCGGCCGACGTATTTACGCAGCTTTCCGTCGGTGACGGCCTCGTCAGCCAGATCCCGGCCCTCATCGTCTCTCTGGCGGCTGGCCTGCTGGTGTCGAAGGGGGGAACGCGGGGCCAGGCCCAGCAGGCCGTCCTCGGGCAGCTGAGCGCCTATCCAAGGGCGCTCTGGGTGGCATCCGTACTGATGATGGTCTTCGCCATCATGCCAGGTCTCCCGCTTGTGCCGTTTATGGCGCTCTCCCTCATGATGGCGTTCGTTGCCTACACGATCCCGAAGCGCATCGCGGAAGAAGCAGGACGAGTGGCTGCCCAGAAGCAGGAAGCTGACAGGGTCAAGCAGATCGAGGCGAAGGAATCCGTGAGGGAGTCCCTGAAGACCGCCGAGATCGAGCTTTGCCTCGGCCAGCACCTGGCCTCAATGCTCAACCATTCAAGAGCGGAGTTGCCGCACCGGATTGCGAAAATGCGCCGGCGGTTTGCGCAGGATTACGGCTTCGTCGTTCCCGACATCAAGCTCTCGGACGGCCCCTTGATGTCGGCGAAGAGCTACCAAATTCGGATCCACGGGACGATTGTAGCGTCGCATGAGCTGCGACCTGGCGAGGTTATGGTTCTGACGGGTGACGGCCCGGTTCCGGACGTGCCTGCTGAAGAGACGCGGGAGCCCGCTTTCGGATCAAAGGCCTATTGGGTGACGGAAGCCCTTGTCGGTGAGGTGAAGCGACAGGATTTCAAAACGGCCGACTGCAACTCAATTCTTCTCACTCACCTGAGTGAGGTAATCCGGAACAATCTCCCGCAATTCCTATCCTATCGGGACATGCGAACGCTGCTGGACCGCCTGGAGCCCGAGTACAAGCGCCTTCTGGACGATATCTGCCCCTCTCAGATTTCATATTCTGGATTGCAGGCTGTCTTGAAGCTGCTTCTGGCGGAGCGAGTTTCTATCCGCAATCTGCATCTCATCCTCGAAGCCGTCGCTGAATTTGCGCCGCATGCCAGGCGGGCGGAGCAACTCGTGGAGCACGTTCGTACCCGAATTGCCCAGCAGATATGCGGCGATCTCGCTGAAGGCGGGCCGCTCAACATCCTGCGTCTGGGAAACAAGTGGGATCTCGCCTTCCATCAGGGGCTCAAGCGTGATGCCAAAGGAGATGTGATCGAGTTCGATATCGATCCGCGCCTGATCGAGCAATTCGGCCAAGAGGCCTCAGAGGTGATCAAGCAGACATTCGTAAAGGCCAAAAAATTCGCGATCGTCACCTCTCCGGACTCCCGTCCGTATGTGCGGATGATTGTGGAGCGAATGTTCTCCTCGCTGCCAATCCTCTCGCATCTCGAGATTGCCCGGGGCGTCGAAGTGAATTCGCTAGGGGCTATCGCGTGAGCTCATATAGCTCCGATACACTTCTGACCGTATTTCTTATCTTTTGCCGTGTCGGAGCGGGAATGATGATGGCTCCTGGCTTGTCCAGTAGCCGCATCCCAATGAATGTCCGCCTCTTCCTTGCGCTCACCGTCTCTCTGGCAGTCTCTCCGCTTATCATGGACCGCTTTGCCCAAGGTGTTGGAGCGCTGCCGCCAGCTACTCTTTTTGGTCTCATCGGGACGGAGCTTCTGACCGGGATCGTGATCGGCCTTCTAGGCCGGGTGTATTTCTTCGCTCTTCAAACGATGTCGAACGCCGCGGCCATGGCGATCGGTTTTGGAAACATCCCCGGAGCTCCCTTTGACGATTCAGAGCCCCTCCCCGCGATCACGACGATGATCATGATGGCAGCGACGGCCATGCTGTTCATGATGGACTTGCATCTTGAGCTCATCAAAGGCGTCGTCGCGTCCTATGACCAGTTGCCATCGGGCCAATGGTTCGGTCCGCGAATGTCCCTGATGCGAATTGTCGACCAATCGACCGCAGCCTTCGTCCTCGCTCTCCGGATCAGCGCGCCCTTCATCGTCTATTCGATTGTCGTCAACCTCGCGGTGGGCTTGACCAACAAGCTCACCCCGCAGATCCCCATCTTCTTCCTGGCGACGCCCTTCGTGATGATGGGGGGGCTGTTCATGGTCTATTTCTTGATCTCCGACTACCTGACGCTCTTCCTTGAAGAATTTGCCTCGTGGTCGGTTCACGGATGACCGCGAAATGAAGGATCGCATCAGGAAAATTGAGAGAATTCGGCAGGTGCAGCAGCATATGCATCGTGTCGCCGAACTCCGAATGTCGGGTCTGGAAAATTCCCGTCGGATTAATCAGAGCGAGCAACTCGATTTAATTTCCGCGTTAAATGAAGACAGCAGCTTTCAAGGGCTCTTCGTTGACGCGACGGCCAGACGCCTGAAGTCGCTGACGCATCAGGGCGACCAGATCGCGACGGAATGTCTGGCCCAACGCACTGTGGTGATTGAACGCGGCCTGCAGCTCAAGCGAACAGAGAAAACCTGCGACCGACTGAAGGAGCAGGATCGGCGAGAAACCGAGAAGCGGGAGCTGCAGAACATACTCGAGCAGATCATTTCTCGTTCACACAAGCTTCCCGCAAGCTAGGGCGGTTACAAGCGCTGAACCGACGATAAGAGGTCACCCAGTAATGGCAATTAGCCCTCCTTCCGACATCATTGGCGATGTTGCGCGGGCTGCGGATCCGGCTCGCGTCCAGGCTGCTGCTCAGAAGCTCAGCGAAGGCGCCAGTTTGGTGGCTGGCGCAGATTTTGGCGACGCGCTTAAAGACGCTGGCTTTTCAGCGCCTTCGGGTGGGTTCGATCCCTATGCCTTCCGAACCTCGCTGAAATCGAGCTCTACGCTGGGCGGATCAGCCGAACCCTACAAGAAGTTCGAGTCCTTCGTACTCCAGACGTTCATCGAAGTCATGTTGCCTAAGGACGCAGCGACAATCTACGGCAAGGGCACGGCTGGCTCGATCTGGAAATCGATGATGGCCGAGCAGCTCAGCACCCAAATTACCAAGGCCGGTGGAGTTGGAATTGCGAACCAACTTGCAGCCAAAGCCCTTTCCGCTCGCACTGATATTTAAGGAATACCAGCATGCTGACCGCTTGCCTTGACCGCCTCGAGGAGACAATCGACGCCGAGATGAAAGCTATTCAGGCCCGCGATCTCACCGTCTTGCCGGAGATGACACGGCGGAAATCGCAGTCCCTCCTGGAATTGACGCGACTTCACCGTTCGGTCCTCAGTGACCACGAAAAGCACCGAGCCTTCTCTGAGCGTATGTCGCGCATGAAAGTCAAAATGGACGAAAACCTCGCCCTATTGGCACTCCAGGTGAGAGCCACGCAGGAGATCTCATCGATCATCAACCAGGCGATCGTCCAATCCCAGTCGGATGGCACGTACGAGGCGCCGGCGATGGGCGTGCGGGCCGCCACGCGATGATCCGGAACATCGCGACCGGAGCCTGGGTGTGCACCCTTGCATTGGGGGCCTGCTACATGGCGGCCTCCTATGCCGTCGGCAGCCAGTCAAAGGATGAGCAGCCTCAGCATCAGCTGATCGGGTTGCAGTACAAGAAGCTGCCAGCGGTGAATGTGCCGATTATCGCGGACGGGGCCGTTAAGGGATACATCGTCGCTCAGATGGTGTTTACGGCGGATGCGGACACGCTTCGAACCCTTTCCGTGCCGGCCGATGCGTTCATTCGTGATGAGGCGTTCCGCTACATGTATTCGGACACGCGGATCGATTTCGCGAACCTCTCCCGGTACAACGTCAATCAGATGATTGCTGACGTACGAAGCAATGTGAACAAGCGGCTTGGCGCGGAGGTCGTGAAGGAAATCCTTCTTGAAGGGATCAACTTCGTCGACAAGGCTGATATTCGCCCGTGATCGGAGCGCGGCTAATATTCCGAAATTCGAAATAACAAAAATAATCGACGCCGCGCCCAAAATTCACTTGACGATATTTTTAGGACCTCATATTCCTCAATTGTCGCCGGTCGGACCATCGACTGGCGCCACGCACGACGGAGCCCTTCCAGGGTTGGCATGACGCCTTCTGTCGTTCCGGAACTGAGCCCGGATATTCCATGAACAGTGAAGCGATTTACCTCGCGGCATGATGCCTTTTTCACTGGGTCGGTTGAATTCCGACATTTCCACGTCTCGTGAAAATTCAAGCTAGGAATATTTAAAATGTCGTCCATCAACACCAATATCGCTGCTATGTCGGCCCTTCAGAACCTGAAGTCGACGCAGACGGCTCTCAACAAGACGCAGGGCGAGATTTCGAGCGGCCTGCGTGTCGGCGAAGCGGCGGATAGCGCCTCTTACTGGTCGATCGGCACGAAGATGAAGTCCGACGTTACGTCGCTGGGCGCGGTGAAGGATGCGATCAGCCAGTCCAAGGCTATGATCGACACCTTCTCTTCGGCAATGGGCAAGGCACTCGATTACCTCAACAAGATGAAGACCGGCGCGATCACTGCCATGCAGCCTGGCGCCGACAAGGCCGCGATCCAGACCGAATACTCCGCTTCGGTGTCGGGTCTGAAGAGCTCTGCGGGCTCGGCTGCGTTCAACGGCCAGAACTGGCTTGCGGGCACGGCTGCCACTGTCAAACTCGTTACGTCATATGACGGCAACGCGAAGACCGTGGGCAAGCTCGACATCGACACGTCGAAGACGATCCTGTTCGCCGACGCAACGGCTGGTACCGGTGGTCTGCTCGGCGCTGCTGCAGCGATCGATATTTCCACCAGCACGGACCTCGATGCGGACCTGACCGCGATCGATGCAGCGATCACCGCTGTTACGACTGCGGCTTCAATGCTCGGCGCGAACAAGGCTCTGCTGGGTGCGCAGACCGAGTTCATCCAGGTCATGTCGGACTCGCTGAACGGTGGCGTTAGCGCCTTCGTCGACGCGGATATGAACGACGCATCGACCCGTCTTCAGGCGCTGCAGACCAAGCAGCAGCTGGGCATCCAGGCACTGTCGATCGCGAATCAGAACTCGCAGAGCATCCTGAAGCTCTTCCAGTAAGAGCCGGCCTCAGGGCTATCCAAACAAGGGCTCCGCCTCACAAAGGCGGGGCCTTCTTTCTGAGGTGGATGTTCGAATGACCGCAAGAGTTTTGACCGCCTGTGTCGCCTTCCTTCTTGCCGGTTCCCCCGCCGTTGCAGGCACGGATGCCGGCTGGGCCTACACAGTGAGGGTTGGCGAGGATGGCAAGCCAACGATGGCACTTGCAGGCCTACGCAATCCAAGCGGTGAGACCTTGTGGCTCACCTGCGCCCGCTCCGTTCAGCCAGGAGCAGTTGTGCGCGCGGCGGTTTCCGGTCCGCGCTATCTCGGTGCCGGGGCGATGATCTCGAGAGCAACGGTCATCCGTTTTGATAAGGCGACGCCTTCCGTTGACTACTGGACCTATGGCGAGCGTTCAGGCCGCCTGATGGATAGTGCCAGCGCTCGTGTCTTTGTTGGACGGCTGGCGGAGTCGAGCCAGGTGGCGATCGATCTGTCGAATTACCGACTTGAGACCTCAACAGCAGTTTTCCGTCTTGATCCCGCCGAAACCAAGAGTGTGATCGGCCGGTTGGACAGCGACTGCCGGCGCATCGCAGCGGCTCAATCCTAACGGGCGCGGAGATCGGGACATGATCAGCACGACAACGCGATATCAGATTCTGACGTCCAATCCGGTCCGGACGCGTTCGACGATCGAGAATGATCCGGTCGTGAAACGCGACACCGAATATTATCGGGCGAACATCGGGAAAATTAAGACGGTCGACGAGTTCATGAAGGACCACCGTCTTTTTAGCTACGCCATGAAGGCCTTTGGCTTGTCCGACATGATCTACGCGAAAGCGTTCGTCAAAAAGCTCCTGACAGAGGGGCTGGCCAAGCCCGACAGCATGGCCAACAAAATGACGAACGCGCTCTACAAGGAATTTGCAAAGGCATTCGATTTCGCCGGAAAGGGTGACAAGGCCACATCGCAGCCGGGCGCCACCACGGAGACAGTCGATCGTTACGTGCAGCAAACCCTCGAAACGAACGAGGGGAAAGAGAATGAGGGCGTACGATTGGCGCTCTATTTCAAGCGCAAGGCTTCAACGATCACGTCGCATATGGGCCTGTTGGCCGACAAAGCTGTTTTGACGTTCGTTCAGACGGCTTTCGGCATCCCGAAGGAATCCTCCGGCGCTGACCTGGATGCCCAGGTGCGTCAGCTCAAGAAGCTGATCGACGTCGAGGACCTCCAGGATCCGAAGAAGGTCGAGAAGCTGATCCAACGCTTCTCTGCCATGTGGGACATGAATAATGTGAGCGCAGCGTCACTGAACCCGGTGCTCAATCTCTTCGGCGCTGGCCAGGGAGAGATCGGCTTCAGCATGGATCTCATGATGAGCATCACGAAGCTGCCGCGAGGGGGCTTCTGAACGGACAATGCCAAACTGCTGACCTGAGATCGTTTCAGCCTGATTCTGGATCGATCCTTATCAGGATTATAACCTGAATCGGTCTCCCAGGCCGCTTCCAGTCGCGCCAACTTCTCTTCGGCTACAGGCCAGGTCTGCCCGAGCCTGCTCCAGGTGGGCGGGCCCGGTGTTCACGACGTATCGGCTGTGGCAAACGCCGTAGTCAGCCGGGCGCTCAGCGACATATGCTTTGACGGCAGGAGTCGGAATGACGACTGGTGCTCTTTGGGTTAGATTCGACCTCGCTCAGTCCTATCGACCGTCTTGAGATAAGAGTGGAGAAGGCCCCGTGTGTTTCTCCAATGGCAACTTCATCACCCACGGATACAGCGCGATAATAGGCCTCGATCGCTCCGACAGATCGCTCACCGCAGGGGCAACTGGATTGCTAAATCTGCAAGTGACTGATTCCAAATGTGTCGAACCGAGCTCCTGGCGTGCGATACCTAAAGGGCTCTGGCGGGAGCGCTAGGAGCGGACTCCGGGAACAACATCAATTGTGACTTCGCGGATTTTTCGCGGATCGACGGGGCGCACGAAATTCCCCTCGCATGTCGTTGTGACCGGCCGGATTGCGGTCCGCTTATTGTCGACGCCAGTTAGATAATTGACCTCGTAGTACCGTTCGCCGCCAATGAATCGCGTCTGCGCGCTTTCGTAGACGTAACCCTGTCTGGAGCGAGAAACGCGTGTCACGGGTCGTGGGTCGCTTTGTTCAGCGACGACGGCCGGAACCGGGTTACCGATGTACTCGCTGCAAGCGAGCGCAAAGGTCTTGTCGGCTGCGCAGCCGCCCAGGAATGGCCCGGCGACAAGCGCCAGCGTCAGAAAATGCAGTTTCGCCATCGTCATTTTCATTCGCGTAGATAGGCTCTCTGGTCTCAGCCACTCACCCCCTTCGAGATGACGGATTGCCCCGCCTCTGTGAGGCGGTTCTCGAGAGAGAAACTGATATAGACGAGCCGAGATTGGACAAGCTTGGTGAAGCCAGACGTGCTGGCATTTAGCTTCTTACCGTCCGCGGCCATTTTCAGCAATTCGAGATCGGTGTCTGAAAGGGTTTCGTCGAATCTTGCGATCGCTTCGTCACCCTGTGCAGCGCGCTTGTAGCCGTGCTCTGTCTTGGAAATATGCCCCGCGGTCGCGAGTTTATTGAGCTTTGCCTTTGTTGGGCCAGCAGCCGGCGTTGGACGTCCTGTGGGTGGGGCTGCCGCATAATTTGACGGGCTCACTTTGGCTCCGACTTTGCGCCGCCCAATCGGTATTATGGTTAACAAATTATGGATAGAGAATTCCGTTAAAGGTTAATTCAATGTCCCCGGGGTCGAAAATAGCGCGCAATCGAATCAGGCAACGCGGCATCGCCAATGGGGGCTGGGCAATTTTTGCCGAGTTCGGATATCTTCTGCCAAAACAAGGATGCGGCAAATCGCAAGTGTTCACCGGGAAATCTTGCGTTTAAACGGTACGAATTCATGAGTTCGGATCGCGCTCGGCATCGACGAAGCCGCGCTTATCTCCAGATTGACGTCGAAATTGAGAAGTGTTTATTACGTCAATCCGTATGGTTAAGGGAGATTATGAGTCACCAAGCCGCAACACGCGACCAAATGTTCTATACCGGGGCCTAGCTTTCGATTCAGATGTGCCATTTATAGACCTGAGGCAGGCGTAGCAGCTTGTGTGGCGACAGTGAGGCACGTTGATGTTGACCCCGTCTTTCGATCGGCTCGAGGAGGCGATCGATCAGATTACGAGTGCGCTTTTGGCGCGCGATCTGGAAAGGCTCCCGACTCTGAATGCGGCGAGTGACGGTCATCTTGCGGTTCTCTTCACACAGATTTCTCGTATGAATAATGCGGGGATCCGGCTCGATGAAGTTGAGCAGGATCGCTACAACGACCTGCTCGGCAAGATGGAAGTCAACCTCGAACTCGTTCGCGAACATATGAGCGAGACTGCCCAGCTCAAGGATGTTGTGGCAGCGGCCAAGTCCTGGGACGATGTTGCTCATCTCTGCTCGGTTGCGCCGGCGATGCTCGAGGTCGCGTAAACTCGGGACTTCATCTCTAAAGCTATTTCTTGGATTGCAGCTTGCCTGTCCCTAAGGCAAAGCGAATTTATTTGTGAAAATGCCTCGTAAAGTCCGGCCGCTGATCGACCCGGAATGCGGAGCTTTCGACATACGCGCGCATCACGTCAGACGCGATAAATCGGTGGCCGAGGTCGAGGGCGACTTTGCCAGTCGTGTTCGACCCGGCCATGGGATCATATACGGTCTGACCAGGTTGTGTGGTCAGGGATATGATCCGTCGTGGAACCTCTTCGGGATACCGCGGGGGTGGGCGGTCACTCCGTGTTCACGGAACAGATCGGACGTCGCAAAGGGCGAAAGGTTATGCAGAGAACAGCATCTGCGCGCTCGCGTCTTCTGAAACGAACAGGAGTTGAACGGGCTTTTTGTGAACAGCGAGTCGCCGGACCTATCGTTTTAATGTTCTTTGGTAGCGCATTTGGGTCTGGTCAACGCTTTTAGAAAATGTCATGAATTCGCCACTTGTCAATGGATAGGATTTGCTTGCGTCGCACGATATCCATGGCTGTTGCCACCTGATTCGCAACAAAAAGAAGACCTTCGGACCAACCAGAATGAATCTAAGATTGAGCTCAGACAATGGGTCGAAGGCTGCGCCTGGCGCACGCCGCCAGCCGGCTTTCCCGGCAGAAATTGTCAGAGCCGGTGGTCAAGTCACCAAAGCGACGTATCAAGTCAAGTGCTCACGTTGTTCACGGACCGCGCAGAACGACGCCTCAAAAATCAGATCCGACAGCCTCGTATCAGAAAAATTCCAGAAGCGGGGTTGGATTCTCGGGAAGACGCGGGCGGCTGATGTTTGCCCGTCATGCGCAAGTGGCGATCCAACGAAGCCTGCCGATAATCAGATTATCAATAATCCGGGTGAAGTGGTGCTCTCCCTGGGACAGCTAGCGGAGCAATTATTCATGCCCGATAGAAAAGGGGATACTGGCAGGGTGGTGGTTGAGCAGCGGGGGCGTCCAATGTCCCGTGCGCGGCAACAAGCCGAGGTGGTGGCCAGTTCAATTTTCGCGCAGCCTGCGGAACGGCCGATTTTGGGCCTTGGTGGCGCCAGGTCTCCCGCTCCGCCGAATGCGGCCACGGAAGGCGCAACTCCTGCGCCTCAGCCTAAGACAGCGCCTTCGGTTGAAGGTCAGCGCGATTCTGGCTTCGAGCGGCGAGTTGAGGCTGTTGTCGAAAAGCTGGCAAACGGGATGTCGGCCCTAACTGGGTCGATGGAGGTTCTCGTTGAACAGATGAATAAGATGGCCACGCTGCAAGCCAGCCTGCTCAATGTGACCACCGCGACCAAGGATCAAAGCGCCGAACAGGCCAAGCTTGCCAAACTGAACAATGAGGCGATCGCGCGTTTGGCGCCGATGGTGTCGAACACAACCGATGTCATCCTGGGAAATGTTCGGGAGGCTGTCTCGGATATGCGCCAATTGGCGCAAACGGTGGCTAGGACGAAGGTTGTGACCACTCCTGGCGAGGAGCCTCCTGTGGCCGCTCGTCAAGAGCGGGATGATGCAACCGCCCATGCTGCTCCGTCTTTGCCTGACGTGGTAGGGCGGGCCGCGAGTGAGAATGTGGCCACTCCTCAAAAGTCGAGATCCCGCAGGACTAAAGCGGAAATTGCAACAGCCCGGGCCATTGACGAAAGGCTTGTTGCGCTGGGCTTGAAGCGCGGTCGTGGGCGTCCATCGAAGGACGCTCTCACCCAGGAAGAACTAGCGGAAGTGCTCGCGGGTACGTCTCCTGAGGCAACCCTTGCGGAGATCAGGAGACGGCGGGAAAGGGCGGCCGCGGCGGAAGCGGCGAAGGCTGCTGGAGAGCCGGCCGCGCCGCTAGTCGCCCGCAAAGGTGATCGGAAGGCGACGACAGCGGAGACGGTAGCCTCGGAGGTTGAGGCCGCGCCAGAGCGCAGAAGTGATCAACCACGTACGGATCAACCTGCAGCGGACCTGTTAGCACTCGGGGAAGATTCGACGTCTGTGTCAGCTGACGAGTCGGCTGTTTCGCCAAAGCGCCGCAAGACTAAAGCTGAAGTGGAGACTGCAGCGGCGCTGGAGGCGAAGCTTGCTTCACTTGGGCTCAAGCGTGGGCGAGGCCGTCCGGCTAAGGACGCCCTGACCGCGGAGGAGCTTGCTGAAATTGGCGCGAGCTCGCGTCCAAAGGCGACGCTCAAGGCGATTCTTGATCGCCGCGCTGAAGTTCAATCCGCGGCAGTAGCGGTACCGGTCGAGTCAGCAGCAGTACCTGTCGCCGAAGTCCCGACGCCGTCCGAGGACAAGCCCAAGCGTGGTCGTCCGAAGAACAGCGTCGACGCGGCTGCAGTCTCGTCGGCGCGCTCAACGCCCGACGTGGCGCGAGCAGTTGTTGCTTCGGCCGAGTCGGTAGCTGACAAGCCTAAGCGTGGTCGTCCGACGAAGAGCGTTGAGGCAGTCGCGCAGCTAGGCATCGTTCCGGCCGCTCCGGTAGTCGATAAGCCTAAGCGCGGTCGTCCGAAGAATGCTGAGAGCGCTTCTGCAAGCGTGGCGAAGTCAGTCTCTCAGGTTGCTCAAATTCCCGTTGCCGCGGCGTCGGCTTCGGTGGAGGAGCCTGCGAAGAAGAAAAGAGGGCGGCCTAGGAAGCACGCTACGCCAGCTATTCAGGTGAAGGAAGCGGCGGGGCCGAAGACCACGAGAGTCAAACGGTCGAGGCCCTTGAGCGACGTGGACTGGAGCAGGGTGCCCCAATCTCATGACGTGATGGTGCTGACGATGGAAGGCATCACCACCTTCCAGATGGACCGGTCTGTATGGAATGAAGCGGGCTTTGCCGCCGAAGATAAGATCGGTGTGGAAATCAATGGTGAGGAGTTTCGCCTCTCCAAGTCGGAGACTGGTGTGAAGCCTGCGACGATCTCCAGCGCGTTCGTGGTGGTGAGCTTCTCAGGTCTTGAAGTGCCTTCACTCTGGAAAATCCAGCACGTGACAAAGGATGGGGTACTCCTTTTGAAGGGTGTGAAGGCGCTTTGACCAAAAGGGGGCGCCCGAAAGGCGCCCCTTTTTTCATGGCCTGCGGCTCTTGGCCCGCTAGGAAGCAGGATCCTCAAAATGGCCTGAGCCGCATGGGCGATGATCACCGGAGGAAACCGATGGCGCTTGTAGCTGATGGTCGGCAGGATCATGCCCGCCCACCGACGCGGCTGGCCGCCATGCCGGAGTTAAGGTGACAACGCCATGCGCCTCATCTTCTGCTGCCAGGATGCCTTCATTCATATCACCGCGATCGAGCGAGGAAGCATGAGCAACCTACGCGAAGAGCAAGAGATCTCGTATGAGCTTGTCGCCGACCGGCGGTTGGGGAAAGCATCAGCCGAAATCCTTCGCCCGACGATTTTTGGCTCATACGAGAGGCTCTGCTCCACCCATCGGGTCCCCGTCGTCCACGGCGAGGCCGGCGCGTTCAGCGTCGCCCTCTCCCTCATCGCCAACGCCCATCGGAATCTCCTCAGCCAGCAGATCCTTCTTCGTCAGCAGGCCAGCATCCTCGAGCTTTTCCAGGTCAGGCAGGTCGCGGAGACTGGCGAGACCGAACACCGACAGGAATTTGTCGGTCGTCACATAGGTATAGGGTGCCCCCGGTTCCGGGCTGCGTGGCCCGGCCGTGATCACGCCGGCGCGTTTTAGCGCCGCAACGATGTCGCGGCTCATCTCCTTGCCAAAGACCCTGCCGAGCTCGCTGCGGGTGATCGGCTGCAGATAGGCGATCCCGGACAGAAACAGGGTCTCGGTCTGTGACAAGCTGGCGGCCGCCTGCGGCGCTCCAAACACGGCCCGGATCGCCGGCGCAAAGGCGCCGCGTGTCCGGTGCTGCCAGCCCCCGGCGACGGCGACCAGGTCGTAGGGGCGGCCGCGCAACTCCTCGCGGATGTCGGCGATGATCAGATCGATCGCACAATCGCGACCGACGACCTGCGCCAGCACGTCGCGTGTGACTGGCTCGGGGGCAGCGAAGATTACGGCTTCGACCCTGCCCATCCATTCACGCCAGCGCAATTCGGGCGGCAGCTCGGCCAGTTCGGTATCGAGCCCACTTTCGGGTTTGGGGCGACGCGCCATCGCTCAGAGCCCGTAGATGCGAAAGGTCGGCCGGCCCGACAGTTCGCGGACAGCGCCGAGCGACACGAGCCGGTCGAACAGCCGGCGCAGGCCACGATCCGAGATGCCGCCGATCTCGGCCGAACTCACCAGCGCATCCTCATTGAGCAAGGCTGTGATTACAGCCCCCGCCCCTTTCGCTCGCAGTTTGGGCGCCGCGGCCTGGAGGATCTCGCTCCGCCGCGCCAGGTCCCCGGCCAGATCGATCGCACGGGCTGCCGCGTGCGCATAGCCGAACGCGACCACCTGCTGCCAGCCCTCCCCGCCCGGCCGCGGACGTTTTCCGGTCGTGCCCAACCGTGCAGCAGGATCAAGAATCGTCGTCGCCAAGAGTGGCACCGGCACGGGCCATTTGAACCTTTGCGCGAGCACGGCGTCAGCCAGCCAGAGTGCAAAGGCCTCGGCATCCGGGCGCACCCTGACGACGCGCTCGGTCATCTCAGCCACGGCGACGATCCCGGCCCGGGCCGAACCGGCCGCTTCAGATGCCAGGTCGGCGAGCGCAGCAAGCTCCGCCACACTCAGGGCCAAACCAAAGCCGCCGGCCGCCCGCGCAATCGCCCCTGGCGAAAAATCCGGTGAGCGTACAACGAGTTGCCGCCAGGCCAGCAGGACACGCCCGGCCGGACCAGGGTCGTCGCCAAGCCGGCGCAGCAGCTGCACATCGCGCAGCTGCCCCAGATCCTCGCGGCGCCCGAGCAGGCGCAGGCTGGCGGCCGCAGCCTGCAGCGCCAGGCGCTGCCGAAACACCCCGCTCCAGGGCAGCGTGTCATGGGCGATGGGATCCAGGGCCGCGAGGCTGGCGCCGGCCTGAAACGCCGCATCAAGCGCCTGATCGGATTGCGATTTTGTCCGCACCCAGCCGGGCACCGGCCGGACGGGCGAGGCTGGCTGAACGAGGGGCGCGACACGGCGAAGCATGCCCAGAGCATAACGAGTAGCGGCGCTTGATGCCATCCATTTCGTAGAAAAGCGCCGTGCTCGTCGTCTCATCAAAACGAACGATAATGTTGCATTATCGTTCATTTCTGCCATCATCCGTAAATGCTGACTCTGGCCGCGGAATCACCCGACCAAGCTCCGAGCCGGAAGCGCCGAGCGTCGCTCCGGTCGTCCGAATCCGGGCGATGTTGCATATGGTTAACAGCGGGCGTATCTAGCTAGCCAGTCTAGCCAAGGAGATTCGCGTGATGGAGTGGCCTCTGCAGGATGCCAAGAACCACTTTTCGAAGGTGGTCCAGCGCGCGCGCAGCGAAGGCCCGCAGGTCGTGACGCTGCGCGGCGAAGCTGCGGCGGTGATCCTCTCCACCCAAGCCTATGAGACGCTGCGTGCGGCCCGGCCGACGCTGGTCGATGATCTTTTGGCCCCGCCGCTCTGGGACGAGGCGCTGGCACGGGCGCTCAGACCGGCGCGTGGGACGGCCGATCGCGAGGCCGTCTGATGTACCTGCTCAGCACCGATTTTGTTGCCGAGGTCCGGTCCGGGTCGCCGCCGGCGGTCGCGTGGCTGCGCGCGGTCTACCCCTTGGGCGTCTATCTGAGCGTGATCACCCTCGGCGAGCTCGCCCGGGCCATCGCCGCGCAGAGGTCGCGCGACCCCGACCAGGCGGCGCAGCTCAGCGAGTGGCTGCGCAAGCTCCGCCATGACCATCACGATCGTATTCTGCCGGTCTGCGATCGCGTCGCGGCCGCGTGGGGCCGGATCCCCTCCCCTGCCACCGATGCCGTGGCAGAGGCGCTGCTTGCGGCGACAGCAATCGTGCATGACATGATCGTCGTCAGCCGCCGGCCCAACGCGTTCGAGACGATGGGCGCCTCGGTCGTCAATCCCTGGGACGTCCAGGGGGCGCAGTCATGAGTGGCGAGAAGTTGTCCGGAACAGCCCTGCCCTCCCCTGCCACGGCGCCTGATGCCGGTGCGCAAAGTGTCCTCTCACCGCAGCTCGAGGACCTTGCCGGCCGGGCCCGCCGCTATGTCGAAGCGGCCAGCTCGCCCAATACACGCCGCGCCTATGCCTCGGACTGGAAGCATTTTTCGGGCTGGTGCCGCCGCCAGGGCATTTCGGCCCAAGAGCCCGATCCCCAGGTCGTCGGGCTCTACATCACCGCCCTCGCCTCCGGCACCGCCAGCGGCGACCGGAGGCCGTCATCGGTGAGCACGATCGAACGCCGCCTCTCTGCCTTGGCCTGGACCTACGCTCAGCGCGGTCATCCCCTCGACCGGCAGGATCGCCATATCGCCACCGTGCTCGCCGGGATCAGAAACACCCATGGCCGTCCGCCTGTCCAGAAAGAGGCGGTCCTGCCGGAAAACGTGATCGCCATGCTGGAGACGCTCGAGCGCGGCAGCCTGCGTGGCCTGCGCGATCGCGCCATGCTGCTGCTTGGCTTCGCCGGCGGTCTCCGGCGCTCGGAGATCGTCGGCCTCGATGTTGGCCCGGATCACAGCGAGGATGGCCGCGGCTGGGTCGAGATCCTCGACAAGGGCATGATCGTGACATTGCGCGGCAAGACGGGCTGGCGCGAGGTCGAGATTGGTCGCGGCTCGTCGGACGCAACCTGCCCCGTCGTCGCGCTGCAGACCTGGCTGACATTCGCCCGGATCGCGCACGGGCCGCTGTTTCGCCGCGTGACCGGCCAGGGCCGGGATGTCGGACCTGAGCGCCTGCTCGACCAGGAGGTCGCGCGGCTGGTCAAGCGCACCGCCCTGGCCGCCGGCGTGCGCGGAGATCTCCCCGAGGGGCAACGGGCTGAGAAGTTTTCCGGTCACTCGCTCCGGGCCGGACTCGCGTCCTCGGCCGAAGTCGATGAGCGCTATGTCCAGAAGCAACTTGGTCACGCCAGTGCCGAAATGACCCGGCGCTATCAGCGCCGCCGCGATCGCTTCCGGGTCAATCTCACCAAGGCAGCCGGCCTTTAGAGCTTAGCCTCGGGCCCGGAGCGACATTCTGCTCGGAACAGTCGGCCGACGCGGCTGCGGGCTGAGTGTATCTGCGACTTTCAACGTCGCTAAAACACAGGGGCGGACATAGTCCCGCATGTCAGCGCGCCAGCGCTCCGCCATCAGCTCCCAGCGCAGCTGATGCTGACGTCGGACCGTCTCATGAAGAGCCTTCGCTGCCGCTTCGACAGCGAGTTCAACGCGATTCGTCGTCACCCCACGCCCCTCGTCTACGCATCCCCGACCGCTATGCTATGGGCAATGCAAGCCAAGCGAAACGGGCGGATCGCGCAAGCAGCCAACAATTCACTGCGCAACAGCTTGGTCGCCACGCTGCACCTTGCGGCTCAGCCAACCGCGGTCAAGCCGCGGCCGAACTGCCCCGCCGTGATCAGCGCCGGCGCGATCGGTTCAGGGTGAACCTGCCCAAGGCCGCCGGGTTATAGCCGCCAACGTCCCCTCCCCTTCTGCCCGATCGGGGGTCAGCGCCACGACAGCTGATCCTTCGGAAGCCGCCCGCTGGGATCGAAGACCGTCACCTTGTGCGGCAGATCCGGTCCCCAGCGCCAGAGCACGAGGTTGAGATCATCCGCTTCGGCGCCTGGTGCGAAGCTTGGCACACGCAGACCGGCGATCCCCCGTGCTTTGAGCCGATCATAGACCGACCACGACGCCGGCCGGTCGCCCTCGGCAAGAGCTCCTGCCCAGGCACAGGCCAACTCATCGCGCTCGACCGCATGCTCTCTCCTGCCCTGATCCGTCGTCAGGTCAGCGATATCCTCACAATCGGTCTCATAGGAACACAACACACAGGGGTCGATGCGATGCGCAAACCCCTGGTTGGCCTCCTTGATCGCGGTCATGATGCTCAAGCCGAGATACAGCGCAGGGACCCCCTTTGGGTTGAAGCGGGCGCCCCTGATCGCCGCACCATCCCCCGACAGTGGCTTGAAAGCCCAGCGCGGATCATGTGCCCGGTAGCAGGTGCCGACAAACCTCACGCAAAGCCGCCAAGCGCCATGTGGTCGAGATAGTCCCGAACGGCCGCAGCCTTGCCCTCCTTGACCAGTGCCTCGGCCGTTCGTCCGCCGAAGGCCGGCAGCGGCTGAGCCCGATACCAGGCCATCGCCTGCTCCTTACCACCCGCCCATTCCGAGACGCGGCTGATGATTTCGAGCATTTCGCGGAGCCGGCCCTGGGTCCTTCGCGCACCGCTCCGCTCGGCTCGGTAAAGCGTCTCGCGAGCGAGACCCGCGGTTTCGGCGAGCTGGGTCTTGGACATGCCGAAGCCGTCCGCCAGCTGAGTGATCGCAATCCTGCCGGCCCGGTCCATATAGGACAGGACCAGGGATTCGCTCTGCAGCGGAGCCTTCACAGCTTGAGCCATTCTGCTCCCCTTTGCCACATCCAATCGCACACTCACCTGACAGAATATATGGCACTCATCGCTCAGTTTCAACTCGGGCCCCCATTCGAGGCCGAGCTTGCGCTCCTGACAGGCCTGCACCCGATCGACCATCGCCAGGCTTGGCTCGGATCTGTCGCATTCAGATCCAACGCGTCCACACAAAGCGCCCGCCATCCGAACAAGCCCTGGCTGTAAATCTCGGCCATTCCACTGCGAGCTGATCGCTCTCACCGGACCAAGCCGCAAAGTGCGCCTCCATGGCCTTCAGCCGTTCGACCGGAATGTCGTACGCTCTTCGCCGGGCAAACGGGCCTCCAAAACTCAACGAAGCAATCGCGACGACCACGGCGCTCCGAAGCAGAACAGTATTAATGTCAGCCATTGAGGCTTCCGCGTTTTCAGGCGTACGCATACCGATGGCCTCCCTATCGAAGGCAGCCTCCAGCAGGCGGACGCGGGGTACAATGCCATTGCCTCTCCGCGGCAGCCGGCGCGCAGCTGTTACCACCCGGCAACTAGGCGTCCCGCTCCTGATCCGATTCAGGCTCATTGTCTCCAGCCGCGGTCCTGACGATGCGATAGCCGCGCCTGGTTTTCCGGAGCAGCCAATGCTCCAGCGCCTCAGCGGCTTCATCGAGACCTCTGTACAGATCCAACCGCCGCCGGCCGGAACGGCCCCATCGGCCCCATTCGCGGACGAGGGCAGCATCTCCGAAAAGCGTTGGCTCGACGGAGAGCACATAGAAGCGCGCCATGTTTTGCTGCGGATCGGTCCGATCCAACACGAGCATTTGCAGGCGGGGCGAGGTCGTCACAATGGCGCGGTCCATCTGCGCATTTCGCGCCCAGGTCGGGTTTCGGTCCAACGCAAAGGTTGAATCGGTCCGGAGCCACTGATTCACGCGGTTGATGGGTGACATGGGGAGCGCGCGCGCGACTAGGCACGTTGCTTCTCGCGCTTGCGGCTGCCGATCAGGGCCATCAGCATCGGTCCAAGCGAGAAATCGCCCGCCTCAGCCTTTCGTGTCAGGCCGCGGAGATAGCCGCCGGCACTGTTGATCGCTTCGCCACGCTGAAGTATGGCCGCCACCACAACAGACGCTTCGATCTCGCCGAGCGCGGTCTGCGCCTCAAACCAAGCACTTGGACTGATCCCGAGCATGGGTCTGACGACCGCGATCGCCACCTGAAAGTCGCGCCAATTGCTGATACCGCCCCGGCTGTAATCAATGATGTCTGGGCAGGCGTCGAGCACCATGCCCAGCGGATAGGTCCGCTCTGGCATCCGCGACGGTTTGGGTTCAATCTCGACAATCGCCCCCCTGCTTTCTGGAAAGCGAGGTTCAAGATCAGTAAGGGAGTCTGGTTTTGAATTCTGTATGTGGCGCTCAGAACGAGACTCTGTGCCGCTCATATTCTGAGATTTAATGTGTTCTTCCAGCAGGTTGAGGATCTCGTCCGCAAGCAGCGACAATTCGGTCCCAATCGCCACGAGGATCTGGCACGAGGCGGTCCGCGGAATCCGGCCCGCAATGCCCCGATAGAGTTCGTGCAACTCCATCCAATCTGCCGGCCCCTGGCCATTGCGTCGCGTCGGGATGTTTTCCTCGATGCCCGTTGCGATCATCTTGCAAATGTCTCGGCGGCAGATCGTGATCCGTTCACGCGCAAGTTTGAGCGCCCGCTCCTCGGCCAGAACCTCGTCTGCAAGCCGTTCGAACTCTTCGGCGCGCATCACGAGCGGAGCCAGATCGAAGCCGAAAGCGAGCTCGATCTCGCCTGCCCTATCCTTGCGGGCGTAGCGCTTGCCGTTGGGGCTGTCGCGGCGAATGATCAAGCCGCAGTCGACCAGGACAGCCAGGTGTCGCCGGAGGGTCGCCGGCGGCATGCCATGGGCGCGCAGGCAAAGTTGCTGGTTGGACGGGAAGACCACCAGGCATTCGCCCATCAGCACGGTTTCTGGGTGGAAAGTCAGCAGCGCGTCCAGAACGGCGAGCGCGCGCTCCGTCACGCCGAGCCGGTTCTTGGCCGTGCAGATCGCCCGGAAGATGTTCCACTTGTGAACCGCCTTCTCGGGCGGTCGATCTTTTACATTGGCCTGGCTTGCGACATGCGCAAGCGTCAGCGCCCGCCGCCCAAAGGGCGTCGTCGAGATATGAGAAATCATTTTCCTTCACCTATCGCTAGGCAAAAGAAATCCGCTCGCCAAAATGACGCCGTGTCCCTCGCGAGACTCTTGACTGCGATTCGGGGAAGTGCGATTCTGTGTTTGCTTAGGACACAGAGAAGGGCTTCCGGACGTCGTTTCGGGGGCCTTTTTCTTTTGCGGGCTAATCTCCGTTGGTGGTTGCACTCATCCGATTCCTGAAATCGTCATAGAGACGGTCCAGGTTGTCGGATAAATATTCGCCGAACGCCTTGGCATCCCGCCCTTTGGCTCGAATCGCCAAAGTGAACTTCTTTCCCTCCGCCGAGATTTCCGCAGCAAGCGACCCGTCTTGGGGGGTCCAATTATGCTTGCTCGGCTCATTTCGGCTTCGTGCTTGCTTCACCTTCAGACGCTTCTCGACGGCGACAAACCGTTGGTCTGTAGCCAATCCAGCGAAACCCTCGTCTCCGACCACCTCGACCGCGGTGTCGAAATTTGATGGCCGATCGAGGAGCAGCTTCAGCTCATACCAGCGATCACGGCCGATGCCCTTTGCTGGTCCAATCGCACGCAAGACCTTTTCGGGAATGCTCGCAACGGCGAGCATTTTCGACAGGGTTGTGCGGTCCAGCGAAAGTGCCGTCATGACAATCGCGTTGTCTTCGTCGTAGCGCAGCCTTGCCAGCTCCGATGCGTAAAGCGCTTTCTCGATGAACGAGAGGTTGGCGCGGGCCGAATTCTCCTGGCCTTGAGCAACGACGTGCTCGCGGTCTTTCATCTCCTTGATGACCGCCCGCACCTTCCGGTCGAGTATCTTGGCGACCTTCAAGCGTCGGTGGCCAAAGACGACCATGTAGCGCCCGGTAACGCTCGGGTGAGGGCGCACCAAGATCGGCGAGTCCTGTCCGCGCTCCCGGATGGCCTGCAGGATCTCATTGAATTCCTGCTCGTTCTCATCGATGCGGTCTTTGACGAATGAAGGGTCGACGCTGTCGGGATCGAGCTCAACGATCGGCTCGCCTTCCATCAGCTTATCGGCCCGGGCAGTGATCTCGTTCAGCGAGCTTAGGAACGACTTGGACGCGCCCTTGACGGCGTAGTCGAGCGCCGGCTGCTCCTGCACGGGAACGTCATCGGTGAGCAGGTTCGCGAAGGGGTTTTTACGAGCCAATCCGCGCACTCCTCATTTGAAACAGGCCATTGAAATCACGGCCTTTTTCCTCGCTTTTTACTGCAGTCAACATCACACCCGCCCCCAAGCCTGGTGGATGAGGCCTTGCACTTCGAAATTGACAGCATCCATGCATTCGATCGCGCGGTCGTAGGTTCCGCGCGTGAAGTTTGCGCGCTCGACCTCGTAGAGCGTCTGCTTGGTCAGCCCAGCGTCAGAGATGGCGGTCGATTTGACCATTTGTGCCTTCAGCATTTCGGCCGCGAGCATGCTCTGCATGAGCCCTAGCATTTCGACCTGAGGCACATCGGTCGGCTCGAACCGTGTGATGAGATAGCGGAGCCAATCCATCCGCACCTGGGCTCCCGCGTCCTTGATCGTCTTCGCAATGTTTCCCAGCATCAACAAAAACTGGCTCATCGACATCAGATCGAGCATCTGCGGATGCACAGTGATCAAGACTGATGTCGAGGCGATTAGGGCCGTAAGAGTGAGGTAGCCAAGCTGGGGAGGGCAGTCCACGACCACGACATCATATGAGTCGTCGACGTCCTCAAGAGCCTTTCCAAATCGGGTGAAGAACCGCTTTCCTTCTGCCGAAGTTTGCATCGCAAGCGGCGTGTCGTACTCGTATTCCTGCAGTTCCAGGTTCGCCGGGATGATGTCGAGCGCCGGGAAGTTCGTAGGTAAGATCACATCGCGGATTTGTTTCCGCTGATCGTCGTATCGGATCGCATCATAGAGCGAGGGGTTCTTGTCCAGCTCCGGTTGGAAGCCATAGAGCGCTGACAGGGACGCCTGCGGATCGAGATCAACAGCAAGGACACGATGCCCAGTTAAGGCAAGATGCTGCGCGAGGTGGGCTGTTGTCGTGGTCTTTCCAGACCCGCCTTTAAAATTCACAACGGCGATAACCTGTAGCTTCTCGCCAGGCTTTCGATGAGGCACATATTTTTTGGCGTCCGAGCGCCCATTCTTGTCGAGGTAATGTCGTAGCTCGAGCATCTGCTCGGCAGTATAGAAACGACGACCGCCCGCAGCGATGAGAGGTTCGGGCCCCTTCTTCTCGAGATGAAGACGCTTCAAATTATTCGGGCTGACGCCGAGATAGTGCGCCACCTCAGACATAGGAAAGCGCCGAAGCGTCTTCTGCGCGTTGGGAGGAAATTTCTCTTGCCGAAGCTGATTCAGCTTACGAGATATCTCAGCGCCCTGCAGCAGGATCTTGTCGTCGAATTCAAACGCAGGGAGTCGAGACATGATTTTCGTGCCTAGGAAGAAAATAGCGCCAAATTCGCCACCTTTGGCGGATTAGCGCCAGTATGTCCGATTCCCACCTCCGAGCAAGGAAAATGAGGTAAACGATACCTTAACATGCACTCATCGATTGAGTGGCTCCGCTGAATTGGCCTGCATTATATCCTTATATTTCAGCTACTTACGAAGCTCATGCCGCGGATAGGCCCTTGAATGGGGCGATAGTTGACGATGCACCCTCGCGCTCCGGCTTACGCAGAAAGCCACTTCATCCCACCAACGCGATGAGAATCATCGAGTGATTCACTTCGGGACAGTGGAAGGGGAGGGGAGGTGCGATCTGCTGCCGGCCTCGTGAACCCCGGGATTGGGCGCTTTCATGAGTCTGAAGGGGGCGTACGCCGCCACGGAAGTTCGGACGGGAGTTCAAGATCGCGGCGATTCTTCTGATTTAGGACTGTGGAGTGTGCGTTGTGTAGGCGGCTCGTCCGAGTTCCAGAGAGAAGGGTGGACTAGCTGTCGAAGCTATGAAGGTTGTTCATCCGGGCCGGTGCTGAGAGGCTGGGGTTGCGAAGCTCCAACTCCTGCGCCGGAGGTGCCCGGATGAACGTCCATCAGAATGCCCGTTTGACGCCTTGCGGTCGAGCCCTGCTCGCAGAGCGGGTCGAAGGGGGCTGGTCCGTCAAGGCGGCGGCACTGGCAGCGGGCGTCTCGGACCGCCCGGCCCATACCTGGCTTCGCCGGCATCGGCAGGGCGGCGAGCGCAGGTACTACGACCGCAGTTCCGCCCCGCACCACTGTCGGCATACCACACCGGCCGAGCGCGTCGCCGCGATCGAGGCCCTGAGACGTCGCCGGCTGAGCGGCCCGCAGATTGCGGCTGCGCTCGGCATCCCGCGCTCAACCGTGGGAGCGATCCTGCGCCGTCTGGGATTGAACCGATTGTCGGCGCTGGAGCCGAAACCCGAGATTCTGCGCTACGAGCGCGCCGCGCCGGGCGAACTGATCCACCTCGACATCAAGAGCCTGGGCCGGATCGACGGCGTCGGCCACCGCATCACCGGCAACCGCACCGGCCCAGGCCGCAATCGCGGCATCGGTTGGGATCATCTCCATGTCGCGATCGACGACGCCTCGCGGCTGGCCTTCGTCGAAGTGCTGCCCAGCCTCGGCCGGGACGACGCGACGGCCTTCCTCGAACGCGCGCTCGCCTGGTTCGGTCGTCTCGGCGTCACCGTCGAACGGGTGATGACCGATAACGGTTCGGCCTATCGCTCGAAGCTCTTCGCAGCCGCGCTCGCAAAGGCCGGCGCCGCCATGTCCGCACCCGGCCCTATACTCCGCGAACCAACGGCAAGGCCGAACGCTTCATCCAGACCAGCCTGCGCGAATGGGCCTATGCCAGACCCTATCAGAGCTCGGCAGAGCGCCACGCCGCCATCGGACCATGGGCCGACAACTACAACCTCTCACGCCCTCACTCAGCCCTCGGCGGAAAGCCGCCATGGACAAGACTGGACAACCTTCTTGGAAACGACAACTAGCCCAATTCTCCGCCCACAGAACCCTCAGCAGACCTAATGTCCCGAGCCAGCTCTAGGAGCCAGCCGCGGGGGCACTTCAGGGGCCTATTCGGCGCTCGAGCGTGTCCAAAGCGCGGCAGCATCGACACCGAGCTGCCGGGCGATCCTATCCAGCACGTCGACGCTAGCACGGCGATCGGGAAAATTACGGGTTCAATTCGCGCTGCGTCGTTGAAGCGACATGAAGGGAAGGGCCGCTTGACCTGTCGGCGCCGCGTTTCGGGTTTGAACAGCAGTGGAGGGAGACAGCGTCGCCGGCGATGACGGGCAACCACTCTGTAGCGCCGGTGCCCGGTGGGCTCCTGGAGCCAATTATCAACTTGTAGGCAAGGGGAGGGGGCTCGCCTGTTTGCCCACAACGAATGCATGGCCATTCTGGAGCCCCGGGGCAACTGGTCTGCTAAGTTTATCGAACAGACGTCAGATAACTTGCCCGCCGCAGGAGAAATCGTGCCGTTCGCCAGCGTTCGCTACCGACACCGCCGACCAGGATTTGTTCTGCGAACGCTGCCGCTTGTGGCATGGTGAAGCGATATGTGCCACGAAATTGAAGGACCGCCCTTTTACGCTCCTCAAAAGAGGACGTGTGGCGGCCCATGACCTCTAAAACGTACCTGAGCCCAGAATATGTATCGAGATCGCGCGTCCCAACTCCGGGCGAAAGCACAGGCCAACTGAGGCGGGCCTCGGCTCGCAGATGTCCGCTTCCGAACAATTTTCCCGCGTCCTGTTACGGCGCTTGCACGCCCGCAGATATACGAGCTCGGTGACATTGCCGGCCCCGAAGTCGTCGAAGCTCACGAATTCTCGCCTCCGACAAATGATGTCGCGTTTGGCGGATCTCAAAATCGGCCATGGTTCAGGATGTTTTTCAGCGAAGGCACGCCCCACCGGCCCGTCGCCAACTCGGGCTCGCCGCAGCCGGCAACGTTGCAGGTGATAGGCGCCGTCCGGTTCGGATTGAAGGTTCGTCGCAACAGTCCTGAACTTCTCAAACAGCTCTTGGATCCTGTTCAAACAATCGCAACTCAACTGGCAAGTTTGGATAGAGACGGAAAATCCTAGCAAGCTGCGCTAAATCCTCCGGCCTAGGTTTCCTAGTGCGCGACGTTGAGCGGTGCTGACGTTGGGCCTGAATAGCCTGTTTTCGGAGACGAAAAACGTGCTCCTCCAAATCTGCTACGCGGGCATCTAACCCGCGAGCAACGTGCAGACCATCGAGCCCCATCCATTCCTTTAGAAGGCTAAGAACTGACTGCGCGCCCACCAGAACGACGTGAGCCTGAGTGCGCCTCGTCCTCACATTTCCCCTTGTAAAGCGAGGATTCTGGCCCAAGGAGCCACACCAAAGGTCAAACGCTCTTTGCCACGCATCGCGTTCTTCAGCTTCTCCCCACGCTTTCACCACTACGTCGTATGTGTCTCCAAAAGCCCAATTAATCTCCACATTCAGAGAGATTTCGGGATACCCGGGCACATACCAAACAAAGCAGTCCAATGTTTCGATCCAGATCGTTTCGGAAGCGACCAAACTACATACTATAGTTGATAAACTCAAACTCGGAAAATTCCGATGGTCGCGCATGGACATGCGCAAGGTGGTGGGCAAAAATTTCGCCAGAATTCGACGCGAGAAGGGACTCACCCAGGAGGACGTCGAACGACTTTCGGGCTTTAGTCAACAATATCTCAGTGGCCTGGAAGCTGGACGCCGCAATCCGACGATCGGTACGTTGTCGGAGATCGCCCAATCGCTCGGGGTAAGCTTCCTCGATCTCGTGAGGCCAGAGCCCGAAAACGACGAGAAGACCTGAAACGGCTGGCGGGTTTCAATGCCAAGGCCCAAAGTTGCTAGCGTTCCGGACCGCCGCGTCCGCGCTGCCGTGCGATCGCCAAGCGCTTCTGCAACTGCGCAATGCGCTCGGCTTCCTTCTTGCGCCGCTCCTCAACGGTGGGCGGCTTGGGCCTAGCCGGGTTGGATGCCACGGGTGTTCCTGGCTGCGGCTCCTTGGCAAGGGGGCGTGGCTCGATCGCCGCCGACATTGGCGCTTGAAGCGGCGTTGAAGGCTTGACTGGTTCCGCTGGCGGGTGGAGCTGGTTTGCCGCCCTCTCTGTCGCGATGGCCTTCGCCGTATCGCGGGCCTTACTGATGAGATCGGAGGAGAACCTACTGCGATCTGGCTGGTCAACGCGTGTCTTCGATGTCCGATTGATCCTGGCCGCGCCCCGGTTCTTGGCCTCCTCGGGAACGATAATGGCCGGCTCGGCCATCAGTCGCTCGACCATGCCGCACATGGCCCTGTTCAGGGCGGCGTAGTTCTCCGCGCGCATGGTTGCGTCGTCGAGCCTCTTCGCTTTGACGAGCAATCGCTCAGCTTTCTGGATCTGCCTGAGAAGTAGCCGGATGCGATTGTCGAGGTCGTCGACCGCTTGCTTCATCCCGCCGGCGACGGCAATGGCAGCCTCATCGGCATCGTCGCGGGTTTTCCTGGTCTTGAGGCGTGAACGTGACTCAAGCTTTGCCGATACGTGCGAGATGGCATTACGTTCGTTGACGAGCTCGGCCTTCCGCGCCGACAGGCGAACGATCTCTTTGGCGGCCTTGTTCGCTAGGTGTGCTTCGGCAGTTTGACGCCCATGCTGCGGAGCCAGAGCCTTCGCCAGCCAGGCTCGGCGATAGGCCTCATACGAGGCATCCGCCTTGGCGATCGCGGCAACGGATTGAAGATTGGCCGCCCATTGCTGATCGGCAAGCTTCAGGCCCTGGCTCGTCTCCAGCCCCTTACGCTCGCGAGCATAGGAAGCCGGATCGACGCGCCCGCGAGCTCTTTCGGGAACACCCATCTCGACATAGGTCCGCGGGTCGAGGCGCTTCTCAGCCCCGGCAGAAGACAGATGCTCGTTGGCGAGCTTGGCGAAACGCGCGCGCTCGGTCCGGATCCAGGTCTTCTCCTGGCCGATCGCGAGAAGCTTAGGTTGGATGAACGGTCGATTGGATCGATTTTGCCGCCGAGCTGTCTTGAACTGCCTCACATAGGTGAAGTCCCAGATCATTTCGCCCGAGCCTGGCTTCTCCGGGTGCTCGATTTTCTTGGCGGGACGATCGTATAGATTGATGTGCACGTGATAGTTGCGGCTATCGTTGTGCTCGTTCGGAGCGTGAATGGCTGCCCAGTAGGGGAGGCCGAGATCCTCGTACGACTTGCAGAACTCCTTCGTCAGCACGAGGCGCTGCGCGGGCGTCATCTCGTGAGGGAGTTCGATGACCAGACGCGTCTGGACGCGACCACCGCGGCCGACCAAGAATGCGATGGGCGCATCGGGCAGGTCATCCGCATTCTGCTCGGCTGATATTCTGGTGAAGCCGGCCTTCTGGAAGATGTCGATGAGCTTGAGGCCTTCAGCCTCCGTGACGGTCTCCGAGATCGCTTGATTTGTGGTCAGCGCGAGCGAAAGCGTCGACGGGATGTCAGAAGCGTGTCGGGTCAGCTTTCGAAGACTGGCCCATACCGCAGGGTCCTTTTCGGGATCCAGGATGACCTTGGTTTTCCGAGGAGCATCCTCGGCATCATCGACGGCTTCCCAGAAGGCATCGCGCTCCTCCTTGGTCGCGCCGAGGTTGCCAAAGGAGGAGACGTCCATGCCGTCGCTGACAACCGCTTCAAGCTTGGATGGATCGTCGATATAGCCCTGCATGGCTTTCGCCTGGACCACCTCGACGGCATCCTCACGGTCGATGTAGCGCTGATGCTTGCCGCCGCCACTGAGCGCTGACGAGGCACTCTTGCGCCCCTTCAGGACATCAGCAAGCTGCCCCCCCTTCGAGAAGGTCGTAACCGAGAAGTGGAAGGAGACGGCTCCGTTCTGGCCCTGCGGCCTGGTGGTCTGCTTCTGAGCTTTTTGGCTCTGCAGGCCGCTCGCGGTTCGGATACCGGGATTAGCCAAAATGCGCGCTAGGTCGGCAAGGCCCGATCCACCGCGTGAGACGTCCTTCATCCGCCGCTGTGCCTGCTGCTCAAGGGCGTTGACCCGATGCAGGGCACGAACAGCTACGCGCTCGCCTTCGTCTATCTCCCATTGGCGATCGGCCTCGAGTTCGCGCTGCGCGCGCCTGCTACCCCGCTTTGCACGCGACTTGGCAGCGCGCTCCTCGGCTGCAATGCGCTTCTTGGCGGCGATGTCGTCGAGATCGAGCATGCGAGGCCCTGAAAGCGAATCCGGATTCCCGGCAAGGCTTCAAGTAAAACTCGAATCCGATCACCTCCAAAGCTGCCCGTAGAGTATCGCGTTTCCCCATGCGGTCATGATTAAAAAAGCACTAATCATGGCTCACTGTGCCGTTTTCCATCGGCCGCCTCGGAACTTCCCGGCGCGCCTCGATGAGACTTTCGCTTGGAGCGTCCCTCCACGAGGACAATCTCAATGGCGCTCTCATGATCGACCGGCTGACGCTGATCTGTAATCAGATCGACGAGATCGTCGAGAAGGTCTCGGACTCGGAACGCTGGGAAGCCCAACGCAACCACAGCGAGGAGACGGCCATGCTTCTTGAGGATCATATGGCGGACAGCGTTCCGCGAGCTGATGCAGATCAAGGCGGATCTGTGCGAGGGGCGGGTGGGGCACCTTGCACTGATGCAATACCGAAGGTGGTTGAGACGACTGCGGCCCGGGTTTCCCGGGCCTTTTTGTTGGTCGCAGCAGCATTGCGACGCGGCCAACCTGGCACCCCGCCACGACAAGGCTTTGCCGTGTTGTGCGCCGCTCGATAGAGGGGCGCGCGGGGTGCCTTGACGCTGAGCCGGGGAGACCTCTTGGCCATGGCCGAGAGCACCGTCATTCGAACCGGCCAGCGACATATCGGGATGCCTTCTGACCTCCGCACACAGGCTGCCTTAGGCTGCCTGTGCGACCCTCTTTGGGGACGCGCGGAGGCAC
This sequence comes from Hyphomicrobiales bacterium, assembly GCA_900470095.1. Classification (GTDB taxonomy): domain Bacteria; phylum Pseudomonadota; class Alphaproteobacteria; order Rhizobiales; family Beijerinckiaceae; genus Allobosea. The sequence goes on from UBZM01000035.1 coordinate 59,552, forward strand.
CATCCCGATTTTTCCAAGGCGCCTGCAAGGGCCTTCGAAAAGGCGTCCGGCGCGTCGCCGGAGCGCAACCCAACCGAGCCTGAGAACGCGCTTTTTCCGAGGCCGGAAACTTTTTCCGGACCGACGAAAAACGCGATCGGCAGGACAGGCTCGATTGGGTGGGAAAACGGGGCTCGTCCCGGTTTTTCCATCCTTCCCATTTTGGGAAGGATAAGCCTCGCAGAGCCCACAGCCGAAGGCAGTAAGGACTGGAGCATCTGCTCCAGCTTTACGGTATTGGGCCCATAGCTGTTTTCGACTGAAGTCCAGCCGTTCAGCTAAACCCGGAAAAGAACCACACACGGTAGGCGGGGGATCGTGTGTGGTTGAGGTGCAGGAAGGGAAGAAAGGAGGACCAAAAAGTGCGGTGAATCAGCCCGCGGGAAAAGACCACACACGGTAGGTAGGGGAGCGTGTGTGGACGGGGTGAATCAACGCTGAATCGATAGGGCCTTCTGATTGCTGAACGAGAGCCGGGAAAAGACCACACACGGTAGGTGGGGGATCGTGTGTGGTGCCGGCGAATGCCCCTCGTCGTAGGGCATGAATCCGTTGCGCTGAATCAGCGTTGAATCGCAGTGGACTGGATAATGGATTGATGCATTTGAGGGGCGGCCGTGAGGCCTTAACGGCAGGTTGAATCGTTGGACCTGGCGCCGCGTAAGCGACCTCGTTGAATCGGCATATCGAGGTGCCGGTAGGCAAGGGAGACGACCGCGTCGGTCGGCTGCGGGGTGCTTATGAATCGGGTAGCCCCGGCGGCTTTGCCGCTCAGTCCCATGGTTGCGTGCGCGCAAGGTCTTCGGATGGGGATTGGCCAATCGGCCATAAGGAAACCCCGCACTTAAGGGCGGGATTCGGCCTGTGGATGCACCGAAGGTCGCCACATCGACATGGGCAGGCTTGTGGTCATCGGTGAAGGTCACGACGCGCAGACCATATGCGCGATGGATGGTGACCATGTAGATAACCCATTGAGATGGGTTCTTAGCGGCGATCCCAATTCAGGCCGGCAATGCGCGGATCGGCCGCGAAGGCATCTCGGCCGAACTCCAGTGCTTGCTGCGGGAACTCGCATAGGGCCCGGACGCCGGATGCGCTGACGCGCATGCGCCAGCTTTGCCTCTCGACGGGTGCGGGCCTCGCAAAAGCCCGACACATCAGGATCGCGAGATTGCTGCCTTTGGCAGGATCGCGAACCGACTGATAGCGGATCACCTCGGCGTTGGCCGCCCGCGCAGCCTCCGCGAAAGCCTGACAGCCCTCATAGGCGAAGAGATCTGTCCAGATGACCGCATCTTCGGAAAGCGGCTCCTGGGTGAGATCGAGGAGGGATGCTGTACCAACCGCGGCCGAGAAGGCCGTGTATTCGGCGGCATTCGACGGCCAGGGTGTAGCAGGAGACTCTGAAAAGAACAGCAGCCGATAAAAGGCCATTTCGGCGATCGCTGTCGCCGGGCGCTCGGCAGCGTAGTAAACGCCAGCCGTTCGACCAGCGCGCCGGAACCGTGATCCCTTCGGATAGATCGCGCCATATCGGAAGGGGGTCGCGAGGAGGAAATCGAGGTGGCGACATTCTGTCGGTACCGGCGGCTTGGAGTTCTCGATCAGATCTTCCAGCAGGGCTTGCTCGGCCAAGGTATCGGTGAGCTTCAGCGTCGAAACCTGATGCTGTGCCTCAACAAGGCGCCAGCATGGCCCTTCGAAGTGCTGGAACTCAGACGAGAGCGCGACGCGCGTCCAGGTAGGCGATGACATCGACGAGTCCACTCACGGTCTGAAGCTTCTCGATCGGCCGGGCATCGAGAGCGGTATTGGGATTGGCAAGCCAGCTTGCAGCGACCTGATCGTCCCCTCCGACGATGGCATCGAGAGAGCGGAACAGCCGCACGAAGAGGACGGCAAGCTCGAACGGCTTGGTGCCGGGTTCCAGGCCGAAGGCACCGCGCTTCATGCGCGAGACCGTGGCCTCGCTGATGCCGATGATCGCGGCGAGGGTTCGGGCGGAGACCTGAAGTTGGTCGGCCGCGCGGATGGTGGCCTTGGTGATGACCGCACCGGCCTCTGGGCGGGAAGCGTGACCGGGTAGCGTGGGCATGTGATTTCCTTTCCTATGAAAGGATAACATAGAATTATTCCTCCTGAAAGCATCAGGATCCTCGCTAGGCCGACTAGCCCACGCTCGAGCCTAACCAGCGCTACACCGCGCCCTCAGCATGGCCAGCGTTTTCCCTGCGAGCACCGCGTGGCGGCGATACAGGGTCGCCGTCGATGAAGCGGCCGTCGCCATGCGGGGCGGTCGGCTGGAAGACGAGGGTCTCTCCTTGAGAATTCTTAGCTGGGCTTCGTCGATCAAAACCAAGGCCGGCCGCGCGATCGGCGCGGCAGACGGACCATCACGTCAGCGCTACGGGCCTTTGCCGACCGCCGTAGTCGAAAGGGCGTTAGCCGGAGTTTCCACGGCGGCCTGATAGAGGTTAGCGATATCGGGATCGGCCATTGCGAGGGCCGGCTCCGATTTCTCCGGGTGCAGGAAGACCTTCATATTGTCGACGTGTCCGAAGATGGCGAGCAGGTTTGCAAGGGCTTCCTCGCCGCTGAGGATCTTACGGGTTTTTGCGAACTTGCCATCGGAGCGACGTCTCCATTCCGGCTGCACGATCCCGTCCTTGAAGGTCGTGAGCAGCCGCGCCTGAGGCGTATGCGAGGTGGCGCCGGTGCGGATTGTCTGCAGAGCGTCTTCGACGTCCGTTCGGGTGACTGTGATGCCGACCAGATCGCCAGGCGCTTTGGCGCTTTGAGCCGCAGATCGCGGCTTGAGGGTGCAGCTGATCGCTCGGCTGGGCTCGGCATCTGCCTGGAAGCCATGGCTGTCGCTCACGCGGGTCACATTGCGGCTAAGGATCTCACGGGCGTCAGGCTCTAGCCGCAGCGCCGCCTTGGCGAGTTCTTCGCGCCAGCGCGGGCCCCGTTCCCACGCCTCGATCCAGGCTTCTGCGATGTCGTGGCCGCGCCGCGGGAGGTCATGGGCAAGGATGAGGTCATGCGCCTGCCGAAGATCCTTGGCAGCTTTCTCGCGGCCGCTTTCGTGCCTCATCCCTGAGACGATCATCTTGTGCACGGCATAACGCGCGGGCTGCGGAACGCGGACGGAGACCCCGGACTCATGCAGGATGACCGCCCGGACGGGGTCCTTGATCAAGTAGTCGATGTGGCGCAGGGGAACGGCGCCGACGCCGCCCAGTGAGGGCAGGGTGGTGGCGCGATCGCCAACCTCGTCGGAAGCACGGTCCGACGTGATGAAGTCGACACGGAAATTCTGGGCGTTGGCGTAGGTGGTGCTGTTCGTGCTGTCGTTGACCTGCGGGGCAGGGCGGAACGTCTCGTCATAGCGCTGCAACGCTTCGAGCAGGTTGCCGGTCCTGTCGTCGATGCTGATCGAGATCCCGTGATCCTGCGCGAAGTCGACGTCCTGCGTCATCATCTGCGCGAGGGGAAGCTTCACGCCGATGAGAGAGCCATAGGTCTGGTAAGCCATGGATCCGACGATGATGGAACGCATACGGAAGATGCCCTCTTCGGCCAGGACCTTGACGATGCCGCCTTCAAGCGGACCGGGCGCCGGGTTCCCCATGGACTTGAGCTGGGTGCCCATGCGCGACCGCTCCCGCGCATCGCCCTTCAGGGTCTTGAAGCGCTCGATCCTCTTCTCGAGCTCGGGATCACCAGCCGGTCCGACATACATACGATAGCGCACGCCAGGGTTGCCATCAGAGGCTTTTCGGTAGCCCTGATAATACCAGTATTCCTTCATCTCCCTCTCTCGGGTCGGACGCTTCTCCATGGAGAACTGCCCGTTGAGCGGGAACTGGTGATCAAACTCGGCGTGATAAGCGCGCTCGGCGAGTTCGGCGAACAGGATGCCCTCCGCCGCAGTCAGCTTTCTCATGACGCATCTCATTTGTTGTGAATTTCAGAATTTGAACACAAGCCACAACTTGTAGTTAAAATCGGAATTTGATAACAAGCCGGGATTGGCTTGTGGCTTACGAGCATGGCCGCTGGTCGCCCACAATGAACGCGCCATCATTGGCTGTCAGGTTAGATGCGATAGGGCTGACTTCGCAGGCCCGAGGGCTGCAGCGTCGGATGTTATGATTTGTGGTAGGGAACCCGTCGCCGCCCTATGCGCATCTGCGAAGGATCGAAGGCTGAGAACATACCGTTACGGCGCTCCAACTCAGCGCGCGCCATGGCGTCGGAAGCCAGACGTGCATCATCTTCGGCCCGGGCGAGCTGCTTGGCGCGCTGGAGCTCATAGTAGTCGAAGGATGCGACTTGCGCGGCCATTGGACTTTCTCTCGGCCTTCTGCATTTACTCCGCTAAACCAGCTTAGATCAACAGGAACTGAATTAGGCTCAGGACCTATTAAA
>UBZM01000011.1 GCA_900470095.1 Hyphomicrobiales bacterium
ATGGCCTCGTCGAGCTGCTTGAGGCGGATGGCGGCTGCAAGACCAGCAGGACCTGCGCCGACGATGACGACGTCATAGTCCATGCTTTCGCGCGGGGTGCTTTGCGCTTCCTCGAGTTCCATCCTGCCCTCCGCCAGCAACCGTCGCCTCGACAGCGATAGTTTATATATGAACGATCATGCCCTCTGGCTCAAGCCAAACCGAAACCAGATTGGAACCCCTCTATCCGAGCCCACGTTCCAATTTGCAACCGCGATCGACGGCTCCAACGAGCACGTTGAGCCGAACAGCCGCCCGACAGGTGTCGCGAAGCCGCGCCGGTCCGTGCTAGGACGCCGGGATGATCCCTGCTGGCCACGATCCCGTCGAACTCATTGCCTGGTACGCCGAGATGGGCGTCACCGAGATGCTCGACGAGACGCCGCATGACCACTTCGCCGAATCCGCAAAGCTCGCGGAAGCCGCCGCCACACAGGCTGCAGCCCGCCGCAATCCTCTGCGTGCGGTTCCTGCTGCGCGTGTCATCGCGGCCGACGCAACGGCGCCTGACGAAGCTATGCAGAGTGCGCGCCTGCTGGCCGGGCAGGCCAAGACGCTCGACGAATTGAAGGCGGCGCTGGGCAGCTTCGAGGGTTGCGCACTCAAGGCCACGGCGAAGAATCTGGTCTTTGCCGACGGCAATCCAGAGGGGCGCGTGATGTTCGTCGGCGAGGCACCCGGCGCGGATGAGGACAGGCTCGGCCTGCCCTTCGTCGGCCGCTCCGGCCAGTTGCTCGACCGGATGCTGGCGGCCATCGGCCTCAACCGGCAGGACCATGTCTACATCGCCAATCTTCTGCCCTGGCGTCCGCCCGGCAACCGCACGCCGACCCCGCAGGAGGTCGCGATCTGCCTGCCTTTCATTCAGCGGCAGATCGAACTCGCCAATCCCGACATCCTCGTCTGCATCGGCGGCCCCTCTGCCCAGGGCCTGCTCGGTTTCACCGGTATCCTCGCCTCGCGCGGCAAATGGACCGAGTATGATATGGGCACCCGGCGCATCCGCGCCCTTGCCACGCTTCACCCCGCCTATCTGCTGCGCCAGCCCCTGCAGAAGCGCCTCGCCTGGCGTGACATGCGGGCGCTCAGGACAGCGCTCGACGCAGCCATCTAGAGTATTCGCCTGCGACAACGCGACCCTGCCTCTGCGACATTCCGGCCCCTCGCACAGTTTCGGATTTGACTAAGTTGCCCCGCAGCGACGATGTTGTGCGGGCAGAGTCGTTTCAAGCCGCTCATGCGGCGTGCCGGCCGGAGCCTCGCGATGGAAATCGACGCATTTCTGCTTTCGCGCATTCAGTTTGCTTTCACGGTTTCCTTTCACATCGTCTTCCCCGCCTTCACGATCGGGCTCTCAGCCTATATCGCGACATTGCTCGGCCTCTGGCTGAAGACCGGCGACGACAAATTCCATCTGCTTGCCCGGTTCTGGACCAAGATCTTCGCGGTCTCCTTTGCGATGGGCGTGGTCTCGGGCATCGTGCTGTCCTACCAGTTCGGCACGAACTGGAGCCGGTTCTCGACGGTGGTCGGCAACGTCATCGGTCCGCTGATCGGCTATGAGGTGCTGAGCGCCTTCTTCCTCGAAGCCTCCTTCCTCGGGGTCATGCTGTTCGGCTGGAAGCGCGTTCCGCCCTGGCTGCATTTCCTGTCCGCGGTGATCGTCGCGGGCGGAACGGCGTTGTCGGGGTTCTGGATCCTTTCGGCCAATAGCTGGATGCAATATCCGACCGGCCACGAGATGCGCGACGGCATCGCCTACCCGGTCGACTGGCTTCAGATCATCTTCAATCCGACCTTCCCGTTGCGCTTCATGCACATGATGACAGCGGCCTATCTGACCACCGCCTTCGTGGTGCTGGCGACGGGAGCGCGCCATCTCCTGGCTGGGACGAGCATCGAGCCTGCCAGGACGATGGTGCGGATGGCGATCCTGATGATCGCCCTGACGGCGCCGATCCAGGCCGTCATCGGCCATCAGCACGGCGAGGACACGGCGAAATACCAGCCGGCGAAGCTCGCCGCGATCGAAGCGCATTGGGATTCGTCCAAGCCCGGCGCCCTGGTTCTCTTCGCCTGGCCCGACGAGCAAGCCGGCATCAACCGTTACGAAATCGCGATTCCCGGCCTCGCCAGTCTCGTGACCCATGGCAGCATGAGCGCCCTCTTTCCCGGCCTCAACGATTTCGCACCGCAGGACCGGCCGCCCGTCAAGATTCCCTTCTTCGCCTTCCGCCTGATGGTCGGCATCGGCTTCCTGATGATCGGTTTCGGCTGGCTCGGCGCCTATCTCTGGTCACGCGGCAAGGTGTTCGAGGCACGACGCTGGCTCTGGCTGGCGCAATACACCTGGCCCCTCGGATTCGTCGCCATCCTGGCCGGCTGGTTCGTGACGGAGGTCGGGCGCCAGCCCTGGCTCGCAACGGGCGTGCTGCGTTCGGCAGACTCCGTCTCGCCTGTAACGGCAATGCAGGTCGCAATCTCGCTCGCGCTCTTCGTTTGCGTCTATTCCGTGGTCTTTGCCGCCGGAATCCTGCTGATGAACCGGTTGATCGACAAGGGGCCCAACGCTCTCCTCGCCACGGACCCGCCGGAGCAACCTTCGAAGCGGACACTCAAGGCGACGCAGGACGACGCCTCCGTGCTGTTCGGCGACGGGCATCCCGGCGACGACAAGATCCAGCCGGCGAATTGAGGGGAGAGCTGAGATGGAATGGTATCTCCCCGTCATCTGGGCCGTCCTGATCGGCACGGCCGTGATGCTCTATGTCGTGCTCGACGGTTTCGACCTCGGCATCGCTATCCTCTTCCCGACGACCAGGGACGAGGGCGAACGTGACCAGATGATGAACTCGGTCGCGCCCTTCTGGGACGGTAACGAAACCTGGCTCGTGCTCGGCGGCGGCGGCCTCTGGGTCGCCTTTCCGACCGCCTACGCCATCATCATGCCGGCCTTCTACACACCGATCATCCTGATGCTGCTGGCGCTGATCTTCCGCGGGGTCGCCTTCGAATTTCGCTGGGTCGCCAAGCCGCATCACAAAAAATGGGACATCGCCTTCTGGCTCGGCTCGACCCTGGCGGCCTTCGCCCAGGGCCTCGTGCTCGGTGGGCTGATCCAGGGCATCACCGTGAACAACCGCGAGTTTGCCGGCGGCCCGTTCGACTGGCTGACGCCGTTCTCGGTGATGTGCGGGGTCGGGGTCGTCGTCGGCTATGCGCTGCTCGGCGCGACCTGGCTCGTCTTCAAGACGGAAGGTGCCGTCGCGGACAGGGCTCGGCATCAGGCGAAATGGCTGCTGCTCGGGCTGATGGCCTTCGCGGTGATCGTCTCGCTATGGACGCCCTACGCACATCCGCGCATCGCCGAACGCTGGTTCACGCCCTCCAACCTGCTGCTGCTCTGGCCATTCCCGGTCCTGACGGCGTTCAGCGGCTACATGGTCTGGAAGCGGCTGCACGGGCAGCACGAATTCACGCCCTTTGCCTTCACCATCGCGATCTTCCTGCTCTGCTTCCTGGGGCTCGCGATCTCGAACTATCCCTACCTGGTGCCCCCGAGCCTGACGATCTGGGATGTGGCCGCAGCGCCATCGTCCCACATCTTCGTCCTGATCGGCGTCTGCTTCCTGCTGCCGATGATCCTGTTCTACACGGCGTTCGTCTACTGGACCTTCCGCGGCAAGGTGAGGGCCGACAGCGGCTATCATTGAGGTAATGGGAACCACCCGCGCACGAGCCGGTTGACGAACAGCTTGAGTTCCGGGCCTCTCTCCACGAGATTGCTCGGGACTAGACGGGGACTCCGCCATGCGTTGGGAAGATTATCGCCAGTCCGAGAATCTCGAGGACAGGCGCAATGGCGGCGGCGGCTTCGCGGGGCTCCCTGGCGGGCGCGGCGGTGTCGGCATCGGAACCATGGTCGTACTCGGTCTTGTCGGCTGGGCGCTCGGGATCGATCCGCGCATTCTGATCGGCGGAGCCGAAATGCTCGGGGTCGGACGCAGCGCCCCGACCCAGGAGGGCCGCCCAGCCTCGGGCCCGCCACAGGACGAGATGGGCCGCTTCGTTTCGGCCGTGCTGGCGCAGAACGAGGATATCTGGACCAAGATCCTGCCGCAGCAGGCGAACCGCCGCTACGAACCGCCGAAGCTCGTGCTGTTCTCGCGCATCGATCGCTCAGGTTGCGGCACGGCGCAGGCAGCGATGGGGCCGTTCTATTGCCCCGAAGACAAGAAGGTCTATCTCGACCTCTCCTTCTTCCAGGAGATGCAGCGCAAGCTCGGCGGTGGTGGTGACTTCGCCTATGCCTATGTGATCGGGCATGAGGTCGGCCATCACATCCAGAACCTGCTCGGCATCCTGCCCAAGGTGAATCAGCTGCGACAGCGCATCTCGGAGCGCGAATCGAATGCGCTGTCTGTGCGGGTCGAGCTGCAGGCCGACTGCTTCGCCGGCGTCTGGGCACATAATGTCCAGGCGATGGGCCGAATCGACCAGGGCGATGTCGACGAGGCGATGCGGACGGCAGCCGCAATCGGTGACGACCGGCTGCAGCAAGCCTCGCAAGGCGTGGCCGTCCCCGATTCCTTCACCCACGGTTCGTCGGCGCAGCGCACCCGCTGGTTCACGACGGGCTTCAAGTCCGGCTCGCTGCAAAGCTGCGATACCTTCCGGACGAACCAGCTTTAGATCATCGGGCCCGATATCGTATCCGGTCCGATCTGACCTTCCAGGGTTGCATCGGCCCGAAAACCGCAATCCGCCTTTCGGGCCGATCCCTAAAGCCTCAGGATACGGCGCGCTCCCGGCGCACCGAGAGACGTCGCGGCGCGGCATTCAGCCGCCCAGCCAGAACCAGTCGCTTCGGCACCACAAGGCCGGCCCGCAGCCGACGCGGGCCGAATGACAGCGCGGCGCGCTCCTTGAGCGACGCAGCAATCCCGCTCAACGGCAGCAATGCCGGCCTGTCGGGCGCAAGCAGCAGATGGCGCTCCGCCACCTGAATCCAGTTCGACTGCAGAATGTCCCCGGCGCTCAACAGAAGCAGCCAATCGCCTCGCGCCTGTGCGGCGCCGGCATGCCAACTTTCAGGTGCCGCCGCCCTGACATAGGTCGCGCCCGTCACGTCGGCGAGGCGCTCCACGTCCCCCTCACCCTCCGCATCGACCACCACCGCATGGCCGAGGAAGCCTTCGGCAACGGCCGGGATCAGCACGGAAATGGTCGCGGCGAGAGCACTGGCCGGTCCGTCGGCCCTGATGACGGCTGTAAGCATGGCCAATTGATTATGACGCAGCGCAACATGCCGCAATCCCGCCACTTGCGTTTTGTTCTCTATATGTTCACATTGATAGTCACGGAACCGCCGATTCTTACGGCCCTCTCAGGAACGGCTCAGCGCCATGCAGCAAGCCAGACCCAGCTCGCGACCGCTCGCAGCCCAACCGCTCAGGCGGCATGACGGCGAAACGCTGTCGGCATCCGCGCGCGTCGCCCCCGTGGAACCGCTCGCCTATGCCGGCCACCGCATCGATCCGGAACGGCGGCGCGGACGCGGTGCAACGATCAATCCAGGCGGACGCTTCGAGACCGAACAGCGTGTCGCCGAAGATGATGGCTGGGGCTCTCTCGGCGAACTGCCCGCCTTCAAGACCGAAGTCGCGATCGAGAAGGCGCGCACGATCATCACGAGGAACGATTCGCCGGATATCTCGTTCGATCGCTCGATCAACCCCTATCGCGGCTGCGAGCATGGCTGCGTCTACTGTTTCGCGCGGCCGAGCCATGCCTATCTCGGGCTTTCACCCGGGCTCGATTTCGAAAGCAAGCTGACCGCGAAGCCCGACGCCGCGCTGCTGCTCGAGAAGGAATTGTCGGCACCATCCTACCAGCCGCGCACCATCGCGATCGGCACCAATACCGACGCCTATCAGCCGATAGAGAAGAAGCTTCGGATCATGCGCTCGATCCTGGAGGTGCTGGCGCGCTTCCGCCACCCGGTCGGCATCGTCACGAAATCGGCACTGGTCCAGCGCGACATCGACATCCTGGCGCCGATGGCAGCGCAGGGGCTCGTCAAGGTCGCGATCTCCGTGACGACGCTCGATCCCAAAATCGCACGTGGCATGGAGCCGCGCGCCGCCGCGCCGGCGAAACGGCTGGAGACGATCAAGCGGTTGTCGGATGCCGGCATTCCGGTGACCGTGCTGGTCGCGCCCATCATTCCTGCGATCAACGAGCAGGAAATCGAGCGCATTCTCGACGCCGCCAAAGCCGCCGGGGCGCGCGAGGCCGGTTATGTGCTGCTGCGCCTGCCACTGGAGGTGAAGGACCTCGTCCAGGACTGGCTCCTGACCCACCACCCGGACAAACTGCGCCATGTCGTTTCGCTGATCCGCTCGACGCGCGGCGGCAAGGATTATGACTCGGCCTGGGGCCAGCGTCAGGTCGGTTCAGGACCCTATGCTTGGATGATCGGGCGGCGCTTCGAAATGGCGGCGGAACGCCTCGGCTTCAACGCGACGCGGCTGCGGCTCCGCAGCGACCTTTTCCTCAAGCCGGAGAAGGAAAAGGCACAGCTCAGCCTGTTCTAGCCGATGGCCTTCCGGCATAAGCCCGGCAACGATTTCTTTCCTGGACCGGGCATGGCCGCCGATTTCAGCCGCGAGGCGCACGCAATTGAGCAAGGATTCTGGCCGCTGGCCGGCGTCGACGAGGTCGGGCGCGGGCCGCTGGCCGGGCCAGTGGTGGCGGCTGCCGTCATTCTCGATCCCGATCTGATCCCGGCTGGCCTCGCTGATTCGAAGGAGCTCAGCGCCGCAAAGCGCGAAGCGCTGTTCGGGGAGATCGCCAAAGCCGCACTCGGCATCGGGATCGGCAGTGTCACTGCGCTGGAAATCGACGCGCTCAATATCAGGCAGGCGACGCTGCTCGCCATGAAGCGCGCGGTTGCCGGCCTGCCAGTCCAGCCGCGGCATGTGCTGGTCGATGGCAACGACCCTCCCACTCTCGGCTGCTCCTGTGATGCGATCATCAAGGGCGACGGCAGCGTGGCCTCGATTGCGGCCGCGTCGATCATCGCAAAGGTGACGCGCGACCGGATGATGGCGCGCCTGGCGACGCATTATCCCGCCTATGGTTTTGCCGGGCATGCCGGCTATGGCACGGCGGCACATCGCACCGCGATACAGACCCACGGCCCGTGCCCGGAGCACCGTTTTTCCTTCGCGCCGATCAAGGGCGTCTGGCGGCGCTGAGCGGTTGCATGCCGCTCGCGAGACGTTAGCCGTTTCTTAACTCCCGATCCGGATTCAGTTGGTTTGCCAATGCACTAGGCAAAAACTGCAGCCCCAAAACGAGACGCATTTTTTTCAACCCGGAAACCCGGCTTTTACCCTGACTCCCCCAAGATCGCGACTGTTGAAGTTGCGTAATGGTTTCGGCGTCATGGGTACCTCGCGTACCGGGACTGCCAGCGCCGCCGTCCGGATTCAGGTTTCGCGTACCGGACGGCCTGCGCTGCAGTCTCGGATGAAGGCTTCGAGCCTTTCATTTGATCTTCCGCTCGATCAGGTCGTCGTCGGCGACTGCATCGCCGCGCTCGACCGCCTGCCTCCGGCAAGCGTCGACCTCGTCTTCGCGGATCCACCCTACAATCTTCAGCTGGGCGGTGATCTCCGCCGGCCTGACGACAGCCTCGTCGACGCCGTCGACGACGACTGGGACAAGTTCGCTTCCTTCGCTGAGTATGACGCCTTCACGCGAGCCTGGCTGACGGCCTGCCGGCGGGTGCTGAAGCCAGACGGCGCAATGTGGGTGATCGGCTCCTATCACAACATTTTCCGCGTCGGCGCGATCCTGCAGGATCTCGGCTTCTGGATGCTGAACGACATCGTCTGGCGCAAGGCCAACCCGATGCCGAACTTCCGTGGCCGGCGCTTCACCAACGCGCATGAAACACTGATCTGGGCGGCGCGCGGCGAAAGCTCGAAATACACCTTCCATTACGAGGCATTGAAGGGCGGGAATGACGACCTGCAGATGCGCTCGGACTGGTATCTGCCGCTCTGCACCGGCGAAGAACGCCTGAAGGACGCGTCCGGCGCCAAGGTGCATCCGACTCAAAAGCCGGAGGCCCTGCTGGCCCGCGTCATGCTTTCGGCCAGCAACCCCGGGGACGTGATCCTCGATCCGTTCTTCGGCACCGGCACCACGGGCGCCGTCGCGAAGGCTCTCGGTCGGCGGTTCATCGGTCTTGAACGCGACCCGGTCTATGCCGAGGCGGCGCGCAAGCGCATCGCCGCTGTCCAGCCATTGCCGCCCGAATCGTTCTCGACCGCGCCTTCGAAGCGCAGCGAACCGCGCGTGCCCTTCCTCAGCCTGGTCGAGGCCGGACTGGTCAAGGCCGGTGAGAGTGTCGTCGACGAGAAACGCCGCCACAAGGCAACCATCCGGGCCGACGGCACGCTGCTGCTTGGCCCGGCTGTCGGCTCGATCCATAAGGTCGGAGCGCTGGCCCAGGGGTTACCCGCCTGCAATGGCTGGACCTTCTGGCATGTCGAGCGTCCGGAAGGACTGACGCTGCTCGATTCACTGCGCGGCGAGATCAGGGCGCAGATGGCAGCGGCCTGAGCGCCTCGAGCCCCGCCTCGAGCCCCGCCTCGAGCGCCTTCAGGAAGACCGCCGGGAACGGCTCGTCGCGGAGCCGCGCCAGCGGGGTGAAGCGGGAGCCTTGCGGCGCCGGCGTCGCCCGCGGGGCACGCGCGACAAAGACCGTAAGCTCCAGCGGGAAATGCGTGAAGACATGGCGAACAGGCGTTGCGAGCCTGCGCCACTGCGCCGGAAGCGGAGCGTCCTGCAAGGCCTCAGCGAGGCGGTAATCCGCGCTCCATTGGCCGGTCGGCACCTCTGCCATGCCTCCAAGCAGCCCCTTGGCCGGGCGCGTCCGCAGCAGAACGGCGCCATCCTCGCGTAGCAGCACGAAGGCTGCCCCGTAGCGGGTTGCCCCAGTCTTCTTCGCCGCCTTCCGCGGAAAAGTCTCCTGTGTCCCCGCAGCCCGTGAGACGCACGGCGCTTGCCACGGACAAATGCCGCAGGCTGGCGAGCGCGGCGTGCAGATCGTGGCGCCGAGATCCATCAGTGCCTGAGCGTAATCGCCCGGTCGTTCCGACGGCAACAGGGCCAGGGTGCGCTCCCTGATCAAGGGCTTGCCCCCCGGCAAAGCCTCCTCGATTGCAAAGAGACGGGTCATGACGCGCTCGACATTGCCGTCAACCGCAACCGCCGGCCGGTTGAAGGCAATCGCTGCGACAGCGCCCGCCGTATAAGTGCCGATGCCCGGCAGTTCGCGCAGGCCTTCCTCGGTATCGGGAAAGCGACCCGCGTGCAGCGCCGAGACCGCCTTGGCGCAAGCATGCAGGTTGCGAGCCCGCGAGTAGTAACCGAGACCGGCCCAGGCCTGCATGACCTCCTCGCTCGGCGCGTCGGCAAGCGCCCCAACCGTCGGGAACCGCGCCATGAACCGCTCGAAATAAGGCTTCACGGCAGCAATCGTCGTCTGCTGCAACATGATCTCCGAGACCCAGACGCGGTAGGGCTCAGCCCTCTCGCCGGGCAAGGCGCGCCAAGGCAGGACACGGCGGTGGCGATCGTACCAGTCCAGCAGATCGGCAGCCTCTGGCACGGGCGGTCGCGTTGCGAGGTTCATGGACCCGGTTTAGCGTGCCGCCCCCCAACCGCAAGCTCCGCAACGCGCGAAAATCCGGAAACGTGGCCCAGGCAGACGCCATCCCCGCCCTCGAAACGCGCCGCCTGGTCCTCAAGCCCCTGACGCTCGATGACGCAGCAGCGATCCAGGCGCTGTTTCCGCATTGGGAGATCGTGCGCTATCTGACCAAGCGGGTGCCCTGGCCCTACCCGCCCGACGGCGCGCTCACCTATCTGCACGAACTTGCCCTGCCAGGAATGGCTGAGGGCAGGGAATGGCACTGGAGCCTGCGGCTGAAGACCGAGCCCGGCCAACTCGTCGGCCTGATCTCGCTGAGGGAGGGCGAGGACGAGAACCGCGGCTTCTGGCTCGGCCTGCCCTGGCAGGGACAAGGGCTGATGAGCGAAGCGGCCGCCGCCGTCACCGATTTCTGGTTCGATGTCCTCGGGCGTTCGGTGCTGCGCGTGCCGAAGGCCGCCGACAATATCGCGTCCCGCCGCATCTCCGAGAGCGCGGGCATGCACGTCATCCGGTCCGAGATGCGCGACTATGTCGGCGGCCGGCATCTTTCGGAAATCTGGGAGATCAGTGCCGAAAGGTGGCGACGTCACCGAAACAGCTGATAGAGCTTCGGCCCTTGTCGCGCGGTTGCGCCGGCTCCAGAATAGAGCATGGCTGCCAAACCCCTCGCCGACCTGATCGATGATTGCCTTGCCCCTGCGCTCGCCGCCCAGGGTTTTGCCGGGCGCGCCATCGTCTCGCTCTGGCCGGAGATCGTCGGCGAGCGGCTGGCGGCACGATCGCGGCCGCTCAAGATCGACTGGCCGCGCCGGCGCCCGGCGCCGGGCGAGACATCGGAACCAGCAACACTCGTCGTGCGCGTCGAGGGCGCCTTCGCGCTCGACATGCAACAACTCGGGCCCGTGGTCCTGGAGCGGGTCAACACCCATCTCGGCTGGCGTGCCGTCGGCAAGCTCGTGCTGAAACAGGGACCGGTCGAAGCCCCCCAGCAGAAGCCGGTGCCTCCGCCGCCCGACCCGGCCCTCGTCGGGCGGATCGCCCAGCAGGTCGCCCATATCGAAGACCCGGGTCTCCGGGCGGCGCTGGAACGGCTCGGCCTGGGCATCGCTCAGAAATCCGCCACCACGAGATGACACGGCTTCGTGAGGAAGCCGTCATTCCCCGCGAACCGATCTTGCCACATTCGTGTTGGCCACTATGGTCCCGACACCGATTTGGCCCCTTAGGATATTGCACGATGACGAACAGGCGACAGCTTCTGACCGGCGCGGCCGGGATCGCAGCCGCCGCGATGCTGGGTTCCGCTCCGGCCCGGGCGCAATCCTCGACTGCCGACCTCGCTGTCGCCGGCCCGCTGGGCGATGTCTGGCTCGGCAAGCCCGACGCCAAGGTCACCATCATCGAATACGCCTCGCTGACCTGCAGCCATTGCGCGAGCTTCCACCGCGATACCTGGCCGGCGCTGAAGGCGAAATACATCGACACCGGCAAGGCGCGCTTCACGCTGCGCGAATTCCCGCTCGACCCGCTGGCGACAGCGGGCTTCATGCTGGCGCGCTGCAACGGCAACGACAAGTACTACCCGATGTCGGATCTGCTGTTCGATCAGCAGCGCAACTGGGCTTTCACCGAGAAGCCGGTCGATGCGCTGGCCGCGATGGTGAAGCAGGCCGGTTTCACACAGGAATCTTTCGAGGCCTGCTTGAAACGGCAGGATATCTATGACGCCGTCACGCAAGTGAAGGATCGCGGGGCCAAGGCTGGCGTTGACTCGACGCCGACCTTCTTCATCAACGGGCAAAAGCGTGCAGGTGCGCTTTCGATCGCGGAATTCGACAAGATCCTCGAGCCGCTGCTGGCCGGCTAAGCCCACGCGCCATCCCGCCACCCTGGACGATGAGGCGCGTCGATGCATCTGACGCGCCTCAAGCTGACCGGCTTCAAGACCTTCGTCGAGCCGTCCGAGTTCCTGATCGAGCCAGGCCTGACGGGAATCGTCGGCCCCAATGGCTGCGGCAAGTCCAATCTCGTCGAAGCCCTGCGCTGGGTGATGGGCGAGAGTTCGTTCAAGAACATGCGCGCGTCCGGCATGGACGACGTCATCTTCGCGGGCTCCTCCGAACGCCCCGGCCGCAACATGGCCGAAGTCGCGCTCACCCTCGACAATAGCGACCGCAAGGCTCCCGCGGCCTTCAACGATACCGATGTCCTCGAAGTGACCCGCCGGATCGAGCGCGAGGAAGGCTCGACCTATCGTGTCAATGGCAAGGAGGTGCGCGCCCGCGACGTGCAACTGCTCTTTGCCGATGCGGCGACCGGTGCCCGCTCGCCGGCCCTGGTGCGGCAGGGGCAGATCAGCGAGCTGATCGCCGCCAAGCCGCAATCCCGTCGCCGCATCCTTGAAGACGCGGCCGGCATCGCGGGCCTGTACAGCCGCCGGCACGAGGCCGAACTCCGGCTCAGGGGCGCGGAGGAGAATCTGACGCGGCTGGAGGACGTGCTTGGCGAGATCGGCACGCAAGTCGATGCCTTGCAGCGCCAGGCGCGGCAGGCCGGGCGCTATCGCAGCCTTGCCGCCGACATCCGCCGCGCCGAGGCCACGCTGGCCCTGATTGCCCATCGCGACGCGCGCGAACACGCGGCCGCTGCGGAGCAGGTCCTGGAAGCGGCTGTCCGTGGCGTTGCCGAACAGACAGGCATCCAGGCAGAAGCGGCGCGTCGTCAGGCTGTGGCGGCGCATGCGCTGCCTGCGCTACGCGAAGCCGAGGCCGCCGCGGCCGCCGCATTGGTCAGGCTGAAGCGCGGCCTCGATGAACTCGAGGCCGCGAACAGACGCGCCAAGCAACGCGCAGAGGAACTTGGCAAGCGCCTGACCGAACTGCAGAGCGATCTCACGCGCCAGGACCGCGTCGCCGACGATGCCGCTGAAAGCCTCGCGCGGCTGACTGGGGAAGATGAGACGCTTGCCAGCGAAGCCAGCGTGGCCACGACCGTCGGAGAGACTGCTTCGGCCTCCCTGGCCGAGGCTGAAGCGATCCTGCTTCAGGCAGAGAGCGAGCATTCCACGGCACAGGCAAGATTGTCCGAATTCGCAGCCCGCCGCGATGCCTTGGAGCGGACGCTCCGTGAAGCCCGGAGCCGCGAGGCCAGGAATGTCGCGGAGCGGGACAGGTTGCATCGCGACCTCGCCGCGCTCGACGCAGGAGATGCCGCTGCCCAACTCGACAGATTGAAGGACGCGCGCGCGCGGGCCGAGGAAGCCATGCGGGAGGCGGATGCCGCTGCAGCCAGCGCAAGAGCGGCTCTTGGCGCTGCCCGTGAGGAGGAAACCCGACTGCGCACGCCGCTGGCCGAGGCCGATCGCGTGGCTCAGCGGCTCGACACGGAAATCCGTACGCTGCAGAAACTGCTGGCACCGGCAGCCGGCGATCGCTGGCCGGCGATCCTCGAAGCGATCAGCGTCACGAAGGGGTTCGAAACCGCGCTTGGTGCGGCGCTTGGCGATGATCTCGATGCCGCCTCCGACACATCTGCACCAGCTCATTGGCGCGATATGGGCAGGACCGCGGGCGACCCTGCCCTTCCCGATGGCGCCGAGGCACTGGCCCGGCATGTGCGCGGGCCGCAGGCGCTGGCGCGGCGCCTGGCTCAGGTCGGCATCGTCCCGCGCGAAGAGGGCCCACGGCTTCGCGCCTCGCTGCAGCCCGGCCAGCGCCTGGTCTCGCGCGAAGGAGACATCTGGCGCTGGGACGGCTTCACCAGCGCCGCGGAAGCCCCCTCGGCCGCAGCCCGCCGCCTTGCCGAAAAGAACCGCCTCGGCGACCTCGAACGCGAGGCGGAGACGGCGCGCAGGGCTGCGGAGCTTGCGCGACAGGACTTCGACGCGGCCAGCCAGGCGGTTCGCGCCTCTGCACAGGCTGAAGCGGCCGCCATCGAGGCCGTGCGGCTGGTGCGGCGCGAGCTGGATCAGACCCGGGAGCGGCTCGCAAGCGCGGAGCGCAAGGCCAGCGAAACAGCCGCTCGCCGCTCTGCTCTCAATGAGGCCGTCGCCCGCCTGGGGCACGCCATCACGGAGGCAACGACCCAGGCTTCGGCAGCCGAAGAGGCTCTGGCCGCGCTGGCCCCGGCGACCGAGCTCGAGAGCGCCCTCCTGAAGGCGCGCGCCATCCTCGGGGAACAGCGCGCAGCCGCTTCGGATGCGCGTGCCCGCGTCCAGACCCTGGCGCGAGAGGCGGAACTTCGCGAGCGTCGCCGCGCCACGATCTCCGGCGATATCAGAGCCTGGCAGGAGCGAGCCAGAACAAGTGCCCAGACCGCAGACGAGACGAAACGGCGGATCGCGACTGCGGAGATCGAGCGCAAGGCGCTGCTCGAAGCGCCGGATACCTTTCTCGTCGAGCGCCGGCGTCTGGTCGGTGAGATCGAGGCTGCCGAGACGGCGCGCCGCGAAGCGGCAGACAGCTTGGCCGCCGCTGAGACCGCTCAGGCTGAAGCCGACCGGCAGGCGAGAGCGGCATTGGAGACCCTCTCCGGTGCACGCGAGGTCCGTGCCTCTGCTGAGGCACGGCTTGAGGCTGCCCGACAGCGCCTGGCCGACGTGGAGCGGCAGATCGAGGACGGGCTCGAGACCGGGCTCGCCGGCCTCCAGGAACTGACTCTGATCAAGCCGGGGGATGCGCTGCCGAATCCCGCGGAAATCGAAGGCCGTCTCACGGGCCTGAAAGCTGAACGCGAGCGCCTCGGCGCCGTGAACCTGCGCGCCGAGGATGAACTCGTCGACATCCAGACCAAGCGCGCTGGCCTGACAGGGGAGCGCGACGACCTGAGCGAGGCGATCCGGCGCCTGCGCCAGGCCATCGGCGCGCTGAACCGCGAAGGCCGGGAACGGCTGCTGGCCGCGTTCGAGGTGGTGCACGAACACTTCCAGCGCCTGTTCGGCATCCTGTTCGGCGGCGGCACCGCCGAACTCCGGCTGGTCGACTCGGAGGATCCTCTCGAGGCGGGGCTGGAAATCTTCGCGCGCCCCCCGGGCAAAAAGCCGCAGGTGATGACCTTGCTCTCCGGAGGCGAACAGGCCCTGACCGCGACCGCCCTGATCTTCGCCGTGTTCCTGACCAACCCCTCGCCGATCTGCGTGCTCGACGAGGTCGACGCGCCGCTTGATGACGCCAATGTCGAGCGCTACTGCGATCTGCTCGACGATATGGCCCGAAACACCGAGACACGCTTCATTTTGATCACCCACAACCCCATCACCATGGCGCGCATGGAGCGGCTGTTCGGCGTGACCATGGCCGAGCGAGGGGTCAGCCAGCTGGTCTCGGTCGACCTCGCAACCGCGGAACAAATCCGCGAAGCCGTCTGAAAAAAAGCCACATTCGGGTTCGCAATGCGGCAAGAATGCCGCACAAAGCGCTAATATCAAATAATTTCAATAAGTTAACACCAATCACCATGCCTTGACAGTCGTCGGAGCGGACAATAAAGGAAACGCGCTGACAACGGCTCGGCCTGCGGGGTCCGGACAGGTTCGCGGCAATTTCGGACGCGGTCGTGGCCATGACACGGTCGGGAGGGAGTTGCTGATGTCTGAATCCGACCCGAACGGCTCCGATCCGAAGTTGCGGGAAAGGCTGGACTCGCTCAAGGCTGCCCTCGGGCGTGCCGAAGCCGCCGAAAAGGCGGATTCGGAGAAAGCGGGTCCCGACAAAGCGCTTGCGGGCGCAATGTCATCAGGTTTTCGCGCGGCCACGGATATGGCTGGCGGCGTTATCGCTGGTGCCCTGATCGGGTATTTCGGCGACCGGTGGTTAGGAACGTCGCCGTTCCTGCTGATCGCCTTCCTGGTGATCGGAACCATTGCCGGCCTGCGCTCCGCCTATCGGCTCGGAACGCGCCCTTCCTCACCGAAGGGCGGCGAACCGGAACGTTGAATGTGTTTGCAGTGCCCCGAACCGGGGCAATTTAGGGGTGACTTATGGCGGCTGGCGGCGGAATCGATCCGATCCACCAATTCGAGATCAAGCCGATCCTGGGCCTGCGGCCGTTCGGCCTCGATCTGTCCTTCACCAACGCATCGCTGTTCATGGTGGTCGCCGTCGCGGTGATCTCCGCCATCATGATCTATGGCTCGCGCCAGCGGGCGACGGTTCCGGGGCGCCTGCAGTCGCTCGCCGAGATGCTCTACGAGTTCGTTGCGTCCACCATCACAGGCGTGATGGGCCGGGATGGGATGCGCTTTTTCCCCTTCGTCTTCTCGCTCTTCATGTTCGTGCTGACTGCGAACATGCTCGGCCTGATCCCTGGCTCGTTCACCGTCACCAGCCAGATCATCGTGACGGCGGCCTTCGCGTTCCTCGTGATCACCGTCGTGCTGGTCTACGGAATCATGAAGCATGGCAGCCATTTCTTCGGCCTGTTCGTGCCGGAAGGCGTGCCGGGCTGGCTGCTGCCGTTCATGGTCCTGATCGAAGCCGTCTCCTTCATGTCCCGGCCGATCTCGCTCAGCCTGCGCCTGTTCGGCAACATGCTGGCCGGCCACATCGCGCTGAAGGTCTTCGGCGGCTTCGTCGTCGCCCTGACCGGCGCCGGCATCTACGCCACCCTGGCGCCGCTGCCGCTGTTCCTGGCCGTCGCGCTGACCGCGCTTGAGTTCCTCGTCGCTTTTCTGCAGGCCTATGTCTTCACGATATTGACCTGCGTCTATCTCAACGACGCTCTCCATCCCGGACACTGACCGGGCGAGCTCGCGAGACTTCACCCTTCCACCACTCTCAACTGTTTTACATCGGAGAAAGACTATGGATCCCGTCGCAGCTAAGTATATCGGCGCTGGTCTCGCCAGCCTCGGCATGGGCCTCGCCGCTATCGGCGTCGGCACCATCTTCGGCAACTTCCTGTCCGGCGCCCTGCGCAACCCGTCGGCCGCCGACGGCCAGTTCCCGCGCGCCTTCATCGGCGCGGCGCTCGCGGAAGGTCTCGGCATCTTCGCGTTCGTCGTCGCGCTCGTTCTGCTCTTCGTCGTCTGACGAGCATTCACTGCGGCTCCGCAGGCGTTATCATGCGCCGCGGAGCCGTCATTCGTTGACGCAACCTTCAGAGGCGTTCCATGCAGGTTCGCGCTTCCCGCGCACAGCGCATCGGGGTCGTATCAGCCGCCGCCAGCGTTATGGCGGTTTCGGCCGACACGGCGTTCGCGAAGGGCGCTTTCCCACCCTTCGACCCGACCTTCTTCGCCAGTCAGATCTTCTGGCTCGCGATCAGCTTCGGGGTGCTCTACTGGCTCATGTCGCGGATCGCCCTGCCGCGTGTCGGCGAGGTTCTTGCCGAACGCAGCACGACGATCGCTCGCGATCTCGACCAGGCAACCGAGATCCACGCCAAGGTCGAGGCCGTCGCCAAGGACCATGAGCAGGCGCTCGCCGAAAGCCGCCGCAACGCCCAGGCCATCGCTCAGGACGCTCGCACCGCCAGCGCTCGCGAAACCGATGCCAAGCGTCACGCGACCGAAGCGGAACTCGGCGCCAAGCTCGCAGCCGCCGAGAAGACGATCGCGGATCGCAAGACCGCCGCGATGAAGCATGTCGAGACGATCGCTGCCGGCGCAGCCGCCGAGATCGTTGGCAAGCTGACGGGTCAGAGCCCGACCGACGCCGAGACCGCTGCCGCGGTCAAGTCCGTCCTGAGCGCCTGAGGAGACCGAACCATGGATACCGTCTGGGTTGCGGTTGCCCTCGTCATCTTCCTCGGCATTCTGGGGTATTTTGGCGTCCACAAGTCGCTTCTGAGCGCGCTCGATTCGCGTGGTGAGAAGATTGCCCGCGAGCTTTCCGAAGCTCGCCGGCTGCGTCAGGAAGCCGCCAAGCTGCTCGCCGAATACGAGGCGAAGCGCAAGGCTGCCGAAGGCGAAGCCGAGGCAATCATCGCCGCAGCCAAGGACGAGGCGATCCGCCTTGCCACCGAGGCTGAGGAGAAGCTCGCCGATTTCGTCACCCGCCGGACCAAGTCCGCCGAAGACAAGATCGCGCAGGCCGAGATGGAGGCTGCCGCGGAAGTCCGCGCTGCCGCCGCCGAGGCCGCTACGCTGGCCGCCGAAGGCATCCTGCGCAGCCAGATGGGTGGCAAGGCCGGCGAAAGCCTGTTCGCCACCGGCCTGAAGGAAATCAAGTCCAAGCTGAACTGAGCGATTAGTTCCGTCAGGGAATACGACGCCGCGAACCTCCGGGTTTGCGGCGTCGTCGTTTTCACACCCTGCTTCAAGCCGAACCCTGCCGAAATGGAGGCCCCACCCTGATCGCTCGACTGGCACTGGTCATGATCGCTGCGCTCGCCTGCACCATGCCGGCCCGCGCGATGGAGCAGGTCACGTTCCCGTCACGCGACGGCACCGTGCTGATCGGCTGGATCGCCAAGCCCGCTGGACCAGGCCCCTTCCCCGCCGTGGTCGCCCTGCACGGCTGCAGCGGCCTCTGGCGGGCCTCCGGAGGGCTCAGCGCACGCGAGAGCGACTGGAGCGCCAGGCTGGTCGCGGCAGGCTTCATCGTGCTCCTGCCCGACAGCTTTCGCCCGCGCGGGATCGTCGCCCTCTGCAATGATCGCGAACGAGCGCTGCGGCCGGCAAATCGCGCCAGCGATGCCCTCGGCGCCGCCGACTGGCTCGCTCATCAGCCCTTCGCCAAACCCCCGGGGATACATCTGATCGGCTGGTCGAATGGCGGCTCGACCGCGCTCCATGTCGCCGCCGATCGCGCGGCCGCGGGCCCCGGAGGATTTCGGGCGATCATCGCCTTCTATCCTGGCTGCAGGGTCCTGCTGAAGCGCGGCTGGCGCGCTCGGGTGCCGACGACGATCCTTCAGGGACTGGCGGATGACTGGACACCAGCGGCCCCCTGCGAGGCGCTGGCGGGGCAAGGCGGAGCGCGTTTCGTGGGCTTCGCCGGCGCCTACCACGATTTCGACCATCCGGACCTGCCGCGCCGGGAGCGCCGCGCGGCCTATTCGCAGCGGCCCGACGGCAAGGTGACGATCGGTACAGATGGCGCGGCGCGCGCCCGGGCCATCAGCGAGGTGATGGCGATCCTGCGGGCGCCCTGACGCCTCAGTTGACGGCGGTGACCGCCTTCACCGTTGCGCCCCTGGCCGGTGTCGCAACCGGGCTCGGAACAACCGACGCCGGACGTGCCTCGAGCTTGACTGGCTGCACCTTCGGCTTGGGTTTGCGCGCCTGGATCGTCGATGTGACGATGCCCTGCGGCGTGTCCAGCCCATAGATGTCCTCGCGGAACTGGACCAGCCCATCGGCACCCTGCCAGCCGGTCAGATAGACCCAGGCCACGGGCACCGCCTTCTTCAGCCGGATGTCCTTGCGCTCGCCCTTGGCGATCTCGGCCACGATCGCCGGCTCAGTCCACTCGGTACCTTCGAGCAGCCAGGCCGCGAGGTCGCGCACCCCTTCGATGCGCGCACAGCCGGAAGAGTTGAAGCGGACATCCGAACGAAACAGCGTCTTCTTCGGCGTGTCGTGCATGTAGACCGCCTCGGTATTCGGCATGTCGATCTTGAGCTGGCCAAGCGCGTTGAGCGGGCCAAAATCCTGCCGGACGGTGAAATAGGGCGAAGTCAGGCTTGCCCAGTTCACGGTCGCCGGATCGATCTCCCGATTTTCCGCTCCGAGAAGGCGCATGTTCGACTTCATGATGAAGTCGGGCTCCTTGCGCATCTTGGGGATGATGTCGGCCTTCACGATCGAGGTCGGCACGGTCCAGTAGGGGTTGAGGTTCACCGAGGTGATATTGGCCTGGAGCACCGGCGAGGGCCGATCGGGGCGACCGACGACCGCGAGATGCTTGCGCTGGACCACGCCGTTCTCGACCGCCTCGACGCTGGCGCCGGGGATGTTCACGACGACATAGCGCTCGGCAAAGACGAAGCCGTTGCTTTTCAGCCGCTCGAGGGTCGCGGTCAGCTGGTTCAGCCGGACTTCGACCGGAACGTTCAGCGCCTTGAGCGTCAGGCGGCCGACCGTTCCGAGATCGGACAGGCCGTGACGGACCTGGAAGCGCTTCACGGCTGCAATCGTCGCAGCGTCATAGATATCGCCCGGCAAGGCCGTCGGCGGCAGATCTCCGCTCAGCATCAGGCGCTGCTTCAACGCGACGACATCCGGCCCCTGCGAATCCGGCTTCAGGGCGGAGACACTGCCGGCGAGCCTGGGCCAGCCGCCGCGCGACGCGATCTCCTCATGGGTGATCAGCGCCTCAAGCGTGCGGTCATAGGTGTTGGGGCCGTAGCTCGGCTCCTGCGCACGCGCGATGCCGACCGTCAGGACGAGCGCGGCAACGGCAACGGCGGAGCTCCAGACAAAAGAGCGATACATCGACTGTTCCCAAGGTGCGAAAACACGCACCAAGGAAATCATCCTCGCACATGGTCAAGGAATGCTTAAGACCACGCAGGAAGATGACGATAGGGCAGCACTCAATAGCTGCCCTATCGCGGGATCCGCTTACTCCGCCGCAGCTGCGATCGGCTCCGGCTTCACCCATTTCAGGATCGGCTGGCGGGCAGCGCGCGTCTCGTCGAGACGGCGGATCGGGGCGTGGTGCGGCGCCGCGGTGAAGCGGGCCTTGTCATTGCCCTTCGCGGCCATGGCCAGATCGCGCAGCGTCGCAATGAAGAGGTCGAGAGAGGCCTTCGATTCGGACTCGGTCGGCTCGATCAGCATCGCGCCATGGACGACCAGCGGGAAATACACCGTCATCGGGTGATACCCCTCGTCGATCATCGCCTTGGCAAAATCGAGCGTGGTGACGCCGGTGCCCTTCAGCCATTCATCGTCGAACAGAGCCTCGTGCATCGAGGGGTGGTCGGGGAAAGGCAGCGACATCAGGTCGGACAGGCCGGCGCGGATGTAGTTGGCGCTCAGCACCGCATCCTCGGAGGCCTGCTTCATGCCGTCGGCACCATGGCTCAGCATATAGGCGAGCGCGCGCACATACATGCCCATCTGGCCGTGGAAGGCGGTCATGCGGCCGAAGGGATCATTGCCCGCCGGCGCGTCACTGGCGTGCTCCACGAGCCGCGCCGCACCACCCTCGACATGGATGAAAGGCACGGGCGCATAGGGAGCCAGCCTGCTCGACAGCACGACCGGACCGGCCCCCGGGCCGCCGCCGCCATGCGGCGTCGAGAAGGTCTTGTGCAGGTTGATATGCATGGCATCGACGCCGAGGTCACCCGGCTTCGCCTTGCCGACGATGGCGTTGAAGTTCGCGCCGTCACAATAGAAATACGCGCCGGCCGCATGCAGCGCAGCCGCGATTTCGACAATCTGCGGCTCGAAGATGCCACAGGTATTGGGGTTGGTCAGCATGATCGCGGCAATGTCCGGCCCGAGCAGGGCCTTGACGTCCTCGACCGCCACCGTGCCATCCGGACGTGCGGGGACGGATCTGACCTCGAAGCCGATCAGAGCCGCGGTCGCCGGATTGGTGCCATGCGCCGATTCCGGCACGAGCACGACCTTGCGTGTCTCGCCCTCGCCCTTGGCGGCAATGGCGGCCTTGATCGCCATCATGCCGCAGGCCTCGCCATGGGCGCCGGCCTTGGGCGAGAGCGCCACGGCCGGCATGCCGGTCAGCGTCATCAGGTACCGCGCGAGCTCCAGCATCAGCTCAAGCGCGCCCGGCACGGTCGAGACCGGCTGGAGCGGATGAACGTCCGAGAAGCCCGGCAGCCGCGCCATCTTCTCGTTGAGGCGGGCATTGTGCTTCATCGTGCAGGAACCGAGCGGAAAGAGCCCGGTGTCGATGCCGTAGTTCTTCTGGCTCAGACGCACGTAGTGACGCATCGTCTCCGGCTCGGACAGACCCGGCAGGCCGATGCCGTCCTTGCGCGCATGCGTGCCGAGGCGGTTCTTGAACGGCGCCGGCTTCGCGATATCGACACCGGTCGTCTCATGATGGCCGATCTCGAAGATCAGCGGTTCGATCTGCTGCAGCGCGCGATTGCCGGTGAAGGTCTCGCGGCCGTGATCCACGGAGGAAGCAGCCTGGGTGGGACGTCCTTGACGGTTCAGCATCACAGCACCTCCGCGAGCGCCGCCACGAAGGCCGCCCGATCCTCATCCGTGTTGATCTCGGTATTGGCGACGATCAGCAGATCATCGAGCCCGGCACCAGGCAGCAGGCGCGAGACCGGCACGCCGCCAAGCACGCCCTTCTCGGCCAGCGCCTCGACGACCTCGGCCGCCGGCTTCGACAGCTTCAGCGTGAACTCGTTGAAGAAGCTGTCGTTGAGCAGCTTCACACCCTTCACACCAGCCAGCATGTCGGCAAGCTTCACGGCATTGGCGTGATTGAGCTCGGCCAGACGCGAGAGCCCGGCCTCGCCGAGCAGCGTCATATGAATGGTGAAGGCCAGCACGCAGAGG
The DNA here is from genome assembly GCA_900470095.1 of Hyphomicrobiales bacterium. GTDB lineage: Bacteria > Pseudomonadota > Alphaproteobacteria > Rhizobiales > Beijerinckiaceae > Allobosea. The sequence goes on from UBZM01000011.1 coordinate 22,200, forward strand.
CCGGAATTGGTGCAGATGTTCGACGTCGCCTTGTCGCGCCGGATATGCTGCTCGCGGGTGGAGAGCGTCAGCACGAAGCCGCGATGTCCGTCGGCATCGACGGTCTCGCCGCAGAGCCTGCCCGGCATCTGGCGCAGATATTTCGACTTGGCGGCGAAGAGGCCGACATAGGGGCCGCCGAAGTTCAGCGCATTGCCGATCGACTGGCCTTCCCCGACGACGATATCGGCGTCCATCGCCCCCGGAGACGTGACCGCGCCGAGCGACACGACCTCGGTGAAGACGGCGATCAGAAGCGCACCATGGGCATGGGCCTTGTCGGCGATCGGCTTCAGGTCGCGGAGATTGCCGAAGACGTCCGGAGACTGGACGACGACGCAGGATGTCTGGTCGTCGATCTGCGCGAGGATGTCCTCGTTCGCGGCGACATCGGGCGCCAGCGCCACGACCTCGTCGCTCGCCATGCCGGACAGGGTCTTCACCACATCGGTGTAATGGGGATGCAGACCGCCCGACAGCACCGCCTTGCGACGCCTGGTGACGCGGTGAGCCATCAATACGGCCTCGCCCGTCGCCGTCGAGCCGTCATACATCGAGGCGTTGGCGACCTCCATGCCGGTCAGCGCGGCGATCTGGGTCTGGAATTCGAAGAGGTATTGCAGCGTGCCCTGGGCGATCTCGGGCTGATAGGGCGTATAGCTGGTCAGGAATTCCGAGCGCTGGATCAGGTGATCGACGGTCGCCGGAACATGGTGCTTGTAGGCGCCGGCACCCACGAAGAACGGAGCCGCGGAGGCTGCGACATTCCTGGCGGCCATCCGGCCCATGATGCGCTCGACCTCGAGTTCACCCTTGGCGCGCGGCAGGTCGAGCGGTGCCTTCAGCAGCTTGCCGACGGGCACATCGCTGAACAGGGCGTCGATATCGGGAACGCCGATGCGCGCGAGCATATCCTCGCGGTCGGTGTCGGTGAGGGGCAAATAGCGCATCGGGGTTTCCTTGATCATTCCAGGACCGGGCGCAGCGCGCCCGGCACCGGACATTCAGGTCATGGGCAATGAAACGCTGCTCACAGCGTCTTCACGTAGTCCTGATATTCGGCCTCGCTGAGCAGGCCCTCGAGCTCGGCAGGGTTGGTCAGCTTCAGCTTGACGAACCAGCCCTTGCCGGCCGGATCCTCATTGACCGCGCCAGGCGCAGCCTCGAGCTCGCTGTTGACCGCGACGACCTCGCCCGAGACCGGGGCATAGACCTCGGACGCGGCCTTGACGCTCTCGACCACAGCAGCCTCGCCACCCTTGGCGACCGCCTTGCCGACCGAAGGCAGCTCGACGAAGACGACATCGCCGAGCTGGCCCTGGGCGTAGTCGGTGATGCCGATGGTGCCGGTGTCACCCTCGATGCGGATATATTCGTGGTCCTTGGTGTAACGGGTCTCGGCCATGATGGTCCTCCAGATCAGGATAGGGTCGGGAATCAGCGCTTGTAGCGGTTGGGCACGAAGGGCATCGGCGCGACGGTCGCCGCCAACGGCTTGCCGCGCACGATCAGGTCAAGGCGCGTGCCGGGAGCCGAGTGGGCCTTTGCGACATAGCCCATCGCGCAGGGCGCATTCAGCGTCGGGCCGAAGCCGCCGGATGTGACCTTGCCGACGATCTCGCCTTCCGGCGTCGCAATGTCGGCGCCTTCGCGGGCCGGAGCGCGGCCCTCAGGCAGGAGCCCGATGCGGACGCGCGAAACGCCTTCCGCGAATTCGCGCTGGATGCGGGCTGCTCCCGGGAAGCCGCCTTCCTCGCGCCGGCGCTTCTGGATCGACCAGTTCAGCCGGGCCTCGACCGGCGAGGTCGTGGTGTCGATGTCGTGCCCATAGAGGCAGAGCCCAGCCTCGAGCCGCAGCGAATCTCGGGCGCCGAGTCCGATCGGCTTGACGCGCGGATCGAGCAGGAGCGCGTCCCAGATCTCGCCGATCCTGTTTGCTGCAGCGGAAATCTCGTAGCCGTCCTCACCGGTATAGCCGGAGCGGCTGAGATTGGCCTTGACGCCCGACACCTTCATGCTGCGCGCACTCATGAAGCCCATCTCGGCGGCCTCGGGCGCCAGCGCGGCGAGTGCCTCGGCCGCAGCAGGCCCCTGCAGCGCGATCAACCCGCGATGTTCGGCGCGGACGAGCTTCACATTGGCCGGCAGGCGCGCCTCGATATGGGCATAGTCGGCAGTCTTGCAGGCCGCATTGACGATGAGGAGGAGGGCACCATCCTCGTCGGGCTCGCTGGAGCGCGTCACCATCAGATCGTCGAGAATGCCGCCATTCTCATCGAGGAGCTGCGAATAACGCTGCTTGCCGGGAGCGAGATTGACGATGTCGGCGGGGATCAAGGCCTCGAGCGCGCGCGCCGTGGTCTCGTGATCGGGCCCGAGCAGAAAGGCCTGCCCCATATGCGAGACGTCGAAGAGCCCGGCCTTCTCGCGCGTCCAGTTGTGCTCGGTGAGAATACCCATCGGGTACTGCACCGGCATGTCGTAGCCGGCGAAGGGCACCATGCGGGCGCCGAGCGTGACATGACGGGAATGAAGCGGGGTCTTGAGCAGCGCCTCGGCGCCTGCGGCATCAGCTTCAACGGCTTCGGCAGCCATGGCGGCCCCTTCCAGAATCGAGCGCAAGCCCCGGACGGAATGTCCGGAGCGCGCCCCCTCTGTCTTGGAACCTGAGAGATTTCCCCGAACCGGCAGTATCAGCCGGACAGGTTACACCCGTCGGTGGGCGGAGTTGCATCCGCCGCTTTCCAGAGCGCCAATTCCCACGCGGTCCGTTTGCCTGAGCGTTTCCGGGGCGGTTGCGCCTTCGGCGCCGGGCCTGGACAAGTCCGGACCCGGTCTCTCCCGCGGGGATGATGCGGCGTCAGCACAGATACAAGACGCCGCCTTCGAGTCAATCGGCGCCTTGCCTCAGTTCACGGCAAACGCCGACACCATTCGCGGCAGCAGGACTACCGGCGCCGCGCGCGAGCCGGCGCCGCAGCGCCAGCGGGATTGAGACCGACGATGATCTCGACATCGCCCTTGCCCGGCGGGACGACGATCCCATCCTCGACATGGGTGAAGTCGGTTCCGCCCTGGCCGGACGGGATCGTACCGCCGACACGCGCCGCGCGGCGGGCAACGACGGTCGTCCCGCGCAGGACCTGCATTCCCATCGACGCATAATAGCTGCCGGGGCCACCGGCCGGACCAGCCAGCACACGGCCTTCGACACCCACCTTCAGCCTGAAACCGCCACCGCTCGTCGGCGTGCACTCGCGCGCCACATTCAGGATCGAAATCTGGTGCCGCAGGCTGCCGCTATCGGGGCCGGACTGGGCGCGAATGGCAGCGCCACCGTCGGCGATGGTCACGGACGGGCAGACGAAGTCTTCCTCCTGATCGACCAGCGGCTTCTCCACGGGCGGAGGCGGCTTGGTCGACTGGAACATCACGATATTGCTCAGGGTCTGCATGCCGCTCTGCTCGCCCGAGGGCGAGCGCGAACCGCAGCCGGCAAGACCGAGGCAGAGCACCGAAGCAACCAGCATAGTCAGACGGCGAGGCATCACATCATTCACGGCAAGGTCTCCACGCCAGGCCCGAATCCGGAAAGCGAGACGGGGATACCCACGCCCTCCTCCGGTGTTTGAAATACGATAAAGGTGGCGCTCTTTCCGGCCTTCAGCTGGCCGAGCAGCGTATCGTCCATCACCACCTCGGCAACGCAGCCCGTGGTCAGGCAGCGAACGAAGCCGGCGCGGCCGATGTCCTTGTCGTCGATCTTGAGGCCGAGCCCCGATGGCAGCAGCACTCCGAGGGGCGCGACGACCCGCAGAAGCCGGCTCTTCTGGTCCGCCGTCTTCAGCACGATGACCAGCAGCGTCAAATTCGGCCGATCCTCGGCCGCGACATTCTGCACGAGCGCGCATTGCTCGGCCTTGGCGCCAGGCGGCACCTCGCAGCGCAACTGCCAATCGCCATGCGTCGACTTCACGGCGCCTTGGGCGAAAGCCACGCCGCTCGAACCCAGACATACGCCCACGGCCGCCAGCGCGGCCGCGAAGACAGGTCCGATGAACTTGCCCATCCCCGTCATTCCCTTCAAACCGGCACGAATAGCCGGACATCGCCCCCTGAAGCCGGATCGCCCTTGCAGGAATCGTTCGTCCGATTCCAACAAAACCGCCATCCGTCTCTAATCATATTCGAGAGGGCGATCCATGTTTTGAGGGACGCCAAAAGGGCTTCCACACAAAACAATCACGCTCCGAATGTGCCTGCGTTGGGACCATGCAGGCCCCGCCCTGTCAAGGACAGAGCCACAACGGAAGCACTTCTTGAGGGCGAGACCTCGCGTGATTATGCCGCACGGGCTGCGTGGAAGGCCTGCATTGCCCCTCTGGCGCAAGCGTGATCTTTGATTTATCGCAATGCCGAAGAACGAGGCGGGCCGATCAGCCGGCCTCGTTGCGCGTGGGCCGCATAGACAAGGACAGCGGGCCGCGACGGGATCACAGGAGCTATGTCGGACCGATGCGATTTCTGAGCAGGACCATTGCAACAGTGGCCGCAGCGGCCCTCGCCGCGGGCGCGACGACGCTTCTTCCTGAAAGTGCGCTCGCCGGCACCGGCATGCCTTCGCCCTGGCAGATGAACCTGCAGGGCGCCGCCACCGAAGTCTCGGAATACATTCACTGGTTCCATGACTGGCTGAACGTGATCATCTTCACGATCTCGATTTTCGTGCTCGCGCTCCTGATCTACGTCGCTTGGCGCTTCAACGAGACGAAGAACCCCGTCCCCTCCAAGACAACGCATAACGCGCTGCTGGAGGTGGCCTGGACGGTCATCCCGGTCCTGATTCTCGTCGTCATCGCCATTCCTTCCTTCCGCCTGCTCAAGCTGCAGCTCGAGATTCCGCAGTCGGACCTGACCGTTAAGGTCACTGGCAAGCAGTGGTACTGGTCCTACGAGTATCCGCAGGACGGCGGCGCCTTCGGCTTCGATTCGCTGATGCTCGATGAAAAGCAGCGCGCCCAAGCGATCGCCAGCAACAAGATCGCCGCAGCCGAGGCTCCGCGCCTGCTTGCGGTCGACAACGAGGCGGTCGTGCCTGTCGGCAAGGTCGTGCGCGTCCAGGTGACCGCGGCCGACGTCATCCACAAGTTCACAGTGCCGTCCTTCGGCATCAAGATCGACGCCATTCCCGGTCGCCTCAACGAGACTTGGTTCCGCGCCGATCGCGAAGGCATCTATTATGGCCAGTGCTCGTTCATCTGCGGGCAGAACCACGCCTATATGCCGATCGCGTTCCGTGTCGTGAGCGCCGAGCGCTATGCGGCCTGGCTTGCCGAATCGAAGAAGAAATTCGCCAGCGCCGGCGACGCCGCCGGCAAGGTCGCCGCCGCGGCCGAGTGAACGAACCAGATCTGACTGAACTCACGCGAACAGATTTCGCACGAGGAGACGAATCCATGGCAACTGCGGCTCCGGGCGCCCACGCCCACGCACACGGACATGATGACGCCCACGCCCACCCCACCGGGTGGCGGCGCTGGCTGCTCTCGACCAATCACAAGGACATCGGGACGCTCTACCTGATCTTCTCGATCATGGCTGGTCTGGTCGGCGGCTTCCTCTCGATCATGATGCGCATCGAGCTGCAGCAGCCCGGCCTGCAGATCTTCGCCAATGGCCAGAGCTACAACGTCTTCGTCACCGGCCACGGTCTGATCATGATCTTCTTCATGGTCATGCCCGCCGTGATCGGCGGCTTCGGCAACTGGTTCGTGCCGCTGATGATCGGCGCGCCGGACATGGCCTTCCCGCGCATGAACAACATCTCGTTCTGGCTGACGGTCGCCGGCTTCGTGCTGCTGGTCATCTCGATGTTCGTCGAAGGCGCGCCTGGCGCCCATGGCGTCGGAACGGGCTGGACGATCTATCCGCCCTTCTCGTCGGCAGGCCACCCCGGCCCCTCGGTCGATTTCGGCATTCTCGCGCTTCACCTCGCGGGCGCCGCCTCGATCCTCGGCGCGATCAACTTCATCACCACGATCCTGAACATGCGCGCGCCTGGCATGACCATGCACAAGATGCCGCTGTTCGCCTGGGGCGTTCTGGTCACCGCCTTCCTGCTGCTGCTGTCGCTGCCCGTGCTCGCCGGCGCCATCACCATGCTGCTGACGGACCGCAATTTCGGCACCACCTTCTATGATCCGGCCGGTGGCGGCGATCCGGTGCTCTACCAGCATCTGTTCTGGTTCTTCGGTCACCCCGAAGTGTACATCATGATCCTGCCGGCTTTCGGCATCGTCAGCCACATCATCTCGACCTTCTCGAAGAAGCCGATCTTCGGCTATCTCGGCATGGCTTATGCGATGGTGGCGATCGGGGTCGTCGGCTTCATCGTCTGGGCGCACCACATGTACACCGCCGGTCTCTCGCTCAACACGCAGCGCTACTTCGTCTTCGCCACGATGGTGATCGCGGTGCCGACCGGCATCAAGATCTTCTCCTGGATCGCGACGATGTGGGGCGGCAGCCTGCGCTTCACCGCGCCGATGCTCTGGGC
>UBZM01000042.1 GCA_900470095.1 Hyphomicrobiales bacterium
ATGCGCAGGCGCAGGCGGCGTCCGGCGCCCCAGAGCGTCGGCGGCCCAGGATCTCAGCGCCCCGGGAACTTAGCGCCCCAGGGACTTAGCGCCCAAGGAACTCAGCGCCCAAGGAAGAACGTGATCGCGACGACGTTCACGAGGTCGACGAAAAACGCGGAGACCAGCGGCAGGATGATGAAGGCATTGGGCGAGGGCCCGTAATGCTTGGTCACCGCGGTCATGCTTGCGATCGCGGTCGGGGTCGCCCCGAGCGAGAGGCCGGTGAAGCCGGCGCTGAGCACGGCCGCCTGATAGTCGCGCCCGAGCAGCGGAAAGATCGCCAGCAGGATGAAGGCCACGGCGAGCACCGCCTGCATCGCGACGACGACGAGAAGCGGCCCGGCGATCTCCGCCAGCGTCCAGAGCTGCATGCTCATCAACGAGATCGCGAGGAAGATCGACAGCGCATAATCGGAGATCAGCGACAGCGAGGGCGAGCGCGCCGGCCAGGGCAGTTTCGGAAAGAGCAGGGGGACGGTGTTCGACAGCACGATGCCCATGATCAGGCAGGGGACGAAGAGCGGCAGCTTGACGCCCGTCGCCGTCAGGGGACCGTGAACGAGATAGCCGAGGATCACCGCGCTGTTCACCACCAGCAGGGCCTGCATGATGCTGAACTTGTCGATCGGCGCCGCATCGGCCTCAGCGGCGATGCTGCCCTGGCCTGCATCCGTGGCCTCAGTGACGAGCTTGCCGCGTTCGATCAGGAATTTTGCGATCGGGCCACCCAGCAGGCTTGCCGCGACCAGGCCAAGCGTCGCGACCGCGGTGCCGGTTTCCATGGCGGCCGGGAAACCATGCTCGGCCGCAATCGCCGGCGCCCAGGCGATCGTCGTTCCGTGCCCGCCGACGAGCGCGATCGACCCCATGATCACGCCGGCGGCCGATGGCAGGCTAAACAGCGACGCGCCGAGCTGGCCCACCAGGTTCTGCAGGAACACGAAAAGCACCGTCAGCACGCACAGGATGATCAAGGTCCTGCCGCCGGCCAGCAGGTCCGACAGGCGCGCGTTGATGCCGACGGTGGCGAAGAAGATGACCAGCAGCCTGTCGCGCGTCACCATCTCGAAGATGAAATCGAAACCGGTCGCCGCGTGGAGGGCCCAGATCGCGAGAGCGGCGAGGATGCCGCCGGTCACCGGCTCCGGAATGTTGTAGTCGCGCAGCAGCGCGACCCGGCGCGTCAGGAGCGCGCCGAGGAGGTAGACGACGATGCCGAGGGTCAGCGTCAGGAAATCCGGCGCCACCAGCGCGTGAGAGGTCTCTGTCATCGAGCACGGCCTCCGCAGGGCAATTCAAGGCCGGGGCATGCCTCGCGCGTGTCGCTCCCTGCACCGCCCGGGACCTATCACCAGCGCGGCGGGCGGCAAAGTGGTCGGGGGGCAGGCTCGGGACGTTGATCGGAGCCGGACGATGCCGGCGCCAGTGATACAGATGGCCCCTGAGACCGCGCGGGCGCAGCGGCCGTAGCCTGTGGCGACGCGTCGACACCCTCCGCGACGGCTCGTTTTCTAGACCTTGCGACGGCCGGTCGCGACTATCCGCGATGGGTGGGACGCCGCCATTGCCCACAAGGCCTCCGGCCTGATCAACCGAGCTCCCATGGCAGCAGCAGCGGGTAGGCCGTGTTGCGCGGCGAGAAGGCTACGGCGCGCAGGCGCGCGAGCTGAGCGCGAAGAGGCTGCTCTGGATTAGCGGGCGCGCCGGTAATGCATGGCGACGGCGCCGCTGCGGAGCGGCGTGGCCGAGATCAGCTCGAGCCGTCGCGTGCTTGGCAGCCCGCTCTGGTAGAGGGTTGGGCCGTGGCCGGCGATCCTGGGGTGGACGAGGAGCTTGTACTCGTCGATCAGATCCAGCCGGTCCAGCTCGGTCGCGAGCTTGCCGCTAGCCAGGAGCACGCCGGCCGGGGTCGCGTCCTTGAGCCTCTGCACGTCCGTGCGCAGGTCGCCGGCGATATGGTGGCTGTTGGTCCACGGGAAGGCCTTTCGCGTCGACGACACCACGTATTTCGGCTTGGCCTCCAACTTGACCGCCCACTCGCGTATCGCCGGCGGCGCCTCCTCGTCGCCGCGGGCCACTGCCGGCCAGTAGCTCTCCATCATCTCGTAGGTGACGCGACCCCACAGCATCGCCCCGCCCTCGTCCATGAGGCGGGTGAAGAAGGCGTGCGTCTCGTCGTCGGCAATGCCCTCCTGGTGGTCGACGCAGCCGTCCAGGGTGACGTTGATGCTGAAGGTCAATAGTCCCATGCGGCCAGTCTAAGCCATACAATGGAGAACATGTAGGCCAATTGTTCGTGGTTGATATCGAACTTCCGGCATGGGTCGGACGCGGACACTGCTCGCTGGGATACGCTGGCAGCGCTGGCAACCCGAGAGACGGCTCGCCAAGCCCACTGACTGCGCGGCCGTGGCGCTCTCGGGCAGCCAACAGGTGCGCGTGGGCCGCTTGCCTCGCCAGGCCTAGGGCTTGAACCTGATCGACCCCGTAGATCGATATCGACTTGGGACCTTCCGGCCGGCCGATTTCCAATCTGCACACGCTGTCGTCCGCTTCCTCCTCCGGCCGGAAGAAGCGGCATTCCACGTCGTGCCCGTCTACGACAATCAGTCGCTTCACGAATGGTTCGGATGCCATGTTCAACCCTTCAAGGGCCAGCCGCATCTGGCTCGCCAGAGGGGGTAAGTCATCGACCGCTGGCGCAATTGGCGAGCGGGATGAGCCAAGGCGGCCTCCGCTCATTCACGAGGCACAAGAAGGCGGCCGCGCGCGAGGCCGCTGGGACTCATCGAAACAAATACGTTATAGTTACGTTAAGGAATTCATCGAGTTGCCGCGCGGATCAGGTCCGTCAGCCGCGCGTCAGCACTACAGCGGCGGCCAGCGATACAGGTGACGTCATGAAGATGCTGCTTGCGCTCCCTGTTGCCGCTCTGATTGGCGTCGGCAGCCTCGTCTTCGCCGCCAATGATGCCGAAGCCCAGCACCGAGCTGTCGGCGCAGGTGGTGGTTATCGAGGTGGGGCGGTTGGCGGTGGCTACCGAGGTGGCTATGGCGGCGTGTACCGCGCTGGATACCGGGGCGGATACCGTGCTGCCTACCGCGGGGCGGCCTATCGCGGCGGTTACTACGGCAACCGTTATTATCGTGGCCGAGGGCTTGCCGCTGGTGCCGGTGTTGCGGCAGGTGTCGGCCTCGCAGCGGGTGCCGCCTATTACGGCAGCGGCTACGGTGGTGGCTATGGTTACGCCGCTCCAGCCGCCTATGGCTATTATGGTAATGGCGGCTATGGCAATGCGTATTATGGCGCCACCACTTTTCCTGGCGGTGAATATTGCTATCCCGGAACCGTCGGAAACTATCCGCCAACCGTCTACTACAACACCCCGCCCGCCATATCCTATGGCGGGGGCTACTACGGCGCAGGCTACTATGGCCGGCCAGTCGTTCGTGCGGCCTATTACACGAACCGACCGGTCGCCTGGCAGTATGGCCGGCGCTGGTAAATCTCCAGGCCGTGCGGGCATCGGCGCATCAAGCGTGCTCCTTTTAAGCAGCCAGGGACCCTGACGGAGGGGTGTCCGCTTGTGCATTTTTGACGCTCGGCAACCGATCGCTTCGACGCCTGATGCATGCACAAAAGCCAGCTAAAGACGATCGCTTCGCTGTCATCCGAAAGCTCGGCCAAGGGTTGTCTTGAGACGTTGCGACGACCGATCGCAGATGTCCGCGATGGGTGGGGCGCTGACGCTCCAGGCGCGTCACCGTGCTCGCGACACCGAACGATCGCGCGCCTATGGCGGCCGCCACAGCCCAGCTCGCGTCGCATTCATGCCCTGGGAGCGGCGCCAGGCTGAGCAAGCGCGCCGATGGCGCCAGCGGCCAGGAATCCGCGGTCATGAGTCTGCGGCCATGAGTCCGCCAACCTGTCGCAGCACCGTCATCTGCGGCGGCTGGCCTTGGGTCCGAGCGAGGACGTTGTGGAATCTGTTGTCACCATACTGACGTTGCTTTCGGCCGTGGTCGTGAGTGGATCACTGGCGCGCTGGACGAAGTTGCCGCTCCCCTTCGTTCAGATCGGGCTCGGAGCGATCATTGCGCTCTCCGTCGTGCCAACGGTCTATCTCGACCCGGATGTGTTCTTCCTGCTCTTCCTGCCGCCGTTGCTGTTTCTCGACGGATGGCGGATCCCGAAGGCCGACCTGGTCCGGGACAGGCGCATCATCCTCGAACTGGCGCTGGGGCTTGTGCTGTTCACGGTCTTAGGCGTGGGAGTGTTGATCCACTGGCTCATCCCACCGATGCCCCTTGCGGTTGCTTTCGCGCTCGCCGCCATCGTCTCGCCAACCGATCCCATCGCGGTTTCAGCGATTGCGTCTCGCACCAAGATACCCAAGCGCCTGATGCGTATCCTTGAGGGTGAAGCGCTGCTGAACGATGCCTCGGGGCTTGTCTGCATGCGCTTTGCCGTTGCTGCGGTCCTGACGGGGGCCTTCTCGCTTCAGGCCGCGCTCGTCACTTTCGCATGGCTCGCCATCGGTGGAATCCTCATCGGGGTCGGCCTGACCTGGGGCGTCTCGATGGCAAAGCTATGGATCACGCGCCGCGTCGGGGAGGACACGAGCTCGCAGATCCTGATCAGCCTGCTCATCCCGTTCGGCGCCTATCTCGTCGCGGAGCATTTCCATTGTTCCGGCATTCTGGCGGTCGTCGCGGCGGGAATCACGATGAGTTTCATCGAAGGCACCGGCCAGGCCTTGGCCGTCACGCGCATTCGCCGGGCTGCCGTGTGGGACATGATTCAGTTCGGGGCCAACGGCGTCATCTTCGTTCTCCTGGGAGAGCAGATGCCGGGCATTTTTTCGGGCGCGGTCGAAGCCGTGAAAACGACCGGCCATCGCGAGCCCTGGCTGCTGACATATTATGTTCTTGCGATCTCTCTCGCGCTTTGCGTGCTGCGCTTCATCTGGGTCTGGGTGTCGCTGCGCCTCAGGATGTTCAGGGCGACGCGAAAGGGGGCTCCCGTGCCGCAAGTCGGATGGCGCCTCATCGCGGCCACTTCGCTGGCAGGTGTCCGGGGCGCAATCACGTTGGCCGGCGTGCTGACATTGCCATTTGCGCTTCGCGACGGCTCGCCATTTCCCGCGCGCGACCTGGCCATATTCCTGGCCGCAGGCGTCATCGTGGTTTCGCTGGTCGTCGCCAGTATCGCGCTCCCTCCGCTTTTGAAGGACCTGAAGCTTCCTCCCGAGGATTTCGATCAGGAGGAGATGGACAACGCGCGCGACAAGGCTGCCAGAGCCGCCATCCAGGCCATCGAACGAACGCAGCATCAAATGGCGGCAGGACGATCTGACGCGGATCTGTTCGCGGAGGCGTCGTTGCGCGTGATGGAGGCTTACCGGCCGCGGCTCGAGGGGCGTCCCCAGAATGTCGAAGGCACTTTCCACGGGCGGCGCCTGGAGGCGATCGAGCGGAAGCTTCGCATTGCAGCGCTGAGAGCTGAAAGGAGCGAGATCTTCCGGCTGCGGCGACACCGGGAATTGAACGAGGAAGCCGCGCAAAAGCTGATCCGGGACATCGACCTGCTTGAAACGCGATATACGGGGTAGCGACGGCTGGAGACGCTATCGGCATGGCCCGGATGCTGCGTCCGAGGTCCCTGGACCGGGCCGCTCCCGGCCGGCCTGATTAAGCCCGCATCATCCGGAGAGATGATGCCGCAAACCGCCGGTATGATAGAATTTCGGGTCGCGGAACGGGAGGAGCAGGCCGGCCGGCGGAGAGCCCGCTGGAACCACAGGAGAGACGTCATGGATTCCATTTCACGTCGACAGATGCTCGCAGTGACCGCTGCGGGAGGCCTCCTGACGACAACGATCGCTGCGGACGCGCAGGCTCGCCTGGCGTCGTTCAAGCCGGGGGATGGAGGATATGGGCGGCAGGCCGTCGAGCTGCCTCCGGGCGACAAGGTCGCCTATCACGACCCCAAGGATATCGGCGAGATGCCCGATTTCCGCTTCTCGCTCGACGGCAACACGCCCAAGGTGACGTCCGGTGGCTGGGCGAAGGAGGCGACCGTCCACCAGTTCCCGATCAGCAAGGGGATTGCCGGCGTGCACATGTTCCTCGAGCCCGGCGCCTCGCGCGAGCTGCACTGGCACGCGATCGCCGCCGAATGGGCCTATGTCATCGATGGCCGCTGCCAGACGGTGCTTCTCGACCCATCGGGAGCGAGCGAGATCAACAATTTCGAGCCGGGCGACCTCTGGTTCTTCCCGAAGGGCCATGGTCACGCGATCCAGACCATCGGCGACAAGCCCTGCCACTTCATCCTGTCCTTCAACAATGGCGCCTTTTCCGAGCACGGCACCTTCTCGATCACGGACTGGATCGACGTGACGCCCAAGGATTTTCTGGCGCTCAATTTCGGCGTGCCGAAGGATCTGTTCGACGCCTTTCCCAAGGGCGAGACCTATATCCAGGCGGGCGCCGTGCTGCCGGCGTCAGACGCGCTCGATGCGCCCTGGCCGAAGGATTCGACGCATAAATTCGCCCTGCTGCACGACAACCGGGCGGTGCGCGACTTCGACGGCGGCAGCTTCCGTCTTGCGACGGTCGACGAATGGCCCGTCTCGAAGGCCATGTCTGGCGGCGTGATGACCATCAAGCCGGGCGCCATGCGCAAGCTGCACTGGAACGTGAACGCGAACGAGTGGCACTACTACCTGCGCGGCAAGGGCCAGGTGGCGCTCTTCGGCTCGGGCGGGCGCGGCAAGGTGGCCGAGTTCAAGCCGGGCGACGTCGCCTATATCCCGCAGGGCTTCGGGCACGCGGTCAAGAATATCGGCGACGAGGATCTCGAGATCGTGCAGACCTGGGACAATGGCAAGTTCGAGGAGATCGACCTCGACCGCTGGGTGCAGTCCAGCCCGCGTTATCTCCTGGCCAACAACTTCGCCGGGGTTCCCGCGGCAACGATCACCAAGCTGAAGCAGCGCTGAGCGGGGCTCCCGCCGCCAGGGGCCTGGACCCGCAAGCTGCCGATCATGGCTGGCGCTCCCGGGCGGCCCCCGGGAGCGAGGCCACGACAGACGTCACGGCGCCTCACGGCACCCCGATCAGGTGGATGAGGCCAAGCGAGATCGCCGCGAGCGCCAGCAGCGAGAGGATGACAGCGGCTGCGACGCGGGGGCCGGCCCTGGCGACGGAGCGAATGTCGACGCCGAGCCCGAGCGCCGCCATCGAGACGATGGTCAAAAGGTTCGCGATGGTCGCGAGCGGCGCAAGCAGGACCGCCGGAATCAGCCCGGCCGAGCGCAGCGCTGCCAGCACCAGGAAGCCGAGGATGAACCAGGGCACGATATGATGCGGTGCGATCCTGTGCGGGGCAGGGCGATCGCCAGCCGTCACATGCGGCGCCGGCGCGTCCGGCTCCGCGCGCAGCCGGCCAGACAGCAGCGAGAGCACGAGGATGACGGGGCCGAGCATCAGCACGCGCACCAGCTTGACCAGCGTCCCGAGCTGGATCGCCGCATGGCCGGCCGGCGCCGTCGCCGCGATGACCTGGGGCACGGCATAGACCGTCAGGCCAGAGAGGATTCCGAACTGCTGGACGCTGAGGCCGAGCGCCGGGATCAGGAGCGGAAGGCACAGCACGACCGCGACCCCGAGCACCGCGGTAAACGCGATCGAGGCGGCGACGTCCTCGCCATCGGCGCCGATGACCGGCGCGGTGGCGGCGATGGCCGAATTTCCGCAGATCGAATTGCCGCAGGCGACGAGGATGGCCATGCGCTGCGGCAGTCCGAGCAGGCGGCCGATGCCGTAGCTCAGCCCGATCGCGACGAAGACCACGGCGGCGATGCCAAGCAGAAGCGGTGCGCCGGCGGCGGCGATCGTGGCGGCGCTGAGCGAAGCGCCGAGCAGCACGACCGCGATCTCCAGCAGCGTCTTCGCCGAGAACGAGATGCCGGCGCGCCAGTGACTGGCGGGGCTCCAGAACGACCGGACCAGGGTTCCCAGGAGAATGGCCAGGACGAGCGCCTCGAGCCAGGCGCGCTGGAAGAAGGCGGCCTCCAGATGCTCGATGGCGAGAGCGGCCCCCGACACGACCAGACAGAGCAGAAGGCCCGGTCCAAGGCGCTTCAGGCTGCCGGGGATCCGGCCGGCCGAGCTTGTCTGAGAATGGCTTTGCAGCGTCATGGCGGCACCTGACAGTTCGATGCGCCGTGTCTGGGCTCTTTCACTAGAGTAATCCAACATGTTGTTTGTCTTGTTTCGATCGACAGGATCGATCATTTTCACCCTGGGCTTCTTTGCGGCCCGCGCAACCCCCTGGCGGCTCATGACGCTCGAACAGCTTCGCATCTTCGTCGCGGTCGCCGAGCGCGAGCATGTCACGCGCGCAGCCACGGAGCTGAACCTGACGCAATCGGCGGCGAGCGCTGCGATCGCGGCCCTCGAACATCGCCATGCCGTCAAACTGTTCGACCGTGTCGGACGCCGGATCGCGCT
This sequence comes from Hyphomicrobiales bacterium, assembly GCA_900470095.1. Lineage (GTDB taxonomy): Bacteria > Pseudomonadota > Alphaproteobacteria > Rhizobiales > Beijerinckiaceae > Allobosea. The sequence goes on from UBZM01000042.1 coordinate 8,560, forward strand.
GACCGATGCAGGCAGGCTGTTCCTGGGCGAGGCGCGTGCGATCCTGGCGCGCGCCGCCACGGGCGAGCAGGTCCTGGCTGATCTGGCCGGGTTGAAGCGCGGGCGGCTGTCGATCGCAGCGAGCCAGACGATCGGCAATTACTGGCTGCCGCGGAGGCTCGTGGCGTTTCGCGCCCGGCATCCCGGCATCGAGACGCCACTGGCGATCGGCAATACCGAGACGGTCGCTGCCGCCATCCATGACGGGCTTGCCGATATCGGCCTTGTCGAGGGCGAGATCGACGATTCCCATCTGGCGCAGGAGGTCGTAGCGGTGGACGAGATGACGATCGTCGTCGCGCCCGGTCATCCCTGGGCGGGGCGGGGCCGCGTCGACGCGGCGGCGCTCAGCGAAAGTGCCTGGGTCCTGCGCGAGCCGGGTTCAGGCACGAGGCAGCTTCTGGAGGCCGTTCTCGCAGGCGCCGGACGCGCGCTCGCTGAACTCGAGGTCGTGCTGGAGCTGCCCGCCAACGAGGCCGTGCGCGCCGCCGTCGAAGCGGGCGCCGGCGCCAGCCTGATGTCGCGGCTCGTCGTCTCCAACGCCCTGCAATCGGGCGCGCTCGTCGAAGTCGCAGCCGAGATTCCCTCCCGCCGCTTCATCATGCTGCGGCACAAGGAGCGCTATTCCGGCCGGGCCGCGCAGGCTTTTCGCGCGCTTCTCGCAGACGAGCCCGCCGCAACAGGGCGCACGCAGCCGCAGGGATGACGGGGTTCGCGAAGCAAGGCGCCCGTTGAAGGCCTCTGCGGCCCATGCTCCGACTGGCGCAGCAGGGCGGGTTTCATGCTGCGCCATGCCGCAATCATCGTCTCGCTCGCACGCGCCGGGAGCAAGGTTGCCGCCGCCTCTCATCGAAGCGCCCCGTTGACGACTGCTCTTTCAAAGCGCAGTCGCGGGTGGCCTCTTCCGACCGATGAGTCTGATCGGAAGAGGTCCGGGTTGCTCACCCGACAGGCCGCCCGGGAAGCACAAGGTCGGCAACCCTGTAGATGTGAAATTCGCTTTTCGAGACGGTGTCCAGCCGCTTGAACTTTTCGGCGAAGACCGGATCGGAGAAGAATTCGTCGACATTGTTCTCGTCGCGGATCGCCTCGATGTTCACGACGGTCTTGCCGTCCGTGCTTTTCGACAGGTTGCTCCAGAGAAAGCCCTGCTTTCGCTCTGCGACATAGTGCACGACATCCTGGATGATCCTGAAGGCCTCCTCCTGCTTGCCGGGATGAGCATGGATGACATTGACGACGAAGACGGTGGGTTGAGGCGCGATGGCGAATTCGGCCTTTGGGGCAAGGTCGGCTTGCGGGGCAAATTCGGTTTGCTGGGAATGTGTCACGGGATCTCCGATCGGGAAGGGCCGGCGGACGATGCCGCCGTCGCCAGGGATAGAAGGCGACACAGGGCGGAAGAAATGGGCTATGCCTCCGGAGATAGCGGACATCCATGTCCGCAATGGAGGCTTGGACCGTGGATACTGTCGGGGCGTTGAATGCGTTCGTCGTGACCGCCGAGACGCGCAGCTTCGTGCGCGCCGGAGAGGCGCTGGGCGTGTCGTCCTCGGCCATCGGCAAGACGATTGCCCGCCTGGAGAAGCGCCTCGGCGTCCGTCTCTTTCACCGCAACACCCGCAGCATCGCGATCACGGCCGAGGGCGCCATGTTCCTGGAGCGCTGCCGGCGCATTTTTGCTGAGCTGGAGGCGGCGGAGCAGGAGCTGTCGCAGAGCATGGCGGCCCCCCGCGGCAGGCTTCGTGTCAGCCTGCCGCTCGCCGGCATGCTGTTCATGCCGACGATCACAAAATTCATGCAGGCCTTTCCCGAGGTCACGATCGACCTCGATTTCACCGATCGCCTGGTCGACGTGATCGAGGAGGGGTTTGACGCCGTGGTGCGCACCGGCGAGATCAGCGACAGTCGCCTGATGATGCGGACGCTCGGCAAATTCTCGCATCGCATCGTTGGATCGCGGGAGTATTTCGCCCGCTTCGGCACCCCAGAGACGCCGCAGGACCTGTCGGCGCATATCTGCCTGCACCACAAATATCCCTCATCGGGCAAGCTCGAGCGCTGGCCGCTGCGCGACGATGCAGAGGCGGGAAGCCTCGATCTGCCGATCTCATCTATGGCCAGCACGCTGGAGCCCTTGATCAGCATGGCCGAGGCCGGGCTCGGCCTGGCCTGCCTGCCGCTCTTCACGGTGGGGCGGCAGATCGCCGAGGGGAGGCTCGTGTCCGTCCTGGCCGATCATGTCGAGGATGTCGGAGAGTTCCGCATCCTGTGGCCCTCCAGCCGCCAGCTGTCCCCCAAAATTCAGGCGCTCGTCACCTTCATGGCGGAGAATCTGTTTCGCTCGTGACGGCAATCTCCGGGCCTGATGCGAGTGCGACGGAGATCACGAATGCGGCAGCAGGGGAAGGGGTAAGTGCAGCGAGAGCGCCCCTCGGCGCCGCTTGAGTTGGTCAGGGAGGGCGGTCTGGCAAAGCTGTTCGAATGACCGCAGCACGTCCGGGCCCGGAATGGATGCCGCAGCAGGCAGCACCCGGCCGGAGGCGCAAAGAAGCGCGGAGCGCGTGAGAGCAGCTTCGTTGAGCCGTCGACGTGAAGCGGGGGGCTCACCCGCGCTTGACTGCGAGAGATGGGTGCAGTCCAGCCCGTACCATCTGCTGGCCAACACCTTCGCCGGGGTTCCCGAAGCAAAGATCACCCGGTTGACGCAGCGCTGAGCGGCGCGGCGCTGCCGCCGCGAGGGGCCTGAGCTATCTGCGCGGTTTCCCACAATACGGGGGGCTCTGCCGAAAACGCCTGGTGAGATCGCAGCGGAACTTGCCTTCCCCACAGGCAGGGCTGCAAAGTAGAGCGGGCTGGGGAGTAGATGATGTCGTTGGGAAGACTGTTTGCCGTTCTGGCAAGCTGCGTCAGTGCTACGAATGTTGCGGCGCAGGGAATGGAAGGCATCTTCGGGGCTGTCGGGGGGCTGATGGCCGCGGCACAGATGCAGGCAGCGCGCGATGCCTGGTCCCGGGAACCGGAGCAGAGGCTTTATTGCCTGCAACGTCTTCTGTCCCGCGAGGGGGTAAACCCTGCGCGCCTCATCCAGGCCGGGATCGCGCCTGGGGATCCGCGACTTTCCTCCATCCGCTCCCAGTGCATTCGCCTTGATCCATCAAACCTGCGGACCGGCTATCAATGCACCGTGGCAGACGAGACGGGCGCGCCCATGGCCACGATGTGCGATCAGGCCCTTGGCCGCCGCGACAGCAGCGGGAAATCAGTGGTCGTCGATGGGCGCGCCGCGGTTGACCTGCATCTCACGGGTACGCCCATCGTCATCGTCGATGTCGAAAGCCCGGATGGGCGCCAGCAGCGACTGGCCCGCGTGGAAGGTCGTCAACGGCTTGTCGAACTCGCCCGCCTGCGAACCGAGGTTGAACCATACCGGGATTCACGATCCGATGTGGTGCGTGCGCAATCGCAAACGCTTCTGCGGCGCGTTTCAACCGCAGGAACCGCCGACAATCCGCCGTCGCAGGAGGCTGTCGAAGCGTTCCGTCGCGAGCGACTTCAACTCGCCCAGATCGAGCAGGTGGAAATGGGCCGGCTCGCGGCGCTCGACAAGCTGTCCTCGCTGAAAGCACGGGTGGAGCAAAGGGCCGCCCTTGCTGCGACCGAGCTGCGCGGCGAAGCCGCCGGTCTCGAAGCGGAATTTGTCGCAATCGTCAATCAGCCGCTGCCGAAGCCAAAGCCCGTTGCGCCCGCAAAGATCGAACCGTCATTCGACTGCGCGAAATCCAAGCTGCCGATTGAAAGGGTGATTTGCGGCGATGATGGGCTGAAGCGGCTCGATCTCGAAATGTTCCAGCCCTACTACGTTCTCCGGCATCTCATTCCCGCTCAGCGCGAAGAGCTCAAGCAGGAGGCGTTTGACCAGAGCCGGGGCGCCAAGGAACGGTGCGGCGTGCCTGAAAAGGGCGCGGTGCCTCCGAAGCGATTGGCGGGTGCAGTCTCTTGCCTGACGAGCGAATACAGGCGCAATCGCGACTTCTGGAGAGCCCGGGTTGAGCGCGAGTTTCCGCTGACCGCGCGCGAAGAAGCATCGCGATCCGTTGTCGACCATCTCCGTTTGCAAGGCTTGCTGCAGACAGCGGGCTACATCCCGGCTTCGGACGCGGTCGATGGAATCTATGGGGGCGGCACGCGCGTCGCCATCGCAGCCTTCCAGACAGCGGAAGGGTTGCCGTCGGACGGTGTGATGTCGTCTGCGACGGCCAGTCGACTGGACCAGCGCATCCCGGATGCGGCGAGCTCAGGCAAGGCGGCCTGGGATAGCGGAACCACGACACGCATTGTCGCACTCCATGCCAAGTACACGGCGCTGGAAGCGAAGTTCGACCGGGCCGACGCTGCTCTTGCTCGTCGTCAGCAACAATTGGCTTCGTTGGCAGAGGCGCGTCGCACCATTGATGGCGCGTTGTCCTTGCCGCTGCCTGCGCGCTGGCGGACCGTGGCCGAACGCTTTGGCGATGAACTGAAAACCTCCTCGTCCGAGAGCGACGATGCCACGGTCGCACGCCTTGTCGGAGAATTTGAGTCGTTGAAGGACGGGCTCAGCGAGGCGGCGACCGTAACGAAGGCGCTGACGGCAAAGAACCGGGTCCTGTTTGAGGGACCTGAGGATGACATTCTTATCCTTCACAACGATACCGGAAACGCTCCCTCCGTCGTGAGAAACATCAAGGGGGATCTCGTTTTCGAGAGCACCAGGACGATCGCCTGCCAGCCCCATCCCGGAGCTCTGGAGGCCTCAAGGGTCCGCGCGCTCAATGCGACGTTGAAGGACTGGAATCAGTCACTCAAGTTCCCGCTTCCGCGCTGCGATCTGCGCATGATCACCGCTAATGACCTGGTCATTGTGGCGCGTGGCCAATGGCTGAAAGAAAAGGGGGGCGATATCGTCACGCTGCTCTCCGCGCTCGACTCAGGCTTGCTGGCGGTGATGGCGACCTCGACGGCGAGCCAGGCCCAGGCCTTGGTGCAGGCGGAAGCCGTGCGTGCGCTCGAAGTTGAAGCTGCTGTCGAGAAGGGCAGCCAGCCTGGCTTTGCCCTTGCCCTGCTCGAAACGCGGTCTTCCGTCATCTGCATGGCCGGCGTTGATCCGAGAGAAGCGCATGAACAGGTCTTGCGCGCCCACGCCCCGCAATTGACCGAGGAACTCAAGGGTCCCCCGACCTTTGTTGCAACCTCGGTGGAGGCCTCGTTCATTGCAAGCAAGCGAGGGCAATGCGGCGCGGTCTATGCCAGCGGCACGGAGCTGCAAACCGTTGCGGCAGCGCTGCGCCGGGACAACCTGCCATTCCGCTATTTCCCGGTCTGGGTCTCTCCCGTCGAGGTGGAGGCCAGCCAGAAAGCGTTGGCCGATGCCAAGGCGCGCGACGTTCAACAGGAAGCCGATCGTCGCCGACGAGTGGAGGACGAAAAGCGCCTCGCGTCCGAAAGGAACCAGGACGAGAAAACGTTCAAGGCTCAGCGACAGGCTGACCTCCAGCGCGAGCACGGTGCCCTGGCGCGTGCATTCGAGGGCGCTCTCGGCAATGAGATGAAGGAATTCGTCGAGGGACGCTCCGAAAGGGCCGGCGTCAAATATCCCGCATTGGCCCTCTGGCTCCGCAGCCAGCTGCAGGATCGTTGGGAATTGATGACCGTCGAGACGGAGCTCGTCGATTACGGGGTTTCCGAGTTCAAGGGGCGTTCGTTGGAAACGGCCTTTGCGCGAACGAACCTCAAGATGCGCAACCGAATTCTTGGAGAGTACCGCACGCATTGTTTCGTGACGGCGTTCGTATCCGACAAGGAGTTCTCGATGGATCGAGAACCCTTCGTGGAGGCCTGTGACCAGGCAGAGAAATCGATCCTGACCTATCGGCAAGGCCAGAGGTTCACGAGCCGTTGGCTTGTTCCTTGAGGGCGGCGCGAACGTCTTGCGTTCCTGGCGCAGGATCGACAGGGCGTGCCGGCAGGTCCCGGCGCGAACGACAGCGCGTTCAAGGCCCACAACGCGGCGCCGGTCTCCGTGAAGGCCTGGTCGCGCACCTCGACGCCCCGGAAACGCCCTCAGCGGCAGCGTCCGCCGCGCGCCCAATGCCAGCACCTAACGGCTCAGGTTGAGCTTGTGCACAAGAATCGCATGCGTGGGGTTTACATGCGTTTTTTGTGCATGCTATGCCGTTATTCAAGGTGGTGATTTGCGCCCGGGCCAGGGATGGCCGGGCGCTTCCGCGTTTCAGGCCGGCGCAGTCACGGTCGGCCGGAAGCCAAGCCCCTTCATCGGGGGCCACTCAGCTAGCCATCATTCAATATGCTGCTACGACTTGGCGACCGCCTCTACCGCGGTCGTCAGCGTGGCAGCGGGATTCGCTTTGCAATAGTCAGCGATCTTCTCGGCATTGGCATGCGCCTTGTCACCGTCCAGCATGGCATTGCCGGCTTTGCCATGGACATAGCCGCTCACCCACATGGCGACGGCAATAGTCCGCGCGGCAGGCATAGCGCCGACCTCCTTGCAAGTGAGCTTCGACATGTCCACTTCCGCCGCCATTACCTGGCCTGCCAAAACGATCGTTGAAGCGGCGAGTGCGATCGGGAAACAGAGTTTCATGGTCACGACCTCCTTCAAGAAGTCCCCCGCCTTGCAAGAAGCGCTGGTGCCCTGTTGGAAGTATGACCATCACGCCAAATTTATCGGGACAGCCTTGTGGCCCAGCGACGATCGCTTCAAGCCTAGCCCTGTCCGAAGCCGTAATGTCGATGCTGATACCAACCGCAGCGGCGCGGGGAATCCCAAACAGGTCTCTTCCGTCCCGATCCATCCACCAGGGGTGCGTCCGACTTGCGTTAGATGTCATGGCGAACAGGTCGCGCATGACATGACGAATTACGTGATCGGCGCCTTCTGCGTCATCAATCTGATCGCGGTCCAATATTACTGGCAGACGACCTTTGGCGAGTTTTCCTTCGTCGCAGGGCTATCCGTCGTCGCGTTGACGATCATCGCGGGCCAGGCGATCGCAGGTCGGCTTTGCCCCCGAGCGGTGATCCGCAGGCGCGATGCACCAGCGACCTCCGCGGTTCCCGTCATCTCCCGCCCCGCGCGGGTTTCTCTATTGGGTGATAAGCGTCAAGGCGCCCGTCGCGGTAAATGTTTCGGCAGGGGGAGCCAACGGTCTATCGAGGTATTGGAACCACATCCTGGGGGCGCGCTTTTTGCCACTCCGCCGCGAAATTCGAGCATTTAGGAATTCGCAACGCCGCCCCATCGCTCGAGCGTTCGAAAGCGCACTCCTTCCCGTCGATCTCGACCTGCGCGCGGCCTATACGCCGCCACTTGACCTCATAGCTTTCACCCGAGGTGCCGTGCATCCCTGAAAAATAAAGGCGTCCTCCTTTTAGAAAGCAGAACGCGGAATAGATTATCCCTACGCGTTTGATCACGTGAACCTCTGTCTGCCAGCAGCCAAGGCCGTCGATGCGCTTGGGCTGTTCGGCTCTCACTGGGGCAGCCAAAACGAGCAGGAATGCGCTAGCGAGCGTGGCTGGCCTATAGGGGAGCATGATGCACCAATTGGGAAAGCAAGCATCAAGAGAGCAACATCCGACGGACTTCCGCAACGGCTCATGATCTCTCCTCTAGCGGAGGTTCTCCAGTGCGCTAAGCTGGCTCCATGGATGAAGAATGGCTGTCTCGCTTGGAACAACGCCTGATTGGAAGGTGCGGCTCGATTGAGCGCCGGGAATGGGACTGGGCGCTCAACCTTGCTGGCGGTGGAGTGATCTCTCTGCCGATCCCTTGGCGAATTGTAGCGAACGGGCGAATTGCGTTCGCTGGTGGGGACGACGGTCAGCAATTTGGCTTGCCAGCCCCCGTGGATGGGGAAGCCCTCGTCAACGGTATTCTAGACAGGAAGGTAATTGTCGGTGTCGCTGTCGACCGAGAAACGGCTGACCTCTCAATACGATTTGAGGACGCCGTCAGATTGGACGCTTTCAACTACTCTGCTGGCTACGAAGGATGGCAAGTCAACCTGCCGGCAGAGAACGGTGGCCTTTGGGTGATCGCTCTCGGGGGAGGAGATGTGGAAATCTTCGCATGATCGCGGCGTTGAACAGCCTCGACCATTACGATTCTATGGGTTCACAGCCTATAGAGGCGCGCGCGACCTTGCGTTAGATGTCATGGCGAACAGGTCGCGAATGACATGACGAATTATGTGATCGGCGCCTTCTGCGTCATCAATCTCATCGCGGTCCAGTATTACTGGAAGACGACCTTTGGCGCGTTTTCCTTCGTCACAGGGCTATCCGTCGTCGCGTTGACGATCATCGGGGGCCAGGCGATGGAACGTCGGTACCGCCGCTGATCGGTGATGCGCCAGCGCCAGCGGCCTCCGCAGCCCCCGCCATCTCCCGCCCCGCGCCCCAAGCGGGGTTTTTCATGTCCGGACCCGCACCGATGGCGCGCTCCTTGCTGTTCACGCAAAAGCTCGCGGACCTGATCTGCGAGCGCATTGCCGATGGCCAGAGCCTGCGCGCGCTCTGCGCTGAAGCCGGTATGCCGACGACCGGCACGGTCTTCCGCTGGCTGGAGGAGAACGAGGGGTTTCGCGGGCAATATGCTAGGGCGCGCGAATTCCGGGCCGATACGCTGTTCGACGAGATCCTGGAGATTTCCGACGCGCCCGCCGAGGGCGAGGCGGCCAAGAGCGGCGAGGCGGGGAGGGCCGGCAAGGCCGCGCCCGAGACCGCCCGGGGCGCCGACCAGCGCAAGCTGCAGATCGAAACCCGCAAATGGATGGCCGCAAGGCTCCAGCCGCAGAAATACAGCGACAAGCCGCCGCCCGCCGCGCCAGCCGCGGAGGGCGCCCGCATCGAGGCCATTCGCCGTGTCATCGTCGACCCCACTGGACATTCCGACGGCTAGGGTCTTTGCCCCGCTGCTGCAGCCGGCCCGCTACAAGGGCGCCCATGGCGGGCGCGGCTCCGGCAAATCGCATTTCTTCGCCGGGCTCCTGGTCGAGGACAGTTTGCGCGAGCGCGGGCTGCTCTCGGTCTGCATCCGCGAGGTGCAGAAGACGCTGAAACAGAGCGCCAAGCGCCTGATCGAGACAAAACTCGCGGAATTCGGGCTCGGCCAGGCGGAAGGGTTCAAGATCTTTCGCGACACGATCCAGACGCCGGGCGACGGCGCCATCATCTTCCAGGGCATGCAGGACCACACGGCGGAATCGATCAAGTCGCTGGAAGGGTTCAAGCGCGCCTGGATCGAGGAGGCGCAGACGATCTCGGCCCGGTCGCTCAGCCTGCTGCGCCCGACTTTGCGCGCGGAAGGCTCCGAGATCTGGTGCGGCTGGAACCCGCGCCGGCGCCAGGACCCGATCGATCAGATGTTGCGCGGCGCGAGCCCGCCGACCGGCGCCGTCGTTGTCCAGGCCAATTGGAGGCACAACCCATGGTTTCCGAGCGTGCTTGAACGGGAGCGGCAGGACTGCCGCCGCGACAATGCCGAGCAATACGACCATATCTGGGAGGGCGGCTATGCCAGCATCTCGGTGGGCGCCTATTACGCGAGGCAGCTCGCCGAGATGCGCAGCCAGGGCAGGCTCGGGGCCGTCGGGCCCGACCCGCTGATGACGATCCGCGCGATCTGGGACATTGGCGGCACCGGCGCCAAGGCCGATGCCTGCGCCATCTGGATCATGCAGTTCGTCGGCCGCGAGATCCGCGTGCTGAACTATTACGAGGCGCAAGGCCAGCCGCTCGCCAGCCATGTCGCCTGGCTGCGCGCGAAGGGCTACGGCAGCGCGCTCTGCATCCTGCCCCATGACGGGGCGAGCAACGACAAGGTCTATGACGTCTCCTATGAGAGCGCGCTGCGCGAGGCCGGGTTCGAGGTCACGGTCGTGCCGAACCAGGGCAAGGGCGCAGCGATGCAGCGCATCGAGGCGGCGAGACGCCTGTTTCCGGTGATCTGGATCAACGAGGCGACGACGACGGCAGGGCTCGAGGCGCTCGGCGCCTATCACGCCCGCAAGCACGAGGCGCGCGATATCGATCTCGGCCCCGAACATGACTGGGCCTCGCACGCGGCCGACGCTTTTGGGCTCGCCTGCGTCGTTTACGAGGAGCCGCGGATGGCGCGGGCCGAGCGCAAGCTCAGGCTCGCGGGCAAGCCCGGCGGATGGATGGCGGCATGAGCATGACAGCGACCGAAAAGCTTGAGCCCGGCGTGACGGCCGGCATGGATTCCGATGACGACAAGGCCAAGATCGTGCGCGATGCGCTAAAGGTCTATGACGACTGGATGGAGCGCGAGCGGGCCAATATCGAGGCCGGCTATGACGATCTCGAATTCCGCGCCGGCAACCAGTGGCCTGAAGAGATCGAAGCCGCGCGCATCGAGGAGGGGCGCCCGGTCCAGACCATCAACCAGATCCCGCAATATGTCCGCCAGGTCACCGGCGACATGCGGCAGATGCGGCCGGCGATCAAGGTCATCCCCGTCGACGACCATGGCGACGAGGAGAAGGCCGAGGCGCTGGCGGGCGTGATCCGCTATATCGAGAACCGCTCCGATGCGCCCGGCGTGTATTTTCAGGGCGCCGACAGCCAGGTCACCTGCGGCATCGGCGCCTGGCGCGTGAAGACCGAATATGCCGGCGAGAGCACCTTCAACCAGGAAATCCGCATCGCGCCGATCGAGGATGCGCTCGGCGTGATGTTCGATATCGACGCCGTGCTGCCGACGCGCGAGGACGCGCTGAAATGCCTCGTGCCCTTCGACATGTCGCGCGAAAAGTTCAAGGCGCTCTATCCGGACGCGACGATCACCGATTTCGCGCCAAGCGGCGCGGGAGGCGCGGCGCGCGGCGACTGGATCGCGGCCGATACGATCCGCGTCGGCGAATACTGGTGCAAGACGCCGGTGAAGAAGACGCTGGCGCTGCTCGATGACGGCGCGATCGAGGATGTTTCCGATGACGCGGCCCGCGCCGAGGAGTTGAAGGCCGGCGGCATCCGTGTCGAGACGCGCGAATCCTTCCGGCTTTATCGCTCGCTCGTCACCGCCCATGAGGTGGTCGAGGGGCCCGAGCTCTGGCCGGGCTCGCTTATTCCGATCGTCCCGGTGATCGGCGAGGAGGTCCGCATCGGCCGGCGCATCCTGCGCCATGGCGTGGTGCGCTTCGCCAAGGACCCGCAGCGCAGCTACAATTACCTGTCATCGGCGCAGACCGAGGTGACGGCGCTGCAGCCGAAGGCGCCCTTCATCGGCACCGAGAAGAATTTTGAGCAGTATCAGGATATCTGGGAGACGGCGAACCGCCGCAACCACGCCTATCTGCCCTATACGCCCGATGGCGCCAATGGCAGCATTCCGCCGCAGCGCGTGCAGCCGGCGGTCTCCTCGCAAGGCATTGCCGAGGGCATCGAGCGGGCGGCGCGCGACATGCAATCGGTCATCGGCATCTACAATGCCTCGCTCGGCCAGCGCTCCAACGAGATCAGCGGCAAGGCGATCCTGGCGCGCCAGCGCGAGGGCGACACCGGCACTTACGTCTATATCGACAACTGGGCCCGCGCGATCCGCCATACCGGCAAGATCCTGGTCGACCTGATCCCAAAAATCTACGACACCGCCCGCGTGCTGCGCATCATTGGCGAGGACGGCCGGACGCAGGAGATCCGCATCAACCAGCTCGGCGGCGTCGCGGCCGACGGCATGACGCCGCGGCTCTCGAACGACGTGACGACCGGCGCCTATGATGTGGCGCTGCAGATGGGGCCGAGCTATGCGACCAAGCGCGAGGAGGTCCGCGACGGCATGACCGCCTTCATCCAGGCCGCGCCGCAAACCGCGCCGCTGATCCTCGACCTCGTCGCCAAAGCCCAGGACTGGCAGCTCGCCGA
>UBZM01000034.1 GCA_900470095.1 Hyphomicrobiales bacterium
CCTTCCTGCGCTATCGCGAGACGGTTCGCGAGCTGTCGCGCCTGACCAACCGTGAGCTCGACGATCTTGGCCTGTCACGCTCGGAGATCCCCTTCATCGCCCGCTCGCACGCTGGGGCCTGAAGTCACTGAATAGAACCGCCGCGTCACCGGGCGCAGCGCGTTCCAGGTAGTTTCTCCCGGGGCTCATGTTTCCCTCCCCTTGAGCTTCGGTCGAAGAGCGAATGCCCGCCTCACGGCGGGCATTTTGCATTTCAGGGCTGCTTTCACTTGAGCCGGAATCCGGCTGCGAACTCGTCCGAGCCGTGAAAGCCCGAGCTCAACCCCTCCTTGTCATCGGAGGCGACCTCGCCGCCACGAAATCCTGATTGGGGCAAACTTTCCAATGGGGCGAACCAAGCGGGAGGATGCCGGGCTCGAAGGGAGTCCCGAACATCCATCGGTCAGGTGGCTGATCAGGATTGGGCGCAATGGGCGAGTGGACCGGAGAATGGCCAGGAACCACGATGTTCTTTGGCCACAACGGTGAAGCAGAAACACTGAAATATCTGGCTGATGCGGGATTGAGCGTTCGCAATTCTTCTGTCGAGAGGCAGGACAACGAGGAAGCCGCGGTTCTTTGGATCGAGGCAGTCAAAGACTGCTAACCACCTCACCCGACAAAGACATTCAGAGAGCCGGTCTCCAACCACTCGTCGTTATGGCACGACGGTTGAGATCCAGCCGCAAAGCGGACGTTCCGCTGGGCGGGCTTCACCGTTGATGCGGAGCGCGGCAGCCGTGGATGTTCTGGCTGCAGCGACGTAAAAGGCGCCCAGCTACAGAAGAGCGTTGGCCGTGCTCGCGCGGGCTCAGGGCTTCCGACCGATAGAAATCGAGGAACTACCATGAGTGAACGTAGCCAGCTTTGGAGGGCGCCTCTACAGGGCGGCGGCCGCTGGCAATACGAAGGCAATGTTGAGATCGCTCACGGTGCCTGGGTTGGCAAAAGCCCGGATGGCCAAAGGCGGAGTGGTGTCACCATTCGCGGGGTTATGGCTTCCGGAGGGGGCAATTCAAGGGTTGTTATGCAGATCGGCACCGATGACTTCCTGAATCTGTTCCGAGCTATGTGCGCCGAAGACCGAGAGGCAACGATCATCGCCTTTTCCCAGGCGATTAAAGAGTGCATCAGCCCCGGAGAGACAGAAGCTTAACCGCTTCGTCCCGGGCCAAGGCGCCCGCTTGGGCGTAGAAACAGTCCAAAGGCAGCGCCTCGCCGCTTGGCGAACTCTGATTTCCACACGTCTCGGTCGTTCGGCGTCAGAAGCGGCCGAGTTCCGGCCCGCGCCACCTGCCGACATTGGGACATTGCCGGGAAGCAGACATTGCCGAAGGCGGGCCTGACTTCTGCTCCCGCCCCGTAGCGGACTGGAGGCGCGTGCCATGAGGAATTGGGTGCGCGGCTGGTCGGTTGCGGCGCTCCCAAATCGCTACATCTTACGGTCGCCACGTGATCCGGCCATGTCCCCATAGCGGTCAGTTGGGACTCTGCTCCGGCAGCAGGCTGATGTCGCGGAGGTCACCAGGTGCGAGTCGAGGACTGGGCCGCATGCTGGCGCGAGATGGCAAGACTTGCCTCCGTGAGCCGATGCGAGATGGCGAGACGGAAGCGCTGTCGCCGGGCGCTGCTGTGGGGCCGTCGGCGACGGGATCGATTTCCGACCGACTATCCCAAAGAGACGGGCATCGACGTTACGGCAGCCGACCGGTATCAATGTGGCGTAACAATTATCTCCGACCATACTGATGCGTGGGCTGGGTGAGGCACCGCATCCTGAATTGCGACAGAGGATGAAAAACCATGAAACGCTACCTGAAATTGGCCGGCGCTACTGTGGTCGGTGCCCTCGCGCTGCCCTCTGCCGCTGCCGTCGCACAGGTTCCACAAGACACCGTTCGATCTCTTGGCGCGCCCGATACGGCACAGACGCGCATCGGCACGCTGGAGTTCAAGGACGGTGCACCGACCGCTGAAACTGCTCGCAAAGTATATGACACGCTCGATTTCACCCGCGCGCTCAACGTCTACAACAACAGCTTCCGCGGCGCCTCGGCCTTGGCGATCGTCAAGGGCTTTGAAAGCCTCGGCGTCAAGCCAGGCGACGTCGCCATCTTTTCCGATCTCATGGATTCGAACTCGCTGTTCCTGACAGCGAATGCCGACACCATCTACTACCTCACCGCGCTCGATCTGAGCAAAGGCCCGGTGGTGGTCGATCAGCCGCCGAACGCCGTCGGCACCATCAACGATATGTGGTTCTCCTGGATCATCGACATCGGCACGCCAGGTCCCGATCGCGGCCTCGGCGGCAAATATCTGATCGTGGGTCCCGACTACGACGGCCCGCTGCCCCAGGGCGGCTACTTCATCGCCCGTTCGAAGACAAACCTCGCGCTCTATGCGGCCAGAGCCTATCTCGTCGACAGCGACCCCAAGCCCGCGGTCGAGAACGTCAAGCGAAACCTGAAGATCTATCCTTACAAGCCGGGCTCCTTCGGAACGAGCATTGCGCAGGCCCTCGAGGGCAAGGCGCACATCGCCGGCGAGCCAAAGATCCCCGAGATGAAGTTCATCGAGGCCAGCGGGCGATCGTTCAACACGATTCCGCCGAGCGGCTACGACTTCTTCGAACTGATCAATGAGAACGTCCAGAACGAGCCCGCCACCAGTTACGACATCGAGCTGGCAGGACAGCTTGCCGCCATCGGCATCGTGCATGGCAAGAAGTTTGCGCCCGACGAGCGGATGAAGAAGATCCTGTCGGACGCGGCCGTTGTCGGCCAGGCGACCGGTCGGGCGCTCAATTGGCGTTACGCGATGAAACACCCGGATTGGGCCTATTACGAAGGTTCGCGCTGGGGCAGCATGCTTTGGGAAGGCGGCGCGTTTTTCGAGACTCCTCCGCCTATCTTCAAGGACGGCATGTTCAAGCCGCTAGCGCCGACCGGCGCGCGCACGCTCGACTCTCGCACCGCCTTCTACTACGGCTACACGCTCGATTCGCCCGGCATGATCATGCGCATTCCGGGGGTGGGCTCGCAGTACCTCATGAGCTTCCTCGATACCGAGGAAGCTCCCTTTGACGGTGCAAAGACCTACAAGGTGACGTTGCCCAAGGGCATTCCCGCGGAGGCGTTCTGGTCCTTCACGCTTTACGACAACCAGACGCGCTCAATGCTGCAAACGCCGCAGAAATACCCCCGCGCCGGCAGCCAGAGCTATCCCTCGCCCGCCGCCGAGGCAGCTGCCGATGGCACGACCACGGTCTATTTCGGTCCGACCCAGCCGAAGGGCGTGGCACGCGGCAACTGGATCCAGACCGATCCCGGCAAGGGCTGGTTCACCATCTTGCGCCTGTACAGCCCGTTGCCGTCGTTCTTCGACAAGAGCTGGCGGCCAAGCGAAATCGCACTGGTGAAGTGATCAAAGGCCGGCCTGCGATGTTCCGCAGGCCGGCTCGCCGGCTCGCCGGTTCTGTCCGCGCCCGCGGCGGCTGACGACATGGAGATGCGCGACTGGTTGAAGGCGCTGGCAAGCCAACGCCGTCGGTTGGGCCACAGGTCCCATGGACGACGCGGGATTGTCGAACGCCTTGATGTTGCTCTTCCGGATCGCCTACATCAGACAAGGGGCGGAAGCTGTCATGGACAATCCCGGCCAGCTGTCTCCCTGCATTCTTGGAGAAACGCTATCATCGCGTCCAACGTCTCCGAAGGCAAAATGACCGGATAGCCGTCGAGATTGCCGCCCATTTCGTCGGCGCGAGGCATCATAAACACCAGTTTCGTATCACCTTTTAGGCGTACCAACTGAACTAACAGTCCTCCAAAGTATCGTTTAGTGATGATCTCAGCGCTATGGAGTGGATTTAGAAAACCAAGAATGCGACTAAGCATCGAATGACCTCCGCCCAACTCGGGCGCCTTGGCAAAGGGCGGGCCGGTGCAAAGATCTTCTGCAACGACAGGTTAGGGTGGCGAGCAGGCGTTTGAAACTGCGGGCCGGCAGCATCAGCGTTCCGGTGGAGCCCCCGCCATCATTCCCTTCGCTCTGTTGAACCGGGCGGCACCAAGGGGAACACGGTGCGCTGTGTTGGCGCGCGCGCGTTCCAAAGCAACCAGAACAGGCCGCACACGACTACGACAAGAAAGAAGCCCGCTGTCCAAGCAAGTGGCACCCACCAACCGTAGTCGTAGGTGCTACCCAATTCTTCGGCTCTACTGCTGCTTATGCCAATGCCACGCGCAGCAGCAGGTGAGCTAAACGCCAGCACAATAGATTGTGTCGAGGCCCGGACCATCGCTGTCTCCCTGGCGCGCCTAAGAATTGGCTTGCTGATATGCTTTCGGCAATAGGGAGAGAGGGCAATGTCTGAGATGGGTCGACGCCGGAAATAGCGATGACGCGCCGCCGATGTCTGAGTTGGGTGGAGAGCGACACGAGCGATCTGCCAGTAAACGGACATCATGTGCCTGCCGGCTCGCAGTCAGCCGCGGTACGTAGCCAGGCAGGCGCCCCAAAACAGGCTGGAAAAGAACCATGTTGGCGGCCCAAATCCGGCAGCCTCCAGCAAAGCAGCGATCTCGTTCTCCGACACGGGCGGATCGGCGCCCTGCAAGATCTTGGCGCGCTTCGCCTCGACTTCGGCGGGCTTGGCTCCGTGCATGCGCCAGCGCTCCGCCCAGGCCGCCAGCAGCAGAGGTTCGGCGGCGTAGGCAAAGCGATTGCCAGCAAGAATGAGGGGAGCGCCGGGCTTCAGCCGTGACGCAATGGAGGCAAGAATGTCGTCCTTGGCCTTCCTTCCCGGGAGATGATGCAGCACGCCGATCAGCGTCGCGGCGTCGAAATCGCGCCCGCCGGGAAGCTCCTCGACATAGCCGATCGCGATCTCCGTCCGCTCGAGGAAGCCGAGTTGCTGCAACCGCCCCGCCGTAACATCCATCATCTCTGCGGATGGGTCGACGGCAACAAATCTCCAGCCCGGTTCAAGAGACGCAGCGCTGACAATCTCCTGTCCGCCGCCACCAGCCCCAACGGCGAGCACACGAGCGCTGTTGCCCGGACCCAGCGTCGCCGCCAGCATGCAGGCCGAAAGCTCGTGACAAGCTTCGTAACCTGCCAGCGCAATGCGGCTCTGGACGAGGTACTCCCCAGCGCGCTCGGCGTCGAATTTTGCGACGGAGATGGACGTCGGTTCAGCAGAGGCCATGGCTACCTGGCGAAGTCTTGCGAGTGCACGCGCAGGGTCAGGGTGACACGATGCGCTGCGGCTTCCATTACTCATGCAGGCCGCCACGGCAAGATTTCGACAGCCAGGGGCCGGGCGAGTCGTGCGCATGGCGCTTTTGCCTGAGAGCGGACGCCGGCAATGCCCGAGATGGGTCGCCAGCCGATGCTGCTCACCCCGTCTGCGAATGCCCGTTTGCGGGCAGGGCGCCAGTCGGCATTGGCGATCGGCTCGAACTTCGCCCCTCACGCACGAAATCGATCATGCGCCGTCAGCCGCACCGTCAGCGGTTCGGCCTCTGCCCAGCCATAGATGTCGGTGCGGAGATAGCGGAGCTCCTCGTCATGGAGCTCTTCATCGATTTCGATCCACCAGGCCCTGGGCCGTCCGTCGCTCCCATCCGACCATCGGTAGCCTCGCCCCTTGAGGTGATCCTTCATGTCGAAGGGGGCATTTTCCGCGTAGATGCGGATTCTGCTGCGCGCGCTCGAGCGCAACAGCTCGGAAAACGGTCGCGTTCCACTGGCTCCCACCGGTCGCGCCAGGACCTCCAGGAGGGCGTTGCAGTCATCGGTTGCGCGGTGGCCGTCGTGGAACAGTCCGGACTGACCGACGAGATATCCCAGCTTGTTGCCTTCAAACCCTAAGTCCGCCCAGCGAATTTCCCTGACGGAGCAGGCCCAGGCTTTTGAGGCGAAGACTGGCGACAGCCGCTCGCAAAACGGGCGATCGAACCCGGCATTATGGGCGATGACGAGATCGGCAGGTTCGATGAAGGCATCGAGCGCTGCGATATCGATGTCGTGACCGGCAACCATCTCATCGGTGATGCCGGTCAGCCGCGTAATCTCCGCGGGGATGGGCGCCGATGGCGGGCGCAAGCCGCTATAGATGCCGACAACATCCCCGATCACGCCCTCATCATCATAGGTGAAACCAACGGCGCCGATTTCGATGATCTCGTCCCGGGCATGCTGCAGGCCCGTCGTCTCCGTATCGACCAGCACCGCGAGGTGCGGGAAGGCGCTCTGCGCGCGCGGGACGATGGGGCGAGGCACGAGCTTTCGCAGCACTTTGAAGCGGCCCGTTTGCTCCAGCCTTTGGGCAGCCTCTTCATCATTGCCGCCGGACGGCAGCGGAACGATCTCTGGCTTGCGCTTTCTCGGTGCTGGTCGTGGCGTCTGCCGGTATCCCGGAGCGTCATCGAACAGATCAAATTGGGAGGATGCCATCTTCATGCCGCGACCCTAGCCGTCTTCTTCGTCGCCGACTGCCCACCAGTCGCTCACCAGGGTACAAAACCTGGTGACAGCGAGCCATCGGGGCTCGCAAGACCCGGTTCAATGTCCACCGCTTTGACGAGCGGGAGGTCACCGGAAGCGGGCATATTTCGACATTTGGGAGCCGGGTGGCGTGCCAGCGTCGCAAGCCTCCGGTGGCCGCCTTGTTTGGTGCTGAGTGCAATGCGCCAATGTCCTAAATGGCGCGCTGCGACTGCCTGGATCGTAAGCGCGCTCAGTGCGCTCGTAACGCCCGGACCACCGTCGCAGCCCGCCGCAGCGCGGTCAGGGCGGCTCCTGCCGCGATGAGCCAGAGCGCGAAGACCAGGACCTCGTTATGGCCGTGCCACAGCGGCTCCAGCAGGGAGAGCACGGCCGCCGCGGTGATCACCGCCATGCGGTGCTGCTTGGCCATCGGGCCCGAGAAATCGGCCGGCAGCCCGCAGGCGCGACCGAGTTCGCGCGTATAGGCGGTGAGCACCGCAAGCGCGGCCGCCGCCCAGCCCAGGGCCGGGACCCCAGCCCCGTAGCCGGCGCCGACGAGAATGAGGATATCGGCGACGCGATCCGGAAACTCGTTCCAGAACGGCCCGTCGGGTGCCTGCTTGCCGCCCTCGATCGCCACCATTCCGTCGAAGAGGTTGCAGAGCAGCCTGAGCTGGCAGAACAGGGCAGCCGCCAGGAGCAGGGCGGCGCGCAGCCCGGCATCCGCCAGGCCCGCAAGCCAGAAGCTGGCGCCGGCACATGCCGCCATCGCCATGCTCGCCATCGAGATCTGGTTCGGCGTGATCGCGGCAAGGAGATAGGGTGCCACATCGCGTCCGGTCGGACGCACGGCGATCGATCGTCCCGGAGCCGTTCCGAAATCGACGGTGCTACTGGTTGATCTCGGGCTCGACGAGTTTCGCGAGCTTGCGCAGCGATTCCTGCCAGCCGAGATAGCAGGCCTCGACGGGGATCACGTCCGGCACGCCCTGTTGCTCGATGGTCACCTCGGTGCCGACAGACACAGCCTTCAAATGCACCGTGACCTTCATTTCCCCCGGCAGGTTCGGGTCGTCGAACGTGTCGGTGTAGACGAGGCGCTGACCCGGAACGAGCTCCAGATAGACGCCGCCGAAGGAGTGGCTGTGTCCCGTGGTGAAGTTCCGGAATGACATCCGGTGATGGCCACCGACCTTCGCATCCAGCTCATGGACGGTGCAGGTAAAGCCGTATGGGGGGAGCCAGCTCGCAATCGCGTCCGGTTCGAGGAACGCGCGATAGAGCTTCTCGGGCTTGGTGGCGATGACGCGGTGCAGACGGATGGTGCTCGGCATGGATCTCTCCTCCTGGTTCGGTTTGGAGTGGTTCTCTCCTGGAAGGCGGCGTTTCACCTGGCCACATCTACGACGAACGGGCTGGTGAGAATTCGACAGCGCACCGGAAAAAAATCCAGAGCACCGGCCCGCCCGGTCATCGCTTCGCTATCGCCTGGGATATTCAAGCTGCATCGCGACGACATCGGTGGTCCGCGCCTGGCGGAAGCCTTCGAACGCCGCTTCGGCGTCGCGCCGCGACTGTTCCGCGACATGCACGCCGAATCTGAGCGCTCACAGGCAGCGCTTCGGCATCGGCCCGAAAAGTGGATTGCGGTTTTCGGGGAAAGCCGATGCAAGCACAAAGGGTCAGAGCATCGGACCGG
Source organism: Hyphomicrobiales bacterium (assembly GCA_900470095.1). Lineage (GTDB taxonomy): Bacteria > Pseudomonadota > Alphaproteobacteria > Rhizobiales > Beijerinckiaceae > Allobosea. The sequence continues at coordinate 8,234 of UBZM01000034.1, forward strand.
ATACGATTTCCCGTCCGATGATCCAGCATCGGCCCGGCGAATGAAGGCTCAGCCTGTCGCTTCGCCGATCGCGTCGGCGAGCCCGCCCGGATTGTCCCACGCCATCGAATGGCCCGCTTCGGGCACGATCGCGACGTCGCATCCCGCATCCGCCAAGCCATCGAATTCAGGGCTGGGCAGCGAGCGCTCTCCGACGAGGACCGTCTTTGGGATGGTCAGGCCGGCGAGCATGTTACGCCATGTCGGCTTGCATCCCGCGACCAGCGAAGCTGCTTCCCGGTGGACTGCGAATGGGGCGCTGACCGCCAATGAGGCAGCCCAGACCGTATTGCCTGCTGCCCTTGCTGCCGCGACGGTCGCCGCATGGCCGCGCGCGACAAACTCGGCCTCGGACATGTCGGCGATCGCCTTGCTGAAGACGCCACCGCCCGGCTCCAGATTCGGTTCGCTAAGGACGAGCGCTTCGACCTTCGCCCCCAGCAGCGCAGCCGTGGTGATGGCCACGGCCCCTCCCATGCTGTGACCGAAGATGCTGACAGGCCCCTCGCAGACGCTCCCGATCAGCGCGGCGACCAAGCGAGCATGGCCTTCAATGGAATAGCAGAATGCAGAGGGCCTTTCGCTGAAGCCGGAGCCCAGCAGGTCGACCAATATCGCCCGTCGTCCGGCCAAGGCCGTATCCGCGATCACACGCGGATAGTCACAGGATGAAGCGCAGCCGAGACCGTGGATGAATGCCAGGGGCGTGCCGGCCCCCGGAATGTCCTGATACAGGATATTGGCGGACGCCATCTTCGCCCAGAAAGCCTTCACGCTGCACTCCATCGCATGCCGAACAGATCCGCTAATCGACTGTGCCGCTGCACCATGTCAGCATCGGCTTTGCCCCGAAAACCGCATGCCACGTTTCGGGCCGATGCCCTAGCCGTGCTCGTGTCATCCGCCCTGCGAATGCCGGCTTGCGCCTGGTCAGTCACGGTCGGCTTCTGGCGCGCTGCGACTGCCTGGATCGTAAGCGCGCTCAGCGCGCGCGCAACGCCCGGACCGCCGTCGCAGCCCGCCGCAGCGTGGTCACGGCAGCTCCTGCCGCGATCAGCCACAGCGCGAAGACCAGGACCTCGTTATGGCCGTACCAAAGCGGCTCCAGCAGGGAGAGCACAGCCGCCGCGGTGATCGTCGCCATGCGGTGCTGCTTGGCCATCGGGCCCGAGAAATCGGCCGGCAGCCCGCAGGCGCGACCGAGTTCGCGCGTGTAGGCGGTCAGCACCGCAAGGCCGGCCGCCGCCCAGCCCAGGGCCGGGACCCCAGCCCCATAGCCTGCGCCGACGAGAATGAGGATATCGGCGAGGCGATCCGGGAACTCGTTCCAGAACGGTCCGTCGGGGGCCTGCTTGCCGCCCTCGATCGCCACCATTCCGTCGAAGAGGTTGCAGAGCAGCCTGAGCTGGCAGAACAGGGCAGCCGCCAGCAGCAGGGCGGCGCGCAGCCCGGCATCCGCCAGGCCCGCGAGCCAGAAGCCGGCGCCGGCAAAGGCCGCCATCGCCATGCTCGCCATCGAGATCTGGTTCGGGGTGACCGCGGCCGCGCTCAGCCGGCGCGCGATGGAGCGGGCCCAGCCAGCATTCCGGCTGGCGAGCGGGCGTCGATTGTCGTCCTCTGCCACCGTTCAGGCCCTTCTGCTGCGCCAGAGCGAGAGATTGTAGAGAGCCGCATAGCTGGTCGCGACGGTCCATGGCACCGCGATCGTCCTGACGATTTCCGGCGTGCCACCAAGCGTATGGATCACGGTGAGCAGGCTCGCCGAGACAAGCCCGGCGATCACGGGCGGAGCCAGGAGGGCTGCGAGGCCGGAGAAGCGCCTGGCCAGTTCCTCGATGCCGCGTTTCAGGAGCAGCGTGATGAGCGCCGACAGCGCGCCCTGGATCAATCCGGCCTGGAGCGGCGCCGGCATCGGATGGGCGCGGTTGGCGAAGGCCGCCCAGCTCCCCATCGCGACAAAGGCGAAGGCGATATGCACGAGGCTGCTGCGCATCAGGCTGGTGACAGGGAGGGTCATGTGGCCGACCACCCCCAGCGGACCAGGTGGAAGAAGATCGGAGCCGAGAACACCACGGAATCGAGCCGGTCGATGAAACCGCCATGGCCGGCGATCAGGTGGCCCCAATCCTTGACGCCGCGATCGCGCTTGATCGCCGACATGACGAGCCCGCCGAAGAAGCCCATCAGGACGATGACGAGCGACAGGAACGCCGCCTGGAGCAGCGTGAACGGTGTCATCCAGGACAGGGCCGCCCCTACGGCCACCGCGCTGAGGCCGCCGCCGACGAACCCCTCGACGGTTTTCGACGGCGACAGGTTCGGCGCGATCCGGGTGCGGCCGAGAAGCTTGCCCCAGACATATTGCAGGACATCGCTCATCTGCACGACGATGACGAGATAGGCGATCAGGAGCACGTTGCGCCCCTCAAAGCCGGGAATGTCGAGGCTCAGCAGCGCCGGCACATGCGAGGTGCAGAAGACGCAGATCATCAGCGCCCACTGCACTTCGGCGATGCGCACGAGAAAATCGTCGGTATCACCGCGCAGTGCCGCGATGATCGGCATCAGCAGGAAGGCGTAGACCGGGATCAGGATCGAGAAGAGTCCGTACCAGTCGATCCAGATGAGATAATATTGCAGCGGCAGCACGACGAAGAAGGCAACGGCCAGCGCCCAGTGGTCGGCGCGGTGCGTGGTGGTCAGCGTGATGAATTCACGGAAGGCCGCGAAGGAGCAGAAGGCGAAGAGCAAGGTCACGCCGGTCTTGCCGCCGATCAGCGCCAGCCCCATCAGCACGATCATGACCCACCAGGCCCGGATCCGGTGGTTCAGGTTCTCGACCACGGCATGCTTGCCATCGGGCGACAGCCTGCGCTCCAGCGCGTAGCCGATCGCCGAGGCGACGACGAGCACGCCGAGCAGGCCGGCCAGCACGGCTACGAGGTCGGGATGCGGCATCGTCATGGCGCGCCAGCCTTCGGTGAGAGGGCGAGCAGGGCCGCTTCCGCCCGCGCCAAAAAATCCCTTTTGGTCTCGCCCTCGGCGATCTGGAGCGCGGCCCCGAAGGTGACCGTGCAGATCAGGGGGATCGGCACGAACTCGCCCTTCGGCATGACGCGGTTGAGATTGTCGATCCATACCGGCACGAGGTCGACCTCCGGCCGGGCGCGCGCCAGGTGGAAGAGCCCGCTTTTGAAGGGCAGGAGCGGGGCAGGGGTGCTGTTGCGCGTGCCTTCCGGGAAGACGATCAGGGAAGAGCCGGCATCGAGCGCATCCGTCATCTGGCTGATCGGGTCGTTCGTCCGGCTCGGACGCTCGCGGTCGATCAGGACGGCGTTGAAGACATCGCGGCCGATGAAGCGCCGAAGGCGGCTCTTCAGCCAGTAGTCGCTCCCGGCGACGGGCCGGCTCGCCAGGCGCAGGCGGCGCGGCAGCACCGTCCAGATCAGCACGAAATCGCCATGGCTCGCGTGATTGGCGAAGTAGATCCGCTGCTCGTCGCTCGGCGCCACGCCGTGCCATTGTCCGCGGACCGCGGTGAGGAAGCGGGCAAACAGCAGAATGAGCGTGCCTGCCAAGCTTATCCCAGCTCCGCGCATCTCAATTCCCAACCACGTCTTCGTGCTGACGTAGCGCTCAATTAAGCCCCTGTCGACGGCCGGCTTCGATCGGGCGGGGCTGCCGCTCGCTCGCCAAGGCCCGCGAAGGGGAGGGCTAACCGATCGGCAACAGGCATCCTCGGGATTCGTGCCGATGTCGGCTACGGTCATGTCCTGTCCGGAGCCTGATCCATGATCGGACAAAATCCCCTGCAATGGCGGCACGGATGGATCTCGCATGGCACCTGACGTGAGCACGTCTCCTCGCCGCGGCGCCACGGGCCTGCGCCAATTCCTGGATCTCGAGGAGCAGCGCAATTGGATAGAGGGCAAGACCGACCTGCGCGACAGCGACGAGCGCTCGGATTCCCTCGAACTGCGGTTCAAGTACGTCACGCGATTTCAAAAGCTGCTGCGTCGCCCGCAGGCACAGGACGTTCTGGAGATTCTCAGGCTCTACGGCCAGACCTGCATCCCCATCCCGCGCCAGACCGAGCGTCGCTACTGGTCGGTGTCTTGTCTGCCGTCGACATCCGACAAACCGCTCGTCCGCGTCAATGCGAGCTGGATGGAGCTTTTCACGCTCTATGCAGACGGCGACGGCATCCGTGCGAGATTTTTGGTGCATCTTTCGGATTTCGCCACGGACCAATCTCCCGCACAGGGCCATGTGGACGAGCTTTTTCTCGAGCACTGCGTCACGACGCCGGACGATGTCAGCTATTTCTTCCCGCGTGGCGCAGACATGTTCGGCATCAATGTGCGGGGCTCCGCCTCGATCCGCAGTTTCCTTGCGGCGCGCCGCTTCCTGGCTGCCATTCGAACCTTCAATCTGACGCACATGAACCGAGGTCGAAACGCCTACCAGGCGAGCCACTGCTACAGCCTGGCGGATTGGATGCTGGCAGGTTGAGTGGCTCTCGGAGGGCCGCCAGCCTGGCGCGGCGACCGGAACGCTCCGAGATTGCGGCCGCAATCCACGCGCGGGCTGATGGCGACAGGCTGACCAGCCGAGAGGGCGCGCCACGGCGGCGCAACGGTGAGCCAGGGCCGAGCCACGGTCACGCCATGAGAACGAAGGCAAGGTGGGACGTCGAAATGGCATCGCGCGTCTGCCAGCCTCCTTCGTCGACCTGGCGTGTGCGCAGTGGCAGGTGGCGGCTCAGGCCGCGCGTTCCCAATAAATCGGAGATGGCCCGAACCGTGCGGGCTCAGCATGGAGCGGCGAGCGTCCGCTTCCGGATGATCATCCGGCGTCCGTAACTGGCGCGAGGTTGACGGGCCGCTGCGATGCGAGCGCAACGACCGAGATGGGTGGGGAGCGGTCATTCAGACTTCTGTCGAAAGATGGGCCGACGCCTCCAGGTCGAAGCCAAACCGCCCGATTGCTGTGACGACTTCGTTTGGCACGAGCAACGAGGCGGTCATTCGATCCCCTCCGATGAGGAAGGCCGTCGAGAGACGGTCGCCCAATCTCTCGTGGCTGGACGTGCTTCTGCAGCACCGGACCAATTCGCTCAACCAAAGCAATCACGTCTGCCCAATCGCCGTCCTCTGGAATATTGATTTGGGCATAGTTGGCCATCCAGGCCGGACGCCTCAAAGCGATCCAAAGGTCCTATCGCCGCCTCTAACGACGCCCGTGGCAGGGCGACCTTGGGGACGCGAAGCACGGCATTGATGGAGAAGTTCGAGAGCGTGGCCATCCGCACACTTTCGACCAGATGATCTCGGTCAGCAACGGGGGGTTGAAAGCTGACATTCCGGGCGCAACGAGCGGCAGCGGGCCACGGCGCGAGATAGGCCAAAGTCGACCTTGTCCGACTCGATCAGAATCGGTCACGCTGCGTCACTATGGTCGGCGACAAGCTCTCGAATCAGGGGCGGCCGACCGAAACGAAGGACCGGGGCACCATGTCGAGATTGGGTTGGGCGAGGCGCGTCGCTCTAGGTTTCGTGTTTGCCGCCACAATGGCTGGCTGCGTGACCACTCCTCCGCCGATCTCCGTCGACGAAGCAAGAACTTGGAAGGTCGTCTCGGTTGAAGGCGCGTTGGCGCAGGTTGCTTCGTCGGCCTGGATTTCGGTCAAGCACGATTTCATGAAAGCCAATGGGCTTGAGGACAAAATCATCGAAAGCGGTGACCGAGACACACCTCGGCGCGTTATCGAAGCTGAACTGCCTCGCGAACAGTTTCGCACATACATCGCCGCCCAGTTTTCGGATCGCGTGAAGCAGTCCTTCACCGCGAAAATGCAGCGCGAGTTCACCGGCAATCGCCCGGTGAAGATTGTCGTTACCATGCACCACGCTGTGATCCTTGATCCCGGGCGGCGCTTCTTGGCGATGCTGGTTGCCGGACAGTCCGGAGATCAGAACACGCTTACCGCCCATATTGATGTGATAGACGCCCGCTCTGGCCAGATACTGGTCTCGTACCCCCGCACGGTAGTGACCGGAGTTGGTGGTGGAGCGAGCTTCGATTTCAGCGGCGGCCCCATTATCGAGAACGACCCGATGTTGCGGATGGTGAATCAGCTTCGGGAGCAGTTTTTGCGATGGATTCTCCGATCAGCGTAGCCCGCCGCGAGCGCCCTGTTCCGGCGTATGTCCTCTTCGGGTCGACTCCGGAAATAGCGATGACGCGCCGCCTATGTCTCGGTGGGAATCGGGCATCCGGCATGCGATGGAATCGGCCAGGATCAAAATCTGACCGAGGCAATCAATGTCCCTAAGCGCTCGTCTGGTCGGCATTCGGATGCCCGCGGTCGCTCTGCGTTCAACAACGGGGCGAAAGGTCGATCTGGCGTCACTGCCTGGAGGACGCACGGTGATCTATTGTTACCCTCGGACGAGTGAACCGGGGAAGCCTGCGCCTACTGGCTGGGATGCCATTCCCGGCGCTCGCGGCTGTACCCCGCAGGCCTGCGCATTTCGTGACCATCATGATGACATGGCTCGTGTTGGAGCGACCGTGTTCGGTCTCAGCACCCAAGCAACCTCCTATCAGCAAGAGATGGCGACACGTCTGCACCTACCCTTTGAAGTGCTGAGCGATGAGGGCTTCCTGTTGACGGATGCGCTGTCGCTTCCAACTTTCGTCGCGGACGGAATGCGCCTGATTGAGCGGTTGACCCTGGTCGTCAAGGACGGAGCGATCGAACACGTCTTGCATCCGGTGACCAGGCCCGAAAAGAGTGCGGAGGACACGCTTGAATGGCTGTCAGCGCATCAGGCCTAGTTTCGCCTTGGGTCGGGAACCGAAGTCAGGCGAGACCCTTGGCAAGGTCAGCTTCCGGGCGACTTGCCAGGGGCCGCTTGTTGCGCGGTCGGGAAAAGTCCAACGGCAAAGGCGAGGAGCAGGAGGCCACGCCGCTCCGGCTGCAGGCGCCCAGCCCTAAACCCCCAGCAACTCATCATACGGAATGATCCGCAGCATCTGCTTCACCCGCATGGCGTCGAAGCGCAGTTCCTTCGGCGGGTTGTACTGGGAGACGACGATCGTCTTGGCGCCGCGTGAGACCAGGGTCTTGACATAGACCGGGCCGGGCTCGCCATCCTCGTCGGAATAGAGCTCGAGCAAAACCTCGTCGCCGATCTCGGGGCGGCGGCCGTCCTCGTCGGCATAGATCTTCTTTCCCGCGCGGTAGAGCGGGTACATGCTGTTGGTGATCAGGTTGACCGCAAAGGCGCGCTTGCGCCCGGCCAGCGCCGGCGGCCGCGTCGTGCGCTCCAGCACATCGCCGTTCAGCCGGAAATCGCCGTCCTCCTCGCTGCCGCCCACCGCCGTGCCCATCACGGGCAGGTCGCGCGCGCCGCCGAGCGGCTTCAAAAGCTCCGGCTGGCCCGCGATCGCGGCATTGGGCTCGGGCTCGTCATCCCCGCCCATCAGGGCGCCATCCAGGATCAGGTGCTTCAGCCCGACGGCGGCGAGCACGCTGGTCAGATGCTTTGAGCGCCGCGTCTGGCCGTCCTCGATCTTCTTGATCGCGACCTGGGAGACGCCGACGCGCCGCGCCAGCTCGGCCTGAGACCAGCCAAGCGCATTGCGGGCATCCTTGATGAGCGGGCCGAGTTCCATAGGCCAATCAATAACTTAGGATATCACGGCCGTCTCGATAACTTTTGTGATTGACTAATCATAACTTAAGTTATCAATATGGCTCATGACATCACTTGATCTCCCGACCCCGGCGGCGCCAGCCGTGCCAGCGACGTCAGTCGTGCCAGCGACGTCAGTCGCGCCAGCGACGTCAGTCGTGCCAGCGACGTCAGTCGTGCCAGCGACGTCAGTCGCGCCAGCGACGTCAGTCGCGCCCGCGATGCCAGCCGCTTTGCTGACACCGGCTGAGCTGCTGCGCCGCGAAATCGACCGCGCCGGCTCCGAGGCCCGGCTCGCTGCGGCCGCCGGCTGTTCGCAGGTCGCGATCAACAAGGCCAAGCGCGCACCTTCAGTCTCGCCCTGGATGGCGCTGCGGTTGGAGGTCGCGACCGGCGTGCCGCGGCAGCACTGGCGGCCGGATCTCTGGCCGGCGGAGGGCGTGGCCCACACAGCGCCGGAGCCGGCTCCCGCCGCGCCCTGCGCCCGCCCGCATCCCGGCCGCAGCGCCCGGTTTCGCCGGGAGTGCGCGGCACAACTGACCTTTCCGCTGGAAGGAGCGCGGTCATGACGTCACTCCCGATCAAGGGCTATGCCAGGGAGTATGGCAGCGCCGAAGAGATGCTGGCGGCCTATCGCGCGAGGCAGGCCCTCCCGTGGAAACAGGCGGCAAAGCCCGAGGAGCCGGCGCCGGTCATGGTGGCCGCACGGCCGGAGCGCGAAGCCCGCGCCAAGCCCGCGACAGGTGTCTGCGAGGCCGTCACTAGCGCGGCGGGGAAGTCGCAGGACGAGGCCCGGCCCGGCGCCGTGCCCTGGGCGGTGGTGCGCAAGCAATACCGTCTGCACTATGCCAGCACGCCGCTGCGCGGGAAGACGCAGGCTGGCGCGATCATCGCGGCCGTCGCGTCCGAGACTGGCATCGCCATCGATGCGCTCAAGGGCGAGCAGCGCGTCGCCCGCATCGCGAGAGCGCGCCAGCTCGCGATCTGGCGGGTGGCTGATGAGACCGAATTGTCGCTCTCCGAGATCGGGCGGCTGTTCCACCGCGACCACACCACGGTTCTTCACGCCATCCGCGTCATCAATCAGCGCCGCGGCGCCGATGTGCGCGGCTATGGCGGCATTCCCGTTGCCCGGAGCGAGGGCAAGACGGCGGCGAACCGGGCGCCCGGGCGCGGAGGCCCGCGATGAGCCGAGCCTGGATGCCGCTCTATGTCGCCGATTATCTCGCCGATACCGGCCATCTCAGCGCGGCCGAGCATGGCGGCTATCTCCTGCTGATCATGCATTACTGGCAAAATGGCGGGCTCCCCACCGAGGACCGCCGGCTTGCCCGCATCGCCCGGATGTCGCCGGCGGAATGGGGCGCGAGCCGTGACACGCTCGCCGAGCTCTTCGGGGGGGCTTGGGTCCATAAGCGCATCGATGCCGAACTGAAGTCCGCCGCCGAGGCCAGCGGGAAGGCCAGGGCCAAGGCCGTCAAGCGCTGGCAGGGCCATGCTGCGGCAGATGCCGGGGCAGATGCTGCGGCAAGTGCTGGGGCAGATGCTGCAGCAGTGCCGGGGCATGTGCCGGAGCCATGCAAATCACAATCACAATCACAATCACATAAACAATCACCCCCAGCCCCCAGGGGGACTGGGCGCGCCAGGGCGCTCCCAGAGCACCGGGAGATCCAGGCTGCGCTGGAAAGCGTGCTCTCGCCGGAGCGGGCTCAGGCCGTCATCGCCCATCGCCGGACGCTGAAAAAGCCGCTGTCGCTGCATGCGGCGAGGCTTTTGGCGAGCCAGCTTGCCCTGGCCGCCGAGCCGGACCGAGCCGCCGACCTGATGATTTTGCGGGGCTGGCAGGGCTTTGCGCCGGAATGGGGCGCCCATGCCGGTCTCGCGCTTGCAGTCCAGCCCGGCCAGTCCGGCGCCGATCCGCCGTCCGGCGTCAGGATTTCGCCGGTCGACGATCCCGAAGCCTGGGAGGCCTGGCGGCAGGCGAGGGGCGGCAGGCCGCTTCCGACCGACAGGACCGGCTGCTGGACCGTGCCCAGCCGGCTTCCTCCGACGACCCCGCAGACAAGCGAGCCAACAGCATGACCGAGACACAAGAACCGCCGGCGAACCTCGCCGCACGGGCCGCCCCGAGCCCCCAAACCCCAGCAGAGAAAGACGAGACGATGGCACGCGCAGGACGCAAACCCCGCACGGATGTCGGCCGCTACCGCAATGGCCGGATCAGGAATGCCGAGCGGGGCGAGCGCCCCGACAAGATCATGGCGGTGGCGCTCGCGCAGCCGCACCGCCGGGGGAATGCCTCGCCGATGGCCGGCTATGCCTTTGGCCGGATGTTTCTGGGCGGGATGATCGACCGGCGCCAGTTCGAGGCGGCCGAGACGGTGACGCGCCGCTTCGTGCGCTATCACCGCCACATCACCGACAGCCTCCCCAAACTGCCGAGCATGGTCGCCGAGCTGGTCGCGGGCACGACAGGCGAGGGGCCTGAGCTCGATGTCGAGAGGATCGCCAAAATCCGCTCGGAGTATCGCGAGCTGCAGGACGCGCTGGCCGATTCCGGCCTGCACCATGACGGCAACGCCATCCTGATGCGGGTCTGCGTGCTCGACCGCGACATCACCGACCACGCCACCATGGGCATCTTCCGCTGCGCGCTGAACGTGATCGCGCATCGGCTCAGGTTGAGCTGATACACAAAAACTGCCAGCGGCGTCTCAGTTTAGACCTGGTGCCACTGGCGCGCCTATCGCTGTGCCAGTGTCGCCCCTACGTGTTTGGTGGAAAGAGCCGGCGGAGTGAGCGAGATGACAATTGACGACCTCACAGCGAAAATCGAGGCGCTTTCGCCAAATCAGGCTGCGGGCATTCATCACGATACTTATGCTGACTTCTGGCCGCCCGGTGAGCCCGACGAGAGGGCTCGGGAGGCTTGTTATAACTATGCCAAAGCACTTGGTTGCCGCATCGAGAACGACGTGGTGGAACAGACAGTCTGGTTCGTGAAGGTTGCCTAAAGTCCTCAAGCGCGAGAAGCGCAGGCCGACGTGATCTACAGCGCCGCCGCGGGATGCAAAACGCGGCGGGCGAGGCCGAGGACGCTTCTCCCGCCGACGGCAAGGACAAGGCTACTAAGGCACTCTGCACAAATGGCGGTAAGCGGCGCGCCGAGCCCGCGAGTCCCGGGCGCCGAGATCATTAGGACGGCGGAGAAGCGGTGGAATAGGACCAGGTACATGGGTCGGAGTGTTGACATTTTTCCAGAAATACTCGTATTTGTTGGAATGTCTATTTTCCAGCGGAGATGGTGATGAAAGCGGCGGCGAACAGAGCTCAGGACCTGATCGACGAAGAGTTCCCTAGCGTCTATCGCCCGCTCATCCCCGCTGCGCTGAAGCGGGCTTATGCTGCTGCGGATCAAGCGGTCGACCAGCTGGAATTCCTCGGAACCCCGAGCGGGCGTTTCCAGCGCGGTGATCTAGTCGTGTTGGCTACGGAGTTTGAGTTTTTGAAGTTGGTGAAGGAAGGGCACCTGCCTTTCGATCCAGTGTGGGAAGACTATGCGTCCGCCACAGGGAAGCATCTGGTGCTGAGGTCGCCCGGAGCAAATATAACCATTAACCAGGTCGACTATCCGCATAAGAAGCCGCGCTGGGCCAAGTTCCGCGATGAGATGGCAGTGCCGACGGCCGATTATTTGTTTCCGGAGTGGAATGCGGCCCGCAGCGAGGACGAGTCGAGGAAGCATGTTCTCCTGCTCCACGGCCACGGCCAGCTTCGTTTCTCGAATCTTTCAGTTCCTCACCCGTCAGAGAACCGGCTTGTGTGGTGGACCGAGGACTTATTGAAGTTGCCGCACGAAGTTGAAGCGGCTTTTGGCGGAACTGGCGGTGAAGGCCCCACTGAATCACCGGATGCGGAACTGATCGATGACATCATCAAGACCGTTCGGGATGGAAGATGAACGTATTTAATTTTCCAGATCGCGCAGCGGGGATCGTGCCCCAGCGCCTCGCAGATGCGAGGATTGCTCTTCAGTTGTCGCGGACTGACGTTGCGCGTGAGCTTGGCGTTACCGGAACGACCATAGGTCATTATGAGAATGGTGATCGTCGTCCCGATATGAGTGTTGTGCTCAATTTGTCTAGAATACTAAGGCAGCCTGTCGCGTTTTTCTTTAAAGAAGCGGCTACTCATGTAAACAATAAAAAGGTTAGATTCTTCCGAAGCGTTGGTCCAAAAAGCAACAAAATCAATATGGCGCTTGACGTCAGGACAAATTGGCTGTGGGAGTTTGTTCAGATTTTGCTTGAGGCTGGGATTAGGCTTCCCACTCCAAATATACCATTCTTTGATGATGTTCAGCCGCAGGATGGTTATTCTCTTGAGCAAATTGAATACGTTGCGTCTCGTGCGCGCAGGCATTGGGGGATGGGCGATGGACCAATCAACAATATGGTCGCGTTGCTTGAATCTAATGGTGTGATCGTTTGCCGCTTTAGTCTCGGATCAGAAAAGATCGATGCATTCTCGTGCTGGGTTGAAGGCAGGCCGTATGTACTCTTGGGGTCGGACAAGAAATCAGCTGTTAGGTCTCGATTTGATGCGGCGCATGAGCTCGGGCACCTGATCCTTCATCGCGATATTACTCCAGATGATATGGAAGATAAGGCGATGAGGGACCGTATCGAGAAAGAAGCCAATTGGTTTGCCGGGGCGTTTCTCTTGCCCAGAAACTCGCTATTTCGTGAGTTTTATTCCACCCGATCCGGGCATTTGAGGGGGCTAAAGCAGCGCTGGCTTGTCTCGATGCAGGCCATCGCTCATCGCGCTCGCGACATAGGTGCAATAGACGACAACCAATATATATCTTTCAGGATTCAGTTGACGAAACGAAAAGAGCTGTCAAACGAGCCTTTGGATGATGTGATCGCGATTGAGAATCCGGGTTTATTGTATAACGCTTGGTCAAAACTGGTTGAGCGCGGTAGAATCCCAAATATGGAAGGGGATGAGAGCATCGGATTGTCGGCCGAAACACTTCGAGATCACTTGGGTCGAGATCTCGCGTCGAGCCCTGGCGCGTCGAATCCGACGCTAACGCTTCTGCGCTAGCTGCAGGATGCGCTGGCCGATTCCGGCCTGCACCATGACGGCAACGCCATCCTGATGCGGGTCTGCGTGCTCGACCGCGACATCACCGACCACGCGACCATGGGCATTTTTCGCTGCGCGCTGAATGTCATCGCGCATCGGCTGCGTCTGAGCTGATACCGTCGTTCAAGGCGGCGCGTGGCGCCCGGGCCGGGGATGGCCCGGGGCGCTTTCGCGGTTCAGCCCCGGATCATCCAGGCGAGGTCGAGCGCGTCGGAGCGCACCGAGGCTGCGGCCATCGTGGGGTTCTCCTTGGAGGCTGCGCATTGGAGGGACACGCGTTCCATCGCCAGGGCGTGAAGGGCTTTGACGTCCTCGTCATCGGCCCCCCTCTCGATCTCCTGGACGGCTTCCGGACTCAGGCCGAATTCCAGGGCAAGATCGTCCTGGCTCAGCCCGCAGGCCTGGCGAATACAGGCGAATTCGGCACGGGTCATCGGGCAACCTCGCTTGGGGCGGCAGATTCCGGGCAGCGCTGCGGCCGGGGAGGCGACCGCCCGGCTGAGAGAGCATACGAAAAATCCGCCGATCCGTCAGGCGATCAAGCGGATCCTGCGGAGCGACAGGAGTGCGCGTTGGAGCGCGAGGTGGCTATGGGCGCCGACGCCCGCCCCGCGCCGATCGCGGGGGGCTCGGCGGGATCACCAATAGCCCAGGAGCTTCCACCAGATGCCACCGATGACGGCGAAGATGACCAGCTCGAACAGGCACATCACGAGGCCGACGCTCCACCAGCGGCCCATGCTGACATAGCCGCTGCCGAAGATGATCGGCGAGGTGCCCGTCGCATAATGGGTTAGCGTCATCATGATCGCCGAGGCCGCGATCATCATCAGCACGAAGAAGCCCTGATACGCGGCCGGGATCAGCGCGATGCCGACGGCCAGGAAAGCCAGCATCATCGCGCTGATATGCGCGGTGGTCGACGCGAAGGCGTAGTGGCTGAAGGTGAAGACCAGCACCAGAACCGCCGCGGTCAGCGCCCATCCGAGGTTCGCCGACGCAATCATGCCCTGCATCAGGCCGGAGAACCACGCGACCACGCCCAGGCTGTTCAATTGCCCGGCCAGCATGACGAGCGCGCCGAACCAGATCAGGGTATCCCAGGCGCTGCGCTCGGCCAGGACGTCGTTCCAGCTGATCGTTCCCGAAATCAGCAGGACGAAGAGGCCGAGCAGCGCGACCGCCGTCGGATCGAGCTGGAAGGCCGGCCCGAGGATCATGGAAGGCACGTTCGCCCAGAGCAGCAGCAGCAGGGCGAAGGTCAGCAGCATCACGATCTCCTTCGGGTGAAGCGGCCCCATCGCGTGCAGTTCGCCCCGCGCGAAGGCGACCGCATCCGGCGTGTGCTTCAGCGCGGGCGGCGAGACGAGGTAGATCACGAGCGGCATCAGGAGCAGGCAGACGAGCCCGGGCACCAGCATGGCGAGCGCCCACGCCCCCCAGGTGAGATCCACCGCGCCGCCGGTCGCCTCGGCCACGAAGCTGCGCACCAGCGGGTTCGGCGCGGTCGCGGTGATGAACATCGCCGAGGTGATCGGGTTGGCGTGATAATTGACCAGCGCCAGATAGGTGCCGACCTTGCCCTCAGTTCCTTTCTCAGGGTCTGAATCGAAGGCGCCGGCGATCGATTTCATGATCGGATGGATGATGCCGCCGCCGCGCGCCGTGTTGGACGGCGTCACCGGGGCAAGCAGGAGCTCGCACAGGGCAAGCCCGTAGCCGATTCCGATCGTGCGCCTGCCGAGCGCCGCGATGAACATCATGCCGAGCCTGCGTCCGAGCCCCGTCGTCCGCAGGCCGATCGAGATCAGGATGGCGGTGACGATCAGCCAGATCAGCGGGCTGGAGAAGCTCGAGAGCGCGTCCGTGACCGCGCCGCTCGAAGTCTCGGCGGTCACCTCCGAGAAGGTCAGGATGACCATGGCCATCAGGGCCATCACCCCGATCGGCATGACCTTCAGGATGATCGCGACGATGGTCGTGAGGAAGATGGCGAGCATCGCCTTGCCGTCGGGCGTGAGCCCCTGCGGCACCGGCAGGGCGAGCAGGATCACCAATACGGCGGTCGTGATGGCGGCCGGGACGATGCGGAACGGGATCGACTCCCGGAGATAGGCGAGGAAGTTCCCCATGCGCGTTCACGTCCGGTCCTGAGGGTCCCA
>UBZM01000032.1 GCA_900470095.1 Hyphomicrobiales bacterium
ACCGTTCCGACATCGCGCTCAAGGATCATATCGTCGAGCTCGGCCGGCTTTGGAATGGCATCGGCTTCTACCGATTTGCCTATCGGGGCAGCGACAGGCGCTATGTCGGCGTGATGGCGCAGGAGGTCCAGGAGGTCGCGCCCGAGGCCGTGACACGGGGCGCCGACGGTTTCCTGCGAGTGTATTACGAGCGCATCGGGGTGCGGTTCCAGACCTACGATCAGTGGCTGGCATCCGGTTCGCATGTCCCGACAGGAACCATCCGCCATGAGTGCGTGGCGACGGCGATATGCCGCGCCACTGTCCCGGAGATGTCCGGAGGTACGCTGCCATGATGCGCCTCGACCGGATCCGTCGGCTATCGCTGAGCCTCGCAGTCGCGGCTGCCGCCTTGGTGGGGATCCCCGCAGCCAGCGCACAACAGCGCTTCAAGACGCCCGAGGCGGCCGCCGCAGCCCTGGTGGAAGCGGCCCGTACCAGCGAAACCGGCCCGATGCTCGGCGTTCTCGGACTCAAGGGGCGCGACATCGTCTTTTCCGGCGATGAGGTCACCGACGCGGCGGACAGGGAGCGCTTTCTCTCTGCCTATCAGGCGAAGCACCAGGTCACGGTCGACGGCGACAAGGCAACATTGCTCGTCGGTCAGAATGACTTCCCGTTCCCGATCCCGATCCTGCGCAAGGATGGTGAGTGGCGCTTCGACACCGAGGCCGGGCGCAAGGAAATCCTGTTCAGGCGCCTCGGGCGCAATGAACTCGATGCGATCCAGGTCAGCCTGGCCTATGTCGACGCTCAGAACGAGTATGCGGGCAAGGACAGAACCGGCGCGGGGGCGGGCTCCTATGCCCAGCGGGTCGCGAGCCGCCCGGGGAAGCGCGACGGATTGTACTGGGCCACAGGAGCAGGGGAAGAGGCCAGTCCGCTCGGCGCTCTCGCCGCGCAGGCCGAGCGCGAAGGCTATAAGGGCGGGCAGGGCAAGACGCCCTATCACGGTTACTTCTACAAGATCCTGAAGCGCCAGGGGGCCGCGGCACCCGGTGGAAGCCTCGACTATGTCGTCGGCGGCAAGATGATCGGCGGCTTCGCCCTGCTCGCCTATCCCGCCGAATATGGCAATTCCGGCGTCATGAGCTTCATCGTGAACCACGACGGAACGGTGTATCAGAAGGATCTTGGGCCCAGGACCAGCCGGATCGCGACACGGATGCGCTCATACGACCCCGACAAGACCTGGGAGAAGGTTTCGGTGCCGCAGGGTTGATGGCGGTCCACCTGGCGGACACGACCGGGAATGGCTCTGGGGGCCGATGATGCCGGACAATCGCGAGGTCGAGCTGAAACTCGTTCCCATGAGTGGGGACCTCGAGCACTATGCCCGGGCGGCCAAGGCGTTGGGGACAAGTGGGAAGGGCAGAACAAAGCGTCTGCACTCCGTCTACTTCGATACCCCCAAGCTCAAACTGCGGCGCAAGGGCTACTCGCTTCGCATCCGGCATGATGGCCGGAAGACCATCCAGACGGTCAAGTCGAGTGGCGCCGGAGCGATCCTGCGTGGCGAGTGGGAATCTGTCGTCACGGCCGATGCACCGTCGAAGGATACGCTCGCAGGGACGCCTCTGTGCGATGTGCTGGGCGACCGCGACCTGAACAACTTGCGACCGGTCTTCAGCACGCAGGTCAGGCGCAGGACCTTCGTCATCGTGCGCCCCGATGCGACGGTGGAACTGGCGCTCGACATCGGAGAGATCCAGGGCGACGACCGGTCGTTGCCGATCTGCGAGGCCGAGCTCGAGCTCACAAGCGGTACGCCGGCCGCGCTCCTGAGCTGTGCCCGTGATCTGGCGGCTGTCGTGCCCTCGCTGCCGATCTTGTCGTCCAAGGGCGAGCGGGGCTTCCGGCTGAGAGGCGATGCCGAACAGGAGGCCGTCAGCGAACTGTCCTTCGATGTCACGCCGGGCATGAGCACCGGCCAGGCCATCCGGAGCGCGTTCTCCACCTGCCTCACCGGGCTTTTCGATAATTTTGCCTTGCTTGCTGCGGGCGGCGGCGTTGAGGCGCTGCATCAGGCACGGGTCTGTATTCGCCGGATACGGGCGCTCGCCTCATTGTTCGAGCCGGCCCTGGAATGGCGAGGTGATAATGACCTTTCGCCGCGGCTTCGCTGGCTGACCCAGTTTCTCGGTGAATCCCGCGAGGTCGATGTCCTCTGCGAGACCGTCCTGGCCGCGCTTGGCGCCAGCTATGGCAGCGCTCCGGGCGTTGCGGATCTGAGAGCGGGCTTTGAAACCCGGGGCGCGCACGCTCGCGAAACGGCGATCGCCTATCTCAGGTCATCGGCAGCCCCGGACCTCAGCCTCGACCTGCTCGGCGCGCTGGATGCTGCGTTGGGACGAGCCTCGCCGACGCCGGAGCAGGCCGAGCTTCTCCAGATGCCGATCGGGCGCTATCTGCGACGCGAACTTCGGCCGCGGCTGAAGTCGTTCCTCAAGCGCTGCCGGCACATCGAACGGCTCGGTCCACCCGAACAGCATGAGGTTCGGGTTCGCGCCAAGAAGCTCCGCTACATGATCGACCCCTTCGGCGCGCTGCTGCCCCGGCGAAGCTTTTCCGGCCTCATCGAGCCTCTCCAGACAATCCAGCGCGTCCTTGGCGACCTCAATGATCGCAGGACCGGTGAGGCCTTGCTCATGAGCTATGTCGAGGAGGTGCTGGGCGGGGGCAGCGGCGGCGGCCGCATTCTCTTCGCCGCTGGCCTTGCAACGGCGCTCTGCCGCGCCTCCGACACCAAGGACGTGACGGACAGCGCGGCGGCTGCCCGCTCCGGGCTGGAGCGGGCCGATCTCGATTTCGACGAGGGGGAAGATTTCGATCCGACATAGCCCGTTTCTCCGAGCCTGTGGGCTCGCCGGGCAAGGCACAAGGGAGCAACGATGTTCGGTCGCCTTCCAATCCTGAGCGGCTTCTCCGGCTACTCACCCGACTGGTTGCGCTTTGATGTGACCGCAGGCCTTGCGGTGGCGGCGGTCGCGATCCCGAGTGCCATTGCCTATCCCGCGATCGCGGGGCTGCCCGTCGAGGTGGGAATCTATGCGAGCATCCTGCCGCTCGTCGGCTATGCGCTCTTCGGCCCCTCCCACAAGCTCATCCTCGGCCCCGATGCGGCGACTATGACGGTCCTGGCTGCAGTCATGGCCGCGCTGCCTGCTGCCTCTCCCGAGGAGCGGGTCGCCACAGCTGCGGCGTTGGCGATGGCTGTCGGCATCCTTAGCCTGCTTGCCAGCACGGTCGGGCTTGGCGCCATCGCGGCCTTCCTGTCCCGTCCGATCCTGATCGGTTTCATCAGCGGCATCTCGATATCGATCATGGTGGGGCAGATCGGCCGGTTGACCGGCGTGAAGATCGATGCCGACGGCCTGCTGGCCCCCGTCCTGGAATTGCTGCGAAGATCGGGTTTGATCCATTGGCCTTCGGTCACGCTGGGAGCAGCGATGCTGGCGCTTCTGCTGGCCCTGCCGCGCCTGCGCTTTCCGATCCCGGGGCCGCTCGTCGTCGTCGTCGTTGCAGCCATCGCCTCCTATCTGTTCAATTTCGAGGGGATGGGCATCAAGGTCGTCGGCAGCCTGCCGAACACGCTCCCGGCGCTGTCGTTTCCCACTGGGGCGGTCTTGCCGCTGCGCGAGCTCGTGCTCGGCGCCGGGGCCGTCTGGCTCGTCAGCGTCAGCTCAGGGCTGGTTGGCGCGCGCAGTTTCGGGGTACGCGGCAATTTTGCGATCGATGCGAACCGCGAGCTCGTCGGCATAGGCGCGGCCAATATCGCATCGGGGTTGTTCAGCGGGTTTCCCGTCACCGTCTCGGATTCGCGCACGGCGATAAATCTCTCGGCCGGCGGACGATCGCAGCTGTCGGGGCTCGTCGCTGCCGGCGCGCTGACAGCGCTGCTGCTCTATCTCAATCAGGCGCTGCGGGTGCTGCCGGTGCCGGCGCTCGGCGCCATTCTCGTCGCCGCGGCGTTAAATCTCATCGACCTGTCCGGCTTGAGGGAAACCTGGCGCATCAGCCGGGTCGAGTTCCTCTTTGCGCTGATCAGCATGTGGGGAGCGATCAGCCTGGGCGTGCTGAGCGGCGTGGTGATCGCCATTGCCGGGACGCTGCTGCATCTGCTGCTGAAGGACATGCGACCGCGCGATGCCCTGCTCGGGCGCGCTGCCGGCAGGCCGGGCTTCTACAAATTGCATCGGGTGCCGGAGGCGCGGCCCGTTCCCGGGCTGGTGATCTACCTGGTTCAGGGCAACGTGCTGTTCTTCAACGCCGAATACGTCAAGGCCCGGATCGAGAGCATCATTGATGCCGCGCCGCCGGAAACGCGCTGGCTCGTGATCGACGCCAGTGCGATTGCCCAGATCGATTCAACCGCTGCGGTCATGTTCGACCAGTTGCAGAGAGCGCTCGCCGAGCGCGGCGTGACGCTGGCGGTCGCGGAGCTGCACCGGGATCCGATGGATATTCTCAGGCGCTCGGGCTTCGTCGATGCGCTTGGGCCAGGGCGGATCTTCGACGAGCTTCAGGATGCCGTCGGGGCCTTCGAAACCGAACACCGCGTCATTCCAGCAGGCGAGGGGACCTAACCGGCCGCCCGCGAGCGGGCTTCCCGAATGAGGATGTCGACGCTGACGATAAAGACCCAGACCGGGAAGATGATCACGGTCCAATCCATGAATTGGCTGCCGATCAGGATGATGGCGGCAGCGATATAGCCGATGATCGCCGTTGCGCGTGCGGCGATCCCGGTACGCAGGACAATCGTCGAGGCCGTCATCAGGAAAACGCCCGCCATTTTCAGGGCGTAGATGCTGGTCAGGTGATAGGCGAGCGACCTCGCCAGCATGAAGGTCACCGATCCCGGCAGATCCCTGGGAAGCGCCGAATAGGCGATGAGGATGGCTCCGATCGACGAAGCGGAGACGAAGAGAAGGCCGATGAACAGAAGGCCGCTTCCGAGGAAAACCGTTGCAAACAGCTTGTCTTCGGCTGCCCCCATCCGGTCGCGAAGAACCCCGACGAACCACAGGAACGCGATGCCCGCGAACGGGATCAGGTTGAGTGCGAGCGCGACTTTCCAAGATTGCGGGCCCAGCCATTCGCCAGGGTCCCGCGGGTCCAGCCGTACTGTATCGAGGAGCAGGAAAAGCGAGGTCAGCAGCAGCACCGAAAACAGGATTCCCGCGGCGGCGGCGGCTCTCGGGGTTTTCAGGCCCTTTGCCGGATGTGGGACGAGACCACTCTGCTGCGGGTCGGTTGTCATCGCGGTCCAACCCCTCTTCTCGAGACTGCCACAGAGCTTTCGCAGACCTCCGCGAAACGCGCCATTTGCCAGGCGCCGCGTTTCTCGGCCGTTCGTTGGGGTGCCCTTCAACCTGTACGGACACAAGGCAGGGCACGCTGATGCCACCGGACCGGTCGTCCGCCTGGCTAGGAGATGAGACCAAGTTGCTCCGCAGACAGGACAAGTTCGGCAATGGAGCGTGCGGCCATTTTTTCCATCACGTTGTGCCGATGGGCCTTGATGGTGCGGATGGTGGTTCCGAGTTCGTAGGCAATCTGCTTGTTCATCCGGCCTCTCGCCACAAGAGCGAAGACCTCGCGTTCCCGCGGGGTGAGGCTGCCGAGCCGGAGCGCTCGCAAGATGGCACCATCGTCATCGTGCCTGGAGCGGCGGCGGCGGGCCAGCGCCCGGTTTATCGCATCGAACAGCACGTCCTTGGTGACCGGCTTTGTCAGGAAATCTTCTGCGCCTGCCTTGATCGTGCGGACACTCGTTGGAATGTCGCCGTGACCGGTCAGGAAGATCACCGGCAATCGTGATCCGGCTGCATTCAGGCGGATCTGAAGATCGGGGCCGCTTACGCCCGGAATATCGACGTCGAGCACAATGCAACCGTCAGTTCCTTCTTCGGGAAGCTGGTCCAGGAGCTCGGCTCCGGTTCCGTATGATTTCGCTTGGAAGCCGGAGGCTTCAAGCAAGCGAACCATGGCGGTTCTGAAGGAGATGTCGTCATCGACCAGGTAGATATTGGCTGGCATCGAGGCCCCTCATGTCTTCATGGCGGGGAGATGGATATGGAAGGCAACACCGCCATCATCGCGGTTGGCCACCCAGATCCGCCCGCGATGCGCGAGAATGATCTTCCTGCTGATCGCCAGTCCGAGCCCCATGCCGTCTGTCTTCGTGGTGTAATACTCATCGAAGATCTTGCCCAATGCATCGGGCGGGACCGAGGGACCGTAGTTGATGATGGACAGTTCAATGACATTTCGTCCGCGGGCCACGCTCCTTGCGACGATTTCCCGTCGAGAACTGTCATGGCCGATGATGGCATCGAGCGCGTTGATGGTGATGTTGAGGATCACCTGCTGAATTTGGATGGCATCGGCCGGGATCTGTGGAAGCCTCTCGTCCAGCTCTGATTTCAGGACGATATCGTTTGCCGCAGCGCGGCTGGAAACGAGCCGGAATGTATCGCGGATGCAGCGATTCAGATCGATCGTACGGGCGGGCGCCAGTGTCGGTCGGATCATGCTGCGCACGCCGTCGATGATCGCGACCGCGCGCATCTCGTCCCGCTTGATGTCCGCGACGATGTCCTGAAGCGCCGCGATGCTGGGGGCTGCGTTCTTGAGGATGATCTCGGCCGCTTCAGTATTGATGAGGATCGCGCTGAGCGGCTGCTTGAGTTCGTGGGCAATGCACGCGGACATTTCTCCCAAGGAAATTCGCCGATCGACCGTTATGGCTTCGGACAGGAACTGACCTGCCTCCCGCGCTGCAGCAGCGCGCCGTTGACGTTCGAACAAGAGCAGGACGATCAGGACTGCTTGCAGGAACAGCGCGATCGAGACACCTGCGATCGACCAGCCATATTGGTCCCAGGCGGTGGGCTGACGAGCGGTGATGCCTGCGTATCTGATTGCATTCGGCACTACATCCGGTTTGGAGCCGAGGACGAGATTGAGAAGCAGGCCGGAGATCACGGCCAGTATGAAGACCCCGCACAGGATCAGGTATCGGTGCCGGACAGCAGGCAACGTCGCCGTGGCGGCCTCCGCCCCCGCGGGAAGTCGAACGCCCAGTGCCGCCTGGGAGCGCTGCAATGTAGCCTCCTTGTCGCTGCCTCACCCGTTCCGCTTCAGCGGGTCTCCGCGACCCAGTGGCGCGCGAAGTTCGTATCCTCGTAGCCGTCCGGTTTCTGGCGTTTCGGCAACTTGATCTTCTCGCGTGGTGGCGCCTCGTAGGGGATCGAGGACAGGATATGGGAGATGATGTTCAGCCGGGCGCGGCGCTTGTCGTCGGAGCGCACTGCAAACCATGGCGCCCAACTCGTATCGCTCGCCCGGAACATGTCGTCGCGGGCGCGGGAATAGTCGTACCAGCGGCTATAGGACTTCAGATCCATCGGCGACAGCTTCCAGATCTTGCGCGGATCGGTGATGCGCTCCTCGATTCGGCGCGTCTGCTCTTCCGGACTGACTTCGAGCCAGTATTTCAGCAGGATGATGCCGGATTCGACGATGACTTTCTCGACGCTCGGGACTGCGAACAGGAAGGCCTTGGCCTGTTCTTCCGTGCAGAACCCCATCACCCGCTCGACACCGGCGCGGTTGTACCAGCTGCGGTCGAAGATCACGACTTCGCCCGCTGCCGGCAGATGGGGTAGATAGCGCTGGATATACATCTGCGAACGCTCGCGCTCGGTCGGCGGGGGAAGCGCAATGACGCGAAAGACCCGCGGACTCACCCGCTCGGTGATCGCCTTGATGACACCGCCCTTGCCGGCGCCATCACGGCCCTCGAAGAGGATGCAGATCTTGGCGCCGGTATGCTTGGCCCATTCCTGGACCTTGACCAGTTCGCCGTGAAAGTCCTTCAACTGGCGCTCATAGGGCTTACGCTTCATGGCCTTGCTGGCAGGGGCATCCATGATCCCGCCCTCCCGTTCGGTTAGGACCAGGCCAAAAAGAATGCGACATCGCCCGGCAACCCGCCTGGCCAGTCGATGATCATCGCGCGCAGCCGATAATTGGCGGGCTTCAGATGTTCCTTCCAGAATTCATAGGCCTGGCGCGGCCGGCCGGTGAGGGTGCTGGGCCAGTCCGGTTCCGCATTGTTGAGCGCGCGGCCCTTGTCGCTGCACAGCGCGCTCGGAAACCGCATCACCATCACCTCGCGCTCGCCACGCCCGGCGGCCGCCCGCGTCTTCACCGCGAGGCTCTGTTTGATCTCGGCGATCTTGTCCGGGGTGACCTCGATCTCGTCCTGAAGCGTTCTGACGAGCTTTTGGCGCGCCTCCTCGGCCTTATCCATGGCGCTCAGCATCTTGGATGCCTTGGCCATCTCGAGTTCCGCCATGTAGGCATTCAGATCGTCGGCCGACATGAAACTCTCGTCGGCGAGAATGTCGGTCTTCACACCGGGCGCCGCGGTCTGGGACATTGCCATCTCCTCTGCAAAATCGCGATTGCCTGCCTCGTCACGTGCCGTCGGGACGACCGAGGGCTTCCCTGAGCTCGGCTTCGAGGCTCTCGATGAGCTGTCGGTAGTCGATGCAGCGCGCCTTGCTGATGGGCAGCAGCGAACTCTCCCATTCCGCAAGCGCGCGTTCGGCTTCGGCCAGATCTGCGCAGAGCGTACGAAAACTCTCGCTTCGGAGTGCTCTTTCCTTAATCGACCTTCCATGGGCCGGAAGATGCCGAATGGCGGCCATCACGCCCTGATCCATCGCAACGGTACTCCCGCCGACGAGCGCTACGTTGCGACCACTATGGAGAAAGATCGCGCCGGCGGGAGTAACTAACGGGAGGCTACGCCCGTCTCGCGACCGCAAGCGACGCGTGCGGCCTGTTCAATCTGGTGGACGGAGCAGGACTTGTGGCGGATTGAGCGGCGTCCCGGCCACTGGACAACCTCGTGCGGACGTAACCTCCCGTTAGTTACTCCCGCTCCCCTGGGCCGTCGCCTATCGTTGCGCCTTCACCGAAGCTCCGCTCCCAACCGCGGCCGCAGAGGCGGATGAAGCGGCTGCCAAGCGGGCAAACCCGGAGGCCACAACATGTCGACATTGAAGCACTGGTCGCTTGCCTTCGCCCTTCTTGGCGGTGTGGCCTCCTGGACCGGCAGCCAGCCGGCTGCAGCGCAGACGGTCATCGTCGCAGGCGTCGGCCCGGCGGCCATCGACGAACTCAATGTCAAGGTTGCGGCGGTCGACCGGCCCAATCGCACGATGATCGTGCAACAGCGAAGCCACCGTTGGCTTGTGGAAGTACCCGAGGTGTTTGGAGACCTCTCCAAGGTCAAGGTTGGAGACAATCTCGAGATCAGGCGGATCGACGGAGCGATCGCGGCCGTCACCCGGGGCAAGAAGGGACTCAAGCCCGGCATCCGCTACTCCGAAGGCAAGTCGGATGCGGTTTTCCAGAACCTTCCCTCCCGTTTCGTCACCCGGACCGCGACCGTGACGGCGAAATTCAACGGCTTCGACCCTGCCAAGAAGATTGTCACGATCGACGGTCCGGATGGCCGGCGTTCGCTACCGGTTGCGGATCCAACCCTGGTCGCGGATCTCCAGAAGCTGAAGCGCGGCGACATGATCGAGCTCGTCTTTACCGAAGCGTTCCAGGTGACACTCAAGTGAACGGTCACGGGCTGGCGTTTCGGGCCTGAGACGGATACCGTCACGCCAGCCACAAGGGCCGGATGTGGAAGCCGTCATGTCGCCGAACATTCATCCCGCCGCCCCGCATCACTTGCCGGCCTTCATCACGGCTCCGGGAGAGACCGACTATCTCATGATCGCGATGGCGGTGCTCCTCATCGCCGCGATCCTGGCCGTTGGCGTGGTGTTTTTTCGCCTGCACACCTTGCCCGAGCGGATGGCACACAAGTCCCAGAAGCTCCAGTTCGAGATCGTCGCGGTCCTTGGGCTTCTGGCGCTGTTCACGCATGTCCATCTGTTTTGGGTGGCAGGGCTCCTGCTGGCGCTGATCGACTTGCCCGACTTCTCCGGCCTCTTCGGCCGCATGGCTCACGCTCTCGAGCGAATTGCAGGAACCGCGCCCCGCCGCGGCGGCAGTTCATCAACAGAGCCACCTGACTCGCCTGATTCCCGGGAGACGCCGGCCGATCGCGAGCCCGAGCTTCATGGCGGCCGGAAGGAGTCGACCCATGCTTGAGCTCATGTTCTGCTCGCTTCTGACGATCCTGCCGGACTACCTCTTTCGTCGTTACGGTCAGGGCAAGCGCATTGGCAAGGAGATCACGCTCTACTCGGTCTGGTTCGAATTGCGCTGGGGCATCACGGCCTGCGCGATGCTGACCATCGGGTTGATCACGGTGATCTTCTACAATCACCCCTCGACCACGAACGCGACCTTGTTCTTCAGAACCGTGCCAATTGTGCCCGAGATCAATGGGCGGGTCGCCGAGGTCTATGTCAGGGGCAGCGGCAAGGTCGAAAAGGGCGCGCCAATCTTCCGTCTCGACAGCAGCCGGCAGGAAGCGGCAGCCGAAACCGCCCGCCGCAAGATTGTCGAGACGGAGGCCGCGCTTGCTGTCGCCCGGTCCGAACTCGCCTCGAACGAATCCAAGATCCAGGAGGCAAGGAGTGACCTCCAGCAGGCTCAGGATGAGTTGCGGACCAAGCAGGAATTGATGCGACGGAACGCGAATGTGGTCGCGCAGCGTGAGATCGAGCGGCTGGAGGTCCTCGTCGCCGGAAAGGAAGCTGCGGTCAATTCGGCGATCGCGGCGCGGGATACGGCGCAAACGCGCATCTCGACGCTGCTGCCGGCGGAGAAGGAGAGTGCACAGGCCGCCCTGGCTCAGGCACAGGTCGATCTCGAGAAGACCGTGATCAGAGCCGGAGTGACCGGACGTGTCGAACAATTTGCCCTTCGAGTCGGTGACATCGTCAACCCGCTTCTGCGCCCGGGCGGCGTCCTGATCCCCGAGGAGGCCGGACGATCCTCCCTGCAGGCAGGCTTCTCTCAGATCGAGGCGCAGGTCATGAAGGTGGGCATGGTTGCGGAAGCCACCTGCATTTCGAAGCCCTGGGTCGTCATTCCGATGGTCGTGACCGGGGTGCAGGACTTTATTGCAGCCGGGCAGTTCCGCGGCGGCGAGCAGCTGATCGATGTGCAGCAGGTGGCAAGGCCCGGTACGATCCTGACATTTCTGGAGCCGCTCTATCCCGATGGGCTCGACGGGGTGACGCCAGGCAGCAGCTGTATCGCCAATGCCTATTCAAGCAATCACGATCGCATCGAGTCCAAGGAGACAGGATCCGTCAAAAAGATCGTGCTTCATGCGGTCGATGCGGTCGGGCTTGTTCATGCCATGCTCCTGAGGATCCAGGCGCTGGTCCTGCCCATTCAAACACTGGTTTTCACCGGACACTGATCCGGCCGCTCGCGCCACTGATCGATCCTCCTCTCGCGCCCGCCTTTCGGACAACTCGCGGTTCCTGGCCCTTGCAGGGGCATAGCGGCCGCACGAGGCACCACGAAAATTGTGGCCGATCACGTCGGGTCGGCGTAAGCTCCCGCGTGCCTTCCTAAAATCGTTACCGATTTCAGACCCGTACTTGGAGATATTGGTCGGAGGGGGCCAAGTCCATGCAGCGGAGAAATTCTGGAAGCGCCTTTCTGAGTTCGGACTGGGGTGGCCCATCACCCAGCGATATCATGGAACAACTTGAACTGATCCTGGCAAGCCCCGAGTTCAAGGTATCCGACAGGATCAGAAGATTTCTGATCTACGTCACCAATGAGACGCTCGCCGGTCGCGCCGAGCGCATCAAGGCCTATTCGATAGCGACCGAGGTTCTTGGTCGAGATCCGAACTTCGATCTCCAGAACGATCCGGTTGTGCGCATCGAAGCCGGGCGGCTCCGGCGCGCGATGGAGCGCTATTACTTTGTCGCGGGGCAGGGCGATCGCGTCCTCATCGAGATTCCAAAAGGCGGCTACGTTCCGCACTTCTCATGGCGGTCGCTCGATCCATCGACCGGGCACATGCAGACTGCGCAGCATGCGGCTCTGGCCGTCTCGACCCGGCCGAAGCCGCGGACGCCCTGGGTCTGGGCGCTGACCGGCGTCATGGCGCTGGTCGTCGTTGGCGTCGGGATGAGCCAGGTCTGGCGCAGCGATCGGACGGACGGGCCGGTTCGGCCAGCCCTTGTCGTAACGCCCTTCGCCAATCTCTCTCCCGGCTCCGAGGCCGGGCTCCTCGCCGCGGGCGTCACCGAAGAGGTGCTCGTACAACTGGCGAGGTTCAAGGAATTGTCGGTCTATGTGCGGGAGGCGCCGAGCAAGACGCCTTCCGCGGTTCCCGCGCCAGTGGCCGCAGGTAGGGGCAGGGAGTTCGTGCTTGAAGGGAGCATACGCACGTCCGACGGAAGGCTCCGGGTCTCCAGCCGCCTGCTCGATGGCGCGACGGCGGCGATCCTCTGGTCCCGGGTGTATGACGCGGATTTGCGCGTCAGTGATATCCTGGGCGTCCAATCCGATATCGCCGCCAAGGTCGCAACAGCCGTCGCCCAACCCTATGGGATCGTGTTCGACACCTCGCAGGTGAGGGCGGAGGACGGCAGGCCCGAGAGTTTCGATGCCTACCAGTGCACGCTCCGCTTCTACCGGTACAAGCAGAGCCTCAGTCAAGCCGAGCATGTCCCGACACGGCAATGCCTTGAACAAACCACCGCCCGCTATCCGAACTATTCAACGGGCTGGGCCATGCTGTCCTATCTCTATCTCGATGAGGATCGCTTCCAGCTGAACCGCCGGCCAGGAGCTCCGGATCCGATCTCCCGGGCTCGGAACGCCGCATTGCGTGCCGTCGAGCTCGATCCAGAGAATGTGCGGGCTCAACAGGCGCTGATGACCGTCCTGTACTTCAGCCAGGAGCCGGTCGAGGCCTTACGGATCGGCGAGCGCGCCTTGGCACTCAACCCGAACGACACGGAACTGCTCGGAGAATATGGCAGCCGCCTGGCGCAGGCGGGCCAGTGGAAGCGCGGCTTCGATCTGCTCGATCAGGCCGTTGCGCGCAATCCAGGCCGATCGAGCTACTATGTCGGAGTTCAGGCGCTTGCCGCCTATATGCTGAATGACGACCAGTTGGCCCTCTCACTGATCCAGCGGGCCGATCTCGCCAGCTTCTCCCTCTATCATTTTGTCGCCGCACTCATCTATGCCCGAGCCGGACATGACGCAGAGGCAGGCGCGAGTCGGTCCCAATTTCTCAAGATGCGCCCCGACTTCTTCGCCAATTTCGATGCGGAGCTCGCCAAGCGCAATTTCAACGAAAGGGATCGCGCCGTGTTGATCGAAGGTGCGCGGCTGGCCGGGTTCCCGGTCCGGCATCGTTTCACCCACGCAGATTAGACCGCTGGGCCGCGAAATCCGCGTCGGGCACGCGCCCCGCTCGAAGCTGAACCGTTTCCGCTCTGGGGCAGCCTCTTCGCCATTGGCCGCAGACAAACCCTCGGTCCCGGGCACGCCATTGGTAGCGGGGGTACGAGCCGCCAGTGGCCGTTCAACCGATCTCCTCATGCATTGCCCGAACCACGCGACCTACAGAAAGGCAATGGCGCGTTTGAAAATCCTGAGGCGATGGCAAATATCGATCAGCTCATTCGCAAGAAATTACTATTCAATCGCTCTCGATTTTTTGAAGTCTGCGAGAATTCGCCGCAGAGGGAGCAAAACCAGTGCGGGTGTATACTCTGCGTCAGGGTGACGAATAGATACGGTTCGCGTGGCGGCCTGCTAGGTTCAGTACGCGAACCGAGCATGGAGGCTTTGACGATGAGCAAGCTGATTACGCGCGCAGCGATTGTGGTAGCGGCTGTCACATTGGCCGCCTGGGTTCCTCTGCCCAGTCAGGGTTCGTGCAACAGCCCCAAGGGCTGCACGATGGATGCCATCTATGAAAGCTACGACATGATGCATAACGGCCAAATGCAGAGGGCGATGGAAGAAGGACAGGCGAATATCGCAGCGTTTCATGCGTTGAAAGAGTGGGAGCTCAGGCATAGCGGAGCGCCCGTCCATCACCACTCATAATGACCGATCGCATTCGCGATGTGATCGACCCGTTCTCGCGCTGCTTGGCCGGGCTGGTCGATGAAGGCGGAGATCACGACTGGCGCGTCACCGGTACCGTTGTCATGACGATGCGGTGACGTCGCTGGCCCGCAGGCTGGCCGGGAGTGTCTGCCCCTGCGGATGCGACCGCCAGGTCGCGAGATCTGCATCCGTCGTCCTTCGTTAGGGTACTCCGAGAAGCGTCTGGCGCAGGGGACCGGTATGATGGTCGATCCTGCGCGCTGATGGCGTCGGAATGCGCACGCGCGGATGTGCGTGAGCAGCGCCGCCTCTCAACGCCGTCAACCAGCCCAGATCTCACCCCCATTGAGATGGCCTTCGCCAAGCTCAAGGCGCATCTCCGAAGGGCGCAGACCAGAACCTTCGATGCCCTTTGCAAGGCCGTCGGCAGCATCTGTGACCTCTTCAAGCCGCAAGAGTGCCAGAACCTCTTCAAACACGCCCGGCGGCGCAGGAGCCATTGGAGGGATTCAGCGATTATCAGGGCCGGCCCCGCAAGCGGCGGTTCGCCGGCATGGGAACCGCATGCGCGCCATGACATACTCGCGATAGGCTCCCCGTGGAGGAAGACGCCAAGGGCTTTCCTGATGAGCAGGGCCGCCTCGAACGCCAGATCGAGAGGGAACGATGATCCAGTTCGAATTGCTGCGCGACCCGGCTGTGCTTGTGCTGTCGCCGGACGGACCGCTTGAACAAGCCGATTTTGAACGGATCGCCCGGGAGGTCGATCCGTTCATCGCATCCCATGGCAGGCTCGCTGGGGTGATGATCTGCGCAAGGGCTTTTCCGGGCTGGGACAGCTTCGGCGCGCTCGTGTCCCATCTCCGCTTCGTCAGGGATCATCACCGCAAGATCGATCGGATCGCGGCGGTGACCGATAGCGAGTTGCTGAAAATCATGCCGCATATCGCCAAGCACTTCGTTTCAGCGGAGGTTCGGCAATTTCCCTTCGATGAGAGGGCGCAGGCTTTGGCATGGCTCGAAGCCGCACGCTGATTGCGGCGATTGATCGACCGCTGCGACGGCGTCGAGCGTCGGCGGTGGGCCGTGGCTTCGCGTCGTTATTGCAACACGCGACAGCCGTATTCATACTCCTGCTACAACCTTTGCGATCAGGCTGACGGAGCGAGTCGGGGCCATGTCACAGCCGCGTGATCGACAGGGTGCACAGGATTGGCCAGGTCAATGCGACGAGACGGTAATGCTCCCAGGCAGTTGTTGCGCCGGCGCTGGATCAAGGTCTCCCTCATCGCGATAGCAGCGCTGCTTCTTCTCATCTTGCTGCCGCTCGCCCTCATTCTCTATCCGACGCTCAAACCCTATCCGAAGACGGATTTTCAGGTCACCGCTTCACAGGCCGAAAGGAATCGGCAGGATCTGGCGCATCTGCGGCGTCTGCCCGAGGTCGAGCGCAGCTTCACCAACGAAACCCGTGCGGCGTTTGGTCAAGCGCTCGATGCGATCGAGCGGCGCGCAGGCGATCTCGACAGGGCGGCGATGGCGATGGCGACGGCAAAGGCCGTGGCTCTTGCCGATAACGGCCATACCAACATTGTCGGGTTGGCCGGGGATCATGGTTTCAATGCCGCGCCTATTCGCCTGGGATGGTTTTCTGACGGCTTGTTCGTGATCGCGGCCACCGACAGCCAGCGTCAGCTTCTCGGGGGGCAGGTCATTGGCGCAAACGAGCGCCCGACTGAGGCCCTGGTTGAGGCGCTGCGCCCCTATGTCGGCGGCCCCGCCAATCTGTCGAAGGAGTTCGTGCCGAATGTCCTGATCTCGCCTGAACTTCTCCATGCCGCGGGACTCGCCGACACGGCAAGCAGCAGCATGTTCGACATCCGCACCGCAGATGGGAGCATGAGGCGCACGAAGCTCGCTGCGCTGCCTGCCAGCCAGGCGCCGTTGAGCGGCAATTTTTGGCCGAAGCGCCATCTCAGCCCCGTTGCGCCAGCCACTGGCGCGGCCGAATGGCGGCACGTCCTCGATGGCGTTGCCTTGCCGCTCTATCTCTCGCGCCCCGACGAGAACTATTGGCATATTTATCCGGCGCAGGACCTGCTCTATGTCCAGCTCAACCGGATGAGCGACAAGGGTCCGGTCTCCGCCTCCCGGTATCTGTCGGATACGCTCGACGAGGCGGGCAGGAAATCCATTCGAAACGCCGTCGTCGACCTGCGCTTCAATCGCGGCGGCGATTATGTCCTGACCGCGGATTTCTCGCGCCGCTTGCCTGAGCTGCTGCCGCCGGGTGGCAGGCTCTTCATTCTGACCAGCGCAAACACCTTCTCCGCGGCGATCAGCACTGCGGCACGGCTGAAATATTTCGCCGGCTCCCGCGCGCTCCTGATCGGGGAGGCGATGGGCGACCGGTCCCAGTTCTGGGGCGAGGGCGGAACCACTCTGTTGCCGAACACGAAACTGACGCTGCGCTATACGACGGCCTATCACGATTGGGAAAACGGCTGCAGCCTTTCGCAGATCATGACGTGCTTCCTGCTGAACTATGCCTACGCCGTACCGGCAGGATCGCTTCAGCCGACGCTGACGGTTGCACCGACCTTCGCGGACTATGCCGCCGGCAAGGATCCCGTCATGTCGGAAGTCATGCGGCTGGTCGCTGCCCGCCAATAGGCGCGATGGCGAACCGGCCTGGCGGCCGGCAGTGCCTGCGTGACCTCATGGTCTCCACTCCAGGCCGCCGGCTTCAGGCCCATCGGCCCGGAGCGATATCATCGGGCCGCTGGCCGCTTACTCGGAATAGTCGACCGGGGCTTCGGCTGACGCTGTGTTATAGAAGATGAACACGAGTGGTGTCCCGGGCTCGGCTGTGGCGTCTGTGCGCCGGCCGCAAACCTCGCCCGCCACATCGCAGCTGTATTCCGCGACCACTTCGCCGAATGCATTGCGCTGGATGGCGACCTTCTGCCCAATCTTGACCTTGTCTTTCAGCTTGACGAGAATCTCGACGAAGCCGCCATGGCTTGAAAGAATGGTGTGCCCGCTATTGGCGACGAACACGCCTGAATCGCGGCCGGTGCGCCCGATCGAACCGACGATGATGCCGTGATGCTTCAGCACATTCATCGTGCCCTCGGTGAAGAGCGGGATCAGGCTGTGGTCCAGGATGCGCGCGGCCCCGATCTCGGGCGTGAAGGCTGGAATGCCTACGTCGATCAGGGCGTTCGCCAGCAGCGTAGGATAGGCGCGATTGTCGAATATCTGGTCGATCGGATAGAGCTCGGCCATGGCCCTGACCTCGGGCAGGTCCATTCGGGCGAGATGGAATCCCGTGAGATCCATTCCGGTGGTCCCGGTGTGGAAGTCGATCGCAAAATCGGCATTCGGCCTGAACAGCCTGTTGAACAGCAAGCCGGCATGCCGGCTGGGCGCGCTGGCACCGTTCTCGTTTCCAGGCCATTCGCGATTGATGTCGATCAGATCTATGCCCCGTCCGGAATTGGGCCAGCGGCGCGCCATGCCTTCCAGCGCCGGACGCGACACATCGAGAACAGCCATGACGCTGCCCGACATCGTGGTCGGATCGAGCTGAGCCATGACTGATTGGATCATGTGCATCGGGCTGATCTCGTCGCCGTGCACACCGCTGATGAGCGCGATGCGCTTGCCTGGCGCCGCTCCCTTGGCGACGATCACGGACACGTACCAATGCTGCCCTGTCGGCATCTGCACGCCCTGGAAATAGAAGAGGTGCCTGCCGGGGTCGAGGTCCTCGAGGTCGAGTGCGCTGATGACCCTCTTCCCGCCGATCACGTCTCCGGTAAAGACCGTTCCGCGCGACGCGACCTGGGCCGAGCGGCCCGCCGGCGCCGAAGCGGCCTGAGCTCGCGCCGGGCTGGCATGGGCCGCCAGGGCAGCCGACGCGCCGACCGAGGCAATGGTTGCCCTCATGAAGTCACGGCGATCGAGGCCGTCCGGTTCGTCTGACATGGCGATTGGTCCTTGTGTCGTACGCCGATGGGGACGATCTGCTCCCGGCCGAGCGCCGACGCAAGATTCGTGTGAGCCGCCGCCGCCCGGGTGGGTCCGCTTGTAGTCTGCCGCTTTCTGCCTGCGGTGGACAGGCAGGCGCGTACGCTGCCGGGCGGGGCGGTCATGCCGCAGGCGCCAGGCACGGCCTGCAGGCCTGTCGTGGACTTCTCCCGGGCACGCTGCTGCTCAGCTTCCTCGATGCGTTGGCCGATGACGAGGCGCTCGAAGCCGCCCGGTCTACGGCGACGCTGCCGATGCTTCTTCTGATCGTCGGTACTCTCGCCCGGGCGATCGGCCTTGCGGGAGAGCGCTAGAAGCCCGCCGCTCCGAAAGGGCTGGAGCGTTTTCTCATTTTGGGCAATGATGGGGCGGAACTTGGGCAGTGCTGCCGCAGTTGAAGCTGAGCAAACCTCGGAGGCGACAATGGGCATTCTCGAGCTATCGATCGTACTGGCATGTGCATCAGCCATCGGCTTCTACATCGCGGATGGAGCGGCATGAGGGGTGACCTCTCTCCATTGATCTGACGCAGGCCAGCACGTTCCGGCCTGATGCCCTTGCTCGCGCGATCGCTGCAGCAGGGGGCTCTCGGGAACGTCGCGAAATGCGCCTTGGCGCCGGGTCGCCTGGGAGAGCGGTCAGCTCTCCGGATTGGGAAACGGGCCAGGCTCTCCCAGCTGGCCGTGTCCCGCCTCGTTGTCCTGCCCCGTCTGGAGCGAGACGTTCAAGGCAATCAGCAGCGAGACCCTCCCTGTGAGTTCATTGACCGCGTCGACCATTTCATCGACGATTTCGGCGCTGTGATCGAGACCACATTGCTTGAGAAACACCACGGCTTTGCGCGCGCGAAGGATCAGGTCGTCATAGACAGGTTGCATAACGATCACCGCCGGCTGCGGGAGACCAAGAGCATGATGCAGCCTGAGCGTGCGCGGGTAGAGACTTACGGCCGGTGTCTTCCAAGCCCTAAGGCCCCAGACCCCTTGGGACATATCATGCGGCCCTGATGCCTTCCTCGAATTCCTCGGGAATGGCGCCATGGCGGGCGAGAACCTCAATCGAGCTGAGTTCGCTGGTTTCGTCATCGGCCACGACATGGATGACGGCGACGCCTTCCGCCCGCCCCGCGAGCCGCTCCGCATCGCGCAGAGCATGGTGCTTGGTCTTTGCCGGCGTCTTGTTGCCTGGCACCAGCCGTTTCCGGCGGGTGACGAATTCCTGGATGATGAAGGTGTCGACGTTCATGGCGTGAATCTCCGCGATCTCGGATCGTTCTAGTTATGTTCTCTCTCGAGCGCGAGTCAAAATCTCGGGGCCATCCGTGTGCGATCCGCCGACCTGGTGGTGACCGACGACGTCAAACACAGCGGCTCCCACGGATTGCCGCGATAGCGCAGCAAGCCTGTGCGCTGGCAAGGGTGGGACGTCTTGTGTGGGCATTTTTGAACCGGCGCCAGGATCGTGCGTTTAGCATTGACCTCAACAGAGTGCCGATCATGATCCGTTCGACTTTCCATAGCCTGATTGCGCTGGCGCTGCTCTCGGGCGCGGCGTCCAGCCAGACTGCTCCGGCAGAAAATCCGTCCTCACCAGAGATCGTCGCCTGCAAGGCCACGGCGCTCCACACGATCTCGGCGCGGGAGCCGGAGATCAAGGACATCTATATCGACGAGGACGGGGCGACGATCGCCACCTCCGAAACCAAGGTCGGGGACACGCCGATCACGCGCATCATTATGGGCGAAGCCTATTTGCGGACCGACCGCACCGACAAGCCGCGGCGGTTCCTGTGCCTGATCGGCGAAAAGGGCAAGGTTCTGCTGACCTTCTTCACGCAGCGCTGATGATGCGCGGGGGGATTTTCCGAGATCCTGCAGCGCCTGGCCTCTGGGGTGTGGGGATCTGGGAGAAGGGCCCCGAGCCGAACCACGCTGGGTACGATCACTCACAGACACGGATTTGCCCGCTGCGCCGAAAGGTGCAGCGGGCTCGTTCTCGTCCGGCCGGAAACCCGACGCCGCCATGGTGCAAGCAATGCGGGGGAAGGTCTCAAGGTGGATGAATTCGCTCAGCCTGGGCGACGACGATCCGGCGGCCACAGAACGTCACAGGGAAACGCTGCTCCGGACCACTCGCTTCACCAACCCCCGTGAGGCAGCCCGCTCCGTGATCGCGCCGTCAGAACGTGCGCTCCTCCATCAGCTTCACTGAATCTGGAGCAGGCTTATACTGCCATGTTCTGATGGAGGATGTTGTCGTGGGGGTGGACATCGTGCGGCTCGCCTGTTGTTCCATGCATCCGGCGAGTGGCAGAAGCACAAGGGCAGCCAGAGAGAGACGAAGTACATAAATCATGACTACACCTCATCATGAAGGTGAGACGATATTGCCCCCTCGGCCTCGCCAATAGCCCCAATATACGACGCGATTGCCGCGGGAAGAGATCACAGCCGGGTCGAGCGTCATCACGTCATCGCGACTGTGTCGCCGGGCGCGAATCTGATGGCAGAACGCCGTGGATCGGAGCACGCTCATCTCGCATGGGCCATCGGAACCAAATCGTTCGCGGCGCGTAGTTCAGGATGAGTTAGTGACCCCAAACTTGGCCCGGCTCTCCGAATGGGGGCCGGGTTTCTGTTATCTGGATCGGAGCGGGCGAGGCGTCGGCAGACCTCGGCTCAGGCGCGCGCAGTCCGGGGCATCTGCGAACCGGGGGTCAGTAGACCAGGAGCGCGACCGCAATCCAGGCCAATGCTGCAAGGACGAGCCCTGCGATCAGGACTTTCAGAACCGGCGGGCCAAGGAAGCCCTGCCGTGCTTCGACAGGCGTTTCCCGCGCGGGATGGCTGGTCGAGTGATCGTCGGGGCGGAGAGGGGAGATCGGGTCGCCGCCCCGTGTCGCCGATTGCCGTTCTGCCCGTCGTTCAGTCTCCGTTTCCATGGCGTTTTCCTCTGCAAGGTTCCGAGCTCGCGGTTATCCGCGAATGACGAAACAACGGTGCCGCCGGACATCATGTTCCACTGCGCGTCCGATCAGGCCCCACAGGAAACGGGTGGCTGCACCCTCCGGCCAATCGCTAGTTCGCCCCGACGACACCATCAGAGGAGCAAGGTGTGGAACTGGAAGACAAGTCGATCATCATCACGGGGGCGAGCAGCGGAATCGGCGCTGCCGCGGCTCTGTTGTTCGCAGCCGAAGGAGCCAAGCTGGTTCTCGGAGCCCGCCGCGGGGCAGAGATGGAAGCGCTCGCAGCGCGGATCCGGGTAAACCATGGCAGGGTCGTGTTTCTGGCTGGCGACGTGAGGGACGAGGACTATGCCAATGCTCTCGTCGCTCTCGCCCTCGCGGAATTCGGTCACCTGGACGGCGCCTTCAACAATGCCGGTGTCGTAGGCGGCATGGCGCCCGTCGCCGAGATGGAGATGGCCAACTGGAACGATGTCATCGCGGTCAATCTGACAAGCGCGTTCCTGGCCGCAAAGGCCCAGATCCCGGTGATGAAGGAGAGGGGGCGGGGCTCGATCGTCTTCACCTCCTCCTTCGTCGGATTCAGCAATGGCGGGCTGCCGGGAATGGCGGCCTATGCGGCGTCCAAGGCCGGCATGATCGGCCTGATGCAGTCGCTGGCCTCCGAGCATGCCGCGGACGGCATCCGCGTCAATGCGCTCCTGCCGGGCGGCACCATCACGCCAAGCGGCGGCGAGGGGCAACCGGCCGTCCTGGATTTCGTCGCCAATCTGCACCCGATGAAGCGCATGGCGCGTTCAGAGGAGATTGCCCAAGCAGCCCTGTTCCTGTTGTCCGACCGGTCGAGCTTCGTGACGGGAAGTCCGATGCTTGTGGATGGAGGCATCTCCGTGCGGCTGGCCTGACGCGGCTCTGGAGGAGCCGCACTGTTTGGGAACGTATGCGTTTCGCTGGCGTTACCTCGTCGTCTATCGGTTTCACCAACGGCAGAGGCATGGCAATGCGCGAGCACACAACCCCGGCGGTCGAAAGCCTCCGGAAGGAGCAGAAGCAGCAGCGAAAGGCCGAGCGTGAAAGCACGCCGGAACAGCAGCTCGACAAGGCTCTGAAGGACACGTTCCCCGCGAGCGACCCGGTCGCCGCGCAGAGCCCGGTCAAGCCTGGAGCACCAAAGAAGAGACGGCAGTAGGAGAGGGCGTCGACGGCTATATCGGTTCGAGCCGGACCAGTTCCGAAGGGTCGCCTAAGCCGCACAAGGGCGCCCTTCCTCTCTCGCGACGGCCTGCGCAAGGGTCGCGTAGCCTTGCCGAAGCACTGGTCAGCGCCGCCGCCCATCGCGTGATCGAGGCCGCCTCCGGCGGCCGCTGAATCCGTTCATCACAAGCAAGATCATCGAAATCAGCATGGTCAATGGCAGGCCCGGCGCATCATGCTCCAGATCCTGCTTGCGATCGGAGGCGGCCGTGTGACCAAAGGCTGGATCGATCGCGGCAGGTGCGAGGCGATTATGGGAGCGCTCCTTGCCACCACCTGCTACCAGCGTGCCTATGGCGGCGGCTCGGCATCGAAGTCAGCTGGTAGAGCGGCTTGAAGCCCAATGGCCAGCAGTCGGTGACGCACCAGCGGCAGCGCAACGTACAGCTGGTTTCCGGGCGCGATGACAGCCTCGATATCCGCCGAATTTCCCAAACTCGATGAAGGTGAGGAATGGCGTTTCCTGATCTTTAATGGAGCTTCCAGGCGGCCGTTCAGGTTGCGCAAACGCGGACGGCTGAGATGGCGCCGCAGCCGCAGTATCGGTGACATATTTCACACATGAGGCCGGCTAATGGGCCGCAAACGTCCGGCCCATCTTGCATGCGTCCGGACCGGCTGTATGCCTGTAGCCTCGCACGGCTCCAACGGCACGCCCGATGCTCTTCAATTCTACCGAGTTCATCTTCGTCTTTCTTCCGCTTGCGGTGCTCCTGCACTTCGCACTGGCGCGCGTGAGTGCGGCGGCCGCGATCCTCGGCACGACACTGTCGTCGCTCGTCTTCTATGCCTGGTGGAACCCGCCCTATGTGCTGTTGCCCGTGGCGTCGATCGTCGCAAATTTCTGGTTCGCACGGCTGATCGCGGCGGCGGAGAAGCCGGCGGCGAAGCGACTCCTGATCTTCGGAATCGTCATCAACATCCTGGTGCTATGCTACTGGAAATACGCTGATTTCCTTCTCTCGATCGTTCACTCCTACAAGGCCGCGCCACCCGTCGTGCCGCTCGCGTTGTCGTTCACGACATTCGTGCAGATCGCCTTTCTGGTCGACGTCTACCGCCGCAAAGTCCCGCTGCATTTCAGCCGCTACGCGTTCTTTGTCGCGTTCTTCCCGCATCTGATCGCCGGGCCGATCGTGCGCTGGAACAGCTTCGGCAGGCAGCTCGGCGATGATGCACGCTTCCGGCTCGATTGGTCCAACATCGCCCTTGGGTTGACGATTTTCATCATCGGCCTCGCCAAGAAGGTACTGATCGCCGATTCGCTTTCGCCGCATGTCGGCACGGTCTTCGACGCTGCGGCGAGGGGCGACCCTGTCACCGCGATCGCCGCATGGGGCGGTGCCCTGGCCTTCTCGGCCCAGATCTACTTCGACTTTTCCGGCTATTCCGAGATGGCGATCGGCCTCGGCCTGTTGTTCAATTTCCGGCTGCCCGTGAATTTCGCCGCACCGCTGCGCGCAACCAGCATTCTGGACTTCTGGCGGCGGTGGCACATCACGCTGTCGCAGTGGCTGCGGGACTATGTCTACGGGCCGCTGACCTCCGGACGCCCGATGGGGTGGTGGCGCGCCATCGCGGTGATGATCACGATGACCCTGGCCGGTCTCTGGCACGGAGCCGGGTGGACGTTTGTGGTATGGGGCGCCTATCACGGCTGCCTTCTCACCATCAACACGATCTGGCAGCGGATCATGCCCGAGCGGGACGAGCCGACACAGGCGGGCCGATTCGTCGGATGGGCGCTGACCTTCACGGCCTTTGTGGTGGGCTCTGTCCTGTTTCGCTCTGCGGATATCGAGACGTCGGGGCATCTCTTCGCCGCCATGGGAGGCATGGGCCAGTCCCCGGTCGCAGAGGCGCTCACGCTGCAGCACGACTGGTGGGCGATCCGCCAGGGCTGGATATCGGAGGCCTTCATCCGCACCTGGCTCGGCAGCACCTGGTCGCTCACCGGGACCGCGCTGACGCTGCTGGCACTGGCGATTGCCCTGTTCCTGCCGGATCCCATGGAGATCACCGGTTACCGCGAAGGCGATGCTCAGTCGAACTGGCGAAGAAATGTCGGCGCGCTGGCCTGGCGCCCCTCGCTCATCGCCCTCGGCACGGCCTTCCTGCTCTTCGGCGAGGTGTTCTTCCGGCTCGGGCAGGTGAGCGAGTTCCTCTATTACCAATTCTGACGATCAGTCTGGGAGCGTGGCGTTTGATGGCAACTGACAAGGGCGAAGCAGAAATCACCGCGTGGTGCGTCGCGCATCTCGCCAAGGGGCTGCGACGTCCTGCCGATAAAATCGATCCGCAGGCCAAGTTCACGCGCCTCGGCGTCGATTCCGCGATGGCAGTCTACCTCGTGGCCGAGCTCGAGGAATGGCTTGGGCGCGAACTGCCCCCTGAACTGGCCTTCGAATACCCCAGCATAGCAACGCTTGCCCGTCACCTCGCGGGAGCGCAGGATTGAACCAGATTCCGACAATTCAGGAGAACCGGGCGGTCCTCAGGGCCGGGTACAGCTCGATGGTCGAGCTGCTGCGTGCGCGCGCCGCGGAGCAGCCGAACGAGCGCGCCTATGCCTTCCTGTCGGATCGCGGCGGCGAGGAGGCATCGCTCACCTTCTCGGAGCTCGAGCGCCGCGCCCGTGCACTTGCGGCGGAGTTGGTAGGGCGCGGTCTCTCCGGAGAGCGCGCGCTCCTGATGTTCCCGCCTGGGCTCGATTTCCTCGTCGCCTTCTTCGGCTGCCTGATTGCCGGCACGATCGCTGTACCGATGATGCCGCCACGGCGCCTGGGCGCGCGCAATTCGAGCGCCAGCATCGTCGCCGACTGCGCGCCGCGTATCGCATTGACGAATCCGGCACTGCAGGCGACTCGCGGCGATCTCGCGGAGCGTCTCCAGGCACCCGCGCTCGATTTCATGGCCGTCGACGCCACGAAAGCAGCCGAGGCGCCTGTGGGAATCATCTTCCCGGAGCCCGGCCTGCAGGATCTGGCTTTCCTGCAGTATACCTCGGGCTCGACGTCGGATCCCAAGGGCGTGATGGTGAGCCATGGCAATCTTCTCGCCAATAGCGAGATGATCCGGCTCGTATACGGCAACACCCGCTCGACTACATATGTGAGCTGGGTGCCGCTCTATCACGATATGGGGCTCATCCTGAACGTGCTGCAGACGCTCTATGTCGGCTCGCTTTGCGTGCTCATGGCGCCGGTGAGCTTCATGCAGCGCCCGTTAAACTGGCTGCGCGCGATCAGCGACTACCGCGCAGAGTTCGCAACGGCCCCGAACTTTGCCTTCGATCTTTGCGTCGATCGCTTCCGCCCCGACCAGATGGCGGGGATCGATCTGTCCCACTGGAAAATTGCGCTCAACGGCGCCGAGCCGGTGCGCGCGGAAACGATGGAGCGCTTCACCGAGACCTTCACGCCCTATGGCTTCGCGCCGGAAGCATGTTCGCCGGCCTACGGGCTCGCGGAGGCGACGCTTCTCGCCTCCGGCGGCGGACGGGGGCGGGGGCTCGTAAAACGTCGGATAAGCCGGGAGGCGCTGCAACGCCTTCGCGCGGCCGCGCCGACGAGCGAAGACGACGCGCAGTTCGTCGCAGGCTGCGGCAAGGCCCTCGTCGGCGAAAGGCTCGCGATCGTCGATCCGGAGACATGCCACCGCCTTCAAACCGGTCATGCCGGCGAGATCTGGATTTCCGGTCCGAATGTCACCCAGGGCTATTGGCAAAACGCCAAGGCCACCACCGCGACCTTCTGGCCGCGGATCGAGGGGGAAGCCGAGGAGCGCTGGCTTCGTACCGGCGATCTCGGGTTCCTCGATGACACCGGCGAGCTCTTCATCACCGGGCGCATCAAGGACGTGATCATCATTCGCGGCATCAACCATTATCCCCAGGACCTGGAGGACACCGTTCAGGCGAGCCATCCGGCCTTGCGGCGGCATGGCGGCGCCGCTTTCTCGATCCTGGATGATGATGGCGAGGGGCGTCTGGTCGTCGTGCAGGAAATCGAGCGGACGCAGATGCGCCACGTCTCCATCGATGACATCGAGGACAC
This sequence comes from Hyphomicrobiales bacterium, assembly GCA_900470095.1. GTDB lineage: Bacteria > Pseudomonadota > Alphaproteobacteria > Rhizobiales > Beijerinckiaceae > Allobosea. Next base: position 26,428 of record UBZM01000032.1, read on the forward strand.
GATCCGCGAGGCGATCGCGACCGAACACGAGCTTGCCATCCAGGAGGTCGTGCTGATCCGCCCCGGCAACCTGCCGAAGACGACGAGCGGCAAGATCCAGCGCGGCCTTGCCCGCAGCCTTTTCCTCGACGGACGCCTTGCCGAACTCCAGCCAGGTTTGCCCGATGCTCTGGCGTAAGAAGAAGCCGGTTTCCGCTGCGTCCGGGATGAACCCTCGGACCTATGCGCTGGCGCTTATCCTGGGCGCTGCGGCGCTCTTTGCCAGCGTGGTCGTCGCGAATGTCGTGATCGATCCGCAGGGCGTGTTCGGCACAAACGTCCTTCCGCGTACGCCCAACCTCAATTACCACTACCGCAATCTCGCTGCCTATGACGCTGCGCCGGACAGTTTCGACGGCGTGCTGTTCGGCTCCTCTCGCGCCCAGGCTACTCCGCCAGCGGAGCTGTCCCGCCGCTTGGACGGGGTGAATTTCGCCAGTTTCTGGGCCACACGCGGTATGCTGCCGGACTTCCTGCCCGCGCTCGAATACGTCCTCGCCGACAAGGCGAAACGAGGGCAGCACTTGCGGGCCGTGTTCCTGCTCCTGGATATCGATACCTTCGGAGATCCCCCGGCGACCAACCGCTACATCGAGACCTTGCTGCCTCAGGCCCTGAGCGGCGAAAGCGGCGTGTATTTCTGGTGGCGCAATCTGACGGCCATGCAGGTCCGGAGCTGGCAGCGTATCCTGCGCGAGGCCCGCGCCGCGATCGAGGAGAGGGATCGCAAGACCCCTTCGGTCGTCGACAAGATGAAACTGGCGTTCGTCCGTTTGGCGTCCTTGAGCGCCTTGGCGGGGCGGGGCGCACAGGCAGGAAGCGACTATAACAGGCCGTTCGCACAGCGCGCGTATTTCGCAGACCAGCTGCAGATCCTGCAGCGTATCGCCACGCTGTCCCGGCAGAACGGCACCAGGCTCATTGTGGCCGTCAGCCCGCTCCACCGTGCCGTCGAGAGCCGCTATCTGCCGAAGGATCTTGCGCAAGCGCTTGATCAGGTTGCGCGCGTCACGCCGCTCTGGGATTTCACGGGCGCCGACTGGCTCTCGGACGATCCGAACTATTGGTTGGGCGACCAGGCTCACTATTCCACTGAGGTCGGCCGCATGATGCTGGCCCGTATCTTCGGCGACCCGATGCCGCCCAATTGGGAACGATTCGGCCGCTTGAGGGGAGCTGAGGGCACGATTGCTTCGGAGGTCGTGATGCCGCGTTGAAATTCGGCGCTGTTGGCCGGGGTTCGACCGGTCATCTTGCCGCCGTCTCCTTTTCCCGCGCCTAAGACAAAAGTGAACTGCTCAACGATCGAGAAGCGGGCCGCTTGAGCGCGGCCGGCCTGCGACAGAGGGCCGAAGAGGCGCTACGCGCACCATGCGTATCCCGCCAGGAGCGCCCAACATTGCGAATCGGGGTCGTGGCCGACCGCCCGTTCCTTCTTGCCCCGCTCGATCCATTCTTGAAAATGGCATGCCGGTAGAGCGCAGCGGGTCTCTCCGCAGCGGCAGCTCACTGCCTTCCCTTGCGCGGGAAATGCCATCTTCGCGTTGATGGCCGCCAAGGCAAAACGGGCGCCGCGGCATGTTTAGTGCCGCTCGCCAATCCAATAATTCCATGAGGTTTTATGGTCGGAGCGAGAGGATTCGAACCTCCGACCCCTTGTCCCCCAGACAAGTGCGCTAACCGGGCTGCGCTACGCTCCGACAGGGCGGCTTATAGAGGGGCCTGCGCGCGGATGCAACGCGCTTCGGCAGACTCTCCGCAGGGTTTTTCTGAAGCGCGGCGCCGCCGCCATCTCGCAGTCCAGATGCTGCCGCCTGCTGTGCGATACGTGCTGGAAACAAGCGCCCCCGGCCGTTCCTGAGTAAGCCGCTGCCGGCGCGCCATGGCGCGAGGGGGCCTGCCCCCCAGGCCGAAACCATCGATATTAACTTAATGTTAAGTAAAATGTTGCGAGCCGGGCTATCGCTCCACATCCTCCATCCGCATTGAACGGCGGAGGCTGACATGACGGCGGCGGTGGCGTTGGGCGCTAAGGGAACGACCGTCAGGGCGACACGGGGTCCTGAACGAACGCTCGCGACCTTCTTTGCCGAGTTGCAGCCGGATTGGCACTCGCGCTGGGCCTGGCAGAATTACGAGCGGACGATTCTCGCCTTGACCCGGCAGTTCGGCTTGAGGCGCGTCTGCGAGATCGGTGGCGGCCGTGACCCGCTGTTCTCTCCCGCTGAAGCCGCCAGCCATGGCCTGGACCTCGTCATCAATGACATCGATGCGGGCGAGTTGGCCTTGTCGGTGCCCGGCCTCCGGACGGCGCGTTTCGATATTGCTGGCGACCTGTCCGAACCCGATGTCGAGCGCGGTGGTTACGACCTGATGGTCTCGCGCATGGTCTTCGAACATATCGAAGACGTCGAGAAGGCCTGGACGAACATCCATGCGCTGCTGGCGCCGGGCGGTATGGCGCTGGCCTTCTTCCCGACGCTCTGGGCGCCGGTCTTCGCGCTGAACCACATCCTGCCGGAGGCCGCCTCGCGCGCCATCCTGCACGCGCTGTTTCCGACGCGCCGGGAGGATGGCGGCGATCCAAAATTCCCGACCCATTACGATTGGTGCCGCGGCAGCCGTGCCCGGCTGACGCCGATGCTCAACCGGGCCGGCTTCCGCGAGACGCACATTCAGCGCTTCTGGGGGCACGGCTATTTCGAGCGCTTGCCGGGGCTGCGCGAGATCGACCACGGCTTCAACCTGCTGGCTGCCAAAGCCGGCTGGGACCTGGTGACGACCTACGGATACGTGCTGGTCCGCAAGGCGCCGCTCTGAGCCGGATCGGCGGGCGCCCCTATGCGTGGGGCCCGAGCGGCTGCCGGGGCGGGCCTGAGCGCCACCAGGCCCCAGACCAGCCCGAGCAACAAGTAGAAATGCCGCCAGTGGTCGGTGTCGATCTGGACACCCTGCAGGATGGTGATGAACAGCACCGACCACAGCACGATGGCGTGGTTCTGCCAGGGCGAGCGGGTGAAGACGAGACGCCAGCCGACATAGCAGGTGGTGACGATCAGGCCGAGATAAGCGATGCCGCCGAGCCAGCCATAGGAGGCGAAGGCGTTGATGTAGACGTTGTGCGGATCCTCCGGGAAATACCAGCGGAAACGCAGCGGGCCGAGTCCATTCGGCGCGTCGAGGAGGAGAGGGAGCGAGCGCAGCTGGCTGCCGAAGCGGCCGGTGACGCCCTGATCATAGCTCTGGTTGAGGCTGGCGCGGATCTCGAAGATGTCGCGGATGCTTTCGAACGAGAGCGCAATCAACAATGCGACGAGGATAAGCCCAAGGGCAGTGAGGGTGAGCACGACGACGCGGGCGCGGCGAGAAGCATCGGGCGCGGTCAGGAACATCAGCCCGACCATCATCAGGGCCGAGCCGGCCAGATTGCCCCAGGCCCCGCGCGAAAAGGCGAGCAGCACCGCCATCAGCGGCACGCTCATTACCAGGAAGCCACGGACCAGGCCCAGGCGCCCGATCAGGATATGTTGCAGCGCGTAGGTAATGGGCACGACGAGGAAGGGGCCTAGCACATTGGGATCCTTGAACGTCCCGGAGGCGCGGCCCGCATATGAGAAGACGTCGGAGAGGCCGGCAATGTCGAAATAGCCGAGGATGCCGGCAAAGCTCGCGCACCAGGCGGCGAAGAGATAGCCCTTGCGCAGGGTTTCCAGCCGGCCGAGCGGGTCTTCCGCCATGATGGCCGCGAAAAAGATCGCGGTGATCATCAGGTAGACCGAGACGGCCGTGAAGCGCACGGAGGGCGCCTCGTCCATCCAGGGAATCAGTGAGAAGATGCCGCCGATATTGTAGAGCAGCAGCAGCACCACCATCGGCAACAGCTTTTGCGAGAATCGGATGCCTGTCAGCGCAAAGACGAACAGCGTGAGCAGGAAGAAGAACTCATAGGGTGACGGCTCGATCAGCGCGAAACCGCTAGAGGCGGTCAACAGCCAGAGCGTCCCGCGCTTGATCGCGGCAAAGGAAATCCTCAGGCCGCCGCGGCCGCCTTCATGTCCTGCGCGGTCGGCGAGCGCTCTCAATAGGCGTTCTCGGACTTGGTCAGCAGCGAGATCGGCGTCTTGTACAGGATGTAGAGGTCAAGCATCACCGACCAGTTTTCGATGTAGTAGAGGTCGTGCTCGACGCGGCGCTGGATCTTGTCCTCGGTGTCGGTCTCCCCGCGCCAGCCATGGATCTGAGCCCACCCGGTGATCCCCGGCTTGACCCTGTGGCGGGCGAAATAGCCATCGACCACCTGCTCATAGGCGCGGTTGTCGGCCTTGCCGTGGACGACATGCGGGCGCGGCCCGACCAGCGAGAGATTGCCCTTGAACACCACGTTGAAGAGCTGCGGCAACTCGTCGATCGAGGTCTTGCGAATGAAGCGGCCGACGCGGGTGACGCGCGGATCATCCTTGGTCACCAGCTTGCTGGCGGCAACATCTTGCATCTCGTGATAGAGCGAGCGGAACTTGAAGACTTCGATCTGTTCATTGTTGAAGCCGTAGCGCTTCTGCCGGAACAGGACCGGCCCCTTCGAGTCGAGCTTCACCGCGATCGCCATAATCAGCAGAACCGGCGAGAGAGCGATCAGGGCAAGGGTGCCGACGATCTTGTCGAACAGCCATTTCACCACGATGTCCCAGTCCGCGATCGGCCGGTCGAACACATCCAGCACCGGCACCGCGCCGATATAGGAATACGAACGCGGCCGCAGCCGCAGCTTCGACATATGGGCGGAGAGACGGATGTCGATCGGCAGAACCCAGAGCTTGCGCAGCATCTGCAGGATGCGGCCCTCCGCCGAGATCGGAAGGGTGAAGATCACCAGGTCGAGCTTGGTGCGGCGGGCGAACTCGACAAGGTCGTCGATCGTGCCGAGCTTCGGGTAACCGGCGACGAGATCGGGCGAGCGATCGTCGTTGCGATCGTCGAAGACGCCGCAAATCTGCAGTCCTGAGTCCTTTTCCGCCTCGAGCGCTTTGATCAGCGCCTCGCCGGCAGCGCCGCCGCCGACAATGGCCGTGCGGCGCTCGAGCCGTCCCGTGCGTGTCAGCCGGCGCACCGCCATCGTCACGAGAAGGCGCTCGCCGAGCAGGGCTGCGAGACCGCCGCCATAGAAGCCGGCCAGCCAGACCCGGGAAAACTGGCTTCCGACCTTCATGAAGAAGAAGGCGGCGAGTGCGATCAGGAACAGCATGGTCCAGCCCGCGACCAGTCGGGCAGCCGTCGGAACGAAATGGCGCAAAGCGCCGATATGGTAGAGATGCAGCGCCTGGAAGGCGGCGAGTGCGCCCACGCTCACCAGGAGAACGGTGATCTGATAGAGCAGGGTGCTGCTGGTGGTCCCCGCAACATAGAACCAGTAGACCAGCCCTGCCACGCTGACGATGGCCAGAACATCGAACAGGCGCACCAAGCCTTCGATCAGGACCGGGGAGAGAGTTGGCTTGACCGGCATCGCCGCGATGCGCTCGGCCAGGGGATGGAAAGCGCGGGTCGAACCCGTCTTGCTCCCGCCGGCTGGATCTGATGCTCCGGCCGCGTCGGCCTGGATCAGGTCACGCACATCGAAAGTGCCCATCACACGCTACCTCTACTCAGACCGGAGCAATACTCACCTCCCGGTCCCGGCTTGCGATTAGCTCAAAATGCTCTCGGAAGGCTTAATCCGATGCTTCGCTGTCTTGCGGCTATCGAGGCGACTCTACGGCATTCCGGGCCATCGCGATCGGGTCAGTTTATCCCCCCGCGGGCGGCGTCTCAAACCTGATGCAAAGAAAGTTGATTTTCTCTCGTTCGGCCAAGGAATTAGCTCACTCCGATTTTTTCCGATTTTGCATCGAAAAGCAGTCGCTCTTGGCTCATAAAGTTGATGTTGGTTGACAAAAAGCATTAAAACGGGCATATCCATTCGCGATGAGTGTCTGAGAAGCACATTTCTGAGCGATGCCCGCGGTTGCTAATTCAAGCAATTGGGCAAGTCGCTGTGCAACCCCAGCAGTTCAATCTGCCAGGGCTTCGTCTTCGAAACTCGTTCGTAAAAACTCTAACTTTGCTTAGCTGCCTAACGTCGCTTCCCGACGGTAAGCGCCGGCTTCGCCCGTGTGCATCATGTCTTTTCATTGGTTGGTTCTGCTCGCAGCGATTGCTGTCGAGATTCTCGCGACGGCCGCGTTGAAGTCGGTCGTCGCCGCGCCGTGGCTCATCACGGCTCTGCCGCTCGTTCTGATCGGGTTGTCCTTCGCGCTGCTCAGCGTGGCGCTGCGTGTCATCCCCATGGCGGTTGCCTATGCCGTCTGGGAGGGACTCGGTATCGTCGGCATCGCCGCCGCTGGCCACCTTCTCTTCGGCGAGCATCTGACGCCTGAGCGCCTCGTGGCGCTTGCGGCCATCATCGCCGGTATCGTGCTGCTCGAGCGCGGTGTCGGGCATGGTGTCGAGGAGGGTAAGCAGGGGAGGCTGGCGTGACCATGCTTCTTCAGCCGCAATCGCTCGCCTTCGCCTGGCTCGGCCTTGCGGTCGTTCTCGAGGTCCTCGGTACCTATCTGCTCAAGCTCTCTGACGGCATGCGGCGCCGATTGCTGGGGGCGTTCGGGATGGTTCTCGTCGTCGGGGCCTTCGCGGCCTTGGCGCAGGCCATCCGCGGCATGGACCTCTCGGTCGCCTATGCGGTCTGGGGCGGAGCGGGATTGGTGATCACTGCCATCATTGGAGCCCTTGCCTTCGGGCAGCGGATCTATCTGTCCGGCTGGGTCGGTATCGCACTGGTGGTTGCCGGCGTCGTCGGCCTGAAATTCCTGTAACACGGCCGCGACGCGTAACTAGTCGAGACCGCGTCGCGCCAGCGCGACGCGGTAAGCCGCAAGCACGCCGTCGATCATCGCGTTGAGGCAGAAATTCTGGCGGACATGTTTGGCCAGATCGATGGCCTGCGCGCGTCGTTCGGCCTCGGGCATGGCCAGGATCGAACGAATGCTCCCGGCCAGGATTGCCGGGTCATCGGCCGGTATCAGGCGATGCGCGTGATCGGGGCCGTAGATCTCCCTGATACCGCCGACATTCGTCGAAATCAGCGGCTGGGCAGCCGCTGCAGCTTCGAGGATGACATAGGGCAGCGATTCCGCCCGGGACGGGATCACCATCACTTGTGCCTGTGCCAGAGCGGCGCGTATCGGGCCGGGCGGCTCGAACACGCATTGACTGCCGATGCCGCAGTCGAACGTCATCTGCCGCAACACGGCCTCGTCAGGGCCCGACCCCACGATCAGGATGCGCGGCTCGAGACCATCGTGGCGCTTCAGCAGCGCGAGCGCATCGATCAGCGTATCGACACCCTTCGCGGAGCGCAGTTCTCCGAGATAGACGAGGTCGAACCTCGCCTTGGCATGGTCGATCGGCTCGAACTCGGCTTCCGAAATGCCATTCAGGACAATCCGGTAATCGCTGCGCGGCTTGTGGCCGATATAAGCCTCGAACCGCCCTGCGATGAAGGCGCTCTCGAAGCAGAACATGTCGGTCGCCCGCTCCAGCAGCCGTTCGACCGACATATAGATGCGATGCTCGGCCCCGCCGGGCTTGTAGTTGAAGCTGCCGCCGTGCGGCGTATAGGCGGTGATGTAGCGGCGGCGCGGTGAAACCAGCGCAGGCAGGCGCGCATAGACGCCGCCCTTCGAGCCATGGGCATGCACGACATCGGGGGAAAGGTGCGCCCGCGCCGAGCTAGCCGCCAATTGCGCCTTGGCGTCCATGAGGCTCGGGTAGCGCGACATCGGCACGCGCGTGACGCCAAGCGCGAGATCCGGGCCAAGCTCGGCGAAAACCTGGTCGGCACGCACGCCGCCGGTATTCGAATCGCAGAAGATGCCGACCTGATGCCCGCGCTCCACTTGCCCGCGGGCCAGATCGAGGACATGGCGAAACAATCCGCCGAGCGGCGCCCGAAAGACGTGCAGGATGCGCAGCGGCCGCATGCCGGAGGCGTCCGCCATCGCCGTCACCTCGCTTGTGCTCAGAACCAGCGCTCCTTGATGACGATCGTGTCGCCCGGTTGCACCTGGTAGGTGATCGGCACCGTCCCGGTGACGAGCTGGCCGTCGATCTGGCGCGTGACCTCGGCATAGTTGCGCTGGCCGCGCGGGGTGAAGCCGCCGGCGATGGCGACCGCGGTCTGCACGGTCATGCCGTTCACGAAGGGGAACTGGCCGGAATTGGTGACTTCACCCAGGACGAAGAACGGACGGTAGGTATCGACCTCGACCGAAACCTTGGGTTCGCGCAGGAAGCCGCCGCGTAGCTTGCCTTCGATCGCCTGCTCGAGTTGCCGGGTCGTGCGTCCCTGGGCCTCGACGGGGCCGATCAGCGGCATGGAGATGCGCCCGGAGCCGTCGACGGCGTAGATGTTCGACAGATTGTCCTGACCGAAGACGATGACGCGCAGCCGGTCGCCGCTGGCGAGCCGATAGGGCACATTGACGTCGACGACCGCGAGTTCCTGCGCTGCATAGCGCGGCGCGCAGGCGCTCGTCGCTAGTGCGACCGCGAGGGCCAGTGGGGCGAGTGATCGACTCATCGCATATTCAGTCCATCCAAATTCTGCCGTCACGTTAGGGTGGCTATGGTTAACAAAAGTTGAGCATGGCATCCCTCGCTGGCTCCCCCGCCGGAGATCCGCGTGCCTCTTAACTCGCCAATAACCTTAATCAGCTTTGATTGACCCTGCGTCCTGTGCTGGGCGCGCGAGTTTTGCGTGAATGGGTGAGTCATGACCTCTCGATCCGATAACGGAATGCGGGATGCCGGCGAGAGCCGCGGCGACATGCTCGATCTTTCCGCGCTCTGGGCCGCCATCAAGCGGCGCAAGCTCTGGGTGCTCGGCCCCACAGTGCTGGCGCTCGGCCTCTCCTTCGTCGCCGTCAATCTGGTCACGCCGCGCTACACGGGCGAGGCGCGGCTCCTGCTCGAGAATCGGGACAGCTTCTATACCCGTCCAGGGCAGGGCGGGGCCGAAGCCACAAGCCAGCAATTCGACAGCGAGGGCGTGCAGAGCCAGGTCCAGGTCATCATGTCGCGTGACCTCGCTCGCGAGGCGATCAAGCGCATCGGACTCGTCGGCAATCCCGAATTCGATTCCGGGGCCGGCGCGCTGAGCGCGCTGAAGCGACTCGGCGTGCTGGTCGGGCTGGGAGCGCATCCGGCCGACCGCTCGCCCGAGGAGCGCGTGCTCGATCAATTCTACGACCGGCTGCTGGTCTTCCCGGTCGGCCGGTCCCGCATCGTTGCGATCGAGTTCACCTCACGCGATCCGGCGCTGGCCGCCCGCGGAGCCAATGAGATCGCCAATATCTATCTCGAGATGCTGGAGGCGGCGAAGCAGGATACTGCGCGCAGCGCTTCGTCCTGGCTCTCGACCACGATCGAGCCGCTGCGCAAGCGCGTTGCCGAGGCGGAGGGTAAGGTCGAGGACTTCCGCTCGCGCAATGGGCTGCTCGTCGGAACGAACAACACCACCATCACCGCACAGCAATTGGCCGACCTCTCGACCCAGCTCTCCAATGCCCGCAGTCAACAGGCGGAGGCCCAGGCCAAGGCCAGCGTCATTCGCGATGCAATGAAGAGCGGACGGACTTTCGAGATCCCGGACGTTGCCAATAACGAACTGGTCCGCCGTCTGATCGAGCAGCGCGTCAATCTGCGCGCCCAGATCGCGTTGGAATCGCGTTCGCTCCTGCCCGGGCATCCGCGCATCAAGGAACTCAGCGCCCAGCTCGCCGATCTGGAAGGCCAGATCCGCGCGGCTGCCGAGCGCACGGTCCGTACCCTGGAGAACGAGGCACGCATCTCCGGCCAGCGCGTCGACAGCTTCACAGCCGCCCTCGAGGGGCAGAAGAAGAATGTCTCGAGCGCCAACGACAAGGAAGTGCAGCTGCGCGCGCTGGAGCGTGAGGCACGCACCCTGCGCGATCAGCTCGAGCAATATATGCAACGCTATCGTGAGGCTGTCGCGCGCGACACCCAGAACGCCAGCCCGGCCGATGCACGCATCATTTCGCGTGCCGTCGAACCCACGGAGCCGTCCTTCCCGAAGAGGATCCCGATCATCCTCGTTGCGACGCTTGCGACCTTCCTCGTCGCGCTCGCCATGGTGGTCTCGCGTGAACTCCTCAACGGCACTGCGGGAACGCCTCCCGCTTCCAATGGCTCGCGTCGTGCGCCGGGCTGGGTCGGTGGTGGCGGGTCCGGGGCGGCGCAACATCCTTCGGATGGCGACGAGCGCCGAGAACGGGTTGCGGGGCTGCTGACCCATACCGGCCGGGTGGGCCGGGTTCCCCTGGCCGCGGCCGATCCCGAAGGGGCTCTCACGGCGCTTTCGGAGCGGATTGCGGCTCCTCCGGCCGATATGGCGCCGCTGGCCGTGCTCCTCGACGGGGCCGGTCCCGAAGCGATGTCGGCACGGGATCTCGCGGAACTGCTATCCAGGCACTCTCGGTGCGTGCTGGTCGACCTTGCCAGCGATGACGACGAACGGGAAGAGCTCGGGTTCTCAGAGCTTCTCGCCGGCGAGGCGCAGTTCTCCGAGATCATCATGCGCGAACCCGGCTCGCGACTGCATCGCATCAGTGCCGGGCGTGCGGGGCGCAGGGCGGTTCTCGCCGCGCCTGATATCGTCGAGGTGGCGCTCGATGCGCTCTGCGAGACCTATGACTGGGTGCTGGTCTCGGCGACTTCGGGCGACGAGAGCGCCGTGCTCGCGCCGCTGGTCGGACGTGCGCAAGGTGTCTTCGTCATGGCGGGCAGCATCGGCAACGGGCACGCCATGGAGGCCGCCTACCGGCTCGCCGATTTGACGACGGCACCGGTTTCCCTCGTCGTCGACAAGCTCGAGGAGACGGCAGGCGTCCCGTTCTCCGTCCGCGAGCATGATGCGGCGATGGCCTGAGCCGAAGCGTATTCCGGCCGAAGGCGGCCGGGATCGTCAGGGCTCCGTGACGCTGCACATCCCCATAGATGCGCAGATCCTGGGCATCTGATTTGCGAGAGGCGCTGCCGCTCAGTCGTCGTCGGTGGCGAGTGCCCGGTTCCGGTTCAGCCAGCCCGAGGCGCGTTGCGCCAGCCTCAGCGCCACCGGAGAACTCTTGATCCTGCGCTTGGCGGCACGTTTGGCCCGGCTGAACAGGACGAAGGCATGCCCCTTCGGCGTCAGCGGCAGGAAGGTGTCGACGAGTTCGTCCCGGTCGTCGCATACCGTCGTCTTGTAGCGGGCTTCGCCGACACCGAGGTCGAAGACCTCGATTCCAGCACGGCATTTCAGTTTGATCAGATCGACCAGCAGGATTTCGCCGGGGCTCGACTTGGCGAGCTCGCCGTCCATGTCGAAGGATGTGGCCATGCCTGAGAAGCGCCGTCCCTGCACCGCGCCGACATAGGTGGCGACACAGCGGCCGTCGAGGTCGAGCGAGTAGAGTTCGAGAACGGGCGCTTCGCCGTGATCACGGCTTGCACCCTGGCGCAGGAAGTCACCCAGGGCGGGCTCCGCAAAGGGGTTTGGAATACCCATGCTGGCAAACCGCGCCGCCTTCTGGTTCAGGAAAGCGGCGACGACCCGCTCGATATCCTCCGGGGTCTCGGCCTTGCGCAGGACTGAGCTGCCGAAGCTGGCGAAACGATTGCGCTTGTTCTTCAGCTTCTTGCGGGCGTGCGAGCTCATCGAGCGCCGCAGCGAGCCTTCGCAGTCTCGTCCCTCCAGTGCGAGCTTGTAGGCTCCGCTCGGGCTCGGGCCTGCCGCAAGCTGCGCGAGCGGATTGGGAACGCCCTGCCATTCCCGGGGCTGGTTGACGAAGATGAAAGCGTCGAGATCTCCAATCGCCGTGCCGATCTCGACAAGCAGGGCACGCGCCGCGGCAGCATCGAGGGCGGCAGCGAAATCCGGCGCATAAAGCCCCATATGATAGTTGGCGTGCTTGCCGCCGATGAATTCGCCGAAGCGAACGCCGTTGCGCCGTGTCAGCGCCAGCGGCAGAAGGGCCTGGGTGCGCCCGGCCGCGTCGCGCAGCGCGGCATATCGGAATTCCGCACCGTGCGCTGCCCCGACCGTCTCCACGAAGGGCCTGATCCAGCCATAGGCCTGGTAGGGTGTCACGAGGGCAGCCGCTTCCAGACTGCGCCACTCTGCTTCCAAGGCGGCCGGGTCGCTGCTGATCGTGATGCTGTGCCAGGGGCGCGCGCGCTCCCCCGCTCTCCTGACCGGTGTCAGGTTCAGGGCCGAGGCCGGAGTTCCGGCGCGTTCGGCAAGTGCAGACATCGTCTCTGGACCCTCGGGTGGCGGCATTCCTCGCTGTCCTTAACCCGCTATTGTGAACGAACCTGCCAGTTTGTCTTCGACCAGCCGAAGCATCGGCGAACAATATTAGCGAGCGGTTGCTGCCCGGAGCCGGATGAGTCTGCGACACCAAGCCTTTTCCGCCGCATTCAAGGCGATTGCGCTGACCGGCGCCGATCGTTGGGCGAAGGACCTCGCGCAGGGCGCGGGCATGATTCTGACCCTGCATCATGTCCGACCCTGGCGCGAGCGCGGCTTTGCCCCCAATCGTCTGCTGGAGATCACGCCGGAATTCCTCGACCGGACGCTGACGCTGATCAAGTCCCAGGGATATGACATCGTCTCGCTCGACGAAGCCGTGGCGCGGCTGCAGAGCCCGCTCTCCCAGCGCTTCTTCGTGGCGCTGACCTTCGACGACGGCTATCGCGACAATCTCGATCATGCCTGGCCGGTCCTGGCGAAACATGGCGTGCCCTGGACATTGTTCGTGACGACGGGCTTTGCCGAGCGCACGGCACGGCTCTGGTGGCTGGAGCTGGAGGAGGCGATCCGGGCGCTGCCGCGTTTCGCTCTCGACCTGCCAGGCGGCGGCTTCTCGGCCCGCACCGAAACCGATCGCGAGAAGCAGCTCGCCTTCGAGACGCTCTACTGGCGTCTGCGCAATGGCCCGGAAGCGATTCTGCTGTCAGCGATTTCCGAGCTTGCGCATCAGGCCGGCATCGACAGCGCAGCCCTGCTCGAACGCGAGTGCCTGCCCTGGGAGACGCTGCGCTCGCTCGCCGGCGCGCCCGGCGTGACCATGGGGGCGCATACGCTGAGCCACCCCATGCTTGCCAAGCATCCCGAGGATTTTGCCCGGACCGAGATCGTCGAGAGCAAGGCCCGGATCGAGCAGGAACTCGGCCTGCCCATTCGCCATTTCGCCTATCCCGTTGGCGATCCGGGCTCGGCGGGAATGCGTGAATTCGCCCTGGCCAGGGCGGCTGGCTTCACCAGCGCGGTCACCACCCGGCCGGGCCATGTCTTCGATGGGCACGAGCGGCATCTGCATGCCCTGCCGCGCGTCTCGCTGAACGGCTATCACCAGGGCGAGGCGGCGCTGCGGGCGTTGCTGTCGGGATTGCCGTTCCTGCTCTGGAACAAGGGGCGGCGGGTGAATGTCGCCTAAGGCATCGGCCCGAAAGATGGCTTGCAATTTTCGGGAAAGCCGATGCGAACACACAAGGTTAGATCATCGGACCGGATACGATAACCGGGCCGATGTCTAGCGCGGCCCGTCCTTCCGCTCCATCCACTTGATCAGCGGCAGCAGGGGCAACACCCAGGCGAGGCCAAGCGCGATATAGGCGATCGTCTGCACCAGCTTGGGCGCGTCGGTGATCCGCCCCTGCGCCAGTGCCATGGCGACCAGCGCATAGACGCAGACGAAGATCAGGATGGCCACGGTGCCGATCAGCTTGCGGTGGCTCTGGGTCATCTCTCGTCTCCATGCCGGCGCGGCTGCGGCATTGCGGGCGTTGTTCGCGTCTTCGCGCGGGTCTATCTGTCACCCCCAACGACGCTTGTGAAGCGCGACATTTGCGACCCGAGGTCCCCATCCCGTGACGATTGCTCTCGATCAGCCGCGTGGCGGCGCTGTCAGCTCCGCCGACCACGCAGGCATCCGCCGCTGGCTCTGGATCGTCGCGGCACTCGTCTTCGCGATGGTCGTGGTCGGCGGCGCGACCCGCCTGACCGGCTCAGGCCTCTCGATCACCGAATGGCGCCCGGTCACCGGCGCGATCCCGCCGCTCTCCGACGCCGCCTGGGCGCTCGAATTCGAAAAATACCGCGCGAGCCCGCAATACCAGCTGCTCAATGCCGGCATGGCGCTGTCGGAATTCAAGTTCATCTTCTGGTGGGAGTGGGGGCACCGCCAGCTCGGCCGCTTCATCGGCCTGGTCTACCTCCTCGGCTTCCTTGTCGTCGCCCTCCGCCGTCTTCTGCCCTGGCGCCAGAGCGCTGTGCTCTTCGGCATGGGGCTGCTGCTCGGCCTGCAGGGTACGATCGGCTGGATCATGGTCGCCTCCGGACTTCAGCCAGGCATGATCGCGGTCGCTCCGGTCAAGCTGACGCTTCATCTCACCTTCGCCGGTCTGTTCTTCGCCGCCGTTGTCGGGTTCGCCACCTGGCTGACCCCGCTGCGGCGGGTCGAGCAGGCGAGGGGCCGCCTGGCCGCCTGGGGGCTGCTGGTGCTTACCTTCGCGCAGATCGCGCTTGGCGGCCTCGTCGCCGGCTCCCGCGCGGGCTTCACCTTCAACACCTGGCCGCTGATGGATGGCGGGCTGGCTCCGGCTTCGTCGACCCTGTTTGCGCAGACGCCGTTCTGGGAGAACTTTGTCGATAACGTCGCGCTGGTGCAGTTCAACCACCGCATCGGCGCCTATCTGCTGCTGGCGGCCGCGCTCTGGCACGCCGTTGCGATGCGCCGCGCAGCGTCTGGGTCAGGCAGCGCCAAGCGCGCAACGGCGATTGCCGGCCTCACGCTGGCACAGGCCGCGCTCGGCGTCGTCACGCTGCTGCTGGTGGTCCCGCTCTGGGCGGGGCTCGCCCATCAGGCGCTCGCCTTCATGGTGCTGGCGATGACCGTTGTGCATGTCACACGGAGCGGGGCCGGCACCCCGCATCCTGTCCGGGCCTGACACCGCCTGAACGCTGTCGACCCGGGCGGCCAACGAAAGAGACCCGGGATCCCTGCCGGAATGGTTCAGGCAGGGATCCCGGGTCTGTGTTTTGCTTCCGGGGGGGACTCCCCGTCGGATCGCTGCCGGATGCTAAATCAGCGCCTGATCGAGATCGCCGATCAGGTCCGCCACATCCTCGAGCCCGATCGAGAGGCGCACGACCTCCGGCCCGGCGCCTGACGCGGTCTTCTGTGCGTCCGAGAGCTGGCGATGCGTCGTCGATGCCGGGTGGATCACCAGCGAACGCGTATCGCCGATATTGGCGAGATGCGAGAACAGCTGCAGGTTCGAGACCAGCTTGACGCCGGCGTCGTAGCCGCCCTTCAGGCCGATGGTGAAGACCGCGCCCGCGCCCTTCGGCGAGTAGCGCTTGGCGAGGTCGTGATACTTGTCGCCGTCCAGGCCGGGATAGCTCACCCATTCGACCGCGGGATGCTTCGAGAGGTGCTTCGCAATGGCGAGTGCACTCTCGCAATGGCGCTGCATGCGCAGCGGCAGGGTCTCGATTCCGGTCAGGATCATGAAGGCATTGAAGGGCGAAAGCGCCGGGCCCATGTCGCGTAGGCCGAGCACGCGGGTCGCGATGGCGAAGGCGAAATTGCCGAAGGTCTCGCCGAGCACCATGCCGTTATATTCCGGCCGTGGCTTGGACAGCATCGGATAGCGCTCGTCGCCGACCCAGTTGAACGAGCCGCCATCGACGATCAGGCCGCCGATCGAGTTGCCATGCCCGCCCAGGAATTTGGTGGCGGAATGCACGATGATGTCGGCACCGTGCTCGAACGGGCGGATCAGGTAGGGGCTCGCCATCGTGTTGTCGACGATGAGCGGAATGTTGTGCTTCTTGGCGATGGCCGCGACGCCGGCGATGTCCACGACCACGCCGCCCGGATTGGCGATCGACTCGATGAAGATCGCCTTGGTGCGCGGGGTCACCGCGGCGGCGAAGCTCTCAAGATCGTCGGAATCGGCCCAGATCACGTTCCAGCCGAAATTCTTGTAGGAATGATTGAACTGGTTGATCGAGCCGCCATAGAGCTTGCGCGCCGCGACGAACTCGTCGCCCGGCTGCAGCAGGGCGTGGAAGCAGAGGAACTCGGCGGCGTGGCCGGATGCGACGGCGAGCGCCGCGGTGCCGCCCTCGAGCGCAGCGACGCGCTCCTCGAGCACCGCATTGGTTGGGTTGCCGATACGCGTGTAGATGTTGCCGAAAGCCTGCAGCCCGAACAGCGAGGCGGCGTGGTCGACATCGTCAAAGACGAAGGATGTCGTCTGGTAGATCGGCGTGGCGCGCGCGCCGGTGGCTGCATCAGGCGCTGCACCGGCATGAATGGCGAGCGTATGGAAACCCGGTGAGCGGTCTGACATGGCGTGCTCCCTGCAAATTCTGATCGTGAAACAGTCTCGTTCGATTTAACGAACGCTCTGTGCGGCGTCAATTCGGCCGGACAGGTCTGAGAGCCGCCCCGATATGCTCCGGCCTGATGCCCATGCCGATCAGCCGTGCCGGCAGGCGGCGCAGCAGCGGGAAGCGCTGCAGGAGCCGCAGCGGCAGAGGCGGCGTCACTGGTCCGCGGCTGGCGAGCAGCGGCGTGATCACCCGGTTCTGGATGGCGATCTGCATGGATTGGGTGAGTTTTGCCGGGAATTCACGGCGATGCTGCACGGCTGCGAGAGCAGTATCCGTCAGCCGCTTCTCTCGGAGCGGCACTGCCAGCAGGTTGGCCGTTGCGACGGCATCCTGCACCGCCAGATTGATGCCGACGCCGCCGATCGGAGACATCGCATGCGCGGCGTCGCCGATGCAGAGCAGGCCGGGCTTCCACCAGCGCGTCAGGCGATCGACAGCGACGGAAAGCAGCTTGATGTCGTCCCAGCTGCGCAGCTCCGCAATCCGGTCCTGAAGAAAGGGCGAGAGCGCAACGACACCGTCCCGGAAGGCCCGCATGCCCCGGACCTGCAAGGATTCCAGCGAACCCTTGGGGATGATGAAGGCGCATTGCCAGTAGTCGCCGCGGTTGAGCATGATGAAGAAGCGCCCGCCCGCGACCTGGCCGAAGGTCTGGTTGCGATCGCTCTTGTTGCGCGACAGCCGGAACCAGAGCACGTCCATCGGCGCGCCCAGCACTTCGACCGGGAGGCCGGAGGCCGCGCGCAGATCGGAACTGCGCCCGTCAGCCGCAACGACGAGATCGGCCCTGATCGAGAGCGGGCCGTCGGGCGCCATGGCCGTGACGCCGGCCACGCGCCCGTTCTGCTTGATCAGTCCCTCGGCCTTCGTCTGCATCCGCAAATGGAAGGAGGGCTGCTCGCGTCCCCGTTCCGCCAGGAAATCGAGAAAATCCCATTGCGGCATGAAGGCGACATAGGGAGCCTTGACCGGCAAATGGCTGAAATCGGCGACCGTGATCTCGTCGTCTCCGAAGCGGGCGACGATATGGTCTTCCTTGCTGTGCGGCAGCTTCAGGAAGGCCTCGAGCAGCCCGAGTTCATGCATCAGCTCGAGTGTCGAAGGGTGGATCGTATCGCCGCGGAAATCCCGCAGGAAATCGGCGTGCTTCTCCAGCACGGTGACCTCGATGCCGGCTCTCGCGAGCAGAAAACCGAGCATCATCCCGGCGGGGCCGCCTCCGGCGATGCAGCACGTGGTCGTTTCCTCGCGCATCGCCGTTCCCCTGGAAATGGCCGGGTCAGGTCCCGGGCCGGTTGATCGACAATTTCTGGAAGCCCTTGCCGGCCAGTTGCGGCTTCTTGTTCGAGATGATGCGCGAATTGATGCCCTGCCAGCCGATCTCGCCGGAGAGCCGGCCATACTCGATCTTCGGGCAGCGGTTCATGATCACGGTGAGGCCCTTCGCCTCGGCGCGGGCGGCGGCCACGTCATTGCGGACGGAAAGCTGCATCCAGATCACTTTCGGCAGGGGCGAGAGCGCCAAAGCCTCATCCGTGATCGGCCCGGCGGCTTCCGAATTGCGGAAGATCTCGACCATGTCGACGGGAACCGGAATCTCCTTCAGCGAGCCGTAGACCGTCTTGCCGAGCAGCGTCTGGCCGGCGAGGCCGGGATTGACGGGGATGACGTCATAGCCGCGATCGAGCAGATATTTGGTGACGATCCAGCTCGGCCGCGCCTCGTTGGCCGAGGCGCCGACCAGGGCGATGGTTTTCACCTCGCGCAGGATGCGGCGGATTAGCGCATCTTCATAGGCCTCATGATTCAAGGTGCTGAATCCTCACGAGAAATACGCGGCGATCATGCGCAGGTATTTTGGCGCCGAGGGGCTGAACCACAGCTTTGCCACTCTTATCTGATTCACTGGAACACAGGGCGAACAACCCCGGTTGTTCCGTCATGAAAGGAGGGTCTACCATGTGCGACTATAGCCTGCACAATGTGATGTCCACTCCCGCCAAAGTGGGCGACGAACTGACGACCACCAGCTTCCCGAATTCGAGCACGCGCGGCTTCTGCACTGCGGCACAGCCGGAGGTTGCGGTCTGCGTGCTGCCCGGCACGGAGCTGGCGTTCGAGAGCGAGATCGAGTGCGATAGGGTGGTCGGCTTCCTGCCGCATCGCAAGATGGCGGCGACAATGGCCCGCTTCCGTCAGATCGATCTCGACAAGCCCTATGCGCATCACGATGCGCTCGAGCTGCCCGACGGGCAGGTCATTCTGCTGACGAACCTGTCTACGGGACAAAAGGCGACCGTTTTGCAGTTGCCAGCCGTGCCGCAGCCGGAAGAAGAGGCCAAGGAGCACCTGCACGCCGAGATGCCGGAGCATTTCCCCGCGATCCTGTGAACAGGCGCCTGATGGATAGCTGCACGCGGCGTGTCTCGGTTGTCGCCGCGTGCGGCGCTGAATCTGGATGGATGGAGAGGGCCCGACCGAGGGTCGCGAGCCGCTAGTTGCCGCTCCAGACCGGCTGGCGTTTCCCCATGAAGGCATCGATCCCTTCCTCGGCATCGCGGGCGAGCATGTTCTCGACCATGACCGCCGATGCGTGATCATAGGCTGCCGCGAGACCCATCTCGCGCTGCTGGTAAAAGGCGCGCTTGCCGATTTTCACGGTGGCAGGCGATTTCGATGCGATCACGCCCGCCAGTCGCAGGGCCTCCGCAAGCGCAGCACCGACTGGCACGACACGATTGACCAGCCCCATCCGGGCGGCCTCCTCGGCCGGCACCAATTCGCCCAGCAGCAGCATCTCCAGCGCATGTTTGGCCGCGAGGTTGCGCGAGAGCGCCACCATGGGCGTCGAACAGAACAGCCCGATATGGACGCCGGGCGTGCAGAAACGTGCCTGCGCGCCCGCGACGGCGAGATCGCAGGTCGCGACGAGCTGGCAGCCCGCAGCGGTCGCCGTGCCTTCGACGGCTGCAATGACCGGCTGGGGCAGGGCGGTGATCTGTTGCATCATGGCCGAGCAGCGGCCAAGGATATCGGTGAAATAGGCGCGGCCACGGTCCGGATCGGCGCGATGCGCGCTCATCTCCTTGAGGTCATGCCCGGCCGAGAAGACCGGGCCGGCGGCCGTCAGCACGATAGCGCGCACCGTCTTGTCTGCTGCAATGGCCACGAAAGCCTCGCTCAACGCGGCCAGCATCGCTTCGCCAAGCGGATTGCGCACCTGCGGACGGTTCAGCGTCAGTATCGCGATGCCGTCCTGGTCTGCGCGCAGCAGGACCGGGGCGGTGTCGGGTTCGAGATGGGCATTCATGGCATGGCCTTTCGCATCCGTGGCTATTGTCGGAGCCCGATCGTCATGCTGCAAGGGGAGGAGTTCCCCGCTGGCATCCGGTTTCCCGCACATGACACCCCGCATGACGATCTCAGAGGTGGAGGCCTATCTCGATCAGGTCTTCCCGCAGCTCCATTATGGCGGGCGCACCTATTTCATCGAAGAGGTTGGCCCGCTGACGGCGCGCATGCGCTGCGATTATCACGAGCGGCATTTGCGTCCCGGGGGCACGATCTCCGGTCCGACCATGATGGCGCTGGCTGATCTCGCCCTCTATGTCGCGATCCTTGCCCAGATCGGCCCGGTCGGCCTCGCTGTGACGACGAGCCTCAACTACAATTTCCTGCGCAAGCCGGGGCCGGTGGCGCTGATCGCGGAGGCGAGGCTGCTCAAGCTCGGCAAGCGGCTCGCCGTCGGAGAGGTCGCGCTGTCCTCGCAGGGCGACAGCGAGATCGTCTGCCATGCGACCGGCACCTACTCGATTCCGTCGGAGCGCTAGAATCCCGACCCTATGCCTGGCCGCAGTACAGTCGCCGCCGGGGAATCGGAGCGTCAGGAGAGGCGTAGGGAAAGGGATGATCCTGCCGGACCTCGGAGGATCGCCGGAACCGAATGCGGTACCTAAATACCGTTTTTGCCATTGCACTGAAAACAATGCGAATTTTCGCCTTGAAGCGTGATCGTGGCGCTTGACAGTACGGCAGCTTGTCCCTATCCACCGCCCCACACCGCCGCCGGCCTTCCGGCGGCTTGTCCTTTTTCAAGCAACCGAAGGGTGCCGCGATGAAGACCGTCTCGCTCAAGCCCGCCGACGTCGAGAAGAAGTGGGTTGTGATCGATGCCTCCGGGCTGGTCGTTGGTCGTCTCGCCTCCGTTGTGGCGATGCGTCTGCGCGGCAAGCACAAGGCCGCCTACACCCCGCATGTCGACTGTGGCGACAACATCATCGTCATCAATGCCGAGAAGGTGGTCCTGACAGGTCGCAAGCGCGACCAGAAGGTTTACTACCATCACACCGGATTTCCGGGTGGCATCAAGGAGCGTTCCGCCAAGTTCCTGCTCGAAGGCCGCTTCCCTGAGCGCGTCGTCGAGAAGGCTGTCGAGCGCATGCTGCCGCGCGGCCCGCTGTTCCGCCAGATCCTGGGCAACCTGCGCGTCTACAAGGGCGCTGAGCACCCCCACGCCGCCCAGTCGCCGGAGGCGCTCGACGTCGCCGCGCTCAACAGCAAGAATGCGAGGCTCTGATCATGGCTGAGGTTCTTCAGTCTCTCGAGCAGCTCGGCCAGGTCGCCAAGACGGCTCAGCCCGACGCTCCCGTTCACGTCAAGAAGGTCGATGCGCAGGGCCGCGCCTATGCCACCGGCAAGCGCAAGAACGCCATCGCCCGCGTCTGGATCAAGCCGGGCTCCGGCAAGATCACGGTCAACACCCGCGACCAGGAAGTCTACTTCGCTCGTCCGGTGCTGCGCCTGATCCTGCAGCAGCCGCTGATGATCGTCGACCGCATGACCCAGTACGACGTCGTCGTCACGGTCAAGGGCGGCGGTCTCTCCGGCCAGGCCGGCGCGGTGCGCCACGGCATCTCCAAGGCCCTGACCTTCTACGAGCCGGAACTGCGCGGCCCGCTCAAGAAGGAAGGCTTCCTGACCCGCGACTCGCGCGTCGTCGAGCGCAAGAAGTTCGGTAAGGCCAAGGCCCGCCGCAGCTTCCAGTTCTCGAAGCGCTGATCCGGCTCACGCAGTCTGGCTATGCTATCAGGGCGGCTCGCAAGAGCCGCCCTTTTCGTATTGGCTGCAGCTCCGTTCCAGCTGGAGTTACCGCCGATGAGCGCTACCCGTCCCGTTCTTCTCGTCACCGGAGGCAGCCGCGGCATCGGCGCCGCGATCTCAGTCATGGCAGCAAGGCGTGGCTATGATGTCGCCGTCAATTACCAACGCGACGCGGCAGCCGCCGCTTCGGTCGTCGCGGCCTGCAAGGTCGCGGGCGCAAGCGCGGTTGCACTTCAGGGCGACATGTCTGATGAGGCGGATATCCTGCGCGTCTTCGCCGAGGCGAAGGCGAAGCTCGGGCCCATCGCCCAGGTCGTCAACAACGCAGGCATCACCGGCAAATCAGGCCCGCTGGCCGAGGCGGACGCAGAGGTCATTCGCAGCTGCATCGATGTGAACGTCACCGGCGCGCTCCTGGTTGCGCGGGAAGCAGCGCGGGCGCTGCTCGCTCAGCCGGAACGGAAGGGCAGGGCGATCATCAACATCTCCTCCGCTGCGGCAACGCTCGGCTCGCCCGGCGAATATGTCTGGTACGCCGCTTCCAAGGGCGCGGTCGATACGCTGACGATTGGCCTTGCGAAGGAGCTTGCCCCTGCCGGCATCCGCGTCAATGCGGTCTCGCCCGGCATTACCGAGACCGAGATCCATGCCCTGTCGACGGGCGAAGCAGGTCGGGTCGAGCGCATCGCACCACTCGTTCCCCTGCAGCGGGCGGCGTCTCCGGACGAGATCGCCGAGGCCGTGCTGTTCCTGCTCTCCGAGGCCTCCGCCTATACGACAGGCATCGTTCTGCGCGTGGCGGGCGGGCGTTGATACCACCGGTGCCCTGAACGACAGATTCGGCTGCGGCCGCCGCCCGGCGCGGCTGGATCAGGGCCACGGCCATGCTAAACCGCAGGCTCACGTCTCCGGTTCCAGCCTCCGCCATGCGCATCCTGCTCGTTCTCATTGCTTTCGGAATGATAGCGGTTCCCGCGCTGCTTGCGCTTGCGCGGACGGGGGAGCCGACCGGGCGCCGGGTCGGGCGGGCCTTGATCATCTTCCTGACACCGGCCTTCGCGCTCGGCCTGATCCACGGCGTGCCCGAACTCGATGGCCGCGCCCTGCAGAACCCCATCGCCTGGACCACATTTCGGCTGGTCCTGACCGGCCTCGCCCTGATCCTGCCCTGGTGCCTCTATGTCTGGCTCACGGGCAGGCGCTGACTTCATTCACGGATTGCTGCCATGACCGAACCCGTCGACACCCCCTCCATCGACCACGCCTTCACCGGCGATCGGCGCGGCCCGGCGCAGGATCCGACCTATGCCGGCGCGCTCTCCTTCATGCGCCGCCGCTACAGCAAGGACGTCGCCGGCTGCGACCTGGTGATCTGGGGCGTGCCCTTCGATCTCGCGGTCTCCAACCGGCCGGGTACGCGCTTTGGACCGCAATCACTGCGCCGCGTCAGTGCGATCTTCGACGGCGATGCCCAGTATCCGTCCCGCATCGACCCGTTCGAGCATCTCTCGGCCGTGGATTACGGCGACTGCTCGCTGCCGCGCAGCGATCTGCAGGGCTGCGCCAGGGCGATCGAGCGTGAATCCGCCGCGATCATCGCGACCGGTGCGCATCTGGTGACGCTCGGCGGCGACCATTTTATCACCCTGCCGCTGTTGCGCGCCCATGTCGCCCGCCATGGCAAGCTGGCGATCGTCCAATTCGATGCGCATCAGGACACCTGGGACGATGGCGTCGGCGCGGTCTCGCATGGCACGTTCATGCTGGAGGCGGTGCGCGAGGGGCTGATCGATGTCGATCGCTCGATCCAGGTCGGCATCCGCACGGTTGCGCCGCGCGATTGCGGCATCCAGGTGCTCGGCGCCTATGAGGCTCATGAACTCGGCGTCGATGGCGTCGTCGAGCGCATCAAGCAGCGCGTTGGGCAGGGCCCCGCCTATCTCACATTCGATATCGACGCGCTCGATCCGGCCTTCGCGCCGGGCACGGGCACGCCTGTTGCCGGCGGCTTTACGGCGGCGCAAGCACTGCGCATGGTCTGGGCCATCCGCGATCTCGATTTCCGCGGCATGGACATCGTCGAAGTCTCCCCGCCCTATGACCATGCCGACGCGACGGCGATCGCCGGTGCCGCGGTGGCCCAGCACTACATCCAGGCGCTGGCGCTAAAGAAGAAGGCCGGCTGAATCTCCGTGTGAACGGACTGAATCCGCTTGCGAGCCGTGCGCGCCAAGCGATTCGATCCGTTGGCAAATCAGGCATGACGCAAGCCTCCGTCCCGTCGGGCGAGAGGTTTGCCGTGCCCGCAGGACGACGTCGCGTCACATGCCGATTGACAGGGGCGGCGCCCTCCCACATATCAGCGTCATGTTCATGTGCTCGATCCGACGTCGCACCAACCAGGCCGCCCCGGCGCGCCCGCGATGACGCTCGGCTGAACCCCGAATTGTCCGCGAACCGCGCCCGGAGCGCGGTTTTTTTATGCCTGATGCTGACCTATCAATGTGCGCGAGCGCGCTTTCGGAGGCCCTGATGAGCCAGAATCTGAAATCAATCTTCATCGACGGCGAAGCCGGAACCACTGGCCTCGGCATTCGCGACCGGCTGGCAGCGCTGCCGGAGGTCGTCGTGAAGAGCATCGACCCCGACAAGCGCAAGGATCCGGCTGCCCGCAAGGCGATGATGGCGGGGGTCGATCTCGTCGTGCTCTGCCTGCCCGACGAGGCGGCGAAGGAATCGGTCGCGCTCGCCGACGAACTCGGCGCTGACGCCCCCAAGATCGTCGATGCCGCGACGGCCCATCGCGTCGCGCCGGGCTGGGTCTACGGCTTTGCCGAACTCGCCCCCGGCCATGCCGCGGCCATCGCCAACGCCAACCGCGTCTCCAATCCAGGATGCTACCCCACCGGCGGCATCGCATTGCTGCGGCCGCTGGTCGATGCGGGCCTGCTCGCGCAGGATCACCCGGTGACGGTCAATGCCGTCTCCGGCTATTCGGGCGGCGGCAAGAGCATGATCGAAGCCTATGAGGCCGACGCCGCGCCGTCCTTCGAGCTCTACGGGCTGGGGCTCAAGCACAAGCATCTGCCGGAGCTGCAGGAATACGCGCGCCTGACCCGGCGGCCGATCTTCGTGCCGTCCGTCGGCAATTTCCGCCAAGGCATGCTCGTCTCCGTGCCGCTGCATCTCGACACGCTGCCCGGCAGGCCGAAGGTCGCCGACCTGCACGACGCGCTGGCGACGCGTTATGCCGGCTCGACCTATGTGAAGGTGGTTCCGGCCGAGGCCGGCGGCAAGCTGGAAGCGGAGTCGCTCAACGACACCAACCAGCTCGAATTGCGGGTCTTCGGCAATGAGGAACTGCGGCAGGCGGTGCTTGTCGCCAAGCTCGACAATCTCGGCAAGGGCGCCTCGGGCGCTGCCGTGCAGAACATCCGCCTGATGCTCGGGCTCGGCGAGGCTTAGACCGTCGAGCCGGATAGCGGCCGCGAAGGTAAAAGGGCCGGTCCACAAGCCGGGCCTTTTCTGTTGGGACGAGGGGGCTGTGCCGACAGGCGACCGGCATCATGACGTATCGTCACCTGACGGGGTCGTGATGACCCTTTGCCTTGACGTCCCCCAAATGGGGGTAGCCGATGGGGTAGGGATGGCCTCTATCGGGATCGGTTGTGCGTAATGTCACGTCGCTGTGGCGACGGGTGGCTTTCCGACACGAGACCCGAGACTAGTCCCCGCCGCTTTGGCTGCCTCCATGGCAGCTGTGAGCGACATGATTTGCGGTGTGGGCAACGCCGCCATGGTTGGGTCAAGCAGCCATGGCGGCGTCTTTTTATCTCAGCCCTTGTAGGGAACGAAGTTCTGCTTCTGCGTGCCGAGGCCGTCGATGCCAAGCGCCACGACCTCGCCGCCCTTCAGGAAGCGCGGCGGCTTGAAGCCGAGGCCGACGCCGGGCGGGGTGCCGGTGGTGATGACATCACCCGGATCGAGCCGCATGAACTGGCTGATATAGTGCACGAGATAGGCGGCGCCGAAGATCATCGTCTTGGTCGAGCCGTTCTGGACACGCTCGCCATCGACCTCGAGCCACATGCCGAGATTCTGGATATCGGCGATCTCGTCGGGGGTCACCAGCCAGGGGCCGAGCGGGCCGAAGGTCGGGCAGCCCTTGCCCTTAGCCCACTGGCCGCCGCGCTCGGTCTGGAATTCGCGCTCCGAGACGTCGTTGCAGACGCAGAAGCCGGCGATCGCGGCCATGGCATCCTTCTCGGCGATATAGGAGCCGCCATCGCCGATCACGATCGCAAGCTCGACTTCCCAGTCGGTCTTCTTCGAGTTCTTCGGGATGGTGACGTCGTCATAGGGGCCGACGATGCAGTTCGGCGCCTTGTTGAACAGGATAGGCTCGGCCGGGATTGGCGCGCCGGTCTCAGCCGCGTGGTCGGCGAAGTTGAGGCCGACAGCGATGAAATTGCGCACATCGCCAACGCAGGCGCCAATGCGCGGCGAGCCCTGCACTGCGGGGAGCGATTCGGCATCGAGCGCCTTCAGCGCCGCAAGTGAGGCCGAGGTCAGCGCCTTCCCGGCGATGTCGGGAACCTTGCCCGACAGATCGCGCAGCACGCCCTTGGAGTCCAGCAGCGCGGGCTTTTCTTGGCCGAATGCGCCATAACGTACCAGTTTCACGTCGTTTCCCCCGTTTCAATCGATATGATCAAAGGTGGCGCGATCCTGTGCGGATGGGGCGCTGGAGGCAAGCGGTTCCTGCGCATGACGCAACTGCACAGGGGGACCCCGAAACTTGTTGCGGGAATGCAACGGCCGTCGGCAAAGCACAGCGTTTCTACAACCAACAGACGCAGGCCTGCAGAACTGCCACCTGCGCAAAACTTACGATAGTTCGCATATAAACGATCTTTTTCGCATGCCGACTTGAGCGAGGTCGCAGGAATTGGCGGTTTTTTGGTCGATTCCGCCTGTCGCGACACTGGCATACGGAGAAGCATGGCGAAATTGCGTCGTTCAAGGCGGGATTGCGGCAGAAACGCGAGCGCGGCATGTTCGTCGGCGAAGCGGGTGATTTGCCCGAAAGAACGTCAATCCTGGGGATGGGTACTCGATGAAGAGCATCGTTCGCTACACCGCCGCTGCTACCGTTTCAGTCGCTGCTCTTCTGGTTTCCGGCGTCGCTTCAGCGAGTTCGTTTTCACTGCGGAGCGGAACAAGTGCCGAGGGACTCGGTATGGCATTTGCCGGCGCTGCCTCTGGCGGCATCGGCATGGGGGCCATGACCTTCAACCCGGCCACGATCACGATGTTTCCGGGCCGCAACAGCAATTGGAATTTCACCTACATCGCTCCGAGCGCCAGCTACGATCCGACCTCGCCAACACGGGTACGGTTGCCTAACGGTGCGGTCGTCCCGATCGGCGCCGCTGGAGGAAGCAACCTGGGCACAGGCGAGATCGGTGGTGATGGCGGTTTCGTTCCGGCTTCATACTCGGCCTGGCAGCTCACGGATCGCCTCTGGATCGGCATGCACACCGGGGCGCCGTTCGGACTGCGCTCGAAACCCGACAATCAGTTCAATGCGTCTCAGATCTACGGCCGCTCGGCGCGCGTCGCGACGATCAACGTTTCGCCGACGATCGGTTACCAGGTGAATGACTGGCTCGCCGTTGGCGCTGCGCTCCAGGTCCAGTATTTCAAGACCAACCTGAAGCAGGCCGCCGGCATCACGGCTACCGCGGCCAACACCATCCTCGAAGGCGACTCGATCGATTTCGGCTACAAGTTCGGCGTGACGCTGACGCCGTGGCAGGGAACCAATATCGGCCTGGCCTACCGCTCGATGATCCATCATTCGCTGGAGGGAACCTTCAAGACCCCTGTAGCGGTTCCGCCGATCCTCGCTGCGGGTTCGAACCCGATCAAGGCCAACCTCAACCTGCCCGATTCGGTCGTGTTCGGCCTCTCGCAGGTCATCAATGACCAGTGGCAGGCTCATCTTGGCGTCGAATGGACGAACTGGAGCCGCTTCCGCCGCATTCCGGTCGTTGCCAGCAATTTTGGCGTGCCTTTCACCAGCCTGAACTTCCAGTATGACGACAGCTGGTTCTTCTCGGCGGGTCTTGAGTACAAGTACAACCGCGATCTGACCCTGCGCGCCGGTGTCGGCTACGAGCTTTCGGCGGTGAACGACGAGAATCGTACGGTCTTCATCTCGGATAATGACCGCCTCTGGTTATCGACGGGCTTCAGCTATCAGGTCTCGGACAAGATCAAGTTCGATCTGGGCTATACCTACCTCCACGTCCAGAATGCGAGCGTGAATTATTCGGGTGCGCATCCGCAGCAGGGCGCCGTGCTCTACACGGCAGAGGCCAAGCCGCATGTTCATGTCGTTTCCGCCGGCATCACCTATCGTTGGGACAATCCGCAGGAGTCGATCCCGATGCGCCCGGTGGTGCGGAAGAACTGACCAACGCACCCGCGTCCACGAAAAGCCGGCCTTTGGGCCGGCTTTTTTGTTGGCCGGAAGGCTATGAGACTTTGAAGGGGGATCAGACCCTGATCTTGACGTAGCTGCCAGGTGCGTCCTCGAGCGGCGCCAGCGCGCCGCTGCCGGGTTCGCGGGCCGGAAGTGTCTTCGGTGCCTGCGAGGTCACCCAGCCGAGCCAGTGCGGCCACCAGGAACCGGGGTGCTCGACCGCGCCCTTGGCCCAGTCGGCGAAGACGCCCTCGGGTTTGCCGCCGGTCCAGTACTGGTACTTCACCTTGCCAGGCGGGTTGATCACACCCGCAATATGGCCCGAGCCCGCCATGACATAGTCGACCGGCCCGCCAAAGCATTGCGAGCCGATGAAAACGGACTGGGCCGGAGCGATGTGGTCCTCCTTGGCGGCGAGATTATAGATCGGGATCTTCACCGCCTTCAGATCGAGCGTCTTCCCGCCGATCGTCATTTCGCCTTTGGAAAGGCGGTTCTCCAGATAGCAGCCACGCAGGTAGAAGGAGTGGTTGGCGGCCGGCATCCGGGTCGAATCGGAGTTCCAGTAGAGCAGGTC
Source organism: Hyphomicrobiales bacterium (assembly GCA_900470095.1). GTDB lineage: Bacteria > Pseudomonadota > Alphaproteobacteria > Rhizobiales > Beijerinckiaceae > Allobosea. The sequence goes on from UBZM01000032.1 coordinate 55,126, forward strand.
GAAGGCAGTTGGGAGCTTGCCCTTCAGGTAATTGTTGACGGCATAGGACCAGATCAGGTCGTTCGGCCGCAGCATGTTGAAGGCTCCGGCCATGCGTGCGCCGTCGAGATAGCCGCGCTGCGCCATCTGCTCCTCGACGGCACGGATCTGATCTTCATCGACAAAGACCGAGAGTTCGCCGGCCTTGGAGAAATCAACCTGCGTCGTAAAGAAGGTCGCGCTCTCGATGCGCCTGTCCCTGGTCGCTGCCATATAGGCGAGGGTGACGCCGAGCAGCGTGCCGCCGACGCAATAGCCGATCGCCGTCACGCGCTTTTCGCCGGTCGCCTGCTCCACCGCATCGAGGGCCTCGAAGATGCCCTCGCGCATGTAGCTCTCGAAATCCTTGGCGGCGTGGCGCTCATCGGGGTTGACCCAGGAGATGCAGAAGACCGTCAGTCCCTGCGCCACGCACCAGCGGATGAAGCTTTTCTCGGCGTTGAGATCGAGAATGTAGAACTTGTTGATCCAGGGCGGCACAATCAGCAGCGGGCGCTTGAAGACCTGCTCGGTCGACGGCGCGTACTGGATCAACTCCATGATCTCGTTGCGATAGACGACCTTTCCGGGCGTCGTGGCGATATTGACGCCGACCTCGAAGGCGCGCCCATCCGACTGGCGAATCTTGAGTTCGCCGCCTCCAGCCTCGACATCCTCAGCCAGCATCTTCATCCCGCGCACGAGATTCTCGCCGTTCTGCTTGAGCGTCTCGCGCAGGAGTTCGGGATTCGTTGCGACGAAGTTCGAGGGCGAGAGCGCGCTGGCGATCTGCTTGACGTAGAAGCGAGCCTTCTCGCGCGTATGCGGGTCCAGGTCCTCGGCGCGATCCACCATCGACTCGGCCCAGCGCGAACCGATCAGGTAGGCCTGCTTGACGAAATCGAACATCGGGTGGGCCGACCAGTCCGGATCGGCAAAGCGCGCATCGCGCTTGTCCGGCTCGGCAACCGGCGCTGCTTCCTCGCCGCTGGCCCGCTTCAGGGTGGAAGCCCACAAACTCATGAAGTCGCTGGTCAGCGAAGCTTGTGCCTCGATGATCTTGCGCGGATCCGTCACCCAGCGTTCTGCGACCCGGCCAATGGTCTTGACCATTTCGCTGACCTCGTCGGCGGCGCCAGTCTTCGCTTCGCCGCGCTCGATCGGCTTCAGATAGGCGGCGGTGACCTTCCCGGCTTCCTCCATGAAGCGCCCCATGTTCTGGGCGAGCAGGTCGAAATCCGGCACAGGCGCTTCATCCGAGCCGGCAGGACCCTTCGGCTTGTCGTCGGCTGGCGGGCACATGAATCGTCTCCCCTTGCCACGTCTTTTGCGGAAGCCCTTGCTTCCTATTTTGGTCCCATTAAGGACGTAAACGATATGGTGTAAAAAGATAATTCTGCAACGCGCCGGACCCGCTCATGTCACTCAACAATCCTACGACAAGGTTCCTGCCGCTGCTGCTGCTCTGCGCCCCGTTTCTCGCCGGCTGTGCCGGGGATGGGGCGAAGGGTGTCGCCGAGGCTGCGGGACTTGCGACGACGCCGCAGGAATCGAAGCCCTTCGTCAAGGAGAGCCGCTCGGCTACGCAGGATTACATCTCGGTCGGCACGTCCGCGACGCGCGCCGCTCCGCGCAAGCCTGTAGCGGATTTCAAGACGCTCGAGACCGACCTTGAAGCCAAGCGCATCTCGAACGAGGCTGCCGGCGAGCAGGCCAAGTCCCTGGGGGCGACCGCGCCGCCGGCGCCGGCCACGGTTCCGACCAACTGATCCGCGTTTCGATTAGCCGCCTACTCTCTTGGGCGGCAGCCGACTCGTCTGGCGGGTCCGATCCGGTGGTCAGGGCCGCCTTCACCAATCGGTCAGGTTAATTCGAGCCTGCCGGAATGGCGCCATATCCGAGACGAGCCGGCTCGCTAGGGCAGGGGCGTTGCCGCTCCGGAGACCCCCGCCCCATGGCGCAAGCAGACCACCGTTCATTCTCCTTCGCCATAACCATGCTGATTGCGGGAGCGCTGCTGCCCCGCTCTGCGCAGGCTCAACCAGTCCCGGTGAAGCCGCATCTCGATTGCACGCTCATTCTCGAGGCGGCATCGGGAAAGACCCTCCACCGCGAAGGAACCTGCGACAAGCGCTTCAGCCCTGCATCGACCTTCAAGGTGCCGCTTGCTGCAATCGGCTACGATGCGGGCATTCTCGAAGACCAGCACCAGCCCCTTTGGGATTATCAATCGCGCTTCAACGCGGTGGCGCGGGATCGCAAGCCGGTCGACCCGACGATCTGGCAGGCGGATTCGATCATCTGGTACTCGCGCGAGATGACCGCCCGGCTCGGGCCCAGGAGCTTCGCGGCCCATGTCTTGAAGCTCGGCTATGGCAATGGCGATGTCTCGGGTGATAGCGGGCAGAACAATGGACTGACCCATTCCTGGATCTCGTCGTCGCTGACGATCTCGCCGGAGGAACAGACGGGCTTCCTGAGGCGCCTCCTGTCCGGCTCGCTGCCGGTCTCGGGCAAGGCCCATGAGATGACCAAGGCGATCCTTCCCAGCTTCAGCGCCGGAGACTGGACCGTGAAAGGCAAGACCGGCAGCACCTGGCTTCGGAACGCTGCCGGTGAAATCGATCGGAAGCGGCCTGTCGGCTGGTTCGTCGGCTGGGCCGACAACAAGGACAGGCGCGTCGTCTTCGCGCGCTTGCTGATCGGCGCAGAGCGCGTGGATGGCATACCCGGGCGAAAGCTCCGGGACGCCTTTCTCAAGGAACTGCCCAGGCTGCTGAAGGCAGAATGACAGGCACGAAGGCTGCGGCCGCCATGCCGATATCGGACGCGAACCGGAGCGCCCCGACGGCATGCCGAAGGGGAGGCCTGAGGCGCCTCTGCCACGGCGGCGTCTTTCGTTGAAAATTGCGTCATGCGGCCTGTCCTGACCGAAGATGCGATGCTAAGGGCAGTCAACGCACAATTGTGACGGGGCGGTTCTCGCGGCTCGTCCAGGGACATGTTCGAAATGACCGATTTTCATCGCATCAAGCGCCTGCCGCCCTATGTTTTCGAACAGGTCAACAAGATCAAGGCAGCCGAACGGGCCAAGGGCGTCGATATCATCGACCTCGGCATGGGCAATCCCGATCTGCCGGCGCCGAAACATGTCATCGAGAAGCTGGTCGAAACAGCCGGCAAGCCGCGTACGGACCGTTATTCCGCCTCCAAGGGCATTGCCGGCCTGCGCCGCGCCCAGGCGCATTATTACGCGCGCCGTTTCGGCGTGAAGCTGAATCCCGACACCCAGGTGGTCGCGACGCTGGGCTCGAAGGAAGGCTTCGCCAATATGGCGCAGGCGATCACCGGCCCGGGCGACGTCGTGCTCGTGCCGAATCCGAGCTATCCGATTCACGCCTTCGGCTTCCTGATGGCGGGCGGGGTCATCCGTTCGGTTCCCGCCGAGCCGACGCCGGCCTTCTTCCCCGCCTTGGAGCGGGCGATGATCCACTCGGTGCCCAAACCGATCGCGCTCGTCACCTGCTATCCGGCGAACCCGACCGCCTATACCGCGTCGCTCGATTTCTACCGCGACCTCGTCGCCTTCGCGAAGAAGCACGAGCTGATTCTGCTGTCCGATCTCGCCTATGCCGAGGTCTATTTCGACGAGAACGACCCACCACCCTCGATGCTCCAGGTGCCGGGCGCCATGGACGTCACGGTCGAGTTCACCTCGATGTCGAAGACATTCTCGATGGCCGGCTGGCGCATCGGCTTTGCCGTCGGCAACGAGCGCTTGCTCGCGGCGCTGGCGCGGGTCAAATCCTATCTCGACTACGGCGCCTATACGCCGATCCAGGTCGCCGCGGCCGCCGCCCTGAATGGCCCCGACGACTGCATCCGCGAGATGCGCGAGATCTATCGCAAGCGCCGCGACGCGCTTGTCGAGAGCTTCGGCAAGGCCGGCTGGGACTTTCCCGCGCCGCAGGCCTCGATGTTCGCCTGGGTGCCGATCCCGGAGAAGTTCCGCCATCTCGGCTCGCTCGAGTTCTCGAAACTGCTGATCGAGAAGGCGGAGGTCGCCGTCGCGCCCGGCATTGGCTTTGGCGAACATGGCGACGATTTCGTTCGCATCGCCATCGTCGAGAACGAGCAGCGCATCCGGCAGGCGGCCCGGAATGTCGGCCGCTTCCTCAAGGGCGCGGATCAAACGCTTCACAACGTCATCCAGATATCCAAAGCCGGGTAAGCTGAGCTAAGACGAGTGCGCGATGGCCGGCGCAGACGCGCCGCCATCGGTCTTGCAGTTGAGGGCAGGGGCTCGGCATGTTCAGCAAAGGCCGTTTGATCGGCATCGGTTTTGGCCTGTTCGCGCTGGTCTGCCTCGTCGTCACCTATGATTATTCGCGCGGACGCAATACGCAGACGAACTCGCCGCTGGTGGCCGATATCCTCACCGCGACGCGCTCCAATGAATGCGGCCGGGATGCGACGGAGATTGCCGCGCGCTATTTCCCCCTGGGGCTGGAGCAGGCCGAGGCCGAACGGCTGCTGGGCACGATCAGCATCGTGCCGCCTGCGGCCTGGTTCTGGCGGCCCGTGATCGAGAACGCGACGACCTGGACCGGGCCGACGCTGGAAGCGCTGCACACCATCAAGACAACGGCCTTCGGCAATCAACTGCTGCGCCTGCATCTGACCTTTGCCGACGGCAAGCTGAAACGGCTCGCGGCCGAGGTCGTCTGCCGGTTCGACTAGACTTGATATCGACGCCCGGCCGGACGAGCGAGGCGCCTGCTGCGATGCGGGAGGCTCTGAGGCAAATGTGGTTTGCGTCAGGTGCCCGTGCGCGTACCGCGTCTCGTTCGAGGCCGAACTGCGCATCCGCTCCGTTGACTCGCCCGTTGTCGCGTGCGACCCCGGCGACATGACGACGCTCGCTTCCTCACCCGGTCCCGCTCCGTTGCGCGTTGGTGTCGCCGGCCTTGGCACGGTCGGCGCTTCGGTGCTGCGCATCCTCAACCGCCAGGAAAACGCCATTGCGGCCCGCTGCGGCCGCGCCGTGCGTGTGACGGCCGTTTCGGCCCGCGACCGAACCCGTGATCGCGGCATCGATCTCACCGGCTACACCTGGTTCGACGATCCGGTCGAACTGGCGCGCTCTTCGCAGATCGATTGCTTCGTCGAGCTCGTCGGCGGTTCGGACGGGGTCGCCAAGGCTGCGGTCGAGGCCGCTCTGTCCTCCGGCAAATCGGTCGTGACGGCCAACAAGGCGCTGCTCGCGCATCACGGCATCGCGCTGGCCGCACTCGCTGAAGAGAAGGGTGTGGCGCTTGCGTTCGAAGCCTCCTCCGCCGGCGGTATTCCGGTGGTCAAGACGCTGCGCGAGGCGCTCTCCGGGAACAATGTCTCGCGGCTCTATGGCATCCTCAACGGCACCTGCAATTACATCCTTTCGCGCATGGAGCTGGAGGGGCTGACCTTCGAGGCCTGCCTCAAGGATGCCCAGCGTCTCGGCTATGCCGAGGCCGACCCGACCTTCGATGTCGAAGGCTACGACACAGCCCATAAGCTTGCCATTCTGACCAGCCTCGCATTCGGGGTGAAGATCGACGCCGAAGCGATTCATGTCGAAGGTATTTCCTCGATCGCGCCGCTCGATCTCAAGATGGCCGACGAACTCGGCTACCGCATCAAGCTGCTCGGTGTCGCCGAGCGCACCCGCACCGGCATCGAGCAGCGCGTGCACCCGACGATGGTGCCGAAATCCTCCGCCATCGCGCAGGTCATGGGCGTCACCAATGCGGTGACGATCGATGCCGACGCAGTCCGCGAACTGACCCTGGTCGGCCCCGGCGCCGGTGGCGATCCCACCGCGTCTGCCGTCGTCGCCGATATTACCGATGTCGCGAGCGGCACCTCGGGCTTGCCCTTCGGCCTGCCCGTCTCCCGGCTCGAGCAGCCGGCGCGCGCGCCGATGCAGCGCCATGAAGGCGGCTATTACATCCGTCTCGCGGTTGCGGATCGGCCGGGTGCCGCTGCCGCCATCGCCACCCGCATGGCGCAGGCCGATATCTCGCTTGAGAGCATCGTCCAGCATCGCTCGGAAGCCGCCGCCACCCGGGACCCGACCGGTCGTTCCGGGGCGCCGGTGCCGGTCGTGCTCATCACCTACGCCACCAGCGAGTCGGCGATCCGCGACGCGCTCGAAAAGGTCACCGCCGACGGTCACATTGCTGAACCGCCGCAGGTGATAAGGATTGAACGGGAATAGGCTTCGGCGCCTGCGTCTCCGACCTGCCGATTGCCGACTGCTGAATAGTTCGAGGGAGCCTCATGTCCGAACTCACCATCGCCTCATCCCATATCATCGAGCGCTATCTCTCGATGGAACTGGTCCGCGTCACCGAGCGCGCAGCGGTCTCCGCGGCGCGCCTGCGCGGCCATGGCAATGAGAAGGCGGCCGACCAGGCAGCGGTCGATGCCATGCGCCGCGAACTCAACCGCCTGCCCATCGATGGCGAGATCGTCATCGGCGAGGGCGAGCGCGACGAAGCCCCGATGCTCTTCATCGGCGAGAAGGTCGGCAACCGCCACGGGCCCAAGGTCCACATCGCCGTCGACCCGCTCGAAGGCACGACGCTTTGCGCCAAGGACATGCCCGGCGCCATCGCCGTCATGGCCATGGCTGAAGCCGGCAAGCTGCTCTATGCGCCCGACGTCTACATGGACAAGATCGCAATCGGCCCCGGCTATGCGCAGGGCGTCATCGATCTCGACGCATCTCCGACCGACAACATCCATGCGCTCGCCAAGGCCAAGGGCGTAAAGCCGCACGAGATCAGCGCCCTGGTCATGGACCGTCCGCGCCACGCCAAGCTGATCGAGGAGATCCGCAAGACGGGTGCCTCGATCCGCCTGATCACCGATGGCGACGTCGCCGGCGTGATCTTCTGCACCGAGCCTGCCAAGACCGGTATCGACATCTATATGGGCATTGGCGGCGCACCCGAAGGCGTGCTGGCTGCGGCCGCGCTGCGCTGCGTCGGCGGCCAGATGCAGGGCCGCCTGATCCTCGATACCGAGGAGAAGCGCAAGCGCGCCCATGGCATGGGCGTCCTCGATCCCAACAAGAAATACGACATGTCGGAAATGGCCTCGGGCGACGTCATCGTCTCTGCGACCGGTGTCACCGACGGCGGCATGCTGTCCGGCGTGAAGTTCGGCAAGGACGTGATCGAGACCGAGACCATCGTCTACCGCTCGATCACCGGCACCGTCCGCCGCATCTATGGCGAGCACCGCGAATTCGGCAAGTTCAAGCTCGATTGAGACGGCGAGGCCGAGCGCCCCGCCAGGACAGGATTTCGAACGACGGCCGGGCATGTCCCGGCCGTTGCTGTTCGGGGGTAGTCTGGCGGCGCGGCGGGAGCAGGCTCGTCCTTGCAGGAACCGTGGCTGCATCGGCTTTCCCGAAAACCGCAATCCACTTTTCGGGCCGATGCCTCAGGACGCGATATCGAGGAAGCGCTGCAGCGTCGGCGAGCTGTTGGCCGCGCGCCAGACCAGGCCGGTTTCGATCTCCGGAGCGGAATCCTGCAGAGGCAGGTAATGCGCCCCGCGTCGGCGCAGGTTGGTCATCGATTGCGGCACCAGCGCGATGCCCATGCCGGCGGCGACGAGCCCGATGATCGTCTGCATCTGGATCGCCTCCTGATGGACGGTAAAGGGCGCGCCATGCTCGGCGAAGTAGCCCGACACGATGTCGTGGAATGCAGGCGCGATATGGCGCGGAAACAGGATGAGCGGCGCGGCCATGATCGCTTCGGCACGCAAGGTCTGCGCCGTGAAGCCCGGGCGGCGGGCCGCAATCCAGGCCTCCGGAACAGCGGCGACCAAGGGCTCGCGCAGGAGCGGGCGATAATTGAGCGTGGCCTGCAGGGCCTTGCGGTCCGGGGCGATGATCATCCCCGCATCGATCTCGTCGATCAGCACCGCCTCGATCTGGATGTCGCTGGTTGCCTCGCGCAGCGAGACCGCGACACGAGGAAAACTCTGCCGGAACCGGCTGACCATCCCTGGCAGCACGCTGTAATCGGCCGTGCTGACGAAGGCGAGGCGCAGGCTGCCGAGTTCACCGCGCGCGAGGCGGCGGGCGGTTTCCGGCAACCCGGCGGCCTTGTCGAGAACGGCACGGGCGTGAGCAAGCCATTCCTGGCCAACGGGCGTCAGGGCGACGCTACGCTTCGTGCGCACGAAGAGCTGCACGCCCAATTCACTCTCCAGGGCCTGGATCGACTGGCTCAGGGGCGGTTGCGTCATACCCAGGCGCTCGGCAGCCCGGCCGAAATGCAGCTCTTCTGCAACGGAGAGGAAATGGCGGAGCTGACGGAGGTCCATCGGATCTTCTAATATGCTCTGCGACCTAATGGCGATAGAAAAGTATATTTCTCATTAGATTGGAGTGGCTCTAAAACGTCCTCACCACGTCTGACTGCCGCCGACCGGGAGCACATGCCCATGCCCTTCAATGAACGTTCCAAGAATATCACCCAGGGCATCGCCCGCTCGCCGAACCGCGCGATGTATTACGCGCTGGGTTACGAGAAGGCGGATTTCGACAAGCCGATGATCGGCATCGCCAACGGGCATTCGACGATCACGCCCTGCAATGCCGGCCTGCAGCCGCTGGCGGACGCCGCGATCACAGCGATCAAGGCCGCGGGCGGCAATCCGCAGGTCTTCGGCACGCCGACAATCTCGGACGGAATGTCGATGGGCACCGAGGGCATGAAATACTCCCTGGTCTCCCGCGAGGTCATTGCCGATTGCGTCGAGACCTCGGTGCAGGGCCAGTGGATGGACGGCGTGCTCGTCCTCGGTGGCTGCGACAAGAACATGCCGGGCGGCATGATCGGCATTCTGCGTGCCAATGCGCCGGCGATCTATGTCTATGGCGGCACCATCAAGCCGGGAAAATGGAAGGGTGAGGATCTGTCGATCGTCTCGGCCTTCGAAGCGGTTGGCGCCTTCATGGCCGGCAAGATGAGCCGGGAGGACTTTGACGGGATCGAGCGCAACGCCTGCCCGACGACCGGCTCCTGCGGCGGAATGTATACCGCAAACACCATGAGCTCTTCGTTCGAAGCGCTCGGCATGTCGCTGCTCTATTCCTCGAACATGGCCAATCCCGATCAGGAGAAGGTCGACAGCACCGCTGAATCGGCCCGTGTTCTGGTCGAGGCGGTGAAGAAGGGCATCAAGCCGCGCGATATCGTCACCCGCAAGTCGATCGAGAATGCGGTTGCGTTGATCATGGCGACCGGCGGTTCGACCAATGCCGTGCTGCATTATCTTGCCATCGCCCACGCCGCCGAGGTGGAGTGGACGCTGGACGATTTCGAGCGCATTCGCCGCAAGGTTCCGGTGATCTGCGACCTTAAGCCCTCCGGCAAATACATGGCTGTCGATCTGCATCAGGCCGGCGGTGTCCCGCAGGTGCTGAAGGTCCTGCTCAATGCCGGCCTTCTGCATGGCGATTGCCTGACCATCACCGGCCGCACCATGGCGGAAGAGCTGGAGCATGTCCCGGATGTGCCGGGAGCCTCGCAGGAGGTGATCCGCCCGGTCAGCGGGGCACTCTACAAGGAAGGCCACCTCGCCATCCTCAGGGGCAACCTCGCGGAGGGAGGAGCGGTTGCAAAGATCTCGGGTCTGAAGAGCCCCGTCATCAGCGGTCCGGCTCGGGTGTTCGAGGACGAACAATCGGCGATGGAGGCGATCCTCTCCGACAAGATCCGCCCCGGCGATGTCCTGGTCCTGCGCTATCTCGGGCCGAAGGGCGGGCCGGGCATGCCTGAAATGCTGGCTCCGACCTCGGCGATCATCGGCCGCGGCCTCGGCGACAGCGTCGGCCTGATCACGGATGGCCGCTTCTCCGGCGGCACCTGGGGCATGGTCGTCGGCCATGTCACGCCGGAGGCGTTCGAGGGCGGCACGATCGCACTCGTGCACGAAGGCGACCAGATCACGATCGACGCTCACAAGCTGCTGCTGCAGCTCGATGTCGACGCGGCCGAGATCGAACGCAGGCGGTCTGCCTGGACGCAGCCGGAGCCCCGCTACAAGCGCGGTGTGCTGGCAAAGTACTCGGCGCTCGCACGCTCCGCCAGCGAAGGCGCAGTGACGGGGTAATGCCGAAGAGGATTTAACGCCTTTGATAATGGCCGGGCTCGTCCCGGCCATTTTTCATTCGGCCTGCTCGCTGCGACAAGCGCAATCGCTGAAACGTGTGCCGCCTGCGGGATCCCGGGGCACCTCTTTCGCGCTATGATTGTGGTGTGTTCCGTCGCGGGAGCGTGCCATGCGCCACATCCTACTTCTTGCGGCTTCAGTTCTTCCCCTCGTCACGGTTGCTGTCGACGATGCCTCGGCCCAGGGACGCTACCGCGGAGGGGGCTTTCACGCTGGCGGCTGGCATGGCGGCATGCGCGCCGGCGGTTGGTACGGGCGGGGCGTCGGGTTCCGACCGGGCGGCTTCGGATATCGCGGCGTCGGCTGGAGAGGCGGCTGGAACCGACCCTATATGCGGGCAGGGAACTGGGGCTGGCGTCGCGGCTGGGGCTACCCCGGTTACGGCTATGGCTGGGGTGCAGCCGGGCTCGTCGCCGGTACGGCGATCGCGGCCTCGGCCGCCTACCCCTATTACGGATACGACTATTCCTATCCCTACGAGTCTCCCTATGCCTACTCGTATAGCTACCCTGCCTATTCCACGCCGGTCTCGAGCGATGTCGGGGGCTATTGCGCGACGCCGGTCAGGACCTGCGCGCTGATCGACCCGGGATTGGTCGGCACCGGCTGCTCCTGCCGGGTCGCCGGTGGCCGGGCCCGGGGAACCGTGATCGGTCCTTGAGTGCAGCTGCGGCAGCGCGGGCCGCCGCAGGCGCTGGGCCGGCTTTGCGGCCCGTCTTCGATCTGTGCTTCTGAAACGGGAAGTCACCTGCCGGATTTTGTCCGGAGCCATGTGGCGGCATCATCCAAAGCCGAACGTTGCGGTTCGGGATGATGCGGCCGATAGCTCACCGTCCGCTCGGGATCAGGATTTCTTCTTCTTGCCCGGCTTCTTCGCGGCTGAATCCTTGGCCTTGGCTGGTTTCCCGCCCTTCTTCTTGAACTCCGCATAGAATTCATCGGCCATCCCCAGCAAGGCGTGGCCGATCCGGGCGTATTCGAACTCGTTCAGATTGGCGAGCGAGGCGCGCCCCGCCGGTTGCTGCGTGCCGAAACCGCGACCGGGCAGAAGCACGATGCCCGTCTCGTCGGCGATGCGGAACAGAAGGTCGCCGGCGCTGGCGCGCTCCTTGACCCAGGCCGCGAATTCGGGGCCGTGGAGCTTGCGCGCGATGTCCTCGAGATCGAGCAGGGTGTAGTAGTCGACGGCATTCGGTCCGGTTTCCGGCGGCAGTCCGAGTTCGCGATAGAGCGCCGCCTCGCGCCGCCGGATCAGTGTCTTGAGTTCGGTCTTGTAGTTGTCGCCCTCGTCCATCAGCGCGAAGAGCGAGAACAGCACCATCTGGACCTGCTGCGGCGTCGACAAGCCAGCCGTGTGGTTGAGTGCAACGGTGCGGCTGTCGGCGACGAGCCGGTCGATGAACTTGAGCGAGCGCACATCGGGAAGCAGCGAGCCGTAGCGCTTGTCGAGCGCGACCTTGGTGGACTCGGACAAGGCTGCGAGCTGGTCGTCGAAGATGTTCTGCTTATGCGTCGCGATCACGCCGAGCCGCCAGCCGGTCGCCCCGAAATACTTCGAGAACGAATAGACCAGCATGGTGTTCTGCGGGCAGATCGCGAAGAGCGAACGGAAATTGTCGGCGAAGGTCCCGTAGACATCGTCGGTGAGGATGGTGAGGTCGGGCCGGTGATCCCGTACGATGCGCGCGACCGTATCCAGGCTGCGGTCATCCATCTTGACGGAAGGCGGGTTGCTCGGATTGACGCAGAAGAACACCTTGATCGCCGGGTCCTTGAGCTTCTCGAGCTCCTTGTCCGGGTATTGCCAATCCTGCTTCGGGTCGGCGTTGATCGCGACTTCTTCCAGCCCGTATTCGTCGAGTTCCGGGATCTCGATATAGGGTGTGAACACAGGCAGGCCGATGGCGACCTTGTCGCCGCGCTTGAGCAGGCCGTTCTGCTTCAGCGTGTTGAAGATATAGGTCATCGCGGCGGTTCCGCCTTCGACGGCGAAGAGATCGATGTTTGCCGCAGCCAGGAAGCCGCCGATCATCTCCTTGACGATGTATTGCCGGACGATGTCCTCGCTGACCTTCAGCATCCGCGGTGGCACGGGGTAATTGCTGCCCAGGATGCCTTCGACCATTTCGTGCAGGAAATCGGAGGCGGAAAGACCGAGCTGGTCGCGGACATAGCTGAGTGCACGCCCGAGGAAGAGGACGCCCGGCTGGTCCCGATGCTCGGCCGTGAAGCGCTCGAAGCGTCCCTCGATACCCGCGATCTTGGGCAGACCGCCGACACCGTTCTGCATGTAGGAATAGCTGAGCTCGGCTTCTGCAACGGCGAACAGGCCGAGGCGGAAGAAGGCCCGTCGCGGCAGCGTCGCCAGGAAATTCGGATTGCCGCGCCCGGCATTCAGCATCAGCCGGTTTTCCCGGCTGGAGGCGAGCTTGATCAGCTCGTCCTTCAGCTCGAAGGGGCTCAACTTGGCATATTGCGAATAGTCGGTGGTCATGGGGCGTCTCCGGCTGGTTCAGGCAAAGGCGACGACGAGAGGACCTAGCAAGGTGAGGAAAACGTTCGCCAGCGCGTAGGTGATGGCGAAGGGCGTGGTCGGAATGGAGTTGCCGGCCTTGTCGAGCACCTCGCCAAAGGCGGGATTGGCGCTGCGCGAGCCGGAAAGGGCACCGGCAAAAATAGCCGTGTTGTCGTAGCGAAGGATATAACGGCCAACCAGCATGGTGATGATCAGCGGCAGGATCGTCACGATGACGCCTGCGATGAAGATCGAGACGCCACTTTGCACGATCGTGCTGACCGCCTGCAGGCCGGATTGCAGACCGACGACCGCCACGAACCCGGCGAGGCCGAGATCCCGCAGCAGGGTCGAGGCCGGCGTCGGCATGTTGCCGACCGTCAGGTTGCGGCTGCGATACCAGCCGAAGGCGAGGCCGGAGAGCAGGGCGCCACCACCGCTGCCAAGCGTCAGCGGGATCGAGCCGATGCGAACGACCAGAAGACCGATCAGCAGGCCGACGACGAGGCCGAAGCCGTGGAAGACGAAATCCGTCTTGTCGCTGGGCAGGATGATGCTGCCGACGATCCGTGCCATCCGCTGCACATCGTCCGACGTGCCGTAGAGGGTGACGACGTCGCCGGGCTCGATCATCGAGTCCGGCTTCAGCACGATCGGCTTGCCGGCCCGCTTGACCTCGATGACATAGATGCCGTGGCGGAGCTGCCCCGCGGTCGCCGCATTGATTTCGGCAACTGTCTTGCGCACGAAATCGGGATTGGTGATCGCGACGTCGCGCGTGACGACGATGACATCCATGCCTTCCGAGGATTGCAGCTCAGGGCCCAGCTTCGGAGCCAGCCCGACAACGCCGACCCGTCGGCCGATGACGAGGACGATGTCGCCGGCCGTCAGCTGCAATGAAGGCTGTACCGCAATCAGGGCGCCGCCACGCTTGACCCGTTCGATGCTGACGGGGGAGGGGGCGCTCGCCTCCAGGTCTTCGACGGTCTTGCCGGCTCCGGCCTCGATGCGGAAGATGCGTCCGACGAGATCGGGAGCGGCGGCATGTTCGCCGGCTCCATAGATCTTGGCGCCGGCCAGAAGTTCGGTCTCGGCCTTGATCGCATCGTCGCGGATGGTGCGCCCCATCAACCAGGGCAGGACGTTGACGCAGACGATGATCGCGCCGAACGAGCCGAAGATGTAGGTGACGGCGTAGCCGACCGCGACATTGCCTTGCAGCCGCTGCACCTCCTCCGCTGCGAGGCCGAGCTTGCCGATGGCGGCGCTCGCGGTGCCGATGATGGCGGATTGGGTCAGGCCACCGGCCGCGATACCGGCGGCGAGGCCCTTGTCCAGCCCCATCACCCGCGCCAGCACGACGACGGTCGCCAGGCCGCTGAGGGCGAGGACCGCCGCCATGACGATCTCGCGGATCGATTGGCGGCCGAGCGAGCGGAAGAATTGCGGCCCGCTCTCGAAACCGACCGCGTAGATGAACAGAGCGAAGAGGACCGATTTGATGCCGTTGTCGATGGAGACACCGACCTGGCTGATCACCACGGCCACAAGCAGCGAACCGGCGACGCCGCCGAGCTGGAATTTCCCGAACTGGAACTTGCCGACCCAGTATCCGATCGCGAGCGACAAGAAGAGCGCGATCTCGGGGGATTGGTTCAGGACAGAGTGAACCCAGGACACGGAGCCTCCTTGGTATCGACAAAGTCTTCCGCTGAGGAACTTCGCAGCTTCGGCTGCGGTTGCAAGCTAAAAGTGCCAGAACAGCATGAGTGCGCCGCATCTGACATATGTTTGCGGAACGGCATGTCTAAAATGCGATGAATGTCGCTGTTCTTCTCTCCTTTCTCCAAACTACGCCGGGATGCCTCCGTCTTCCGTCGCTCAGGGCGAGGTCGCCGGCGATGCTCAGCGAACCCCGCGCGCAGCTTCCCGTCCGGCAGTTCTGCCTGAGAACAGGCAGCCGCCAAGGAAGGTCCCTTCGAGCGCGCGGTAGCCATGCAGCCCGCCACCGCCGAACCCGGCCGCCTCGCCAGCCGCATAGAGGCCTGCCAAGGGCGCTCCATCGTCTCCCAGCACGCACGAGGACAGGTCGGTCAGCAGCCCACCCAGCGATTTGCGCGTCAGGATGTTGAGGCGCACCGCGATCAATGGGCCATGCCCCGGATCGAGGATGCGGTGTGGCCTCGCCGTTCGGATCAATCGGTCTCCGATATAGGCGCGTGCGCCGCGCAGCGCGGTCAATTGCAGATCTTTGCCGAAGGCGCTGTCGGCCTCGCGATCGCGCGCTTCGATCTCCGCGCGCAGTTTGGTTTCGTCGATCAGGTTATCGCCGGTCAACGCATTCATGCGGGCGACGAGGCGTGAAAGCTCGGCTTCGACGATGAAGTCCTCGCCCTTGTCCATGAACGCCTGAACCGGGCCTGGAATGCCGGCCGTGGCGCGTTCGATCACCTTGCGCCAGCTCTTGCCGGTGAGGTCAGGATTCTGTTCCGAGCCCGAGAGCGCGAACTCCTTGGCAATGATGCTCCGGTCGAGCACGAACCAGGAGTAATCGAAGCCAGTCTTGATGATGTGTTCGAGCGTTCCGAGCGTGTCGAAGCCGGGAAAGAGCGGCACGGGCAAGCGGTTGCCGCGCGCGTCGAACCAGAACGGGGAGGGGCCGGGCAGGATGCGGATGCCGTGCTTCGGCCAGATCGGACTCCAGTTCTGGATGCCTTCGACATAGTGCCACATCCGGTCGCCATTGATCAGGCGCGCGCCGGCCGCTTCCGTGATCCCAAGCATCTTGCCATCGACATGCTCGGGTACCCCCGACAGCAGGCGCTTCGGCGGCGCGCCCAGTCGCGAGGGCCAGCGTCGCCGCACCAAGTCATGATTGCCGCCGATGCCGCCTGAACAGACGATCACGGCCTGGGCCTTCAGCGCGAATTGGCCCACGACGCTGCGGGAACTTGCCTCTCCGCGTCTGACCCCGCTCGCCTCGAGGATTTCGCCTTCGACGCCCTCGATCGCGCCTGCACTTTTCGTCAGTCCGGTGACGCGATGCCGGAAGCGCAGCGAAACCAGCCCGTTTGCGGCGGCCTCGCGCACGCGTCTCAGGAAGGGTTCGAGCAGGCCGGGGCCGGTGCCCCAGGTGACGTGGAAGCGCGGTACCGAATTGCCATGCCCGGTTGCGAGATAGCCGCCGCGCTCGGCCCAGCCGACGATGGGAAACCAGCGTATGCCCTGGCCGTGCAGCCAGCTGCGTTTCTCGCCGGCGGCGAAATCGACATAGGCCTTTGCCCAACGGCGCGGCCACTCATCCTCCTCGCGGTCGAACCCGGCCGAGCCGAACCAATCCTGCAATGCAAGCTCGCGCGTGTCGCGGATCCGCAGCCGGCGCTGCTCCGGCGAATCGACCAGGAACAGCCCGCCAAAGGACCAGAAGGCCTGTCCGCCGAGCGACTGTTCCGGCTCCTGGTCGAGCAGGATGACCTTGCGGCCGGCATCGGCCAGCTCTGCCGTGGCGACGAGGCCGGCGAGGCCCGCCCCTATGACGATGGCATCTGCATCGAGCGGCATGATCAGCCCCTTCGCCGGGCCATTTCGCCCGCAACCACTATGGCCATGCCGTCTGCGGCGACAAGGCGGCCCGGACCAGGTTGACGAATGGCCCGGGCTGCGCGAACCCCTTGGGCATGAATCTGATTGCCCAGCGCCCTTTTCTCGGTGTCACCAGCTCGGCGCTCGGCCGCATCTGGCGTGACCGGCTCGATGCCGCCGGGCTCGGCCGTGCCGAGGCCCTCACGCAGATCGAAGGGCTCCCCGATATCGTGGCACGTGTGCTTGCCGGACGCGGTGTCGAAGCTGCCGATGCCATGCGCTATCTTGAGCCGAAACTGCGCGATCTCCTTCCCGATCCCTCGACCCTGGTCGGCATGGATGCGGCCGCTGCGCGCCTGGCAAGGGCGGTTGCAACACGAGAGGCCGTCGCGATCTTCGGCGACTATGACGTCGACGGCGCCTGTTCCTCCGCCCTGTTGGCGGGTTTCCTGCGCGATGCCGGCGCCCGGCCGCGGATTCACATTCCTGACCGGCTGATCGAGGGATACGGCCCCAACAGCGAAGCCATTCGCATGCTGGCCGCCGACGGGGCGACGCTGCTCGTCACGGTCGATTGCGGCACGACCAGCCATGAACCGCTGGCAGAGGCGCGCCGGCTCGGCCTGGATGTCGTCGTGCTCGACCATCACCAGGCGCCCGAACAGCTTCCGCAGGTCGAGGCGCTGGTGAACCCGAACCGGCAGGACGATCTCTCGGGGCTTGGCCACCTCTGCGCCGCAGGCGTCGTCTTCCTGACGCTGGTCGCGACCTCCCGCGAGCTACGCCGTCAGGGATTCTGGGCGCAGCGTGGCGCCGAGCCCGATCTGCTCGCCTCACTTGATCTCGTCGCGCTTGCGACCGTGGCCGATGTCGTGCCGCTCAAGGGGCTGAACCGCGCCTTCGTCCGGCAGGGCATCGCGATGTTGCGCGGCCGGACGCGGGCGGGCCTCGCGGCGCTGCTCGACGTCGCCGGGCTCGATGGCCCTGTCCAACCCTGGCATCTCGGCTTCCTGCTCGGGCCGCGCATCAATGCGGGCGGGCGCATCGGCGATGCCGGCCTTGGCGCGCGGCTGCTGATGACCGCCGACGAAATCGAAGCGCGCAGCATCGCGGCCGAACTCAACCGCCTGAATCAGGAGCGGCAGGAGATCGAGAAGCTCGCCGTCGAGGAGGCGGTGGCGCAGGCCGAGTTCGCCTTGACGAAGGCTGAGGATCTGCCGGTCCTGCTGGCGCGTTCGGCCGAGTGGCATCCCGGCATCGTCGGTCTCGTCGCGGCGCGCCTCAAGGAGCGTTTTCGTCGCCCGGCCTTTGCGCTGGCGCAGAACGGGGAGGGCGGCGCCACCGGCTCGGGGCGTTCGGTCGCCGGAGTCGATCTCGGCCGGGCCGTCAGACAGGCGGTCGACGCGGGCCTTGCTCTTAAGGGCGGTGGCCACGCCATGGCCGCCGGCGTCACGCTCGCCCCGGGGCAGGACGTGGCCTTCCACGCCTTTCTCGCCGAACGTCTCGCTCCGGAGGTGGCCCAGGCGCGCGAATCGGAATCGCTGCTGGTCGACGCCGCGATGAGCGCAGGCGGCGCCAATCCGCGTTTGCTGGCCGAGATCGAGAAGGCCGGTCCCTATGGCGCCGGATGTCCCGAACCCGTGTTCGTCTTTCCCTC
The DNA here is from genome assembly GCA_900470095.1 of Hyphomicrobiales bacterium. Classification (GTDB taxonomy): domain Bacteria; phylum Pseudomonadota; class Alphaproteobacteria; order Rhizobiales; family Beijerinckiaceae; genus Allobosea. The sequence continues at coordinate 73,137 of UBZM01000032.1, forward strand.
GCACCGCCTGGTCGACGCCGTCGAGATCGGCACCGGCGGCCATGTCAGAATCAAGCTCCGCAGCGGCGATGGGGCCACGATCGGCGGTATCGCCTTCCGCATAGCGCAGGAGCCGCTTGGCCGTGCCCTGCTCGCGGCCCGCGGCGAGAGCGTGCATCTGGCCGCCAGCCTCACCCTCAACCGCTGGGGCGGCAAGGAAACCGTGGAAGTGCGGGTGATCGATCTTGCCCGGGTGGCATGACCGCAATTGGCCTGTGCATGACTGCGATCGGGCAGCGAGAATTTGCCAAACTCAGGCTTGCCCATCCGGGAATGTCGCACTATAGCTCGCCCCGCTTCCGATGGGTTGCAACGAATTGCAACCGAAGCCCTGCGGCCTTCGTCTATCGGTTAGGACACCAGCCTTTCACGCTGGGGAGACGGGTTCGACTCCCGTAGGCCGCGCCAAAGTTCTACTGCGAACATCCCTCGGATGCCGGAACGCAGCCACAAGCAGAACCTCGGAAGCCAGCGGCGGTCCGTCTCAGGTTTGCCGCTTGCGGAACAGTTCCCGATTGGATCACGTCCTGGCCTTGAAGCGCTCCGCCTCTTCCGAACCGTGGGTGGCGTCGCCGGCGCTATAAGAATGCGCGCCAGCGCCGGCGAGCTTGCCGCCATCGACGATCAGATATTCCTCCCGGATCGGCCGGCCTTCGAACCAGCATTCCAGGATTTCGCGCGTGCCTGCGGCGTAGCGGGCCTGCGCGGAGAGCGAAGATCCCGAGATATGCGGCGTCATGCCGTGATGCGACATTGATCGCCAAGGATGGTCCCTGGGGGCCGGCTGCGGGAACCAGACATCGCCAGCATAGCCTCCGAGCTGCCCGCCCTCCAGAGCGCGGGCCACAGCGTCACGATTGCAGATCTTGCCGCGCGCCGTGTTCACCAGATAGGCGCCGCGTTTCATCCTGGCGATCATCGCCTCGTCGAAGAGATTCTCTGTCTCCGGATGCAGAGGTGCATTGATCGTGACCACATCGCAAAAGCCAACCATGGATGCCGCGTCCGCGTGGAAGGTAACGCCAAGTTCCTGCTCGACCGCCAGCGGAAGACGGTGGCGGTCGGTGTAGTGCAGCTTGACGTCGAATGGCTTCAACCGGCGCAGCACGGCGCTGCCGATCCGGCCGGCACCGACGGTTCCGATCTGCATCCCCTCGACATCGTAAGAGCGCGCGACGCAATCGGCGATGTTCCAGCCCCCACTGAGCACCCACTGATAGGAGGGGATGTAGTTTCGCACGAGCGCCAGGATCATCATGACCACATGCTCAGACACGCTGATCGAGTTGCAGTAGGTCACCTCGGCAACCGTTACACCACGATCCATCGCAGCTTGAAGATCGACATGGTCTGATCCAATGCCGGCCGTGATCGCAAGCTTCAGCTTGCTTGCCTTGGCTATGCGCTCTTCGGTCAGATAGGCCGGCCAGAAAGGCTGCGAGATCACGATGTCGGCGTCGGGGAGCTCGCGTTCGAAGACGCTGCCGGGACCGTCTTTGTCCGAGGTCACAACCAGGCTGTGCCCGGCGCTTTCGAGAAATTTCCTCAGGCCGAGTTCGCCCGACACGCTGCCGAGCAGAACCCCCGGTTCAAAGTCGATCGCCTTCGGCGTGGGAAGTGTCTGGCCGCCGGGATAGCGGTCGAGTTCCGGCAGACCGTCCCGCGCATATCCTGCCGGGTAACCGTCGGCTGGATCGTCATAGAGGACGCAAACGACCTTTGCCATTTTGTATCTTCCTTCGTTCGGCACGAAGAGGAAGACGCTTGATTGTCAATGCTGCCCGCCAAGACGACGATCAACTGCTCCGGGCGCTTCCTCGATCGGAAAGTTGCGGCCTAGTCGAAATAAGATGGAGAAGCCGGACATGGTTTCAAGACCGGCGGATAGTGGCCTGACCCCTGAAAAGCGGTCCTCCCGAGTATGGCCTTTGAGCCAACGGAGGACTGAAGAAATGGCCAGAATGAGAGACAGTGCTGAAGAGATCGTCGCTCCGCGACGATCTCTTCAGGTTTGCGCTTCCTCTTCGGTATAATGGGCATCCTCCAAGGCTCAAAAGCCAGGGAAGCCCACTGGCACGAACTTTGGCATCTCCCAGGGCGGATGTGCCGACCGGGGGGATGAGGACGCGAGTGCGGCTTGCCCTTGTCGCTGTCAGGCTTCGATGGCACACTCCAGGCGGGCAAGAGTTGCATCGATCCAGCTCCGATCGTCCTTGCCCTCCTTAATCGCCAGCATCTTCCTTTCCTCCGCCTCGTGCTTCTTGCGCGCGGCTTCATAGATCGCGTCGGCGTGGTCGAAGGGCACACAGAGAATGCCGTCGTCATCGCCAATGACGAGATCGCCGGGTTCGATCACCATGCCCTCGATCGAGATCGGAACGTTGATCTCGCCGGGCCCGTCCTTGTAGGGGCCGCGATGGCTGATGCCCGCCGCGAAGATCGGCAGGTCGTTCTCGCGGATCCAGGCGGCATCCCGCACGGCTCCGTGCAGCACGATGCCGGCGATGCCACGCGTCTGCGCATGGGCGATCATGAGTTCGCCGATCAGCGAGTTCGTGAGATCGCCACCGGCATCCACGACGACGACGTCACCGGGGTTGGCGATGTCGAGCGCCTTGTGGATCATCAGGTTGTCGCCGGGACGAGTCTTGACGGTGATGGCCGGCCCCGCCATGGCGCCGCCGCGATGAAGCGGCCGAAGCGCGGCGCCGCCCGCCGTCATCCGCGACATCGAATCGCTGACATTGGCCACCGGCAAGCCGCGAAAACGCGCGGCGAGGCTGCTATCGACCTGACGGCGACGCTTGAGAATCCGAAATCCGAGCATGAGCTATCCTTTGCTGTCTGCGCCAGCCAGCCGGGGTCGAGATGCATCCGTGGTGGCGCCGAGGGATTGCCCCGTTCGGGGCAATGACGGAGGGGGGCGGCTAGATCACGCTGCGTTTGGACGAAATCGTCAAAACCAGAAAACGTGATCGAACCCAATAGTTTAGAGCATTCTTGGCGCGAAAAACCGTTGCCGCTTTTCGCAGCACGCTCTATGTCGCGCTGGCCTCTTCGCGGTCGACGCGCTCCTTGCCCCGGCGGATCGCGGGCAGGACCATGCTGCCGAGAAGCAGTATCGTCACGATGAGGAAGCCGAGGCTGATCGGGCTGGTGAGGAAGACCGTGAAATCGCCTTGCGACAGGAGCAGAGCGCGACGGATGCTCTCTTCCATCAGGGGGCCGAGCACGAAGCCGAGCACCAGCGGCGCAGGCGGGCAGTCGAGCTTGGCCAGGATGTAGCCGAGCACACCGATCCCGGCACAGAGATAGACGTCGATCGCGCTCCCGTTGATGCTGTAATTGCCGACCGCGCAGAACATGATGATCGACGGGAAAAGCCAGCGATAGGGCACGCTCAGCAGCCGCACCCAGATTCCAATCAGCGGCAGGTTGAGCGCCACCAGCATGACGTTTCCGATGAACATGCTGGCGATGACGCCCCAGAACAGCTCCGGGTTGCGGGTCATGACCGTCGGTCCCGGCTGGACGCCGTTCATCACGAGCGCGCCGAGGATCAGCGCCATCGTCGCGCTTCCGGGAATTCCCAGCGTGAGCGTCGGAATGAAGGCCGTCTGGGCGGCGGCATTGTTGGCGGCCTCGGGAGCTGCGACGCCCTCGATCGCGCCCTTCCCGAAGCGCGAGGGGTCCCGGGCCAGCTTCTTCTCCAGCATATAGGCCGAGAAGGACGAGATCGATGGGCCGGTACCCGGCAGGATGCCGAAGAACGAACCGATCGCGGTCCCGCGCAGGGTCGGCAGGGTGATCGCCTTCAGATCGGACAGGCTTGGCATAAGTCCGGCGATATTCGCCTTGAAGATGCCGCGCTCTTCCTTTTGCTCCAGATTCATCACGACTTCCGACAAGGCGAATATGCCGACCGCCAGAACCGTGAAGCCGACGCCGTCGGCAAGTTCGGGCAGGCCGAACGTGTATCGTTCCATGCCCGAGTTCACGTCGGTGCCGATAAGGCCGAGGAGCAAGCCCACGACAACCATGGCAAGCGCCTTGAGCATGTCGCCATGCGACAGCACCGATGCCGAAACGAGCCCCATCACCATCAGCGAAAAATACTCAGGCGCGCCGAACTGCAGCGCCCACCCCGCGAGTGGCGTGCCGAGCAGGACGATCAGCAGCGTGCCGATGCAGCCGGCAACGAAGGACGAAATCGCAGCCGTGGCGAGAGCTGCCCCGGCGCGGCCGTTCCGCGCCATCTGGTAGCCGTCGAGACATGTCACGGCCGACGAGGTTTCACCGGGCAGGTTGACGAGGATGGCGGTGGTGGAGCCGCCATACTGGGCGCCATAATAGATTCCCGACAGCATGATCAGCGCCGAGACCGGGGGGAGCCCGAAGGTGATCGGCAGCAGCATCGAGATCGTGACCAGCGGCCCGACGCCCGGCAGCACGCCGATGAGCGTTCCGAGCGCGACGCCCAGAAGGCAATAGGCCAGGTTCTGGACCGTCATGGCGACGCCGAACCCGAGCGCGAAATGTTCGAGGATCTCCATGGCTCAAAAATTCCAGGCGAAGAGCGGGTAGGGCAGCTTCAGGCCCCAGATGAAGACGATCACGGCGAAGGTGCTCATCACCGCGGTCAGCACGAAGACTTCCCGGAGCCTGAACTCGTTGCCGGCATAGGCCGCGACCAGGAACATCAGCGCCAGCGCGGGCACGAACCCAAGCCGCTCGATCGTGAAGCCGAACAGCACCATGGCAAGGGTCAGTAGGAAAAGCGGAGCCCAGGACCATGGACCGGCGAGGTTTCCGCCCTGCCTCACCCCCTTGATCAGGATGGCGACGCCGAACGCGATCAGCAGGCCGCTCAGGATTTTTGGGAAATAGCCCGGCCCCATCCGCACCGTGCTGCCGAAGCGGTAATCGAGCGAGATATAGAGCGCGATCGAGCCCAGGCCCATGAACAGGAGCCCGGACAGGACATCCTTGTTTCTCATCACATCCGATTTCATCAGGATCTCCATGCTCCGGCCTCGGGGTCGCAGCGAGCGGACTTTCGGGGCCAGGCCTTAGCGCAAACCTGGCAGCCAGCATCTCATTCCCGGATGGTCCCTGCCCGACATTCGCCCGGGAGGGCCATCGGAGGATTCCGATCTGATCCAGGAGTGCGACGGCACCTCAGGCTAGGCCTTCCGGGCCTCGCAATGGCCGCTTCACCGCGCCGATTGCGACCTGCCAGTCCCGAACACCGGAACAGGCGCTGATCGATGCCGCGGTCAGCCGCTTTGGGGGCAGGCGCCCGAGAGTGCAGGCGGCGCCGGCAAGCCCGTGTGCAAGGCCATGGCCGCAGGCGCCTCGCCAGCGGCCAACCCGGCCCTAGTCGTCAGCCTTGACGTCGGCAGTCTTGATGACCGCGGTCCATTTCGGCACGTCCGATTTGATCAGGGCGGCGAACTCCTGGGCGGTTCCGCCGATCGCCTCGGCGCCAGCCATCCTGAGCTTCTCCTTGGTATCCGGCATCTGCAGGATCTTGTTGATCTCGGTGTTCAGGCGCGTGACGATCGCGTCGGGCGTACCGGCCGGAGCGGCCACGCCCCACCATGTCACGGCTTCCGAATCCTTGACGCCAAGCTCCTCGAAGGTCGGAACCTCCGGCAGGTCGGCGCTGCGGGCCTTCGCGAAGATCGCGAGCGGGCGCATCGTGCCTTCCTTGATATGGGCCATAGCGGAGGGCACGGAGGCGACATAAACGTCGACGCGGCCGCCGAGGAGATCGGGAACCGCTTGCCCTGTGCCCTTGTAGGGCACGTGAAGGAACTTCACCGCAGTCCGCTGCTGCAGCAATTCGCCGGCAAGATGTGAGCTGGTTCCGACGCCGGGCGTCGCGAACTTGATCGCGTTGGGCTTGTCCTTTGCCGTGCTCAGCAGATCCTTGACCGACTTGATCGGCGAATCCTTGGCGACGACCATCACCTGCGGCGCCGACGCGGTGAGCGCGATCGGGGTGAAATCCGCGATCGGGTCGTAGTTCGCCTTTCCGAGGATGGGGTTGATGACCATGTTGGCGTTCTGCGCCAGCACGATCGTATAACCGTCGGGCTTGGCCTTCCCGGCCAGGCCGAGGCCAACGCTGCCACCGCTGCCGGGCTTGTTCTCGGGCACCACCGTCCAGCCGGTCGTTTCGCTGAGCTTGGCCGCCACGACCCTGGCCACGACATCGGTCCCGCCGCCGGGCGGAAATGGCACGATCATCCGGATGGCCTTGTCCGGATAGTGCTGCGCATGCGCCACCGATGCCAGCGCCGATAATGCGAGCCCCGCGACGGCTTTGTAGGCAATCCTCATGTTCGTCTCCTCCCGGTTGTTTCTGTTTGCCCGGCTTTGTGCGCCAGGTTCATTCCGCAGCGAGCTCCGTCAGCCGTGCCAGGCTGCGAGCATCGGCCTCGTTGCCATCCAGCACCGAAATGACGTGCTGGGCCGCGATTTCCGCCATCGCCATGGCCGAGCCCTGTGTCACGCCGGCGATATGCGGGGTTACGATCAGGTTGGGCAGCGTCCAGAGTGGATTGTCCCTGGCTGGCGGCTCGAGCGTGAAACTGTCGAGACCGGCACCGGCAATCCTGCCCTCACGCAACGCCTCGCAGAGAGCCGGCTCACTGATCAGGCCGCCGCGCGCCGTGTTGACGACGAAGGATGTCGGCTTCATCAGGCCGAAGCGCTCCTCATTGAGAAGATTTCGCGTCGCGTTCGTCAGCGGGCAATGCAGGCTGACGATGTCGGCTTCCGCGAGCAGGCTTTCCAGATCGCGATTGCCTCCGTTTCCGAACTCCGCGATTTCGCGCTGGGCATGGGGGTCGTGCATGATCACGGGCATGCCAAGTCCGGTGGCGATCCGGGCGACCTCCTGGCCGATCGCGCCGAAGCCGACGAGACCCATCACTGTGCTGGCGATGTCCCGCCCGAGAAAGCTGGGCTTCGGCCACTCGCCGCCCTTCACAGCCCGATCAAGACGGGGAATGTCCTTCAACAGCGTGAGCGACAGCGCGATCGTGTGTTCGGCGACGGCGCGTGAGTTTGAGCCCATGGCGCGAATGACGGGGATGTTCCGCGCTGCCGCGGCGTGAAGATCGATATTGTCGACGCCGACACCGTGCTTGGCGATGACCCGGAGCTTGGACGACGCGGCGATGATTGCGTCATCGACGCGGCCCTGCCGGACGATCAAGGCATCGACCTGCAGCTCGGCAACCGTCTGCGCCACGAGATCGGGTGCCGCATAGGCAGGCGAGAAGAAGACATCGACGTCATGGGCGTTGAGAAGCTGGATGGCGCCCTCGGCCAACCGGTCATGCGTGACAAGCACGCGTCTGCCACGCGTGGCGACACGGGTATCGATCATCAGTGCGTTTCCTCGTGGCGCTTTCTCTACCCCGGTGATGCCAGGTGCAGCGCCTTCCCCAACACTATTGACCGATGGGCAGTCACTCGTATGCTGAAATAATGACATATATCGATGATCTTTTGGCATGAAACACCCGATCGCATGAAACACCCGATCGACGGCGTCGAGGCGTTCATCCAGATCGCCGAGCTCGGCAGCTTCAATAAGGCGGCGGAGAAGCTGCATGTCACTCAGACCGGGCTGACGCGCCGCATCCAACGGCTCGAGAGCCATGTCGGTCTGAAATTGCTGGACCGGACGACACGCACAGTCGCGCTGACGAGCATCGGCCGGGAGTTCCTGCCGGAGGCCAAGCGCATGGTCGACGAAGTCGGTCGCTCCTTCGATCGGCTGAAGACGATTTCGCGTTTTTCGACAGGCGACATCGCGATCGCCTCGGTGCCGTCGCTGATGTATGGGCGCCTGCCGCGCATCCTGCGGACCTATGCCGCGCAGCATCCGCATAACCGCGTCGAGATCCTCGACCGGACCAGCATCCTGGTCATCGAAGCCGTGCGCCGACGCCAGGCGGAGTTTGGCCTGCACGTGCAGCCGCCGAACCAGCCGGACCTCCATAACGAGGTCCTGGTTCGCGATCCCTTCGTCGCCTACTGCCGGACCGACCACCCGCTCGCCGGGAAAGCGGCCATAGCCTGGGCGGAACTCGCGGATTTCGACCTGATCACGCTCGGCGGCAGCAGCGGCAACAGGTTGCTCATGGAGGCCCAGCTCGCCCGCTCGGGCATCGAGGTCAGGACCAAGTTTGTCGTCGAGTATTTCTCGAGCGCGATCGGGCTGGCATCCGAAGGTCTTGGCGTGGCGATCCTCGTGGCCTCGATCGTCGAGAACCTGCGCCCGGACCTCACCCAGATCCCGCTGGTGGACCCCGTCATCGACCGGCCGGTCTCCGTGATCAGGCGGCATGGGGAAACGCTGACCCCGGCGGCACAGGCTCTCTACAGCCTGATCGCGCGAGACCTTGGCCCTCTCGGGGGAGCGTGAGGGGAACGCCGTTGGTGCGGCACTCACTCCGGTCAGTCTCTACCGGCGACTGAAGGGGAGGCTCCGCCGTGAGGGGCTGGCACCGTGGTTGCCGCCGCATCCCACATGGCTTGCTCAAGTGAAGGCGCATTGCACGAGTTCCGGAACGAAACCAGAGGTGATGCGCTCATGAACCCTGGGGCAACTCGCACTGCCGATGACCAAACGGCCAGCTGCAAACCGATGGCGTGCAAGCAGGTCTTCTGAATTGCGGCCCAGCCGACAAGGGTGTAATCTCAGCGAGCGCTGATACTGCAGCGCAGTTGCCGTTCCGTGCGCCTGTTGCCGATCGGAATGACGCGCGAATGATATTTGTGCCGTAAGTTCTCATCAGAGAAAAGATCGCCCTCATTCAGTCATTACATTGCTGCCGAACTGCTCACCTGGGACCAGGCCTATCGCCTTTCTGGGGAGCGATGTTCATTCATCGGCCCCCATTGCGATTCCATACTTCGATTTAGCCAGAATTACGAAGCCAAATTGAAGTTATTCGCTAATAAATAAAGATATAACCTGCAGAGATTTCTCGTATTGGCGTGTTCATGCGCCGATTTCAGCGGAGTAACCCGCCATGAGTGTCAATCTCGTATCAGTCATCATGCAGTTCCTGTCACCTGATCTGATGTCCAAACTGGCTGCATCATTGGGCGTCGACCAGTCTTCGGTCGGCAAAGCGACCAATGCCGCTGTCCCCGGACTCCTGGCGACGCTTGCAGGTGTCGTGTCCACGCCGGAGGGATCACGCAAATTGTTCGACACGGTTTCCCAGCAGCAGCCGGGAATGCTTGACAGTCTCGCCAGCATGATCGGCGGCTCTGGCCAGAAGACAGTCGCCGATAGCGGTATGAACATGCTCTCTTCGCTCCTCGGCGGTTCGGCGATGTCCGGGCTTGCCGGCGCAATCTCGAAATTCGCGGGCCTCGGAGGCGGGGCGAGCTCCTCGCTGCTTGGCCTTTTGACACCGGTCGTAATGGGAGCGCTGGGTCAACAGAAGTCGGCGGCGGGATTGGATGCCTCAGGCCTCGCCCAGATGTTGACGTCGCAGAAGGCGAATATCTCGGCTGCCTTGCCCTCAGGCTTTGCTGACATGCTTGGCAAAGCTGGCCTGCTCGGCGCGATCGGCAGTGGCGCGAGCACTGTCGCGAACACTGCAAGATCGACAGCTAACACGACCGGTGTCATGGCCGATCGTGCAACTGCGCAGACGAGAACCGGTGGGATGCCGGGATGGCTGACATGGGCCTTGCCGATCATTGCTGTGCTTGCGGTTGGCTGGTGGTTCTTCGGGCGCCATGCGCCTGTCGTCGTTGAACAGCCCAGACCTGTGGCAACTCAGCCGACCCAGCCGGCACAAACCGCAATTGGGCAGGCAGGCGCCGTGGCAACGCAAGCGATGCAGTCCCTGCAGAACGTGACTGCGGGCGGCGTGAACGTGGGGACCGAAGTTCAATCGGCGATTGATGGGCTCGCGAGCACGCTCAAGGGCGTAACGGATGCGGCCTCGGCGAAGGCGGCGTTGCCCAAGCTGCAGGGGGCGGCAGCCCAACTCGACAAGGTCAACGGCGTGGTCAGTCAGCTACCTGCCAGCAGCCGCTCCGCGCTGATGGCCTTGATCGGTGCCGTCAGGCCGTCGCTGGAGGAGCTGTTCACCAAGGTGCTGGCGATCCCTGGCGTGGCCGAAATCGCCAAGCCGACGATCGATGGCGTGCGGGCGAACCTCGATGCCCTGGCGCGGGCCTAGCACGCAGATATGCCGTTCGTGATGTCTCGACCGAGCGCCAAGCGCAGGAGGCCCCGATGGCGATCAAGGCGAACTTTGGAGCAGACGAATGGAAATTGATCCTGGGCAGTCCGCTACTGGCCGGCATGGCGGTCACGCTTGCCGAGCCTAGCGGGCTGTGGGGCATGTTCAAGGAGAGTCTCGCCAGTGGGCGTGCGCTTCTGAGCGCCAAGAGCGACGCGGACGCAGGCGAGCTTGCAAGAGCCATTGTCGCGGACATGGAGAGCTCGGAAGGGCGCGGTGAGGCGCGCGAGTCGCTTCGCGCCGAACTGGTCGGAAAAACCCCGGCGGATGCCAAGCAGAGTATTCTGGCAATGCTGACGCGCGTGGCAGAGATCGTCGACGCCAAGGCCCCGACCGAAGCTCCTGCATTCAAGACATGGCTCTCGCATGTGGCGGAGACAGTGGCCGAAGCCTCGAGCGAAGGCGGTTTCATGGGATTTGGTGGAACCCAGGTCAGTGCAGCGGAGAGAGCGACCCTGACGGATGTGTCCACGGCGCTACGCGCCGCTTGAGTGAGACGCGTCACGCAAGCGCAGGCGTGAATGAGATACGAGATTGATTGAGTTACGGGGAGGCTGCAGAGCGGAGCAGCCCATGAGCCCTTCGAAGGGCGGGAGAGTTGGTCTGGGTGCAATCCGGCCCGCGGCGCGATGAGGCGAAACCGTCGTCGCAGACTTTGGGTGAACAGGGCCCAGGCGATCAGTTCGCGAGGATCGGCCTATGAAACTTGCGCGAAGCTGTGGGCTGCTCATCATTGGTATGACCAGCTTCCTTGTGGTCCCCCCCGCCCAATCCGCCGGTCTCCTGGATGACCTGGCGCGCGCGCTGTTCGGGCAACCTCAGCCGCCCCCGCAAGTCTATTTGGTTCCACCCGCGCCGCTGAGCGTGACCGTCCGCCCCAAGCGGCGGCAGCAGCCGCGCAAGCTCGTGGCGTCCAAGCCGACCGCGCCGGTGGTCAAACTTGATCCGGCAGCTGATCCATACTGGTATCTGGAGGACCCGACCTTGAGGCGCGGCGATATTGTCGTGACCCATGCGGATGTGCTGGTCTTCGAGGGCCGCGCTGGCCAGAGCCATCGCGCCAGCGATTTCACGGCTCTCAATCGATCGCGGCTCGTGTCGAAGGCGACGCAGCAACGGGTTGGCGCGGCGACCAGCGGCCACACGTCCGTGCCGCCGGCGGGCGTTCAAACGATGGCGGCTCGCGACCCGGCGAACTGATCCGCAGCCACTCGTGGCGTTGTTCGCAGTCGGTCCCGGCGCACTGAAGATCCTGCTGAGCAATTCGTGGCCAGCGCAGGCCACTGAGGCCCCATATCGGAGCCGCGACGTACGGTGATCGGCTGGCGGGCAGTCACAAAGCTGCGACGGTCCGGAAGGCGTCGTCCTGGTTACGACGCCGGGGGGCGCTGCCCTGGTATCGAAAACAATGTAGACTGCGGCTGTGTCCACCCCGGTATGACACTCCGAACCATCATCATGCCGCGTATGGGTGAGAGCCCGCCACTCCGACCTCATTGGTTCCCTGGAGGGCGCGTAAAACTGTGCGTTACACTTCCTCTGGAGTAAACCCAAATCATGCACTAATAATCAACGAGACCTTGATATGAAGCGATCGTTGAAGTCGTCGCGACGCAGACGATCTGAGTGCAGGAAGCTTGGCAGTGCTCCGGACATGCATCGTGTTGGCGGCCATGATGGTCGCGATCCCAGTCAACGCTCGCGAAACCGTTACCTATAAGGGAGATGCGTCACCAGGCGCCATCGTCATCAAGACAAAGGAGCGCCGGCTTTACCTGGTGCAAGGAGACGGAACTGCCATCCGCTATCGCGTCGCGGTCGGGAAGTCTTCCAAGCAATGGCTCGGTGAGGTCGAGGTCGAGGGTAAGCATGTTGAGCCTGCCTGGTCGCCTCCCGATGAAATCAAGCGGGACAATCCAAGCCTGCCGGACGTCATCCCGGGCGGTTCCCCAAGAAACCCAATGGGAGCGCGTGCGCTCACATTGTCCGGCGGTGGTCAGTACGCAATCCATGGCACCAACAGGCCGGATTCCATCGGCACCTTCGCGTCCTATGGCTGCTTTCGCATGTTCAATGACGATATTGTCGATCTGTTCGACCGCGTCGGGGTCGGTACGCCCGTCATCGTCCTGCGCTGACGGGCACGCACCGGGCAATTTCCGGCATCGCCGCCCGCCGCTCGTCGCGCACACGCGAACGAGCAGCGGAACGACGCTCCCGGCTCATTGCTGGAGGGACGCCGGCACTGCGTCGTCCCTGGCGCGCCCGCTATTGATGGCGCGCAGACTGGCAATATAGTCAGGCGGGTAGAGCAGGGTATTGTCAGGGGCCTTCAGCCCCATGTACTGAGCAACCTCGCCAACCCATCTGTTGCAGTTATAGAGCACTGCGTGCCAGGCCGTCGGCTTCTGCTGTTTCTGCCTGATATAGGCCGCTACGCGGCGGTACTGGGCTTCGGTCAGCAGAACCCTGTACCGAGCCGAGATGTACTCATCCTCCAGGTCGCCATCGCTGGGGCCCGTTTCCGCGGGAACGGGGAGGACATGCCCGACCGACCAGAGCTGAGGACCTTCGCCGGCTGGATGCAGGCCTGCGACCTGTTCTGCCCTGACCTGGCCGACTTCGCCCCTTGCGTTCAGCCGGCCATGGACCAGAAACGTATGGCCGTAACTGAGTGCATAGCGGGATCGGAACTCAACGAAATACTGACCACTTCGCTGGTCGGCTTCTCGCCGATGCTGCCTGGAGGTCGGCTTGCCGATCGAACCGGTCGGCCGGGGATCCTGTACGATAGCCTCGTTGGTGGCTTCGGGAGGTGGCGCGTACCGATCCTCCTGTGCCCTGGCCTGGGCTATCCAGAGGGAGGATGAAATTGCAGCAGCACAAGCAAAGACAATGCGAGCGCGTGCTCGAGTGTTTGGATCAAACCACACCGCAGAGCTCCGTTTTCCGGAAGAACAATAGCTTCGGCGTCAGGCGCTATAACACCAATAATTGCGTCATTAAGCTCTCGAAAGAGCAATCAATCAAACGAAGAAAACGGCCGGATTGTTCCGGCCGTTTTCAGAATATCGAGCGTCAGCCCTTCGTAACGATCGGAGAAGCAACTGGAGGAGGAGCCTTCCCCTTGCCCTTGCCAATACCATAAGTGGTGCAGCCACCAACGCCCACCAACGCAACGGATACAGCCAAGATCATAAGCTTTTTCATTGATTCGCCCTCGTTGAGAACATTGCAACTATGACTGAAACAAGTTCGGCTACTAGTGCGGATGCGCAACACCAAACCCACTTCCTTGCCCCGGATCGCGGCAGTGCGGCACAACATCGAGTATTCCAAATATCCTCAGCACTTTCAATCGGCTAAGGCCAGTTTCTGCCGAAGCGAAGACGTTCGTGGTTTCCCGAGGCTGAACCGGCCGAAGGTGCTCTAACGTCGTTGATGCTTCGCTCACATCTTCCGAGCAACGTATTCAACGCGGGGATGTCATTCTTCGTCCGGGTGAAGTCGAATGATTCGTGTTGGAAACTAGACAGGTCTTGGCGGGCAACGTGAGGGCGCTTAGATCTTTCGCCGCACAGCACAACGGCGGTGACAATATCGCCACCGCCGAGCGACGAGCGCAGCGGAATGTCACTTGACCTTCACCTGTCGATTCATTGTGGCAGTCGCAATGGCTGTACCCGCACAGAGTACTCGGCCGAGCGCCCGGCAGAGCCCCCAATTCTCGGTCGCGTCACCCCATCGGGCCGAGAGCGACCGACCCCTGTGCGCGCACAGGTCGCGAGACTGTGACCTTGCGCTCAGGCGTGGAACCTTGGCATGACGCGGCCGGTCCGCGCCATGTAGTCGCCATATTCCGTGCCGAACGCGTCGAGCATCAGGCGCTCTTCCTGGCCGACGCGGAAGAAGTACAGCGTTCCAAAACCGATCAGGCCAGACAGTCCGGCGACAAAGTTGGGCAGCAGGAGGGCCTGGGCAATCGCCCACAGCCAGAAGGCCGAATACATGGGATGCCGCACATACCGGTACACGCCCTCCGTCACGAGGCGATGGCTCTCGCGGAGATCCAGGGACACGGACCAGTTGCGGCCGAGAGCCCGGTGCGTGAGATGAAACAGGATGAGAGCCGCGATCGCGACAAGGGCACCGAGCCAGGCGAGTGCCGGCTGGAACGGGTAGTTCGCAACGCGCGGGAACCCGGTCGCGACATAGATAAAGGGCAAGAGTCCGAGGCCCGTGAACGAAATGCTCAGCAGGATGATTTCCCGCATCCCGCGCGCGCTCCGGGAAACCGGAGTCCGGCGGGCACGTCGCTCATGCGGGATGCGGATGATGTACCAGCCAACGGCAAGCAGCGCGTAGATCGCTTTGGCGATGCTCAGGGTCATCGCTTGGCGACCTCGGTGGTGTGATCGCCCGTCGGGGCCGGGGAGGGGGAAACGAGAAATCGACCGTCGGCATCGAGTGCTTGCATGGCACCTTCCTTGGCATTGACCTGTTGTTCTGCAAAGAGCGGCCCGCAGACGAACATGAAATAATCATACGGCGCTCGTCGATCATTGCCCCTGACGAACTGGCAATGCATCCGGTACCAGTTCTTGCGAATGCGGGGATAGCGGGCCGGATCGATCATGCGCCTGATGCTGACGCTGCGAATGACCGGGGAGCCCGTGGCGGGCAAACCCATCAGCGGCAGAGGATCGGCCCGGTAGAAATTCATCACGTCCGAGCGCGCCTGGTAGTCCGCCCAGAACACGGCGCGGCAGGCGCTCACGCGCTCGACGGCGGCGCGGAAACGACGAGCGGCGCGATGAAGCCCGATCTTGAGGGTCGACGATCCCACGGACAGAAACGTGAGGCGAGGACGCTCGTCCTGGTCCTCCAGCCCGAGCTTGATCGCGTGGTCGATGAGATCGATCGCAAGCACGGCTCCAAGGCTATGTCCGACGATGAGAATCTCGTCCGCGGCGCCGCTGCGCCGGGCCTCGACGATATCGGCCGCAACGCGTTGCAGGCGCCCTTCGAGGACTGGATCGCCACGACGGATGTATTGGCGGGCAAAGATCCAGTCGTCGAAGAGAAGCCCCAGATAGACCCAACGATCGGCGGCGAGAAACAAGATGAGGAAGGCGCCAATCGCTCCCAGGGCTCCGATCGCGCTGGAGTCGGTGGCTCGCGCCAGGGCCACTCCGCCAGCAAGCGAAAATGCGGCAATGATCGCCAGAATCAAAAATGGATAGAGGAAGAACATCGCGTAGCGCCAACTGGCGCGCAGATAGCCCCAGAGCGCTCCGGCCACGATAAAATCGACGAAAGCGAGGAGGCCTTGGGGAATGCGCCACCATATCGGTCGCCTGTTCGTGGCTTCCACCACATCGTCCCATCTGATTGCGCAATACTCGGTTTCGACCCGCCAGTTGGGGCCAGCCGTGAGCACTTGCCAGGTCGAGACGTCATCGCTGTTGCTGGGCTCCGACGAAACCACGGAGGCCGCCCACGCACGCTCAAAACGTCGCGTTTCTCTGACAAAGCGACCATGCACGACCGCGGGCTGCGCATGATCGTAGCCGCCGATGTGATACACGCGACGCCTGAAAACACTCGAATCCGCCATCGCCGGCTGTCCTGCTCCCAATGCGTGGCCTGCGCTTTTTGTTAGTGGATCGCCAGCTCTTGCGCCAGCGAGCAGCGATTCAACCGAGCACGCATGTGGACGACGCAGACGAAGTCACTTTGCGCTGGTGAAACGCGATCGGCCCCTTCGTACGAGCAGAACCTCCCTTTTTCCTGGAGGCAGAGGCTCTCCACCGGGGTATCGGCATGTCGAACGAGTGACCGTGGATGAAGCGCTCGGCGAGGGCATGCCGTCATAAGGCGGGTCAGATCGACCGAGCCGTCGCGGTCTTGCTGCTGATTCGACGGACCAGTGTCCGCTGCGGAGGAGGTGCTATCGCCCCGTCCCGGCATAGCCGAGCCCGCGCGATATCTCGTCTGCGGCCTCCATGACCTGCTCCGCCATGAGCGTAATTATCTCGGGGGTCAGCCGGGTCGATGGCCCCGATATGCCAACCGCAGCCTCGACCACGCCATCGGCGCGCCTGATCGGGGCTGCCAGCCCATAGACGGCGCCGCGCCATTCGCCGAGGTTGACGGCATAGCCCTGCGAGCGGACCGCTGACAATTCGTGCTCAAGCGCTTCAAGGCTATTGATGGTCCTTGGCGTGAAGGTGAGAAGATTCCGCCCGATTTCTTCGATGACATGCGAAGGCTGAAACGCAAGAATCGCCTTTCCGATCGCGACCGCATGGGCTGGAGCCTTGCCGCCGATATCGGAGCTGGCATGAAGAGGCTCGGGGCTATCGATCTTGTCGATATAGATCACATCGGGGCCGGTGAGGACCGACAGATGCACGGTCTCGCGCGTGCGCAGGGCGAGTTCGGAGAGGTGGCGCTGCGCTTCCCGCTTCAGCTCAAACCGGGCGAACAGGCCGACACCTAGCCCCCACAATTTCAGTGATAGCCCACATCGTCCTGTGTCGGGCTCGCGCGCGAGATAGCCCGCATGCTCAAAGACGTCCAAAGCACTCTGAATGTGGCTTTCGCTCAGTTCGGTCTGCTCCGCCAGATCGCTAACGCTCCTCGGCTGATCGCTCTTGGCCAAGGCTTCAAGAATCTTCAGGCCGTCTTGAAGAGTTCTGTCCATAAGGCGGGGTACCAGACTCCCAGATCTGAACGGCATCCCAGGCGTCAGGCGCGCAGCGCACGCTCTCCAGCCGCTTTCAGCCAGTATTCATGTCTGCAACGGCATGAAACGTGCCCGAAACATCAGTGAAGAGCAAGGGCAGCGACGGATTGCGCAAACCTCCCGTTGCGACGGGCGGATGGTGCTTGCACGGCCGTCTTTGCCAGGGTGATACGGTCGTTCAGCTGCGGTCAGGAACCGTCCGGTGTGGGGGGATGTCGGAGCCGGCGATGTTGAGCCCGGCAAAAAGCGATTTCAGGTCGAGGCGTCCGGCGCGAATGGCACGACGCTGGCGCATGGAAAATTACCAGGCTTCATCACAGACCACCGAGGCTCCGGGATCGAGGCCGGTGACCGCCCGCCGCCTGCCCCGCATGATCTTCGGGCCGCTCATGCCGGGCCTTCCGGCCCCATCCGGTGAAGCAGCTGAGCGGGCCGAATGCGCGTCGAACTCGTTCCTCCCGGCGCCCAGGGCCAGCGGGTGCGGCAGAGCCATCAGCCGCCCTCCAGGAGTTCCAGGAGGAAATAGGTCGTCGGGCCGGTCGGGAGATCGTTCGAGAGGCGGAATGACACCGGGCCCGCGCCGCGGGTGATCGGCGGTTTCACCGTTCCATCGAGAGAGACCGGTGAGAGCTGCCAGCGCGGCGCTGTCCTGTTGATCCGCAGATCAACCTGTCCCTTGCGGATCAGCACCGGAAGCCGGCCGAAATCCTCGATGACCTTCTCTTGCCGGTCGCGGAAGGTCATGCCGGTATTGCGGGCATCGGTGGCGAAGATCAGCAGGAAGCGGCTTCCCTTGGCGAGGGAGGCCGGCCTGTCGAGCGAGGCCAGGGCGACGAGACCGTCACCCTCCGCAGCGTCGACGCTCATTGTTCCGAGCCTGGCCGGCAGGCTCTGTGAGGAGAAGGCGACGGCCTCCGTCGCGGGCGTCGAAACGCGCAACTGCCGGCTTGGGCGGTTCAGGACGATCTCGCCCGTGTCGCTCTGGTAGAGCCCTGCCGCGATGTCGGTGGCATTTCCTTGCGAGAGCGCGCCGCTCTTCTTCAGCCTGTCGATGATCGCGGCCGCGCGATTCGTGTCGCGGGGCTGAAGAACGGCGATCTGTTCGCCGATGCGGTCGGCAGCCTGCAATCCGAT
This sequence comes from Hyphomicrobiales bacterium, assembly GCA_900470095.1. GTDB lineage: Bacteria > Pseudomonadota > Alphaproteobacteria > Rhizobiales > Beijerinckiaceae > Allobosea. The sequence continues at coordinate 91,344 of UBZM01000032.1, forward strand.
CCGCCCGACCAGAGCCAGATCCGTCAGGTTTTCAGGTTCCCGTGCCTGCATATCCTTGCCGAGATCCTCCTCGCCGCGAACCGCGAACGGGATCGTGATCCGGGAGGTGGCGACATCGCCGCGCCTGAACAGGAGAGCGGAGAGGGTCTCGCCCGCGCGGGCCACGGGATCGAGGGCGATCGCGTAGGGTAGCATCGCCCGCTTGTGCGGATAGGGCTCGCCATAGGCGAGGATGATCGGGCCGTGGGCGTGCCGGCAGAGCACGTCCCAGCCCTGCAGTGCGGCATAGGCCGGAAAGACCAGCCCGCCCTCGTAGCGATAGCGGTTCCAGAACAGGTGATCGTATTCGCTGACGATGAAGGGTTTTCCGAGCCATCGCGCGGCCGCGATCATGCGCATCGCGTTGGCGCCGTCGCCGACCGAACTCTGCTGAAGCAGCTTGCTGCCCGGCGCATAGCCCCCGACCCAGTCGTGATAGGTGTTCATCGTCACGGCTTCGAGGCCACGCCTGCTGAGGGCGGTCTGGATCGTCGGCCAGTTGTTATAGGTGCTGATCAGGCCCTTGTAGCCGAGCGTGCGTAGCGCTTGGCTCATCTTTGCGGCGGATTCGGTCTCGACCTCGGTAAAGAAGGCCTGCAGGTCGCGCATGCGCGGACTATCGGTGTAACGGTTGCCGGGCAGTACGATCGAGCCATTCTCCAGTCGCTCGGTCCAGCCGAGCCCGCCCCAGGCCTTCGAAAGAGCAGCCGTCGACGCATAGCGTTTCGCCAGCCAGCGATTGAAGGGGGGCGCGAGCATCGCGTCATAAGGCGGCTTGCCGGGCCGGTCTTGCACGACACCCTCGAACTCGATGCCGTTCTCGTTGACCAGGATGACCAGAGCCAGCGCGTCGTCGTGGATCGGCGCGATGCCGGTATGGGGATTGACCCGTGCGAGGAATTTTTCGGTGAAGCTCTTCCAATGGGTGAAGGCGGCGTCGTCGAGATGCAGCGCAAGCTTGAGGTTGCCGGCCGGATCCCAGCGGTCGTCATAGCCGCCATAGGCGCCGCGCCACGAGGTCATCCCGTCGATGATCCAGTAGATGCCGTTCCGCTTCAGCGCGGCGAGCAGATAGTGGATGCGGTCGAGCGTGTCGGGGTCGAAATCGAAATCCTTGCCGCGGCCGGACATCAGCGATGCGTCAAGGAAGGTTAGCCGTGCGATGTTGTAGCCGTGCCGCGCGAGCTGCTCTGCGTAGCGGTCGGCCCCGGCGCGATCAGGAAAGCCGCCCGAGGCCGGGCTCCACGCCAGAGAGGCACAGAACAGGCGCGCGGGTTCTTCCGGCGCCTGGGCGAGGGCGAGACGGCCGTCCTGCCGCACCACCACCCGCTGGCCCGCGCTGATAGAGGCCCTTGGCCCGATCGCCCGGCTGGACAGGAGCCCGGAGAAGTCGAGCGGGCTGCCGGGGCGGACCTCCAGCGATACCTCGCGAACGGGCAGCCATTGGTCGGCGGCGATGGCGCAAGACGCGGTGGCGGTCAACGCCAGCCCCGCGGCCACTAAGGAAAGCAGTCTCTTCATGCCGACCAATCCCAATCCGGCGTACCCTGGATGATCCCGCTGGGCCTTCAGGGCCGCGACGGGCCGTGCAGGATGTAGGATTTGGTGAGGCCTGCGATTGTCTCCCGAACCAGATTCGCCTCAGGCGCATAGGAGCGGAACTCCCTGAGGGTCAGGATCTGAATCTCCTCGAAATACTCCCGGATATGCTCTTCGGACGGTTTTGACAGGAAGCGCCACGGCGACAGCCTGACGGCATGGCGCGCAAGCGGGCGCGGCAGCCAGTGAAGGGCAGGGCAGAAGAAATGCGGCTCGATGGGGAAGACGAAGGCCGGCGTCTGAATGAAGTAGTAGTTCGAGACGCGGTTGATCTCGCGCACGAGATTGGCTCGGTTGGCCGGCGGCACGTGCTCGATCACCGAGTTGCACACCGCCACGTCGAACGACTTGTCCTCGAAGGGAAGGCGGTCGCCGTCATAGACGATGACCTTCACATCGCCGAACGAGCCGGTGAACGAGCGCGCCTGGCCGTCGTCGCGGATGTTGACCAGCGTCAGGTCCTTGGGAACGTCGGCCGGGTCGAGCTTTTCCCAGAAGTGCCTGGAGCCGCCGACGTCGCAGACCTTGAGGGAGGTGAATTCGGGAATGGTCGCCCGAAACAAGCCGCCGCGCTTCCTCCGGAAATACTCCGACGAGGAATGCACGATCCGGTCCCAGAGCGGAACATTCTTCTCCACGGTGTCGTCGGTCATGAAGGGAGCTTTCCTGAGATGTTCGTGGCCCGGTTGCGCCCGCTAGGCGGCCGTTCTCGCCGGTTCATGGATGATGCGGCTCTCGATGGGCGCGGCGGGTGGGCGCCGCCGCCGCAGGAAGCCCACAGGCAGCGCTGCGGCGTGGAAGAACCAGGCGACAACGGTGTAGAGCCCCATGCCGATCCCACCCTTGCGAAGGCTCATCAGCGCCACGATGCCGGCGAAGAGAGCGAGGACCAGCCCGAGAGCCAACGCCTTGTCGGGCAGGAAAAGCAGGATTGCGATCGAGAGCCCCCACCAGAGATAGACCGCGCTCCATAGCTTGAGCTCGGGGAGCTCACGCAGGAGCTGGAAGAAATAGGGCTTGCCGAGCGATGCACGCAGCAATTCGCCGACGCCGTGCAGATACTTGTTCTTCCAGCGCCTCGTCAGAAGCCTGTAGGAATTGAGCGTATGGCCGAAATGCTGGACGAAGCGCCGGTCGAGCCGATGCAGTTTCCATCCGCGGCTCCGCAGGCGGATGCCGAGATCGATCTCCTCGTGGCCATGCAGATTGCGGTCCGAGAGATAGCCGGCCTGCTCGATCGCGCTGCGCCGATAGAGCCCGCCACCATTCATCCGGTCGATCGGACCAGTTCTGTTCTCGGGTCCATTGCGCTGCACGCGTCTCGCATACTCGAGATTGGAGACCTGCATCTCCTCGACATGTCCGGTCACGCCGGCCACGGCAGGGTTCTCGACGAGAAAACGGATGGCAGCATCGAGAAAGCTGGCATCGACCAGCATGTCTCCGTCGATCAGGCAGATGTACTCGTAGCGGGAATGCTGGAAGCCGAGCTGCGGCCCGATCCCGCAACTCGGCCGCGCCGGCGCAACGATCTGGGCGATCACGACCGGGTAACCTGATGCGATCTCGATGGTGCGGTCGGACGAGCCGCTATCGGCGATGACCACCTCACCCTGCAGGTCGCCAAGCGCCGCCAGCGAGCTCTCGATCGTCGCTGCGATGCGCTTCTCTTCGTTCAGAGTCTTGATGATGATCGAAACCGCCAATCGGGCCTCCAGTGTCGATACGAGCGCCACGACGTCAGAAATCCGTGAGCAGCCTGCTCCAGCTTTCCGATGCAAGGCCGCCGAAATAGATCCCGTTGCGGAGCGCGGCGTCCTTGATCTCGGCATGGCGCGTGACAAGGCAGAAATAGCCGCGGTGCTTGAAGGACAGCCAGCGCTGCCGCGATATTGCGTTCATCAGGAATGGCTGCGCCATCCCGCTCGCCCGGGCATAGCCCTCTGCGTCCAGATGCGCGAGCATCTGGCCGGTGACGTCGAACTCGTGGCCCGCCGCGCATAGGAGGTTCAGGACGTTGGCTTCCCGACCCTTCTTGCCGAAGAAGAGGAAGGCGCCGATCACGCGGCCGTCCTCGGCGATCACGGTCCTGTACTGCAGGGAGCCGAGGCCCTGGTTCAGCGCGGCGACGCCGACGAGCCAGTCGAACTCGGACTTTGACCAGACCGGCCGGATTGGAAACCGTTCCATCATCGGGCCGGCGCAGCGGAAGAACTCGTCCGGACTGGCACTGATCGTCCGGAAGCCCGCCGCCGCGGCAGGGATCAGCGAGCGCCTTCGCCGCCGCAGCAGGCCATCGAACAGGCCGAGAAGGCGCAGGACGCCAGGGGGCCGCAACAGCGGCACGTAGCGGCTCCACGCGATCGCCCCGGCAGCAAGCGGCCGGAACGTGCGCTGCCATTCGAGGCTCTGTACCGGCAGAACCACACCGCCTCCCGCAACCCAGTGATCGGCGCTGACCGGCGAGGCGTTGTCGGAGAAGCAGAGATCCTGCCGGGCCGCTCGCATCTGTCGGGCAAGGCGCGCCGCTCCTGCCGCGCCCTCCTTCCCATCCGCCATGAAGGCGCAGAGAATCTTGGCGATGATCGGGCGACCATGGACGGTGAATTCCATGGGGAGGGCAAGGATGGCGCTGGCAACGTTGCCGGCAGCGCTGTCATAGACGATGCTGCCATGCTCCGGCCGGTAGTGCGGGCTGCCGAAGAAGACCGTCTCGAGATATCCTTCCAGATCCGGCGCGACCTCGCTCTTGTGGTGACGAAAGGTCTTGCTGAACAGCTGTGCGATGATTGGGATATCGCGCTTCGTCATCGGCCGGACGCCACAGCCGCGCGGAGGGCTCTCCTCGCCACTGGTCGGGAGGGATGACTGCAGATTCTGTTGCAGGTCAGCGTCCATGCGCGATCCCCGCAGAGAGACCTTGCTTGCGCGCCTCCTCCCTGTCCCTGTTCACGACATGCAGGAGTGCCCCCCAGGCCGCAGCCACCATGGCGATCTCGATCACGTAGAATGAAACGAAAGTCCCTGTGGGTGGGGCATACCAGGTCGCGCAGGCGGCAATCGCAGCGCCGATGACGCTGCCAAGTCCCATGACCGCAGCGCGGGTCGGCTGGTGGCCCGACGCTCCGAGCGCCTCCACCGCCACGGACCACATCGCCAGCGGTATCACCACCCAGCAGAGAGCCCTGACGAAGGAAACGAGCGAGATATAGTCCTTGCCGAACAGATAGGGCAGGACCGGCGCCAGCACGAAGACGGCGATCGCCGCCGCGATGCTGATCGCGGTGGCTGCAATGAGAACCTTCCTGACGCGGGGCAGGGCGTGCTGCAGGCCAGCCGCCGTCGCCTTGGCCGAACCCGGGTAGACCAGGCGATTAAGCGCCTCGACCGAGAGATAGCTGCTTTCCAGCATCCGTCGCGCCACGCTGTAGCTCGCCACGATTTCGGCTGTCGCGACGAGGCTGAGCACGAGCAGGTCGGCGTTCTGCCGGATCGCCCGCAGGATGAAGGGAATACTGAAATAGAGCCCGAGCGGCAGCTCTTCGCGCACGATCCGGTATTTCGGCTGGCCCAGTCCCCGGATGGCGCGCCAGCATGCCAGCGCAACGAGCACATGGCAGGCAAACTGCCACAGCACCCAGGTCGCGAGCGTCGAAACACCAAAGACGATGCAGGCAAGGCAGGCGGCGATCGTCCGCGCGATGGCAAAGCTGACCACCACCGTGTTGGCCGAGCCGAAATCGGAATGGGCGATGAAGATCTGCTCGGCCAGCACGATGATGCGGACCAGCATGATATTCGTGACGAGCATCAGGGTGATCACTGCGACATTCGTCGCCGGATCGGTGGACAGCGTGAAGAAGAAGGGCAGAATCGCCGCCCCGAGAAGGACCAGGAACACACCGCTGGCGGCCGTCAGGATGATGTTGTGGCCAAGCATGTCGCGATAGATCGCCCGGTCGCGCGCCACGCGGCGAACCAGGCATTCCATGGCACCGAGCCCGCACATATGAACCGCGATGTTCGAAATCGCGGTGATGGCGACGAAGAGGCTGAACTCATGGACGCCGAGCCAACGGGCCAGGATGGCGAAGGTCAGGAGCTGTGCGGCGGAACTGACGATGAGGCTGCCGCCGGACGCGGCATAGGACATAAGCATAGGCAGAAACGCTCTGCGATGACTCGATCCTTTCGCGTTATCCGAAGCCATCCGGTCCTGCCTTTGACAACAACCGAGATAGCGGCACTCGGTGGCGTCCACCATCGACAATACGGCCAGTAACACGCAGAAATGATTGTGCGGTTAACACCCTCCGTTCACTTCATTTCAGCCTCCGTTTACCTGACCGCCATAGTTTCTCGCGGATGAATAAGGCGCTCAGCAAGGGAAGGGGCGTTCATGCCGCGCACAGTGTTGGATTTCGACGGCAAGCCCCGGCCCGGCCTGCATCGCTTCATGGGGGTGAGCCTGGAGCTGGCGCCTGACGTTCTCGTGCCGCGCCAGGAAACCGAACTCCTCGGCCAGAGAGCAGTCGCGATCCTTCGCGAACGGGCCGCTGCGGAGCCGATCGTGGTCGACATGTGCTGTGGCTCGGGCAATCTCGCTTTGGCGATCGCAGCCGAGATTCCGTCGGCGCGCGTCTGGGCCGCCGATCTGACTGACAGCACCGTCGAGCTCGCCCGACGGAACGCGGAGCGCCTGGCACTTCAGCACCGTGTCACCATCCGGCAGGGAGATCTGTTCTCTGCACTTGCGGGCGATTGTTTGGAGGGGGCCGTCGACCTGATCGTCTGCAACCCGCCCTATATCTCTACGTCGCGCCTCGAGGGGGAGAGCGCCCATTTGCTCGAGGCTGAGCCGCGCGAAGCCTTTGACGGCGGCCCCTATGGCATATCGATCCACCAGCGGGTGATCCGGGATGCGGTAGCGTTCCTCAAACCGGGCGGTTGGCTGCTGTTCGAATTCGGCGAGGGCCAGGATCGGCAAGCGGCGGCGCTCATTGCCAGGACCAAGGCCTACGAACCTATGACCTTCGCCGCGAATGAGGCGGGAACGCCGCGGGTTGCCCTTGTCCGCAAGCTCCCGGAGCTCGGGCAGGCATCGACCGAAGCGTCAGGCCGACCGGCATGAGCGAGATCCGCCCGCTGGTCGCCGCCGATATCCCGGCGGTTACGGGGCTCTTTCAAAGGATATTCCGAGATCGTGGCGTGCCTCCGCCTCCCACGCTCGCGACCTATCTGCGGCGTCACTATCTCGAAGCGCCGGGTTGCGATCCCGAGATCGCCCCCCTCGTCCATGTCTCTGGTGAGGGCGACATTTCGGGTTTCGTCGGCGTCAATGTGCTGCCGATGATTCACGGCAGCCGCAAGCTGCGCGCGGCGATCTGCGGTTCGCTGATGGTCGAGCGGCGGGCGAGCGACCCGATGGCCGGCGCGCGGCTGCTCAAGACCTTTCTCGCCGGGCCGCAGGATCTCTCGTTCAGCGAAACCGCCAGCGAGATCTCTGCGCAAATGTGGACGAGGCTGCGCGGGATCGCCCTGCCGCAGTACAGCCTGGACTGGGTCCGCATCATCCGGCCATCAGCCTTCATGCTGGATCTGGCCGCGAGCCGGATCGGTGCGGTGCGGCTGCTGAACCCGGTCTCCCGGGGGCTCGATCGCTATCTGCGCGGCCGGATGCAGGACAACGATCTGCGCTGGTCGGGCGTGCCGGCAAACTGGCATGTCAAAGGTGGCCTCAAGGTCGCAGAAGTCGATCAGCCCGGCTTTGCCGCGCTTGTCACTCCGCTGACGGAACAGTTCGCGCTGCGTCCGGATTGGTCCGGCGAACAACTCGCCCATATCGTCGCCGAGGCGTCCGAGAAGCCGGATTATGGCGAGGCGGTGTATGCGTCGGTCACCTCGGCCAGCGGGGCGCCGATCGGTGCCTTTCTCTATCACGCCCGCCCGGACCGGATCGCGCGCGTCCTTCAGGTTCTTGCCAGGCCAGGGCAGGCAGGCCCGGTCATCGATTGCCTGATCGGTCACGCGGCGACACGCGGCGTTGCCGGCTTGCGCGGCCGCACGCAGCCCGCGCTGCTGGAAGCCATGCTGGGCCGGCGCATTGCCTTCAGCCACATCGCATCGACCGTCGTGCATTCGCCTGATCAGGAGCTCGTTCAGGCCTTCCGCAACGGGCAGGGCTTCCTTAACGGCCTGGCGGGCGAGCATTGGAACCGCCTGAACGGCGGCAGGTTCGACTAGTTTTCGCGCACCGAAGGCGGACAGGCCGCCGCCGGTGCGCTGGCCTCAATGTGCGATTTCGTCCACCGGGCGCACGAGCTGCGGCCCCAGATGCAGGTACCGGGTCGCCTTGCGCTTGGCCGCGATATCGGCCCAGACCCGTTCGACCTCGACTGCAGTCAACTGCGTGGCCGTGCCGACCTCTTCGGCTGAGAGGCCGTGATTGAGCCCGTAGAGGCACAGGTCCATGCGGTCATAAGGCAGCGAGAAGTAGAACTCCTCCTGCGTCTGCTCGAGGGTGTAGGTATCGGTCGTCGGCGGCCGCCTGCAGATTTCTTCGGGAATGCCGAGATGAGCCGCCAAAGCATAAACCTGGCTCTTGTAGAGATGGGCGATCGGCTTCACGTCGGCGGCACCGTCGCCGTTCTTCACGAAGAAGCCCTGATCATATTCGAGCCGGTTTGGCGTACCGAGCACGGCGAAATTCAGCCGGTCGGCATGATAATATTCGATCTGCTTGCGCGTGCGCTGCTTCATGTTGGTGGCGGCGACGATGCCGAGATAGACGGCAGGCGGCATGCGCAGCTTCGTCTGCCGGCCTTCGGGATCCTGAACGACCAGATACGAGATGTTGTAGCCGTCGCCCGAGAGCGAGTTGGCAATGACGATCTTGGAGGCCCAGCCCGGTCCGTATGCGGGCACGAGCTCACGGATGAAGCCGTCGCGTCGTTCGTAGCAACCCATGGCCTGCAACGTCGGGCCGATATCCTCGACCGCGGCCTCGATCCCGAAAGTGTCGGCCACCAGCCGGCCGAGCCGGAGGCTTTCAGGATCAGAATCGTTCTCCGGCATGAACAGGCAGAAGACGTTCTTGGCGCCAACGGCGCGAACCGCCAGCGCGACAGACACGCTGGAATCGATGCCGCCGGACAGGCCGAGCACGAGCCCGCGCTTGCGCATGCCGCGCAGCTGTGCGCGCAGTTCGGCGACGATCCGCTCCGTCTCCGCGGCGTTGTCGATCGTCAGCGTGGCGGCCGAGAAGGCGAGCATGCCTGGGGCAGGGGGGATGTTCATTCCGCTGCTCCCAGCGTTTCGGCGGCCAGCCTGCGGCTGACCTTTCCGGTATCCGTCTTCGGCAGTTCGGTGCGGAACGCGACGATCCTCGGCACCATGAAATCCTCGAGATGGATGGCGCAGTGGCGAATGATGTCCCGCTCGCTCAGGCTTGCGTCCGAAAGGACGACGAGGGCGGCAATGGCCTGGCCGAGCACGGGGTCGGGCACGCCCATCACCACCGCTTCCGCGATGCCGGGATGGCCGTGCAGCACCGCCTCCACTTCCTTCGGGGCCACCTTCTCACCGCGCGTCTTGATGATGTCGTCCTTGCGGCCGACGAAATAGAGGAAGCCCTCCTCGTCCGTCCGGAAGAGATCGCCGGTATGGAGACGCTTCTCCCATGGGTTCGGGCCGGGGCGCAGCATCTGTGTCGTTGCCGCGTCATTGCGCCAATACCCTTGCATGACATGCGGACCGCGGATCACCAATTCGCCAGGCACGCCAGGAGGCACGGGGTTGCCCTCGTCGTCGACAACCAGCGCCTCGGTGTTGGGAATGGCGATCCCGACCGAGCCCGGCCGGCGGTCGAGCTCTTCCGGCGGCAGATAGGTGCACCGCTTGCATTCCGTCAGGCCGTACATCGAATAGAGCCGCACGCCGGGGAACAGTTCACGCAGCCGGGCGATGTGGGCGGGCGGCAGGGCCGCGGCCGTGTTCGAGAGATAGCGCAGGCTCGGCAGGAAGCCCGGCTCGAGATCGCGCATCTGCAGGATCATCGCGGCCATCGTCGGCACGAGCGGAAAACCAGTGACATTCTCAGTGCGAATGCGCTCGAAGATCGCCTGCGGGAAAGCGAAGGATTTTTCCAGGACGAGGGTCGCCCCAAGCTTCATCGCCATGAGGAACTGGTAGAGGCCGTAGTCGAAGGCCAGCGGCAAGACGTTGAGGATGATGTCGTCGGGCGTATTGCGCAGATAGGTCGTGATCGAGTCGGCGGCCGCATCGATATTGCGATGCGTCATCATCACGCCCTTGGGCCGGCCGGTGGAGCCCGAGGTGTAGATCAGCATGGCAAGGTCGATATCGATGCCGCCATGGCCGACGGGATCGGGCGCGCCCTTCAGGCAATCCTCGAAGGGCACCGCGCCTTCGAGTGGCCGACCGGCTGACGGCTGCGTCGAGGCGACAAAAAGCGCCTGCCCGGGCACCAACGCGCGCGCCTGCGTCACGACCGGCAGCAGTTTCGCCTGCGTCAGGATCGCTGCGGCTTCGCAATCCCCGATGACATAGGCGAGCTTGTCGGCCTTGGTCGAGGCGTTGATCGGGCTGAAGGTCGCGCCGGCCTTGAGAATTGCGAAGATCGAGACGGCGGCTTCCCAACAATTGTCCATGAAAACGAGGACGCGGTCGCCCCGCTTCACGCTGCTTGCGGCGAGCGTGGTGGCCAGCCGGCTGGAAAGATCATCCAGCTCGTCATAGCGCAGCCGTCTCTGGTCGGTGACCAGCGCCGTTTTCGCAGCCTTTGCGGCGGCGTTCGTGACGAGGAATTGCTCGATCCGCATGAGCCTGTTGCTCCGCCCCTAGTCGTTACGCCGTGACCGGCGCGGCCAGCTTCGACGCGATGAAAGCCGAGATGCGATCAAGCGAATCCAGGTTTGCGGGCACGATATCAGCGTCGGCCACGGTGATCCCGTAGCGATCCTCGATGAAGGCCACGAGCTCCAGAACCCCGGTGGAATCGATGACGCCGTTCTCGATCAGGGACGCCGTGCCGTCGAGCTCATGGCTGGTATCGCCGAACAGGAAGTTCTCGACGACGAAGGCCTTCACGCTGTCCCTGATTGTTTCGCTCATGTCTTTCCCTTTCCTGGCCGGTTCAGGCGGCCTCTGATCTGCGGCCGCTCGTGCCGGTGAATGTCTGCAGCCAGAGCTGCGTCGAGAGGATGCCGACAAAGGCTGCGTTGTCGCGAAAGCCGGAGGCCGGGCGCGTGCTGCATTTCTCATGCAGCTTTGCCACGGCCTTGGGATTGAACAAGCCGCCGGCTGCGACCTGCGCCTCGCCCATGGCGGCCTGGACATAATCGGCGGCGCCCGCACCGACGAAGGAGTGACTGTCCGGCGCGCGATAGGGCTGCTTTGCCCGTCGACTGATCGAGGGCGGCAGGAGGTCCTTGGTCGCCTCGCGCAGGATGTGCTTCTCGACAAGCCCCTTCAGCTTCATCTCGGGGGGAAGCCCGGCGGCGAACTCGACCAGTTGATGGTCGAGGAAGGGGAAGCGCCCCTCGATGCCATGGGCCATCGCCATGCGGTCGCCCTGGCTGGACAGGATATAGCCGGGGAGCAGGAAGCGGGCTTCGAGATATTGCGCCTGATGCAAGGGGTGCCAGCGGCTGAAGGCTTCGGGCAGTCGCGACACCAGTTCCTCGGCTGCGTCGTAGCCCGAGAGCGTGGCGCGCAGGTCGCCCGAGAAGAACAGCTTCGTCGCCGCCGTGCCGTCGAACCGCGGCCGATGCGAGAACAGCGGATCGTCGAGTGCCGCGCCGCCCGCCCCGAAGAACGATGCGAGATATTCTGCGGATTGTTGCCTGAGGCCTGGCAGATAGGGATAGAGCTTGCGAAACAGATGCGGCCTGATCCGGGAGCCGGGCTGCCTGCCGCAGAAGCGCCGAACCCGCGCCTCCTTGAAGATGTCATAGCCGGCAAAGACCTCGTCCGCGCCTTCACCCGTCAGCACCACTTTCAGCCCCGCCTCGCGCACAAGGCCGGACAGCTTGAAAAGTGGGGCGGGCGCGGTTCTGAGGATCGGCCGCTCGGTGAAACGGATCACATCGGGAAAGACCGCGGCGATATCGCCCTCGCCGCAAGCGACGGAACTGTGCTGCGTCCCGAGCGCCCGGGCCATTTCCATCTGGAAGGCGCTCTCGTCATGTTCGGCGCTGTCAAAGGTGACGGAAAAGGTCCTGAGGCCGCCAGGCGCCATGCCCGCCGCAAGCGCGGAGGTGATCGAGGAATCGAGCCCACCTGAGAGATAGGAGCCGACCGGGACATCGGCCCGCATGCGAATACGGGTTGCCTCGGTCAGCAGGGCGCGCAGCTCCTCTGCCGCGGCGCGTTCGTCCGTGTGCCGGGATGGCGCATCCCGATCGGGATAGTCCAGGCTCCAATAGGGCCGCGTCGAGACGCTGCCCTCCTGGACGATCATGAGATGCGCGGGTTCCAGTTCGAAGATGTCGCGGAAGGCCGTGCGCGGCGCGATCGGCGCCCATAATGTGAAGATCTGGTCGAGAGCGAGGGGATCAATCTCTGCGCTGACGCCGGGGACCTGAAGAAGCGCCTTGACCTCCGAGCCGAAATAGAACCGGCCATCCTGCCTCGTATAGAACAGCGGCCGGACGCCCATGCGGTCCCGGGCCAGAACCATGCGGCGGCGCCGGCCATCCCAGAGCGCGAAGGCGAAATCACCATTGAGGACGGACAGGCAATCCTCTCCCATCTCCTCGTAGAGATGCAGGATCACCTCGGTGTCGCTCGATGTCCGGAAGCGGTGCCCCTTTGCGCGCAGCTGCTCGCGCAGTTCGACATAGTTGAAGATCTCGCCGTTGAAGGCGATCGTCAGCTCACCCGTCGCATCGGACATCGGTTGCTGGCCATCCCCAAGGCCGACGATCGACAGCCGTGCATGCCCGAGGCCTGCGTCCTTGGTGGTGAAGAGCCCTCGCTCGTCTGGGCCGCGATGCGCGATCGCAGCCGTCATCCGTTCAAGGAGTTCCCTCCCATCCCGGACCGCGCCGAAATAGCCCCCAAATCCGCACATACCGAGATGCTTCCAGGTCCTTCGTGTCCCCTTGGACTTATAGCCAATCAGGGGCGAGCATACGTTAACGCTTGGGGATATCCATGCGAATGGTAAATTTCGAAGCGTCCGCCAAGACCCCAAGTTCTTGATTAGACTTCGGATCAAGGCCGAAGATTGCACTCTCGCGGGGCCGATGACGCAGATGAACTTTGCCCCGGGATTGAGGGCCGGGCTGCCACTCCCGGAGCGGGGTGTTCTTCTCGCGATTAACGTAAAATTCAGGGCCGGAGCATACCCCTAGGGCATGTTTACGGGGGATAGGCGCGTCTCTTCCGTCTAGAGTTGCGTGCTGAGGGCGAAGCGGATGTACGGGCCGAAGGAGTCGGAGCAGCGACAAACGCCTCTGCCGACAGGCCATTCCCGGATTCGCTCAGAATCGCTGCGCGATGGTGCAGCCACATCTCCCGACTCACACTCCTCGCCGTCGAGCCGGAGGCAGGGCTCGTTCGGAAGCGGAAGTCCGGTTGCCCGTCTCCGCCTACTCGCCGATGTCGGGGCCGACGATATCCTCGTCTGGCTGCGGCAGGGAATAGGCTTGATCGTTGCCGCCATCATCATCTGCGTCGCTGCGGCGCTGGTCTATGCGGTCACGACGCCGCCTCGCTATACCGTCTACACCGACATCCTGATTGATCCCTCGAACCTGAACGTCGTCCGGGACGATGTCTTCACGAGCAATCCGCAGCGTGATGCACAACTGCTCGAGGTCGAGAGCAAGCTCAGGGTCCTAACCTCGCGCAACGTCCTGGCTCGGGTCATCGACCGGCTCGACCTGACCAACGACCCGGAGTTCGTGCAACCTGGTTATCTGTCGGCGCTCAGGAGCCTGATCTCGTCCAGGGATACCAATCAGGACAATCGCCTTGCCGTGATGCGTGCGTTGGCCGAACGGGTCGAGGCGCGGCGCGAGGAGCGCTCCTTCGTCGTGGTCATGAAGCTCTGGGCGGAAGATCCCGAGAAGGCTGTCGCGATATCCAACGCGATTGTCGAAGCCTTCGAGGCCGAGCTTTTCCAGTCAGCGGCCGAAAGCGCCGGCCGGGTAGTGAAGAACCTCAATAACCGCCTGGACGAACTGCGCCGCAACGTGACCGAAGCGGAGCGGAGGGTCGAGGATTTTCGGCGCGCGAAGGGGCTGCAGTCCAATAATGGCGAGCTCGTCAGCACGCGGCTTTCGGGCGAGCTCAATACGCAGGTTCTGGATGCGCAGCAGCGCTTCATCCAGGCGGAATCGCGCTACAGGCAGATGAGCGCGGCGATCGCGGAACGGCGGGCAGCCAGCGCGTCAATCTTCGATTCCGCGACCATGACGAGCCTGCGGGCGCAATATAATACGCTGCAGCAGCAGATCGGGTCGATCAGGGCGACCTTTGGCGCACGACATCCGCAGCTGATTACCGCGCTATCCGAGCAGCAGGTGCTCGAGGGCGCCCTGTCCCGCGAAGCACGCCGCATCCTGGAAGGCGCGAAGGCTGACTTCAACAGGGAACAGACGACGCTCAGAATGCTGCAGGACAAGGCGGGTGATGGCAAATCGAACGTCTTCACCGACAACGACGCCGAGGTGCAGCTGCGCGACCTGCAGCGCGATGCACGCGCCAAGGCTGCGATCTACGAAACCCACCTGGCGCGTGCCCAGCAGATCGGTGAGCGCCAGCAGATCGACACCAGCAATGTCCGTGTCATCTCGTCGCCGATGCCGCCAAAGGCGCGCAGCTGGCCGCCGCGTACGTTGATCCTGCTGGCGGCGGCGGTGATGCTGGGCCTTATGCTCGGGATTGCAGCGGCCCTGGCGCGTGGGGCCTGGACCTATATCCGTGACCCGCAGCCCGCGGCTGCTTGAGAGGCGGCCATGGGAAGCGCCGCCAAGGGGGAGGCCGATCGAGGAGAGAAGCTGAGGGAGAATGTCGGCACCGCCCTGTTCATGGCGATCTTCCTGTTCTTCTGGATTTCCCTCAATCCCTTCGTCGACCTGACCGGCGAGGCCGTGCTGGACCCCAGCGCCGGCAACTCCAACCTGATGAACCAGATCGTGTCGCTGCTGCTGTTCGCGGGCACGCTCGCCTACGGTTTGCTTCACCCGATGCGCAGCATCATCCTGCAGCCGCGCGTGCTGTTGGGCCTGCTGTTTGCCTGGCTCTTCCTTGTTTCGCTGATCTCGTCCTACCCCATGCTCGGGATCAAGGGGACTGTTCTCGCCGTCATGGTAACGGTCAATGCCAGCATCTATCTGCTGCTGCCGGCCTCCGAGAGGCATTTCGCCAAGATGCTGGGCATCGGTACGCTCATCATGCTGGGGGTCAGCTATTACGGCATCCTGTTCAAGCCGCTGCTGGCGATCCATCAGGCTTCCGAGCTGCGCGAGCCGATGAATGCCGGGTTGTGGCGCGGGCATTTCCCGCACAAGAACAGCGCTGCAGCGGCAATGGTGGTCGCTTCGTTCTTCGGCCTCTTCGTCATGAATGCCTGGTCGCGGATCGCGGGCATGACGATCCTGTGCCTGTCGTTCCTCTTCCTGATCAATACCGGCGGCAAGACCTCGACGGCCATGATGCCGGCTATCCTTCTGCTCGCATGGGTCTTCGAGAAGGTTCGCTTCCTGCGCATTCCGATCGTCATCGGCGGTGTCGGGGCGTTCAACATCTTCGCGATCGGGGCTGCGGTATTCAGGCCGCTGGGCGATTTCATCAATGAGCTCGGGATCGATGCCACTTTCACCAACCGCGCGGATATCTGGCGCTTTGCCGTCTCCGAACTCGCGGACCGGCCACTGACAGGATACGGCTTCAAGGGTTTCTGGCAGACATCGGAACTCGTCCACAGCGGCGGCTCGATCGAAACCTGGGCGGTTGCCGCGGCAAACGGGCACAATTCCTATCTCGACGTCGCATTGATGACGGGAATCCCCGGGCTTTTGCTTACGCTGGTCTGGCTCGTCGTCCTGCCGCTCCGCAACATTTCGCGGCTGGAACCCGACGCCGAGCACTCGCATCTGACCCGGCTCTTCACCCGCATCTGGCTCTACACCATCTTCAATGCCGGCCTCGAGAGCCTGTTCTTCGAAGGTGGCAACTCGCTTTGGTTCACCTTGCTGTTCGCGCTTTACGGCCTGTCCCTGCAGGCCTCGGCCGCGCTGGCGCCGGAGCGCCGAACCCAGCCGGAAGGGGCCGTCGCGCATGCCTAGCGTATCCGAACGCCTTGGAGCGAAGCTCGACAGCCTGAGCAACCGGCTGATCTGGGGGCTTGCGGGCTCCAGGCGCCGCCTGGAGACGGACACCCCGCTGGTCTCCTTCACCTTCGACGATGTTCCAGATTCTGCCCGCAGCGAGGGAGCATCGATCCTCGAGAAATATGGCGTGCGTGGCACGTTCTATATCGCCGGAGGGCTTGCAGGCCAGGTCGAGCCGGACCGGGTGTTGATAACACCGGACGGGTGCCGGGATCTCGCCGAACGCGGTCACGAAATCGGCTGCCACACCTTCTCGCATCGCAGGATCCGCGACATTCCCGGCGCCGATCTGTCGCGCGATCTGGACCGCAATGCCGACTATCTCGCGCAAGCCGGCATTTCCGCGGAGCCGGCCAATTTCGCCTTTCCCTACAATGCGGCATGGCCTCTGGCGCGACCCGAATTCCGCCGGCGCTTCCGCACATGCCGCGGGGCCGGCGAAGCCATCAATCGCGGTGCGGTCGATCCCCTGATGCTCAAGGCCGTCGAGATTCGCCAGCCCGATCCGGAGGCACGCGCCCTGACACGCTGGATCGACGAGGTCGTCGACATGCCCGGCTGGCTCGTCTTCTTCACGCATGACATCGCACCAGACCCAACCCCCTATGGCTGCACGCCGGGCACATTCGAGCATCTGGTGCGTCACGCGGTCGAGCGCGGATGCGCGGTCCTGCCTGTCGATCGCATGCTGGATCGGATCGGCTGGTGAGGAGCCGCGACGTGGCAAAGCCCCAACCTGCTCGGAAACGCCTGCTGGCGATCAATAACTATTTCTACCGCCGCGGCGGGGCGGAGGCGGTCTTCTTCGACCACATGACCATGTTCGAAAGGATCGGCTGGGATGTCGTTCCCTTTGCCATGCAGCATGAGAGCAATGAGCCCTCGCCATGGTCAGGCTATTTCGTCTCGGAAATCGAATATGGTCGCCGGACGAGCCCGTTGAGAAAGGTCGTCCAGGCGGCCAGCATCATCTATTCGCTCGAAGCGCAGCGGAATATCGCGCGACTGATCGAGCAGGCGCGCCCCTCGGTCGCCCACGCCCATAACGTCTACCACCACCTCTCCCCGGCGATCTTCGCGACCTTGAAGTCGGCTGGAATTCCCGTGGTGATGACGGCGCATGACCTGAAGCTGGCTTGTCCGTCCTATAAGATGCTGCGCGACGGAAAAATCTGCGAGGATTGCCGCGGCGGCCATATCTACAATGTCCTGCGCCATCGCTGCATCAAGGGATCCGTGCCGTACAGCACCCTGGTCCTCGCGGAAACGCTGGTGCATCGCTCGCTCGGCCTCTACCGGGACAAGCTCGACCGCATCGTCGTTCCCAGCCGCTTCTATCTGGAGAAGCTGGTCGAATGGGGCTGGCCCCGCGAGCAGCTGGAATACATACCGAATTTCGTCGATGTCGAGCGTTACCGTAGCGACTGGGAGGAGGGTGATTATTTCGTCTTCGCCGGCCGCCTCGCGCCCGAGAAAGGGCTTGCGACATTGATCGAGGCCGTCGCTCTCTCGAAGCAGCGGCTCATCGTGGCCGGCACCGGGCCGGATGACGCAGCCCTTCGCCAGTTCGCCGACGAAACCGGCGCGGATGTGAGCTTCGTGGGGCACCTGTCAGGGCAGGACCTGCACCGCCTGATCGGACAATCCCGAGCGCTGGTACTGCCCTCCGAATGGTACGAAAACGCGCCGATCAGTATCCTGGAAGCCTATGCGCTGGGACGTCCCGTTGTGGGCGCCGCCATCGGCGGCATCCCGGAGATGATCCAGGAGAGAGAAACCGGAATGCTGGTGACCTCGGGAGACGCGCAGGATCTCGCGCAGAAGCTGGCAGATCTGGCCGCGCTCCCGGCGGCCGAGCGAGCGCGGATGGGAGCGGCGGGGCGGAAATGGATCGCAGCGGACTTCTCCGCCGCCACCTTTCGCGACCGGACACTGAGCCTCTATGCCGCGCTCGGGGCCGCCTGAAAACCACGAAGAAAAAAAGTGACGTA
Source organism: Hyphomicrobiales bacterium (assembly GCA_900470095.1). GTDB lineage: Bacteria > Pseudomonadota > Alphaproteobacteria > Rhizobiales > Beijerinckiaceae > Allobosea. The sequence continues at coordinate 109,333 of UBZM01000032.1, forward strand.
AAGGTTAATAATTGGAAAACACACAGAGTGCGGGGCTGTCTATTGCGGATGCCCGCCCGCGTTCTGTAAAATTGGTCGAAATCAGGTAGAGGGATTTTCCAGAACGCTGGGTTCCACTCTTTACCTTCCCAAGAGCAATCTCTCCGAGGTCTGGCGCCGAGCTGAAAGCGGGATCGTCTTCAGCATTGTCGTTCAAGACCGGCCGGGCAGCAGTCGGCGGAGGCGTCATTGACCAGTCTTCCCTTCGAGGTGCCTCCCGCACGGCCGGTGACTATGGCAAATCAGGATATTCCACGGCGCGTCATTTTCCTCGGACTCCGCGGCATCCCCAATGTTCAGGGCGGCGTCGAGAAACATGTCGAGATGCTGGCCGGCGAGATGGCCGCATGCGGCTGGAACGTTGAAGTCATCGGCCGACACCGCTACCTGCCGTCTGTGCCGTCTCCCGCGAACGGCATCCGTGTCTTCTCGCTCTGGGCGCCCCGCAAGATGGCGCTGGAGGCCATCGTCCATACCTTCCTGGGCGTCTGTTTCGCGGCGGTGCGCCGGCCGGACATCCTGCACATTCATGCGGTGGGCCCGGCACTGATGGTGCCTCTCGCCCGTCTCCTGGGCATGAAGGTGGTGGTTACCCATCACGGCTACGATTACGACAGGCAGAAATGGGGCGGCGTTGCCCGGCGTGCGCTGAAGCTTGGCGAATATCTCGGCATGCGCCTGTCCCATGGGCGGATCGCGGTCTCGCGCGAGGTCGCCCAGACCATGAGCTCCAAGTACGATACTCCGGTCAGCTTCGTGCCGAATGGCGTGGCTATCTCCCGGGGCGCGCATCAGACCGGCGTCCTGGCGGAGTTTGGCCTGCAGCCCAAGCGCTATGTCCTGCTTGCCGCCCGCCTCGTTCCGGAGAAGCGGCAAACGGACCTCATCGAAGCATTTGCGCGGAGCGGCCGCTCCGACCTTCGCTTGGTCCTGGCGGGTGGGGCGGAGTTTGAAACCGCCTATTCCCTGCAGGTCAGAGAGATGGCCCAGGCCGTGGCCGGCGTCGTCTTGACCGGTTTCCAGTCCGGCGACAGGCTTGCCGAACTCTTCGCCAATGCCGCGCTCTTCGTCTTGCCGTCGAGCCATGAGGGGATGCCGATCGCGCTCCTGGAAGCGATGGCGTCCGGCCTCCCGGTGCTCGCCAGCAATATCGCCGCGAACCGGGAGCTTGGCCTGCCGCCGGAGGATTACTTTCCGCTTGGCGATATCGATGCGCTCGCGGCGGCGATGATGGCAAAGATCGCCAATCCGCTCAGCGAGGAGCAGGCCCGCTCCCAGATCAAGCGGGTGGAGCTGGCCTATAGCTGGCAGAACGTCACCCAGAAGACGCTGGAGGTCTATCGGGCGCTGCTGGCGAAATAGGCGGGCTTCCATTGTGAGCGAGAGCGCGCGATAGAGCGCTCGCAGCTCGCCGCCCACAGCCAGAGATCGACGGACCATGACATTCAGGAGAGTTCTACGCGCTCTGGCATGGTTCACGCTCGCCTTCATCGCTTACGCAACCTTGTCCGCGATAGAACTGCGTCCGAGAATCGGCGACGCCGTTCATCTCGAGCGGTTCGGCGCATTCGGGCTCTTGGGTTTCCTGTTCGCCACCGCCTACCCCAGGCGGATTGGGATCGTACTCCTGCTGACCGTCGGGATCGCGATAGGGTTGGAGCTCTTCCAGATGCTGTCACCCGACAGGCATGCCCGGCTGGGAGATGCGCTGGTCAAGATCGCCGGAGGCGTGAGCGGCGTCGCGGCGAGTTGGCTGTCTGCCCGCCTGCTGCCGGGGCTCACAGCCTACCTGGATCGTGAGCGACTCAGGGGGTAGGCGTCTCGCTGCACCCGCGGCAGCGCCCACCAGCATGCTATCGTTGTTGTGAGGAGGGTGATGCTCTCGATGATACAACTGATCGCAGCCTATTCGGACGCAGTGATCCTGATCATCTGCGGATTGTCGACGGCGGTACTGGGGATACTGCTCGCCTCCATTGCCCGTCGCCTTTGGTTTACCCGGCCTCGGGACGCTGTCGACGAGCCCAACAAGCTCGCCGAGGTCGTTCATGGCAGTCTGCTGGCCTTCTCGGTTTTCGTGCTCGCCCTGATGCTTGCGGATGTCCGTGTAAATCTGGCGCGAGCTGATGATGCGGTCTCGCGTGAGGGCTCCTATATCGCGCGCCTCGATCGCGATCTCGCGAGTCTCGACGGGAGCGAGCCCGAGGCGGCGCGGAAGGCCCTGCGAGATTATGTCGGTGCCGTCACCCGCGATGAGTGGCATTCCCTCTCGACAGAGGATGCGGGGCTTTCTGCAACGGCTGATCGTGCGCTCGCTGCGTTGGTCCTGCAGGTGCGCAAGGTTGCGGCGGGGTATCCGGATTCGGCCTCCTCGCTGCGCGGATTGCTGGACAGACTGGAGGACTATCGCCAGGGCCGGCTCGAAGCTGCAACCAAGAGCGTGCCGGGGATTTTCTGGTGGATGATCCTGGTCTTTCTGCTCGGTGCGATGCTGATGAACGGCCGCTTTTACCTGAACCCTGCAGCGATTGCCCTGATCGCCACGCATATGGGCGCAATCGGCATGGTGCTCGGCCTCATCATCATCATGGACGAACCGTTCAGAGGCGAAACGAGCATTTCATCGGCCCGGGTGAGCCAGGCCATCAAGAGCTCGCAATAGGCAAGGCGCTCCCAGGCGGTCCTGGACGCGCATCTCGCAAGGCAGGCACGCTTTTCCCCCAGGTACAGATCGACTGGCGTCTCCGGCCGTGGTGCATTGTGCCGGGGCTCAAAGGGAGGAGCGCGTCATGGCTACCTATGTCGTCCTCGCGAACTTCACCGATCAAGGCATCCGCAACGTCAATGACAGCGTCAAACGCCTGGAGGCATTCCGGGAGATGGCGAAATCCAAGGGGATCACCGTCAAGGACGCCTATTACACGCTCGGCAAGTATGACGTCCTTGTCACCGTGGACGCTCCCGACGAGATGAGCGCCACTGCGCTCAGTCTTGCCGTTGCCAAGCTGGGCAACATCCGCAACCAGACGATGCGGGCTTTCACCCCGGCCGAGATGACCACGATCCTCGGCAAGGTCTGAGCAGGCGTGAGCGCAGCGCGTCCGTCAGCTCGCGCTGCGCTTTCGCTTCAGAGGGATTCGCCGCTTCTTCCGGGTGGTTTCCAGAGGTGGGGGCGGTTTGCCCACGCTCTCGTCATGGGGCGCGACTGCGCTGGCCACGTCCTCCAGTTCGCGCAGCAAGGCCTGCAGAGTCGCGAGCTTCTCGTCGCCAAAGCGGCTGGTGATGTCGTGGTAGATCGCTTCCGAGACCGGCGTGACCGTTTCGATCAAACTGGCGCCGGCCGGGCTGATTGAGATGATGGCGCGACGCAGGTCACGCTGATCGGCCGCTCGCGTGATGAGGTGTCTCGCTTCGAGATCGACGAGGATCCGCGACAGGCTCGGCGCGAGCAGGAAGGTTGCGCGCGCAAGATCGGTCACTTCCAGGCTGGGCACTGAGTTCAGCGCCCGTAGCACCCGCCATTGCTGCTCCGTGATTTCATACTGCCGCAGCGACGGGCGAAAGCAGCGCATCACCGCCTCGCGCGCCCGCAACAGCGACATCGGCAGCGATTTCGAGAAATGGCGAAGATGGACGCGCGTCCCGCCTTGCGAGGGATCATCCGGGGGTGGTGCGGGGCTTCTCAAACGTGGTCCCTTCCGGGGCGGATGCGCAGGATCAGCGCAATGCAACCATTCTAGCGGTTCGCGCCGGTAATCGCTTGCTGAAATTAATTTAACACGTTAATTTAATTCCAAACACGAGGCGGGTAAGCGGATGCCGCATATCATCGTCGAATATTCGGCCAATCTTGAGCCGGCGCTGTCGCTCCGCCGGCTGGTCGACGAATTGCACCGTGCGGCACTCGCAACCGGCGTTTTTCCCATTGGTGGCCTGCGGACGCGGGCCGAGCGTCGCGATATCTTCGCGATCGCCGATGGCGATCCGACCCATGGTTTCGTCGCCGTTCTGGCTCGGATCGGGGAGGGGCGGGATGCTGCGACACGCCGCCGGGTCGCCGAGACGCTGATGGCGACGATCGAGGCGGAAACCGCAGACCTGTTCAGCAGGATCGGGCTCGGTCTCACGGTCGAGGTCCAGGAGATCGACGGAACGGCCTCGCTCAAGACCAACAATCTGCATGAGCGCCTCGCACGCAAGGGAGGCCCCGCATGAACCGGGCCATCGATCCGAAATTCGCCAGCAATCTGATGGGGGCCGAGCGCGCCATGGCGCGCTTCCTCAACGGCGGGGTGGTTCCGCATCTCATTGCCGGGGAGCGTATACTCTCCGACACGGGCGCAACCTTCGAAACACTCGATCCAACCACCAACGAGCATCAATGCACCGTAGCCTCCGGTGGTGCGGCGGAGATCGACCTGGCCGCCCGCGCTGCCGAGGCGGCCTTCAAGACCTGGCGCGATGTTCCAGGCGCGACGCGTCGCAAGATCCTGCATGCGATCGCGGATGCGATCGAGGCGCGAGCCGAGGAGATCGCCTTCGTCGAGAGTTGCGATACGGGCCAGCCGATCCGCTATATGGCGAAGGCTGCGCTGCGCGGCGCCGAGAATTTTCGCTTCTACGCCGATCGTGCCACCGAGGCGGGCAACGGGCTTTCGCTGCCCGACACCGACCATATCAACTACACCATCCGCCAACCGATTGGCCCCGTCGGCGTGATCACGCCGTGGAACACGCCTTTCATGCTGTCGACCTGGAAGATCGCGCCGGCACTCGCCGCCGGCTGCACCGTCGTCCATAAGCCGGCCGAGTGGTCACCGCTCTCTGCGGTCATCCTGACCGAGATCATGGATGAGGTGATCCGTGCCCACGGATTGCCCGCGGGCGTCGTCAATCTGGTGCACGGGCTCGGCGAAGAGGCTGGCAAGGCCCTGACCGAGCATCCCGCGATCCGGGCAATCGCCTTCGTCGGCGAGACCACGACCGGCGCGCACATCATGGCGCAAGGCGCAAAGACGCTGAAACGCGTGCATTTCGAACTCGGCGGCAAGAACCCGGTGATCGTTTTCGACGATGCCGATCTGGACCGCGCTCTCGATGCCGTGCTGTTCATGATCTACTCGCTGAATGGCGAACGCTGCACGTCGTCCTCGCGCGCGCTGGTCCAGCGCTCGATCTATGACAGCTTCAGCGAAAGAGTCGCCGAGCGTGTCCGGCGTATCAAAATCGGCCACCCGCTCGATGCGGCAACCGAGATCGGGCCATTGATCCACCCGCGTCATGCCGAAAAGGTCCTGTCCTACCCTGCGCTAGCGCGCGAGGGCGGGGCACGCGTCGCCTGCGGCGGCGGGCGGGCGATGGAGGGGGCTGGCAATTACGTCGAGCCGAC
>UBZM01000038.1 GCA_900470095.1 Hyphomicrobiales bacterium
TTCACGCGGATCTTCACATTATAGTCGACAACCCGCTTTACGGGCACAAGGATCTTCATGAACTCCATCCCTCGTTGTTATGAGATACGCAGTTGCCGGCCGATCATTCGGATTGGTTCACAGCGCCTGGTAGGCTTTAAGGGTCCGTAGCCAGAGCTCCTCATACGCGGCGTCGGTCATATAGGCCGCGTGAGCGGTCAAAGTGGCGTTCTCCATATCTCTGTAGGGATTGCCCGGCGAAAGGGGTTCCTGCGGGAAGACATCCAAAGCCGCGTGGCCGATCTGTCCCTTCGCCAGCATCTGCAGAAGGGCCGCCTCATCGACCAGGCCAGCGCGCGCAGTGTTGACGAGGATAAAGCCGCGATTGGGGAGCGCCAGGCGGCGGTGACCGAGGATGCCAATCGTTTCGGGACTGAGCGCAAGGTGGAGCGATACGACGCTCGCTCCGTTCAATGCGTCGTCGAGGTCGGCGACGAAGGCCGGATGCTCGCGTGGCGTTCGATTCCAGGCCGCGACCTCCATATCGATACCGAGCGCAAGATTAGCCATGCAGGTGCCAATGCCGCCTAATCCGACCACCGCGATCTTCGCGCCCTTCAGCTGCACACCGCCGGCCGGCTCCCAGATACCGGCACGGATGCCGCGATCCATCGCGGCTATTCCGCGCGCAGCAGAAAGCATGAGGGCGAAAGCATGTTCCGCCACCGATCGATCGCCGTAACCGGGTGTGGTGACGACCTGCACGCCGCGTCTCGCAGCATCATCCAGGTCGACATAGGTTCCAGCTCCGGTTCCCATGAACACAATCGCCCGGACCGTGGGGCAGGCGTCGAGAACAGCAGGCGGAACGACCGTATGCTCGACGAGGATAACTTCCGCTCCCTGGCAAAGGTCGATCAACTCGTCTTCTGCTGGACTTCCCTTGTTGACCTCGATCGTCGCGGGAACCGCCAGGCGACCCTGTTCGATGACACGCGAAAGCTCAGGCGTGCAGTCCACGAAAATCGCGCGCATTTGCGCTCCTTGGAAAGTCTCGACCAGTGCCCTTACCGTTCGGATTCGGCCGCGGAGAAACCGGTCCTGACTTGGCCAAATCCGCATCAGGACCGGTAGCGAACATCAAGCCGCGGCAGACACGCTGTCGACGTCGAGCGTATCAGCAAGGATGCGGATCGCCTCGTCGAGGTCTTCGTCGGAGATGACGATTGGCGCGAGGAAGCGGACGATGTTTCGGTGGACGCCGCACTTAATTACCAGCAGCCCACGCTCGCGAGCCCGCTCCATGACCTGCTGGGCGCGGTCCGCGTCGGGCTTCTTCGTCTCGCCATCCGTGACGAATTCGAGGGCCCGCATAAAGCCGAGGCCACGCACCACGCCAATCTCCGCGTGTTTAGCCCGCAAAGCCTCGAGGGCTGCCGATAGTTTGGCACCATGAGCAGCGGCCCGCTCCACAAGGCCCTCTTCCTCGAAGGCGTCAAGAACGGCAAGCGCCGCAGCGCAGGCAATGGCGTTGCCCCCATAAGTGCCCCCAAGTCCGCCGGGCGTCGGGGCGTCCATGATCTCCGCCTTGCCGATCACGGCCGAGAGCGGGAAGCCCCCGGCCAGGCTTTTGGCTACCGTCACCAGATCGGGTTGAATGTCAGCATGCTCGAAACCGAACATCTTGCCGGTGCGCCCAAAGCCCGTTTGGATCTCGTCGGCGATGAGCAAAATCCCGTGGCGTTGCGTGATCTCCCGCAGCGCCTTCATGAATTCGATCGGTGCCGGCAGGAAGCCTCCGTCACCTTGGACCGGCTCGATGATTACGGCCGCCACCCGATCGGGAGCGATCTCAGTGGCGAAGACTTCAGCAAGGGCCGCGAGCGCGTCTTCTGAGGAAACTCCGCGATAGCTGTCGGGATAGACGGCATGGAAGACCTCGGGCGCGAATGGACCGAAGTTCTGCTTATACGGCTGGGCGAATCCGGTGAGCGTGACACCCAGAAGGGTGCGGCCGTGGAATCCGCCGCGAAATGAGATGATGCCAGGCCGGTTGGTAAAGCCCCGAGCGATCTTGATCGCGTTCTCGACCGCTTCAGCACCTGTCGTCAGCAGGGCGGTCTTATAGGCTGCGCCCTTCCCGACCAGCTTGTTGAGCCGTTCGGCCACGGCAATATAAGGCTCGTATGCGGCGACCTGGAACGCAGCATGCGTGATGCGCTTGAGCTGCTCCTGCACCGCAGAAACCACCCGCGGATGGTTGTGGCCAACGTTGATGACGCCGATCCCACCGACGAAGTCGAGATACCGACGACCGGTTACGTCCCAGATATAGGCGCCATCGCCACGATCGACTACGATCGGATGAGCCGTCAGAACGCCCCTAGGGATGTTGCTGGTGCGTGCAGCCAAGAGTTCTTCGGTGTTGCGTTGTTTTTCGGACATGGCTCTTCCTCTTATCAAAGCTTCTGTATCGCGCTTTTGATCATTCGAATGCTTCGATCGTGCCGACGACCGGCGCATCGGCCGCCGGGTCAATCACGCAAGCGCGACCCGGTGAGACTTTCTCGGCCGTGATGCCGAGCGCGGCGATGTCGGCGGGAATCGGTGCGTTCAGCGCGAAGCTCGCGGCTAGCCGCGCCGCAGCGGCGCCAGCCATGACGCCGTTGCCGCCTTGCCCGGCCAGCCAGATGAAGCTCGGCTGCTCCGGATCGCGCCCAATGACAGGCTCATGGTCTGGCGCGAACGTTCTGAGGCCACCCCATTTATGGGTCACCCTTTGAACCTCCATCGTGGTGTAACGGTGAATCCTGTCGATGGCGATCGCGACCTCAAGCTCGTCGGCCTGTGCATCGCAGGGATCAGACGGCGCCATGTCCACCGGAGACACCATGATCCGCCCCGCCTCGGGCTTGAAATAGAAGGTCTCGGCGACATCGAAAGTCATCGGCCAGGTGTGAATTTCACTGCCCGCGGGCGGATCGAATACGACGGCTGTCCTGCGGAACGGAATTACATTGCGATAGGAAAGGCCGGCGAGCGCAGCGATTTGCTGGACCCAGCCTCCGGCGGCGTTGACGATGACGGGAGCCTCAAACACACCGCGCGGCGTCGTGACCGTCCAAACCCCGCCCGAATGCGCCAGCGATTCGACCTTGGCGTCTGGGACGAAGTGCCCGCCGCGCACCCGCAACCCCTTCAAATAGCCCGCGAGGAGCGCGTTCGTATCGATATCCTTGCAGTCCGGCTCATACAGGGCCGAGACGAACTCGCTCGCGCGGAGCACTGGACAGTATCGCAGCGCCTCTTCCGCAGTCGTCACTTTGATCGATGCGCCCCTGCGGAGCAGTTCATCAGCCTGGTTGAACAATTGCGCTTGTTCCTCCTTTCGCGCCAGGAACAAAGCGCCGCGGGGAGTGATGAGCGGAACGTCCGTAAAGCCGTCGGGAGGGGTTTCGAGGAACCCCCGTGATGACGTGACTAGCCGGCTCCAAAGAGCGGGTCCGTAATTCTCCGACATAACTGCCGCGGAACGACCGGTCGAGTGGTAGCCGGCGGACGACTCCATCTCCAATACGACGACCTTGCCACCGAGGCTGAGTTCGTAACCCACCGACGCCCCAGCGATGCCTGCGCCGATGACGATGAAATCCGCTGCTTCCATTTTTCGCTCCAAATGCTGCCAAGTAAAAACGCCGCCTCGCCGCGGCGCGGGGTTTAAAAGACCTGCCCACCGATCTCGACATCGTGCGTCGGCGACAGCAGCTTCACTTCGCCAGCGGCATTCCGAGCCCCAAGGATCAGGATTTCGGACTGGAAGCCCGCGATATTCCGGGGCGGCATGTTAATGACGCAGGAAACCAGACGCCCCAGAAGCTCTTCCACCGTATAGCTAGTTATCTGAGCACTTGACCACTTCCGGCCAAAGTCTCCAAAATCAACCTCGACTTTATAAGACGGATTTCGCGCACGCTCGAATGGTAACACCGCAACGACACGACCGATACGCGTGTCTACCTTCGAAAAATCTTCATATTCGATCTGATTAGTGGCCATATTATCGACCTCACTTGCTCACGCACTATGATGCACGACTTACGCGGTGTTATCGAAAAGAAGAAAAGCGTCATTCGATGGTTATCATCGACGTCGGGGTCGCTTTCGGCAGATTGTGCCGCGCCTCGAGAGGCATGATCCGGCAAATGTCGGAGAAGGCCATGTCAATTAAAACGCAACTGAACGATCCCGCGCTCTTCGCCGAGCACTGCTACGTGGACGGCGAGTGGGTCGCAGCTGAGGACGCATCGACCTTCGCGGTCGATAATCCGTCAACCGGCGCGACGATCGCGAACGTACCTCGATGCGGCGCCCCTGAGACCGAGGCCGCAATCCTGGCCGCCGAGCGAGCCTTTCACCTTTGGAAGGGGCTGACCGCGGCCGATAGGGCGAACCTTTTAGAGCGTTGGTACGGTCTCATGATGGAGCACAGTGAGGATCTCGCGCGCATCATGACGCTCGAACAGGGCAAGCCGCTTGCGGAGGCGCGCGGGGAGGTGGTCTACGGCGCCTCATTCGTGAAGTGGTTCGCAGAGGAGGCGCGTCGCGTCTATGGCGAGACCATCCCTGCCGCGACGGTAGACGGTCGCATTATCGTTCAGAAGCATCCGGTCGGCGTGGTCGGGGCGATAACGCCTTGGAATTTCCCGAACGCAATGATCACGCGCAAGGCCGCTCCCGCCCTCGCGGCCGGCTGCACCATCGTGATCAAGCCGGCCGAGGCCACTCCCCTATCCGCTCTCGCGCTCGGCGTGCTTGCCGAAAGAGCGGGCATTCCGAAGGGGGTGATCAACATCCTAACGGGACGGTCGGCGGACATCGGTGGCGCCCTCACGCGAAGCTCAATAGTTCGCAAACTGACGTTCACTGGCTCGACCCGAGTGGGCAAGATTCTGATGGAGCAGTGCGCGGCGACAGTGAAGCGGATCGGACTGGAACTGGGCGGGAACGCGCCATTCCTGATCTTTGACGACGCGGACCTTGATGCGGCCGTGACTGGCGTCATGGCGAGCAAGTTCCGCAACGGCGGTCAGACCTGCGTGTGCGCGAACCGCATCTTCGTCCAGGACGGCGTCTACGATGCGTTCGCTGAAAAGCTAACGACCGCCGCGTCCAAGCTCGTCCTCGGCGACGGCCTCGCAGAGGGCACGACGATCGGTCCGATGATCAACCAGGCGGCGATCGACAAGGTTCAGGAGCACGTCGATGACGCGAGGTCGCAAGGCGCGTCCGTGGCGCTCGGCGGAAAGGTCCGTTCTGGTCTCTTCTACGAGCCAACGGTATTGAAGGGCGCTACGTTGGAAATGATGATCTCCCGCGAGGAAACCTTCGGCCCAGTGGCTCCGCTGTTTCGCTTCTCCCAGGAGGCCGAGGTCATCGCCCAGGCGAACGATACCCCGTTTGGATTGGCCTCCTATCTCTACACAAGGGACATTTCCCGCGCGTTCAGGGTCGCCGAAGCCCTGGAATTCGGCATGGTCGGGATCAATGCTGGATCAGTCTCCACCACCACCGCCCCGTTCGGGGGCATTAAGGAATCGGGATTGGGCCGCGAAGGATCGCACCACGGCATCGAAGAATTTCTTGAAATGAAGACACTGCATCTTGGCGGAATCTGAACACCGCGCACAAATAGAGAAAAGGGCCGTTCCGCCGAAGATCGGACGGCCCTTCTGTTGAAATTTATTAATTCCACCGAATTGTTTTAGACTAACGAACAAAACATAGATTCGTAATTATAATCTGATAATTGACTTAAAACTACAACGATATATCAAATCTTAGCACATAAATTACCAAACACTCGCTATGGAGCATTCTTTATGCTGAGACAAATAGCAGATTCTATTAGAAACGACGATGTGGATAATTTTGATCTCGCGCTCCTAGATGAGTTATCCGTAGACGCGCGCCGCACAAATCTGGACATCTCAAATCGCATTTGCTTGTCACCGTCCGCAACATCCCGCCGCCACAGAAAACTTGACCTTCTAAATATAATTCAAAGTTACAGAATAAAAATTAACTACGCTAATTTGGGGTTCAATGACAGTATTTTTACAGATATAAAACTCGAATTTTCAGATCAAAAATGTATCAAAGATATATTGATCACAGTGTCATCTCATGGGGCAGTTAGCGATTTCTATAAATCATTGGACGAACCAGGGGTATTTGTATTTCTTGCTGTTCCGTCGATCGAAAGCACCGCCGGACGGTTACATAGCTCTCTAATGGATCTTGATTTTGTCAAAGGCGTAAAAATCAGATTGATAGCTGGAGCCTCAGACCCTCGAACTGACGCGTAGTTTATAAAACCAAATCGCATTGCTCCGAGGCCCTGCGCGACAATGCCGCGCTCATCGGCGGCGAAGATGCCACCAAAACGATATTCCCCTGAACTGGAGTCGGTGTGAATTGGGCCTCCATCTAGGGTAGGAGCTCGCCCGAACCATCGCTTCGATCGCTACACCGCTACTTCAACCCGGCCAGACATCCCCACGGCCTCATCATTGATGTGCACGGAGATATGCCCCTACCCACCGCTTTCCCGCAGAATGGCCTCCTGTCTCTTGATGGGGGTATTCTCGGCGCATATCATCGCAGCCCCGTTGGCGTACTCGGCATCAGAACCGGTTCATTGCCCCCCGCGTCGTTCAGCCCCATTTAGAAATCGGACCTTGGCGGTCAAGGCTCCAGTTATGGCGTCGAGATGCTCCAAAAAATGGAGATTTTGCACGCAGACAGTGCCTGACCAGGATACCCATGGAACAACGCGTCTTGAGGCCCGAAGTCGTGAATGCACCGAAGCTGACGGGGGCGAGGCAGAAGCGGCTCACCCTCGCGTTAGTTCTATGCTGGATTCTTGTCGTAGTGATTGTCGGGTGGTCGCAGACGTAGCGATCCAGGGTCCTAAAGTCGGGTTTTAAATGGAGACAGGTGCCGCTAGCCGCGCCTCGGTACACCCCGTGATTTGTTCAGCCTGAAGTCGCAATCGGACCTGGAAATAAAGACCCCGGGCTCTCACTGTTGGCGATGCGTCGCGCGATCTCGGCGATCGCCATTCCAATTCGACCAACCGCATCCAGATGATAGGCCGCAAAGAACTCGTAGGTGGGCAAATGGAAGTCCATCTGCAATAGCCGCACGCCGTGGCGCTGCTCTCCGAAATCCAAGCAAGCCGAGCTGACAAGGCCGATCGCATGGCTTCTCTCAACCACCCGAATGATGGCCTCCGAGGAACTGCAGGAATTCAACCTGACCGGCCACAGCCCGTTAAGGCGAAAGAGTTCCTCAAGCGAGCTAAACGTACCGGAGTCGCGCGCATACGTCACAATCGGGAATGCAGCCAGCTCATCCAAGGTCATCGCTGCGTCGCCAACCGGCGAGTTCCTCCCGACGATCCACTGGTTCGGGTATGCACTTAGGGGCACGTTTCGGATGCCCTTTTCATGGAGCGGTCCCGACAACATCGCGATATCAAGCTCGCCCGCCGACAAGAGCTCTCGAAGGCGGCGGGTGGTATCCATCACCACCTCCATATCGAGATATGGCATCGTCTCAAGCACTTCGCTCATGAGCTGAGGCAACCAGGAACTCACTATCGTATTTGTGGCCCCCAACCTCACGAAACGACGCGCTCTGATCTTTCCGGATGCCGTTCCCTTTAATTGCTGCGCGAAATCTATGATCTTCTCAGCGTAGGGAAGAAGCTCGGCCCCTGAGCCGGTAAGACGGATCTCGGGACCAGATCGGTCAATCAGCTCCTTGCCGAGTTCATCTTCGAGCGAACGAAGTCTGGCCGAGATTGCCGGCTGAGTGACGTTCAGCCGATTAGCCGCAGCGCGAAAGCTGCGAAGCGTCGCGATGGAAATGAACGCTTCCAGCTGTCGTAGTTCCATGCGCCCCCCGATAAATGAAATCTATCGACAACACGGATTCAAATCAATTGGACAGCGCGAATTTCGTCCCGATAGGATGCCTCATAGGAGAGGGAAAAATTGAACGCCAAAATGACAGAAAATAACGACAAGCTTCGAATCGAATCTCTAAGCAAGACCTATGGCAATGTTGTCGCGCTCAAACCGACTTCATTAAATGTAAGCCCCGGCGAATTCATAACGTTGCTTGGACCATCGGGCTCAGGCAAGACCACACTGCTGCTTATGCTCGCGGGCCTTGTCGCTCCCGACTCGGGAAGGATTTGGATCGACGGCTCAGACTCCACTACGACGCCCGTTTTTAAACGAGGCATTGGCATGGTTTTCCAGAACTATGCCCTATTCCCGCATCTTACCGTCTTCGAGAACATCGCGTTTCCCTTGAGAATGCGGCGCATGTCTGAGGCCGAAATTCGCTTGGGCGTCGAGCGTGTCCTATCCGTCGTCCATCTTTCCCACGCGGCTGACAGGCTGCCTCGGCAGCTTTCCGGCGGCCAGCAACAGCGTGTCGCGCTGGCCCGATGCGCTGTCTACGAACCCTCTGTCATCCTCATGGACGAGCCGCTGGGCGCACTCGACAAGAAGCTGAGGGACTCGATGCAGATCGAGATCAAGAGGCTGCACACGGAGCTGGGCACCACGATTCTGTATGTCACCCACGACCAGGAAGAGGCGATGGCGATGTCCGATCGCATTTGCCTGATGCGGGAGAGTGCCATCGAACAGATCGGCACGCCCGACGATCTCTATTTCCGCCCCCGCAGCGTCTTCGCCGCCGATTTCCTCGGTGGCGCAAATATCCTCCCAGGCAGGGTCCGGGCCGCGAACGCTGGACGACTAGTCGTCGAGATCGCCGGCGGTGTCGCCGTCGGAGCCGCGGATATTGGCAACGTTCAACCTGGTGAGATGGTCGATGTCATGGTGCGGCCCGAGCATTTCACGCTGGGCGCTGGTGACGGAGATGGCAACCGGATCGAGGTCATCGTGGATCAACCGATGGTCGTTGGTCCGGTAACGCGATACTACTGCCGACTGCCTTCCGGCGAACCTATTGTCGCGCTCGCATTGACGACCGGTCCCCGACGCTTGGCGCCGGGAGCGCGGATTACGCTCACGTGGTCTTCGGAACGCACCACGGTGATCACTCGCCGCCGCGAGGTGCTGTCATGAGCACCGGCACGCGATCCCAACTTTCCATACTTTCCCGGAGCTGGGGGATTTTACCGGCGGTATTCCTACTGCTGGCGGTTCTGGTCTTACCCACGGTTCGCCTGCTCGGATCGAGTTTTACAGACGCATCCGGTGCCGTATCGCTCGAACATTATGCGCGGCTGTTTTCCACCACCCTGTATCTCAACGTACTCGCCAACACCTTCACAATGTCGTTCTGGACGACGGTAGTGTGCCTCCTGGCGGGCTATCCCGTGGCGTATTTCCTGGCCACTTCGAAGGCGGGGCTGCGCCAGATCCTGATCATCGGCGTGCTCGTGCCGTTCTGGACCAGCGTGCTCATCAGAAGTTTCGCCTGGATCATCATCCTGGGCCGTCGGGGCGTGCTCAACCAAGGCCTCGAGGCCATGGGTCTGAACGGCATCGACATCATCTACAGTTTCTGGAGCGTCCTCATCGGCCTGACCCAGGCCATGCTGCCGATGGCCATCCTGACGATGCTTGCGGTGATGCAGCAGATTGACCGGAATCTGCAGAATGCGGCCGCTACACTCGGCGCTCGCGGATCCCACGTGTTCTGGCGCGTTTACTTTCCGCTTTCCCTTCCCGGGGTGTCGGCGGCGGGACTGTTGGTCTTCGTTTCTAGCCTGGGCTTCTTCATCACTCCGGTACTGTTGGGAAGTCCCAAGGAAACGATGATCGCACAGTTGATCGTCGTTCAGATCGACGAAATGTTGAACTGGGGCTTCGCGGGCGCGATAGCCGTGCTGTTGCTCGGGGCGTCGCTGGTTGTTTTCTACCTGTTCGATCTGATCGTCGGGATCGGCTCGCTCGCCGGCGAAAGGCGGGAACTTCCCCCGCGCGCCGGGTGGTTCTGGACTGGCGTAGGCAAATCCGGCCAAAAGCTCACGGCCGCCGCATCTTGGGCCTGCGCCTTCGTCGCCGAGGCACTTGAGCGGATCGGGTTGCTCAAAGCCGACCTTGCGCCCACCCAAACGAGTAGAGGTACCAAGTTCTTCGCCATGGCGGTGATCTTCCTGATCGCGGCTCCGACGCTGGTCCTGGTTCCAATTTCCTTCTCCGGCGGCGCTTCATTCGACTGGCCGCCACGAGGCTTCTCGCTCCAGTGGTACGAGTCGCTGTTTGACTCTCCCCTGTGGAAAGAGGCGATCCTTCGATCCGTTTGGGTCGGGCTGTGGACCGCGCTGTTAACTACGGTAATTGGTACGCCCGCCGCCTTCGCCCTGTCCCGCCAACATATTCCGGGAAAGAAGCTGGTCCTCGCAGCATTGCTGATCCCGATGGTGATGCCGCACATCATCGTGGCCCTGGCGCTGTTTTACGTCTTCTCGCAAATCGGCCTCGTCGGCACATCGTTGGGCCTCGTCCTCGGCCATTCGATATTCGCGCTGCCCTACGCCGTAGTCACGATGATGGCGGTCCTCAGGAACTACGATCAGCGCCTGGATCACGCGGCGTGGACGCTTGGCGCGAGCCCGATCAAGACGTTCTATCGCGTCACGCTGCCCATCGTGAAGGCGGGCGTCGTTACTGCTTTCCTGTTCTCGTTCGTCAAGTCTTTCGACGAACTCACGGTCGCCCTGTTCATCAGTGGCGGCATCACCACCACCCTACCCAAGCAGATGTGGTCGGAATCGCTTCTGAACATCAGCCCAGTTCTGGCAGCTGCCTCGACGTTGGTCCTGGCCGGCGTCTCCATCCTGATCTTGGGCGCAAGTCTCTTCGGTCGAAGAAAATCAGCAACGAACTGAGAAGGGGATACAAATGACGATCAAACGTAGAGACGCCTTGAAGCTTATCGGGGCTTCCGCCGGTGCTGTCGTGATGCCGGCCATATGGAGCAGGAGCGTAGCAGCAGAGACTCTAATCGTGTCCGACCCTGGCGGTGTCTACACGAAAGCTTGGACCGAAGCCTACTATCGGCCCTTCGCGAAGGAGACCGGCATTGCCATCGTTCCAGTGGTCCGTAGATCGAATCCAGCCGCCGAGTTCAAAGCCCAAGTCGACGCCAAGAAATACAATTGGGATATCAGCGGTGGCGTCAACTCGGATGTCGCCGAGCTCCTTGCGACGTCGCAACTGGTCGAGCCCTTGGATCTGTCCGGGGAAGACATGTCCGAGATCCCAGCTGAATTCAAGTCGGAGTACTTCTTCTCCGATGGTATCGTAACGTTCGTCCTCGCTTACCGGAGCGACACCTTCCCAAAAGGGTTGAAGTCGTTTGCCGACATTTGGGACATCAAGGGGCAACTCGGCCGACGGGCCATGCGCCGGCTCGCCCGCGACATGATTGAGATCGCACTCCGGGCCGATGGCGTCCCGGGCGGTGACCAAGTGTACAAGGTTCTGTCGGAGCCCGCCGGATGGGACAGGGCCTTCAAGAAGCTGGACGAGATCAAGTCCGAGGTCAGGGTTTGGTGGGATTCTTCGCCGCAAAGCGCGCAATTGCTCCAGTCGGGCGAAGTGGACATCTGCCCGACATTCAATGCCCGCGCCCAATCGGCCGCCCAGAATGGCGCGCCGGTAGTCGTGAATTGGAACGGAGGCTTTTACAGCCCGGCGGGCTGGCTCATCCCGAAGGGCGCACCTAAGGCCGATCTGGCGCGCCGGTTCGTCAAATTCTGCGCGCGGGCCGATCGCCAAGCCGCCTATGTCGACATCCTGCCGAACGGCCCGTCCAACCCGTCGGCGTACAAGTACATTCGAGAAGCTGTGGCGAAGGAACTGCCTTCATTCCCTGAAAACTTCAAGCAGACGACCCGGGTGAACGACGAGTTCTGGGGTCGCAACAAAGCCATGTCCGACCAACGCTTCAACGAATGGCTGCTAAAGGGCTGATACTTCTCATGACCAAAATCACGAATATCGAAATCCGCGAGGTGAAAGCGGATCTCAAATCTGCCTTCACCGGAGGAACCTACCAGGTCAAGCATCGCGCCGGTCTGCTTTGCCGGATTTCAACCGATGACGGCGTGATGGGGGAAGCCTGCATCGGCAACGAGTCCTCCTACTCAGACTATCTGAAATCGCTCATCCGCGGCCCCTTCAAGAAGCTGCTCGTCGGCCAGAGCCCTCTCCTAATTGAGAGGCACTGGCAGTCGATGCTCACCTTCGACAAAGCTTACATCGATCGAGCCGCACTGATGATGGCGATCGCGACCGTCGATGCAACGCTTTGGGATCTCAAGGGTAAGTTAGCTGAGCTTCCCCTGTGGCAAATCCTTGGCGGTTATCGGCCCACGGTGCCCCTGATCGCGATTGGCGGCTACTACGAGACCAGCACCGACGAGAAGGGCATCCGCCAGGAGATTCAGGAATGCCGTCGAGCCGGTCTGGCTGGGATCAAGTTCAAAGTCGGAGCGCTCTCCATCGACAAGGATGTCGAGCGTCTTCGGATTGCTCGTGACGAGGCCGGGCCGGAATTCGCGATCGTCGCTGATTCCAACTTGGCTTGGTCAGTCGACGAAGCCATCACTTTCGCACGAAGGACGGAGGAATTCGAACCGGTTTGGTATGAAGAACCCATTCGGTCTCGGGACTATGTTCGTGGGATGCAGCAGTTCCGGCTGAAGGCTGGAGTTCGCACCGGCGCTGGCCAGTCCGACGTCTCGGTCTTCAACAGCGCCGAGCTGATCGAGGCCAAGGCCGTCGATGTCATCAACGCTACTTATAACCGCGGCGGCGGCATCACGGGTTGGATGAAGCTGGCTTCCGCAGCATCATTCGCCAACATCCAGATGGGACAGGTTGGCGAGCCTCACATCGGGATGCATCTCCACGCAGCCATCCCGAATGGTTCGTTCGCGGAATGCTACATGGATCCAGCTCGCGATCCGTTGTGGCATGAGTTGTACGTCGACTTCCCAAAGGCAATCGACGGAGAAATCTCGCTTCCCGAAGTTCCCGGTATTGGGCTCAACCTAAACCCTGCAGCCGTTGAAAAATACGCAGTCGAAGCCTGGTCCTGACGCCGTCCGACCTGCTCAGCCAAAGAGAACTCTCATGAACAATCAGACACTGGTATCGCCGCGCCCCGAGGCGCGGCTCGACGCCGTCGCGGCCGCGGAGCTCGTAGACTTCTACGAGGTGCCACACATCGAGCGTGAAAAGAAGCAATTCGTTCAATTTCTCAAGGTCGACCTCGCTCACACGGTGATGCTCGCTGAGCAAAAAATTCTAACAGCTGAGCAAGCTCGCGCAATCCTCCAAGGTATTACCCAAATTCGAGAAGAAGGGCTGGATAGCCTTGAAATCGATTACTTACGCGGCAGCATGCTGTTTCAGGTCGAGCAGAAGCTATTCTACTTGATCGGCGAAGACATTGGAGGGCTGATGCACATCGGCCGTAGCAGACTCGACCAAGGACCAACGGCTCGCCGTCTCTATAAACGGGAGCAACTCCTCAAAGTTCTCGAGGCCGTCATTCTCCTGCGAGCAGAGATTCTCGACTTGGCGGAGCGACACAAGGGGACGCTGATGCCGGGGTACACGTGCATGCAGCACGCGCACCCAGGCGTGTTCGGTCACTATCTGGCCAGCATCGTCAACAAGCTCGGCACCGATTTTGAGAGGCTGACGGAGGCATTTGTCCGGCTCAACCAGTCCCCCCTCGGTGGTTCCGGACTTTCCGGCACCTCGTGGCCTATCGATCGCGAGCGCACCGCACGGTTGCTTGGCTTCAAAGGACTAGTGCGGAATTCGCGCATCGTCAGAGAGGCCTACTACGCCGCAGAGATCATCGGCGACCTGTCGCTTCTGATGTCCACCCTCAACGACTTCTCGACGGACTTGCATATTTGGTCGAGCTACGAATTCGGCTTCGTTGAGCTGAGCGACGGATTCTGCGGCACCAGCAGCATCTTTCCGCAGAAGAAAAATCCAACGGCACTTGAGGCCGTGAAATTTGCAGCAGGTGAGGCCGTCAATTGGCTCGGCTCCGTCTTGGCGACATTCAGGGCCGAAGGCACCGGCGACATCATGATGCGCGAGGTCCCGCTCATCGATCGAGCCTTCGAGTCCGCCGTGGGGTCCCTGCGGCTTTTGACTGCTGCGCTCAAGTCCATCGAAATCGACACGCACCGGATGCGCGAGTACGCTGATACCAATTGGTCGACCTCGACCAACCTGGCGGACTTGATGGTCCGCGAGCGAGGCTATTCATTCCGCGTCGCGCACAATATCGTCGCGCGTCTAGTGCGGCTCGCGCTAGCGCGCGGCGTCGAAACCAAAGATGTTACTGGCGCGCTAGTCGACGAGGCGGCCTTGGAGTTGGGGCTGACCCCGCCGCAGTTGAGCGACGATACCGTTCGAGCCTCACTCGACATCGATACCTTTGCGACGGGCCGCGTCAGTGAAGGCAGCATCGGCCCGGTTCAAGTCCAATTGCTCGTCGCGGAGGAAAGGGCTTCCTTACGAAGCTCCGTGTCCTGGCTTGCAACCGAGCGCCAGCGCCTTGCCGGAGCGGATCGTGCGTTGCAATTGCGGGTGAACGAGTTGCTGAGCGCAGGCTAGCAGCCGACGTCGATTGAGCATTCGACGCGCGGGCGCAAGCGACCGCGCGTCGGTGTTTCGGGGATTGAATTCCGCGGTCGGCGCGCGCGATGATTGGGGGCGACGCCAACGGGTGCGGCTTGATGAATCTACTGTATTTCTCCGCCTTTCGAGCCGTCATGCTCACTGGTACAGTCAGCGCGGCAGCCGAACTCCTTGGGCGGAGCCAACCTGCGGTCAGCCGCCTGCTGGACAAGCTGGAAAGCGAGCTTGGGGTGCCTCTTTTCGAGCGCCGGCGCGGCTTGGTGACTCCGACCTCCGTTGCGCAATTGTTGCTAGACGAGATCGAGAGGGCGTTCGTCTCCTTTGAATCTTTGAAGAGTTTCGCCGCGCGTGTGGCAGAGGGTGAGAGCAGCCGGATCGACACGGCGATCATGCCCGCGCTGGCCTTGGGGTTCGTGCCTCGCCTGCTCGGAAAATTTCGCGAGGAGTGGCCGAATACGAAGATCCTCCTCAACGTGACGCTCTCGGTAAAGGTCGAGGAATGGGCCGCTTCGCAGCAGATCGACTTCGGTTTGGCGGAGACCCCCTTCCGACGATCCGGTTTCCGCATTGAGACTTTCAGCGACACCCCTTACATCGCGGCGGTTCCCGCCGATCATCCGCTCGCTAAAAGGGCTCGGCTTGGACCAGCTGACATCGTCGACGTCCCGTTCATTTCTTGGGCATCCATGACTTCGGCCGGGCAACTCGTTGCGCAGGCCTTCCGCTCGTGTGGCGTCAAATACGACCCGTCCTATGAGACCACCGTCTCGTCGACAGCCTACGCGATGGTCAAACACGGCGTCGGTATTGCCCTGATCGATCCCTATACGGCGGTGGACGAACAGGACGAACGGGTCACGCTGATCCCATTCGCTCCCGCCATCCCCTTCAACGTCGCCCTACTGCGGCCGGAATCACGGCCCGCCAACCGCGCGCTGGACGCATTGCTCGATCTCATGGCGACTGAGCGCGACCGGCTGATGGAACGATTGCCACGCTAAGGGCAGCTGACTCGCTTGCCGACCGGGCGCCGTAACCCGGGCTTGTGCGATTTCGCTGCCACGTAAGGGTGTTGCCGCAGACCCTGTACTTAGCCTTGGTTAGGTGAACAGCGCTTCCATCGATCTGCACCCTGCCGGGCGGCGATCCGGGCTACCTGCGCCGTCCGTGGCGATTATGCAAAGTTGGCATAACGATCGCCGATCTTTCTATTTTGAGCATTTCCAGTTTGGCGATCTACTCTGCGCATTGTTCAAACGAGCGCGGGTCAATGACGCCGAATCGAGCCGAGCACAAACTATTCGACGTTGTGGTTGTTGGCGGCGGCATCAACGGCACGAGTGCGGCTAGGGAACTCTCGGCCTCGGGCTTTCGGGTGCTGCTGGCGGAGAAGAAGGATCTCGCCAACGGCGCGTCCAGTCGTTCGTCTCGGATCCTACACTGTGGGCTACGCTATTTCGAGACCAGCCATCCGGTCAGAACTTTCGCTTTCTCACCTCGACGGCTCTACGGCGCCATCAAAATGGCTAAGGCCTCCATGGAGGCGCGTGAGGAATTGGTGCGGTTGCAGCCTGAGCGTTGCAAGCCGTTTACGATGTGCTTCCCCCTGTATCGGGGCGACGATATACGCGGCTGGCATCTGGATATGGGGTTCGCGCTTCTGAAGCGCCTGGGGCCACCCGACCCTTCACTTGAATATCGGCGGATCACCGCGGATCTCGACATGGAGCTTCCCTTTGCCACCGATCTTCGGGATCGACGTCAACTGCGTTCGATCGCGACCTATCGGGAGTACATGATCGACTGGCCGGACCGGATCTGCGTCGACTTGGCTTTGGAGGCCGAGCGGAACGGTGCGGAACTCAGACTTTTCACCAGAGTAACGCTTGGAGAGCGTTTGCCGAGCGGCGAGTGGATCATCGAGCTTTCCGACGGGGCGGGACCGATTGAGCAGGTCATCGCCAAGGTTGTGCTGAACTTGACCGGCACTTGGATGGACGACCTTATCCCCCCGGGGAGAGCGTCTAGCACGCCGCTCGTAAGGGGTACGAAGGGGGCGCACGTTGTCGTCCGGTTGCCGGATCGATACCAGGGCTTTGGCGTGGCGACGCTGCATCGTGGTGGCATGCCGTTCTATTGCCTACCTCTCGATGGCGATCGGTTCTACTTTGGGCCGACCGAAACTCCTTATGATGGAGACGCGGACAAGGCGCGCCCATCGAGCCAGGACATCGATTTTCTTCTCGGCGAGGCTAACTATCTCCTGCCGGGCCTGAATCTGCAGCGGTGCGACGTGGAGTTCAGCTGGGCGGGCGTGCGGCCGCTGACGTACGATCCCGACGAGCCGATGGGACGGCGCACCCGCGAAATCCACGATCTTCGCGAGAGAGGCATGCCGGGTGTGCTCGCCATGACGGCGGGGCCGATCATGAGCCACAGGAGCGCCGGCCGGGATCTGCGGGATTCCGTCATGGGCCTGATAACGCCTTCTCGCGAGCGCGCCCTGGCGACGTGCATTCCCGAGAACGTTGTCTCCGCGCGGATTCCTCGATCCGCCGATCAAGAGGAGGCGTGCCGATCGGCCGTGCTGAGCGAGCATGCCCGAGACCTGCGCGGCATCTTGTACACCCGCACGGCGCGAGCATGGGGGCGACATCTCGATCGCGACACCGTCGAGCACACGGCAAAATGCGTTGCCGATTTGCTGGATTGGGGACCTGAACAGGTCGCCGCTCAGGTGGATGAGTTCCTCGAACATCAACGAAGCGCATTCCCGCACGGGAGCGCATGCTGAACGACGCCCACGAGCGAAGTCTTAGTAAAAAGGGGAGACAGCTATGGCATCATCGAGCAATTTGAAGAATTTCGGCGCGTTGGCGGTCGCGTGGCTAGGCTGCACGGCTGTTCTCGGCGCAGCACAGTCCCAGGCCGCGGAGGGCCGCCTGAAGGAAATCCTCGATCGAGGCTCGGTTAGGATCGGCGTCCAAGGAGCGTTCAAGCCGTGGTCTTTCCCGACCACCGACGGCTCACTTCAAGGCATTGAAGTCGATCTCGGGAAGAGCGTTGCTGAGGCTCTCGGTGTCAAATTCGAGCCGGTGATCATCACGTCGGCGAACCGCATGCAGCTGCTGCAGCAGGGCAAGATCGACCTGATCATCGGCGGAATGTACGACACTGCGGAGCGCCGGAAGATCGTAGGCATGATCGAACCAGCTTACTGGACCTCCGGACCGACCATGTTGGCCAAGAAGGGGGCGATCAAGGACTGGAAGGATATCGCCAACAAACCGGTCTGCGGCAAGCAGGGCAATGCCTACAACAAGCAGATCGAAACTGAACTGAAGGCCAAACTGACTGCTTTCGCTGGCAACACCGAAGGCAAAGAAGCGCTGCGATCAGGCAAATGCATCGCGTGGGTTTACGACGACGTCAGCATCATGGCGGACATCGAGACTCCTGAGTGGCAGGACTACGAGATGCCCGTAACGACCCTGTACAACAACCCCTGGGCAGCAGCGGTCCCCATTGAGGAGTTGAATAAAGGCTGGGGCGCGTTCATGGCCGGCATGGCGTATCGCTGGCAAGGCGAGGGCAAGCTCATCGAGCTCGCGAAAAAATGGAATGTGAAACCCTCGGAATGGTTCGCTGAGCAGCAGAAGAAGCTGAACTGGGACACAACCTACCTGAATCCGAAGAACTGATCCTTCAATGATCCAGACCCGTCATGTCCTGATGGCCCATCATGATTGAACTATTTGGCCCATATTTTCGCAGGCTCTACGACACGACGGGTCTGAATTACAACGTCTTCTATGATCAGTACGAATTCGATCGGTTTGCGACTGGCGCCAGCAACTCCCTCCAGCTGATATTTTGGGCGTTGTTTCTGTCGCTTATAATTGGGGTCATCGGCGCCTGGGCGCAGAGCGCCAAGAGCGGTTTCGTGCGGGTCGGCATGGACGCCTACATTCAGGTTTTCCGTAACACCCCCCCGATGATCCAGTTGCTGTTCTTCTACTTCGGGTTGGGAGCGCTGACGCCGTCGGTCGATATGGGCGGATATTCGCAGCCGCTCGTATCAGCCTATGCGTGGGCGACCATCTCGCTCGGCATTTTCGGCGGCGCTTTCAACGTGGAGATCTTCCGCTCGGGTATTGATGCCGTTCCAGATTCTACGTTGGAAGCGGCCGAGAGCCTGTGCTTCTCGAAGTGGCAAACGTATCTCTACATCACTTTGCCACTCGCTTTTCGGATCAGTCTTCCGGCGCTGACAAACAACCTCGTCAGCTTAGCAAAGACGACCTCGCTCGCATATGTCATCGCGGTCCCGGAGATGACCTACGTGCTGAACCAAGTCTGGTCGGACAATGTCAACGTGCCCGAGATGATGCTCCTACTGTTTCTCTTCTACATCGTCGTCGTTACGGCAATAGCCAGTGCACTTCACCTTCTCGAACGCAAGCTCGCGCTCCCGGGGTACGGCCAATGACGGTGCGCGCATTCGTCCTCGATCCAGCCAAGCTGTCCTCTCAGCGGCCGCTATCGTTTCTCAGTTGGCGACATGGCCTGTGCCTAGCGGTCGCCTTCTTGGCGTCCCTAATGTCGGCGTGGGCACAAGCAACTCCACCCGGTCGCCCGTCCGCTATTGAGACGCTGATCGTATGGCTTCCATTTATCTTCCAAGGCTTCGCTCTCAATCTGCTCATGAGTTTCCTAGCGATGGCGCTAGCGACTGTTCTGGGTGTTGCGCTTGGCCTCATGCAGATCAGTCTGGTTTGGCCAATCCGGTCCCCGTCCCGCTTCATTACGCATCTGCTGCGAAACTCACCGTGGCTCGTGATTCTCTTCGTCGTGATGTACATGCTCCCAGCCGAGTTTCGGATGCCAGGCGGCGGCAGGGTGGCGATTCCGGATTGGGTCAAGGCGACGGTCGCATTCGCCTTACCTGTCATGGGGAACATCAGCGAGATCGTGCGCGGAGCGGTTCGTTCGATCCCCACGGGACAGTGGGATTCGGCGGAAGGTCTCGCTTTTACCCGCTCGCAGACACTGCGCTGGATCATCCTTCCTCAATGCGTGCGGCGGGCGATCCCGCCGTGGATGAATTGGTACGCGCTACTAACACTCTCGACGCCTATGGCCTCGATTTTCAGCGTTCACGAAGCAGTTGCCAACGCGCAGGCGGGAATGGAGGCGGCTGGCGCGAGGCCGGAGCTTTTGTTTCCGTTCTACCTTTTCCTGCTCTGTCTATTCTTCGCCTACATCTATCCAATCGCGCTTTGGACACGAAGGCTTGAGCGTAAATATGTCGTTTGAAACAAATATAGCCAGCAGTTCGCTTGCGCGGCCCGCGAACGATCCCATCGTATCCCTTCGGGATGTGCACAAGGCCTTCGGCGCCTATGAGGTGATCAAGGGCGTCAGTTTCGAAGTCCGCAAGGGCGAGGTTGTATGCATCATCGGCCCCTCCGGCTCGGGAAAGTCTACCCTGATCCGGTGCATCAATGGTCTCAGCCCCATACAGCGGGGCTCGATCAAAGTGGAAGGCCAGGAGGTTAACGACCCCAAATTGGACAAGCTTGCCTTGCGCAAGAAGGTCGGAATCGTCTTCCAGCAATACAACCTCTTCCCGCACAAGACGGCGCTGGAAAACGTCATGATGGCGCCACTGAAGGTCTTGCGCGAGCCGAAGGCGGAGGTCGAGGAGCGGGCGCGGGCGCTTATGAAGAAGGTCCGGCTGACCGGTAAGGAAGACTCTTATCCTGGGCAACTCTCCGGGGGCCAACAGCAACGGGTCGCGATCGCGAGAAGCCTAGCAATGCGTCCCGACGTCATGCTGTTCGACGAGGTCACGGCGGCACTTGATCCGGAGACGGTCAAAGAGGTGCTGGTGACCATCAAAGAGCTCGCCGCGGACGGGATGACCTGCATCCTCGTTACACACGAGATGGGTTTCGCGCGCGAAGTCGCCGACCACATTTACTTTACCGACAAGGGAGTGATCGTGGAGCACGGTCCCCCGGAGGAGTTCTTCAACAATGCCAAGGATCCGCGGACCCGGCAGTTCTTGAGCCAAGTCCTTTGAGTTGAACGCCGCGCCTTATTCGGCGCGGACCACCGCACAATCGACGGACGGCACCGTGCGAACCCGGACGTTCGCGCGATCGATTAAGCTTGTCCAAAATTGAGGAGGCAAACGTGTACAGCCCGAACCCTACGATCGTCGCCAAAGATCCACTGCTACAGCCCCTGACGATCAAGCACGTCACTTTCCGTAACCGAATCATGAGCACGAGCCACGCATGCGGGCTCGAGGTCAACGGCATGCCGGAGGAGGCATATCAAAGCTATCACGAGGAGAAAGCTAAAGGCGGCATCGGCCTTTCGATGTTTGGTGGATCCTCGAACGTCGACGTCGACTCCCCGAACATCTTCCGGCAGCTCAACGTCGGCACCGATGCTATCATCCCGCATCTCCAGCGATTCAGCGCCAGAATGCACGGGCAGGGCGCGGGGCTGATGTGTCAGATCACCCATCTGGGACGGCGCGGGGATCCTTATGGCGGTGCCCGCCTGCCAACGATCGCGCCGTCACCAGTGCGTGAAACGGCGCATCGCAGCATTCCCAAGGAGATGGACGAGTACGACATTGACCGCGTCGTAAAAGCCTATGCGCTGGCCGCGGCTCGCTGCAAGGAAGGCGGCCTGGATGGCATCGAGACAATGTCGTCGGGGCATCTGATCGGCCAGTTCTTCTCGCCGGAGACCAATCGCCGAACGGACAGGTTCGGCGGCTCGCTGGAGAACCGTTGCCGCTTCGCCCTGATGGTGCATGAGGCGATCCGCAAAGCGGTCGGCGACGACTTCCTCGTGGGCATGCGTTTTGTCGTCGACGAGGGACCCCACGGTGCCCTTCGCTTGGAGGAATGCGTCCGCATCGCACTGATCTTGAAGGAGGCGGGCGCGGTCGACTTCTTCAACGCAATCTACGGCACGATGGAGAGCGTGCCGGCGCTTGCCGAATACAACATGCCTGGGATGGGTTCGCCCCTCGCCCCCTGGGTGGAGCCCGTCGGCGCGTTCCGTCGCGAGGTCGGAATGCCAGTCTTCCATGCGGCGCGCATCGCCGACCTTGCCTCGGCGCGATACGCAGTGCGGGAGGGGAAAGTCGATATGGCAGGCATGACCCGCGCCCAGATCGCCGACCCCTATATCGTGGCCAAGATGGCAAGCGGACGTGAGGACGAGATTAGGCCCTGTGTAGGCGCCACTCATTGCCAGTCGCAACACCGACCGTCCTGTTTGCACAACCCTGTCACGGGAAGGGAGCTGACGCTCAAGCACCAGATACCGAAGACGCAGGGACCGGTTCGAAAGGTCGTCGTCATCGGCGGTGGGCCAGCTGGACTCGAGGCCGCCCGCGTCAGTGCAGAGCGTGGCCACGAGGTCTCGCTCTATGAGGCTGCGCCGGACTTTGGCGGTCAGATCCTCGTCGGCGCCACGGGATCATGGCGGCGCGACCTGAAGGGAATCGTCGAATGGCGGGTCGCCGAATTGCAGCGCCTAGGCGCCAGCCTGAACGCGAACGCCTACATGGACGAGCGGGATATAGCTGCTTTGGAGCCTGACGTCGTTATCATGGCGACCGGCGGCCTTCCGCTTGTCGATCTCGAAGCGGGCGCTGAGCTCTGCACGAACACATGGGATGTCTTAACGGGACAAGTGGCATTGGCCGGCGACGTGCTCATCTTTGACGGCACGGGAAGGCATCCGGGACCGCTGGCAGCCGAGCGGGCAGTCGAGATGGGCGCAAGGGTCACGTACGTGTCGATTGACGCGATGCTGGCCGAAGAGCTGACGTACGCTGAGCGGATCCGTTGGAAACGGGTTTTTCTCAAGCACGGCATCCAGCCCGCGACTGAGACGCGGCTCGTCTCCGTCCGACGCCAGGACAACCGATTGCTGGCAACGCTCGCGAACGACGTCTCTCGCGAAGTCTCAACGGTTTTGGTCGACCATGTTGTGGTGGAGCAGGGCAGCATACCCATGGCGGAGGTCTACGACCAACTGCGCGGCCTGTCACTCAATGATGGGGTAAGCGATCTGGCGGCCATGGTCGAGGCCGCGCCCCAGCCGAGGCGGGATGGCGCTGGTTTCGAAGTGCACCGGATCGGCGACGCCGTTGCTAGCCGCAACATCCACTCAGCAATGCTGGACGCGCTACGGATCTGCAGTGCGCTATGACACCGGGTGTAGCCAGCCTAGCGTCCGATGAGGTCGAGGAACTGGTACCAGCCTGCCACAGTGCGTACCGCGGGCTCGCGCAGGAAGTAAAACGGAATACCCTCGGGCTGGGATCGCCGCATCGGCCCGAGGTCGAGGGTTTCCCCCATCACCAGGTCAAGGGCATACCTGCCGAGCAGGCTTGCCATGGCGATGCCGGTGCCGTTGTAGCCGAGCGAGAACGCCGTGCGGGGATTGGCCAGCCCGATCTGCGGGAGGCTGTCTATCGTCATCGCTACGAGTCCCGACCAACGATGGGTGACAGATTTGTCGGCCAACTGAGGAAAAATCGCTTTCACCGCTGTTTCGAGCGCCGCGAAGGCAGTACTGGAATCGGATTTTCCGAACGCCCCCCTGCCCCCGAAAAGCAACCGATCGTCAATGCGACGGAACCAGCGCATCATGCGACGCGTCTCGCTGTAGCTTCGACCGTTCCGAACCAGCGTAGCGAAAATCTCTGCTGGCAACGGTTCCGTGGCTACCATGGCACTCCTAAACGGGATGACCGACTTACGTACGCCGGCAGTCGCCGACGAGAGGTCGGAATATCCATTAGTGGCGATGACGAGCCGATCAGCCCTTACCGAACCGTGCTCGGTCACAAGTTCGACGCCCGCGGATGTTTGGTTGGTGCACTTCACCACCGATTGCTCAAAGATCTCGCCACCGCCCTTGCGGACTGCTCGCGCAAGCCCACGTGCATAATTCAGGGGGTGGATGACGCCTGCGTGCGTGTTGAGGACGCCGCCGACGAAGCTGCGGGAGCCGGTTTCGTGGGCCATCTCTTCCGCATCGAGTACCCGCAGGCTGGTGTCGCCGAAGCTTCCCCGGACCGCCTCGGCCTCCTCAGTCAGCCCAGCAAGCGCGTGCATACTGTGCGCGCAGCGAAGGTTGCCCGTCTTCGCGAAGCCTGCCGCCCGGATGTCGAACATCTCGACGTAGCGCTCCACGCAGTCCATGGCGTCGTGCCCCAGTCCACTCATGCGCTTCGCCACGTCCACGCCATGAAGCTTTGCCATGTCGCTTAGCGAGACGCGATACTTGGTGGAGACGACGCCGCCGTTACGTCCGGAAGCCCCGAAGCCAACTTCGCTGGCTTCGAGGACGACCGGCTTTAAGCCTTTCTCAATCGCACGCAGTGC
The DNA here is from genome assembly GCA_900470095.1 of Hyphomicrobiales bacterium. GTDB lineage: Bacteria > Pseudomonadota > Alphaproteobacteria > Rhizobiales > Beijerinckiaceae > Allobosea. The sequence goes on from UBZM01000038.1 coordinate 24,128, forward strand.
GGCGGATAGGCCGGTGTATCCGGCGCCCACGATGGCGATGTCGGCCCTTGTGCTGCCTGAAAGGGCACGCGGCGCGGAGGCCGGTGTCGCTGTCTCTCGCCAGAGCGAGAGAGGAGGTGTCAAACTGGGCATTGCCCTCGCTCCCGTCGCCGACGTTCGAACTTGCTCAGCCCTGCTCCACCGCGTCCGCCAGTTCGCGGAGCGAGGAGAAGTGAAAGTCCGGCTCAGTCACCCTTTTTGGGACCGGCGTGCCTCCGAAGCCGTCCTGCCCGTTTCGCCGCTCGATCCAGCACACCTTGTAACCGAGCTCCCGGGCAACTCCGATGTCGTGATACTGGCTCTGCGCGACGTGCAGGATTTCCTCCTGCTTGTATCCGAAGGCGGATTGCCGGCCGAGATTGTAGGAGAAGAAGCGCGGGTCAGGCTTCGGGTACTTCGCCTCGTCAACGGTCACGCTGTCATGGAATGGCAATCCGAGCTGGTTCGCGCAGGCGGTATACCCGACCCTGTCGAAGTTGGTCATCGCGACCAGACGGAACTTTCGACGCAGCCTCTTGAGAGCGTCGGCGGAGTCCTCGAATGCCGGGAAGTTGAAGAAGTGCCGCATGAACGTGTCGCCCGCGGCCTCGTCATGCGGCAGGCCCAATTCCTTAGCGGAATAGAGGTAAACGTCGCGCATACCCGCTTCTGCTTCACGGACCCTGCTGATGCCGATGCCTTCGCTGCGGAATTCGGAGGAGAGCGGCTGCACATTGAACAGCGCGCGAAATCCTCTTGAAACCGGAACGCGCCGCGATAAATTTCTCGCGTCAGCCACGGAAGGAGAAATCCGATGACCGCGGTTCCCGAACTCAAACCGGAAACGCCGACCGTCTGCCTTGCCTGCCATGAGGAATACCGATTTGCGCTTCAGCGCATCGATGAGATCGAGGATGCCAAGCCCGATACGGTGGAGGCCCTCGAACGTGACATGCTCCGGGCCGCCATCGCCGCCTATGAGGCACGGGAGGCAGAGCCCGCAGAATGACTGGCGATGAGCCCCACGGGCTGCCCAGCCTCCGCAATCACCTGGACGTCTTCCGCGCGGTGGAGCGCGTCGAACAGCTGACCGGTTGTCTTGAGGAAACGGCGGAAGAGAGCGAATTGATCAGGATTGTCGACGCCCTGGACGATTGGCTCGCAGCCAATCCCTATGTGGAATAGCTGATGACTTCCGCTCTGGGTGGCTAGCGGACGTTGGGGCGATGTCCCCTCCGCCCCCTGTTGAACCCGGTGAGCCGAGCCGGTGGCGGCTCCCGAAGAATTTGGAGAGTTGCCCCGCTCTCCCGTAGCCGACGGCGAAAGCGCGAGGCATTCCGGTCACCCCATACAGCAAGGTAAGTCGCCCCAGTTGCGTCATCGCGATAGAAAGCTGAGCCGCCGAAGGCTGCTTCAAGGCCATGTTCGCCCTTCATGCCGCCGCCGCCATAAACCGATACAACGAGGTCGAGCGGCGCAGCAGTCACCACAGCCTCACTCCTCGCAAAGCCCCCCGAACGGAAGACATATATCGGCCACAGTTCGCCCATGGCTCGTCATGGCATGCGATCCAATAAGTCTGCAACGGGTCGATTGCGTTGAAAAACTCCGGCGGGACCGAAAAGGAGGTCGCCTTGGCGCTCGGCGGAGAGGAACGTTTTTCACGCCTCCGAAGAATGCGCCTCAATGGCCGCCTGTACCGCGCACAGAAGGAAGACATTTCCACGCTAAGGCCCGTCGAACCAGCTCCAAGTATTGCCGCGGACTTTTTCAACACAATCGGTCGTTAGCGAACGTTCAATGCGCGGCGCCGCTCGGACCATCCTCCGCCTGCACTCGCTCTCCTGCTATGGCGTGAGCGGTAGCGGGAACCAAAACCAGCCGTAGTGACGCATGCATTCATTGTGGGGCCGCGTTCCCTCCCAATGCTCCGCGCAGATCGCCTTCGTCTCGGCTAGCGGCTTCTCTTCTCGCCCCGGATGCAGAGCGTTCTGAGCCCATTCGCCACCGCACCCTGACAGTCCCACGGCTGCCAGCCCGCAGATCACAGCCAGCCTTAAGCGCTTCATCCTTGCCCCTCACACTCGAAATTCGAGCAATCCTGGGACTAACGAAGAGTGTCTGCAATGGGTCGATTGTGTTGAAAAAGTCCGACTGAACCGAAATGGAAGTCACTTCCTGCATTCGACGCAGAATATTGTTCCCCCGCTAGTTCCTGGAGCGCCTTTTTGGCGGCCCATTCCGTCTGCGCGAAGATGGAATATCTCCATTCCAGAGGGCCGAGCCTGCGCCAAGTATTGCCGCGATCGGCCTTTGGTTTTGTCAGCTGGCAGTAATGGGGTAAGCGTCGATACGCGACTTTGCGAACGGGCGAGTTTGATGCGCTCTACAACAGGCAACCAGACGTGAAGATTTGGCGAAGCTGCTACTCGGCGTTTCTGGCGATCCCCTGGCTTATATGGTGCGTGGCGAACGCAACTTGGTTCACCGCGATGTGTACAGTACTGATATTGGGGAGCAGCAGCGGTGAATATGGCCTGCAGCCATGGGTGCTCGGTCCGGTGGGCGCGGCGTCGTTCTACTTGACATTTATCCTACATCGCCGGGACCAGTCCCGGGGCACGCGTCCCTCAAACCCAGCTCGAACTGCCCGCGTTCGTGAGTTTTGCTATCAGACGGGAAGACGTTTGAGAGGTTGGCGAAATTCCCAAGCGCACACTGAATAACATCAAAAAAAGCCAGACCCTATCCGCGCTGGCCGGCACCAATGGCCGGTCACATTCGGTAGGGGATTAGGCCGTGAACTCATAAACGCGATCAGCGGACGGTCTTCGGGCCATCCGGCAGAGAGGTGAGGTAATCTGCGATTGCTTGAGCCGTAGCCGCAGCGGCGGCGGGGCCTACGACCGATAGCCCCATATGGTCGGATGCTATTCCGATGAGGTAAGTCGCCGCTTCGTCTTTCGAGCTACCACGACAGATCAAGCTGACGACGTGCAGCAGATACCCGTCATATTCGTCGGCGCATCCCTCGCCACACGAGCCGTTCTCATCCGCCAAACCGATCGGGTCCCAAAGCTTCCAACCGATCTCGCGCAGGCGTGAAAGCTGTATTTTGGGGTGAATCGTCATGCCGCAACCATATCGTCGCAAGCGGCACTCGACCATCCGCCCTTTCCATTTCGACCGTTTGCCGATTCTGCGTTGGCATGAACCGATATGACCTGACCGACTTTGAATGGCGCGTGATCGAGCCACTGCTCCCTAACAAGCCGCGCGGTGTGCCTCGTGTCGATGACCGGCGGGTGTTGAACGGCATCTTCTGGGTGCTGCGATCGGGAGCGCCTTGGTGCGACCTGCCGGAGCGCTATGGACCACGCACCACCTGCTACAATCGCTTTGTAAGATGGCGGAAGGCGGGCGTCTGGGACCGGATGATGGACGCCATCACCGCTGCCTATGACGGCGACATCCAAATGATCGACAGCACTCCCGTCCGCGCCCACCAGCAGGCCGCAACGGCAAAAGGGGGATCGAGATCATTGTCTCGGTCGTTCCCGAGGCGGGCTCACGACCAAAATCCACGCGGTTGTCGACGGGCAAGGCCTCCCGATCCGGCTGAGCCTGACCGCCGGGCAAAGCCACGACGGGCAAGCAGCTGACGATCTACTCGATCATGTTGCCGCCGGAACAATCGTGCTGGCGGACAAGGCATACGATGCCGATCGCATCCGGGCGTCTCTCCGCAAGAAGGGAGCGTTCGCCAACATCCCGCCAAAGGCCAACCGGAGGTCGAAACCGTACTTCAGCACGTGGCTCTACCGGGAGCGGAACTTGATCGAGCGCTTCTTCTCCAAGCTCAAGCACTTCCGCAGGGTTGCCACCCGCTACGACAAGCTGGCCGAAAACTTCCTGGCCATGGTCCAACTGGCGTCAATGCGGCCTTGGCTCCGCGTTTATGAGTCTACGGCCTAGTAGGCCTCAGGTGGTCTTTGCTACCTAATGCCGGCTCAATCGACGCGTCGCCCTCGTAACAATCGGACTGCAAGCACCGCTATCGCTTGCCCCGGCCGAGGATCTTATCTGACCGCATCCGGGGCGCCCTGCTCCAGGCTCTTCAGAGGAGTTTGGAGGGCCGGATCAGTTTCGAATGAGGTTGGGCGACACGTGAAAGATCTCGTTAGGTGCGATATCGGGACTTGCGATGACAGAAAACGCAGTATCGATGATGCCACCGACATCCTGCTCGATCATTCCTGCGACGAATGGCAGAGGTGCTGCCAGAGGATGCCAGTCGAAGCAGCCAAAGGCCGTTTTCGTATATTCGGAGGGGTTCAGCTGCAGCAGGAATTGAACGACGCCCTCGAAAGCCGCAATCGAATTGACGAACACACCGTCCGGCAAAGCGCCATGCAGGGCATGGAACCGGGCGATGGAAATTCTCGCCTCGCTCGGCTCGTAGCCGCACAGGATCGTGTCATCAGCTTCGCTGCGGTCTCGAGGTGCGAGCGCTTGAAAGCCAAGCAACCGTTCCTCTGTCGCATACTCGCCAGCACGCCCGCCGATGAACATAAGACGCGCACTGCGCGAACGGCCCTCCCCGATCCGATCCAAAATGCACTGCGTCAGCATCTGGGCGCCCAGCCGATTGTCCGTCACGACAGATGGGGCCGAAAAATGAGGCAGGTCGATGTTGACGCAAAGGATTCCCTCAGCCCGGCACATCGCATTGAGAGGTCCCGGCTCGGTCACGCCAGCGAAGAAGATTATATCGACTTGCTGCTTGATCATGGCGGTCGCTACTTCGAGCTCCGTCTTTGGATCTCTTTGCCCGCTGGCAACCAGGGGGCACAGCCCCTCAAGCCGCGACTTTGCCTCGAAGGCCTCCACTAGCCCCGCGAAAAACCTGTTTCGATAGTTCGCCACGATCATGCCCGCGAGGCCTGATTTGGCCAAGCGTAGCGCCCTGGCTTTCGTATTGACCTTGTATTCGAGCTGGCGGGCGATTTCGAGGACGCGGTCGGTCGTTTCCTGGCTGATGCGATGGCGCAGGGCGTGGCCGTTCAGGACGATGCTCACAGTGCTCGGCGAGATCTCGGCGGCAAGAGCGATATCGTAGATCGTTGGCTTGCGCCGCTGCTTAGCTCTGGTCATGTGCGAACCTCGGCGAACGGCTGTCGCCATGCGCGATGTGATAACGGCGATACGCTCCTTCTGTCATGTCCAAGCAGAACTCTCAACATCAGGGCCGGCGCTTGACGGCTTTGCTAAATGCATTTAGCAAGCAATGGAATCGGTCTTCAGAACCGTCGGCAAGTGTGGCCTCGTTCGCGCAAAACAGAAGAGCCCCACGGGTTTTAGGGAGGAATGAATGAGAAAGTTCGGTATGTCGCAGTTGGTCGGCGTTGCCATGACTGCGGTTGCGCTCAGCGCGGTCGTCAGCGGATCTCAAGCCGCCGACCCCGCTCGTATTGTCGCGCATCGATCGCCGGCCTGGGACTACTATACGGGTAAGGTCAAGACATCCGCGGCCGCTGGCGCCCTCACGATCGATCTTATGCCCATCGACAAGGTGAGCGAGCTTGGCTCGATCACGATGTCGTCCGGCTCAAGCGCGATCGACTTGATCCATATGAATGACCCGATGCTCAAGCTTTTTGCGTCGAAGGGCTGGTTAGAGCCGCTCGACGAGCTTTGGGACAAGTACCGCGCGGAGTTTAAGCTGGACGACTTCCCTAAATCGGCCCGGGAGGCACTCAGCTACAATGGTAAGCTTTACGCGATGCCGATCATGATGAACACGCAGATGTTCGCGTATCGCAAAGACCTGTTCGATGAAAAAGGGCTGAAGCCGCCCAAGACGATCGCGGAGTACCGCGAGGCTGCCAAGGCCCTAACAGGGGCCGGCAAATTTGGGACCAATCTTGGTATGAAGCCGGTCGATTTCGCGCTGAACGAAACCCACTGGTATCTCAACGCTGTGGGCGATGGGTGGTTCGATAAGGACTGGAAGCCCATCTTCAACAAGCCCCGCGGCGTCGCAGCAATCACCGCGCTCAAGGCCGTCGTGCCCTTCGCGCCCAGGGGCTGGACCGCCCACGCCGGTGACGAGACGACGATCAACATGCAGCAAGGCATCACCGCGATGGGCCTGCAATGGTTCACGCGGGCCGCACCGATGGATGATCCCAAGACTTCCCGCGTTGTCGGGAAAGTCGAATGGATGGCTGCTCCCGGTGGGGGCGCGCGGGTCGCTTTCGATGGCTTCGCTATTTCGAAGTTCACAAAGGCGAACAAGGAACAGCTCTTCAAGATGATTGCGGAAGCTGCCAGCGAGGAAAATATGGTCGGTGGCGCCGCCTACTCCATGCCGCCCCGGAACTCCGTCTATAACCGCGCCGATCTCGCCGAGAAATTCCGCTGGTATGTCGGTGCTCGTGCAACGCTCGACTCGAACGTTCCCTATCCCGATCTGCCTGAATTCCTGGAAGTCGGAGAGATCGTTACCCGCCGGGTACTCCAAGCGATGACCGGAGAGATGGAAGTGCAGCCCGCGCTCGATCTTGCCGCCGATGAGACCGTCAAGCTGCTGACCAGCCGAGGCTATTACAAGCAGTAGCCCGCTTGAGACGACAGCAGAACGCGATTCTGCCGTCTCGCCACATCGTCGGGCGCCGCCACATCGGCGTCCGACTGCTTTCTCCTCGGGGTCGGTATGATCAACACAAGAGTTATGTGGTTGTTCACGCTGCCGAGCGGCATTCTTCTCGCGGGAGCGCTGCTATGGCCGTTCAGTTATGCCATCTATATTAGCCTGTTGAACTATAATCTTGGCTCGGCGGCGAGCAAATTCGTCTGGCTCAACAACTACATTGAACTGCTCACGGATCCGCGTTTCTGGGCGTCCTTGCGAACCACCATTATCATCGCCTTCAGCGCGCTCGCCTTGGAGTTGTGCGTCGGATTGCTTTTGGCGCTCGTGATTTATCGCCTGGTGCGGGGCGCACGAACTTTCATCATCCTCCTCTTCCTGCCGCATATCGTGACGCCCGTGGTCGCGGCCCTGTTCCTGAAATGGATGTTCATTTCGAATTGGGGCCTGATCGACGCAACCCTGTTGGGATACGGTCTGCAGCCTCCCGATTGGCTGGGGGATCCGTTCTGGGCGAAAGTTACGATCGTTCTGTCGGACGCGTGGGTTTCGACCCCCCTCGTGATGTTGATCCTTTACGCAGCGCTTCAGCAGGTCGACCAGTCGCAGATCGAGGCGGCCAAGATCGACGGTGCCCGACCTATCCAGATTGTCGGCTACGTCATTCTGCCTTCGATTGCGCCGATGATCGTCTTCGTGGCGTCGGTTCGACTCATGGACATCTTCCGATCGTTTGACCTGATCTACGTCCTGACCGGGGGCGGACCCGGCACCGCAACCGAAACCGTCACGATGTTCACCTACTCGCTAGCCTTCAGATCGCTAGACGTCGGCAAGGCGTCTGCTTTGGGGGTGATTACGCTCCTGGTCGTCCTGGCAATGGTCTCGGCAATCGTGACATTCCTGCCGCGCGCCGTTGGAAGGTCCAAGACATGACCCCTGCGCCAGATCTCCGCTCAAAATCAATCATGCCGCTTTTTGTCGGGCTGTGCGTTTTTACGTTCATCAACCTGATCCCATTGATCTGGGCGGGCATGACGTCTCTCAAACAACCGGTGGATGCCTTCTCCGTCCCTCCGAGCGTGATTTTCAGCCCGACATTCGAATATCATATCGAGGTCTGGCGTGATCGAGGCTTCGCGGGATTTCTTCTCAACTCGCTGATCGTCTCCCTGGGCACGGTATCGCTGTCGGTCCCTGCCGGCGTGCTTGCCGCCTATGGCTTGTCGCGGATGGACACGCGCACCGCCTCTCCCGTGCTGATGGCCCTGTTTTCGCTCAGAATGTTTCCGCACATGCTCCTTGCGATCCCATTCTTTGTGATGGGGAGCTGGCTCGGCATGATCGACAGCTATTGGCTGCTCATCTTGGCGTTGGTCGCGATCAATCAGCCCTTCACCATCTGGCTGATGTATGGCTTCCTGTCCGACATCCCGAAAGAGCTGGACGAGTCGGCTGCACTGGACGGATGCAATGCTTGGCAAACCTTCACCAAGGTGATCTTGCCGATAGCCCGTCCTGGCGTTGCAGTAGCGGCGCTGTTTAGCCTGCTGCTGTCTTATAACGAGTTCTTACTCGCGCACCTTCTCACGGGAAACCGCACAAAGACCTTGCCTGTCGTGATCGCGTCGTTTGGCGGCGAAGACATCTCCGGTTGGTCGCTGGCCGCGGCAGGCGCGATAGGGATCATGGCGCCGATCATCGTGATCATGGTTCTGCAGCAACGTCAGCTGCTGCGCGGCATGACGATGGGCGCGCTCAAGTAGGTCGATGACATTCGAGTCTGGGCGCTCATCCGCGCACCCGACAGAGCACCATTGCGACAGAAAGGTACCCTTATGAGCGGTTGGGGCAAGCCTCCCGGCGAGGAGAGCGAAGATGCGCGGCTCAAGACCTTCCAAAGGTCGGGAGAGGCGCTGTTTACGGGCGGACTCAACAACAGCCATTCCGGCAATCTGAGCGTCCGTGTTGACAACGCCATGTGGATCACTCGGACCCGGACGATGTGCCACAAACTGGACCGTGACGACGTCGTCGTAGCGGCGTTGGACGGAGGCGGCGACCGAAGCGAGCTGTCGCGGGAGGCTATCGTCCACGAGACGGTGTACCGAGAAACGGGCCATGATGCCGTGGTTCACTGCCACCCGCGCGACGCCATTGCTGCGGCCTTTCTGTTCGACAATATCCCTTGTCTGCAGATCGAGGGGCAAGGCGCCCTCAAGGGTATGCTGCCGGTCATCGAAGTTGAGATCGCGAGCGCTTCGCCCCAACTCAGTGACGCCGTCGCGCGGTCATTGCTGCTGTATCCGGCAGTCATGGTCCGAGGCCACGGCCTGTTCGCTGCGGGATCGAGCCTCGACCAGGCCACGCATCGCGCCTTCGTGGCAAACGAAACAGCCTTTTTCTACCTGATGGCAAAACGGCATGGAGCCGACATCGACGACCTGATGTCGCGCCCCTACATCCGCATTCCCTATGGTACCTCGCCTGCGAATAGCGAGAAGCCAGCGTGACGATTGCTGTTCTCGATATCGGCAAGACCCGCATCAAGGTCAGCGCCGTTACTGACCAGGGCGACGTGCTGGAGTCGCTGTCGGACGCGAATCTGCCGATTGCGGGACGGTTCTATGAGGTGTCGGACTACGACCGGATCGAGAGCTTCCTCCTTGAGAGCCTCCGAGAGCTTGGAGGCCGGCACCAGATCGATGCGATCGTTCCAACAACGCACGGTTCGACCGGGGCGCTGCTCAATCATGACGGGAGCGTCACAGCGCTTCCTGACTACGAGACGGCCGTTCCGCCATGGCTGAACGACGCCTATGGGAAGGAAATGGACGGTTATGACGAACATCAGAATGTTTTCTCGATGGGCGCAAGCCACTTCGCCAAACAACTATTTTGGTTAGAATCTGCCCATCCGCAGGAATTCGCCCGGGCGCGTTGGCTGCTTCCAGGCCCCCAATACTGGGCATGGCGCCTGAGTGGGGTTGTGGCGACGGAAGTCTCGAGCCTGTCGGCCAGCTCTCATCTTTGGAACAGCATGGAGCGGCGCTACACGAGGATCGTCGAGCGGCGCGGATGGTTGCCACTGATGCCGGCTCTTCGACGCGCCAACGAGGTGCTAGGGCCTCTCGATCCCGCGATCGCCGATCGCATCGGTCTATCAAGGACGACCCGCATTTACTGCGGGGTTCACGATAGCACGGCCAATCTCTATCGCTTTCAAGCGACCGGCCTATCGGAATTTACTCTGCTGTCGACGGGGACGTGGATGCTCGGCATGACGGACCGAGTGCCAATCGAGGGATTTCCGCCGGCGTCGAACGTCAGTCTGCATCGATCGGCTTTGGGGCCCCTCTACGCCAGCATCAAGTCGATGGCCGGTCGGGAGTTCGCTATTCTCTGCGACGCCCCCGCCGGACGCGTTGGCCTCCCCGACATCACCCGTGTCCTGGACCTGCAAACGTTTGCCGTGCCCAGTTTCGTCAGCTCTTCGGAGTTGATCGATGGCTCGGGGCACCGCGGCCGGATCGTAGGTCCCGAGCCTGCCCCCCAGGATCGCGAGGCACTAGCCTTGCTATACGTATGCATGCTCGCCGACCTGACGTTGGACCGCTTGAACAGCGCGGGCCCGATCGTCGTGGACGGAGTGTTCACGCGCCACGCCCTGTTTGGCCCTCTATTGTCGGCATTGCGGCCTGGCCAGAGCGTCGTCGCCGCGCCGTCCGAAAATGGGACTGCAGCAGGTGCCGCGATGCTGGCTGGCAACCCATTGCGCGGCTGGCTCAACGAATTTGCAGATACCCCGCACGCATCGCCCTGGCCGGAGCTCGAAGCCTACCGGCGGCGCTGGCGTGACCTTGCCACCCAGTCATTCTGTCCCACAGAGGCATGAGATCCATGAGCCAAGATATTCGCAAGTTAATGATCGACGTATGCCTGCGCATGAATTCATCCGGCATCAATCAGGGGACGTCTGGCAATCTATCGGTTCGGACAGATCGGGGATTTCTGATCACGCCGACGTCGCTGCGATATGAGATTATGAAGCCTGAAGATATCGTCGAGATGGATTTCGAGGGGCGGTACGAGGGGCTGCATCGTCCATCTTCAGAATGGCGCTTTCACCGAGATATCCTTGCCGCCCGACCAGACAGAAATGTGGTGCTACATTGCCATTCCGTCTTCGCGACGTCGCTGGCCGTGCACCGCATCGGTATCCCCGCCTTCCACTACATGATCGGACTTGCCGGCGGTTCCGAGATTCGCTGCGCGTCTTATGCCGCTTATGGCACCCAGGAATTATCGGACTACGCCCTTGAGGCGCTGGGGGAACTCGACGCCTGCCTTTTGGCGAACCACGGTCAGATTGCAATCGGAGCTGATCTCGAACGCGCTCTTCGGCTGGCGATCGAGGTGGAGAACCTAGCGCGCGGCTATCTCCAGGCACGCATACTCGGGGAACCCGTTCGATTGAATGACGCCGAGATGAGCCAGGTTCTCGAACAGATGCGCAGGATGCGCTACGGCCAGCCGCCTGACTTGGACGGTGTTCAATCCCGGGCACAGCCACTTTCGTGACCGCCGGGCGCCGACGGCGCCGGCCAGTCGGTGCCAGTGCTATGCTGCAGTGCAGGCCACGCCCAGGCACGGGGCGGTGGAACTGCGACGGTCGGCAAAGCCAGGATGCCGTGAACTGATTCAGATTGGCGTGAACCTATGGCGATGGAATGCCGATGATCGATGAACTTCGACGCTTGCTGGGCGATAGCGGGGTCCTGACTGACCGTGCCGATATGGCGCCGTTCTGCACAGACTGGAAGAACACCTCCCACGGTGCCGCAGCCTGCGTTCTGCGTCCAAAATCTACGATCGAGGTCGCCGCGATTATGCGGCTGTGTCACCAAGCAGGGGTGCCTATAGTTCCCCAGGGCGGCAACACCAGCATGGCGGCGGGAGCTATTCCTGATGCCAGCGGCGGCCAGGTTGTTCTCTCGCTGTCACGCATGAACGCAATCCGGGCCGTCGACCCGGTTGGAATGACGATCGAGCTCGAGGCCGGTTGCATTCTCGCAACGGCGAAGGCCGCAGCCTTGGAGCACGGCAGGTTGCTGCCGATCAGCTTCGGTGCCGAGGGCTCGGCCCAAATCGGTGGCGTGGTCTCGACCAATGCGGGAGGGGTCAACGTGCTCCGATACGGCATGACACGCCAGATGGTGTTGGGGCTCGAGGTTGTTGGTGCAGACGGAACGGTGCTGAGCGGGGTGCGGCACCTGCGGAAGGACAACGCGGGCTACGACTGGAAGCAAATCTTCATTGGCAGCGAAGGCACGCTGGGCATCGTCACGGCCGCCGTCCTGCGTCTGTTGCCCAAACCCCGATACGTCGTCACCGCCCTTTTGTCGGTACCCGATCCCCAGCACGGTCTAGCCCTGCTGAAACTGATGCAAGACGAACTCGGGGATGCCATCAGCGCCTTCGAGCTCATCTCTGGCTTCTCGTTCGGGCTTGTCGAGAAGCATTTCGGGGCCAAAGCGCCCGTGGTGGGAGATGGCTGGTTCGTATTACTCGAGGCGTCCGCAAGTGTCGTGGGACTAAGGGAAGGTGTCGAAGCAGGCCTTGAGAAGGCCTTGACGGAGGGCATTGCCACCGATGGCGTCATAGCGGAGTCGGAGAGCCAGACACGGGCAATCTGGGCCTTGCGCGAGCAGATCACGGAGGCGGAACTCAAAGAAGGGCGAAGCCTGAAGCATGATGTTTCCGTGCCGATCCCGAGCCTACCGGCATTTCTTCAGGATGCGACTTCGGCCCTGGCGACGTCGTTTCCGCTGGCCAAAGTCAATGCATTCGGCCACGCCGGCGACGGCAACGTCCATTTCAACGTCTTGGTTCCCAGCGACGTCGGAGCCCGCGAGATCAATCGAGTCGTGCATGACGTAGTCGCCGCCCACGGAGGCAGTATCTCCGCGGAGCATGGCATCGGCAGCTATCGTGTCGCTGAACTTGCACACTATCGATCTGGACCCGAGCTAGAGTTCGCACGGCACATCAAGCGCAGCCTGGACCCGCTCGGACTGATGAACCCCGGCAAGGTTCTGGCACCGTGGGATTGACGGGTCGGCCCAGCACGCCCCCGGAAGCCTGCACTTGTCAGCTCAGGCTTCCCTTTCGTTCAACAAGGAAAACTAGCAATGGCCTCCGTCCAGATCGCTGATGTGCGCAAGGCTTACGGCTCGACGCAGGTCATCCATGGCGTCGATATCGACATCAACGATGGCGAGTTCGTTATTCTGGTCGGCCCCTCGGGCTGCGGAAAATCGACCCTTCTGCGCATGATCGCCGGGCTGGAGAANNGACGAGCGCGTCAACAAGGCCGCCGGCATTCTCGGCCTCAACAAGCTGCTCGACCGCTATCCGCGCCAGCTTTCGGGCGGTCAGCGCCAGCGTGTCGCCATGGGCCGCGCGATCGTGCGCGATCCGCAGGTCTTCCTCTTCGACGAACCGCTCTCGAATCTCGACGCCAAGCTGCGCGTGCAGATGCGCACCGAGATCAAGGAACTGCATCAGCGTCTCAAGACCACGACGGTCTACGTCACGCACGACCAGATCGAGGCCATGACCATGGCCGACAAGATCGTGGTGATGCATGACGGCATTGTCGAGCAGATGGGCGCTCCGCTCGACCTCTACGACCGGCCGAATAACCTCTTCGTGGCGGGCTTCATTGGCTCGCCGTCGATGAATTTCCTCAAAGGCAAGATCACCGCGGCCGGGTTCGAGACCGAGGGCGGCGTGATCTGGCCCATCGGGCAGCATCCGGCCGATTCGAACGGCAAGGCTGCGGTTTTCGGCATCCGTCCGGAGCATGTCCAGCTCAACCCGAATGGCCTCAAGGCCGAGGTCGTGGTCATCGAACCGACCGGCTCCGAGACGCAGGTCGTCGTGCGCTGCGGCGGGCAGGAACTGACCTGCGTCTTCCGCGAGCGCATCACGGCCAAGCCTGGCGAGACCATCGGCATCACGCCGGACACCAGCGTGACGCATCTGTTCGACGCCGCCACCGGCAAGCGTATCTGAGCTTCTGACTGCGGAGGCCCGCGCCGCGTTGCGCCCTGGCCCGCATGACATGACGTTACGACAGGCCAGTCCAGATGCTGGTTGGCCTGGCGCATCCAAAAGAGCCGGCGACGGCTTCCAGGGACGGGTCGCAGGCGAAATAAAAAAGGTCCCTTCTTTCCGGGAAGGAACAACCAATGACGATTTCAAGACGCGATATGCTGCTAGGCAGCGCGGGCGTGGCCGCGGGCGCCGGCCTGATGGGGCACTTGGGAACCGCCCCCGCCTTCGCCCAGGCGGCCGCTCCAAAATTCACGCCCGAGCCGGGCGCTCAATTGCGCGTCCTGCGCTGGGCCCCCTTCGTCAAGGGTGAGGAAGACGCCTGGCTCGCCAATACCAAGAAGTTCACCGACGCGACCGGCGTTCAGGTCCGTATCGACAAGGAAGGCTGGGAGGACATCCGCCCGAAGGCAGCGGTTGCGGCCAATGTCGGCGCCGGCCCCGACATCGTCTTCGTCTGGTTCGACGACGCCTTCCAGTATCCCGACAAGCTGCTCGACGTCTCTGACCTCGCCAATTATCTCGGCGGCAAATATGGCGGCTGGTATCCTGGCCTCGAAGGCTACACCAAGAAGGACGGCAAGTTCATTGGCCTTCCGCTGGCGGCCATCGCGAACGCGATCCTGTATCGCGAGAGCTGGGTCAAGGAAGCCGGACACTCGACCTTTCCGACCAAGACCGATGCTTTCCTCGATCTCTGCAAGGCGCTGAAGGGTAAGGGCCACCCGGCCGGTTTCGCGCTCGGCAAGGCCGTAGGCGATGGCAACAACTTCGCCCATTGGCTGCTCTGGAGCCATGGCGGCCGTACCGTCGACGACAACGGCAAGGCCGCGATCAACAGCCCCGAGACGGTGGCTGCAATCAAATATGCCGCCGAGCTCTATAAGACCTTCATCCCGGGCACGGAAAGCTGGCTCGACATCAACAACAACCGTGCCTTCCTGGCTGGCGAAGTTTCGGTCACGGCCAACGGCGTCTCGCTGTATTATTCGGCCAAGAATGATCCGAAGCTCGCTGACATGGCCAAGGACATCAAATCGGCCAATCTGCCGGTGGGCCCGATTGGCCAGTCGGTCGAACTGCACCAGACGACCTCCTGTGTCGTTTTCAAGTACACGAAGTTCCCGCAGGCTGCGCAGGCCTATCTCCAGTTCATGTATGAGCAGGAACAGATGCCGACCTGGATCACCCAGGCGAGCGCCTATTGCTGCCAGCCGCTGAAGGCCTATGCCAACAACCCGGTCTGGACCTCGGACCCGGTCCACACGCCCTATCAGCGGGCCTCCGAGACGCTGCGGCCGAACGGCTATTCCGGCCCGCTCGGCTATGCCTCTGCAGCGGTGATGGCTGACTATGTCCTGCTCGACATGTTCGCCGAGGGCGCGACCGGCCAGCGTACGCCTGAGGAAGCGATCAAGCGGGCCGAGGCGCGCATCAACCGCTACTACCGCGTCTGATCGCTGCAATGAGACGGCGCGGCCACGGCCGCGCCTGCCGGCGGCGGACAGCCGCCGGCCCTGCATTCCAGGGAGGCCATCATGGCTGACACCGCACTTGCACGGCCAACCGAGCGCGCCAAGCCGTCATTGCTGTCGCGACTGAGCCAGAGCCGCAACGGACTCGGCCTGCTCTTCATGGTCCCTGCGGCCATCTTCCTGCTTGTCTTCCTCGCCTGGCCGCTGGTGCTTGGCGTCTGGCTCGGCTTCACCGATACCCGCATCGGCCGGGCGGGCGTCTTCATCGGCCTCGAGAACTACGAGTCATTGCTCACGGACTCGGTGTTCCGGCTCGCGGTCTTCAATACCATCCTCTACACGGTCGTCGCCTCGGCCCTGAAATTCGCGCTCGGGCTCTGGCTGGCGCTGCTGCTGAATGAGCACCTGCCCTTCAAGGCCTTCATTCGCGCCATTGTGCTGCTGCCCTGGGTGGTACCGACCGTGCTCTCGGCGATCGCCTTCTGGTGGATCTTCGACACCCAGTTCTCGGTGATCTCCTGGGCTCTGAAGGAGCTCGGCCTGATCTCGACCAATATCAACTTCCTCGGCGACACCACCAATGCGCGCGCCTCGGTGATCGCGGCCAATGTCTGGCGCGGTATTCCCTTCGTCGCAATTTCGCTGCTGGCCGGCCTGCAGACCATTTCGCCCTCGCTCTACGAGGCCGCGATGTTGGACGGCGCGACCAACTGGCAGCGCTTTCGCTTCATCACCCTGCCGCTGCTGTCGCCGATCATCGCAGTCGTGATGACCTTCTCGGTGCTGTTCACCTTCACCGATTTCCAGCTCATCTACGTGCTGACCCGCGGCGGCCCGCTCAACGCCACTCACCTGATGGCGACCCTCTCCTTCCAGCGCGCCATTCCGGGTGGCCAGCTCGGTGAAGGCGCGGCAATCGCGGTCGCGATGATCCCCTTCCTGCTCGGAGCGATCCTATTCAGCTATTTCGGCCTGCAGCGGCGGAAATGGCAGCAGGGCGGCGCGGATTGAGGACGCCAGCCATGACCGACATCAGCCAACCGACCGCCCCGCGCGTTCAGCTCACCGACGA
The DNA here is from genome assembly GCA_900470095.1 of Hyphomicrobiales bacterium. Classification (GTDB taxonomy): domain Bacteria; phylum Pseudomonadota; class Alphaproteobacteria; order Rhizobiales; family Beijerinckiaceae; genus Allobosea. Next base: position 40,461 of record UBZM01000038.1, read on the forward strand.
AAGCGTCGGCACCAGCTACATGGCCAACCTGCCGCGTCGGCTGGTGACCACCTGGTTGCCGCTCCTCGTCTTCATCTTCGTGCTGTTGTTTCCATTCTACTGGATGGGCGTGACGGCGCTGAAACCCAATCACGAGTTGACGGATTTCAAGAGCCACAACCCGCTCTGGCCGGGCGAGCCTACGCTGCGCCACATCAAATATCTGCTGTTCGAAACCACCTATCCGCACTGGCTGCTTAACACGATCGTGGTCTCGATCGGATCGACGATCCTGTCGCTCACCGCCGCCGTGTTCGCCGCCTATGCGATCGAGCGTCTGCGCTTCACCGGCTCGCGGATCACCGGTCTGGCGATCTTCCTCGCCTATCTCGTTCCGCCCTCGATCCTGTTCATTCCGCTTGCCGTGCTGATCTTCGGCTTCGGCATCTACGACACCAAGTTCGCGCTGATCTTCACCTATCCGACCTTTCTGGTGCCGTTCTGCACCTGGCTTCTGATGGGTTATTTCCGCTCGATCCCCTACGAGCTGGAGGAATGCGCGCTCGTCGACGGCGCCAGCCGCTGGCAGATCCTGGTCAAGATCATCCTGCCGCTGGCGGTGCCAGGGCTGATCTCGGCCGGCATCTTCGCCTTTACCCTCTCCTGGAACGAGTTCATCTACGCGCTCACCTTCATCCAGTCCTCGGAGAACAAGACCGTTGCGGTCGGCGTGCTCACCGAGCTGGTGCGCGGGGACGTCTATGAATGGGGGGCGCTGATGGCCGGCGCGTTGCTCGGCTCGCTCCCGGTCGTCATTCTCTACTCCTTCTTCGTCGAGCATTACGTCTCGTCGATGACCGGAGCGGTGAAGGAATAATCAAGCGGGGCCCGCCGGGCCCTGCCTGCGTTTGAGGAACTGCTTTCGTGAACGAGATCAAATCCATCGCCTTCGTCGGGCTCGGCGCCATGGGGGCGCCGATGGCCGAGAACCTCGTGAAGCGTCAGTTCCGGGTCACCGGCTTCGATATGCGCGAGAGCGCCCGCGAGGCGCTGGTCTCAGCCGGGGGCCACGCTGCCGAGAGCGCCGCGGCGGCCGCAAAGGATGCCGATGCGCTCGTCATGATGGTCGTCAATGCCGCGCAGGCGAGGTCAGTCCTGTTCGAGGCCGGCACCCTGGCGGCACTCGCGCCCGGCGCAAGCGTGCTGCTGATGGCCACCTGCCCTCCCGGCGAGGTCGAGGCGATCGCGACGGAGGTCACGAAAACCGGCCGGCACCTCGTCGATGCTCCCGTCTCCGGCGGCATCAGCGGCGCGCGCGGCGCGACGCTGACCATCATGGTCGGTGCCCCGCAGGAGAGTTTCGCACTGGCCAAGCCCGTGCTCGATGCGATGGGCGACAAGGTCTTCCATGTCGGCCAGAAGCCCGGGCAGGGCGCGACCGTGAAGACGGTCAACCAACTGCTCTGCGGCGTCCATATCGCGGTCGCGGCCGAGGCACTCTCGCTCGCCGAGAAGGCCGGGATCGACGGCAGGATCCTCTTCGAGATCATGGGCGGCTCGGCCGCCTCGTCCTGGATGCTGCGGGATCGCGGTCCGCGCATGCTGCTGGACGATGCCCCCGTCGCCAGTGCGGTCGATATTTTCGTCAAGGATCTCGGGATCGTCCTCGATGCCGGCCGAGCCGCCAGGACAGCACTGCCGCTCGCCGCCGCCGCGCATCAGATGTTCCTGGCGAGTTCCGGCCTCGGCCATGGCGCGCGCGACGATTCGCAGGTCGTGCGGGCCTATCGCGCGCTCAACGCCAAACCCGCGAATGATCCGTGAGCGGGATCTAGCGTTTGGGCGGTGTCGTCGTGCCTCGCACGATGAGCTCCGGCGTCAGCACGATCCGCTGCGTCGGCGCGGTCGGATTCTCGATGCGCCTGATCAGCAGTTCCGCCGATTTGCGGCCCATCTCATCCTGGAAGTTCTTCAGCGTGGTCAGCGCCGGATACCACTGAGCCGCTTCCTGCACGTCGTCGCAGCCCACGAGCGAGAACTCGACCCCGGCCTCCAGCCCACGATGACGCAAGCCGAGCATCGCGCCGAAGGCGATGAGGTCATTGAAGCAGACTGCCGCGGTTGGCGGGTTCTCCGCATCGAGCACCTTCTGAATGCCCTTGAGGCCGTTCTCGCGGGTGCCGATCGACGCATAGACCAACGCAGGATCAAGCGGAATCCCGTGCCGGGCGAGCGTCTCGCAGTAGCCGCGGTACCGGTTCCGGCCCGTCGAGATCAGGTTGTTTTCGCCGAGGAAGGCGATGCGCCGGTGGCCAAGCCCGATCAGATGTTCGAGCGCCAGCACGGTGCCATGATGATCATCCGACCCCACGAAATCGAGGTCGAGGCCCGGAATCTCCCGGGAGAGCTGGACCAGCGGAACACCGGCCGCAATCAGATGGCCGAAGGTTTCAGCCGTGCTGCCGCCTGCGGCACAGATCACCATACCATCGGGCCGGTACTCCTTCAGGGTGTTCAGGACGCGGTCCTGCCGCTCCAGGTTCTCCGCATAGGTGCCGAGCAGGATCGAGCGGCCATGCGCCGTCGCCGTTTCCTCGATCGCGGCCAGGAGTTCGGCGAAATAGGGATTGGTGATGTCGTGGAAGCCGACGCCGAGGATATTGGTGCGGTCAGTTCTCAGCGAGGCGGCGCTGCGGTTGTAGCTGTAGCCCATGTCGCGCGCGATCTGCTGTACCCGCAGCCGCGTCGCATCCGCGACGAGAGGCGAGCCGCGCAGGGCCAGCGACACCGTCGCCGTCGACACAGAGAGGTGGTCGGCGATGATCTGCAACGTCACGCGCCCACGGCCCGGTGCAGCCAGTCCCGCCTTCCCGGCTGGCTCGGCCTCCGGGGTGTGGCCGTTGCTGGTCATGACACGCCCTCTTCAGACGGAAGCGAAAGAGTCCCGCGAGTTTCAACCGGCCTGCGAAAGGCCGTCTGACCGAGTCCTTCTCATATAAGTCGGAGAAATTGAAGATGAGCACCGCGAAAGAGTCCATCGGCTTCATCGGCGTCGGCCTGATGGGGCAAGGCATGGCCCGCAGCCTGCTCGACAAGGGCTTCCAGCTCACAGTGATGGGCCACCGCAACCGAAAGCCGGTCGAGGAGTTGGTGGCGGCTGGCGCGACGGAGGCCAGGACGCCGAAGGAACTGGCTTCGCAGGCGACGATCATCTTCCTGTGCGTGACCGGCTCGCCCCAGGTCGAGGCCGTGCTGAACGGCCCGGACGGCATCGTCGCCGGCGCCAGGCCGGGCACGATCGTGGTCGATTGCTCGACCTCCGATCCCGGTTCGACCATCCGCCTTGCTGCCGAACTCGAGGCGAAGGGCCTGAATCTCTGCGACGCACCGCTCGGCGGCACGCCGGCACAAGCCGTCCAGGGACAGCTCTCGACCATGATCGGTGCCAGCGATGCGGTCTTCGCCCGCATCAAGCCGGCCTGCGAGGCCTGGGCGCAGAAGGTCGTCCATCTCGGCCCCGTCGGCGACGGCCACAAGATGAAGCTGCTCAACAACTTCCTGTCGATGGGCTACGGCGCGATCTATTCCGAGGCGCTCGCTCTGGCCCAGAAGATCGGCATCACGCCGCAGACCTTCAACAGTGTGCTCTCCGGCAGCCGGATGGATTGCGGCTTCTATCAGACCTTCATGAAATACGTGCTGGAACGCGACCGCGACGCGCACAAGTTCACGCTGGTCAACGCGCTGAAGGATGTGCGCTATCTCGAAGGCGTCGCCAATGCGGCAGGCGTCCCGAACCCGATCGGCAACGCCGTCAAGAACGCCTATGCCTCTGCCGTCGCCAATGGCCGGGGCGATGACTACGTGCCGATGCTCTCCGACTGGATTGCGGAGCAGAGCGGCGTTTCGCTGGCACGGAAGGGCTGAGCCCTGCCGGCGCTCAATCGAGCCGGGCCGAGCCTTCGGGCACGGCTCGGACCCGCTCGCGATAGAGCAGATAGAGGCCCGACGAGATCACGATGGCTGCGCCGATGAAGGTCCAGCGGTCGGGAAGCTGCCCGAAGACGAGATAGCCCAGCGCGACCATCCAGACGATCTGCGAATAGATGAACGGCGCCAGCACCGTCGCGGGCGCCAGCCGGTGCGCCAGGATCAGCAGCCAATGCCCGAAGCCGCCCATGGCGCCGGTCACCAGCATCAGCGCCCAAGGCAACGGTCCATCCGGCCAGGTCCAGAACAGGGGAATGAGCGGCAGCAGCGCGACCGTTCCCGCGACGCCGGAATAGACCATAGTCGTCTCCGGCGGGTCGAAGGCCGCCAAAAGCCGGGTCGAGATCGAATAGAACGCATAGCAAACGACGCCGATCATGCAGAGCAGCGCCGCCGGATGCATGCCGCCGAGGCCGGGCCGTGTGATGACGAGCACGCCGATGAACCCGACGCCGATCGCGACGAGCCGGCGCGGCCCCGGCCATTCGCCAAGCAGCGGCCCGGAAACCAGCGCCACCAAAAGCGGCGTCGCGAACATGATCGACACGGTCTCGGCGAGCTGCAGATATTTCAGCGCGAAGAAGTTCAGGCCCGTCGAACCGAGCAGCAACAGCGAACGGACTGCCTGCAGCCAGGGCTTCTTGGTGCGCAGGATACCGGGATGGCTCCAGGGGTTCAGCAGCAGCGAGACCAGGATCATGCTGCCGGCATAGCGCGCGAACACCACCTGAAGCGGGTCCATATGACCGGCCAGCCATTTCGCGCTGGTATCGAGCAGTGAGAAACACAGCACAGCGCCGCACATCAGCCCGATGGCGATCAGGCGGGAGCGGCCCGTTTCCGGTCGATGGGAATAGGCGGGCAAAGGACCGTCCCGTCATGCGTGAGGAGAATGACGGAGAGAGATTTAACCGATTTAGGGAACGACGCCAGCGCCAGGGGGCATGCGTTCCATGCGCTGATCAGGCCTCAGCCTCGGCCTCGTCGCCATCAGCGTCAGGCTCGTCGATCTCAGCCCCCGCCCTGGACAGGCCCTTCGAGGCCTTGCGCAGCAGCTTACGGAGCTGCTTGCGCTCCTTGGCGTCGAGCTTTTCCAGCAGTTCGTCCTCGACCTGATTCCAGACCGCATCGAGCGCAGCCGCGGTCTTCTGACCGTGCTCGGTCAACGCGACCTGAACCAGCCGGCCATCGCGGCTACCGCCCTCGCGCGTCACCAGCCCCTGCAAGGAGAGCCGGCCAATGGTCTTGGACACGGTCGGCGGTTTGACCCGAAGCAGGGTCGCGAGTTCGCCCATCGTCATCGGGGCTGGCTGGAGGGCCTTCAGCGCCTGCTCCTGCCCGGGAAAGAGCCCGAGACCGTTGAGCCTCTCGCCCATGCGCGCCCGATGCAGGCGCGCGGCCACAAGGAGAGCTCGACCGACGCTTTTCTCGAGGGACTTGGTCATGAGCCGGTCCTTGGAAACTGCTCGGAAATCTATTCGCCGGCTCTGAGATCGCTTGCGATCATGACAGTGTGATGACGCAAGTGCAGCGCACAATCACAGAGTACGCATCTTTTTCGAGACGCGCGCAAGGAAGGCATCGCGGCTCCCTGCTGTCGCGCGATTCATGTCGTAGTGAGCCAGGTAATGCGGGCGCGCACTCGGATGACAAACGGCGCGCAGGGCCCGGCACACCACCTTGCGCGGCGGATCGCCCATCAGAAAGGCGCGCCAGCGCGAGCCGCCATAGGTCGTGACGGCCACGAGACGACGAATATTCCAGAGATTGGGCCTGACCTTGCCATCGTTCAGCTTGAACGAAACACCGGGCAGGAAGACGCGGTCGAAATAGCCCTTGAGGATCGCGGGATAGCCGAAATTCCAGACCGGAAAGCACAGGACCAGCGCCTCGGCTGCCCGCAGCCGCTCGACATAGCCGGCAACCGGAAGCGTGTTGCTGGCAACATCGTGATAGCCGACCCGGCCCTCCCGGCTCAGCACCGGATCGAAGCCTTCGGCATTGAGATCGCAATCGTCGACCTCATGGCCGGCCTCTTCGAGCCCCTTCACCACGGCCCTATGCAACGCCGCCCCAAAACTGTCCGGATCGGGATGAGCGTAGAGCACGAGCACGCGCATGATCAGCCACCCACGCCGGCATCGGCCAGGCTGCGGAACAGGAAGGTCTTGCCCGACTTGTAATCGTAGGACGGATCCTCCCAGGCGATCATCTTGCCGGGATTGAGCAGCCCCTGCGGATCGGCCTCGCGCTTGAAGGCGAGCTGCAGCTCGTCGGTCTGCTTCATGCCGCCTTCTTCCAAGGTGTAGCGATGCGGATTGAAGATCGGCGCCCCCATCTCCTCATGGATCGCCATGATCTCCTCGAGCCGCTCCTCGCTGGTGAAGCGGACCAGCGGCAGGCCAAAGCAGGTGACCTTGCCGTCGAAGCGGACGAATTCGAGATGGCAGCGCACCTCGTCGCCAAAGCGCTCATGGATGCGCTGGATCAGCTCGACCTGGTTCGGGAAGGGGTAGAGCACCTGGAGATAGGTGATGGATGGGTCAACCCGAAGGGCCCGCAGCGTCGTGTGGTTCCAGCCCAGCTCGTAGCCCGGCGGCAGGCCCTTGGCCTCTTCCGGCGAGAGTTTGTCGGACCGCATCAGCAGTTCGGCGCCGCGGAAATGCCGGGCATAAGCGAGCAGTGCATCGACTGCGAAATCCGCCGCCATGACGATCACGATATGACTGTCGCGCGGCAGGAATTTCTTGTGCCGCAGAAAATAGTCATGCGGCACTGGGGCCGCGACGACCGCGAGGTTCTTCAGCGCCAACCCGTCCTGCTCGCCGAGCGCATTGGCGAACTCGGTCGCCGCGCGCAGCGTGTCGAAGCCGAGGATGACGTCGACCCAGTCATAGGCGGGCCCGAGCGGCATCTCGACCTCGGTGATGATGCCGTTGGTGCCGTAGGCATGGGCAACCTTGTGCAGGTCGTCGCCGGTGAATTCGAGGATCCGGGGCGAGGCCTCCATCGTCGCGACCTTGAGCCGGATGATGTTGCCCCAGTCGCGCAGACCACCCCATTTGATCGAGCCGACGCCGCCCGAGCCCCCGGCGATGAAGCCGCCGATCGAGGCGGTCTGATAGGTCGAGGGATGCAGGCGCAGCTCCTGTCTGGAATGCGCCCGCGTCTGCTCGTCGATGCGGGCCATGATCGCACCCGGCTCGGCGACATAGCGTCCGGGCCCGATCGACTTGACCTTGTTGAACCCCGAGAGATCGAGCAGCACCCCACCGGAGAGCGGCATCGCCTGGCCGTAATTGCCCGTGCCGGTGCCGCGCGGCGTCACGGGAATGCCGAGTGCATGAGCGGCCGCAAGGACGTCCAGCACCTCGGCCTCGCTGGTCGGCGAAACGATGATGTCGGCCGTGACATGGTCGAGCTGGCGCTTGAGGGTCGGCGAGTACCAGAAGAAGTCACGGCTCTTCTGCTTCACCAGTGCCGGATTATCCTCGGTCCTGATCCCGCCGAGACGGCTCTTCAGGGCAGCGATGTCGTAGCGGGGGCTCATGCGCTCTTGCTCATCAGATGGTCGAGTTCGCGGTAGTCCGGCAGCGTCCGGTCGATCGCCTTGCCGGCGACCAGCACGGTGCGATCGGCCTGGGGGCGCGCAAAGAATTCGGTCCAGTCGCGGGCGCGGGTCAGGATCAGGTCGGCGGCCAGTCCCGGTGCCACAACGCCCTTGTCGGCGACGCCCATGATCGTGGCCGGTGCGCGCGCGATCATCGCCGCGAAATCGGTTGGGCCATGGTCGAGCTGGAGGATGCGGGTGCCTTCGCGCAGCACCTCGACGAGGTCGAGATCGCCATAGGCATAGAACGGATCGCGCGTATTGTCGGAGGCGATCATCACCGGCACGCCGGCGGCCTTCAGTTCGTGCAGCGCAGTGACTCCGCGCCAGCGCGGTGTGCGGCCGCCGTCACGGTCCTGCAGATACATGTTGCACATCGGCAGGGACACGACGGCAATGCCGGCTTGCCTGACCTTGGCGATGATCCGCGCCTCATCCTGCGGAGCCTGCACCGCGAGCGAACAGCAATGGCCGGCAAGGATCTTTCCGGTGAAGCGATGCCGGAGTGCAGCCTCGGCAATGTATTCAAGCGACCGCGCCGCCGGGTCGTTGGTCTCATCGACATGGAAATCGAGGTCAAAGCCGTTCTCGATCGCCGTGCGGAAGACGATGTCGAGCGCCTCCGCGAGCTCCGGGATCATATAGGTAACGCAGCCGAAGATGCCGTCGCCATGCGCCTTCACGGCCCGCGTTACCGCCTGCATATGTTCTGCATCGAGCGCGAACTGGATGCCGAAAAGCGGCGAGGCCTGCAGCGCGACACGCCCTGCCCATTCCGCCCGCATCTCGGCCAGAACCGGCCAGGAGATGCCGATCTGCTTGCCGAGCGAGTCGATATGGGTGCGGACCGCGCTCGTGCCATGGGCGAAGGCGCAACGCAGGCCGAAATCCATGCGGGCACGCACGTCTTCCGACGTCCAGTTGGCCTCGCGATCGGCCATGACATTCTCGAGTGCGCCCATGAAGGTGCCATCCGGATTGCGGCGGCGCGGCCAGATATGGCCCTTGTCGAGATGGACATGCCCATCGACCAGCCGCGGCAGCACGATGCCGCCATCGAGATCGAGCCCGGGACCGCCCTCGGGCGCTTCCATGCCGGCCGGCAGGATCGACGCGATGCGCCCATCCTCGACGCGAAGATCGACCAGCGCCAGCCCGTCACGATCGGCCGCAAGGTCCGCACCCTCGATCAGACAGAGCGGGGAGCGGACATTGGTCAGGCGGTAGCTGGTCGAGGCGGGAATGGCGGCAAATCCGGTCGTCACGTCGTCAGCTCTCCATCCCGTCAATCGCAGCCTTGCCCTCGCTCGATACAGGCCAGCATGAGTGGCGGCAAGGCGCCGATCACGCTGACGTCGCCGCAGGCAAGAACAGCGCCTGCGGCGCAAATGGCCAAGACGACGCGCATCGATAATGGTGCGTCGATACTTGCCGCCCGCGCGATGATCGCGCATGAGGAGCGCTCAGCGAAACACAGGCGGTGGGTCATGGCGGATCAGGCGCGCATCATCGACGGCAAGGCGGCAGCTGCGGCACTGCGTGCCGAGATCGGGCAGGAGATCGTCGCGATCAAGGCTGCGCGCGGCCTGGTACCCGGTCTGCATGTCGTGCTCGTCGGCGACGATCCGGCGAGCCGCGTCTATGTGAACTCGAAGGAAAAGCTCGCCGGCGAAATCGGCATGAATTCTGCCGTTCACCGTCTGCCGGCCGAGACCAGCGAAGCGCAACTGCTGGCCAAGGTCGCCGCGCTGAACGCCGACGACAGCGTCGACGGCATTCTGGTGCAATTGCCCTTGCCGAAGCACATCAATCCCGACCGTGTGATCGAGGCGATCGACCCCGCCAAGGACGTCGACTGCTTCCATCCGATCAATGTCGGCCGCCTCGCCAACGGACAGGCCAGCCTGATCCCGTGCACGCCGCTCGGCTCGATGATCCTGCTGAAGCAGACCCTGCCATCACTCGCCGGGCTGGAAGCCGTGGTGATCGGCCGCTCGGGCATCGTCGGCCGGCCGATGGCGCAGCTGCTGGTCCAGGCCGACTGCACCGTCACCATCGCCCATTCCCGCACCCGCGATCTTCCCGCAATCTGCCGGCGCGCCGACATCCTCGTCGCGGCGGTCGGGCGGCCGCATTTCGTCAAAGGTGACTGGATCAAGCCCGGCGCCACCATCATCGATGTCGGCATCAACCGCCTGCCCGACGGCAAGCTCGCCGGCGATGTCGACTTTGCCGAGGCCGTGAGGGTTGCAGGCGCGATCACCCCAGTACCGGGCGGCGTCGGCCCGATGACCATCGCCTGCCTGTTGCGCAACACGCTGACCGCCTTTCACGCAAGGCGGGGCTGATAAAGCCGAGGTCACGCGGAAGCCGGTTCTGCCTCCGCATCACCTGAAACGTGAAACGCCCGGCGAAGCGCCGGGCGTTTATCATATGGACTGAGTTTCCCGGGTCCTTCGCTTCGCCAGGGAAGGGAAATGCCGCTCACATATGGATCGCGCGTTTGTCGACCGCGAGCGCAGCCTCCTTGACCGCCTCGGCCAGCGTCGGATGCGCATGGCAGGTGCGGGCGAGATCTTCCGACGAACCGCCGAACTCCATCAGCACCGTGACTTCGGCGATCAGGTCGCCGGCATGCGGGCCGATGATATGGCAGCCGAGCACGCGGTCGGTCGCCGCATCGGCGAGGAACTTCACGAAGCCCTCGGTATGGCGCATGGCGCGGGCGCGGCCGTTGGCAGTGAAGGGGAACTTGCCGATCTTGTAGGCGATGCCCGCAGCCTTCAGCTCCTCCTCGGTCTTGCCGATCGCGGCGACTTCGGGGGCCGTGTAGATGATGCTCGGGATGGCGTCATAGTTCACATGCCCGACCTTGCCGGCGATCAGCTCGGCCACCGCCATCCCCTCGTCCTCGGCCTTGTGAGCGAGCATCGGACCGCGCACCACATCCCCGATGGCATAGATGCCCGCGACGTTGGTCTTGAAATGGTCGTCGATCACGACGCGGCCACGCTCGGTCGCGACACCAGCGGCGTCCAGGCCGAGGCCATCGGTGTTCGGACGGCGGCCGATCGCGACCAGCACGATATCGGCAGACAGCGTCTTGGCCTCACCGCCGGCGGCGGGCTCGACCGTGACGGTCGCGCCCTTCTTGCCCGTCTCGACCTTGGTGACCTTGGAACCCAGGTGGAATTCGAAGCCCTGCTTCTGCAGGATGCGCTGGAACTGCTTGGCGATTTCGTCATCCATGCCGGGCAGGATGCGGTCGAGATATTCGACCACGGTGACCTTGGCCCCGAGACGGCTCCAGACCGAACCGATTTCGAGACCGATCACGCCGGCGCCCACCACCAGCAGTTCCTTCGGCACGGACGCAAGCTCGAGTGCGCCGGTCGAGGTCACCACAGTCTTCTCGTCGATCTCGACACCCGGCAGGCCGGCCGCTTCCGAACCCGTCGCAATGACGATGTTCTTGGTCTCGAGGACCTGGCTCTTGCCGTCTGCGCCCGTGACCTCGACCTTCCCCGCGCCGGGGATGCTGGCGACGCCCTGGAAGGCCTCGATCTTGTTCTTCTTCAGTAGGAAGCCAACGCCGTTGACGTTCGCGTCGATCGTCTCCTGCTTGTGGACCATCATCTGCTTGAGATCGAGCTTGGGCGTGCCGACGCCGATGCCGAGGCTCGGGAAGGTGTGGCCGGCCTCTTCGAACATTTCCGACGCGTGCAGCAAGGCCTTGGACGGGATGCAGCCGACATTCAGGCAAGTGCCGCCATGAGTCTTGCGCTTCTCCACGACGGCGACCTTGAGGCCGAGCTGAGCGGCGCGGATGGCACAGACATAGCCCCCGGGGCCAGTACCGATGACGACGAGATCGTAGGACATGACTTCCTTCCGTTGAGCAGGCAATGCGCGCCGACACTCGCGGCGCAGCGTCTTACCGGCGGCAATACATCGCTTTGGCGCCGTCCGCCATGCCCGCAGTAGATGTCGTCCCTGCGAGCCCGGTTGCTATCATTTCCATTGATTAAGCGTATAATTCGCAACAATACCAAGAAACACATTTCGCGTTCCCGCCCTGGGATGGCTCAAGGGAAGATAGCGCCATGTGGAATCAGGTCTACGACCCATTCGGAAACAGCACCCTGTCGACGCTCGCTGCAGCGCTTCCGATCATGGTATTACTAGGTTTGATCGCATCCAATACAGTCAAAGCACATATTGCAGCGATCATCGCACTGGTTGTCGCGAACCTCGTCGCGATATTTATATTCACGATGCCGGCGGGAATGTCGATCCGCGCAACAGCGCTCGGCGCTGTAACGGGTTTCTTTCCAATTGGCTGGATCGTTCTGAACGTGATCTTTATCTACCGACTCACGGTCGAGAAAGGCGCCTTCGAGACCTTGCAGGTCACGATCGGCGGAGTAACCAACGATCGCCGGATTCAGTTGCTGCTGATTGCCTTCGCTTTCGGGGCCTTTTTCGAAGGCGCTTCCGGCTTCGGCACCCCGGTCGCGGTGACAGGCGCGATCCTGATCGGCCTTGGCTTCTCCCCCCTGGCGGCATCCGGCCTTTCCCTCATCGCCAATACGGCGCCGGTTGCCTTTGGCGCTCTCGGAACACCGATCCAGGGGCTCAGCCAGGTCACCGGGCTTGACCCCTTCCTGCTTGGAGCCATGGTCGGTCGGCAATTGCCGTTCTTCTCGTTGCTCGTGCCGTTCTGGTTGATCTGGGTCTTCGCCGGCCGGCGCGGCATGCTGCAGATCTGGCCAGCCATATTGGTCACCGGCGTCTCTTTTGCAGTGCCGCAGTTCCTCATCTCGAACTTCATCAATCCCTGGATCGTCGATATCGGCGCCTCGCTGATCTCGATGGCTTGCCTGATCGGCTTCCTGCAGGTCTGGAAACCGCGCGAGATCTGGACCTCGCCGGCCCTGCGCGGCCATGACGTCTCCGCAGAAGGTCGGATCGTACCGGCTGCGCCGACGGAACGGCCGGCGTCCGCGCGGGTCTGGATGGCACTGACCCCGTGGATCATCGTTTGCGCGATCCTGCTGATCTGGGGCACGGACTGGTTCAGGGCCAGCGCGAATTCCTGGGCAGTGTGGAGCTATCCGGTGCCGGATCTCCATAACCAGATCGCCAAGGTGGCACCGGTTGCGCCACGTCCGACCCCGGAGGCAGCGGTGTTCTCATTCACCTGGCTCTCCTATACCGGCTCAGGCTTGCTGATAGCCGCGATCATTTCCGGCTTCGTCATGGGGTTCACGCCAGGCCGCATGATCATGACCTATGTCCGGACGATCAGGCTCTGCGCCTATTCGCTGATCACCATTTCGGCCATGCTGGCAATTGGTACCCTGACCAGGCTCTCAGGCATCGACGCCACGCTCGGCCTCGCCTTTGCCAGGACCGGCGTGCTCTATCCCTTCTTCGGCACCCTGCTCGGCTGGCTCGGCGTGGCGCTGACGGGCTCGGATACCGCCTCGAACGTGCTGTTCGGCAATCTGCAAAAGGTCACCTCCGAACAGCTCGGCCTTTCGCCGATCCTGATGGGGGCCGCCAACTCGTCCGGTGGTGTCATGGGCAAGATGATCGATGCCCAGTCGATCGTCGTCGCCTCCACGGCGACAAACTGGTTCGGGCATGAGGGCACGATCCTGCGCTTCGTCTTCTGGCATTCGATCGCGCTGGCCTGCCTGGTCGGCGGCCTCGTGATGCTGCAGGCCTATGTCCACCCCTTCTCGGCCATGGTCGTGCACTGAAGCATCGGCCCGAAAAGTGGCTCACCGTTTTTCGGGCCGATGCGACGGCGCGATCTGACTTAGGCTTCAGCCCTGCGCGAGCGGCGCGTTGAAGGCCCAGACATGGCCGAAGGGATCGGTCAGGCGGCCATAACGCGCGCCCCAGAACACGTCGCCCGCCGGCATGAAGGTGAGTGCGCCCGCGGCTTCCGCCCGGGCCATTGCCGCGTCGACATCGCTTGGGCTCGGCAGATTGACGTTCAGCGCGATACTGGCGCCGCCATGGGCATGCGGCGAAGCGACCGGCCCCCCGAATTCCGGGAACTCGTCATGCAGCAGGATTTCGCTGCCGAACAGCGCAAGATTGGCGTGCAACACCCGCACGCCATCCTGCGCCATCTGCTTGAAGGTGCACTGCGCGCCGAAAGCCTTCTCGTAGAAGGCGATCGCCTCGAGGCCGCCCTTGACGCAAAGATGCGCCTGGAGCGAGGGAGGATTGGGGCCAAAAGCCATCGCGAACTCCTTCCCTATCCCTGATCCCAGCGCGAGACCGCAAGACAAGCCGAGTGGTCGCGCGGCCGGATCAGGCCCTTGAAATGAGAACCATGCTCGCACCCGGGCGATGGCCGCCTGAGCGACGTGCCGGGCACGGGCGCGGTTCCCGCAGTCCTATGCGAACTCAGAGGTCCAGGACGAGACGTGCCGGGTCCTCCAGAGCTTCCTTGATGCGAACGAGGAAGGTCACAGCCTCCTTGCCGTCGATGATGCGGTGATCGTAGCTGACCGCCAGATACATCATCGGGCGCACCACGATCTGGCCGCCGACCACCATCGGGCGCTCCTGGATCTTGTGCATGCCGAGAATAGCCGACTGCGGCGCGTTCAGGATCGGCGTCGACATCAGCGAGCCGTAGACGCCGCCATTCGAGATCGTGAAGGTGCCGCCCTGCATATCCTCGATCTTGAGCGCGCCATCGCGCGCCTTCTTGCCGAGCACGCCGATTTCCTTCTCGACACCGGCAATCGAGAGCTGGTCGGCATCGCGAACCACCGGAACGACGAGGCCCTTGTCGGTGCCGACCGCGACCGCGATATGATAATAGTTCTTGTAGACGATATCGGTGCCGTCGATCTCGGCGTTGACCGAGGGGATTTCCTTCAGGGCTTGCACGCAGGCCTTCACGAAGAAGCCCATGAAGCCGAGCTTCACGCCGTGCTTCTTCTCGAACACGTCCTTGTACTGGTTGCGCAGCGCCATCACGGCCGACATGTCCACCTCGTTGAAGGTGGTGAGCATGGCGGCAGTGTTCTGCGCCTCTTTGAGGCGGCGCGCGATGGTCTGGCGCAGCTTCGTCATCTTGACGCGCTCTTCGCGCGAAGCGTCATCCGGAGCCGACGGGGCGCGAACCTGAACCGGAGCTGCGGGCGCAGCCGCAGCCACTGACCCCGTCGCGATGGCGGCCAGCATGTCGCCCTTGGTGACGCGGCCATCCTTACCGGTGGCCGCGACCTTGGCCGGATCGACGCCGCTCTCGGCAGCGAGACGCGCAACGGCCGGGCCGGAATCGGCAGCCTTGGTCGCAGGCGCAGCAGCAGCGGCCGGAGCAGCGGCAGGCTTCGGAGCCTCGGCAGCCGGAACAGGCTTCGCCGGAGCTGCAGCAGCAGCGCCATCACCAGCCGAGATCGAGCCAAGCAGCGCGTTGACGCCGACCGTCTCGCCTTCCTTGGCGACGATCTCGCCGAGCACGCCGGCAGAAGGGGCGTTCACCTCGAGCGTGACCTTGTCGGTCTCGAGCTCAACCAGAGGCTCGTCGGCCTTCACAGCCTCGCCCGGCTTCTTGAACCATTTGCCGATCGTCGCTTCCGAGACGGATTCGCCGAGTGTGGGTACGCGGATTTCGGTCGCCATATCAGGCCTCTTGTTCGTGTCTTTGTCTGGCGTCTTCGGACAGGGTCAGGCCGCGAAGGCCTCGTCCATGAACGCTGCGAGCTGGGCGGTATGCTTGGACATCAGGCCGGTCGCTGTCGCGGCCGAGGCCGGGCGTCCGACATAACGCGGGCGTTTCGGCTTCGAGCCGGCATGGCCCAGCACCCATTCGAGATAGGGCTCGACGAAGGTCCAGGAGCCCATGTTCTTCGGCTCCTCCTGGCACCAGACCACATCGGCGGCCTTGAAGCGCGCCAGTTCCTGCGCCAGCGTCTTCAGCGGGAACGGATAAAGCTGCTCGACGCGCATCAGGTAGACGTCGTCGATGCCGCGCTTCTCACGCTCGTCGAGCAGGTCGAAATAGACCTTGCCGGAGCACAGCACGACCCGGCGGATCTTGCCATCCTTGACCAGCTTGGTCTCCGACCGGCCGCGCTCGGCATCATCATGCAGCACGCGGTGGAAGGTCGAGCCCTCGGCCAGCTCCGACAGGTCGGAGATGCAGCGCTTGTGGCGCAGCAGTGACTTCGGCGTCATCAGGATCAGCGGTTTGCGGAAGTCGCGCTTCAGCTGCCGGCGCAGGATGTGGAAATAGCTTGCAGGCGTCGAGCAGTTCGCGACCTGCATGTTATCCTCGGCGCACATCTGCAGGAAACGCTCGAGGCGGGCCGAGGAGTGCTCCGGTCCCTGGCCCTCATAGCCATGCGGCAACAGGCAGACGAGGCCCGACATGCGCAGCCATTTGCGCTCGCCCGACGAAATGAACTGGTCGAACACGACCTGCGCGCCATTGGCGAAATCGCCGAACTGCGCTTCCCAGGCGGTCAGCGCGTTGGGCTCCGACAGCGAGTAGCCGTATTCGAAGCCGAGCACCGCCTCTTCCGAGAGCATCGAGTTGATGACCTCGTAGCGCGACTGGCCTTCGCGGATGTTGTTCAGCGACGTGTGGCGGGCCTCGGTCTCCTGGTCGATCAGCACCGAATGGCGCTGCGAGAAGGTGCCGCGTTCGCAATCCTGGCCGGAGAGACGCACGGGGTGGCCGTCGAGCAGCAGCGAGCCGAAGGCGAGCGCCTCGGCCGTCGCCCAATCGATGCCCTGCCCGGCCTCGACCGCCTTGCGGCGATTGTCGAGGAAGCGCTGGATCGTGCGGTGGACGTTGAAGCCGGGCGGCGTCGAGGTGATCTTCTCGGTGATCTCCTTCAGCACCGCTGCCGGAACGCCGGTCGCGCCGCGGCGCGGGTCGTCCTCGTCGGCGCGGATCGCCTTCATGCCGGCCCAGCGTCCGTCCAGCCAGTCGGCCTTGTTGGGCTTGAAGGTCTGGCCCGCGTCGAACTCGATCTCGAGCTTGCCCTTCCAGGCCGCCCTCATTTCGTCGAACTCGCCCGGCTGCACCACGCCTTCAGCTTCCAGCTTGGTGGCGTAGAGCTCCAGCGTGGTCTTGTGGCCGCGAATCTTGCGATACATCAGCGGCTGGGTGAAGCCCGGCTCGTCGCCCTCGTTATGGCCGAAGCGGCGATAGCAGAACATGTCGATGACGACCGGCTTGTGGAATTTCTGCCGGAACTCGATCGCGATCTTGGCGGCGAACACGACCGCTTCCGGATCGTCGCCGTTCACATGGAAGACCGGCGCCTCGACCATCTTCGCCACATCCGACGGATAGGGCGAGGACCGCGAATAGCGCGGATAGGTGGTAAAGCCGATCTGGTTGTTGATGATGAAATGCACCGAGCCGCCGGTGCGATGGCCCTTCAACCCGGACAGGCCGAGGCACTCGGCCACGACGCCTTGGCCGGCAAAGGCGGCATCGCCATGCAGCAGCAGCGGCAGCACCTTGGAGCGCTCGACGATATCGCCGAACTGGTCCTGCTTGGCGCGAACCTTGCCGAGCACCACGGGATCGACGATCTCGAGATGCGACGGGTTGGCGGTCAGCGAGAGATGGACGTTGTTGCCGTCGAACTCGCGGTCGGACGAGGCACCGAGATGGTACTTGACGTCGCCCGAGCCCTCGACATCGTCGGGCGCGAAGGAGCCGCCCTTGAACTCGTGGAACAGCGCGCGGTGCGGCTTGCCCAGCACCTGGGTCAGCACGTTGAGACGGCCGCGATGGGCCATGCCGAAGACGATGTCGCGCACGCCGAGCGCGCCGCCGCGCTTGATGATCTGCTCCAGCGCCGGGATCAGCGCCTCGGCGCCATCAAGGCCGAAGCGCTTGGTGCCGGTATATTTCAGATCGATGAACTTCTCGAAGCCCTCGGCCTCGACCAGTTTGTTGAGGATCGCCTTCTTGCCCTCGCGCGTGAAGGCAATCTCCTTGTCCGGCCCCTCGATCCGCTCCTGCAGCCATGCCTTCTGCTCCGGATCGGAGATGTGCATGAACTCGATGCCGATCGTGTTGCAATAGGTCCGCTGCAGGATCGCGACCATCTCGCGAAGCGTGGCGAACTCCATGCCGAGCACGTTGTCGATGAAGATCTTGCGGTCGAGATCGGCATCCGTGAAGCCGAAAGCGGTCGGCGACAGCTCCTCGGGGTCTCTCGCCTGCTCGATGTCGAGCGGATCAAGCTTGGCGTGGAGATGGCCGCGCATCCGGTAGGCGCGGATCAGCATGATGGCGCGAACGGAATCGCGCGTCGCCTGCTGGACGTCGGAGGCGCTGAGCGTCGCGCCGGCAGCCTTGGCCTTGGCGCTGAGCTTGTCGCCGATGACCTTTTCGACCACGCCCCAATGGCCATCGAGCGCCGAAATCAGCTCGCCATTGGCATGGATCGGCCAGTTCGGCTTCGTCCAGGACGCACCCCTAGCGTTCTGGATAATGGCCGGGCCATCATCCTTCAGCCCGGCGAAGAACCCGCGCCACTGCTCGTCGACCGAGTTCGGATCGGCCTGATAGCGCGCATAGAGGTCCTCGATATAGGCCGCGTTGCCGCCATAGAGGAAACCCGTCTGCGCGAGAGCCTCGTTGATGTCCTGGCGAGCCATTGTCGTCCTGCCTTCTACCGTCGTCCTGCCCCGTTCCCGGAGCGTCTCATGCCGTCATTGCGTCTTAAGTAAGATGGCCGGGCTGGCCGGCCATCTCTTCGTCCGGGCGTTCAGCCCTTCAACACGTCGACCAAGGTCTTTCCGAGGCGAGCCGGCGAGGGCGAGACCCGGATACCGGCCGCTTCCATCGCGGCGATCTTGTCTTCCGCGCCGCCCTTGCCGCCGGAGATGATCGCGCCGGCATGGCCCATGCGGCGGCCGGGAGGAGCCGTGCGACCGGCGATAAAGCCGACCATCGGCTTCTTGCGCCCGCGCTTGGCCTCGTCCTTGATGAACTGCGCCGCGTCCTCTTCCGCCGAGCCGCCGATCTCACCGATCATGACGATCGACTCGGTCTTGGGATCGGCCAGGAACATTTCGAGCATGTCGATGAACTCGGTGCCCTTGACCGGATCGCCGCCGATGCCGACGGCGGTGGTCTGGCCGAGACCCTCGCGGGTGGTCTGGAACACCGCCTCATAGGTCAGCGTGCCGGAGCGCGAGACGATGCCGACCGAGCCGGGCTTGAAGATATTGGCCGGCATGATGCCGATCTTGCTCTGGCCAGCGGTGACGACGCCCGGGCAATTCGGCCCGATCAGGCGCGATTTCGAGCCGGAAAGCGAGCGCTTGACCCGCACCATGTCGAGCACCGGGATGCCCTCGGTGATGCAGATGATCAGCGGGATCTCCGCGTCGATCGCCTCGCAGATCGCGTCCGCCGCGCCCGGAGGCGGCACATAGACGACGGAGGCGTCGGCCCCGGTCGCGTCGCGCGCCTCGGCGACGGTGTCGAAGACCGGCAGGCCGAGATGCAGCGCACCGCCCTTACCGGGCGAGGTGCCGCCGACCATCTGCGTGCCATAGGCGATCGCCTGCTCGGAGTGGAAGGTGCCATTCTTGCCGGTGAAGCCCTGGCAGATGACCTTGGTGTTCTTGTCGATCAGGATGGACATTGTTTTTCCTCAAGCCTTCTTGACCGCAGCGACGATCTTCTGTGCCGCATCGTCTAGATCGTCCGCCGGGATGACATTGAGGCCGGAGGTCCGGATGATCTCCTTGCCTTCCTCGACATTCGTGCCCTCGAGGCGCACCACCAGCGGGACCTGGAGGCCGACCGCCTTCACCGCGGCGATGACGCCACGCGCGATGACGTCGCACTTCATGATGCCGCCGAAGATGTTGACCAGGATGCCCTTCACCTGCGGATCGGCAGTGATGATCTTGAAGGCCGCTGTGACCTTCTCTTCAGAAGCGCCGCCGCCGACATCGAGGAAGTTCGCGGGCTCCTCGCCGTAGAGCTTGATGATGTCGAGCGTCGCCATGGCCAGGCCCGCGCCGTTGACCATGCAGCCGATCGTGCCGTCGAGCGCGATATAGGCGAGGTCATATTTGGACGCCTCGATCTCCTTGGCATCCTCTTCCGTCTCATCGCGCAGCGTCATCACCTCGGGGTGACGGTAGAGCGAGTTGGAATCGAACGAGACCTTGGCGTCGAGGCACTTGAGTTGGCCCTGCGTCGTCACGATCAGCGGGTTGATCTCGAGCATCGCCATGTCCTTGCCGACGAAGGCGGCATAGATCTGGGCGATGACCTTCTCGGCCTGCTTGGCGAGGTCGCCGGTGAGGCCCAGCGTCTTGGCAACGGTGCGGCCGTGATGCGGCATGATGCCGGTCGCGGGATCAACCGAGAAGGTCAGGATCTTCTCGGGCGTGTCATGGGCGACAGCCTCGATGTCCATGCCGCCTTCGGTCGAGACCACGAAGGCAACGCGCGAGGTCTCGCGGTCGACCAGGGCCGAAAGGTAGAATTCCTTCTCGATGTCCGAGCCGTCCTCGATATAGAGGCGGTTGACCTGCTTGCCGGCGGGACCGGTCTGCGCCGTCACCAGCGTGTTGCCGAGCATTTCCTTGGCATGGGACTCGACCTCTTCGATCGACTTGGCGAGACGCACGCCACCCTTCGCGTCGGCCGGCAGTTCCTTGAACTTGCCCTTGCCGCGACCACCCGCATGGATCTGGCTCTTCACGACATAGAGCGGGCCCGGGAGCTTCTTGGCGGCCTCGACGGCTTCCGCCACCGTAAGGGCCGGGAAGCCGGCGGAGACGGGCGCGCCGTACTCCTTGAGGACCGCCTTGCCTTGATATTCGTGGATGTTCATGTGCTCGAATTCCTTGCGTGCGCTGGCGAGGGCGTATGGAAGGGCGTGCGGCAGCGGGACTGCCGCACGCCCTTCGCTCTATCTCACGCCAATGACGAATCGATGGACTTGCAGGCGTCGATCAGGCCCTGCACCGAAGCCACCGACTTCGAGAGCATTTCCTGCTCCGCCTTGTTGAGACGGATCTTCACGACCTTCTCGACGCCCTTGGCGCCGATGACCACGGGAACGCCGACGAACATGTCGCGCACGCCGTACTGGCCCTTCAGCGCGGCGGCGGCCGGCAGGACGCGCTTCTGGTCCTTGAGGTAGCTCTCGGCCATCGCGATGGCGGAGGCCGCCGGAGCGTAGAAGGCCGAACCGGTCTTGAGCAGGTTGACGATCTCGCCGCCGCCCTTGCGGGTGCGCTCGACGATGGCGTCCAGACGCTCCTGCGTCGTCCACTTCATCTTGACGAGATCCGGCAGCGGGATGCCGGCGACGCCGGAATAGCGCACCAGCGGCACCATGTCGTCGCCATGGCCGCCGAGCACGAAGGCCGAGACGTCCTTGACCGAAACCTGGAACTCTTCCGCCAGGAAATGGCGGAAACGGGCCGAGTCGAGCACGCCGGCCATGCCGCAGATCATGTTGGGCTTCAGGCCCGAGAACTTCTGCAGGGCCCAGACCATCGCGTCGAGCGGGTTGGTGATGCAGATCACGAAGGCCTTCGGCGCATATTGCTTGATGCCTTCGCCGACCGACTTCATCACCTTGAGGTTGATGCCGATCAGGTCGTCGCGGCTCATGCCGGGCTTGCGCGGCACGCCAGCGGTGACGATGACGACATCGGCGCCCTTGATGTCCTCATAGGACTGGGTGCCCTTGTAGGCGGCGTCGAAGCCGTCGACCGGGGACGACTCGGCAATGTCGAGGCCTTTGCCCTGCGGGATGCCTTCGGCGATGTCGAACAGCACGACGTCGCCGAGTTCCTTGAGCCCGGCGAGATGGGCGAGCGTGCCGCCGATCTGGCCGGCGCCGATGAGGGCGATCTTCTTGCGGGCCATAGCCTAGTCCTTGTGCTTGCGCTGCGAGATGCCGGAGACCCGGCGAAACCGTGGGTTTCTTTGGCCCAAACAGGCCTTTTGCTGCAAGTCGTCTTGTGGCGATCACGGTCGGGCGGGAGGGCGCGCGCCCTGGAAAACAGCCTTCACCTTTCTCGCCGTCAAATCAATGTCTTGCGCAATGCGCGCCTCGCGCGAGGCGCGAATAAGGCAACGAAACCGTCAATGACGAATTACAGGAAATGTAATTTGTAACCTGATTTTCAGACGATGCCCGTCGCCAGCACGCGCAGGATGACCCTGATCAGCGTCGCCAACCGAAGGTCTACCGAAGCCTGCGGCACATCCGCATCGAGGGCCAGAGCGGCAGGGTGAATGAAGCGATGCGTGGCGTCGATGACGAAGGCGATCGCCCTGTCGCGATCGCGCGGCTCGAAGGCGCCCGAGCCGATGCCCTCATCGATGACCCGCTCGAACAGCGCCCTGACCCGGGTGCGGTTGCGGCGGCTGATCGCATGACGCCCGGCGACAGCCTGCGACAACGCGGTGAACAGATGCCGGTCCTCCAGCAGCAGGTCGCGATTGGCCTTGGCCAGAGCCAGGATCAGCCGTTCCAGCTTGTCATGGGCGGGGTCTGGTCCGTCGGCAATGTCGGCGAGGCTGCGCTCCGTCGCCTTGAGCCAGACATCGACGACGGCGTCGACGAGCGCAGCCCGCGACGGGAAATAGCGATAGACATTGGCATGGGTCATGCCGGCTTCTTCGGCGACCGCCACGACGGTGAAGCGCTTCAGCCCGTATAAGCGCAGATGCTCGCTGGCGACGGTGAGAATGCGGGTCTCGCTCGGCTCGCGCGTCGGCATGCGGCGACGCTTCTCAGGTCTCGACCAGGCCGGTCGTGTCGCCGCTGGCGGCGGAATCGGCACGACCATGCGGCAAGGCCAGGTAATCGCCGGAGCGCATCTCGATCAGCCGCGAAACCGTGCGGTCGAACTCGAATGCCTCGCGACCGCTGGTGGCGATGTAGAGTTCGTGCGGCTCGGCCTGCGCCGACGCGATCAGCTTCACATGGAGCTCATAGAGCGTGTCGATCAGGATGATGAAGCGCTTCGCCTCGTTGCGCTGCGCCTCGTCCATCACCGGAATGTCTTCGATCAGCAGCGTATGGAAGCGCTCCGCCAGCTCGAGATAGTCCGAGGCGCCATAGGCCTGGGCGCAGAGATCCTTGAAACCGGCGCGCGCAACGCCGCCGGCGGCTTCCGGCACGCGCAGCTCATGCCCCTTGACCGACAGGACGACCGGCTGCCCATGGGCGACCCCGCTCAGCGTCAGAAACGCCTTGTCGAGCGCGGCCCTGGCCGTCGCATCGGCAGGCACATGATAGGTCGGTGCGCCGCCAAGCTTCTCCAGCCGGAAATCGGTGCGGGCATCGAGACGCAGCACATCGACCTTCTCGGTCAGCAATGCGATAAAGGGCAGGAACAGCGCTCGGTTGAGCCCGCCCTCATAGAGACGCGAGGGCTCGACATTCGAGGTTGCGACCACCACCACTCCGGCTGCGAAGAGCGCCGTGAACAAGCGCCCCAGGATCATCGCATCGGCGATATCGGTGACGGTGAATTCGTCGAAGCAGAGCAGCGTCGCCTCTTCGGCGAGCTCGGCTGCGACGGGACCGATCGGGTCGGGCTCCTTGACCTCGCCCGCCTTCAGGCGCTGGCGGTAGGCGTGGATGCGGGCATGGACATCGGCCAGGAAGGAATGGAAATGCACGCGCCGACGGGCCGCGACCGGCGCCGAGTCGTAGAACATGTCCATCAGCATGGTCTTGCCGCGGCCGACCGAACCCCAGATGTAGAGGCCTTTGATGCCATTGGCCGACGCCTGCCGCTTGCCGAACAGCCAGCCGAGCGCACTGCTCTTTCTGGCCAGTTGGCGTGAGGCGAGCGTCTCCGACAGCGCCGCGAGCCGCTTCACCACGGCGAATTGCGCCGCATCGCGCTCGATGACGCCGGCCTCGACCATGGCGACATAGCGTTCGGAGATGGTGGCGGGCATGGCCTGCGGGCGGGACAGCATCGGCTGCCCGAGTTAAGCTAGGCTCGGCGCGACCGCAAGCCTGCTGGCTGATGCTCGCTTAGGCATGGGCCGCAGATCGGGGCAGATTGAGCGAAATATCCGCCCTCCCGCCCAAATTTGCCACAGCTTCGCCTCTTGCATTCCCAGATTGGGGGCGCATCTTCCGACCCGAGCTCTAGGGACGAACGCCTCCTGGACGGTAGCGCGATATGGCGCTGTGACAGGAGAAGACAATTGGCTCGTTCGACAAAGGCCGGCGCAATGTCCGGCCAGGGTGAAATTCGCAGGCTCTGGCCTACGGAGCGCGCCCTCTTCATCGATCATCTGCTGCGCTTGGACGTGCTCACGCGTCGCGAGCGCTTTGGCACGGCGGTCAACGACGATTTTCTCGTCAATTACGCTGAGACCACCTTCGGAGTCGGCGGTCTGGTCTATGCCTATATCGAAGACGGTCACGTCCGCGGTGCGGCCGAACTGCGCGGCCTGGAAGACATCGTCACCCAGACGGGAGAAGCCGCGTTCAGCGTCGAGAAGGCCTGGCGTCGGCAAGGCATCGGCGAAACGCTGTTCACGCGGCTGATCACGGCCTCGCGCAATCGCGGCATTCGCACGCTTTATATGACCTGCCTGCCCGAGAACGCCGCCATGCGCCGGCTGGCTCGCAAGTTCGAGGCCGAGCTGATTGGCGGCTACAACGATGTCGAGGGGACGATCGCCACTGGCGGCCCGACGCCCTTCACCGTCCTCGACGAGGCCTTCGACAACGCCAAGGGCTTTGCCACTCTGGCGCTGTCGCTGCAACGCCGGTTCTGGCGCCCGGCCTTCTTCGCGAGATCGTCGTCGCGCCCATGAGGCGCGACAATCGGGCCCGCATCAGCGGTTGAGCGAGAGTGCGGCGCCGGATTTGGTCACGGCGCCGTTCATGCTGCCGCTATCGCCGGCACGCAACCGCGCAACCACCGTGCCTCCGGGCTGGTAGAGATAGACCTCGCCATCGCGATAGTCCCAGGCATTGACCTTCTGCAGGTCGCGATTGGCGCAGCCCGCCGCATTGGCGCGGTAGAGATCCAGGGCCGGCGTGCTCGACAGCTGGATCCGGCAGGAGCTGCCCGTCGCCTCGCGGGCGGTCCAGCTCCCAATAACGCTGTCACGCGACGATCCCGCGCTGCGGGCGGGGGCCGAGCCCTGACCGAGCGTCGCGACCTGGCCGCCGCCGCCTCTGAGTTGCGGAACCTCGGTTGCCCCCGCGACCGGCGGCGCGCTCTGCTGCGGTTGCGGCTGGCCAGCATTGGGATCGAAGAACGGATCCTGCGGCGGCGGCAGGGCTCCGGGCGCGGAGGCGGCCGGATATCCGCCCGGCGGCGGCAAGGGCTGCGACGTCACGGGAGCAGAACTGATCGGCGGAGCAGATTGCAGCTGAGGCTGGCCGTAGCTGGGCCCCCCGGAAAAACCGGGTCCCGGCCCGTTGAAACGCTGCGATCCCGCGCAGGCCGTGAGCGCAAGGAAGGGCAGCAGGCAGGCGGCCTTGAAGAAGCGATATCGTGTCGCGGTCACGGTCGTCATGCGGTGCCTATTCCCGTCTCGTTGGCTCAGCTGATTCGCAAGCCTAGGCCTGCGCAATGAACGTGGCATGAGCGCCTCAATCCCCCAAATACCGGAACTGATCAACTCCGCCACGGGGCATTTGGTTCTTGGACGCCCGGCGCGGCATAGTCCGGCAGCCTTGGAGAACCAGCATGAAGCCGCTCAACCCGCCATCGATCCGCCCGCCCTTCGCCCGCTACAGCCATGGAGCCGAACTGCCCGGCGGGCAGCGCCTCGTCTTCTGCTCCGGGCAGCTCGGCATCACGGCCGATGGCAGCATTCCCGAAGATGCGCGGGCGCAGGCTGATCTCTGCTTCGCCAACATCGCCAAGATCCTCGGCGAAGCCGGCATGACGCTCGCCGATATCGTGCGGATCAATGCCTATGTCACCGACCGGGCGCATATGAAGCCCTATATGGAATCGCGTGACGCCCATGTCGGCACGCCACCTCCGGCCTCGACCCTGATGATCGTCTCCGGCTTCACGCTGCCCGAGTTCAAGGTCGAGATCGAGGTCGTGGCCGCAGCAGCCTGATCCGAGCGATCAGGCCTCGGCGCGCCAGGGGTAGCTCCAGGTCTCCGTCAGCGTCTTGTCGCCGCTCTTCAGGAAGGCACGCATCTCGGCGAGTTGCCCGGGCTCGACGACGATGTCGATGAAGGCGCGGAAGCCTTCGGTCTTCGGGTTGGGCACGATGAAGGCACGGTTGATCCGGCCATAGGCGATCGAAGGCACGATCTCGACCTTCTCCGGCTGCTTCAGGTGATAGGCGAGATCGCCGCCGGCAAAATCGACGATGAAGCGGCGCGCGCCATCGGTAACGGGCTCGCCCGAGCCGAGCGCCTTCGGCTTGGCCTGGTAGGTGTTGATCACGCGGCCGCCGGGGTGAAGGTCGCTCGAGTCGAGCAGCGCGGTCAGCTTGTAGCCGAAGCGGAACTCGCGGCCGGCCTCGAGCGCAGCCTTGGGTACCCAGAGCGCGACGATATTGTCATTGGTCTCGTCGCCGGTCGGAAGCTCGATCAGCTCCACCACGCCCTCGCCCCAGTCGCCCTGGGGTTCGATCCAGTAGGACGGTCTGAGCTCGTAGCTCAGATCGAGATCCTGATAGTGCTCGAAGACACGGTCGCGCTGCATAAGTCCGAAGCCGCGCACATTGCTTTCGACGAAGGTGGAAACCGCCTGCTGCCGCGGATTGCGCAAAGGCCGCCAGATCCATTCGCCCGTGCGCGAGTGCACCATCAGGCCGTCGGAATCGTGCAGCTCCGTCCGGAAATCGTCATGGAAGCGCCGGTCGTTCTCGCCGGTGAAGAACATCGAGGTCAGCGGCGCGAGGCCGAGCCTTTCGATCGCCTTGCGCGGGAACAGCGCGACGCTGATATCGACCACGCTGTCGACATCCGGATAGATATGGAACTGGTAGGCGCCCGATACCGAGGCTGAATCGAGAAGCGCATAGACCGTGACGCGCTCGGCGACCGCGCTCGGCGCCTCCACCCAGAACTCGCGGAAGACAGGGAACTCCTCGCCTCCGGGCACGCCGGCACCGATGGCAAGACCGCGCGCCGAAAGCCCGTAACGCTGCTCGCGGCCGAGCACCCGGAAATAGCTGGCACCGATGAAGGAGATCAGCTCGTCGAAAACGCGCGGATCGTTGAGCGGGTAATGCAGGCGAAAGCCGGCAAAGCCGAGATTGACCGGCAGCGGCTTCTCGAACTTGATCCGGCCATAGTCGAACAAATTCGACGAATAAGGCACCGGTGTCGGTACGCCGTCGCGCACGATGTTCACGGTCACCGGGCGCGTGAACAGGAAGCCGGGGTGGAACATCTGCATCCGGAAACCCGAACCGGTCTGCGCCAGCAGCGCCCGCTCGGGGCGGAAGCGGATATCGCGCCAGGCGTCGAAATCGAGACGCGACAACGGTTCCGGCAGGGTAGGACCGGGCTCATAGGGCGCGGCCGCGATCTCGCGGGCCCGGCGCACCACATCCTCGAAGCCGAAGCGCGGCTGCGGTGGGGTCGGGGTCGGAGCCGGCTGCGTCTCAGGCTGCTGCGCGAGCAGCGCGGCGGGCGCCACGGAAAAGCTCAAGGCGGCGGAAAGGCCGGCCAGGATCTGGCGGCGATTGGATACGGTCATGATTCGAGGAAGCCCCGTCGCGTTTGCGCCCGAAGACGCATCTCGCCAACGACTTAGGCGATGAAATGGGGCCGGTCTAGGGCGCAGCGGCGGCGCATCTCCGGCATGCATGATGTTGACAGCCGATCGTCCTGTTTTCTACGCTTCGGCCCGGGCCGGATGCAGCCCGCCGCTCGCGCCCTCGCAGGGCATGGTGAATACATCCCGCTTCCGTCCCGATCCCGATCGATCCGGTGGACGCTTCCAGCAACGCGAGCCCTGGCCGCTTCGTCCACCATCGAGAAGGATTGTGACCATGCGCACCTATCGCGATGCGAAACTGATGGCCAAGGCCCTGCGCGAGGCCGTGGCCCCCCAGACACCGCTTTCACATGCCCAGGCCCTCGAAATCGTCGCCCGGCAGTTCGGCTATGACGACTGGAACATCCTCGCCGCGAAAATCGGCGAGGCAGAAGCCAGCCCGGCCGCCAGCACCGCGCCAACAGGCGTGACCCTTAATATGGGTATCCCGATCCTCCGCATCTTCGACCTGGAGAAAGCCAGGGAGTTCTATCTCGGCTTCCTCGGCTTCAGCATGGATTGGGACCACCGCTACGGACCTGAATTCCCGATCTATATGCAGGTTTCACGCTCGGGCCTGCAGCTTCACCTCTCCGAGCATCATGGCGACGCCAGTCCGGGCTCGACCGTCTTCGTCTGGATGCAGGGCGTGGACGCCTATCGCGCCGAACTGATCGGCAAGCACTATCCGTTCTCGAAACCCGGCATCCAGGAAAGCGGTCCGGGCGGGCGCACGCTCGAGGTGCCGGACCCGTTCGGGAACCGCATCCGCTTTTGCGAAAAACGGGCCTAGAAGCGCCGTCGATCGACCTAAAAGGGCCCTGTCGCGCCCCGGCTGCCACGGCCGGAGCGCTTCTCACTCGCGCGTTCGGCGAAAAATCCGAACCCCGAGGTCAAAAAGAACTTGTAGAGGGGGACCGCAGTTCGTATATGCGGCTTACCCAATTCGCACGTGCCTGTGGCCGCGTGCTGGTCGGTGGGCATTCGGACAAGAGGCCGGACAGCCGCCAGGGATGGGAAACGGATGGAGGGGGATGGATATCCCCTCAAATCACGCTCCCGGTTCTCGTAAGAGAACCGCTCCCGAACAGCGACCAGCAGCCGGAGGCGAAACCGGCAAACCCCGAATCTCCACGGGGGACGCAGCTTAAAGCAACGACGGAGCGGGCTTTTTTGGTCTCGTTGGCTTTCCACAGGTCAACACCGAAGAGGCTTGTCCTTCATTGCCGGCCGTGCGGGGATTCCCCAATCGACGGTGTTTCGGGTCCGGACGTTTCGTCCGCTGTTCTCGGCGTCTCCATCGCGCCGTGACCTGCGAACGACTCACCCGGCGATACGTCGTATCGGCGCCGCTTGCGCCGTAGGGGAGTCGCGCCGATGACCGAGCGCATCCGTGAATTTCTGCGTAACCGCCGTGAAGACGGTCCCTGCGTCGTCATCGATCTCGATGTCGTGCGCGAGAATTATCGTGCCTTCTCCCGGGCCCTTCCCGACACGCGCGTCTTCTACGCCGTGAAGGCGAACCCGGCGCCGGAGGTGCTTGCCCTGCTGGCCAAGCTCGGCTCCTGCTTCGATTGCGCTTCGGTCGTCGAGATCGAGCTCGCTCTCGCGGCTGGCGCCACCGCTGACCGCATCTCCTATGGCAACACGATCAAGAAGGAGCGCGACGTCGCGCGCGCCATGGAGCTCGGCGTGCGCCTGTTCGCCGTCGACTGCGTGGCCGAGGTCGACAAGATCGCCCGTTCCGCCGCCCTCACCGCGGTCAAGGACGCGCGCATTTTCTGCCGCATCCTCTGCGACGGCGCCGGCGCCGACTGGCCGCTCTCGCGCAAGTTCGGCTGCGTGCCCGAAATGGCCGCGGACGTGCTTGAGCATGGCCACCGTCTTGGCTTGGGCGCCTATGGCATCTCGTTCCATGTCGGCTCGCAGCAAGCGAATGTGAACGCCTGGGATTCCGCCCTGGCCTCGGCTTCGGCGGTGTTCAAGGAATGCGCCACCCGTGGCATGTCGCTGTCGATGGTCAATCTCGGCGGAGGCTTCCCGGCGCGTTACCTGCGTCCGATCCCGGGCGTTCCGGCCTATGGCGATGCGATCTTCCGGGCACTGTCGAAGCATTTCGGCAACCAGCTTCCGGAGACGATCATCGAGCCGGGCCGCGGCATGGTCGGCGAAGCCGGCATGATCGAGGCCGAGGTCGTGCTTGTCTCGAAGAAGAGCGAGGACGATCAGGTTCGCTGGGTCTATCTCGATATCGGCAAGTTCAGCGGTCTCGCCGAGACCATGGACGAGGCGATCCGCTATCCGATCCGCACTCCGCGGGACGGTGACGCGACCGTGCCCAGCGTCCTGGCCGGCCCGACCTGCGACTCGGTCGACGTCATGTACGAGAAGACCCCGTACATGCTGCCGTTCAGCCTGGAGATCGGCGATCGCGTGCTGATCGAGGGCACCGGTGCTTATACGACGACCTATTCGGCCGTCGCCTTCAACGGCTTCCCGCCGCTGAAGCAATACGTCATCTGACGTCCTGGCTCCGGCACCGGCCGGAGCCACCCCCCCAAATCAATCTGTTTGGCCGCGTTCGCGCGCGGCGCCGGGAAGGTCTGCGCTCTTGCGCAGACGCTCCGGCCGGAGGTGCGTCATGATCACGATCCGCGAGGAAACCGCATCCGACATCCAGGCCCGCGAGGCCCTGCTCGACCGTTGCTTCGGCGAGCGCCGTTTCGCCAAGACCAGCGAACGCCTGCGCGAAGGCCGGCTGCCGGCCGCCGGGCTGGCGCTCGTCGCGGAGCGCGACGGCGCAGTCGTGGCGACCGTCAGGCTCTGGAACATCGATGCCGGCGGCCATGATGCACTGCTGCTCGGGCCGCTCGCCGTCTCCCCGGACCTGCAGGGCGAAGGGCTCGGTAAGACGATGATGCGCGAGGCGATCTGGCGCGCCGCCTGCCATGGCCACCGCGCGGTGCTGCTGGTCGGCGATGCGCCCTATTACGCTCGGTTTGGCTTCTCGGCCGAGCCGATGCGCGATCTTGCCATGCCCGGCCCGGTCGAGCGCGAGCGCTTCCTCGGCCTCGAACTGCGCCCCGGCGCACTCGCGGGCGCCGCCGGCGTCCTGTCCGCAACGGGGCGCCTGATCGAGCCCCTGCCTGCCGCGGCGCTCGCAGCCTGATCGCGAGCGTCACCGCGGCGTCATCCGCACCGGGTTGTCTTCAGCGTCGTCGGGGTCGGAATCGACCCTGGCGGCGCAAAAATGGCGTTCCGGATTGACGAGCGCGGCCGCTCTCCATACGAGCCCGCGAAAGTTCTCCCCCGCTCCACCCCAACCAAGGAAACATCATGACTCATTGGCCCGTCCACGGCACCATCACCGGACCGATCGTAATGATCGGATTCGGCTCCATCGGACGCGGAACACTGCCGTTGATCGAGCGGCATTTCGAATACGACCGCAGCCGCTTCGTCGTCATCGACCCGCATGACACCAACCGTGCCCTCCTCGACGAGCGCGGCATCCGCTTCATCCAGGAAGCGGTGACCCCCGAGAACTACAAGAGCCTGCTGCAGCCCCTTCTCACCGAAGGCGGTGGCCAGGGCTTCTGCGTCAACCTGTCGGTCGACACCGGCTCGCTCGACATCATGCAATTCTGCTCCGAGCTCGGCGCACTCTATATCGACACCGTCAACGAGCCTTGGCTCGGCTTCTATTTCGACCACAGCAAGGGTCCCGAGGCCCGCTCGAACTATGCGCTGCGCGAAGCCACGATGGCTGCCAAGCGCGCGCGTCCGGCCGGCACCACGACGGCGGTCTCCTGCTGCGGCGCCAATCCCGGCATGGTCTCATGGTTCGTGAAGCAGGGCCTGCTTAACATCGCAGCCGATCTCGGCCTGCAGACCCCCGAGCCGAAGAACCGCGCCGAATGGGGCACCCTGATGCAGCAGGTTGGCGTCAAGGGCATCCATATCGCCGAGCGCGACACCCAGCGTGCCAGGCATCCCAAGCCGCGCGACGTCTTCGTCAACACCTGGTCGGTCGAGGGTTTCGTCTCGGAAGGGCAGCAGCCGGCGGAGCTCGGCTGGGGCACGCATGAGCGCTGGATGCCCGAGAACGGTCGCACGCACGAGGCTGGATGCCAGTCGGCGATCTATCTGCTTCAGGCCGGGGCCGAGACGCGCGTGCGCAGCTGGTGCCCGACGCCCGGCCCGCAATACGGCTTCCTGGTGACGCATAACGAGGCGATCTCGCTCTCCGATTACTTCACGGTGCGCGACGAGGCCGGCAACCCGGCCTATCGGCCGACCTGCCACTATGCTTATCACCCCGCCAATGACGCCGTGCTTTCGTTGCATGAGATGTTCGGTAGCGCCGGCAAGGTGCAGGAGAAGCAGCACATCCTCGAGGAGAACGAGATCGTCGATGGCATCGACGAACTCGGCGTGCTGCTCTATGGCCACGCCAAGAATGCCTACTGGTTCGGCTCGCAGCTCTCCGTTGAAGAGACCCGCCGGATTGCGCCTTATCAGAATGCAACGGGCCTGCAGGTGACCTCCGCCGTGCTTGCCGGCATG
The DNA here is from genome assembly GCA_900470095.1 of Hyphomicrobiales bacterium. Taxonomy (GTDB): domain Bacteria; phylum Pseudomonadota; class Alphaproteobacteria; order Rhizobiales; family Beijerinckiaceae; genus Allobosea. The sequence continues at coordinate 72,361 of UBZM01000038.1, forward strand.
GTCTGGGCGCTTGAGAACCCGAAGGCCGGCATCGTCGAATCCGACGAGCTCGATTTCCGTCGCTGCCTGGAAGTGCAGTTGCCCTATCTCGGCCCGGTGGTCGGGACCTATACCGACTGGACGCCGCTGCAGGGCCGCCCGGGCTTCTTCCCGGAGGATATCGACACCAGCGATCCCTGGCAGTTCCGCAACATTCTGGTCCGCTGACGCCTACCATCCTCGGGACGCCTCGCGCCGGCCCGAGGATCTCCGGACCCCGTGGCACCGCCTGAAGCAAGGCAGCACGCACCAAGCAAGAAGGCCCGCCGGTCCGGCGGGCCTTTCTCGTCTCTGCCCGGACGGCTCAGAAGACCGGCGTCGAGAACGTGTTTCGGAACGGGTTCACACCGGCACCGATGCGCGGCGGCAAGGTGGTTTCGCCGTAGAGCTCAGCGACATTGGAATAGACCGGGGGTGAGATGAGCTGCTGGGTGGCGTACCGGTTCAGCGAGCCGACCGGCACGACATTACCGGGGTCGAGATAGCTGCGCTTCTGCACGATCACGCGCAACGGCTTGCGCTGCTGCTGCGCCTCGGCCACCGAAGCGACCGCGGTCAACGCCACGAGCGAAATGCCGAGACCGGCGGCGAGACGCTTGAAGGAATTCATGGCGGGGGTCTCCTGAGGCGATGACCAAGGGGAAGTAAGACGGCGATTGATAGCGCCAAATCTATCCGGCCGCGGTTAACGCTTTTACTGCCCCATAGCTCTGAGATAACGCTCGGGCAGCCGATTTCAACGGTCGCCCCCTCACCTTTTCGCGGCCGTCCTGAGGCCCGTCGCCGTGCCGTCGGCGTCGAGCGATGATGTCTTGCGACCGGCCGCGGATGGACGCGGCGGGGAGCAGGCGCCGTCGCGGTTGCGTTCAGCTGCGGCAAAGAAGCTGCGCAGCGCATGATCCTCACCCGCACCGAGCAGGGCGAGCCCGTCGACCAGGCAGGCCAGTTGCTGACGATCGGCCGGACGCGCCCCCCCACCGCACCACCAGCCGCTCAAGTTGAGCGGGGCGTCGCCGCCACGGTGGCGGAAGCCGATGCAGGCACGTTCAGTCGCACCATCGCTCAGGGTTACGTCCGTGGCTTCGACGAAGCCGAATTTGGTGGTGAGCCTCGTTGGCGCGCCGCTGCGCTGCACGGACATGCCACGGGCAGCAGCCTCACGCACGAGCGCGATGACGAAAGGCTGCGTCAAATGATCATCGCCATGGTCCACGACGAGGCGCAGCAGCAGATGCGGCTTGGCCTCGGTGAGAGCCCCAAAGCTCAACACATCCTCGCGCTTCGTTCCGTCCTGGCTCCGGCTCGCCTCATAGACTGGGGCCTGGCGCTCCAACTCCGGTGAATCGAGGCCAAACATGGCGATCGGCCGCGCGATCCTGACCCAGTCTTCATGTCGGGAGGCAAGGAGACGTGGCTCCTGGCGCACATCCCGAACGGGCCGAATCTCCGCAGCCGGTTGCTCCGCAAGGCTGGCGATCTGCATCTCGCCGCCATCGCCCGAAAGGCCCGTGACGAGCGCAGCCGCCATCCCGATACCGGCAACAGCAGCCAGGCCGCGCCAGGCCAGACCGCCGGTCAGGCCGAGGCCGCGATGGCGGATGGCCGCGCGCAGCCACCGGAGGATCGTTCGCACCGCAGCCTCGACATGGTCCACGATGCTGATCAGGGCGCCTATGGGATCGGAACCGCCGAGCTTGCCCTTCACGCCATCCGCGACCGGCAAGGCACGATGCGCGGCCGCCGCGCCGAGCTCCCGGCAGCCCGAGCCGAGCCGGCGAAAGCCATTGACCAGTAACGCTGCGAACTCACGCGACACGAAAAGACCCCGCTTACTGCCTGCGCCTGCGCGCCGGCAGTCTGTCCCCACCCGCGGGCGAAGCTGAAGGCATCGCAGTCAGTATCGGGTTACCGGCGGCCGGCGAACCGCGATCGTCGTGAATCGCTGGTTAGGAGTCAGGGTTAATCCCGCCCTGACGCGCTTGGCTGCCGAGACCGATTGACTTTTTATCGCCGCGGGTGTTGTGGATGGGCATCGCGAGGCGAGTATCCACTCGAGCGCGACCGCGAATGCTATCAGCCCTATGGGATTTGGCTCTGTGATTGTCGCCCTGACGACGAAACGCACGACCAAAACGACGACCGGCACGCTCCGGACGTCGCGCTGACGCTTCGCCTCGGTTCCGGGCCCTCCCCCCCGGCGGGGGCTAAGGCCGAACCCGCCATAAAGGCCAGGCGGGTCGGCCATCTCCCGGGGGAGACAGAACCGGTTACTTCCAAAAGGAACAGCAGCATGAGCTTCAAGGTCGCGGTTGTCGGCGCCACAGGCAATGTGGGTCGCGAAATGTTCGACATCCTTGCCGAGCGGGCTTTCCCGGTAAGCGAGGTCGTGGCGCTTGCCTCGTCGCGCTCGATCGGCACGGAGGTCTCCTTCGGCGACAAGACGCTGAAGGTGAAGGCGCTCGATCACTATGATTTTTCCGACACCGATATCTGCCTGATGTCGGCCGGGGGCGAGGTCTCGAAGCAATGGTCGCCGAAGATCGGCAGCCAGGGTTGCGTCGTCATCGACAATTCCTCAGCCTGGCGCATGCATCCCGACGTGCCGCTGATCGTGCCGGAGGTGAATGCCGCAGCGGCCGCCGGCTTCTCCAAGATGAACATCATCGCCAACCCGAACTGCTCGACCGCGCAGCTCGTCGTGGCCCTGAAGCCGCTGCATGACCGCTTCGGCGTCAAGCGCGTCGTCGTCTCGACCTATCAGTCGGTCTCCGGCGCCGGCAAGGAAGGCATGGACGAGCTCTTCAACCAGACGCGCGCCGTGTTCTCGGCGGGTGACGTCGTCACCAAGAAGTTCCCCAAGCGCATCTCCTTCAACCTCATCCCGCAGATCGACGTCTTCATGGAGGACGGCTTCACCAAGGAAGAGTGGAAGATGATGGCGGAGACCAAGAAGATCCTGGATCCGAAGATCAAGCTGACCGCCACCTGCGTGCGCGTGCCGGTCTTCATCGGCCATTCCGAGAGCGTCAATATCGAGTGCGAGAAGCCGATCACCGCCGACGAGGCGCGCGAGGTGCTCCGCACCGCGCCCGGCATCCTCGTCATCGATAAGCACGAGCCCGGCGGCTACATCACCCCGCACGAGGCGGCCGGCGAGGACGCGACCTATGTTTCGCGCATCCGAGAGGACAATACGGTCGAGAACGGTCTCGCCTTCTGGTGCGTCTCGGACAATCTGCGCAAGGGCGCAGCCCTGAACGCCGTGCAGATCGCCGAGGTGCTGATCAACCGCAAGCTGATCCAGCCGCGCAAGAAGGCTGCCTGATCCCGACAGCTCGGAACGCTCTACGAAGGCGGGCGCAAGCCCGCCTTTTTCATGAACGGGCCCAGGCGCATGGGCGCTGTTCCGAGTTTGCGCGCCCGCCGCAGGCAAATCCTGCTAGCGTCGTTCCACTCTCCAGTTCCGGCGTCGCCTTGTCCTCTCCCCACCCTTCAAAAGCTCCGGTGCCGGCCTTGCCCGCGCATGCCGAGGCCGTCCCTCCCGTGCCGCAACGTCGCGACGCCGCGCTGCGCGGCATCGGATTGATGCTGCTTGCCAGCATCTTCCTGTCCAGCGCCGACGTCGCTTCGAAATATCTCGCGGCGACGATGCCGGCGCTACAGATCACCTGGCTGCGCTATGCCGCCTTTGCGGCGATCATGTTGGCGGTGGCCCTGCGGGGCGGCGCAGCACGCCTGCGGCCGAAGCGCCTGCACATGCAGTTGCTGAGGGGCGTCGCGGTCACCCTCTCCTCCATCATCTTCGTCTCGTCGCTGCGATACCTGCCAATCGCCGATGCCACCGCGACAAGCTTCATTGCGCCGCTCTTCGTCACGGCCTTGTCGATCCCGATGCTTGGCGAGAAGGTGGGCTGGCGGCGCTGGACCGCGACCCTGGTCGGCCTGGCCGGCGTCCTGATCATCGTCAGGCCCGGAGGCGCCAACTTCCACGCCGCGTCGCTTTTGCCAGCGCTTTCAGCCGCGACCTGGGCCTTTGCCCTGATCGTTACGCGCATGATGAGCACGACGGAGGATCCGGTGACGACGCTGACCTGGTCGGCGGTGGTCGGCTTCCTGCTGCTGACCGTGCTGCAACCCCTCGGCTGGCAGCCACTGACGGCGGAGGCGATCGCCATCGGCATCTTCATCGGCGTCGCGTCGACCATCGGGCACTGGTTCGTGATCATCGCCTTCCGCCATGCCGACGCCTCGCTGCTCGCGCCGTTCTCCTATGTGCAATTGCTCTGGGCCTCGGTCTTCGGCTTCTTCCTGTTCTCGGTCCTGCCCGATCTCTTCACCTTGCTGGGCTCGGTGATCATCGCCGCCTCCGGCCTCTACACCGCCCATCGCGAGCGCATGCGGGCGCGAGCCCTGTAAGCGGACTATCGCTTGCCGTATCGCGCCAGGAACATCGCGACCGCCGAGGCGACGACGCGGGAGATTTCGGCATCGGACGGTCGCTCGCGCACCGCATTGAACAGGCGCGGGCGCAGCACTGTGGACTGGCACAGATCGACGAACTGCACTGCTGCCAGCGCCGTATCGTCGATCTCCAGCTGTCCCTCCGCGACCTTGCGGTCGAGATAGCCGGCGATGCGCCGTGCGCCCTGCAACGGTCCGTTCTCGTAGAATTCACGGCCGAGATCCGGCATGCGCTCCGCCACGCCCACGACGATGCGCTGGGCGCTGAGCGCAAAGTCGCAGACCAGGAGCTGGACGATCCGCTCGCCGAAATGCGTTAGCGCATGACCGAGATCGGGATCGTCGTCGAGCGCTTCGAAGATCCCGCGCTTCTGTTCTTCGCGCTCGCGTTCGATCAGGGCGACGAAGAGATGTTCCTTGTCCTCGAAATAGACGTAGAGCGTGCCCTTCGAGACATTCGCAGCCGCGGCTATGTCGCTCATGCTGGCATTGTCGAACCCGCGCGTCAGAAAAACCTCATGCGCTCCGTCCAGGATCTGGCGACGTTTGTCGGGATCTGCGCCCGCCGCACGCCGCTTCCGACGCGGCGGCACTCCTGCGATCTTCACAACCTCGTCCATGACCCAACTCGTTCCGGCATATTGCGCCGCACAAAAATAATCGAACCGATCAGTTCGATTNNAATCGAACTGATCGGTTCGAACAGTGATTATCAGGATCGCCCATGTCCGCCGAGACAAAGACTGAGTCGCGTCGGGACCGGCTGAAGCTGGTCGACCCCACGCTCGAAACCACGCCGCTCCCCGCTCAGGCCCGCAAGGCCGACGAGGCAGCTCCGCGAGAAGCCGAGAGCCCTGCCGCCGCCAGGCCGCGCGGCAAGACGGTGCGCCGTGCGGGGATGATGCTGCTGGCGACAGCCGCGCTCGGCAGCGGGCTCTGGTTCGGCGTCGACTGGTGGCGCAATGGCCGCTTCATCGTTTCGACTGACGACGCCTATGTCGGCGCCGAGATGGCCACGATCTCGGCCAAGCTCGCAGCCAATATCGCGACCGTCGCCGTCAAGCAGAACCAGCAGGTCAAGGCTGGCGAGCCGCTCGTCATCCTCGATGATGGGGACCAGCGCATCGCACTGGAAAGTGCCCGCGCCAAGAGCGCCACCGCAGCCGCGACGCTGCTGCGCATCGACAGCCAGATCGAGGCGGGCCGTGCCAGCCTGCTCCAGGCCCAGGCGCAGCGCGACTCAACCCAGGCCGATATCGTCCGCACCGTGGCTGATTTCGATCGCGCCAACAGCCTTGCCGCCAAGTCCTACGGATCGCAGGCGACCCTCGATGCGGCAACGGCAGCGCGTGACCGGGCCCGCGCGGCATTGGCCAGTGCCGGGGCCGGCGTCACCGCGGCCGAAGCCAATATCAAGGTGCTGGAGGCGCAGCGCAACGAAGCCTCCCGCCAGATGGACGAGCTGAAGGTCGCCGAAGACAAGGCCGCCCGCGACCTGTCCTTCACCAGGATCGCAGCGCCGATCGACGGACTGATCGCCAACACCAATGTCCAGCTTGGCGACCTCGTCAGCGCCGGCAAGCGGCTGATGTCGATCGTCCCGCTCGAGCAGGTCTATATCGATGCCAACTTCAAGGAGACGCAGGTCGGCGGCCTGAAGATCGGCGACAAGGCAAGGGTCACCGTCGACGCCCTGCCCGATCAGGTCTTTGACGGCGTCGTCAGCGGCATTTCCGGCGGCACGGGCTCGGTGTTCTCGCTGCTGCCGCCCGACAATGCCACCGGCAATTTCACCAAGATCGTCCAGCGCGTCCCGGTGCGCATCTCGCTCAGCCCGGAAGCCATTGCGCGCCATGCGCTGCGCCCGGGCATGTCGGTCGTGGTGAAGATCGACCCGCGCCCTCAGGCCTGAGCGGAACCACAAGACCCATTCCGGATGGCGCTTAGCGACGATCCGGAATCCATGCAGCCGTAACGCCCACCGATTGCCCCCGGCTTTGCGCGGCCGATGCCGCTTGGGTGGGGTGATGGTGCGGGGCGCCAGGAAGACGAGGCCGTCATGGCCACTGCAACACTGACAGCCGACACGCCACCGGCCTCCGACGCCATCCCGATGCGGCGGATCTTCGCCTTCCTGGCGATGGTCTTCGGCATGTTCATGGCGATCCTCGATATCCAGATCGTCTCCGCGTCGCTGGCCGAGATCCAGGCGGGTCTGTCCGCCAGCGCCGACGAGATCGCCTGGGTCCAGACTGCCTATCTGATCGCCGAAGTGATCATGATCCCGCTCTCCGGCTATCTCAGCCGGGCGCTGTCGACCCGCGTCTTCTTCTCGATTGCCGCAGCCGGCTTCACGATCTCGAGCGTGCTGTGCGCGATGTCGTCCTCGATCAACGAGATGATCCTGTGGCGCGCGGTCCAGGGCTTCATCGGCGGCGGCATGATTCCCGGCGTCTTTGCGGCTGCCTTCACCATCTTCCCGGCCTCGAAGCGGCCGATCGTCTCCCCGCTGATCGGGCTTGTCGCGACGCTCGCGCCAACCATCGGCCCGACGGTCGGCGGCTATCTCAGCCATGCCTTCTCCTGGCACTGGCTCTTCCTGGTCAACGTCATCCCCGGCATCGGCGTCACCATAGCAGCCTGGACGCTGATCGATTTCGACAAGCCGCAGGCCGGCCTGCTCAAGCGCTTCGACTGGCTCGGCCTCGCCGGCATGGCCGCCTTCCTTGGCAGCCTCGAATATGTGCTGGAGGAAGGCACGCGGCTCGACTGGTTCCAGAGCCACGAGATCGTGTTCTTCACTGCGCTGATGCTGGTGGGCGCGGTCCTGTTCTTTTGGCGGGCGCTGACGCGCGAGGATCCGCTCGTCGATCTCTACGCCTTCACCAACCGCAACTTCGCCTTCGGCTCGCTCTTCAGCTTCACGATGGGCATCGGCCTTTACGGGCTGACCTATCTCTACCCCGTCTATCTCGGCCGCATCCGCGGCTACGACGCGCTGATGATCGGCGAGACGATGTTCGTCACCGGCCTGTGCATGTTCCTGACGGCGCCCGTCGCCGGCAAGTTGTCGCAGAAGCTCGATCCACGCGTGATGATGATGATCGGTTTCGCCGGCTTCGCCGCCGGCACCTATCTCGCATCCTTCATCACCAAGGACTGGGACTTCCACGAATTGCTGCTGCCCCAGATCCTGCGCGGTGTCTCGCTGATGCTGTGCATGGTCCCGATCAACAATCTTGCGCTCGGCACCTTGCCGCCGGCGCAGCTCAAGAACGCATCGGGCCTTTACAATCTGACGCGCAATCTTGGCGGCGCAGTGGGCCTTGCCGTGATCAACACGCTGCTCAACACCCGGACCGACCTGCACATCACCCGATTGCACGAAGCCGTCGCCGTCGGCAGCCAGGTCGCCGAAGAGCGGCTGGCCCAGATGATGGAGCTTTTCGCCGGCTATGGCGCCAATGCCGAGGCAATGGCGCTCGCCAAGATCAGCCAGCTCGCCCATCGCGAGGCTTTGGTCATGGCCTTCGGCGATGTCTTTCTCGGCCTGACCTGGATCTTTGCGGGGCTGGTCGTGCTGGCCGTGTTCATGCGCAAGCCGCCAAAAGCAGCGCCTGCCGGGGCCGGACACTAGGCTTGACAGAGCCTGGTGCACCGTGTCGCAGCCGGCTCCGGATTGACAATCGCGCGGAGTCCCGCCAAATATAGCAATGATATCAGTAGTTTAGATATTTTCTAAACTACAAGGCCGGCATGCCGGCGATGTGGAAGGCGTACCGATGAGCGTTTTGCCCGTGAAGGATCCCAGCCAGGCCCGTGCTGCCGCGGAACAGATTCCGTGGCCGCAGAAGAGCCCTGCTTCCTGCCCGATCAGCGCGGTGAAAACGCGGCTTCGCAATGCCGGCCTGCGTCCAACCAGGCAGCGCATGGCGCTGGGCTGGTTGCTCTTCGCCAAGGGCGACCGCCACGTCAGCGCCGAGATGCTCTATGAGGAGGCGCTGCGCGCCCGCGAGCCCCTCTCTCTCGCGACCGTCTACAACACGCTGCGGCAATTCTCGGAAGCTGGCCTGCTCCGCCAGGTTTCGGTGTCAGGCCCCAAGACCTTCTTCGACACCAATGTGTCGGAGCATCACCACTTCTATAACGAGGACGACGAAACGGTCGTCGACATTCCTGGCTCGGAAATCCAGGTTTCCGGCCTGCCGGTCGCCCCGGAAGGCATGGTGATCTCGTCCGTGGAAGTCATTGTCCGCCTGCGCAATGCCGATGGCGCCGAGGTCGAGACGCGGGTCGCAGCCGAGGCTGGGCACCACGCGTGATCGTCTGCTCCTGCAACGTCCTGTCCTGCCGGCAGATCAAGGGAACCATTGCCCCCGATGGCAGTGGACCTGTGACGGCTGGCGAGGCCTATGACTGTCTGGGCTGCAGCCCGGACTGCGGACGTTGCGCCCGAGCCGTCAGAGCTATTCTCGCCGAGGCCCGCGCCGCCTGCGCCAGCCAATGCCATTCCTGCGCCAGCCGCGACGTCGAATGCGCGGTGCATGTCTCCGTCACCCAGATGATGGACGGACTGGCGATCGAGGAAGACACGATCGCGGCCTGACGGCTCGTCGATATTTCCTTCCCCAAGGTCGACTTCTCCCTTTCATTCTCCAGATCGTCGCTTTACATTAGGATCATTCTAATGTGACGCGAGCCCGAGGAGAGCTGTGATGAAGGGTGACAAGAAGGTCATCGAGTATCTCAACAAGGGGCTCCGCTCCGAGCTGACCGCGATCAATCAGTACTGGCTGCACTACCGGATGCTCGACAATTGGGGGCTAAAGGAGATGGCCAAGACTTGGAAGAAGGAATCGATCGAGGAGATGGTCCATGCCGACCGTTTCGTCGACCGCATCCTCTTCCTCGAGGGCTTCCCCAATCTGCAGACGCTTGACGCGCTGCGCATCGGCGAGAACGTCAAGGAAGTGATCGAGTGCGATCTCAAGGCCGAGGTCGAGGCGCGCGGACTCTATCAGGAAGCGGCCAAATATTGCCGAGAGGTCGGCGACTACCCATCCGAGGACCTGTTCAAGGCGCTGATGAAGGATGAGGAAGGTCATATCGACTTCCTCGAGACCCAGCTCGACCTCATCGAGCGCGTCGGCATCGAACTCTACACCCAGAAGCATATTGGCGGACTCGAAGCGGATCACTGATCCGCGAAGCTTTCCGACACCAGTCGCAAGCCGGACCTGCCCCGCAGGTTCGGCTTTTTCGCGCGGAAGCGGTTTCTCGAAGTCGGAACAAGACCATCCGTCTTGACGACGTGGCCGGAAGCGACCTAATTCATAGGCTGATACCGACGTAGTTTGTAATGATTATCGTTCAATACTGAGGCTCTACGGAAGATCAGCGCCGAATCTTGTCTGCCTCCTGCAGATTATCGACTTGGATCGCTGCGATGAGTTCCGTTCCGCCATCTGATCTCGCTGGAAAGACAGCGCCCCTCCCCGGACAATCGGACGTTCCGGTCGTCGACGTCCGTCAATTGGTCGGCGCTGGACGCGAGGTCATCCTGATGCATTTTGGCGAAGCCTATCGCCTGCGCGTCACCGCCCGCGACCGGCTCATTTTGACCAAATAGCTCCCCCACTCGCCAAGCCATGCGCTCTGTGCCAGAGAGCCTGCGAAGCGACCTCGCGGAGGCAGGCGAATGTCAGCGAAGGTTGTCTCGGTCGGGCGGGATGCGGGACATGCATTCAGCAAGCCCATCGGCGACACCATCCGGCTCCTGACCGGCCTGGGCGTCGAGGGGGACGCGCATTGCGGCATCACAGTGAAGCACCGCTCCCGCGTCGCAATCGACCCCTCGCAGCCGAACCTGCGCCAGGTTCATCTGATCCATGCCGAGCTCTTCGACGAGCTGAAACTGGCCGGCTTTGACCTAGCGCCCGGCGACCTCGGCGAGAACGTCACCACCCACGGCATTGATCTACTCGGGCTACCTGTCGGTGCCCGCCTGCAGCTTGGCAACAAGGCCTGCATCGAGATCACCGGCCTGCGCAACCCTTGCGCCCAGATCGAGGCGTTCCGTCCCGGGCTCCTCTCCGCTGTCCTCGGGCGCGATTCCGAGGGGTAGCTCGTGCGCAAATCCGGGATCATGGCGATCGTTCTGGCGGGCGGCGAAATCCGCCCAGGCGATGCCATCGGCCTGACCTTGCCTGACCGTCCGCATCGCGCGCTCGAACGGGTCTAGTCGCGCGCTCGTAACCAAGACTCACTCGACCGTGAACAATCATTGCGCCCATCGAAGAGCGCAATATGCGTCGCTCGCCAATGATCGGGCGTGCGTGCTGCCAATAAGCCATGACCGCCTTGTCCAGCGCGATAGGGTGAACCATCCCAGCGCGCTACGCGGCCGCCAGCCTCGCTCAAGAACAACGCTCCGGGCAGATGATCCCATGGCAGAGTTCGCCAGAAGACGGCGAAATCGCGCTCGCCAGTGGCAATGGCAGGATATTCGGCCCCTGCGCAAAGCAGCGGGGGCACGATCAAGGGCACTCGATCCAAGCGCGGCTCGATGGCCTCAAGCACGTCAGGCGGTAGGAAACTAGTGGAAATCGAGCCCCTCCGCAGTGCATCCGACTTCCCATCAGCGACCACGGGCACGCCATTGATCTGGGCGCCGCTGCCCAGTTCGGCGACATGAAGCTGATCCGACAACGGATCGAGCATCCAGGCTGCGACGGCCTCGCCTTCGCGTAGCAGTGCGAGCATGATCGAAAATGGTCCTCGGCCGGAAATGAAATTTCCGGTGCCGTCTAGCGGATCGATCAACCAGACGGTGCCCCGATCGAGAGTGTCAGCCAATGCAGGCGTCATTGCGCAGGCTTCCTCGCCCACGACCCTGGCGGACGGATCCAGCAGCAACAATTGCTCGCCGATCAACCGTTCGGCATGGTGATCGGCAACAGTGACGAGTTCTCCCGGGGACTTTTCCTCCACGTCACGCGCGGTCAGATTGCGAAAACGCGGCAAGATCGCCTCTGCAGCTGCCTCTCGCAGAACCGTCGATACTTTATCGATCAGACTCATCGTGATCTCGGCTCCCTTATGTCGGGCTTGCCTTCTGGATCTCGCCAATTTGACAAGGACCGCCTACCACCACCCAAACCGGCACCGCGTTTCAAAGGAAGCGCCTCCCGAATTCGCGCCCGAACCGCCCGCACCGACCACGAAACAAAAAGGCCCGCCAAACCGGCGGGCCTTGGATCAGGTCGGTGCAAAAACACCAATCAGATGAAACTGACGTTCGCAGCTTCCGGGCCCTTCTTGCCGGCCCGGATCGAGAAGCGCACGCGCTGCCCGTCCATCGGCGGTTGCAGGCCGCTGCGGCTCAGCGAGCTGACATGCAGGAACACATCCGGGCCGCCATTGTCAGGCGCGATGAAGCCGAATCCGCGGTCGGAGTTGAAGAACTTCACGGCACCGTCATAGGGCCCTTCCATCGGGGCGCTGTTGCGATCGCCGTAGCCGCCGCGATCGCCGCGGTCGTAACCGCCGCCACCGTAACCACCACCGCCGCCGCCATAGCCACCGCCGCCGAAATCGTCACGCGGCGGGCGCGGCGAGAACGGGCGCGGGGCACGCTCGCCGCGCGGGGCGGCGGGCGTCGCGGTCGAGGCGTCGATCTCGTGCACGGCCACGACCTGAAGACCACGGCGGCCTTCGCCGAGATCGGCAACGATCGTCGCACCCGGCTGCAGATCCTGCGGATCGAGCGGACCGATGGACGAGACATGCACGAAGACGTCGCCGGATCCGTCGGCAGGAGACGCGAATCCGAAGCCCTTCTCAGGGTCGAACCACTTGATCTTGGCTTCGATATTTTCGTGGGTGACGAAGGGAGCGGGAGCCGAAGGCTTACGACGATCGAACATGCGAGCTTCAAAAATCAGTGACCGGGAAGCGACAATCTAGCGCAAGCTGCGCCCGCCGTCATGGGGGGCGGAGCAGCTAAATTTTCGCCCTCATTCGGCTTCGCTGCAGCGGATAGTCTGCACCTTTTTCGGCATCTCGCCAATGGCCGGAACGAACTGTCCGGTCGCGGGATCAAGCACCATCAGAACGCCCGTCGCGACGGCGAAATAGGCGCCATGCAACTTCAGCCGGCCCTTGCCCTCGAGGATGCTGATGCAGGGAAAGGTCCGCAGATTGGCGAGCGATTGCTGGATCGAGGCCAGCGCCAGGCGCTCGACATAGGTTTCCAGGTCCTCGTTGCGACCGCGACCGCCACTGCGCTGCGCCGCAGGATTGATCAGCGTGATCCATTTTCCGATGAAATCGCCGGGCGACAGCGGCCCCTGCGCATCATCGGCAAAAGCCCGGATGCCGCCACAGCGGCCATGGCCCATCACGACGATATGCTCGACCTTCAGAGCCTGAACGCCATATTCGAGTGCGGCCGAGGTGCCGTGCAGCTGGTCGTCGGGCGAAAATGGCGGAACCAGATTGGCGACGTTGCGCACCACGAACATCTCGCCGGGGCGCGCATCGAAGATGGTTTCGGGCGCGACACGCGAGTCGCAGCAACCGATCAGCATGATCTTGGGAGTCTGGCCGCTTTCGGCGAGCTCCTCATAGCGGCTCTTCTCGCGGGAGAAACGTTCGTCGAGGAAGGAGCGATAGCCTTCCGTGAGCCGCTCAGGAAAAGACTGGGGTGTGTCCATTGCCCTTGTTCGGACAGGAAGTGGCCGCTTTCGTCAAGAGATTTGTGCAGCGCGGGAGGCGCGAAGACGCCCTAGTCCGACGCGAGAAGCTGCTCCAGCCGCTCGGCGAGCCGGTCGGCTTCCCCCGCAATCAGCAGAGTCTTGAGCCGCGCCGTGCTTCCGGCGGCCAGTGTCACCGCAGAACGGGAGACCGACAGGCTGCGCGCCAGCAAGGCGACCAGTGCCGCGTTGGCCTCCCCCTCGCTGGGCGCGGCCCGCACCCGTGCCTTGAGCACGGCGCGGCCGTCCGCGAGGACCTCGATGCCGTCGACCCCGTCGCGCCCGCCGCGCGGGGTGAGCCTGACGCTCAGCCGCAATCCCCCGGGCGTTGCCGTCCAGGGAACGGCCATCTCAGAATACTGCAGGGTACAGATAACGCTCGATCACGCGCTCGATGAAGAAGATGATCAGCAACAGGATGATCGGCGAAATGTCGATGCCGCCAAGATTGGGCAGCATGTTCCGGATCGGCCTGAGCGCCGGCTCGGTCACCCGGTAGAGGAAATCCCAGACCGAGGAGACGAACTGATTCCGGGTATTGACGACGTTGAAGGCGATCAGCCAACTCAAAACCGCTGATATGATGAGGAGCCAAGTGTAGATGTTCAGCGCGAGCATCACCACGTCGAGAACGGCACGCATCGACATTCCTCTTGTCGTCTTCAGGCTGGTGACGCGGAAAGATTTCGCCCTCGCCGAAAAACTCCCGGCGCAGGCGATTGACATTCACGCGACGCAAGGCCTAGAAGGCCAGCGCCTTGGGGCTGTAGCTCAGATGGGAGAGCGCTGCAATCGCACTGCAGAGGTCAGGGGTTCGAATCCCCTCAGCTCCACCAGGCTTTTCCTGGTGGAATTAAGCTAGAAGAAACAAGGGCCTGACGCAGCCGCCGTCAGGGCGCGTGCACATGGGCGCTCCTGGTTCGCCAACCAGCTTTTTCGCTGCCCCCTTCCCGGCCAATGGGTGACTGCCCGATTGCTTCATCAATCTGCTCCGCAGTCCTGCCGACGCTGGCGGGATGACACTGGTGGGGTAGCTGACGTCGAACGCTCCGGCTGGTTCCGCCCCACCAAATCCCCGAACCAAATATCGAGCGTCATTGGGGAAGCCACCCGTCACGTGTCCAGATCGTCCGCCGCAGAGTTGCCGCAAGTCCGCGTACTTTGGAGCCTGGGGTAAGTTGAGCCTAGGATCATGAGTTGTTGGCGTCCCCGTAAGCAGGTTCATCAGCTGATGGAGGCCAGATTGTCGTGGCAAAGACGTCTTGTTGCAGCCGGGATCATCCTGCTGTCTGGGGGGCTTGGAGGATGCACTCTCACAGACGACGCCTCCTTGGAGGCTGCGAAACCGCTCGCTTACTCCGGCGAACAGCCCGGTGACCCGCAACCGGCCTCGGACCGCGCGGGAATTGACAGGCTCATTGAACAACATTCCGCGCATTACGAACTCCCAGCGGATTGGGTCCGTCGAATCGTCAAGCGCGAAAGCAACTATCGCCCGACCGCGCAGAAGAATGGCCATTTGGGCCTGATGCAGATCAAACACGCGACAGCGCGGAGCATGGGTTATGCCGGCCCGGCAAATGGATTGCTCGATCCCGAAGTCAATCTCACCTACGGGCTCAAATATCTCCGGGGAGCTTGGCTCGTGGCCGATCGCGACCAGGTCCGTGCCGACCGCTACTATCGGAACGGGTACTATTACGATGCAAAGCGGAAGGGGCTTCTCGAAGCAACCGGTCTCGGCAAGGACCGTACGCGGCTGGCCAAATCCCGCCGCGCGAAGGACGGAGTTTCCCAGGCTCGTTAACGTAGCGAAGCCTGGCTCGTTGGGAGACGGACCAGTCACCCGCCGTTCTCGCGCGCGGACGGGCCTCGGCACGTTCGAGATCGGTCTCTGATACTGGGAGACAGGTAGACCGGCAGACCTATTGGAACATCAGGGTCGATCTCCCGTTCAGCCACCAATGACCAACAGCGCGCCCCTACTACCGCTGAGTGGGTGAATCGTGGCCGAGGAAAACCACTTCATGCGTCCGATCACCACTCTCGCGCCCGCCCGGGCAGTGCCCGCTCGGGCAATCGATGGTGGCCTTGGCAATGTTGCCATTGGAGCCTTGATCGTGACCGCGCTCTATCTCGGTCGCGATGTCTTCGTACCGATTGCTCTCGCGATCCTGTTCAGTTTTGTTCTCGCGCCGCTCGTCAAAGGACTCCAGAAACTTCGGGTTCCCCGTTCGCTCGCCGTCATCACTGTCGTTCTCATCGCCTTCTCGGCGCTGGGCGCCTTGACGATGGCCATGGTCGGTCAGGCGACCCAGCTCGCCGGAGATCTCCCGGTTTATCAGAGCACGATGCGTGAGAAGATCGCGGCGCTCCGCGGAGCCGGCCCAGGCAGCGGTGTTCTCTCTCGCGCAGCCGACGTCCTGCAGGATCTCGGCAAGGAACTCGACAAGCCCCAGGCGAAGGATGCATCGCGCCTGGCGCCCTCGGTCCGTCCCCCCGACGCGCGGCCAATCCCTGTTGAGGTTCACCAACCGGAGCCGGGCGCGTTGGAAACATTGAGGGCCTTTCTCACGCCTCTGATCCATCCACTGACAACGACCGGAATCGTCGTGATCTTCGTCGTTTTCATCCTTCTGCAGCGGGAGGATCTGAGGAACAGGTTCATCCGGCTAACGGGAACCTACGACCTACAGAAGACCACGGCTGCATTTGACGATGCCGCTCGTCGCCTTAGCCGGCTGTTCCTGACCCAGCTGGTCCTCAATGCTGGCTTCGGTCTCGTGATTGGGACCGGACTCTGGCTGATCGGCGTTCCGAGCGCCCTGCTTTGGGGCATTCTTTCCGCCATCCTTCGATTCATTCCCTATCTCGGCGCGATTCTCGCCGCGATTTTCCCGATGGTGATCGCAGCCTCCGTCGATCCCGGCTGGACCATGCTGGCCTGGACCGCCGCATTATTTCTGGTTGCAGAGCCGCTCGCCGGTCATGTGGTCGAACCGCTGGTCTATGGCCGCTCGACTGGCCTTTCGCCTGTCGCAATCGTCGTTGCGGCCACGTTCTGGACCTGGTTGTGGGGGCCCATCGGGTTGGTCCTTGCGACCCCGCTGACCGTTTGCCTCGTGGTCCTGGGCCGTCATGTCGAGCGGCTCGAATTTCTCGATGTCCTCTTGGGGGATCGGCCGGCGCTGTCTGCTCCCGAGATCTTCTACCAGCGTGTGCTCGCCGGGGATCCCGCTGAGGCAGCAGACAAGGCCGAAGAGGTACTCAAGGAGCGCTCCCTCTCCGTCTACTATGACGAAGTCGCCCTGGAAGGTCTGCGACTGGCAGCCAGCGACGCGGCACGCGGCGTCCTTGATGCAACACGGCAGACACGGATCCTCGAAACGGTGCGTGAAGTCGTCGATGACCTCGCCGACCATGATGACCGTAATCCTGCAGTCGGAGAAATGACCAACGACCCCGAGGCAGAAGCAGCGATCGCTGAAACCGACGAGGCCGAAGGTTCAGCCGACCTGCCGATTCTGGCACCGGAAAACCTCGGTGAGGCTTTCCACGGTGAGGACCGGGTGGTTTGCGTCGCCGCGCAGTCGGAGCTCGATGAAGCTGCAGCCCTGATGCTGGCGCAGATCCTCGGCAAGCATGGGCTCACTGCCCGCGTGCTGCCTGCAGACACGCTCTCGACGAATAACCTCGCCGCGCTGGCGGCGGATCAACCCGCCCTGATCTGTCTGTGCTATCTCGACGGCACGAGCTCCGCTCATATGAAATACGCCATCAAGCGCCTTCGCCGCAGACTGCCATCCACGGTCATCATCCTTGGCAGCTTGTCGCCGAACGCGGGTCTCGCAACAGAACTCCAGGCAACGGTTCTGGCTGATAAAGTCGAGACCAGCCTGCGCGGCATGAGCAACGCCTGTTTGACCTACGCGATGCGCAATGTACCTGCATCCCTAGAGACCTAAGCGTCTCCAACCTCGAAATTTCGGGGAGACTCGCCACCCATGTCCACCGGGCAGTCAAGCCAAGCCCGACCTGCGCTTTCGCACCGAGCGCTCTCCCCTATAGTCGTGGCATCGTCGATAGGTGAGCACAAACATGCGCGTTGCAATCGTTGGAGCTGGAGCGATCGGCGGGGTTGTTGCCTGGCATATGGCCCAGGCAGGTCTGCGGCCCGTCATCATCGCTCGCGCTCAGACCGCTGCTCTGCTCGCAGCCGAGGGCCTGACGCTCCAATCTCCCTCAGGCACCGAAACGGTAGACGTACAGGTTGCTGCCGATGCAGCCTCCGCAGGTGTCCAGGATCTCGTTCTGGTCGGCTTCAAGGCACATGACTGGGCGAGCGGTCTCGATGCCGTCAAACCGCTGATCGGGCCATCGACGATCGTGCTGCCGATGCTGAACGGCATTCCCTGGTGGTATCTGCAAGGCTTGGGCCCCGAGTTCGGCGACCGGAGACTCGCCGCGGTCGATGCGAGCGGTGCGATCGAGGCGTCGGTTCCTGCCGGGCAGGTTCTCGGCTGCGTCGTCTATATCGGTGCGAACCGCCCCGCGCCGAACGTCATCGCCTGGAACGGCAGAAAGCGCCTAGTTGTCGGCGAGCCATTGAAGCCGCATGGCGGCAGGCTGGCAGACGTCGTCGCCTTCTTGAGAGCGGGCGGGGTCGATGGCGAGCAGAGCGAGGATATCCGGACTGAAGTCTGGCAAAAGCTGCTCGGCAACGCGGCCTATAATCCGCTTTCGGCCGTGACGGGGGCGACGGTCGACAAGATCGTCGGAGATCCTGGGGTCAGGGCCATCGCAAAGTCGATCATGGCGGAATGCGTCGCGGTTGCCGCCGCGCTCGGAATCGCGAATCTGCCGGAGCTCGAAGCACGCCTCGAACTGCCGCCGACATTGATCGGTGTGAAAACCTCGATGCTGCAGGACATGGAGGCGGGGCGCCCGCTCGAGCTTGGCGCAATTGTGGGAGCTGTTGTGGAACTCGGTCGCAGGACGGGCGTGCCCACTCCGCTGATCGAATGCGTCGGCGCCCTGGCGGCCAATGCCTGGCAGCAGCGATGGGGGCGATGATCGAGGCGAGTTCAGGACATCATGCGCCCGTGATGATCTCGACCATGCGTGCTGCCAGGTGAGACAGCGGACGGCTGCGGGCGGTCATCATGCATATCGTGATCGGGATGCGCGGCGTGATCTGCAGTTGGATGAGACCCTCGAACCGCTGCGCTTCGAACAGCATGCTGTCGACGAGTGAGACATCGCCGTCGCGGGCCAGCAAATGTGCGACGGTGATGCTGTAGGGAGCCGTCATGAACGGGGCGTAGTCCAGCCCGGCCTCTTCATGCGCCTTGGCGATCAGCCAGCCGAGCGGCGACGACTCCCGATCGAAGCAGAGGAGCCGGCGCCCGGCGAGTTCGGCAAGATCGACGCTGCCCCGTGCCGCGAGAGGGTCATCCTTGCGGACCAGGGCAACGATCGCGCCCTCGGCCAGCGGTGTCAGGGCGATGTCGTCGCTCACGCGGGGCGAGAACATGAAGCCGATATCGGCTGTCCCGTTCGAAAGTTCGGCGACCGGATTGCCCATGATCAGTTCGGCCCGCGCATCAGGATGGGTCGCCAGAAGATTGCGCAGCGCACCTGCAACCAGTCCCTGTCCGATGCTGGGTGTCGCGGCGATGCGCAGTGGAAGAGCGTGCCCGGAACGCAGATCCGCGACGGTGTCTCGCAAGTTGCGCCACTCAGCCTCGACTGTGCTCAGGCTCGCCATCAGTTCCCTCGCTTCCGACCGGAGTATCAGCCTGCCATCGCGCCGCTCGAAGACCGGCACGCCGAGGCTTCGTTCGCTCCTCGCCACGATCTTGCTGATGGCTGATTGGGTCAGGTTGAACGCGCGCGCGGCCTCGATCGTGGTGCCGAAGCGATGCACCGCAAGCAGGATGCGGGCCTGGGTCGGAGTGAGTTCGCTCACGGCGCAGGCTCCATCAAACAGGTGATCAGGACCCGCCCGGAGTGCTGCAGGTGCGAGTCTTCCCGATGGTGCGCATAGGCGATGACGGCCGGACTGGCGCGCAGCGGGCGCACGGCCAACCCCTCGGTCAATCCGCTGCTGATCACGAAGCCATCGACGATCGCGACGCCGCAGCCCTCGCGCACGAGATGGCACGCCGAATCGGTATGGCGGACGGTGATCGAGATACGCGAAGCAAGGCCCGTTTTGGTAAGAGCCTGCTGAAAGCTGTCGGCACTGCTGAAACCATCCGGCCCATAGCTGATCAGCCGACGCCCCGCGAGGTCCTCAAGGCCGATTTCGTCTCGCGCAGCCAATGGATCTGTCTGAAAGAACACGCAGACAAGCGGACTTTCCTGCAGCGTGATATTCCGCAGCCCTTCGTTCGGCAGGGGCCCGTAGGTGATCGCAAGATCGGCGTCTCCCGCCGCGAGATGGGCGGCGACATGATCGAACATGATCTCGACCGGGGCTGCGTCGCCGATGGCGCGGCGGACTGCCGTGATCGCAGGCGGCAAGATGCTGTGGGCCAGTCCCGGCACCGTCACGATCCGGAGGCGGTCGACCATGCCGACCCGCATCATGTCGGCCTCATGGCGAGCCCGCCTGAGCGCAGCGAAAGCCGGCTGAGCCCGCTGGGTCAGGGCCTGCGCCTCAGGCGTCGGCATCAAGCGGCCCTGCAAGGTCGTGACGAGGTTCAAGCCGAGTTCGAACTCGGCAAGCCTCAACGCCTTGATCACGGCCGACTGGCTCATCTCGAGCCCTTGCGCCGCCTCACCGGTCCCGCCGAGCCGGACGAAGGCGTCGAGGACCTGCAGTGAGGAGAGCTTCATGACGCATCCTATTCCATCTGGTTGAAGATCCTGCCAAATCTTTCATTAGCAAGACTAGGAGGCACATGAAAGGATGCCGGCCATCGTCGGCATAGAACCGGCACCACAGGGGACCGCGATGACCAGATTTCGTTCGATGGCTTCGGCTGCCGCGCTTGCGCTCGCTGTAATGACGCCTGTGATGGGCGGCTTCGCTTCCCCCGCCCTTGCCAAGGGCGTGCTGAGGCTGGCGCAGACGCAGGATCTCGTCTCGCTCGACCCGATCGCGACCAGCGACAACGCTTCGATCTTCGCGCAACTGCTGATTTTCGACACCCTGCTCCGCCCGAGCAAGGATGCCACCAAGCTCGAGCCTGGGCTCGCCGAGAGCTGGCAGGTCAGTGCCGACGGCACGACCTACACATTCAAGCTGCGCGAAGCGAAGTTCTCCGACGGCGCACCGGTCACGTCCGCAGATGTGGCGTTCTCGCTGAAGCGGGCCGGCAGCGATGCGAGCAACTGGAAGCGCTTCTTCTCCGGCATCGAGACGATCGAGACACCGGACGAGCGCACGGTGATCCTCACGCTCAAGAAGACCTTCACGCCGCTCCTGAACAACCTGGCCTTGTTCTCTTCCGCCATCCTGCCGCAGAAGGCTTTTGAGGCGGCGCCCGACCGCTTTTTCGAGAAGCCGGTCGGCTCGGGCCCCTTCACGGTTGCCGCCTGGAACAAGGGCCAGGGGCTTTCGCTGAAGAAGAACGCGTCCTACTGGCAGGCCGGCAAGCCCGACCTCGACGGCGCCGAGCTCCTTGTCATTCCCGAAGGCAACAGCCGCGTCCTGAAACTGCAGGCCGGTGAGATCGATGTCGCACTGGAAATCCCGCTCAACCAGTTGCAGAGCCTCAGCCGTTCGGGGGCGATCAAGACTGCTGTTGCCGATGTCCTGCGCAGCGACTTCGTGATGATGAACACGAAGAAGAAGCCCTTCGACGATGTCCGTGTCCGTCAGGCGCTGAACTATGCCGTCGACAAGGAAGGCCTGGTCAAGGCGCTGCTCTATGGAACCGGCAAGGTCGCGAATTCGCCGATGCCGCCCATGGCCTATGCCGATGCGACGCTGAAGCCCTATTCCCACGATGTCGCCAAGGCGAAGGCCTTGCTGAAGGAAGCCGGCTACGCGGACGGCTTCAAGACCTCGCTGCTGATCCACTCGGGGCGTCCGCTGCACCGCCAGCTCGGGCAGGCGATGCAGAGCGCCCTGGCGCAGGTCGGCGTGACGGCCGAGATCAAGCTGGTCGAGGGCGGCACGCATTGGTCGACAACCAAGGCGGGCGATTATGAGATGGCGGTTTCCTATGCGTCGAGCGATACGATCGATCCCGATCAGCTCGCCGGCTTCCTGATCGTCAATCCCGAGCGCGCCAATGCCTACCACACGGAATGGAAGAGCGAGCGGGTCAACGAACTCTACGAAAAGGAGCGCGTCACGGCCGATGGCCCGGAGCGCGGTGCGATGTTCAAGGAGATGATCAAGCTCGCGCATGAGGGCGCGCCGTCGATCTTCCTGTTCTATCCCGGCACGTCCTACGCCTATCGCAGCAATGTCGAAGGCTTCGAAGTTCTCCCGACCTCCAATTTTCGCCTGGAGGACGTCAAGCTGAAGTGAGGTACCGGCGGCCCTGCGGGGCCGCCTCGTCCTTCAGTCGCTCATCATGGTCGGTTACATCTTCAAACGGCTGTTCCAGCTGGTGCCGGTGCTGCTTGGCATCACGCTGGCCTGCTTCTTCCTGCTGCGCGCGCTGCCGGGGGATCCGGCAACGCTGTTGCTTGGCGCGCGCGGCGGCCCCGAGGAGGTTGCGCTGCTGAAGCAGCGCCTCGGACTCGACCTGCCCCTGTGGCGACAATATTGGCTGTTCCTCGGCGATATCGGTTCAGGGACCCTCGGCCGTTCGGTGGTGCATGGCCGTGCGGTCTCGGAACTCGTGCTCGAGCGCCTGCCGGCGACGCTGTGGCTCGTTGCCTATTCGACCATCATTGCCGTCATCCTCACCGTTCCTCTTGCCCTGCTCTCGGCGGTCGAGCGGGACAAGCCAGTGGATGTCCTGATCAAACTCGTCTTCACCATCCTTCTCGCCATCCCCTCATTCTGGCTGGGGCTGGTCCTTGTCGTAATGCTCGCGATCTGGCTGCCGCTGTTCCCGACCTCCGGATACGGAGAGGGCTTCCTTTCGCGGCTGCATCATCTGACGCTTCCCGCCCTGGTGATTGCGCTCGCGACGGCATCCCTGACGATCCGCAGCCTGCGCAGCGGCATTCTGAACGTGCTCGGCTCGGATTATGTCACGACGGCCCGGGCCAAGGGCAACGGCACCAACCGCACGATGCGCGTGCACGTGCTGCCGAATGCCCTGATCAGCTC
This sequence comes from Hyphomicrobiales bacterium, assembly GCA_900470095.1. Lineage (GTDB taxonomy): Bacteria > Pseudomonadota > Alphaproteobacteria > Rhizobiales > Beijerinckiaceae > Allobosea. The sequence goes on from UBZM01000038.1 coordinate 94,852, forward strand.
GATCTCGGTGCTCGGCGCACATACGAGCTGGATCATCGGTGGCACGGTTGTGATCGAAACGGTCTTCGCCCTGCCCGGGCTCGGATCGCTCTTCGTCGAGTCGATCTTCGCCCGCGACTACCCGATGATCCAGGGCCTGACCATCGTCTTTGCCGTGCTCGTGGTCCTGATCAACCTGGCGACGGATATCGCCTACGCGCTGGCCGACCCGCGCATCAGGCTGGATTGAACCATGACGCGATTGCGCCGCCTCAATCCGACGCTGCTGATCGGCCTTGCAATGCTCGCCCTGCTGAGCCTGTTCGTCGGGCTGGGGCAAGTCTGGACACCACATGATCCCTTCCGCATCGACTACGGCAACACGCTGCAGCCGCCTTCGCTGAGCCACTGGTTCGGCACGGACGATCTCGGGCGGGATGTCGCCTCGCGGGTGATGGCGGGCGGACTCGTCGATCTGAGGGTGGCACTGATCTGCGTCGCGGCGCCAGCCATCCTGGGCGCGGCGATCGGCGCGCTCTCCGGCTATGTCGGCGGGCGCGTCGATACCGTGATCATGCGCATCACCGACATCTTCTGGGCCTTCCCCTTCCATGTCCTGGTGATCGCCATCGTCGGCGTGCTGGGTCCCGGGGAATTCAACCTCTATCTCGCCTTTCTGCTGGTGAACTGGATCTCGTTTGCCCGCATTGTCCGGGGCGAGGTGCTGGTGCTGCGCGAACTCGAATTCGTCCAGGCCGCGCGCAGTTTCGGCGGTACCGACCGGCACATCGTTGCCAGGCATGTCCTGCCCAACGCCGTGACCCCGGCAATCGTCTATGCGATGGCGGATGTCGTCCTGACGATCCTGGCCGTGACCTCGCTCAGCTTCCTCGGCCTCGGCATCCAGCCGCCAACGCCGGAATGGGGCCTGATGATCTCGGATGGCCGCGAGTTCCTGTTCGACGCCTGGTGGATCGCGACCTGCCCGGGTCTCGCCATCATCTATACCGGTGTGACCTTCGCCCTGATCGGCGAGGGGCTCGACACCGCCTTGCGCCCGAAGGGCTGACCTTTTCCTGCACGGCCGATGCCTGCGCCATGAGGACATCATGAGCTTTTTTCGCGACGATACAGACCTGCAGCGGATCGGCCGCGCCATCGAGGCGCATGCGTCGTCGATCTATTCCGGCCGGGGTGTCCCGCTGGACCAGTTCGCCTATGTTCTGCTGCGCCCGCAACCTGTTGGCGAGCGCCCGATTGGAACTGCCCGCCATGCCAACTGGCGGAGCTATCCATGTTCTCTGGTCAAGGTCTTTCACCTCGTCGCGGCACAGGCGGCCCTCGCCGAGGGACGGCTGACCGAACACGGGGAACTCGACCGCGCGATGCGCGACATGATCCTCTGGTCGTCCAATTCGGCAACGAACTACATCATCGACCTGCTCACCGGCACGACCGGCGACACATTACTGCAGGGGGAGGCCCTGGCCGATTGGTGCGAGCGCCGCCAGGAGATCAACCGCTTCTTCGCCGGTTTGGGTTGGCCCGAGCTGATCGACATCAATCTCGACCAGAAGCTGATGGATGATTTGCGCTACGGCCGCGAGAAGATCGGGCTCGATCTCTCTCCCATCGGCCACAACCGCCTGACCCCGATCGCAATGGCGCGTCTGATGTCAGAGATCTTTTATGGATCCTCGCTGTTGCCGGAAGCTCGCCTGAAGCGGGTGCGCGACCACCTCATTCGCGACCAGGCGAGTCCGGACCGAAGCCGCGGCGCCTATCAACTGCTCGGATATCTCGGCGGCGGCCTGCCGGACGGTTCGCGGATCTGGTCCAAGGCCGGACGGACCCGCTGGCTGGGCGATGCACGCGCCGAATTTCGCCGTCACGACACGATCCGGGCGATCCTGCCTGGCGGCGAGGACTTCATCCTGACCGTCTTCACCCAGGGCGAAGCCATCGCAGAGGATGACGGCTTCCTGCCGGGGATTGGTAAGTTGGTTGCAGCCGAGATAGCCAGAATTTGAGCGGAATTTTGTCGAGCACGGGGACGTCCGGCGGTCGTACGCACGGGAAAAACAGGACCAGCCGCCTCGACGAGGATCGATTTCTGTAGAAGGCGGGAAAGGGCCGGGCTATATCAATCGTTCCTCTTTCGTTCGCGAGACTTCGCCATGACCCGGCGATCCGGCAGCGCCGACCTTCCGCTCCACCATGGCCGCGTGCCCGCCTGGCTCGGCCGGCGCATGACGCAGCTGGGCGCGGTCATCTGCGCGGCGATCATCCATCATTATGGCCGCGACGAGTTGCTCCGGCGGTTGGCGCATCCATTCTGGTTCCAGTCCTTCGGGGCGGTGATGGGAATGGACTGGCACTCGTCGGGCATCACCACGAGCGTGATCGGAGCGCTCAAGCGCGGGCTGACACCGCTATCGGGCGAGCTGGGCCTGCATGTCTGCGGCGGGCGGGGCAGCCATTCGCGCCAGACTCCAACCGAGCTCGAACAGATTGGCGCAAGGGTCGGGTTCGACGGCAAGGCGCTCGCTACTGCGAGCCGGCTGGTCGCCAAGGTCGACAGCGCGGCCGTGCAGGACGGCTTCGACCTCTATCTCCATGGCTTCTTCGTTGGGAATGACGGCCATTGGGTCGTGGTGCAGCAGGGCATGAATGGCGATGGCGGCCTTGCCCGGCGCTATCACTGGCAGTCTGAAGGGCTGGGCAGTTTCGTCGAGGCGCCCCATGCCGCCATCGATGGCAAGAACCAGGGCAGCATCATCAACCTGACCGACAGGCGCGCTGCCCTCTCCCGCAACGGCCAGATCGATCTGCTGCGCGACATCGGACCGTCGGGGATCGTGAGGGAATTTGCGGCGCTGGAGCGCGACCGGGCGCCGCCGGTCCTGTCGCCGGCGCAGCTTTCCCTGCCTCATCTCGTCATGCCGGCTCATCACGAGGTCCGACCCAAGGACGTTATCGCGCGACGGCTCCATGGCGCGCTCGCCGCAGCCGCTGACAGCGCTCCCGCCGATTTCTCGGAATTGCTGCTCGTGCCCGGCGTCGGCGCCCGCACGGTCCGTTCGCTCGCGATGGTGGCGGAAGTGATCCATGGCGCGCCGTGCCGGTTCGCCGATCCTGCGCGCTTCTCCCTCGCCCATGGCGGCAAGGACAGACAGCCCTTCGCCGTGCCCACCACGGTCTACGACCAGACGATCGCGGTGCTGAAATCCGCCATCGATCGGGCGAAGCTCGGTCAGGACGACAAGCTCGCTGCCATCGCACGGCTGGACCGGGAAAGCCGGCGTCTGGAACGCGTCGTGACCGGTCCGACGCTGGACGAGTATGTCACGCAGGAGAGACTGCGCTCCGCGGAGTATGGTGGGCGGAGTGTCTTCGGCTGGGAGCAACCGGATGCTGACGCGGCACCGGCGCCGCCTGCAAAGGCAAGCTCGATCTGACCTGCTGCGCGACATCAGCGCTTCATGCTCAGCTATCCGCCGAAGGAGCCCGGTAAGCGCTGACAGGGAGTGAGAACGGGCAGCGCCTCATTCGACCACCCACTGACAAATCCGGAACCCGCGCGGGCGCTGGCGCATGTCGAGATGGAGATGGTCTTTGTGGGAACTGTCGGCTCCCGGCCCGAGCACGGTGGTGAACCGTTGACAGGCGCTCTTCTGCATAGCTTCGCGCGTTGAACCGGATAGAGGCTCCTTGCCAGCGAATGTCACGGCGCGACCATCCTGCATCAACAATCCGCCGACATCGAAGGCGTTGCCGCTCGCGTGCTCGCTGATCGGCGCTGTCGTATCGCCGTTTCGCGCCCGGCAGGCATAGCCACCCACGCCGGACAGCTTCGCAATCCGGGCGTTCTCCCGGCTGGCCAGCGCAGCGAGATCGTCGCGGACCCAGGCGAGAAGCTCCAGCGCGAAGGGACACCGTACAGTGATCGCGCTGTCCAGTTCGACCCGGGAACCGTCCTGCATGACCAGTTGCTGGAATGTAACCGGGTCATCGATCGCGCATTCGCCGGCGCCTGCGCCGCCGGAGGGCAGCACGACGCCTCCGCGCTCCTCGAACGTCCTGATGCAGCTCGACGGAGCCGCCGCCCCGCCCGGTTCGTTCACCCCCTTGCCGTCGGGCGGCTCAACCTGCGGTGTCAAACCGGACGGCCGCCGCGGAGGCAGCGGTGCGGCAACGCGTGCCGGATCGGGTTGAGAGACGCCTTGCTCCTCGGCTTGGCGATCACGGGCAAGCGCTGCGAAGCCGAGCATGAGGAGCGAAAGATCGAGGCACAGCGCTATTACCGCAAGGTCACGCCGGCCCTGGCGGGTTCTCACGATTTCAATCCCGGAACTGCACCGGCACACCGGGGCGCACGAGGTCGGCCAGTTCCTCCGCGTCCCAGTTGGTCAATCTCACGCAGCCATGTGACGTCGTCTTGCTGACCCGTGATGGTTCCGGCGTTCCGTGAATGCCGAATGTCGGCTCCGACAATGCGATCCAGATGGTTCCCACCGGACCATTGGGCCCGGGCGGCAGGACGAGGGTTTCTTCGTTCTTGCCCTGCTGGAAGTTCTTGTCGGGATCGTAAGTGTATCTCGGGTTCCGCGCGATGCGTTTAACCGTGTAATGGCCGGTCAAAGAAGGAGTGTCGCTGCTTCCGATCGTTGCCGGATAGCTGGCAAGGATCGTCTCGCCTTCGCCATAGACGACCACCATTCCCGTGCTCTTGACGACATCCACCCGTTTGGCGGCGCCCCTCTGGAGCGAACGTCCGGCGGAGGTGACGTAAATTCCGCTGCCGGCGTCGGTGAAACCCTGGCCTGGGTTAAGGGCGGTCAACAGCTTTTCACTCATGTGAAAGCGTTCGCCGAGCATCTCCTGCGGGCTGGTGTAGGAGAGCCGCTTCATTCTTGCCTGCTTGGCGTAATCGCGGGGGATGGCGTCCGCGAAATCGTATTCCGTATCTCTTTCGGACAGTTTGTATTCGACTATGACATCCTGAACGGTATCGCCCCTGAGGCTGAGCCAGACGCCCTCGTCCAGAGCGTCGCCTTCCCCGAGTTTCTCCTGTCGCCGAAACTGCCCGACGGCCTTGCGGAAGTTCTCGCCATCGGCGCCGTCGATCTCACCCGGTGAGATGCTGCGCCGACTGAGCAGGGCCTGGGCCTTCACGATGAACGGATCGGGTCCGGTCGCTTTGGGGTGCGTCCACGCCGCAAATGTCGCAGCGTTGACCTGATCGGCTGTGAGAGCCAACGCCGGGGCTGCACCGAGTCCAAGAAGAACGACCAGGGCCGTCATGCGCAGATCAATGTGCTTCATCGATCATACCCCGAAGAGGTCACATCATATACGGCCGAAGAGGAATGATGTTCCCTGAGCCGCGCTCCATGAGCGGGCGGTGACTCAGTCTGTCGACATGCCGGGTTCGTTGGGTGCCGGCATTGCCAGAGGCCGGCGCCGCCCCACCAGCATCCGACCGATGCGAATTGCACGACCGGCAGCATTCACACTGGAGTACGGTGCCAGCCCATCGCCGGGAGACATCGATTGGAAGAAAGACCGTCGGTGCAAGATGCTAACGGCTTCGTGATGCGACGTTTGACAAGTTGCGCGCCGGATCAGCTTAAGCTCGTGGCCCTGTCATTGGGGATCTTCATGAGATTTCGCGCATTAGCAGCATTCGCCCTTGCCGGGCTGTTCTCGCTTCCCCTGACTGTCATCGATCAAGCGTGGGCGCAGGAGAGTGCACCGGCGCGGCGAGATCAGGGCCCGGCAGAGGCTCAGGGCAAAGCGCAGGATTCCCGTCCAGCGACCGGCCAGGGCGTGGCCCTGCCGCAGCCTTCCGTCACGCGCCACGAATTGATCCTGCCCGGTCGTACGCTGCGCTATACGGCCACCGCCGGCTCCCTGCCGGTTAGTGATCAGTCCGGCCGCAAACTCGCCGAAATCGCCTATATCGCCTATGTGCTCGACCGGGGCCTGGGCGTCCCCGCCTCGTCGCGCCCGGTCACATTTGCCTTCAATGGTGGGCCTGGTGCCGCCTCGGCCTATCTCAATCTCGGCCTGATGGGACCTAAGCGGCTGCCTTTCGGCCGGCAGGGCGACGCGCCGTCCATGCCGCCCCTTGTCGTCGACAATGCCGATACCTGGCTCGACTTCACCGATCTCGTCTTCATCGACCCGGTTGGCACGGGTTTCAGCCGCTTCGCCGCCGGCAATGACGACGCACGCGGACTTCTCTGGTCGGTCGAGGGAGACTACAAGTCGCTCTCACGCTTCGTCACCAACTGGCTGCGGTTGAACGACCGCCTCGCTGCACCGAAATTCCTCGTCGGCGAGAGCTATGGCGGGTTCCGCGCACCCAAGGTCGCCAGCGAATTGCAGACCGGCGACGGTGTCGGCGTCTCCGGCATCGTGATGCTCTCCCCGGTGCTCGACTTCACCTACCAGCGCGACGCCGGCAGTTCGCCGCTTCGCTGGGTGGTATCGCTGCCGACGATGGCTGCAGTGAAGCTGGAGCGCGAAGGCAAACTCTCGCGCCAGGCCCTGGCAGAGGCCGAAAGCTACGCCGGCGGCGACTATCTCGCCGATCTCCTGAAGGGGCCACGCGACAGCGACGCGACCAAACGACTGACCGACAGGGTCTCAGCGCTGACTGGGCTCGACCGGGCTCTCGTGGAGCGCATGGGTGGCAAGGTCGATGCCGGCACCTTTTTGCGTGAACTGGACCGCAGCAAGGGGCTGGTCGGTAGTCCTTATGACGGAAACGTCGCTACCCTCGATCCCGATCCCGAAGCCGCGCGCGGCAGGGCACCGGACGCCGTGCTGGGCGCGATCACCGCCCCCCTGACCAGTGCCATGCTCAGTCATTATGCGAGCGACCTGAATTGGCGGCCCGAAGGGCGCTATTTCCTGTTGAACGAAGAGGTCAACCGACGCTGGAGTTACGGCCAGGGTCGCGGCGACCGCGAATCCATGCGCGAGCTCCGCAACGTGCTCGCGCTCGACCCACGCCTCGAGGTCATCGTCGCACACGGGTTCACCGATCTCGTCACGCCGTATTTCGAGACCAGGCTTCTCCTCGATCAACTCCCCGCCTTGGGCGATCCTGGGCGGGTGAAGCTGCAGGTCTTCCCCGGCGGCCACATGTTCTATTCGCGCGACGCCTCGCGCGCCGATTTGCGCGAGGCTGTCCGCGCTATGATCGAAACCCGCCAGGGATTGTGAGGACGACCGGGCCTCGCGCGGAAGCGCGGGCTCTCCAGCTGACCACAGGGAATGCACTTCCGCTATGTCCAATGACATTGCGGGTGGCCAAGCACGGCGACATATAGGATTCTGCGCCGATCGAGCCAGGATAAGATGTTGAACGACCCAGGTGAATCGGCAGAGAGCAAGCTTCGCGCTCGCGAAGCGGAGCTCGCGCGCATTCAACGCATCGGGCAGATCGGCGGCCTGGAAGTAGATCTGCGCCACGGTGAATTCAAGAATGTGCGCTCGCCGGAGTATCTGGCCGTCCACGGCTTGCCGCCGGACGCGATCCATGAAAGCCACGAGGCCTGGGTCGCCCGGATTCATCCCAGCGACCGCGAGCGTGTGGTCAGCCATTTCCTCGCTACCGTTAAGAGTCCTGCCACCGAGTATGAAGTCGAGTATCGCATCGTCAGGCCAAGCGACGGCCAGACGCGCTGGATCCTCGCAAAGGCCGAAATCACCAGGGACGAGCATGGCGGCGCGGTTCGCCTCGTCGGGGCCCATATCGACATCACTGCAAGGCGCCGCGCCGAAGAGCAGCGTGAGCTGATCGCCCGCGAGCTTTCGCATCGAATCGCGAATATCTTCACCGTTGTGAACAGTCTGGTCCGGATGGCTGCCCGTTTCGAGCCGGCCAGCAAGGGCTTCGCCGAGAAGCTGCAGAGCCGCTTCCAGGCCCTGCATCGCGCCCATGCCTTCGTCGTCAACAAGGAGATCGGCGACGGTGGATTGAGGCTGCTACTGGCGCGCCTGCTCGACCCTTATCGGGAGGGGTACGCAGATCGCGTGACCATTCGAGGTGAGGACGCTGCGGTCGGCTCAAGCGCGGCAACTGCGCTGGCGCTGATTTTTCATGAGCTGGCGACCAATGCGGTCAAGTATGGTGCGCTTACCAGCGAAAGCGGGTCCGTGTCGGTTTCCACCGAGGTGCGGCAGGAGCAGCTTTTCATAACCTGGCAAGAGATCGGCGGCCCCAGCTTGGCCAAGCCTTCCGGACAGCCGGGCTTCGGCAGCATTCTCGTCGAACGGGCGGCGCACTCTCAGCTCGGCGCCAAGATGCAGTACCTTTGGCTGCCTACCGGTTTGGTCGCGGTGATCGAGGTGGGCCTCGCCGATCTGCGTCGCTGAAGCGCCGTCGACCTCTTATGGCATGACCGACCACGCCCGCAGAACTCGCGTCGGCGGGAGCCGCGTCGCAACGTTCAGGACACTGTTCCAGGCGCCTGAACGCTCAACGGCAGCGCAGGCGTAAACTCTCCCAGCAGAATTCGGAAACGGCGTGAGGCACGGCTCACGCCGTTGGATCTGCATTTCGGTCCCGGAAGGCGGCCTCCCCGGCATCGGACACCTCGACCCATTTTTTGTCGGGCGCCGCGTCGGCAACGTAGCTGTCGTGCCAGTTCCACCACTTATAGGTTGGCGTCTGCGGATAGCCTGCAGGAGAGTCCTCCCAGACCTCCTGCCGGCCCAGCGGCGTGATGTCGAGATAGTTCCAGGTGTTCCCCATCTGCTCGTCGCCGCGGTTGTTGATGAAATAGGTGCGAAATACTCGGTCGCCGTCACGATAGAACACGTTCGTGCCGTGCCACTCGTCCACGCCGAAATCGGCATCGAAACCGTCGGTGAGGGTGAACCAGGGCATCGTCCAACCCATCCGCTCCTTCAGCTGTGCGATATCCGCTTGCGGCGCACGCGAGACGAAGGCAAGCGTGGTGTCGCGGGCGTTCAGGTGGGCGAGATGCGCAACCTGGTCGGCCACCATGGAGCAGCCCCGGCAGGCATGGTCCGGCCAGCCAAATACGCCCGGTTCGAAGAAGGCACGGTAGACGATCAGCTGGCGCCGACCGTCGAACAGGTCGAGCAGGCTGGCTTTGCCTGCAGGCCCCTCGAACGCATACGCCCTCGTCACGGCCATCCACGGCATGCGCCGGCGCTCGGCGGCCAGGGCGTCACGGGCGCGGGTTAGGGCTTTTTCCTTCAGGAGCAGATGCTTGCGGGCCTCCTCCCATGCATGTGACGGCACGATCGGTGGTGTGTGGATGACGGGTTGTCCGGCTTTCCGCCCGCTCTCGGCTGATTGTGTCATGGCCTTTGAAACCTCCTCGTCAGGCGATCTCCCGCGCCTTCAGGACGCGGCAGGTTCCCATTTGACGCTCATCGCTCGTCCTTGATCGCCAGAGAGTTTGGCACCGCAAATCGAACAGTGGGAGTAACAAGCGTGGCGATATTCGGATGGGGTCGCTGATCGCAGGCGCGGGACCCGTACTCGAAGCAGAGCGCCCTTACCGATCTGCCCTTGCCACTCGCAGGGCTCGCCGCGATCGGGCCGACCGCTCAAACTCGTTTGAGCGTCACTCCGTGTCTCTATGAATCCGAGTGTGGGTGGAGTGCTCCGATCCGGCCGGATACGGATCGAATTAACGGCGAACGGCCCCCACGGCGACGAAGCGGTCATGAATCGTCATGCCGGCCAGCATGGCCGCGACGAACAGTACGACCGGCAGAAACCCCATGGAGAGGGCGGCAATCGCCGGCCCCGGGCAGAAGCCGGCCATTCCCCAGCCGAGCCCGAACAGGGCAGAGCCGAGGATGAGCCGCCGGTCGATCTGTCCGGGCGGCGGGATATGGAAATGATCGTCAAGGACGGGACGCTTCATTCGCCGCACCAGCGCCATCGCGCCAAGCGCAACGGCAAGAGCGCCGCCGAGCACGAAGGCGAGGCTCGGGTCCCAATGACCGCTCCCGATATCCAGGAAGCCGATGACGCGGGCCGGGTCGAGCATGCCCGACAGCGCGAGGCCGAAGCCGAACAAGGCGCCGGCGACAAGCGCGACGAACAGGCGTGGCAAGGGCTGTGTCATCCGACGAGCCTCATGAGGGTGGCCGCAGCGATTCCGGCCACCAGGAAGATGGCGGTCGCGGCAATCGAACGCCGGGAGAATCGCGCAAGCCCGAGGATGCCGTGGCCCGATGTACAGCCCGAGCCCATCCGCGTGCCGAAACCGACCAGCAGCCCGGCGATCAGGATGGCGGGCAAGGAGGCGACGATCGTCACCTGCGGCCAGCGGCCAAAGGCGATGGCGAAGAGAACCGGACCAGCCAGGAGCCCGATCACGAAGGCCGCGTTGGCTGGTACCTGCGCGCCCTGCGCCAGCCGACCCACGATGCCGCTGATGCCGGCGATCCGTCCATTGAGAAGCAGCAGCAACGCCGCAGAGAGCCCGATCAGCAAGCCGCCGGAGAGCGAAGGCCAGTAATTCATGATTGCGGGCCCTCCGGCTGGCAGAAGATCTCATAGAGCGCACCGATCAATTGCGCCGCCTTGTCTGCGGTCAGGCGATAGAAGATCTGCTTCCCCTCCCGCCGGGTCTCGACGATCCCCGCCTCCCGCAGCACCGTGAGTTGTTGCGAAAGCGTCGGCTGGTGGATATCGAGCCGGCTTTCGAGCTCGCCGACCGCGTATTCTCCCTCGGCAAGCATGCATGCCAGCATCAGCCGCACCGGGTGGGCCATCGTCTTGAGCAGTCCCGCGACCTCGTCCGCGCGGGCCGCCATATCGACTGGCTTCGCAACCTCGCTCGACAGGCTCACCAGACCGCCCCTTCCAGCGCATCGAGCGGAATCCTGAGATAGCGCCGGCCATTGTCTTCCGGCTCCGGCAGGCGACCGCCCCGAATGTTCACCTGCAGCGCATGCAGGATCAGCTTGGGCATCGGCAATGTCTTGTCGCGTGCCTCGCGCAGCGCGACGTAAGCCGCCTCGTCCATCCCCGCGACATGCGGGTTCGCCCGCCTCTGCTCTGCGACCGTACTCTCCCAGCGCGGCTCGCGTCCGCCCGGCCGATAGTCGTGACCGGTGAAGAGTCGCGTCTCGTCGGGCATCGCCAGAATTCCCTGGATCGAGGCCCAGAGCGCTTTGGCGCTGCCGCCGGGGAAATCGGCCCGGGCGCTGCCGGAATCCGGCATGAAGAGCGTGTCATGGATGAAGGCGGCATCGCCGATCACATAGGTGATCGAGGCCAGCGTATGGCCGGGCGAGAACAGGACATGGGCATCGATCGAGCCAAGCTTGAAGCGGTCGCCATGAGCGAACAGCCGGTCCCATTGCGAACCATCCGTCGGCAGCGCCGGCCAGTTGTAGAGCTTCTGCCAGAGCTTCTGCACCTCGACCACATGCGCACCGATGCCGGTCGGCGCCCCGGTCTTCTGCTTCAGATAATGCGCGGCCGAGAAATGGTCGGCATGGGGATGCGTGTCGAGAATCCACGCGATCGTCAGCCCCTGCTCCGCGACATGCGACAGGATCGCATCGGCGCTCGCCGTGCTGGTCGCACCGGATTTCTCGTCATAGTCGAGCACCGGGTCGATGATCGCACAGCTCTTCGTCGTAGGGTCCGAGACGACATACTGGATGCTGCCGCTACGCGACTCGTAGAACCCCTTGACCTCGGGCCGGGCAGGTACCGCTCGTGCCGCCAGCCAGGCTTGCGCACCCTTGAGGTCGAAGCCGAGGCGCTCGCCGAATGCCCGGACATCCGCCGCCTCAAGACGCCCGTCGAGAACCTCGCCCAGTGCATGCAGCGTCAACGCACGCGTTCCGGATTTGCAATGGGCGAAAACCGGTCCGTGCGCCGACGCGACGGCCGTCTGGAATGCCCGCACAGCGGCCTCGGTAATGGTCGCGCCGGTGACCGGAATATGCGCATAGGCAATTCCGGCTTCAGCCGCAGCGGATGCCTCGGCCTCGGTGCCGGGCTGGCCGGCCTCCTCGCCATCGGGCCGGTTGTTGACGACCGTCGCGAAGCCTTCGGCCGCGAGCTGCGCGAACTCGGCAAGCGAAGGCTGGCCACCAATGGTGAGCCTGTCGCTGATCCTGACGGTCGCCATGGGCGTCGCTCCTCTTGCGGGTTTTCAATANNTATTGAAAACCCGCAAGAGGCGTCACATGATCAGAGCACAACCACCCTGGAGCCGCCGGCGACGCGATTATACAGGTCGATCACATCCTGATTCATCATCCGAATGCACCCGGACGAGACGGCCTCGCCAATCGTCCAGGGCTCGTTGGTGCCGTGGATGCGATAGAGCGTGTCCTTGCCGTTCTTGAACAGATAGAGCGCCCGGGCGCCGAGCGGATTGCTCGCACCGCCTGCCATGCCGCCGGCCCATTTCGCATAGCGGCCAGGCTCGCGCCGGATCATGTCCGGCGTCGGCGTCCAGCGCGGCCATTGTGCCTTGCGCTCGACACGCGCCGTCCCGGTGAATTCAAGCCCCTCCTTGCCGACACCGACGCCGTAGCGCAGCGCCTTGCCACCCTCCTGCACGAGGTAGAGGAAGCGTGCCTCGGGATCGACGACGATCGTCCCAGGCTGTTCGCGGGTCGGGTAATCGACGAGCTGGCGCATATAGGCCGGCTTCAGGTCCTCGAGCGAAACGGCCGGAATGGAGAAGCGTTCATTGTCGAGCGCCGCATAGCGCTCGGCCGCCAACGGATCGACCGCCGGGGTCTTCACGATCTGCGGAGGCGGCAGTGAGGTCGTCGTGCAGGCGGCGGCCAGAAGCGGAAATCCGACGACGGAGAGGACCATCCTGACCGCCTTGCGGCGCGATGGCAGCACCGCCGAACAAGTCTGCAGCCTCATTGTGCCGCCTGCTTTCCGCGTGCATCGGCAACGACCTGCTTGAAGCCCTTGTAGTCGAGCGTCGAGGTCCGGAACGGTCCGACCAGGTAGGCCGGCGTGCCCTGCAGGCCCAGCGAATCCGCTTGCGCCAGATTGCGCCGCAGCTGTGCCGTGATCTTCTCTGCATTCGCATCGAGATCGGCCTGCAGGCGGTTCATGTCGACGCCTGCGCCCTTGACCGCAGCCAGGATCGTGTCCTTCGAGCTCAGCCGGCCGGGAAGCCCCATCAGAGCCTTGTGAACGGCCTCGTAGCGCCCCTGATAGCCGGCGCCGAGCGCGATCTGCGAAGCAAGGACGGAGGATTCGCCCAGGATCGGCCATTCCTTGTAGACAAGGCGGATCTTGCCATCCTCCCTGACGACGCGCGCGAGGTCGGGGGCGGATTTCTTGCAGTAGGGGCAATTGTAGTCGAGGAAGGCTACGATCGTGACATCGCCCTTCGGGTTCCCGCCAGCCGGTGCTTCGGGATCATTGAGGATGCCTTCGACATCGATGGTCTGGGCCATCGCCATGGGCGAGATGAAGGGCGCAGCGGCCAGTGCGGCCGCAATACGAATGAGGTTTCTGCGATTCATGCTGGGTTCCGCTCAGGCTTCCGGGTCCGGATGGACGAATGAGGTCTGGCACCGCACGGCACGCCGGACGGCATGCCATGCGCTACGCAAAGGATGCCCCCGGGTCGGAAATCCACCTTAAGCCAGCCTTAAGCCGCGCCAGCGAGGGAGGCGTGGCCAATGGAGAGAACGAAATGCGTATCCTCGTCGTGGAGGATGATCCTGTTCTGTCGGACGGGCTGAAGGTCGGGCTCGGGCTTGCCGGCGCGACGGTGGACCGCGTCGAGACCTGCGCCGAGGCGCTGGCCGCCCTCGCGACCTCCTGTTTTGACGCCGTGGTGCTCGACCTGATGTTGCCGGATGGGTCCGGGCTCGACGTGCTGAAGGAGATGCGAGGCAGGTCCGACCGCACGCCCGTCCTCCTCCTGACGGCGCTGGACGAGGTCGCAGACCGGATCCGCGGCCTCGATGCCGGCGCTGACGACTATCTCGGCAAGCCCTTCGATCTCGACGAGCTGGCGGCCCGGGTGCGCTCCGTGGCGCGCCGAAATGCCGGCCGCGCCGCGCCGGTCATGGCTGCAGGCGCGATCATGCTCGACCCTGCAACGCTTGCTGCCAGCGTCGCCGGGACCCCCGTCACACTCTCTCGGCGCGAATTCGCGGTTCTGTCGGCACTCATGGAGCGTCCTGGCGCGGTCCGCTCGAAGGGTGAAATCGAAGACCGGCTCTATGGCTGGCAAGAGGATATCGAGAGCAACGCCGTCGAAGTCCATATCCACAACCTGCGTGCCAAGATCGGCCGCGACGCGATCGAGACCGTGCGCGGCCTCGGCTATCGGATGAGACAGGTGACGAAATGAGGCCTGGGCCATGAGCTCCCTGCGCAAGCGCCTCTTCGTCATCCTGATTGCCGCGACCGGGCTGATCTGGCTCAGCGCGGTCGCCTGGATCTATCTCGACAGCAGATCCAAGCTGGAGCATGTGCTCGACACCCGCCTGCAGGAGGCGGCGAAGATGGTGCATTCGCTGGTCGACGCCGGCCGGATGCCGGAGACCGCGATCGCCGGACTGCCGGGCGCGACGGTTGAGCCCGCGTTCTATGAGCGCCAGCTATCCTGCCAGATCTGGTCGCTCGACGGCCGGCTGGTTGCCCGATCCAGCGGCGCGCCGGGCTCCCAGTTGACCGATCAGGCTGCCGGCTTCTCCGATCGAACGGTCGATGGCGAACGCTGGCGGGTTTACGCGGTCGAAGATGCCCAGAAGGGCATCCGGGTCATGGTCGGCGATCGCATCGGCTTGCGCCATGGCTTGGTCAACGACCTGATCACCGGGCTTCTCGCTCCCGCGCTGCTGATCGCCCCGCTGCTCGGTCTGCTGATCTGGTTCAGCCTCGGCCGGGGCTTGCGCCCGCTCGCGACCATGGCTGCGGAACTCAAGTCCCGTGATGCCGAGGACATGCGCCCCCTGGCGGCAGCCGAAGCCCCCATCGAGGTCCGGCCGCTCGCACAGGCGCTGAACGGCCTGTTCGACAAGGTCGCCGCCGCCCGTCGCCACGAGCGTGAGATCACAGCCTTCGCCGCCCATGAATTGCGAACCCCGCTGGCTGGCTTGAAGACGCAGGCGCAGATCGCGCTGGCCACAACCGACGCCACGATCAGGGAAGGCGCGCTGCGCCAGATCCTGATCTCAGTGGACCGGACGGCCCGCCTCGTTCGGCAGCTGCTGACGCTCGCAAAGCTCGAGACGGAACAGCAGGGACCCGCCACGGGCCGTGTCCGGCTCAGCGGACTGCTCGCCGAGATCATCGACAATGCGACTCCGGCGGCCGGCATCGACGTCGAAATCGACCCTGGGCTCGCAGCCCTGGATGTGCCAGGCGACCGCGAGAGCCTCGCCCTGGCGCTGCGCAACCTGCACGAAAACGCGATCCAGCATATGCCGCGCGGAGGCGTCGTGTCCTGGCGTCCGACGGCCGATGGTCGCGGCATCGCGGTATTCGACCAGGGCCCCGGTATCCCCCAGGAGGAACTCGGCCTCGTCACGCAACGCTTCTACCGCGGTCGCCACAAGAGCGCGACAGGCACGGGGCTCGGCCTGACCATCGTCGACATCGCCGCCAGGCGCGTCGGAGCGCTGCTCGTCCTGAGCAACCGAACCGACGGCCCGGGACTGCAGGCAGCGCTCCTCTGGAGCGACGGTTCGCTGCAGCGCTGAAGCATCGGCCCGAAAGGCGGCTTGCGCTATTCGGGCCGCTGCAAATACAGGTGCTTAGGTCAGTGCTTCGCGAAGACCGTCGTCTCGCCATCTGCCCCGACCAGAAGCGTCTCATACCGGTCCGGCGTCACGCCCTCGACCTCCATGCCGGGAGACCCGACGGGCATGTCGGGCACCGCCAGGCCGATTGCAGCCGGCTTGTCCTGCAGCAGCTTGCGGATGTCCGGGGCCGGCACATGGCCTTCGATGAAATATCCCTCGATGATCGCGGTATGGCAGGACTGGACCTTGTCGGGCACGCCGACCATGCGCTTGCTCGCCGCCATGTCCTTGCTCTCGATGACCTTAGGCGAGAATCCCGCCTGTTCGAGATGCTTGACCCAGGACTTGCAGCAACCGCAGCTCGGGCTGAGATGGACCTGGATGGACTGGGCCGCCACCGGAGCGGCGAAGAGCGCGAGCGTCAGCGCGGTAGCAAGGGTTTTCATCGTTCTCTCCAGATAGAAAGTCATGAGCGGGCCGGATTCGCAGCCGGCAAGGGAAAGCGTCCCATCGTCAGCGCATCCGCGAATTGCTGTTGGCTGGCGGCGAGCGTCGGCAACGTCACAGCGACCCGCAGCCCTCCCTCGGCCCGGTTGGCGAGCAAGATCTCGCCGCCATGAGCATGAATGACGGCGCGCGCGATCGTCAGGCCGAGACCGGTGCCGCCGGTTTCCCGACTGCGCGATTCCTCGAGCCGAACGAATGGCAGGAAGGCACGCTCGACCTCGTGTTCGGGAATGCCCGGCCCGTCATCCTCGATGATGAAGCTCAGGCCGGTCGGTGTTTCCGAAATGACGATCGAGACCTGGTCGCCGAATTTCACTGCGTTACCGATCACGTTCCAGAAGGCCCGCTTCAAGGCGAGCAGCCGCCCGAGCACGCGGCCATGACCCAGTCCGCTGAGCGTGATCATTCGCCCCTGATCGATATGGTCGTCGACGATGGTTTCGATCACCGAGACGATGTCGAGTGGGCGGATCGCCTCGCTGGAGACGCCGCCGCGCAGGAACTCGAGTGTCGAATCGATCATCGACTCCATTTCGGAAAGATCGGCATCGACCAGATCGCGCGTCGGCTCGTCTTCCATCAGCTCCGAGCGCAGCCGCAGACGCGTGATCGGCGTGCGCAGGTCATGCGAGACCGCCGCGAGCGCCTGCATGCGCTCGCCGACGAGGCGCTGGATGCGCTCGCCCATGGTGTTGAAGGCGCGCGCCGCCCGGCGCACTTCGGCGGGGCCGGCCTCGCTGAGCGGTGTCGGGGCCTGGTCGAGGCTGAAGCGTTCGGCTGCCAGCGCAAGGTCGCGCAGCGGCCGCGTCGCCCAGCGCAGCAGCAGCACACCGATGACGATGATCGCAACGCCGAAACAGATCATGATCGCCAGCACGTTCCAGTCGGCGTGCTGCGCGGCCCCGAGCGTCGTCGAAGAGAAATTGACCCAGGAGCCGTCGTCCAGCCTGACCGAGACCAGCATCATATGGCGATCGGCATCTCCCTCTCCGGCCCCTCCCTCTCCGGCACTTGGCGCCCCGCCATCGGCATAGCCCAGACGAAACGATTCCGATGCGAGCTCAGGCGCGAGTTCCTTCAGCCGCGCCGCCATCGCCTGCGTGCGTTCGGTTTTCGGCGCGGTGCCGAGGACGAGGCTGACATTGCTCCAGTGCACCTCCAGGCTCGCGCTCGACAGATCATGGGCGACGCGATCGCGCTCGGCATCGTGCACGTTCCCGGCAATCGCGCGCTTGATCGTGACGATACGCTCCGCCAGCGCCTTGTCGCGCTGCACATTGGCCATGCTGTCGACGCTGACGCGATAGGCCCAGTAGCCGGCGAAATGGAAAGCCAGCAGCGCCGCAACGAGGATCAGGATAGCGCGGCCCGCAACCGTGTCGGGCCAGCGCGGACGGAGGGACCTGCTCATGCCGGCTCACCCTCGCGCGCCTGCACGGTCGGCGTGAACATGTAGCCCGAGCCCCGGATGGTCTTGATCAGCTGGCTGCCATTCGTATCCGCCTCGAGCTTGCGGCGCAGGCGGCTGATCTGGACATCGATCGTCCTGTCGAAAGGGTCGTCACTGCTGCGCGTCTTGGCGAACTGCATCAGCGCCTCGCGCGAGAGCACCCTGTTGGCGTGCTCGGCAAAGGCAAGCAGCAGGTCGAACTCGCCAGTCGAAAGATCGACCAGCGTTCCAGATGGCGACAGCAATTCCCGGCGGCGCAGATCCATCGTCCAGCCATCGAAGCCGATCTGCTCGCTGGCGCGGTCGCTGGGCTCGCCGCGGCGGATGCGTGTGCGCCGCAGCACGGCCCGAACCCGCGCCAGCAGCTCGCGTGGACTGAACGGCTTGGTCACATAGTCATCGGCACCGACCTCGAGCCCCTGTATGCGGTCGCTCTCCTCGCTGCGGGCCGTCAGCATCACGATCGGCACCGACGAGATCCCGCGGATATCGCGGCAGAGTTCGATCCCTGAACGGCCCGGCAGCATCAGGTCGAGAATGACGAGGTCGATTTCGCTGCGCTTGAGGATGTCGAACATCGCATCGCCGTCGGCAGCTCCGCTGACCTGATAGCTGTGCCGCTGCAGGAAGCGCGCGACGAGCAGCCTGATCTGCGGATCGTCGTCGACCACCAGCACATGGCCGTGATCCTCGGCCTGAACGCTTGCAGGAATTGGGTTCAA
The DNA here is from genome assembly GCA_900470095.1 of Hyphomicrobiales bacterium. Classification (GTDB taxonomy): domain Bacteria; phylum Pseudomonadota; class Alphaproteobacteria; order Rhizobiales; family Beijerinckiaceae; genus Allobosea. Next base: position 113,260 of record UBZM01000038.1, read on the forward strand.
CTTCGGTCTTCCGACTGGACGGGCGAGGAGTGATCGGTACGCGGCTTGAAGGGCAAGATAACGGCTGCTTGCGCCAAATGCGCGGATCGCTTCGCAACAATTTGTAACGGACGCGGCCGGAGCGCCGTTGCTAGTCAGACGTCACCACGCCGCTGGAGACGCCGAATCGCAATGATTGCAAGACCACTCCTCCTCGCAACCCTTGCGATCGTGCTCGGCGCCTGCGCCGGCAAACCCCTTCCTGACTATCTCGCGCGTCCGGCCGATCCGAGCGTGAAGGTCCCCGCCCTCGCCTATCAGAGCGTCACCGCCGGCAGCACCGTGCTGCGCCCGGCCGAGCCGAAGGACTGGCGTGAACTCAATCGGCGCGTTGGACCGCAGCCATGACCGAAGGACCGATCACTGTGGCCATGCCTGCGTCCATCTCCTTCCGGTCGATCACGCTCTTCCCGTCGGTTTCCCGCCTCGCCCTTGTCGCAGGCATGGCCGTGCTGCTTGGCGGTTGCGCGACCTTTTCCAGCGATGGTGGCGTCGGCCCGGCGCAGAATCTCGCCTTCAGCGAGCTGAAGAAGGACGTGGTCAAGATCAATGATGCCGCGGCGGCGATCAGCGCCAAGGCTCGGGTCGACCAGCTGCTGAGGAAGCCGCTGACGGCCGATTCCGCGGTGCAGATCGCGCTGCTCAGCAATCGCGGCCTGCAAGCGGCCTTCAATGATCTCGGCATTGCCGAGGCGCAGATGGTCGCGGCGAGCCTGCCGCCCAATCCCCGCTTTGGCATCTCCAAGCTTTCAGGACGATTTGAACTGGAGATCGAGCGCCAAGTCGCAGGCAGCCTCTTCGCGCTTGCGACATTGCCGGCGCGCGCCGCAATCGCCCGCGAGACATTCCAGACCGCACAGTTGCGCGCCGCCGAAACCGTGCTGAAGCTGGCAGCCGACACGCGCCGTCAGTATTACCGGGCCGTCGCCGCCAATGCGCAGGTCGGCTTCTTCGAGCAGGCCAAGAACTCCACCGACGCCGCCTCCGAGCTGTTCAAGCGACTCGGCGAGTCCGGCGGCATCAACAAGCTCGATCAGGCCCGCGAATTCGCCTTCGATGCCGAGCTCGGCGCCCAGCTCGCCCAGGCACGCCTGCTGCAGCGCCAGGAACGCGAACGCCTCGTGCGGCTGCTTGGCCTGTGGGGCGATGAGCTGAAGTTCCAGATCCCCGGCAATCTTGCGCCCCTTCCGCAAATCCAGAGCGTCAAGGCCATCGAAGCCGAGGCCCTGCGCAAGCGCATCGATCTGCAGATCGCCCGCGGCGATCTCGACGCGCTGGCGAAGTCGCTTGGCCTCACCAATGCGACCCGCTTCGTCAACGACGTCGATCTGCTCGGCCGGCGCACCTATGACCGCGGGCGCAGAGCTCTGGCCGACGGCGACGTCGAGCGGGAGGCGAAGCGCAGCACCACGCTCGAGCTCGAGATCGAGATCCCGATCTATGATTTTGGACAGTCGCGCGTCGTCCAGGCCGAGCAGAACTATATGCAGGCCGCCAACAAGCTGGCCGAGAAGGCCGTCAATATCCGCTCGGAAGCACGCGAGGCCTATACCAGCTATCGCGCCACCTATGACATCGCCCGGCAATACCAGAACAACGTCCTGCCGCTGCGCAAGATCATCCAGGACGAGTCGCTGCTGCACTATAACGGCATGCTCGTCGATGTGACGCAGCTCATCACCGACGCGCGCGGGCGCATCCTTTCGAATGTCGCCGCGATCAATGCGCGCCGGGATTTCTGGATCGCCCACACCGACCTCAAGCACGTCGTGATCGGCGGTGGCGGCACCGGTGGCGGTGGAGCCACGGCCGCCGCGAGCACCGGTGGCGACGGCGGCGGCGCAGGCCACTAGCGAGCAAGGAACGACACCATGACCATGTCACGCAGAGGCTTCATCGGCTCGTCCGGCCTCGTCCTTGCCGGTGCGACAGCCGTCTCCGGCCGCACCGCTTTCGCTTCCGTCCCCGAGGCGCCGACCATGACGGACGCCTCGACCCAGGCGCCATTGGTTCCAACCAGCGGGCCGGATTACCAGCCCGTCGCCACCTTGAACGGCTGGACCCTGCCCTGGCGAATGAACGGCGACTGGAAGGAGTTCCATCTCGTCGCCGAACCGGTCGAACGCGAGCTCGCGCCGGGCATGAAGGCCTATCTCTGGGGCTATAACGGCCAGTCGCCGGGCCCCACCATCGAGGCCGTGGAGGGCGACAAGGTCCGCATCTTCGTCACCAACAAACTGCCCGAGAACACGACGATCCATTGGCATGGCCAGCGTCTGCCCAACGGCATGGATGGCGTCGGCGGGCTGAACCAGCCGCATATCCCGCCCGGCAAGACCTATGTCTACGAGTTCCTGCTGCGGCGCTCCGGCACCTACATGTACCACCCGCATTCGGACGAGATGGTCCAGATGGCAATGGGCATGATGGGCTTCTTCGTCGTTCATCCCAAGGACCCGGCCTTCCGCCGCGTCGACCGTGATTTCGTCTTCCTGCTCAACGCCTTCGACATCGAGGCCGGCTCCTATGTGCCGAAGGTCAACACGATGCTCGACTTCAACCTGTGGTGCTGGAACAGCCGGGTCTTCCCGGGGATCGATCCTTTCGTCGTGGCGAAGAACGACAAGGTGCGCATCCGCTTCGGCAATCTGACGATGACGAACCACCCGATCCACATGCACGGCTACGAGTTCAAGGTCTCCTGCACGGATGGTGGCTGGGTCGACCCTGCCGCCGCCTGGGACGAGGTCTCGATCGATGTCGCGGTGGGCCAGATGCGAGCCTTCGACTTCGTCGCCGACGAGCTCGGCGACTGGGCGATCCATTGCCACAAGTCGCACCACACCATGAACGCCATGGGCCACTCGGTGAAGACCTATATCGGCGTCGGCAAGAAGGACATCGCCAAGCGCATCGCCAAGATCGCGCCGGGCTACATGCCGATGGGCTCCAACGGCATGGGCGAGATGGGCGCGATGGAGATGCCCCTGCCGAACAACACTCTGCCGATGATGACGGGCTTCGCGCAGTTCGGCCCGGTTGAAATGGGCGGCATGTTCTCGGTCGTGAAGGTCCGCGAGGGCCTCGCCAAGAACGACTACAAGGACCCCGGCTGGTTCAAGCACCCGGAAGGCACCGTCGCCTACGAATACAAGGGCGCCAAGCTGACCGAGGCCCCCCGTGCGACACCGCCCGACAGCGGCGTGCAATCAGCCGACTGGCGCGTGAAGGATCCACGCAAGCCTCGGCTTGGCCCGGATGGCAAGCCGCTGCCCGCGGCCAGGGCCGGCGGCCATTCCAATCACTGAGCGTCGATCGACACCCCTTCGGGAGAGGAACCATGTCAAAGCAGTTCACGAAACTCGGGTTAGCGGCTGTGGCCGTCATGTTCACCGCCGCAGCAGCGCTGGCCGGTCCTGGCGGAGCCGGGCATGGCCATGGCGACGATACCGCCTATGGCAAGCCGGGCGATCCCAAGAAGCCGGCCCGGCTGATCCAGATCGCCATGGCCGAGCGTGACGGCAAGATGCAGTTCATCCCGGACAGGATCGAGGTCCGGCGCGGTGAGCAGATCCGCTTCCAGCTGCGCAACAATGGCGAGCTTGATCACGAGCTGGTCGTGGCGACGCTCGAGGACAACCTCAAGCACGCCGTCGAGATGCAGAAGAACCCCGACATGGAGCATGACGACCCGAACGCCAAGCGCCTCGCCCCGAAGAAGACGGGAGAGATCGTCTGGCAGTTCACCAAGGCCGGGCAGTTCGATTTTTCCTGCCTGATCCCCGGCCACCGCGAAGCCGGAATGACCGGCACCATCACCGTCAAGTGACCACTGCAACCCTCACATCACGATGGAGACCATGATGCGCAGACTTCTCACGATCGCACTTGTCAGCGGCAGCCTTGCTGGCGCGGCCCTGGCGCAGGACGCAGCTCTGGTGAGCGCGACGGTCAAGAAGGTCGATATGGCCCAGGGCAAGATCACACTTGATCACGGCCCGATCAAGAACCTCGACATGGACGGCATGACGATGGTGTTCAAGGCCGCCGACCCGGCCATGCTCAAGGAGCTGAAAGCCGGCGAGAAGGTCAAGTTCACTGCTGATCGCGTCAACGGTCAGATCACCGTCACCTCGCTGCAAAAGGCGAAGTAAGGGCACCGGTGGCCCGGATCCCGGCAGCCAGCGGGCGCGATCGACTCTGCGTGGCACTCGCTGCCCTCGTCATATCCGCTCCATCCACGGGCGCCGCGAGCGATGGCGACCTGCAACGCGCCCTGCTCGAATCCGGCTGTGCCAACGCCAAGGTCACCAGGCTGCCCGATCAGGGCAAGATCGTCATCTACCGGGCGAACTGCCTCGGGACTGAGCACAAGGTGATCGAGCTGGTCTGCATCGCTGGTCGTTGCACAGCGAGCGGGCCCTCCCCCGAGGACGAGCGGGACGGGTAGCCGAGCAGCCCCCTGCCGACAGTCCGCGCAGGGGAAAGCGCACAATAGAAAGAAGGCCGGCAGCGGGATCGTCGCTGCCGGCCTTCTTTGCTGGCTTCAAGCGAGGTTCACAGGTCCTGTGGCATGGGCCTTGCCGGATCCTTCGGCGCCCGCAGCGAGGCGATGATCGTCCAGGCGATGATCCCGACCGTCACCGCCGCGAGCACGGCAGCGATCGGCCGATTGACCAGGCCGATCAGGCTGCCGTCGGACTTGATCATCGAGTTGATGAAATACTCCTCCAGCAGCGGCCCCAGCACCACGCCGAGGATGACCGGCGCAACCGGAAAGCCGTTCTCCTCCAGCACGAAGGCAAGCGCACCGAAGGCCAGCATCAGCCCGACATCGAAGAGCGAGTTGTTGATCGCGTAGGAGCCGACAATGGCGAAAAGCAGGATGATCGGCATCAGAATCCTGCGTGGCACCTGCAGCACCCGCGAGGCCACCTTGATGATCGCCCAGCCGAGCGGCAGCATCAGCAGGTTGGCGATGACGAAGACCAGGAACAGCGCGTAGACGTTCTCGGGATTGTTGACGAAGATCGTCGGCCCTGGCGCCATGTTCTTCATCATCAGGACACCGATGGCGATCGCGGTGATCGAGTCGCCGGGAATGCCGAAGACGAGAGCCGGAATCCAGGCGCCGGCAAGCGAGCTGTTATTGGAGGCGCCGGCCTCGATCAGCCCTTCGGGGTGTCCCGTGCCGAATTTCTCGGGCGTCTTCGAGAAGCGCTTGCTCATCGCATAGGACATCCACGCCGCCATGTCGGCACCGCTGCCGGGCTGGATGCCGACGACGGTTCCGAGCGCGCTACCGCGGATGAGCTGCCATGGGTATTGCTTGGTCAGCCGCCACATATTGGCGAAGATCGGCCCCATCTTCTTGATGACGATCTGCGGCGCGCTGCCGTCCGAGATCATGTGGCGCATCACCTCCGAGCAGGCGAACATGCCGACCATCATCGGGATCAGCGAGACACCGCCGAGCATCTCGGTGGAGTCGAAGGTGAAGCGCGGCTGGCCGGCCGGATTGTTCATGCCGACAAGCGAGATCATCAAGCCGATCAGCAATGCGATACAGGCCTTGAGCGGCGTCGAAGAGCCAATGAAGACGGCCCCGCCGAGACCGAGCATCACGATCCAAAAGAACTCGACCGAGCCGAAGCCAAGCGCGAAATCGGCGATCGCCGGGGACGCCGCCATCATCACTGCGGTTCCGAACAGTCCACCGAGAACCGAGAACCAGAGCCCGATGCCGAGTGCCAGTTCGGGCTCGCCCCGCAGCGTCATCTGATAGGAATCGTCGACATAGGCCGCCGAGGCCGGCGTGCCGGGAATACGCAGCAGGCAGCCCGGAATATCGCCGGAAAAGATCGCCATCGTACTGGTCGTGACGATCGCGGCGATGGCCGGGACGGGCGGCATGAAGAACGTCAGCGGGACCAGAAGCGCCGTTGCCATCGTCGCGGACAGGCCGGGAATACAGCCGACGACGAGGCCGTAAATGGCCGAGGCGGTGATGACGGCGAGCACATAGGGATCGAGCACCATCCCCAGCGCGGTGACATAGGCATCGAGCATGGCAGCCTCACCAGCGGATCGGTTCGAGGGGCCCCCACGGCAGCTGCACGCCGAGACCGAGATAGAAGATCGAGTGCATCGCAATCGCGGCGAGCAGGGAGAGCGGGAGCGCCAGGCCCGGCCGGACCCCGCCCGCCATGAACAGCACGACAAGGATCAGCGGCGCCGTGATGAGGAAGCCCAGTGCCTCCGAGAACCAGAGGTAGAACAGCACTGCGGCCGGCACGAGCGTGAGCTTCAGCAGCGCCACAGGGCTGCGTGCCCAGTCGGCCAGGGCCAGCATCGGGCCGCGGTCGAACGCGCGGGCGCCATTCAGCCCAAGGATGGCGGCGCAAAGCGCCAGCAGTCCCGACAGGATCAGCGGGAAGGCAGAGGGGCCCAGCGGTTGCTGCGAAGGATTCGGCAGATGCCAGGACGCCGTCGCGACGAGCGCGGCCAGCCCGAGAAACACCAGCCCGGCGAAAAGATCGTTGAATTTCATGGAGACCTGCCCGGCGCGAAGGACACGATGGGTTGGACGCGGCGCGAAACCTGCGCCACGTCATGCTCCGGCTCGCGGCCGGGCTGGAAACGGCTGGAGCTACTGGCGCAGGCGCAGGCCGAGTGCGCCCATGATCTCGCCATTGCGCTTGTGCTGCTCGGCGAGGAAGCTGCCGAAGGCCGGCCCCTTGGCAAAGGCATAGCCAAAGCCGCGCTCGGCCAGGAAGCTCTTGTAGGGATCGGAATTCGCCACCTTGTCGGTCGCCTCGACAAGACGCGCCGTGACCTCCGCCGGCAGGTTGGCGGGAGCGGCAAGGCCGCGCCAGGTACCACCCTCATACTCCTTGCCGATCGCATCCTTGACCGTCGGTACCGATGGGAAGGCGGAGATCCTCTCCTTCGAAAGCACGGCAAGCGACTTGACGCGGCCGGCATCGATCATCGGCTTGCCCTCGGGCAGCGACGACGGGACGATCTGCACGCCGCCGGAGGCCAGTTCCTGGAAACCAGGCGCCGCACCCTGGCTCGGCACGACGACGACGCTCTTCGGGTCGATACCCTCGAGCTGAAGCAGCCCGGCAAAAGCGAGGTGATAGGCGGCGCCGGCCGCCATGCCTGACATCTTGAAATGGCCGACCGGCTGCTTGCGGATGTCGTCCAGTGCCACGCGCAGATTGGCCCAGGGGCTGTTGGACGCGACGTTGAACGCGGCGGAATCGAAATTCACCAGCGCGAGCGGCGTCAGCTTCTCATAGGTGAAGGGTGCGGTATTCGACCAGTAGAAGGTCGTCACCTCCGCCGTCGCCAGACCGATCGTGTAACCGTCCGGCTTGGCATTGACGATCTCGGTGTGGCCCACGACGCCGCCACCACCGGTGCGGTTGACGACATTGACCGGCTTGCCGAGTTCCTTCTCCAGCCCCGCTGCAAGAATGCGGGCAACAGCGTCGGTGCCACCGCCGGCGGCCCAGGGCACGATCAGGGTGACGGGCCGCTCCGGCCAGGCGGCGGACGCGGCAAGGCTGGTCGCCGTCATCGCTGCGGCGAGCATCAGGGTCTTGAATGTCATGGCGTTTCTCCGAGGGTGGATTTCTTGAGATCCGGCGGCGTTATCGCGCCGTCCGAGAGCAGGTGCCCGTAGGTGTAGCCAAGCAGGACTTCCATGGCTTCGCGCGCCTGCTTTGCGTCGCGGGCCTCGATCGCGCGCGCAACGGCGGCATGGTTCGGCAGGTTGCCGGTGAAGACGCCGACGGTGATGTCGAAGATGGCGCTCAGGATCGCATCGATTGCGCCGCGAAAGCTTCGCAGCACCGGGTTATGCGTCGCCTCGAGAATGGCGAGGTGAAAAGCCTTGTCCGCAGCAATCGCTGCCTGCGGGTCGAACTGACCATCGTCCATCGCGGCAAGCGCAGCATTGATGCGCCAGACATCCTCAGGCGTTGCGCGCTGCGCCGCGAGGGCCGCCGCCGCAGGCTCGATGATCGCGCGGGTTTCCTCCAATGCAAGCAGCAGGCCGCGGTCAAGGCCCCTGCCGGTCCGCACCCATCCCAGCACATCACTGTCGAGCAGCATCCAGTCCTGGGCGGGACGAACATGCGTGCCGTGGCGCGGGCGGACGCTCACCAACCCCTTCGCCGTCAGCGTCTTCATCGCCTCGCGGACGACGCTGCGGCCAACCCGGTAATGCGCCTCGAGCTCGTGCTCGGGGGGCAGCACCGCTCCCGGCGCGATCTCGCCGCGCACGATCGCGGCCCCAAGCGTGGCGACCATCGCGCCGATCTTTCCGGGCTTCGCGCCTTTCCGCATGCCATGAGCCTGGGACATCTCGACCCCTCCATTTCCAGGAAACTGCCACGCTCGGGTTTCGCTTGCAACCATTCATCTGATGTTTAACATCTGATCTTCGAAACGACACGCTACCGTGAGGATATGAGATGGGCTTCGCGCCGCCTTTCGCCGGCATTCATGCCATGGTCTACGCCTTGTTCGACGAGCAGGAGCGGCTTGACCGGGCATCGATGCGCCGCCAGACGGAGCTCTGCCTTGCGCTGGGCGTGCACGGCATGGCCGCACTCGGCCTCGCCACCGAAGTCTCCAAGCTGACTCGCTCCGAGCGCCTCTCGGTGATGGAGTGGGTTTCCGAGGACACTGCCGGACGCGTGCCGCTCGCCTTCACGATCTACGGCTCGTCCGTCGCGGAACAGATCGAGCAGGTCAGGGCAGCCGAGGCTGCGAAGGCCGACTGGGTCATCCTGCAACCGCCGATGGTCGGCAGTTTTGGCGCAGCCGAGTATATCCGCTTCTTCGGCCGGGTTGCTGACGCAACCTCGCTGCCCGTCGCGATCCAGAATGCACCGGCCTATATGGGGCGCGGCCTCTCTGCCGACGACATCCGCGAACTGGTATCGCGCCATCCGAATATCAGCCTGATCAAGGGGGAAGGCCCAGCCGTGGACATTCGGCAGCTGATCGCGACCACAGAGGGGCGGCTTCCCGTCTTCAATGGTCGCGGCGGCCTCGAACTGGTCGACAATCTGCGCGCCGGGTGCGCGGGCATGATCCTGGCCCCCGACACGATCGATCACTCCCTACGCGCCTATGACCGCTTCATGGCTGGAAACGAGCCCGGCGCCGAGGCCGCCTATCGCGATGTCTCGCCTGCAATCGTCTTCATCATGCAGTCGATCGAGAGCCTGCTCTGCTACGGCAAGCGGCTCTTCGGCGAGCGCGCCGGCCTTGCCATCCACGACCGGTCCCCCGCTCTGCGCCCCACGGAATTCGGCTTGGAGCTCGTGCGACGGCACGCCGCGCAGCTCGGCCCCTACAAGGCTCCCGCCTGAAGCATCGGCTCGAAAGGCGGATTGCGGCTTTCGGGGAAAGCCGATGCAAACACAGAAGGTGGGATCATGGCCCGGATACGATATCCGGCCCGATGATCGAGAGTGTCATGATCGGGCCCGGACGGAAGCCGGCTCGACTGTCCCTGACCTGCGTTTCAGGGCGCGTTGCCGTCCGCGACCGCGGCCTTCTGGCAGCCTTGTGATTTGACAATTCGGGCAGCGAGCCTAAGTCATGAGACATGATGGCGCGCTTCTCCAATTTCCGTCGCGGCCTGCACCGGGCAGGTAACCTGATCGCGGGCAACTAGCCCCGGATTCGTCGCGCCGCGCGCCTCGGGTTCGGGGCGGTCGGCCTTCCGGCGCCGAATTGGCATCATTCCGGACTTAAGGTCGAAGCGGGCAACGCCCCGCACATCCACCATCAGCGCAAGCGACGAAAGCGTCTGCCGAAGGCAGACAGCCCCCGACGCCATTGTCCGGCATCGTGCAAGCTCGCCTGCGCGCAATCTTCCACTGCTACGCGCAGCCCGCGGGCGCGCATTCATTCAGGACGACGTTCACATGACCAACCGGACCTCCGGCGGGGCAAAGCCCCGTATCACCCTGACCGCAATCGATCACGAGAAGCTCACCCAGCTCGCGATTGCCGCGACCAACACCTTTCCCGATGTCGCGGCGGAACTCGCGGATGAGGTGGCGCGCGCCCGCGTTCTCGCCAAGGGGCGCCAGCTTGCCGACGCCGTGCGCATGGGCAGCGAAGTGCTGTTCCAGGACGAGGTCACAGGCAAGACCACGACCGTTACACTCGTCTATCCCCCTGAGGCCGATATCGCCCAAGGCAAGATCTCGATCCTGACCCCGATCGGGACCGCCCTGATCGGCCTCTCGGTGGGACAGTCGATCAACTGGACGACCCGCAGCGGCGACGTGAAGCGGCTGACGGTTCAGGCCGTCCGTGACCCGGCCGACGGCTCGCCGCAATCGACCTGATTGCCGCGGGCGACTGCTGCGAACCCTCAGGATCGGGCGAGAACGTCGGCGAGCGAAGGCCTCGCATGACCCTCTCGCCCCGTCACCGCGGGCGCAGCCAGCATGGCGTTGAGGACGGCCTCCTGCGTTGCCTCCGCCGCCGCGCGGAAGGGCAGATCGATTCGATTCTCGTTGAGTACGACCATGGGTACGAGATCGGCGCGCTCATGATGGCTGATGCGGCCGGCCGTGCTGAAGGCCAGCGCGATATCGCCGCTGCCATTGCCCCAGAATGCGCCGAGCCGCGCCAGTCCCGCGCCGCACCGCCTTGCAACGCGCGTCAGCTGCCGCGACTCCATCGGGATATCGGTCGCCACAACGATGATGACCGACCCGCGTTCGGGCACCGCGGCATGCGGCATGGTGGGCGGAACGGGCCGACGGCCATCCGGCAGAACCAGGTCTCCTGCATTGCCAAAATTGGCCTGGACCAGCACGCCGAGCATATAATCCCTGCCACCCAGCCTGAGCAGGCGCGAGGCCGTGCCGATGCCGCCCTTGAAACCAAAGGCGCTCATGCCGGTCCCGCCGCCGACGGCGCCTTCTTCGACCGGGCCCGCCCTGGCAGCATCAAGTGCCGCGAAGGCGTCATTCTCGCTCAGGACGCGCGCCCGGATGTCTGAGAGAAAGCCGTCATTGCACTCGAGCACGACCGGATTGACCGTTCCGGTCGTCCGGCCGATGTCGGGATTGGCGGCGAGCGCACGCGTCACCAGGGCATTGAAGCCAGTCCCGACCGATAATGTGTTGCCCAGCAGAAGCGGCGTCTCGATCTGGCCGAGTTCGGAGACCTGCACCAGCCCGGCACTCTTGCCAAAGCCGTTGATGACGTCGACACCGGCGCGCAGCTTCTCGCGGAACGGATCGTCGCTATGGGGCAGGACGGCCGTGAACCCGGTCTGGATATCCCCGTCGCGAATCGTCCTGTGGCCGACACGGACGCCGGCGACATCGGTAATCGCATTGAGCGGGCCGGGCGGCAGCGAGCCGCAGATCAAACCAAGGGAACGGGCGCGGGCAGGCATGGGCGGCAATCCGGCTGGCTGACGATGCTTCCGGCTATAGCGGAAACCCCGGCATCCGCCAGCACCGGAAAGCACCCCCGTTCCCTCGATCAGGGGGACCGGGCGAGAGCGATCGCATCGGCCACTTCCTCGTAGCGATCGGTCAGGGTCGCGGTCGCAACGCGGATATGGGCGCTGGGCAGGACCGAGAACTTGCTCCCGGGATTGACCGCGATGTTGCGCGCGGCGAGCGTCACCATCGCGAAGGGCTCCGAGACGATCGGCACCCACAGGCAAAGGCCGCTGCCAGGCGCGGTGCGGATGCCCCGCGCGGCCAGCGCTGCAGCCAGCCTGTCGCGCCGCTGCTTGTAGATGATGCGGGCCTTCGCCACGATCTCCCGGCTCGCCTCGTCGCGCAGCAACCAGGAGGCTGCGCCCTGGAGAAGGCGGCTCGTCCACCCCGCGCTGAAGGCCCGATAGGATTGGACCTGTTCGACGATTGCAGCCGAACTCGACAGAACGGCAAGCCGCAGATCGGGCCCAAGCGTTTTCGAATAGGAAACGATATGGATCGTGCGCTCGGGAAAGCGCCCGCCAAGTGAGGCGGGCGGTGCCTCCGAAATGTCGGCGACGCCGTCATCCTCGATGATCAGCGCATCGTTCTCGGCGAGAATGTCGCCGATCAGTGCAAGCCGCTCGGCGCTGACCGTCTGACCCGTAACCGAGTGCAGTCGCGGCTGGAACACGAATGCGGCGAGACGCTCCTGGGCCGCGGCCCGCAGTGCGGCCGGCAGGGGACCCTGCTCGTCGCATGCCACGGGCACGATCCTGACGCCGAGATCCTCGAGGATATCGAGCAGGCGCATGGCCGTCGGATGCTCGATCGCAACAGCCGAGCCCGGCGCCACAAGCGCGCGCAGCGTGTTGTAGACCGCATTGTAGCCGCCATTGGTGGCGAGGAATGCTTCTGGCCGATAGGGCCATTGTGCCTCAGCTGCCTCGCGCAGTTCAGGTACGACCCGGCTCCGTTCATAGCTGTTGAGCTTGTCGACCGATGCGCCATGGGCCAACGCCTGTGCGAGCGGCGGCAGCAGCGCCGTGTCGGGAATGGCCAGCGACAGGTTCAACACGCCGGCACCATAGTCGCCGGAGCTCGCCAGCCGTTCCGGCTGGGCGATGAAGCGATCGCCGCTGACCCAGGTGCCGTTGCGCCCCCGCCCGCGAATGATCTTCTGGCGGCGCAGTTCCCTCCAGGCCTCGGAGATCGTCGCCGGGCTGACCTTCATTTCATAGGCGATGTCGCGGATTGGGGGCAGTCGCGCCCCGACCGGCAGCGCGCCCGCCCGGATCAGCGCGCTGGTCTCCAGGGCGATACCGCGGATGCTGCGATCGACGATCGTCCTTGCGAGCCAGCCGGCGCTGATCGAGCTGTTCATTGCCTGCCATTAAATGTTCAATAACATAATAACATTTGCGTAGCGATTTTTGAACATTTAGCAGTGGCCTTGTCGAGAGCTTTTTCAGAGTTGCCACCATGGCCGTAACGCTGCGCCTTGCCCTCCGCGACTGGGACTACATGACCCCCCTCGTTCTCGGCGACGTCTCCTCGTCCCGACTGAGAGTCCAGGTCGATCGTGTCGGCACACTGGTCGGCGATCTGGCCACCGACGAAGCCTACGATGCCGCAGAGCTGTCATTCAGCCGCTATGCCCAGTTGCGCCATGACGGCGACGACAAGATCGTCGGCATGCCGAACTTCATCATGCGCGGCTTTCGCCATCGCTGCATCGTGACCACCAAGGACAGTGCGATCCGCTCGCTCGCCGACCTTGCCGGCAAGAAGATCGGTGTCACCGGCTGGCGCGATTCCGGCAACACCTGGACCCGCGCCGCCGTGCGCCGCGAGGGCGTCGGTGTCGAGGACGCGATGTGGTATGCCGGGCGCCTGACCGAGGCTCACCCGATCACCGACCGTCTCGACGGGTTCGGCCGTCCCGGCCGCATCGAGGCCGCCCCGGGCGAGCGCCCGATGGTCGATCTCCTGCGGGATGGCGGGCTCGACGCCGTCTTCACGCCCTTCATGCCCAAGGGCTTCTTCGATCCGGCCTCGCCGTTCCGTCAGGTGCTCGAGGATTTCCGGGCGGCGGAAACCGCCTATTTCCACGAGGTCGGCTACATCCCCGGCATGCACCTGATCGGCTTCAAGGCCGAACTCGTCCGCGACCACCCGTGGATCATGGACGAGCTCAGTGCGTTGATCGACGAGTCACAGCGGCTCTGGCTCGAGAAGCGCGAGAAATACGCCGATACGACGCCTTGGATGTTCGACGAGCTGCGCCGTTGCGCCCGCGATCTGCCCTCTTCGTGGAGCGCGAGCGGTTTCGCCGAGAACGAAGTCATGATCGCCGATTTCGCGACCGAGCTCCATGAGCAGAAGATCCTGCCGCGCCTGCTGACACCGGCCGAGCTTTTCCCGCAGCAAGCGCAGACCCGCTGACACGCCCGAGAAGCGTTGCGACAGGCCGGCGCTGTCGCCCGGCCTGCAAGTTCAGACAAGAATGGGGAGTAGCACCATGTATTTCAGATTGATTGCCTCGGTCGCCTTCGCCGGATTGACGCTGGCCGGATCCGCTCTGGCCCAGCAGGGCTCGATCGCGAAGCAGACGGTCAACGAGGAGCTGCGGGCGCGCCTGCCGGAGACCCTGCGCAGCAAAGGCAAGATGATTTCGGTCAATAACGGCTCCTTCCCGCCCTACGAGATCGTCACCGGCACCGAGATGAGCGGCGCAAGCTCCGACCTCACCGACGCCATCGGTCAGGTCCTGGGCGTCACGATCGAGCATGCGACGGTGGGAGGTCTGCCGGCCCTGCTCGCTGGCGTGAACGCCGGACGCTACCAGTTCGCCTTCGGTCCCGTCGGCGATTTCAAGAGCCGGCAGGAAGCCAACGACTTCGTTGACTGGGTCCAGGAATTCGTTGTCTTCGCCGTGCAGAAGGGCAACCCCAAGGGCATCACCTCGCTCGACAGCGCCTGCGGCAACCGCATTGCCGTCATGGCCGGCGGCTCGGCCGAGCGCGTCATCCAGGTCCAGGCGGAGAAGTGCAAGGCGGACGGCAAGAGCCCCATCGAGGTGCAGTCCTATTCCGATCAGCCGAGCTCTATCCTCTCTGTTCGCTCCAAGCGCGCCGATGCCTTCTTCTCGTCGCAGGCGCCCCTCACCTATTTCGTCGCGCAGGCGAACGGCCAGCTCGAACTCACCGGCGTCGGTGCGCGCAATGGGTTTGAGGATCTCTATCAGGGCGCGGTCGTTCCCAAGGGCTCGCCGCTGGGCCCGGTTCTGCGCGATGCCGTCAAGATTCTGATCGATAACGGCACCTATGCCGCGATCATGAAGAAATGGGGTCTCGAGAACAACATGCTCAAGGAGCCCGGCCTCAATCTCGGCGGGGCCCTGCCGAAATGAGCGGCAAGCCCGCAATCGCGCCGCCCTCGGGCGGCGCCGACCCGAGAGACGTGGTCAATGCTCACGCCCCGTTCCCGATCGGCCGCCTGATCCTCTGGGCGGTCACGGCCGTGATCGTCGTCGATTTCGGTCTGATCGTCGCGAGGAACGAGAATTTCGGCTGGCCGGTCGTCGCCGCCTATTTCTTCGATCGCACCGTGCTCAACGGCCTCTCCGTCAGCCTCGGACTGACGGTCGTCGCCATGGTGATCGGCACCGCGCTCGGGCTCGTCCTGGCGATCGCGCGATTGTCGAAGGACACTCTCGCGAGTTCCTCCGCGTCGCTGTTCATCTGGTTCTTCCGTGGCACGCCGCTGCTCGTGCAGCTGATCTTCTGGTACAATCTCTCGACGCTGTTCCCCCAGATCTCGCTCGCGATCCCGTTCGGACCGACCCTGGCGAGCTGGGAGACAAACGCCGTCATCACGCCGGTCACCGCCGCCATCGTGGGCCTCGCGCTGAACGAAGCGGCCTATATGGCGGAGATCATCCGTGGCGGCCTGCTTTCGGTCGATCGCGGCCAGGCCGAGACCGCCGAGGCCTTCGGCATGACCAAGGGCCGGGCGTTGCGGCGGATCATCATTCCCCAAGCCATGCGCTCGATCGTGCCGCCGACCGGAAACCAGCTCATCAGCATGATCAAGGCGACCTCGCTCGTCAGCGTCATCGCCATGGCCGATCTGCTCTACTCGGTCCAATCGATCTACAACCGCACCTTCGAGATCATCCCGATGCTGCTGGTCGCGGTCCTTTGGTACCTGCTGATCACCTCGATCCTCAATGTCGGCCAGAGCTATATCGAGGCCTATTACAGCCGCGGCGAACGCCGCGACGGCGCCGCCGCTCCGCTCCCCGCCGCGCAGGAGGCAAGCCATTGACCGCCGCTGCAGCGACCACTCCGCTCGTCAAGGCCCGCGACATCCACAAGTCCTTCGATCATCTCGAGGTGCTCAAGGGCATCGACCTCGACGTGATGCCGGGCGAGGTCGTCGTCATCCTCGGGCCTTCGGGTTCGGGCAAGTCGACCTTCCTGCGCTGCATCAACCATCTTGAAGCCATCAACAAGGGCTTCATCGAGGTGGATGGCGAGCAGATCGGCTATCGGATGCGCAACGGCCGGCTGCAGAAGCTCACGGGCAACGGCATCGCGCGCCAGCGCCGCAAGATCGGCATGGTCTTCCAGCAGTTCAATCTGTACCCGCACATGACGGCGCTGGAGAATGTCATCGAGGCGCCGATCGGCGTCCATGGCATGAACCGCAGGGACGCGACGACCGAAGCGCTCGAGCTGCTCGATCGGGTCGGCCTCTCCGACAAGGCGGCAAGCTATCCGCGCCAGCTCTCCGGCGGCCAGCAGCAGCGCGTCGCCATCGCCCGCGCCCTCGCGATCAAGCCAAAATTGATGCTGTTCGACGAGCCGACATCGGCGCTCGACCCCGAACTGGTGGGCGAAGTCCTGACGACGATGCGCGATCTTGCCCGGCAAGGGCTCACCATGATCGTGGTTACGCACGAAATCGGCTTCGCGCGCGAAGCCGCCGACCGGGTCGTGTTCATGGATGGCGGCAAGATCGTCGAAATGGGCCGGCCGGAGGAGGTGATGGACAATCCGCGCCATCCGCGCACCCAGGCCTTCCTGGCGCGCTTCCTCTGACCTTCTGTGTTTGCATCGGTTTTCCCGAAAGCCGCAATCCACCTTTCGGGCCGGTGCCTTAGCCGCAGTAGTCCGGCCAGTGCGGTCGGGTCGCATCCCAAAAAGACCGAGACAGATCATGCCCGCGCTCGACAACAGCTTCGCCCGTGTCTCCGATTTCGAGGCCATGGAGGCCGATCTCAGGGCGACGCGCCGATACCTGCATGCCAACCCCGAACTCTCCCACGAGGAGGCCGAGACCGCGCGCTATGTCGCGGACAAGCTTGCGGCCTGGGGTTACGAGGTGACCCGCAATGTCGGCGGCCATGGTGTCGTGGCGCGCCTGAGCAGCGGCACCGGGGCGGGCAGCATCGCGATCCGCGCCGACATGGACGCGCTGCCGATCACCGAAGAGACCGGCCTTCCCTATGCCAGCCTCCAGCCCGGCAAGATGCATGCCTGCGGCCATGACGGGCACACCGCCGTCCTGCTCGGCACCGCCGAATACCTCGCCCGCACGCGCCGCTTCGACGGCACGGTGACGCTGATCTTCCAGCCGGCCGAGGAGGCGGGCAGGATCAGCGGCGCCCAGGCGATGATTGCCGACGGGCTGTTCGAGCGTTTCCCCTTCGATGCGATCTTCGGATTGCACAACCATCCCGGCGCGCCGGAGGGCACGATCCTGCTGCGGTCAGGACCGATGATGGCCGCCGCCGACACGGTCACGATGACGATCAGGGGCAAGGGCGGCCATGCCTCGCGCCCGCATCTGACCATCGACCCGATTGTGGTCGCCTGCCATCTCGTGGTCGCGCTGCAGACTGTCGTCTCACGCAACATCGACCCGACACAGACGGCTGTCGTCACGGTCGGCACCATCCATGCGGGCCAGGCCGTCAACGTCATCCCTGAAGAGGCCAGGCTGGCGCTCAGCGTACGCTCCTTCGAGCCGAAGATCCGCGACCTGCTGGAGGAGCGCATCGTCAGGCTCGCCCGCTCGGTCGCGGAAGGCCACGGCGCGTCAATCGAGATCGACTACGAGCGCGGCTATCCCGTCGTGGTCAACGCCGAAGCCGAGACGGCCTTCGCGCGCATGGTTGCTGAAGAGCTGGTCGGCGCCGACAAGGTCGCGACCTGCCAACTCATCCCCGGCAGCGAGGACTTCGCCTATTTTCTCGAGCATAGGCCCGGCAGTTTCCTGCGCCTCGGCAACGGGCTGAACTCGCCGATCCTGCACAGTGCGCAGTATGACTTCGCCGATGACAGCCTGACCGTCGGTGCCGCGATGTGGGCCCGGCTCGTCGAGCGCTATCTCCAGGCCGCGACGCGCTGAGCCGCTTGCACGTGCCGCGCGAGGCACGGCCGCGGGTCGAATTTCGCGACGATCCTGTTTCGGTCGATTGTCTGGCCGCGATGCCGCGGCCAGCTGCGCCAACTCGGATCAAACCAACTCCTGGCGAGGGCTCGCCCGCGGTCACCACTCAATAGGCCGCGCCGGACTCCATGAGGCGGCTGATCCGGATCAGCTTGGCGTTCGTCACATGAGCGCGAGCAGCTGCCTCGGCGGCATCAAGATCACGCTCCTTGATGGCCTTGATGATTGCCAGATGCTCCTGCGTGACCTCCTCGAGCCTGCCTTCCTTCTCGAAAGTGGTGCCCGAGAGCAGCGCAATCGTGTCCTGAAGTTCGCCAAGCGCGGGCCCGAGATAGCGGTTGCGAGCGACCTCGTAGATCATCTGATGAAACTTGATATTGGCGATCGCCGCGAGTTGAGGCGTTTGTGCCTCGGCACAACGCTGGGCGAGCGCGTTGAGGATATCGATCTCCGTCGGAGACGCGTGTTCGGCGGCGAAGCGCGCTGCGGCACCTTCCAGGATGGCGCGCAGGCTATAGAGTTCAATGATCTTGGTTCCGGTGATTTCAGCAATGATCAGTCCGCGACCAGGAACGGCCTCGACCAGGCCGCGCGACTGCATCCGCCCCAGCGCTTCGCGGATCGGCGTACGGCTGACCCCGAATTGCTCTGCCAGATCCTCTTCGCGCAGGCGGGTTCCTTGCTTGAGCTTGCCGCTCTGGATGGCGTCGCGGAGCGCCTGGAGGACATAGTCCACCCGGGAAAGGCCATGCGTGGCCTGCTGGGATGAGCCTGCCTCATCGTCAGCGGATTTCAGGCGCGTGTTCAAACGTCAAAACTCCAATTCGGTCTCTGTTGCGCGCCCGGCTATTGAAGCGGGCCGGATGCCAACATGGTCGTCACATCCCTTATGTTCTTGGTCTGCTCCATTCTCCAGATACTTTCGGCTAGGGACTCCGCCTTGTGCCGCTCAAGAGCGCGGCTGGAACAGTCCAGAAACTTCTCGGTCAACTCCTCCTGCGACATCGGATTGCCAGGCCCCCGGCCGAAAGGCGTCGAGGCCTGCGCCGTAACGACCTGCCCATTGCGCAGCGTTACGATCACAGTTCCGAGATACTGGTCGCCGTTGCTGTGCGCCCGCGCCGTGCAGCGAGACATCAGATCGAGGATAGCAGCTTCGGCATAGGCGCCGTTCTCGAAATGGGCGAGGCGGATCTGTCCGTCAGCCAGGGCGCGACAGGTCAGATACTGAACGCTGAACTTGGCGTCGAGCCCATTCTTGAGCTCGGTGCGGTTGGTATGCGCCAACCGGCGCGCATGGGTTTCCGTTTCGATGGTGGCAATGTCGTCCAGCGCGAAAGGACCGTGCGCCTGACGCAGCTTGAGTGCAGCATCGATGGCAGAATGGGCACTTCCGCAGCACGGGTGCTGCTTGATGGCAATGCCCGGCTCCAGGGTTTCCAGGGTCCCGCCCCAATCGGCCAGGATCGCGTCAGCGTCGTAGAGCCCCTCGCCATTGAACAGATTGAAGAAGCCCTGAACCTGCTCAAAGGCATCAGCCGATGCCGAGAAGCCAGACTTCGCCAGCCGGGCGGCGTAGAGCCCGTTGCGCGCGGCGAGGCCGGCATGAAGCGGCTTGGCAGCGGTGCCGAAATTCGCCTTGACGCCGCTCGACAGCGAGACGGCGATCGCCAGCGCCCGCGCCAACGCCTCGTCATCGAGCTTCAGCATGCGGCCGCAGGCGGCAGCGGCGCCGAAGACACCAAGCGTGGCGGTAGGGTGCCAGCCCTTCTCGTAATGGCAGGGCAACAGGCCCCGCGCCAAACGTGTCTCGGTCTCTATCCCGGCGATATAGGCCCGTAGCAGGCTTGCTCCATCGGCCTCGATCTCTTCGCCGAGAGCGATCAGGGCGGGCAGGACCGGCACCGAGGGATGCCCACCCATGGTGGTGCTACAATCGTCGAAATCGAGCGCATGAGCCGCTGCACCGTTGACGAGGGCGGCGTCGAGCGCGCTGGCGCGCTCCTGGCTGCCATAGATCACGCAGGGCCCGCTCTGCGAGCCGATGTCGAGGACGCGGGCCGGGATGCGGGCGGCTGGCTCCTGGGCGCCCGCAAGTGCGACACCGAGCGTGTCCAGCAGCGAGCCCTTGGCGATCTGGAATGCCTCTTCCGGCAACGGCCCGTCGGCCAGTCGGTTGATGCGGGTGGCGAGTTCGAGTGCGAAGCTCATAGTGGTTCCTGTGATCAGGCGGCGGCGCTGAGGGCTGCCCGCGAACTCGTCATGCCGATGGCGAGGTCGCGGACGGAGGGCTGGGCCTCGAGGGCGACCAAACGGTCGAACAGCGGGCCGACCTGCGCCGCATCCAGGCTGCGGCGCGCGCAATCCTCAAACTTCGCGCGCAACATCGGAAGCGGCAGCGGGATTTCAGGACCACGCCCGAGCGGCGCAGGAACAGAGTGCTCCAGCACCGTACCGTCCCGCAGGCGCACTGAAACCGTCGCTCCATAGTCATTGGAGTCATCGTCATGAGCCTGCGTTTCGATGCGCTCCATGGCGTCCCTCACATGCGGGTCGCGATAGGCCGTGCCTTCGAAATGCTCCAGGGAGACGCGCCCGTCGACGAGCGCACGCGCCACGGCATATTGCAGGCTGAACTTGGCATCGAGCGGGTTCTCGGCCTTGCGCATCACATGCGGCAGCAGGCGACGGCGATGCATCGTCACCGTCACCTTGCCGATCTGAGAGGCATCGATCCGATGCTCGCCGGCGATCGCCAGGGCGGCATCGACCGCACCATGAACGCTGTAGACGCAGGCGTATTTCTTGATCGAGATGCCCGGTCCGTCGAGGTCCAGCGGCGCGCCCCAGCCCTCCAGCATCCGCTGGGCATCGTAATTGCCAGTGCCGTTGAACACCTCGAGGAAGCCCTGGGGGTGCTCGAAGGCGACGGGGCTGGCATCAAAACCTTCCGAGGCAAGCAGCGCGGCGAACAGACCGTTGCGGGCGGCAACGCCAGCATGGAGCGGCTTGGTCTGGCTGCCGAAATTGGATTTCACCCCCGAGGCGAAGGAGACGCAGAGCGAAAGCGCGGTCGCGAGCGCCTGGTCGTCGAGCTTGAGCAACCTGCCGCAAGCGGCGGCGGCGCCAAAGATGCCGAGCGTCGCCGTGGGATGCCAGCCCTTCTCATAGTGATGGAAATTGACACCACGCGCGATCCGCGTTGCGGTCTCGACGCCGACGATATAGGCGTCGAGCAGGTCCTTGCCCGTCAGGTCTCGTTGCTCGGCGAGCGCCAGGGCGGCCGGAACAATGATGACGGTCGGATGCCCAGCGAGGGATTTGCTGGTGTCGTCGAAATCGAGCGCATGGCCCGACGTGCCGTTGACAAGTGCTGCATCAAGCGGGCGCAGGCGCTCGCTCACCCCCAATACGGAACAACCGCCGGCCACGTTCCCCACCGCAAGACCGGCAAGCGCCAACGAGGTCGTGCTCTCCGGCGCACCGGCAAGCGCACAACCCAGCATGTCGGCAATGGCGACCTTGGCGGTCTCCCGTGCTGTCTGTGAAAAGCTTCCAGGATCGAGAGCGTTGGCTCTGCGGGCGATGTCGAGGGCAAGGCTCATTGTCGGATCCAATGTCGTGTCGGGAGTTCGCCTGATCGCGTCAGGCAGGGATACGAAGAGCCGGAGCCCGTTCCCTGGACGGCGCGGCCGCCTCGATCGTTGTCAGAAGAGAGCGCAGGCGGCTGCTTCCATCCAATGACAGCAAGGCATCGAGCAGGCGTTCCGTGGCGTCGGGCTCCAGGACCCGTCCGGCGCAATCGTGGAATTTGCCGGCGAACTCGGCTTCGCTCATCGGGTTGAGCGGACCGCGCCCCATCGCCACTGAGGCGCGTGCGCTGCGCTGGCCACCGTCTCGCAGCGTGATGGTCACCCGGCCGGCGGAGACATCGTCTTCGTCATGCGCAAGCAGTTCGGAACGGCCCATCACCGCGCGCAATCGGGCACGGTCATAAGCTCCCGGCTCGAAATCCTCGAAGCGGACAGAGCCCTGTTCCAAGGCGCAAGCGGTGACGTAATGAGTGCTGAACTTGGCATCCAGTTCAGATTTCGGATCCGGTCGGTCGATGTTCTTCAGGCGGCGCCGATGCAGATGGATGTCGATCCGGGCGATATCGTCCGTACCGCCAGCCAGATCGTCACGCAGCTCGGTGGCTGCGGCTATGGCCGAATGGACGAAGGCGCAGCAGGGGAACTGCTTGATCGCAACGCCGGGGTCGAGCAGTTCCCAGCGCTCCCCCCAGCCTTCCAGCAATGGGCGCATATCCGATACGCCCGCGCCATGGAAGGCGTGGAAGAATCCCATGCCATGCTCCAGCGCGCGAACATTGGCAGTGAAGCCATTGCGGGCGAGCAAGGCCGCCAGCAGCCCGTTTCGATTGGCCTGACCGGCATGGAGCGGCTTCGTCATGGTGCCGGAATTGGCGCGCAGCCCGCTGGCCGACGAAGCAGCGATGGCTATGGCGACGGCCATCGCTTCGTCGTCAAGCTGCAGCAGGCGCCCGCAAGCGACCGCCGTTCCGAAGATGCCCAGCGTCGCGGTCGGGTGCCAGCCGCGCTCGACATGGGCCGGGTTCAGCACCAGCGCGAGGCGCGTCTCCGTCTCGAAGCCGGCTACATAAGCCGCGAGCAGCTGGTCGCCATGACAGTCCAGTCGTTCAGCCAGCGCCAGCAAGGCCGGGACCATCGGCACGGACGGGTGTCCGTCCAATGTCAGGCTGCAATCGTCGAAATCGAGCGCATGGGCGCTGACGCCGTTGATCAGCGCCGCTTCGAGCACGCCGACACGCATTGCACGGCCCAGCAGGAGACTCCCGGACGCAGCATGACTGGGCTCGATCGTCTCGCAAAGCAGATCGACGACGCCTTCATGCGATCCCGCCAGCATGACGCCGATCGTGTCGGCAATGGCGAGCCGCGCCCAGTGCCTCACGGCAGGGGGTGCATTCACCAGCGACAGGGCGTTTGCATGGCGCGCGAGCGCCAGGGTGATATCGGCCATGGGGTCCAGCTTTCGAAGGAGGGCCGCAGCACCTCCAGACTTCGACTCAGGGGTTCAGTGCTTGAGGACCTGGCGGAAGAAGGTGCGAGCGCGCTCGGTTTGCGGATTGCCGAAGATCTCGTCCGGCCGCCCGGTTTCGACGATGCGCCCATCCGCCATGAACACGACGCGATCTGCCACCGTCCGGGCGAATCCCATTTCGTGGGTGACCACCACCATCGTCATGCCGGTGCCTGCGAGTTCGAGCATTACGTCCAGCACCTCCTTGATCATCTCGGGATCGAGCGCCGAGGTCGGCTCGTCGAACAGCATGATCTTCGGCTGCGTGCACAAGGCGCGTGCAATGGCGACGCGCTGCTGCTGGCCACCGGAGAGCTGGAGCGGATATTTATGCGCCTGCTCGGGGATATGAACCCGGCGCAGATACTGCATCGCGATCTCTTCCGCGTCGCGCTTGGGCAGCTTGCGCACCAGCATCGGGGCAAGCGTCAGATTGTCGAGTACAGTCAGATGCGGAAACAGGTTGAAGCTCTGAAAGACCATGCCGACATCGCCCCGGATGGTTTCAAGAGCGCGATTGCTGCCGTCGAGCTCGGTATCATTGACCGCGATACGGCCTTCCTGGTGCTGCTCGAGGCCATTGATGCAGCGGATCAGGGTCGACTTGCCCGAGCCGGATGGGCCGCAGATCACCACGCGTTCGCCAGTGGCGATATCGAGGCTGACATCGTCCAGCACCTGGATGGTGCCGTACCATTTCGAGATAGAGCCGATCTCGATGGCGTTCTTCGCCCGAGAGCCCTCTGCGGTCGTGGAGACATTCTGCTGCAGCATCAGTGATGCCCCTTCTTCATCTGGGCTTCCATGGCGCGCGCATAGAGCGACAAGGCAAAGCCGAACACGAAATAGACCAGACCGACGAAGACATAGGCTTCGACATAGTATTTGCGCCAAACCGGATCCTGCATCACCGATGTCGTGGCGTTGAGGATGTCGAACAGGCCGATGATCATCACGAAGGATGTGTTCTTCAGCGCCGCGATGATGTGGTTGACGATCGCCGGGAAGGCGATCTTCAGCGCCTGGGGCAAGATGATGACCCGGGTCATTTGCCAATAGCCAAGACCAAGAGCCTGAGCGGCCTCGTACTGTCCACGCGGGACAGCCTGCAGGCCACCGCGAATGGTCTCCGCCTGATAGCAGGCGAAAAAGATCGCGATACCGATGGTGACGCGCAGCAGCTTGTCGACGCTGCTGCCGGCCGGCAAGAACAGCGGCAGCACGTTGACGGCGACGAAGAGGATGGTGATCAGCGGTACGCCACGCAGCGTCTCGATGATCGTGACGCAAACCGAACGCACCAGCGTCAGCGTCGAGCGCCGCCCGAGAGCCAGCAGAACGGCAACGGGGAAGCCCATCACGACCGTTCCGGTGAACATGATCATGGTGAGAGCCAGCCCGCCCCATTCGCTGGTCGCCACCTCCGGCAAGCCGAACAGGCCGCCATACATCAGCACGCCGATGGCGGTGACTGTGCAGGCCCAGAGCAGCGCGAGACCGCGCAAATTCCAGAACCGCGGCATCAACGTGATCGTCAGGCTGACCAGGTAGAGGCAGACCGCCAGCGTCGGACGCCAATGTTCGCTATGGGGATAGAGACCGAACAGGATGGTGCGGTGCTTCTCATAGACGACCGCCCAGCAGGCTCCCTTGGCGGCCTGGCAGGCGGCCGGATCGGAAGCGACGAAGACCGCGTCAAGCAAACCCCAACGCAGGAGGAACTGCCCGATAAAGGCGGCTCCCACGAGCACGACGATCGAGAGCGCGACATGGAAGGGACTGGAAAAGATCCGGTCCTTCAGCCACCAGGCGGCAGTGCGCGAAACACGGGGCTGGCGGCGCCCCGGCGCCGGCAAGATCTGAGCGTCAGCCATCTCAACGCTCCTTCAACGCGACGGCGTTGTTGTAGAGGTTCATCGAAATCGACGTGGTCAGGCTGAGGCCGAGATAGATGATCATCATGATCGTCACCATTTCGACCACCTGGCCGGTCTGGTTCATGATCGTGTTCCCGATATTGACCAGTTCGGGGTACCCGATGATCACGCCCAACGAGCTGTTCTTGGTCAGGCTGAGGAACTGGCTCGACATCGGCGGGATGATGACGCGCAGCGCCTGCGGCAACACGATCCGGCTCATGATCGAGGACGGTTTGAGACCGAGCGCACGCGCAGCCTCGCTCTGGCCTTTCGGCACGGACTCGATGCCGGCGCGAACGATCTCGGCGATGAAGGCACCCGTATAGACCGTGAGTCCGACGACCAGGGCGAAGAACTCGGGCGGAACGGTCATGCCGCCGCTGAACCCAAACCCACGCAGCTTCGGCATGTCGAATGCGACGGGGGCGCCGGACAGGAGCCAGGGCAGGAATGTCGCGGCCACGACCAGCGCCAGGGCCGGCGGCAGCGGCGCCACATAGCGCCCGGTGCGCTCGCCATGACGCTTGATCAGCTTGTAGAGAATGACGGCAGCCACGGCACCGACCAGGAAGCCAAGACCCATCGCACCATGCGCCGGATCCGGTACCAGGACAGGCAGGGTCAGGCCGCGATTGCTGATGAAGCCGATGCCGAGGACATCCAGGGCCTGGCGTGGTGCCGGCAGGTTGCGGATGATCGAAGACCACAGCACGACATGCAGGATCACCGGCACGTTCCGCGCGAACTCCACGTAGCAGCCGGCCAGCTTGGAGACGAGCAGGTTGCGGGACGCACGCGCAATGCCCATCACCACGCCGACCAGCGTGGCGCAGACGATGCCGACCAATGAGACGTGAATGGTGTTCAGCAGTCCGATCAGCAGCGCCCGGCCGTAGGAATCGGCAGCTGTGAAGGAAACCGGCGTCTCGCTGATGTTGAACTTCGCGGCTTCACCCAGGAAGCTGAACCCAGTGGCGATGTTCTGGCGGCGCAGATTGGTGGCGACATTGTCGTAGAGATACCAGCCGACGAAGGCCAGAACCGCGGCCAGGGCCAGTTGGTAGGTGAAGGTCCGGACACCGGGGTCGTTCCAGTTCCACGAGCGCCGCGGCGGTGGTCGCCGCCGCTGCGAAGCCGGCGCGCCAGGGGCGGTGGCCGTCGTGGCGTGAGCGCGCAAATCCGCTGTGCCTGCCCTGGCCTCACTCATCATGGTCATGTCGTTTCCGCAGGCTGGGAGAAATTGACGCCGAGGCATGTCGCTTGCCGTCGCGCGAGCGGGCGTTACTTGATCGGCAGGCCGTAGAGCAGGCCGCCATCCGTCCAGGGCTTGTTCACGCCGCGCGGCAGAGGCAGGGCCGTACCGGCGCCGAAATGGCGCTCGTAAATGTCCTTGTAGCTGCCGACGCTCTTCACCGCCGAGTAGAGCCACTTGTTGTCGAGGCCGAGCTTCGCGCCGAAATCGCCGGTGACGCCGAGCATGTCGCGTACATAGGGATCGCCGGATTTGAGCATCGCGTCGGCATTGGCCTGGCTGATGCCGTTCTCCTCCGCCTCCATGAGGCCGTACATCACCCACTTCACGATGTCGTACCATTGGTCGTCGCCGTGGCGGACGGCCAGCGCCAACGGTTCCTTGGAATAGGTACCGTCGAGAATGACATGGTCATCGGGGTTGGGAGCGTCATAGACCCGCACACCCGGCAGCGCATCGCGATCCTTCGCCAGCGCGTCACAGCGGCCCGCAACATAGGCGCTGGCGAGCTCCTTGTTGTTCTCGATGACGATCGGCGTGTACTTCAGATTGCGTTGGGCGAAGATACGCGCCACCGACTGCTCGGTTGTGCTGCCAGGCGCCATGCAGATGACCGCGCCGTTCAGCTCCTCGATCGATTTGACGCCGGCATCTTTGCGCACGAGGAAACCGAGGCCAGTGTAGAAAACCGGCGGGCTGAAGTTCAGGCCAAGCGCCGTGTCGCGGGTCAGGGTTGCAGTGGTGTTGCGCGGCAGAACATCGACTTCGCCCGACTGGATCGCCGGGAAACGCTGCTGGCTGGAAAGCGCGACGAACTTCACCTTCTCGCCATCACCGAAGATTGCGGCTGCGATGGCGCGGCAGAGATCGACCTCGAATCCGACCCAGCGCCCCTTCGCGTCAGGAGCAGCAAAGCCGTAGCGGCCGGGATGGGCCCCGCACAGCAGCATGCCGCGCTCCTTGACCGTCTTCAGCGTCGCGCCCTGCTCGGCAATGGCCGAACCAGCCGACAAGGCGATAGCCGCGGAGACCAGCAGCACTTTGCCATGCTTCAGCAAACCCATCCCGAACATGCTTCCATCCCCCGTACTGCGCCGCCGTTTGCACCATCGGCGAGCGCTTGTCATTTATTGAATGCGCCTGTATCCAAAGATATACAACTGAGCACGGAGCGCAAGCGGGCAGAAGCCCGGTGAGCGGAGAATGCATCCAACTCTTTGTATTAATTGAACAATACAACCGGGATCGACCGGTTCCCAGGATCGAGATCGAAGGAAGACGCGTGATGAGCAGCACAGACCCGCAGGCTGAATCCGCCTTTGGCGAGCCCAAATCCTCCCAGGGGAATCAGACCGGTTCTGAACACGGCTTCCGGCAGGACACGGTCATCTGCCATAGCGGCCGCGACCCGGCCGCTCATTCCGGCGCCGTTAATCCGCCGGTCTTCCATGCTTCCACCATTCTGTTTCCCACACTTGCGGCGCTTGACGCGAAGGCGACGACGAAGGTCCGCTATGGCCGCCGCGGTACGCCAACCAGCTTTGCCCTGGAGGACGCCGTCTCCGCCCTCGAGCAGGCAGCGGGCTCCGTGCTGACACCTTCAGGCGCGTCGGCGATCTCGACGGTCCTGCTGGCCTACGCCAAGCCTGGCGCCCATATGCTCGTTCCCGACTCGGCCTATGGGCCATGTCGCCATTGCTGCAACGAGATCCTCAGCCATCTCGGCGTCGAGACGACATTCTATGATCCGGTGATCGGCGCCGGCATCGCGACGCTGGTCCGGCCCGAGACCTGCCTGATCTGGATGGAAACGCCAGGTTCCCTGACCTTCGAGATGCAGGACGTTGCGGCCATCGTCGCTGTTGCCAAGGCGAACCGCATCGTGACGGTGATCGACAATACCTGGGCGGGTGGCGTCTTCTTCAAGCCCCTGACGCTGGGCGTCGACATCTCGCTCCAGGCCGGGACGAAGTACATTTCCGGCCATTCCGACATCATGCTGGGCACCATTTCCTGTGCCGAGAGCGTCTATGACAGGATCAAGACCTTTGCCCTCCGGCTCGGCCTCTGCGTCGGGCCCGATGATGCCTATCTCGCGCTGCGCGGTCTGCGGACCATCGCGGTGCGCATGCGGCAGCACCATGAAAGCGGCCTGACGCTGGCCCGCTGGCTGGCCGCACGCCCGGAGGTCGCGCGCGTTATGCATCCAGCCTTGCCGCAGGACCCCGGCCACTCTCTATGGAAAGCCAATTTCACCGGCGCGTCCGGCCTGTTCGGCTTCGTCCTGAAGGAAAAGGACCGCACACGCCTCGCCGCCATGATGGATGGGCTGCGGCTCTATGGCATGGGCTCGAGTTGGGGCGGCTTCGAGAGCCTGATGGTCCCGACCAATCCGTCCCCCCTGCGGTCGGCGACCAACTGGGCTGTCGATGGCCAGTCGATGCGCGTCCATGTCGGGCTCGAGGATATTGCCGACCTGATCGACGATCTCGAGCGCGGATTGAAGCGGCTGACCGCCTGATCTCGATCCTGCACTTCTTCACGGCGCGACCGCCAGGAGGTCGTGCCGACACGCTGCTCCCGGAGAATGACGAGCGATGCTCACAGTTTATGGCCGCAATAATTCCTCGAATGTCGCCAAGGTGCTCTGGACGCTCGACGAGCTCGGATTGACCTACCAGTTGGACAAGCGCGGCGGCAGCTTCGGAGGAACGGACGATCCGGTCTATCGTGCACTGAACCCCCATGGCCGCGTGCCCACTCTCGATGACGACGGGGTGATCGTCTGGGAGTCGAACGCAGTCATCCGCTATCTCGCAGCCAGGTACGGTGCCGGCCTGCTCTGGCCCGAAGCTCCCGGAGAGCGGGCCCAGTCGGATCGCTGGATGGATTGGGCATCGATGACGCTGGCCCCCGCGTTGGCGCCCCTGCGAAAGCAAGGACTGACGGGAGACGATCTCAAGGCCAAACGGGACGCTGCATTCGCACAGTTTGCCGTACTCGATCACGCCCTGGCGGATCGCCCGTTCATCGCCGGCGAGCATGTCAGCGTCGGCGACATCCCGCTCGGGCCGATCGTTCATCGCTACATGCTGCTGACGGGTGACAAGCCGGACTGTGCCAATCTCGAGCGCTACCATCGCCAGCTGATGCAGCGCCCCGCCTTCATGCGGCATGTCGCGGACGCTCTCAGCTAGGCGATAAGCCCTCGCCGAATGGGTCGGACATGAGCAGGGTGGCATGCGGGCGCTTCGCCATTGCCCGCGTGCCAGGCACCGTTCCGAGCGTCATCGCTGACGAGGCCGCAAGCCCTTGCTTCTTGTCGAGATCGGCGTGTTTGGCGGTGGCCCCGCCCGGGCGGCAAAGGAAGAGATATCGACTTACCCCCGCCAACATTCGCCCCAGGCATCATCGGGTCAGCTTGGGGCGCGACGCAACGCTACCGTGGCGCGCGCTGACTGAAGAGCCAAGTGCGCCATTCCGGCGCCAGGAACTGATCCGGGCTGACTTTATGGTCCATCCCGTCATAGGTCACGAACATCGGCGAACCGCCAGCCAGGGCCAACGCATCGGCCCATGATCTCGATGCGGCATACGGATTCTCGCGGTCAGCCGTTCCATGGACGATCAGGAACGGGACCTTCGCCGCTTGTTTCGCCAGGCTGCGATGCGGCGGAACCCCCGAGAATGCGACGACGCCGGCGAACGCCTTGGGCTTTGTTGCCGCGGCGATGATCGCCGCCGACGCCCCCATCGAGAACCCGACCAGGTAGACCCGCTGCGGATCGATCGGCAAGCGCCGTTTCAAGTCCTCGACCAACGCCAGAACGTCGGCAAGGTGGTCGCTCGGTTTTGCAACCCGATTGCTGCCGTCGCCGGTATAGTTCGCGCTGCGCGTCGGAAATTGCGGCACGACGACATAGGACGGAAATTCACGGGCAATCGTGGGAGCAGCCCAACTCCGGATGAAGGGCCCGACCTGACTGACATTATCGGTGCCGACCCCGCCCGATGCATGCAGTGCGATGACGAGCGGCAGCTTCGCTTCGCTTTGAGCGGCCGGCGAGAGCAGGCGATAGGGAATGCTGTGCCCGTTGGGAGCGGCGAAGACGCTCGGCTCGAATGCATCGATCGGCATTTTGCCGAGGGACTCAACCGCGGCCAACGCTGCCGGTGAAGGCCGGGAGATGCGCTGCTCTTCCCTGACTTCACCGGCTTGAGCCGCGCAGCCGGCTATAGCGAACGCCGCAAGCAGCGTCGCGGCAAGATTGAGCGATCGGCGCATTGTGTCCTCATGGGTTTTCAGGATCTCAGGGTTCGCCGCCTCTTCATCTGCCGTCGTTCGACGCTTCACAAACGGTCAAATCTCGACCGAGCCGATAGATTTTCTTTGGGGCCATGGGGTCGTCGATGATGCTCTCACTTCGTCGGGGCGGCGCAGGACGATCGCGGTCACGACACCGCATTTTGCGGCCGTGCCGTTCCTGCTGAAAGGAGCCCGCCTGGTATCGACCGTGCCCGAACGTCCCGCGCGGATCTTTGCCGAACGCTTCGGCCTGGAAACCTGTCCGGTTCCGCTGGAATTGCCGGATTCGGACGTCTCCATGATCCGGCACGCGTCCTATGACCATGACCCGGCGCATCGTTGGTTACGCGAAACCATCTCCGGGCTCGCCGCAGGGCTCTAGAGCGGCCGTGGACGATAGGGCCCATTAGCGGGCTGCGGCGCTTGAGGCCATGGTGTCCGCTGGCGCGCCTTGCGTGGCGGCTGGCGACATCAGCCCGTTGAACGACGAAAACCCCGC
>UBZM01000031.1 GCA_900470095.1 Hyphomicrobiales bacterium
TTTAATAGGTCCTGAGCCTAGGTTAGCTCCCGTGCGCCACTCCAGTACAGCCCTTGGAATCATCGCGGCGATGCGTCTGATCATGTGCTCTGTCGGCGCCGCTGCGGCGGATCCGCCTCTGATCCTTGAGCGCACAATCCCGCTCGAAAACGTCTCGGGCCGCATTGATCATATGGCGATCGATCGTGCTGGGAGGCGACTGTTCGTCGCCGAATTTGGTAACGACAGTGTCGATATCGTCGACCTTCAGGCCGGCAACGTCCTCCATAGGATCAGCGGGCTGAAGGAGCCGCAAGGCCTCGCGCATCTTACCGATCAGGACGTGATCGTCGTCGCCAACGGCCGTGACGGGTCCGTGCGGTTCTTTCACGCTGGCGATCTGTCATCGGCGGGAACCGTTGCGCTCGACGATGATGCTGACAATGTCCGCGTCGACCCTATCACCGGCCATGTTCTCGTGGGACATGGCAATGGCGGACTAGCAATCATCGACCCGAAGAGCCTGTCCAAGCTGGGTGATATAAGACTGGCTGGCCATCCGGAGAGCTTTCAGCTCGACCCAAAAACGGACCGGGTGTTCGTGAATGTGCCGGACGCGCGGCAGATCGCCGTCGTCGACCTCAAATCGGGCAAGCAGGTAGCGGCCTGGAAAACGCCAGGCTTGGCTGCGAATTTTCCCATGTCGCTCGACCGTTCGGGCGGACGGCTTGCAATCGCGTTCCGCAGCCCGGCAAAGCTTGTCCTTCTGGATCCGGCAACAGGTGCGGTAACAGAGAGCTTCGATACTTGTGGCGATGCTGACGATATTTTCTTCGACAGCAAGCGTGATCGAATTTACGTGAGCTGCGGAGACGGCACGATCGACGTTGTGCAGCGCGGCGCCAAAGGATTCGAGCGAGCCGGGCGTGTTGCAACCTCCAGCGGGGCTCGGACCTCGCTCTTTGTCCCGGAACTCGATCGTCTCTTCGTTGCTGTGCGCGCTGGAAGGTTCGGCTCCGGAGCCGCCATCCTCGTGTTCCGCCCTCCACCGACTGAGCAGGCGAAATGAGTGAGCACGATGCGACACTGGAGCAGCGCTAGTGCGCGATTTTGGCTCGTTCGAGCCGTGATGTTCGGGCCGTCGTTGGCGCGACACGGCTGAACGGCAGGCCCAGTTTTCAACGATAATCGAGCCCACAGCGAGGCGATATCATGACGACTGTTAAGTCGAAGGTAGCCGTGGTCTGGCGTGGTGACCTTGAAGCGCGACGCACGGCGACACCAGAGAACAACCGTTTTCATCGCGTATTCGAGGAGTTGCACGCGATCGGCATCCAGGCCGAACCCGCTGTTTATGACGAGACGTTCTCCGAAGAAGTCCGCGATCAGCTCCTGACTGCGGACGGGGTTCTTGTTTGGGTCGATCCGCTGCACGCGGGCAAAGCACGGCATCAGCTCGATGCGCTGTTGAGAGACGTTGCAGCGCGCGGACCGTGGGTCAGCGCCCATCCCGACATCATCCTCAAGATGGGAGTGAAGGAGGTTCTGTACCGCACGAAACATCTGGGATGGGGAGCCGATACGCATGTCTATCGATCGGCAGCGTCCTTCCGGGCGGAGTTCCCGCCGCGTTTGAGGACGGCTGGCCCGCGCGTGCTGAAGCAGAACCGCGGCAATGGCGGCCAAGGCGTCTGGAAGGTCGAGCAGCTTGACCGATCGAACGGTCCCGAGAGGGTGCGGGTGCTGCACGCACAGAAAGGAAGCATCCCGGAAGAACTTGCCCTGTCGGAATTCATGACAAGCTGCGAAGCGTATCTATCGGCTGACGGTTGTATCGTTGATCAGCCATTCCAGGCTCGTCTGCCTGAAGGAATGATCCGCTGCTATATGGGCGGCGATAAGGTCGTGGGTTTCGGCCAACAACTCATAAAGGCGCTGATTCCTCCGCCTCCAGAGGGTCCGGATTCGGAGGCCGCGCAACCCGGCCCGAGGATCATGCATGGCGCGTCGGCCGAGCGGTTTCGACGTCTCAGGACAAAGATGGAGGCCGAATGGACGCCTGAGATGATGGCGGTCCTGGGTATCGACACCGCTTCGTTACCCATCATCTGGGACGCGGATTTTCTCTATGGTCCGCGCACGGCCTACGGTGACGACACGTACGTGCTCTGCGAGATCAATGTCAGCTCGGTCTTCGCAATTCCGGACCAGGCACCGGCCACCATTGCAGATCTGGTTTCCTCACGATTGAGGCGCGGCAGCTAGCAGTGCTCGTCCGTGTCGGGCCAACCCCGCCAGCGCTTCGGCAGGCGGCTAACTCTGGTGCGAGATCAGCCAATCGGTGCGAGCCTCGCGTCAGTCGAAGATCGCGTTGAGCAAGCGGTTCCAGCGAACCGTATCGGCCCATTCCCAGATCTTCCAGGCTGAGGAGCCGTCCTCGATCCAGAAGAAGATGATCTCGGCCCGGCCGACGAAGTTCTCGAACGGCACATAGCCTACGCTGCGGTCGCGCGAGTCGAGCGAGTTGTCGCGATTGTCGCCCGTCACGAAGAAATGGCCGGGCGGCACGACGAAGACCGGCGCGTTGCCGAAAGTGCCTGCATCGCCTTGAATCTGGATGATCTCGTGGCGGACGCCGCTTGGAGCATTTCGTCATAGCGGATCACGAGGTGCGCCGCCGACTATGTAGTTTGGCTCCGAGCGTTGGTCTCATACTCCCGGGACAAGTGCACGGGGGCAACTCGGCACATCAGAGGGGGCTTCGGCAAAGAGCAGCGTAGGCCCCTTCCAAGCGAGACGAGCGTCGTAATCTCGATGACCTTCGAGGCCGGTTGCATTCTGGTGCAGCGGACGCATGGCTATATCAGGCTTCGATCAATCAGCAACGACGTCGAATGCTGCCCTCAAGAGGGCCTGCGTATAGGGGTGTTGGGGAGCCCGAAAAATGTCCGCTGCGCTACCTCGCTCTACAACCTTTCCGGACTTCATCACAATCAGCTCTTCGCACAGGGCTCTAACGACCTTCAGGTCGTGGCTGATGAATAGGTAGGCGAGATTGTGCTTTCTCTGGAGATCGCGAAGCAGATCGATAATCTGGGCCTGGATCGACATGTCCAAAGCTGAGGTCGGCTCGTCCAGCACGACAAATTTTGGCTTCAGCACCATGGCGCGCGCAATGGCGATCCGCTGCCGTTGCCCGCCTGAAAACTCGTGAGGGAAGCGGCTCCGGACCGCAGGATCCAGGCCCACTTCCTCGAGGATCGAAACGATCATCTGCTCGCGCTCGCCAGACGAGGAGCCGAGGCCATGAATGCGCAGTCCCTCGCCAACGATGTCGGCCACGGACTTGCGTGGACTCAGTGAGCCATAAGGGTCCTGGAACACGATCTGCATATCCCGCCGCAGCGCACGGATGCTGTTCGACCCGAGATCCCGGAGTTCCTTGCCATCGTAGCGGATGGACCCATCACTCGGTATGAGCCGAAGAATGGCTGTGCCAAGTGTCGATTTGCCGGAGCCGCTTTCGCCGACGACTCCCACAGTCTGTCCCTGGCGAACTGTCAGGTCGATGCCGTCGACGGCTTTGACGTGAGCAATCGTGCGCCGCAGCAGGCCGCCCTTGATGCTGAACCAGACCTTCATTTCTCTGGCCTCGAGGAGGATCGGTGTGCCGTCTGCGACGGGTAGGGGATGTCCCTTCGGATCCGAGTTCAGCAGATGCTTCGTGTAAGAATGGCGCGGAGTCGTGAAGACCTCCGACGTGTTTCCCGTTTCGACAATTTCGCCCTTGTTCATCACGCAGACGCGGTCGGCCATTTTGCGGACGACCCCCAGGTCGTGGGTAATGAGCAGCATCGCCATCCCGAACCGACTTTGGAGATCCTTGAGCAGTTTGAGAATCTGCGCCTGAACCGTGACATCGAGTGCGGTCGTCGGTTCGTCGGCGATGAGAAGGCCGGGCTCGTTGGCGAGCGCCATTGCGATCATGACGCGCTGGCGCTGGCCACCGGACAGTTCGTGCGGATAGGCGTCTAGCCGTTTCTCGGGCATCGGCAATCCGACGAGCGTCAGCAGCTCGATAATGCGCGCGCGTGCCTTCTCCCTCCGGATACCTTTGTGAAGTGCCAGAACTTCGCCGATTTGGGTTTCAAGTGTCTGGAGAGGGTTGAGCGACGTCATCGGCTCCTGAAAGACCATCGCTACCTTGTTGCCGCGAATCCCCTCCAGTTCGCGCTCGGACGCTCCAAGAAGCTCGCGTTCCGCGAAACGGATGCTGCCGGACAACCTATGGGCCACGGCATGCGGGAGGAGTTGCAGGATGGAAAGCGCCATCATGGACTTGCCTGAACCGGACTCGCCGACCAGGGCCAACGTCTCTCCCTTATTGATATGAAACGACACGCCCCTCACCGCCGGCGTCACCCCGTCTGAGGTCAGGAACTCGACCCGCAGATCTTGGACCGCCAGCAGCGGGTCGCATTCCGGGGCGGTGGGGTTTGAAACTGACATAGCGAGTGACCTGTTTGTCCGATTGACCATCTCAGGCGGAGACGATGGCGTGAATGGCGGTGTCGAGAAGGTCCCCGGCCGTCGTGAGACGCTTACGCTCAGCGGCAAGCCAGATGTCACTATCCTTCAGACGAGCCCTGGCCGTCTCGAGCATCCGGTCAATTTCCAGGGGCGATACGCTGCCGGCAGTCACGCGCGTCTCAACGAAGACCTCCGGATCGAGGGCGTTCCGTAGGGTGCTCTCGTCGATCGCGATGGTCTTGCCCACGGTCTCCTCGGCGGCCCTGTCAAGCAGTTCGATCGTGACTGCGGAGGGACTGACATTCTCGTTGACACAAATTCTAACCAGACGGGCGACAACATGATGGACCTGTCGGAAGGAAAGTCCGGTCTTGCGGACAATCACATCGGCGAGATTGCTCGCGGTGCACCAACTGCCGTCGAGTCCCCTGCGCATGCGCGCTTCATGGACGATCAGGGTTGAGATGATGCCGGTCAGGAGGTCGAGCATTCCCTCCGTCGTCTCGAGCGCATCGTCGATCAGTGGCAGGTCGCGCATGGCCTGGTCGCCGGTGCCCTCGGCCCGGAAGGTCGCAAGTGCTGAGGCGAGCCAGGTGACCGATCCGCCTGCCGCCTTTTTTACGGTCTCCAGACCCGCTGGATTCTTCTTTTGCGGGAAAATGCTGCTGGTGCCGCAATAGGCGTCATCGGACTCGACGAAGCCGAACTCTGAACTCGACCAGATGTGGAGATCGGTCGACAGATCGTTCAGCGTCGCCATGACAAAGGATAGTGCGGCGATGGCGTCCGCGGCATAGAAGGCCTCGCGCCCGAGCTTTGAGTTTTCCAACACGGCGCCGAAGCCGAGGAGCTCTGTCGTCCTGCTGCGATTGAGCGGCCATGATGTTCCAGACAGGCCAACGGCGCCTAATGGGTTCAGGTTCACCCGGTGATAGCTCTGTGTCAGTCGCTCGAAATCCTCACTCAGGCGCGTGGCGATACTCAAGAGGTAGTGACCAAACACCCAAGGCTGGGCCTGCTGCATATGCGTGTAGCCCGGCATGATGGTACGCGAGTGTCTCGCCGCCTTCTCAATAAGGGCGCCGCGGAACTGGTTCAGCCGTTCCAAAACATCGAGAATGCGGTTGCGCTCATGGAGGCGACGCACGGTCGTTCCCTGGTCGATCCGACTGCGCCCGGTGTGCATCTGTCCGCCGATGTCCTCACCCATGCGCGAGAACAGAAAGGCCTCGACTTGCAGGAGGAAGCTCCCCTTCACGGGGTCCATCGGGATTGCGGAGGCGTCCATCCGCCGCAACTCCAGCAAGCCCTCCAGGATCACACTCGCCACGTTGCGCGGCAGGATTCCCTGCTCTGCGAGCATCACCGTGTGGGCGAGATCGACCTGATTGAACTCGCGAGCGTGACGTATCTCCCGTGCGAGGCCCGGAATGTCATGATACTTGATCAAGGCCTCGGCGGGCGGACTGCTGAGGCGGGCTTCGGTGAGCAGGATCTGCCGCTCGACTACCGGCTTGTTCATTGTCGTATCCAGTTCATTACGATGTCGGATGCGAAGGCAAAGCTCCGCCGTTCGTTGCCGCAGCAACGTCTTGAAAAAGCGAGGCGCGCCGTGGGGCGTGCTTTGGTCGGAGGGCGCCTTGTCTCAGCCGTTCATAACGTCGGCTTCACCTCAACGACCGGGCGTTCAGGACGCCCGGCCAGGCGGGTAGATCGGCAGCCTATTGCTTGGTGACCTGATCGAACTTCACGATCTCGTCGCCATAGACCTCGAGACCTTTTAGCCCCTTTGAAACCCCGATCAGTTGAATCTGGTCGAAGAGAACCAAAGAGTTCGGTGTTTCATTCCAGATGATGCTCTGAACGTCCGCATAAGCTTGCATGCGAGTGAAGTAATTCATGTCGACAGAGGCCTTCGCCAAAAGTTCGTCGACCTTAGGCTGCTTGTATCCTGTAAGATTGGAGTCGTCCGTGCTGGAGAATTTTCGTCGAAGGCGCCAGTCCGCGTTCGTTACGCCCGTCCCGAGCAACCACATGTTTGCATCATTACTGCCCTTCCCGGTACCTTTCCCTGGCTCGGGACGGTAGAGGGTCTTCTGATAGGTCGCCCATTCCCAGACCTTGAACTCGGTCTTGAAACCGATGGCGTTTAGGTAGCCCTGCACGGCCTCCGCCACGGACTTGTCCTTCGCGTAGCGGCCGGCCGGCGTCCAGATTACGACCGGTTCATTGTATCCCCCCGGGAAGACCTCCGCGATCATCTTGCGCGCCTTGTCAGGGTCGTAGGCGTAAGCCGTTTGCCGTGGCCCGCGTCCCTGAACGCCTCTCGGGAAAATGCCCTCCGGTACTCTTCCGTAGCCGTTCAAAATCTTCTCGATGATGGCGTCGCGGTCGATCGCATGGTTCACGGCAAGTCGAACGCGCGGATCTGCGAAGGGTGGCTTGGTGGTGTTAAGCTCAAAGAAGATCTGAAACGAACTCGGTTCGAGAACGACGTCAGTGGATGCATTCCGCCTGATCTTATCGGTGGATTCGGGGGGGATATTGAGAGCGACGTCGGCATTGCCCGTAGTCAGTTCGATGACGCGGGCCTCCGCTTCGGGCACAGGCCGAAATGTCATCCTGTCAGGCTTGCCGGGGGCTCCGAAGTAGTCGGGGTTGCGCTTGATAACCAAGTGCTGAGCGGGAACCCATTCGGATATCATATAGGGTCCGGTCCCCACGGGGTTCCGGGAATAAGACCGGCCGCTTTTCTTGACGGCAGTCGGACTGTTGATCGAGGCATACTCCTCCGCGAGAATCTCAAGCAGCGTCGGAGAGGGCTCTTTGGTGACGATCTCGACCGTATTGGGGTCGAGGACGTTCACTTGACTGATACTCGAGAACAGAGATCGGTTGGGGGAGCCGAGCGTTGGGTCCAAGATCCGCTCCAGATTGAACTTCACCGCCTCGGCGTCGAATGGCGTGCTGTCATGGAACTTGACGCCGCGACGCAGCTTGAAGGTCCAGCGAAGGCCGTCCTCCGACTTGCTCCAGGATTCGGCGAGATCGGGGACTATTTCGTCGAGCTTTGTATCCTTCCAACGGACGAGGGTATTGAAGATGTTGTTGAAGACGATCTGCGAGGGCGTGCTGCGCGATACGGCAGGATCCAGCGTGTCGACATCTGTTCCCTGGACAACGCGCAGATTGAACTCTGCCTGTGCGGAGGCGATTGGAACGAGGGCGAAGCCACCCGCAACCGCGAGGCTTAAGCCCAGGCTATGACGGCGCGTGATCTTCGAAAATGACGGGTTCATGGTTCCCTCTTTGTTATGGATGGAAGGGCTAAATCGCTTTGCGGGACCGCGGATCGACGTAGTCCCGGAGCGCGTCGCCGACGAGGTTGAACGCCAAGATGACCGCAAACAGGGTGATGCCTGGCGCAAAGATTACGTGCGGATGACTGGTGATGTGCGACCGCGACGCGGCGATCATCGCACCCCATTCGGGTGTCGG
Source organism: Hyphomicrobiales bacterium (assembly GCA_900470095.1). GTDB lineage: Bacteria > Pseudomonadota > Alphaproteobacteria > Rhizobiales > Beijerinckiaceae > Allobosea. The sequence continues at coordinate 8,008 of UBZM01000031.1, forward strand.
CGGCTGTGGTCCCAATCCAAGGAAGCTCAGCCCCGAACCAATAAGGATCGCCTCGGCAAGTGACAGCGTGCCCTGAATGATGACCAGCGACATCATGTTGGGCAGGATATGCGAGAAGAGAACGCTCAAATCCCTTGCGCCAAGTGCCTTCGCCGCAACCGTGAACTGGCGGCGCTTCAACGCCAGGACCGGACCGCGAAACAACCTCACATTCGCAGGAATGGTCGATATTCCGATCGCGAGCGTGAGACTGAGAACGCCCGAGCCGAGAACCGTGACCACGATGATGGCGAGCAATGTCCGGGGAAATGCGATCATAAAATCCATGAAACGCATAACGCCACCGGTGAACCAGTTCTCGTAATATCCGCATAGGCTGCCGATCAGGATGCCTAGGACCATTGCGATCGTGACGCTGACGAGCGCGACTACGAGCGTAATCCTCGCACCCCAGACAATCCGCGCTAGCAAATCGCGCCCGAGTTCGTCGGTCCCCAGCGGATGTATCGTTGAAGGCGATAGGAGCGCGCTGCTGAGCGACACGCGCGTCGCCGTGTCCCAGTCGTACAGGAGCGGCGCGCATACGGCAGCCAGTACGAAGGTGATCGTGACGAACGCAGCGACGAGAGTAATGTAGTTCTTCCTGCGAAGGAGATACCACAGAAATCCTATCGTCTTCATGCGCTCAAGAATAGGTGATGCGAGGATCGATAATGCCATAAATCACATCTACTGCTAAGTTGATTGCAACAACGGAGACGGCGAACACGAGTATTGTCCCCTGGATTACGTATATATCTCGGATCATGATCGCATCGACCATGTAACGTCCCATTCCAGGCCAGGCGAAAACAGTTTCAACGATGGCTGCACCGCCGAGCAGTCGTCCAAAATCCAGGCCCAAAACCGTGACGATCGGGATCGATGCGTTGCGCATGGCGTGGCGGCTGGTCACCTTCGGCCAGGACAGTCCCTTAGCTCTTGCGGTGCGGATGAAGTCTTCCGACAGCACGTCGAGCATGTTCGATCGGGTCAGCCGCGCGAACGCGGCTACATAGGGAAGCCCGAGCGTCAGCGCCGGAAGTATGAGGTGGCGCCATGTTCCTCTGCCGGTCGGGGGGACCCAGCCGAGCCAGGACGCGAAGACGAGCATCAGGAGGAGGCCGAGGAAAAAGCCCGGCATCGAGATACCCAGGACAGCGACGCTCGTGACGAGCCGGTCTGCCGCGCCGCGGGGATGGAGTGCCGAGTAGATGCCGAGCGGCACGCCCAGAACCATGGCGATCAGCATGCCCGCAATGGTCAATTCGAGCGTAGCGGGAAAGGTCCTCGCGATCCCTTCCGTGACCGGCGCTAGCGTCTGGAAGGATTCGCCGAGATCTCCCTGGACGAGCTTCTTCAGATAGATCCCGTATTGCTCCGTCAAAGGCCGATCGAGGCCATAGTTTATCCTGATCTGCTGGACGTCCCGTTCCGTTGCATCGGGGCCGGCAGCCATCCGAGCGGGATCGCCAGGGATCATATGTAAAACCAGAAAGACGGCGATCGACACTCCCAAGAGCATGAGGGGGAGTGTCACCAGACGTCGAAGAATATAGGTCCCCATTACGGCGGTCGCCCTTGCAAGATTGTCCGGCGCCAAGGCCCAACCGAAGTCGTCCGAAACACGGACGAACTTCGGTTCAGCCAAGGACACGATCCGGCGAATATTGGCATTGAGCCGCAGCAGCTTGCCAAATTCAACTGCATGCGCCCTACTGCCTCTATCAGGAAATGTTATGTGCTCGCGGGATGAATTCCGCGCATGGTCACGCAAGAGATTTGAGAGAGGTCGCTGACAATGCACATGAATCCGCGGCAGATCGAGGCCTTCAGGGCCGTCATGCTCACGGGTAGCATGACGGTCGCTGCGGAGATGTTGAAGGTGACGCAGCCGGCAGTCAGCCGCCTGGTCAAAGACCTCGAAGCAGAGCTGAATCTCAGGTTGTTCCGCAGGGAAGGCAACAGATTGGTGCCGAGCCATGAGGCGACGATCTTGTTCACCGAGGTCGACCGCTTCTACGTCGGCATGGATCGCATCGCGAAGATCGCCAATGACCTGAGGTATGCCAAGGTGGGCTCGCTCCGAATTGCCTCCATCGGCGCGCTGTCGCTGAGCTGCATCACGCAGGCGATCAGCATATTACACGCCAGTCGACCAGCCGTTGACGTGACGCTGGAGAGCCTGAACTCCCACCAGACACTCGACCTCGTTGCAGGGCGGCATTTCGACGTCGGGTTTGCTCAGTTGGTCGGCGAATTTCCAGGCGTTGAGCTCACTTTAATGCCCTCTGTCGAGGCGGTTTGCGTCATCCCCGCTTCCTATCCGGTGGCTGCAAAGGACTATCTCGAGCCGAGTGACCTCGAGGGCCTGCCCTTCATCTCGCTCGGTCGGAACAGTCCCCAACGGCTCAAGGTTGACCAGATTTTCGACGACCTGGGCATCCCCCGGAAGCTCGTGCTACAGACGTCACTTGCGGCCAGCGCCATCGCACTGGTTGCATCGGGCCTTGGCGTCTCGATCGTCGACCCATTCACCGCAAGCTATCTGAGTGGAGGTAACGTCGTAACGCGGCCATTCAAGCCGGCGGTTCGATTTGAAATTGCGGCCGTGAGGCCGAGCCACCATCAGCACTCACGACTGTGCCGAGAATTTATCGAGATCATGGTGGACCTTTTCAAAAAGCAGGCAGCGGCTTCTGCAATCTGAGATGTGTGAAGCGGTTTATGGCCATCGTCGCGCGCGTTTGGTCGACCGCCCTTGGAATTTAGCCACGACAGCTTGTTTCGAATAGGTGCCGGCAGCATTCGGTGTCGGGCAATCTCGGAGGTGAGTATCCCTCGTGCTTCCCGGGTTCGACCGGTCATTGCCCGCTTGCGACGTACAGGGCAGGCCGTGCGCATCAAACACGTCAAGGGAAACCGCCAGGACGCGCTTGCGGTACGGCTTGTCGCCGGGGAGGGCTGCTCAGGCGCGAGGGCTGGAATGTCAACCTAAGCCGAATCTACCGTATGTTTCCAGCTCCGGACCAAGACACTCGAGCGCGGGGTCACTAAGCTGCGTGATAATCGCCGACCAGTGGCGCGGACGAATGAGATCTGGCGATGGACATTGTCCATGACCAACTCGCCAAAGGCCACATGCTGGGGAGACCACCGTCGACAGTTTCAGTCGGTTCTCATCTGTGCTGGACGTCCGCTTCAACCTCCGCGGCGCCGATGTCGTCGAGGTGCTGGGGTAGATTGGATCCACCCACGGCCGCCGGGCCACGATCCGAGTCGACATGGGTCCCGAGTTCCGATCCGGCAATTTCCGGGCCCCGTGGACGTAGCCAGCAGGTCTGTTCAACCTCCGGGGGCAGGCTCAACAAACTTTTAGACCTAAAGCCCTCGGGGAGGGCGTCAATCTACTTGGTGGAGCGGGCGCGCTGGCTTAAGCCGTGCCCCCGCATTTTTTACGTCGTTTTCGGCTATTTCGATTCCGGCTTAAAGACCATTACTTCGAAGCTTCCGAAGTCCCCGAGCGTCGGTACCGAAACAAACATTCGATCGAGCTCGCGGGAGAATAGGCCGGTCTTGGCCATTAACTGTGTCTCGACCCGCGGCTCCCGACGATATGCATCACCGCCCTCAATGGCATAAGTGTCGACATAGCCAACTCCGACCGTGACATAGACGCGCTGCCGCTTCTGGTCGATAAAGATGTCGTCTGCCCAACCTCCAATCGGCAACGTTGCGACTATGCGTCCATCGTTGGTATCTAACACCATGATCGAACCGTTTAGAGAGTTGTCGCGAGTAGATACGTAGAGGCGGGAGCGCCCCTGATCTAGCGTCGCGCCCATTGCGCGCCGCCCATCTGCCGGGGGCAGCTTCCAAATGGCCACCGTCTCTCGCTTGCGCAGATCGACGACGGCTACTGAATTAGTCATGTTGAGATTGACGTAGAGTAATTGTTTTTCAGTGTCGAGTGCAGAGCCCTCAAGAACTGGAGCGGGAACCGCAATATCGGCAACCTTCTCCAATTTGGCGGCATCAAATACAGATACCACTGCGTGATCCATGCCCGCAGCATCGCCGCCATGATTCACGTACAACAATTGAGAATTCGGATCGGGAAGAAGCCAGTCGATTCCCTTTTCGAAGCGAATTTCTTTGATCAACGAGTAGTCATCACCGCTATAAACGAGAAGTGAGCCCGTAACGCTGTCCGTCACAAACAGCCGTTTTAATGAAGAGCTGTAGTACACTGCGTGCGGATTGCCGACGGGCATCGTCTTCAACACCTTGCCGTCCTGCAAATCAAGAACGGCAACCATCCTCGCGGCTTGAGGCGTAGCAAATACGCGTTTTCCAACCAAATCAATGGTCAAGTGGTCTGAATATGGCCCAACTGGAACGCCGGGGACCTTCATGGTCTTTTCAAACACAAATGGAGCGTCCGCGGCCGATGCCGGCGGGGCGATGGCTGAAAGACCGGTTGCTGCCAGAACGGTTGCAGCGATAAGCAGGCGATTGCGCCACCCAGTATGCCCGGTGCGCTCGGTCAGACGGTTCGCAGAAACTCGGCTCATATTCACGTTTCCTCCTCGGTGATTTGGACCGATCCGAACGACTAGACTTACGATTGCTCGGTCTCGGTGTCGGGGCGTGTCGTCCTATTAGCTTTTGATCGACCGGCTTCCGACGTTTCACCTTTTTTGAGAATCCATTATAAAGTCAAAGAATAAATGGTAATAAAATTATCACCTGAACTCATGCCGCGGTGAAGCTGCAATGCCCGAAATGCGCGTAACACATCGCCAAATCGAAGCTTTTCGCGCTCTGATGCTTTGCGAGTCGATGACAGAAGCTGCCCACCTGCTGTCAGTCACCCAGCCTGCTGTGTCCAAAATTATCTCACAATTGGAGCAAGAGCTTGGATTGGCCCTGTTCAATCGCCGCCAGGGAAAGCTGAGCCCCACGGATAACGCGTTCATTCTTTATGCCGAGGTGAAGCAGAGCTACGCCGGACTCGAGCGCGTTATGCGAGCCGCACGGCGAATAAAGAACCGAACGGGAGGCAATCTGCGCCTGACGGTTTTTCCGAGCTTGGCAACGGGATTTATAGTCCAAGTGGTGCGTCGGATTTACGCAAGCGGCAATGATCTTCAGCTAACACTTCAAGCCCACAGTTCGGAAGAAGTGCCCGATCTCGTGGCGTCAGGTTTGTACGATCTCGGATTCGCAACCACGCCCGTTTATAGCGCCCGGGTTCATGTGGGTCCCGTTCTATCGATCCCCTCATTCTGCATCCTTCCGCCTCATCACCGCTTGGAAAAGCGAAGCGAAATATCGGTTCTTGACCTAGAGGGAGAGAGGTTTATCGCAACCGCTGAAGGAACATCTAGCCGACTCAGAACGGACGCATTGTTCACTTCGATGAATATCGCTCGAAATGTGTTGATCGAAGCGCGCTGGTCCTTAACGATATCAGACCTTGTCCAAGCTGATTTGGGCTGCAGTATTGTTGATGGATTTACGGCTTTCGCTTTTGCAAAGCGTGGAGGAATAGTTCGCCCAATCAAGGAGCGTTTGGACTTTACGTTTGTATCTGTCATGCGTCAAACGTCCACAATATCGAACGCACTTAAGCAATTCAATGAAGCTTTTGACCTGGAGTTCGACGCATTCCGTACCTGTTTGTTGAACGGTGAATTTGCGAGACCATGAACTATCTTCAAGCACGGCCCGCTTCCGATGACATTGGCCCTCGGTTCTAATCCGATTTGAAGTTCGTTCTGGCCGATTGAGACGACCAGAACAGTTTGCGGGGCGGTTCCGGCAAAGCCGGCTCAACGATCCCCATGCGGAGGCAGGGGGTAGGCTGGTGATAGCGAGCCAGCCCCGGGGCTTCTTTGCGTTTCGGCAAATAGGACGAACGCGGGTTGCTGCTCGCGCTCGGTGCCGTTCGTCAGGCTTCGATGGCGGTCGCCAGATGCATGAGCCCTGGGATGTCCCGCACCAGCAGTGTCCGCCGCCCGCCGGCGATTAGTCCGTGCCGCTCCCAATGAGTCAGGATGCGCGAGACGTTGTGGAGCGTGGTTCCGGTCAGGGCGGCGAGATCCTGTCGGGAGATCGGGAAACCGATCCTTGTTCCAGCGACTTCTTCACGACCGGCCTGATCGATCAGGCGCAGCACGGCATGAGCAATGCGCCTGGGCACATCGAGGGAGGCGAACTCCACCAGGCGGTCTTGCATATCGAACAGCCTGTGTTCGAGGACCTGCACAAGACCGAGCGCCATGGCGGGCATGTCATGGACAAGACGTTGCCAGGACTGCATCGGCCAGGTGGCGAGGGTGCTGCTGCGCAGGGCGATTGCCGTAGCGGCGTGCCGGTTCGTACGCAAACCGCTGCTCAGATCGAAGAGTTCGCCCGGCTAGACGATCCGCAGGATCACGGGTCCCCTAGTCCAGCCGGTCCTTGCAAGCTTGATGGATCCTGAGATCGCTTGCCGGTTCGCCTTGCGTGAAGGCGGGTTCGTCCGCCTGCAGGGTTCTCAAGGACGCAGCAGCTGCAACGGTACATCGTTCGCGGGCGGATATAGGCAAGTCAGTCGGGCGATCAGGACCGAATACCCCATCTCTTCCGAGAAGCGGCTGCGCTTCATGTTCTGGTCCTCTCAATGGGCCAGAACGAACTTCAATCCGGATTAGAACCGAGGGGGAACGTCACCCTGCCTGCCCGAAAGCAGGCCTCGTCTTATGACGCGCCTTGCCGACGGTTTGAGCTTGGCTCGGCCACAGCTGCCACCTCTCGAAAGTCCTCTTTCCATCCAAACACAGGCGGGAGCCAGCAAATCGCGCTGGTTTCAAGCCCGGATCGCTTGAGGCAGTTTTGGGTGCGCTGCGAGCGGTGCGCCGCCTGAGGTCTAAAGCAAAGCTGTTGATTGTCCGACAATCCGACATTAGGATTGACCTATATCGCGATCGACAACGCATGCCCATGCGCAATCGTACGGAGTGGTCGATGACCGAGGTCTTCATCCTGGCTGCCCAGCGCACCGCCATAGGCACCTTCGGGGGCGCACTCAAGGACATCGCACCGGCCGAACTGGCGAGCACAGTCGCGAAGGCGGCGATGGAGCGCAGCGGGATCCCATCCCACCAGGTCCAGCACGTTGCCTGGGGGCAGGTCATCCAGACAGAGCCGCGGGATGCCTATATCGCCCGCGTCGCGGCCGTGAATGGCGGTATTCCGGTCGAGACACCGGCATTCACAGTAAACCGGCTTTGCGGTTCGGGCCTGCAGGCCGTGATTTCGGCCGCGCAGACGATTCTACTGGGGGATGCCGATGCTGCGCTCAGCGGCGGCTCGGAGAGCATGAGTCGGGCTCCCTTTCTGTCGCCCTCCATGCGTTGGGGCGTAAAGATGGGCGATACGCCGATGGTCGATATGCTCGACGGGGCGCTACGCGATCCTTTCGGCCGCATCCTGATGGGCGTGACGGCGGAGAACGTCGCCACGCGCTACAATGTCGACCGCGAAGCGCAGGATGCCCTGGCGGTTGAAAGCCATCGCCGCGCTTCGCGCGCGATCAGGGAAGGCCGCTTCAAGGACCAGATCGTCGGCATCGAGGTCAAGATGCGGTCCGGCCCGGTGAGCTTTGTGGAGGACGAGCACGTCAGGCACGACGTCAAGGATGCAGACCTTGCCGGGCTTCGCACCATATTCAGGAGGGATGGCGGCTCTGTCACGGCTGGCAATGCATCGGGCATCAATGACGGCGCGGCGGCGATCGTTCTGGCCGGCGAGGAGGTGGTTCGGCGCAGCGGGGCCGCGCCGCTCGCGCGGCTTGTCGCCTACGCTCATGCCGGCGTCGAGCCGGACTACATGGGCATCGGGCCCGTTCCGGCGACGCGCAAGGTCTTGGCCAAGGCAGGACTGACAGTGCGTGACCTCGATGTGATCGAGTCGAACGAGGCCTTCGCGGCCCAGGCCTGTGCGGTCGCCCGCGAGCTCGATTTCGACCCGGCCGTCGTCAATCGCAATGGCAGCGGCATCTCGCTCGGCCATCCCGTCGGTGCGACGGGCGCGATCAACGTCGTCAAGGCCGTTCACGAACTGCAGCGCATCGGCGGTCGCTACGCGCTCGTCACGATGTGCATCGGCGGCGGCCAGGGTATCTCGGCCATTTTCGAGCGGGTCTGAGGCAAGCCCGTTCCCACAGGACGCAATAATCCCGCGAGGCGCGCGTGCGCTCTCTTGATCGGAGAGCGGGCTGATGTTAGCGTTTTCTCTGTCGGACAAGCGGACAATTGGTTCGAGGCGAATGCTCTCTCAAGATAATGCCCTGTTGAACGAAGGCGAAAACGTCAGGTTGGAGCAATCTGGCGGCCATGTCCGCTTGTCGTTCCAACGTGCGGAGAAGCTCAACCCGCTCGACTGGGCGACGGTCCGCGAACTGAAGCAGGCTGTCGAAGCCATCGAGGCGATGCCGGACGTCTTCGTCGTCAGCATCATCGGCAGCGGCCGCAGCTTCTCGGCCGGTGGTGATCTCGACGGCTATCTGAAGCTCTACCGCGAACCCGCGCAGTTCTCCGACTTCCTGGAAGATTTCTTCGCGATGCTGGCGGGCATAGAGAGCTCCCGGAAAATCTATGTCGCGCTGATCAACGGCGTTTGCGTTGCAGGCGGCCTCGAACTGCTGCTGGCCTGCGATGTAGTGCTGGCGGCGGACACCGCGCGGATCGGGGATGGCCATCTCAATTTCGGCCAGCTTCCCGGCGCCGGCGGCTCGCAGCGCCTGCCGCGCGCGATCGGCATGCTGCGCGCCAAGCACCTCATGCTGACCGGGCAGCTGCTGAGCGCGGCAGAAGCGCGGGAGATCGGTCTCGTCAACGAGGTCGTGCCGCATGCCGAGCTTGAACAGGCGCTCAACCGGCTCATCGAGAAATTGGCGGACAAGAGCCGGGTCGGCCTGGCCTCGGCCAAGCATCTCGCCAACAAGACGCTGACGACCGACCTCGAAGCCGGTCTGCGCTACGAGATCGATTTTGTTTTGAACTACGCGACCACGGTACCGGACGCGACAGAGGGGCTGCTTGCGTTCAAGGAGAAGCGCAAGCCGTCCTATCAGAGCTGAATATCCGGCGGTCGCGCAGCAGGCGCGGCGGGCCCTGGCGACAAAGTGATGTGAGAAGGCCCGGGCGCGGCACAGCCGCGCAACAAGAGGCCGGTGATTGGGAAGGAAGATGCCGATGGGCGATGAGCGTCGCCATGAGAGCCACCCTGAAGACGAGCATGCAATTTTGATCCGCATGCGCGCCGATGCAGAGCGGCTGTGCCGGACCACTGACCCGCTGCTTTGCGGGCAGGCTGCGCAGTTGCGCGGCCGCATTGCGGCCATGCTCGAGATCGCAACGCCGCCCGCCGCGTTGCTCGCCGAGGTACGCTCGTGAACCGCCGCCTTCAGGGCAGGGTCGCACTGATCACCGGCGCTGGCTCCGGTCTCGGCAAGGCCGTCGCGCAGCGCTTCGCCGCAGAGGGCGCGCGGGTCGTCGTCACCGATATCGCCGATGAAGCTGGCCGTGCCGTCGCGGCCGAGATCGGCGAGGCCGCGGCCTTCATTCACTGCGACCACACTGTAAGCGAGCAGTGCAATCAGGCGGTCGCATTCGCGCAGGACCGTTTCGGCGCGCTCGACATCCTGCACAACAACGCCGGCGGGCCCTTTACGGGCAGCTTCGAGACGATCGAAGACGAATTGATGGAGCGCGTTCTGCGCGTCAACCTCGTCGGCGTGTTGAAGATGACCCGCGCCGCGCTACCGGCGCTGCGCCAGAGCGCCACCGGCAATCCGGCCGGGGCTTCGCTGCTCTTCACCTCGTCGCTGCAGGGGCTCAAGGCGAAGCCGAATTTCAGCCTCTACACGGTCGCCAAGCACGGCATCGTCGGGTTGGTGCGCAGCCTGGCGCTCGAGCTAGCGCCGCAGAACATTCGGGTCAACGCGATCTGCCCGACTGTGACGGAAACGCCGATGCTCTCGGCCTTTCTGCCGGGAATGGCGAATGACCGGGACGAGGCCATGAAGCGCTTTCGCTCCACCATTCCGCTCGCTCGCATGCCGGAGCCGGACGATATCGCGGCTGCGGCCCTGTTCCTTGCCTCCGACGAGGCGCGTGTCATCACCGGCGTCGCATTGCCGGTCGATGGCGGCCAGATGGCGATGTGAGCGGGCCATGTCCATGAAATCGCAGCCTTTTTGCCTCGAAGGTCTCGCGGCGGTCATCACCGGCGGCAGCGGCGGCATCGGGTCCGCCGCGGCGCAGGCCCTGGCTGAGGCCGGTGCGGATGTAGCCGTGATCGGCCGCAACCGCGTCAAGCTTGAACGTACGGCCAAGGCCGTGGAGGCGGCGGGCCGCCGCTGCCTCGTCGTCGAGGGTGATGTGACCGACGAAAACGCCGTGCAGGCCGCGCGCGACGCGGTCGTTGCGGCCTTCGGCCGGGCCGATATCCTGTTCAACAATGCCGGCGTCACCTCTCCTAAGCTGCTCGCGGAGACCTCGCTGACCGAATGGCGCGATGTCGTCGACGTCAGCCTGACCGGAGCCTTTCTGTGCTCGCGCGCCTTTGCGCCGGTCATGGCTGAAAACGCCTATGGCCGCATCATCAATATGGGGTCGATCCTGTCGGGGAGGGGCATGGCGAACCGCACGGCCTATTGCGCTGCCAAGGCCGGGCTGGCCAATTTTGGCGCGGCCATGGCCTTCGAGCTCGGCCAGCAGGGTGTCACGGTCAACACCGTCGGCGCCACCGTCATCGTCACCGATCTCAATCGCGAGTTGATCCGCGCGCAGCCCCAGCTTTACGACAAGGTTCTGTCGCGCTCGGCGATCGGGCGGCTGGGCGAGGTCGACGACGTCACCGGCCTCATCGTCTTCCTGGCGTCCCGCGCCGCTTCCTACATCACCGGCCAGACCATCTATGTCGATGGCGGCTATACCGCGGGCTAGGCGAATGGCGATCCAACTCCTCAACGGCGTCGTCTATGGCGGCTTGCTCTATCTGCTGGCGGTCGGCCTCGTGCTGATCTTCGGCTTGCGCGAGGTGGTGAATTTCGCCCATGGCGCGCTGTTTATGCTCGGTTCTTATGTCGGCTACACGCTCGCCGCTTCCGGCCAGTGGTGGCTGGGCCTGCTGGTCTCGGTCGTCTTCATGGCGGCCGTCGGCTGCGTCCTCGATGCGTTGGTCTTCCGCAGTCTGCGCAAGCACGACCATATCGTCACCGTGCTGATCACCTTCGGGCTGCTTCTCATCCTCGAGACCGTGGTCACGGTCACCTGGGGCAAGGCTTATCTGAGCTATCCCGTGCCCAAGCTGCTGGCCGGGACGGTCGAAATCGCTGGCTCGCCATTTCCGATCTACCGGCTCTTCATCATCGCCGTCAGTCTGCTTGTCGCGGCTGGACTGGCGGCCTGGCTACGCTTCACGCGGATGGGGCTTTATGTCCGCGCCGCCAGCACAAACGCCCATGTCACCTCGATCCAGGGCATCGACGTCGACCGGCTCAGCCTAGTCGTGGTCGGGCTTGGTACCGCGCTGGCCGGCCTTTCCGGCGTGGTCGCGGGACCGCTGCTGACCCTCTCGCCGACAATGGGCAATTACATCCTGATCGATTCCTTCATCGTCGTGGTCATCGGTGGGCTCGGCAGCTTCGGCGGCGCCTTCATTGCGGCGCTGCTGATCGGCCAGATCCACAATCTCGGCGCGATCTATCTTCCCTGGGCTGCGACCATGCTGCCCTTCCTGCTGATGATCGGCATCCTGATCTGGCGCCCGACAGGCTTTGCGGGGTCGCGCACATGACCTCTGCCGTCGACAAAGCCGCACTTGCCAAAAGGCCGGTCATGCCAAGAACGGCGCGGATTCTGGGTTTCGCCGCGCTGGCGCTCGCCTTGGGCGTCGCGATGCCCTGGCTTGTGTCGTCCAAGCTGACGCTCTCCCTGACGACGCAGGCAATCGTCGACGCCCTGCTCGCGACAAGCGTCGGCTTTCTGGTCCTGCAGAACGGACGCGTCAGCTTCGGCCAGGCGGCGTTCTTCGGACTGGGTGGCTATGCATTCGGCGTTCTTGTCGCGCGCCAGCTGGTGGCGCCGGAAGTTGCCTTCCTTCTGGCGCTGGCGCTGCCGACGCTGGTCGCCTTCCTGCTCGGCCTCGTCTTCGCGCGCATCGCCGGCGTGGCTCATGCCATGCTGACGCTCGCGGTTGGCCAGGCCTTCTATGAGATCGCCTTCCGTTGGCGCGAGCTGGCCAAGGGCGATGACGGCATGTCTTTCGAGCTGCCGCAACGCATCTTCGGCTTCGCATCGAGTTCGCTGCAGGACCCCGCAGTGATGGTCGTCGTCGCATGGTCAGCCCTGGTTCTGGCGCTCGCCGGGCTCGCTCTTTTCGTAAACAGTCGCATCGGCCAGATCGCCGCCGCGGTGCGCGACAACGAGGAGCGGGCACGCTTCATCGGCCACGATACCGCCATCCCGCCAGCGATCGTCTATGCCATCGCAGCCTTCCTGGCGGCACTCGCAGGGCTGCTGCAAGCCACCTATAATGGCTATATCGCGCCGCAGATGTTCCATTGGAGCCTGTCGGGAACGGCTCTGATCATGGCCGTCGTCGGCGGCGCCCAGTTCATCGTCGGCCCGGCGATCGGCGCCGTGTGCTTTTTCTTCCTCAAGGATTTCGCCGGTCGCTTCGCCGAATTCTGGCCCGCGATCGTCGGCACCGTCCTCGTCGCCGTCACGCTTCTCATGCCCCAGGGCATGGTGGGGCTGGCGTTCCGGCTCTGGGCCGCGCGGCGGAGCAAGCCATGAGCGCGAACCTCGCGATCCAGGGCCTCGGCGTCGAGCGGCGCTATGGCGGTTTCCGGGCCTTGAAGGGCGTCGACATTGCCGTGAAACGCGGCGAGATTCGCGGCCTCATCGGGCCCAATGGTGCCGGCAAGTCGACGCTGATCGACGTGCTGTCGGGCCGCGTGCGCGGGCAGCCGGGCAAGGTCCTGCTCGACGGCAAAGATATCTCCGCTTTGAAGCCGCAGGAGCGGCGGAGGCTTGGCCTCGCCCGTTCCTTCCAGCGCACCAACATCTTCCCGGCACTCAGCGTCGAACAGCAATTGCGGATCGCCTCCTGGGCGGTGACCGATGCCGGTATCGAGGAGGTGATGGCCGAGCTCAACCTCACGGCACTGGCGCGGACGCCTGCCGCCGAAATCAGCTATGGCGACCAGCGTCGCCTCGATCTCGCTCTCGCACTGGTCGGGCGCCCGAGTGTTCTCCTGCTCGATGAGCCGGCCGCCGGTCTGACTGTCGAGGAATCGCATGGGCTGGCGACGATCCTGCGGGACCTCGCCAATCGCTGGAACGTCACGGTTCTGCTCGTGGAGCACGACATGCAGGTCGTCTTCAGCATCTGCGACGGCATCACCGTGCTGCATCTCGGCCAGACGCTCGCCGAGGGCGGCGTCGCGGAGATTCGCGCCGACAAGCGCGTCGTCACGGCCTATCTCGGGACGGAGGCGTGATGTCGCTGCTCTCCTTTCACGACGTCCATGCGCTTTATGGGCAGGCCCGCATCCTGAACGGCTTGTCGTTCGATATCGGCGCCGGCGAGCGGGTCGCGCTTGTCGGGCGCAATGGCGTCGGCAAGACCACGGTCGTCAACACGTTGTGCGGCGTCACGCGCATCGAGCGCGGCCATGTCGCGATCCGCGGCAAGGCGATGCGCGATCTGCAGCGCTACACGGCCGCGCAGAACGGCATCTCGGTGGTGCTGCAGGGCCGCGGCATCATCACTAACCTCACGGTCGAGGAGAACCTCCTGCTCGGCGCGGCGACTGGCCGACGCGGGCCCTGGTCGCTTGCTTCAGTCAAGGAGCTGTTCCCGATCCTGGAGGAGCGCAAGGCGAGCCTCGGGCTCGCTCTCAGCGGCGGCCAGCAGCAGATGCTGGCGATCGGCCGCGCGTTGATGGCGAATCCAGATCTGCTCATCCTCGACGAGCCCAGCGAGGGGCTGGCGCCGGTCATTGTCGACGAACTCGCCGAACTCCTCGTCAGGCTCGGCAATGACGGCATGGGCATCTTGCTGATCGAGCAGAGCGTCGGGCTGATCAGGCGCGTCGCGGAGCGGTTCTATGTTCTGTCCAAGGGGGCGGTAGCCGCTTCGGGACCGCTTGCCGATATCGGGGCTGAGGAGTTTCAGCAGCACATCGCGATCTAACCAATCCGTCGGAGAAACGGGGCGAACAACGCCACAACCAATATGAATCCCAGGGAGGAACGAAGACATGTCCAAGACAATGATGACGGGCCTGGCTCTGGCCGCCGCACTTTCGGCTGCGGGCGCTGCCAGAGCCGCCGATCCGCTCAAGATCGGCGTTGCGACCGATCTTTCGGGCACCTATGCGTCGCTTGGCGACGAGGTGATGAGGGCGACCCGTTTTGCCGTCGACGAGGCCAATGCCGCCGGCGGCGTCGACGGACGCAAGGTCGAATTCAAATCCTACGACACCGAAGCCAAGCCCGATCTCGCCCGCCGCCAGGTCGAGAAGCTTGTGATGGAGGGCTATCCGGTCGTGACCGGCATGATCGCTTCCGGTGAAGGGCTCGCCATCGCGCCGCTGATGGAGCGCTGGGGCTCGATCTACATCTCCGTCGTCAACAAGGCCGACGAACTGACCGGCGCCAACTGCGCCAAGCGCGTCTTCCGCGTCAACACGCAGTCGGCCATGGACGCCGCGACCGTGAAGCCGTGGCTCAAGGAGCGCAAGGAGAAGAAATGGGCGGTCGTCGCGATCGACATCGCCTGGGGCCGGGGGTCGGCGACGCTCTTCTCCGAGGCCGTGAAGTCGACCGGCAAGGAGATGGTCGCGGAACTCTTCCCGCCGGCCAACACCAATGATTTCGCGCCCTATATCGAGCAGATCAAGAAGGCGGGTGCCGAGGGCGTCTGGGTCGTGCTCGCAGGGCGCGACGCCATCAACTTCGCACAGCAGTCGAAGCAGTTCGGCCTGACTGACGCGATCACCGTCGCCGGCGTGAGCTTCACCACGGACGGTACGGTCAAGACATTGGGCGACGCTGCGAAAGGTGTCTTCGGGATCATCAACTACTCGTCGACGCTCGACACGCCGGAGAACAACAGCTTCGTCAAGGCCTGGACCGAGAAGTACAAGGTTCCGCCTACCAATTTCGAGGGCGAGGCCTATCTCGGCTACCAAGTGCTGTTCCAGGCGGTGAAGGATGCCAAGAGCGTCAAGACGGACGACATCGCCAAGGCCTTGCCGGGCAAGGCCTATGACACGATCATGGGCAAGCTCGTCATGCGCGCCGAAGACCGCCAGCTCCTCAAGCCGAACTATTTCGGCGTGGTGGAAATGGTGAATGGCGAATTGCGGCCTGTGGTCAAGACGACCGTCAGCGCAGCCGACGTCGCGCCGGCGGTAGCCTGCAAGGTGAATTGAGCCGGCTGCACAGCAAGCGAAAGGGCCGAGACGCTGTCCCGGCCCTTTTTTAGTTTGGGAGGCAACGAAAGTTGCCTTCGGCCCTCAGAATTCGTCGAGCAGCATCAGGCCCGCCGTCGTGTTGAGGGTCGCGACGAAGGCGAATTGCTGCCGTGCCTTGGGCAGTTCGGCCTCGAAGAAATAGCGGCAAGCCCTGAGCTTCCCGCGCGCGAAGCTGTCCTGCTCGTCGAGTTTGGCGGTGACCGCCCAGGCCTGATCCAGCCAGAGCCAGGCGACGACGACATGGCCGAAGCCGGAGAGGAAGACCGACGCGTTGATCAGCGCCTGAGCCGGATCATCGAGTGAGGCGAGGACAGCTATCGTCGCGCGCGCCTCGGCCCAACCTTCGCGCAGCCTGACGCCGAGGTCGGCTAGCTGCGCGTCCCTGTCGGCCTTTTCAGCCGTCTGCTCGATTCTTGCTTCCAGCAGCTCCAGCGCCTGCTCGCGATCGCGCAGGATCTTGCGGCCAAGCAGATCGATGGCCTGAATGCCGTGCGTGCCTTCATGGATCGGGTTGAGACGGTTGTCGCGATAGACCTGCTCGACGTCGAAATCGCGCGTATAGCCGTAACCGCCATGGATCTGGATCGCCAGATCGTTGGCGGCAAGGCCGAATTCGGAGGGCCAGCTCTTGGCGACCGGGGTGAGCAGGCCCAGCAGCGCTGTGGCGCGCGCCTTGTCCTGCGGTGTCGCGGCGGTCGTCTCCTGGTCGATCAGCTCGGCACAATAGAGGATGAGCGCAAGCGCGCCCTCGGCATAGCTCTTCTGGGCGAGCAGCATCCGGCGCACATCGGCATGCTCGATGATCGGCCGCTGTCTGGCCGCCGGGTCCTTGCCCCCGCCGATCAGCGGGCGCCCCTGGGGCCGCTCCCGGGCGTAGTCGAGCGACTGGCGATAGCCGCGCACGGCCAGCGCAGCCGCACCGAGACCGACGGAAATGCGCGCCTCGTTCATCATCTGGAACATCAGCGCGAGCCCGCTGCCGGCCTCGCCGATACGGTAGCCGATGGTGCCTGCGGCCCCGGCCGGCCGATGTCGCGTTCCCTCGCCGAAGTTCAGCAGGCAGTTCGTCGTCCCGCGATAGCCCATCTTGTGGTTGAGGCCGGCCACGGCGATGTCGTTGCGCGTCCCGTTCGGCAGGATTTTGGGCACGGCGAAGAGCGAGATGCCGCCAACACCGGGCAAAAGCGCACCGGACGCGTCGGGAATCTTGGCGAGTACGAGGTGGACGATGTTCTCGGAGATGTTCTGATCGCCACCCGAAATCCACATCTTCGAACCCGAAAGCCGGTAACGCGGGCCGAGCGTATCGTCGCCATCGGGCACTGCGCGGGTCGTGATGTCGGCCAGCGACGAGCCTGCCTGCGGCTCCGACAGGCACATGGTGCCGAGCCAGCGACCCTCGATCTGGGGCAGAGCGAAGGTTTCGATCTGGGCGGGCGTGCCGAATGCACAGAGCAGGCGGGCATTCGCCGTGGTCAGCATGACATAGGCCGCTGTCGCGATGTTGGCCGCCATGAAATGCGCCATCGACGCCGTCTGCACGAGCTTAGGCAGTTGCAGCCCGCCGACCTCGCTGGCGAAATCGGCGGCGAAGAGGCCCATTTCGGCCGCAGCCGTCAGCGCCTGCTTGATCTCGGGGATGACACGAACCGTTTCACCGTCCAGCACCGGCTCGTTCTGGTCGGCCTTCTTGTAATGCGTCGCGAAGCGGGAGGCGGCGAGCTTCGCGCTGACATCGAGAACCGCGTCGAAGGTCTCGCGCGAATGCTCCGCGAAACGCGGGTGTCGCGTCAGCCGCTCGGCATCGAGCCAGTCATAGAGCAGGAAGGCGAGGCTGCGCTCGTCGAGATAGCTCATGCCGTCCTCACGCGCCCTGACGCTCGCGATCGAGATCGCCAAAGCTTCTGCCGCTTTCCGCCAGGGCCAGCAGCAGCGGCGCCGGCGCCCAGTTGGCGTCGCCGCTGGCATGAAGCGCCACGATCTCCTGATGGATCGCCTTGAGCCCCACCGTATCGGCCCAGAACATCGGCCCGCCGAGCGCGGCCGGGAAACCCACGCCCTGCGTATAGGCGACGTCGATATCCCCCGCTCTTTGCACGGTGCCATCGGCCAGCGCGAAGGCGCCTTCATTCACAATGGCGTAGAGGGCGCGTCTGACGATCTCTTCATCGGAAATAGCGCGCCGGGCGAAGCCCCGCCGGGCCGATTCCGCCAGGATCATGGCCTCGACGGCAGGATCGTCCTCCTTCTGCCGCCCGCCGGCGGCATAGCGATACCAGCCAGCTCCGGTCTTGGAGCCAAGGCGTCCCTGCTCGACCAGGAGGTCGGCCAGGCGCGAATAGCGCATCGCCGGGTTCCAGTCCTTGAGCTGGCGCTGGCGAACATGCCAAGCGACATCCTGGCCGGCCATGTCGAGCATGGCGCAGGGTCCCATCGCGAGGCCGAAACCGGTCAGGGCCTTGTCGACCTGGGTTGGCAGCGCGCCTTCCTCCAGCATCAGGTCGACCTGGCGCAGATACGGGTAGAGCAGCCGGTTGGCGAGGAAGCCGTCGCAGACGCCGACAACGACGGGTGTCTTGCCGACCTGCCGGGCGAGCCGGATCACCGTCGCTAGCACCTGCGCGTCGGTCGCCTCGGCCCGGACGATCTCGATCAGCCGCATGACATGCGCCGGGCTGAAGAAATGCAGCCCCACCACATCTGCCGGCCGCGAGGTCGACCGTGCGATGATATTGACGTCGAGTGCCGAGGTGTTGGTGGCGAGGATCGCGCCTTGCTTCGCCAGCTTGTCGAGCTCGGCGAAGATCGCCAGCTTGACCGCCATCTCCTCGAACACCGCCTCGATGATGAGGTCGGCATGCGAGAGTGCCGACATATCGGTTCGCCCGGTGATGTCAGCCAGTCGCTGCTGCGCTTGCGACGTTGAGAGATCGCCCTTCGCGACGGCGCGATCATAGACGTCCCGGATGCGTTTCAGCCCGCGCTCCAGCGCTGCCGGATCGCGCTCGATCAGGGTCACCGTGAAACCGGCATTGGCGAAGACCATCGCGATGCCCGAGCCCATCGTGCCGGCGCCGATGACACCGACCGTCTCGATGGCGCGCGCTCTCGTAGTCTTATCGACGCCGGGAGCGTTGGCGGCCGCGCGCTCTGCGAAGAACAGGTGTCGCAGCGCGCGTGAGGTCGTCGACGCCATCAGGCCGAGAAACAGCCTGCGCTCCTGCGCGAGCGCTTCGGGGAATGGCAGGTGGATCGCGCCGGCCATACTGTCGAGTGCCGTCCGCGACGCTTCCGCATGCGGGCTTTTCGCCGGAACGGCGGCGCGCGCCGTCTCAATGGCCTCGGCAAGCCCCGAGAGAGGATGGCGCTTGGCTGTCGCTGTTTGTCCGGAGGCGGCCAGCTTCGCGATCAACTTCAGCGCCGCAGCCATCACGTCGGGGCCGAGGCGGTCGACGATGCCAGCCGCCAGGGCTTCTGCCGCGGCGAGTGTCCGGCCGCTGGCGACCATGTCGGCTGCGATCATGGGCTGTGCGATGCGGGACAGACGCTGTGTTCCGCCCCCGCCGGGCAGAAGCCCGAGCTTGACCTCGGGCAGGCCGATGCGGGCGGTATCATCCGCGACACGGCCATGACAGGCCAACGCCAGTTCGAGCCCGCCGCCGAGCACGGCTCCGCGCAGCGCCGCGACCACGGGAACGGGCGAGGCCTCGATCGCGGCATGGACGTCGTTCGGGTCAGGCGCTGTCGGGTCGAGCCCTGCAGTAAATTCCTGGATATCGGCCCCGGCCGAGAAATTGGCGCTTGCGCCGGCAATCACCACGCCGGTGACGCCATTGATGACAGAGCGCGACAGCGCGGCGACGAGATCGCGCCGCACATTGGCGCTGAGGCTGTTCACCGGGGGATTCGTGATCGTGAGGACGGCGATGGTGCCGACCATATCCGTGCGGACGGAGGCGGAAGAGGTCATGCCGGTTTGTCCTTCACCAGGCCCAGAGATCTGTCTGCTTGGCCAGTTCGAGGCGGGCGATCTGGTCGATATGGACCTCGTCCGGGCCGTCGGCGAGCCGCAGCGTTCGGGCGAGCGCCCAGCCTTCGGCCAATCCGAAATCACCGCTGACGCCGCCGCCGCCGTGAATCTGGATTGCCCGGTCGAGCACGGTCTGGGCCATGCGCGGCGCGACGACCTTGATCATCGCGATCTCGGCGCGAGCCGCCTTGTTGCCGACCGTATCCATCATATGGGCCGCCCGGAGGGTCAAAAGCCGCGC
The DNA here is from genome assembly GCA_900470095.1 of Hyphomicrobiales bacterium. Taxonomy (GTDB): domain Bacteria; phylum Pseudomonadota; class Alphaproteobacteria; order Rhizobiales; family Beijerinckiaceae; genus Allobosea. The sequence goes on from UBZM01000031.1 coordinate 27,856, forward strand.
CTGTTCGATCTCCATCCGGCTTTCGGCGACTTCTTCGCGCAGCATGCCCTGCTCGGCGATGGGCTTTCCGAAGGCGACGCGGCTGCGGGCACGCGCCACCATCGACTCCAGCGCCCGTTCCGCCAGCCCGATCGCGCGCATGCAATGGTGGATGCGTCCCGGCCCGAGCCGGCCCTGCGCGATCTCGAAGCCGCGCCCCTCGCCGAGCAGCATGTTGGTCGCCGGCACACGCACATCGGTGAAGGTGATCTCGAAATGCCCGTGCGGCGCATGATCGTAGCCGAACACGGTGAGCGGGCGGACGAGTTCGACGCCGGGCGTATCGAGCGGCACGAGAATCATCGACTGGCGCCTGAACGGCTCGGCATCCGGGTCCGTCAGCCCCATGAAGATCAGGATCTTGCAGCGGCGGTCACCGGCCCCCGATGTCCACCATTTCCGGCCGTTGATCACATAGTCGTCGCCATTGCGGACGATGCGTGAGGTGATGTTGCGGGCGTCAGAGGAGGCGACCTGCGGCTCGGTCATCGCGAAACCGGAGCGGATTTCGCCCGCCAGGAGCGGTTCGAGCCACCGCTCCTTCTGTTCGGGCGAGCCATAGCGCGCGAGCACCTCCATATTCCCGGTGTCCGGGGCGCTGCAATTGAACACTTCGGCTGCGATCGGTGAGCGTCCCATGATCTCGCAAAGGGGTGCGTATTCCAGATTGCTCAACCCGGCGCCGCCACTGTGATCGGGCAGGAAGAGGTTCCAGAGCCCGGCTGCTTTCGCTTTCGCCTTCAACGCTTCCATGATCGGCGGCGAGGTCCAGCGGTCTTCGCTGCCGGCGACCTGATCGAAATAGACGCGTTCATTGGGATAGACGGCCTCGCTCATGAAGGCGCGCAGCCGTGAGATCAGGTCACTCACTTTCGGGGAATGATCGAAATCCATCGTCCTGCACTCCGCTGTGGACCTGATGTCTGCGATCATCCCTATCCGATGTCGCGTTGTCGGACAATACAACACGGATTGCCGACATCATTCCTGGTCGGCGAGAAGCGCGATTTCTCTTTAAGTATATGAAAATGGTCGATTTATTTGATGTAATGGAGAGTTTTAAGGCCTTCCGCGGAACGGCCAAGCGATCTGATAAGTCCTTGCTATCTGTCCGGTTGTCGGGCAAGGATCGATCAATGGAGCGCCCGCGGCGCTCTGCTCCGGCGGTGAGGCGCGAATCCGTTCCGCGCCCTTTCAGACGAAGGCAAGTCATGGGATCCGCTCGCAAATCGGCTTATGCGCTCAAGGACAAATACGCGATCGTCGGCATCGGCACGACGGACTACTCCGCCAATTCCGGGCGGACGGTTCGTGCTCTCGCCATCGAGGCCTCCGCTAACGCGATCGCGGATGCGGGGCTGAAACCTGCCGATATCGACGGCATCGTCAGCTACAACTTCAACGACTCGGCGCCGGCGATCGCGGTGGCGACGGGGCTTGAAATTCCCAATGCCGGCTATGCGGTCGATTTCCTGGCCGGCGGCAACGCCGCCAACCTGATCGTCCTGTCGGCGGTCGCGGCCATCGAGGCCGGGCTGGCCGACACGGTCGTCTGCTACCGGGCCATGAATGGTCGCTCGGGCTTCCGGCTCGGCGGCGGTCGCGAGTTCCGGGCGCTGGGGCCGACGCAGTTCACCGCTCCGTTCGGCTGGATCACCTATCCGCAGGCGATGGCAATGTGGTGCCGGCGCTATCAGGTTGAATATGGGTTGACGCCCGAGCAGCTTGGCAATGTCGCGGTGACGCTGCGCGAGAACGCGGTGCTCAATCCCCGTGCGATGCAGCGGAAGCCGATGAGCATGGACGACTATCTCGCCTCGCGCATGATCGTCGACCCCTTCCGCCTCTACGATATCTGCCTGGAAACCGACGGCGCCTGCGCCGTCGTCGTGACGACAGCCGAACGTGCCAAAGACATGAAGCAGAAGCCGGTCTACATCATGGGCGGAGCCTATGGCGGCGGACCGCAGCAGGGCGACGACCTGTTCGACTGCATTCGCTGGCCGGACCACTCCAAGAACTACAGCCACTACATCGCGGAAGATCTCTGGCGCAGCGCCGGCATCGGCCCCGGGGATGTCGATGTAGCCGAGATCTACGACTGCTTCACCTACAGCATCCTGATGCAGCTCGAGGGCCTGGGCTTCTGCGGACTCGGCGAATCCGGCAGCTACATCGCCGACGGGCACATCCGGCGTGACGGCAAGCTGCCGGTCAACACCCATGGTGGCCTCCTCTCGGAAGGCTACATTCATGGCTTCAACCATGTGATCGAGGCGGTGGAGCAATTGCGCGGCCAGTCCGGCCCGCGGCAGGTCGCCGATGCGGAGATCGCCCTCACCACCGCAGGCGCCATGACCTGCGGCAGCGCAATGATCCTGAGGAGGTAGGGGGATGTCGTCGGTTGAATCCTATGAGAAGCCGATCCCGGTTCCCGATCCCGATTCCGCGCCATTCTGGGCCGGTTGCCGCGAGAGCCGGCTGTTGATTCAGCATTGCGAGGACTGCGGGCACAATCAGTTTCCGCCGAGCAATCTCTGCGCGCATTGCGGTGCAGGCGGTCTGTCCTGGAAGCAGGCGTCGGGTGCCGGAAAGGTCTTCAGCTGGATCGTGGTCCGGCATCCCGTGCCCAAGCCGGTCTATGCGCAGGATGTGCCTTACGTTGTTGCGCTGGTGGAGCTTGCCGAGGGCGTGCGAATGCCCTCCAACATCATTGGCTGCTCGCCCGAGGATGTGGTCGCGGACATGCCGGTCAAGGTCACCTTCAAGCAGGTGACGGACGAGGTCGTCCTGCCATTGTTCGAGCCCGCCTGAGCGGGCGGATGGGTTGGGGCGATGCGAGGCAATCGCACGCCCTCGAGTTTTGCAGGAAACGTCACGGAACGAAGGCGATGAACTCCTCCTCCGCCATTATCGCGCGCATGGGCGCGCTCGGCCGCGACGAGATGCAGGCGCTGCAACTGGCCAAGCTGCGGCGGCAGCTCGAACGGCTGCAGGCCAACAGCGGCTTCTATCGGGAGAGGTGGGAGAAGGCTGGAATGCGCCCGCAGGATATCCGCTCGCTGGCGGATCTCCGGCGGATTCCCGCCATCACGAAGGCCGATTGCCTCGCCGACCAGAATGAACACCCCCCTTTCGGGCGCCGTCTCGGCATCGCCCGCGAGGATGTCGCGCTCATCTGCATGACCGGCGGAACATCGGGGCAGGGGCAGGAACTTTACGGCCGCTCGCAGCGCGACCTCGTCATGCAGGGCTATTTCCATCAACTGCCCTGGCATATCGTCGGCCTGCGCCAGGGCGATATCGGCCTCAATTGTGTGCCCTCGGGCGGGCTTACCACCGGCGGCTGGGGGCCGACCGAAGGTTTTCGCGCGGCCGGGGCGTTGCCGCTGACCGTCGGCGGCACGATGAGCACCGATGCCAAGATCGACCTGATGTGCCGCTTCGGCGAGGTCCATTTCATCTATGCCTCGACCAATTACCTCCACACACTAACGGAAGCGTTGCGTCGGCGCGGCATCGACCCGCACAAGCAGTTCCCGACGATGAAAGCCCTTTTCATCGCTGCGGAGGGCTATCCGGTCGAATGGGCGCTGCAGGTCCAGGAATTCTGGGGCGCCAAATTGCATGAAGGCTATGGCAGCACGCAGGGCGCGGGCTTCATCTGCTCGACCGGCGAACAGGGTGTGGTCGCACCCCACGGAAGCCGCGCCCCGATGCAGTGCTTCGACTGGCATGTCCTCGTCGAGGTGCTCGACCCTGAAACCGACGAGCCGGTCAGGGAAGGCGAGTTCGGCGAGGTCGTGCTGACCAATCTCGACATCGAGGGCTCGGCTGTCGTGCGCTTCCGCACGCGCGACCGGGTACGGCTGCTGCCGCTGGCCTCTGCCGCCAATGGCCGCGCCTGGACCTGCATCGAGAGCGGCACGATCGGCCGCTACGACGACATGATGAAGATCCGCGGGAACAATGTCTGGCCGTCTGCCGTCGATCTCGCCGTTTTCGCCCATCACGAGGTTGCCGAGTACATGGGCAGTGTCTTCGTCGATGAGCGCGGACGCACCGAGGTTCTGGTGAAGATCGGGCTGAAGCCCGAACATGCCGCCGGCAGCGGAGAGGAGCGCGCCGCAACGCTCCGACGCATTCAGGCCGCGATCAAGGAACGCACCAACGTGCTGATGAAGACGGTAGAGGTTCCGCGTGACGAGTTGCCCTTCTTCGAGAACAAGGCCAGGCGCTGGAAGGACGAACGCCCCAACGGCTACCAGCTCGCCGACAAGGCTTCGTGAGGCCATGACCGCCATGCAAGTTCCTGCAAGCGCCGAGCGGTCCTCGTTCGAGGCGGCGCTGCCGCGGCTCGAACAGGCCCTGCGCAGCAACGATGTTATCGGCGCTGCCGAGCATGTGGAGATCGAGCGCCAGTTCGACGCCGGCCAGTCGAATCCGACCTATCTGCTTCAGGCCGGCGAGCGCCGCATCGTGCTGCGCAAACAGCCCTACGGCCAGCTATTGCCGCGCGCCCATGATGTCGTTCGCGAGCACAACATCATCAGGGCGCTCCACATGGAAGACTTCGCCGTGCCGCGACCGCTCTTCGCGAGCGAGGATCGCGAGATCATCGGCACGAGCTTCTTCGTGATGGATTACGTTGCCGGCGCCGTGCATTCCGACCCGGCCCTGCCAAACCACGCACCGGCCGAGCGCCAGGCAATTTACCAGGCGATGGCTGGCACCATGGCGCGGCTTCACCGCGTCGACCCTGCGGTTCTGGAACAGGCCGGCATCAAGCCACGCGGCGATTTCATCGGCCGGCAGGTCGGCGTCTGGCGTGGCGCCTATCTCGCCGCGCAGACGCAGGATGACCCGCGCATCGAGGCTGTCGGCCAATGGTTAGTCGACCGCAAGCCCGCGATGGAGAACATCGGCATCGTCCATGGCGATTATCGCATTGAGAACCTGATCTTCAGAGGCAACGACGTCGCGGCGGTGCTCGACTGGGAATTGTGTACCGTCGGCGAGCCGCTGGCCGATCTCGCCTATTGCTGCATCTGGCACCACCTGCCGCAGATCGTGCTGAACGGCCTCGCCGATCAGGATCTTACCGCCCTCGGCATCCCCGGCGAGGCCGAGTTCCTCGATATCTACGCACGGGAATCCGGGATCGATGTGGTGCCGACGCGCGGCTACTTCCTCGCCTTCGCCTTCTATCGGCTCGCTGCCATTCTGCAGGGCGTCTACAAGCGCGCGCTTGATGGCAACGCAGCATCCCCGCAGGCGCTGACGCGCGGCCGGGTCGCCGAGTTGTGCCTGACACAGGCTGCAACCTTCGCCGCCCGCGCCTAGAGCGGCGGCAGAGTTCAGATCGCCGTATAGCCGCCGTCGATCGCTAGCACCTGCCCGCTGATATGGGCGCTCGCATCGGATGCAAGAAGCAAAGCGGCCCCCTTGAGATCCTGCGGCCCGCCAAGTTCGCCCCGCGGCGTATGCGCGATGAGTTGCGCCTCGTGCTGGTCGAGCGTCGCTGCCGTCAGCTTCGAGGGAAAGTAACCCGGCGCAAGCGCATTGACGGTGATGCCCAGAGGGCCCCATTCGGCGGCGAGTGCCCGGGTGAAATTGATCAGGCCACCCTTGGCGGTGTTGTAGCCGATCGTCCCGACGAGATCGGGGTGATGGCCACGCAGCCCCTCGATCGAGGCGATATTGATGATCCGCCCGCGCTTCGCCGACACCATCCAGCGCTTCGCCACGGCCTGTGTCAGCAGGAAGATGCCGGTCAGGTTGATCGCCATGACCTTCTGCCAGCCCTCCAGCGGGTGGTCGACGGTCGGCGCGCCCCAGGACGTCCCGGCATTGTTGACGAGGATATCGACCTGTGGGTAGCGGCCGGCGATCCAATCGCAAAGCTTTGCCACTCCATCGGCCTGCGAAAGATCGCAGGGGAAGCCGTCGGCCTCGATGCCTTGCGCCCTGAGCGAAGACACCGCCGTCTCCAGCTCGGAGGCCTTGCGCGCCACCAGAACGACCCGCGCTCCGAATTCCCCGAGCGCCTCCGCGATTTGCAGGCCGAGCCCGCGGGAGCCACCGGTGACGATGGCGACTCGGCCGGTCAGGTCGAGCAAGGCATGAAGGGGGCTGGACGACATGGCAACGCTTTCGGCTTCAATGCGGCCAAGGGTGTCCGCGTGTTGACCACCATTCATTTCTGTTGGACAAGTCAATAACCCGACAAACTTTGAAAGCAAGCCCAAAGCATGGCTCCGGAATGGCGATGACGAAGCCCGGAACGGACGCGGACATGGCGACCGATGTCGATCGTTGGCGTGCGCCTTTCGTCGTCGGGCAGGAACTGGTCGCCGACATCGCGTTCACGCCTGATTCCGTTCGGGCCTTCGCGACGTTGACCAACGATACCAATCCACTCCATCACGATGAGGCGCTGGCCGCCGGCACACGGTTCGGCGGGCTGATCGCCAGCGGCACCCAGACAACCGGGCTGCTGCTGGGAAGCCTCGCCAATCACATTTTCCCCGACAATGCATCGCTGGGCCTCGGCTGCTCATTCCAGCTCAGGAAGGCAGTGCCGGCGGATGCGGCCATGACAGCGCGCTGGATCGTCCGGACGATCACGCCGAAGCCGTCGCTTCGCGGTGTGATCATGACCCTGGAAGGCGGCCTCTTCGATAAGGCAGGCGTGGCCTTCGTCGAGGCCACGGCGACGATCGCGGTCATGCCGCACGAGGCCCTGAGTCTCGGTGCCAGGCGCGGATCACCTAGCTGATGCGGACCGTCGACGGCGATAGACGTGGACATTCGCATCGAAGTCCAGCCTGTTTCCAGTCTCCAGGGATCCGGCAACGCAAGACGTGCTATGGCGGTTTTTGGATTATCCTTTCGACATCGAACCATGCCCAGCGATGGTAACGCCGTGACAAACCAGACCTTCAAGAAGCTCGATACCGCTCCCGTCTACCGCCTGGTCTTCGACACGATCGAACAGCAGATCGTGAAGGGCGAACTGAAGCCAGGAGTCCTGCTGCCGACCGAGACCCACCTCGCGGAGCAGTTCGGCGTCAACCGCTCGACTGTGCGCGAAGGCATCCGCATGCTCGAGGAGAGCGGCCTCGTACAACGTAAATCGGGCCAGCGGCTGCAGATCACGTTGCCGCACATCAACGCGACTGCTGCCCGCACGAGCCGCCTGCTGCGCCTACACGAAGTCACGTTCCGGGAATTGTGGGAGGCTTCGATCGCCATCGAGCCGGTCGTTGCCCGCTACGCGGCGGAACGTATCACGGCGCCGGAACTCGTTTTGCTTCAGCAGAATGTCGCGGAGATGGAAAAGGCGATCAACGATCATGTCGAGGTCGTCAGGCTCGACATTGTCTTCCACGATCTGATCGCTCAGGCGGCGCGCAACCGCGCACTGGGCCTTGCGCGCGAGCCGATCAGCCAGCTTTTCATGCCGGCCGGCAAGGCAATTCTGCCGCGTCTCAAGACGCAGAAGCGCATCATCGACGCCCATCACGCCTTGTTGAAGGCCCTGAAGGAGCGTGACGCCGACGAGGCCGCTGCTTGGATGCATCGCCATATCGCCGATTTCAAGCGTGGTTTCGAACAGACTGGCCTCGATATCGACAGGCCATTGGAGAGCTTCTGATACGTGAGCCGCCGGCAGATTCTGCACTGACGGCAGCAACCGGTTTTTAGATTAAACGCCACCGGGAAATCCAGCCGCCGGCCTGGACCAAAGGATTAAGTTGAGAAGTTGCGGAGGGAGCCGCTCGCGTTCTGAGCGGGCTCGCGCGCGACGCTAGCATAACACTGGTTTTGACGGGCCGGATCTCCGGTGCCGGGGCTTCGGCCTTCTGGCACGCGCCCAGCAGCCCGAGCAGGATTAGTGCGGGCCAAGGGGTTGTGCGCCCCGGAGTGCTTGAGACGGCGCCGATAGACATGCCCGTGGCATCCTCCCGAGCGCGCGAGCGGCAATCTCACGATCGCGTCCCGATCAGGTGCGACCGTCGGCGCACGGCCCAGAAGCAGAAGTTAGGAGTGTGCTGACCAGAGTTCCGCTCGCGACCCAGCCTCTACATTCGCGGCGAGCCGCTGAAGGGTCAAAAGTGGCCCGTTGCGGACATCGGCGATGTCTGCTCGTGGGCAGTCTGTGCAGCGTGAAGTGGTGGGCCTCATTGATCGCTCAGAATGCCGTCATTCTCGAAACCTAACGCATGTCTCCCCGGCATTGCTGTAGCGGCGAATTTGCCGCCAGCTCTGTGGAACAGGTTTCCGCGTTCGATTGTGCCGATCTTGACAGCTTGCGTGCAAAACACCGCCGCTCGCACCCATGATTGCATTCGCGGCATCCGGTCAACCCGAATGTCCGCTCAATCGTTCCTTTACGGATTCGGATACCGTGTACCGGGCTTGGATTGCGCAACGCCGCATCCCGCTCGGGGTAAGCTCGAAAACGATTGATGTAGTAAATATAAAAAATTTCACCCGCCATCGCGACTAAGAGCTTGTAGTTTGCAAGTGGCTGTAATTATTCTACATAAGGCTAAAAGGTGGGAAACGCGGGTTTCGCGCGGGCCCGACTTAACGCAGAGGCTTTGGACGCAGCGGAATTTGAACAAACAAGGGAGGGGACAAATGCGCTTGACGAGACGGCATTTCTTCGCCGGGACGGCGGCAGCCTGCGCCATGCCTCATGCGGCGGATCGGGCGTTCGCGCAGGGCAAGCAACTGAATGTGTTTGCCCATCGCGTCCTTCAGAATGTGTCCAATGGTTCAGCGGGCGGCGACGTCACGGCGGGCTTCACAGAGGCTAACGGTACCAGCATCAACTGGGCGACGTTCGAGACCGGACCGCTGCACGATCGCGTGTTCCGCGAAGCTTCGCTCGACCAGTCGACCATCGATGTCGCCTTCCTGCTCAACACCTACGCGACGCCGCGTGTCGCCACCTTGTTCGAACCGCTCGACGCCTACCTGAAGAGCGATCCGATCGAGAATTTCGACGACATCTTTCCCGGCCTTGTGAATGCGGTGACCTTCAATGGGCAGCTTTTTGCCGTACCGTTCCGCCATGCTTCGACCGGTCTGCATTACAACGAGGAGATCTTCGCCGAATGCGGCGTCTCCGGCCCGCCTAAATCGATCGAGGAATTCATCGACATAGCCAAGAAATGCACCAAGAGGCGGCCCGACGGCACGCCCGCCGTGGGCTTCATCTTGCCAGGTGTCGCCTATCCTGAAGTGATCGCCTTTGCCCGCGCCTGGGACGCCGACTTCATCACCCCCGACATGAAGGTCGTCGCCAATTCCGAGCCGATGGTAAAGGCGCTGACCGTCATTCGTCAGCTCTTCGAGGCGGGTGCGGTGCCGCGCAATCTTACCGGCATGAAGGCGGAAGACGCTAACACCTGGATGCAAACCGGCCGTGCGGCGATGGCCATGAGCTCGATGAGCCGCAACGGGCTCTACAACGACCCGAAAAAGTCGCAGGCCGCCGGCAAGATCAAGACGACCTTCTTCCCGGTCGCGAAGGCATTGCTGGGAAAATACGAGGTCGCGCCCGCCAAAGTCGAGTTCTGGAGCATGGCGATCCCGAAGAATTCCCAAAATAAGGATCTAGCCTGGAAGTTCATTAAGAGGATGTCTTCTCCACAGGCGGCGCTGGGGGCTGCCCTCAACGGAAACGGGCCGGTCCGCAACTCGACCTATGATGATCCGCGTATCACCGAAGCACTGCCCTATGCGCAGGACGAGCGGCGGGTCCTCGCTGTCTCGCGCGTGCCGCTGCCTGCTTTCAATGAAGCGCCACGCGCCGCCGACTTCTTCAAGGAAGAAGCCGAAGCTGCGGTGCTGGGCATGAAGACACCGCAGCGGGCGATGGACGATCTTACCGTTCGCGTACAGGCACTTCTGAAATGAAGCGGGGGAGGCCAATGAATCCCTTCCCGCTTAGGCAACGCTGAGCAGGTCGGCGCGTGTCGTGTCCCGGCCAAGATGAAGAAGCACGTCGGCGGCGCAACACATAGGCGGCACGCGGCGGCACACGACCATTCCATCGTCCGGTATCAGCAACTGCTCGGACGCGCGGTCGGCGCGCTCGAAATCCCACAGCCACCCAGCCGTTTCGCCACCCCGCACCGTCTCTCCCAGAGCATGGGCAGGCTCGAAGGCACCCCGTCCCGGCGCACGCAGGAAGCCTCGCGGCTCGATTGCCAGCAGGCGTGTCTTCGCGCGCGGAGTCGCGACATGATCGATCATGCCGAGATGAGTGAGAACATTCTCGATCCCGGCCCGTGCGATCTCGATGGTCCGTGGGGTTACGCATCCGCCGCCGCCCAGCTCCGTCGCCATCGCGGGGATGCCCTGCTCCAACGCCGCGGAGACTAGCGTCGCGCTGGCTTCGGGACGACGCATCACCATGGCATAAGGCGCCGCGAAGGCCAGCATAAGATCTAGCGTACGCCCTGCAAGATCGCCATCCATGGGCAGGCGCCCAAAAGCGCATGGCAGATAGTCAAGCGTCGCACCGCCGCTATGCAGGTCGACCACGCAGTCTGCCAAGTGCAGCATCAGCCGGAATATGCCATCCGCGATCTGTTCCGTGGGCTGGCCGTCCGGCCGGCCCGGAAAACAGCGGGCGAGGTTAACATGGTCGATGGGGGACGTGCGCCTGGCGGCCGCCGATGCGGCAGGATTGGCGACCGGCAGCAAGATCACACACCCGCGCAGCCGATCCGGATCGAGGGTCCGGGCCAGACGCGACAGTGCAAACTGTCCTTCATATTCGTCGCCATGCAGCCCGGCAGTGCACAGCAAAGTCGGCCCTTCGCCGCCTTTGACCACGGTCACCGGAAGCGTGATACGACCATAGGCGGAGCGGTCGTGCGAATGCGGGACGAAGAGGGCGCCGAAGTGACGCCCCGGCCGATCGAGTTCGACCTCCAACCGGGCGGGGCCGCCTGCTCCTGAGGCTTCACGTTTCATTGGGGGGGCATTCAAAGGCGGATGCGTGCGTGAACAGCCCCGGCGTGCCGCCGGAGTGCAGGAAGACGATGGAGGACGCCTTACCAAGCAGGCCCTTATCAGCGGCACCGATCAAGGCGGCCATGCCTTTGCCCGTATAGACGGGATCGAGCACCAGCCCTTCGAGCCGCCCAGCGGTCTTGACGGCGGCGAGGCTCGCGGCGGAGGGAATGCCGTAGCCCGGACCGATCTCTCCGTCGACGATTTCGAAATCCTGACCCGAGAGGCGTGTCTCGATGCCCATCCACGCAGCGGCAATGTTGGCGGTCTCGGTGATCCACTTTCGCAGTCGCGCCTCCGGCTGCTGGGCGCTGACGCCCATGACCCTGGTTTGAACGCCGAGATGCTTAAAGCCGAGCGCCAGTCCGGCGGCCGTCAGCCCGGAGCCGCAAACCGCGACGACGATGTCGGGCATGCGCCCGATCGCCTTGAAATCCTCGACTAGCTCAGCGGCACCCGACATCCAGCCGGCGACGCCGACATTGGCACTCACGCCTGTAAGCTGCACGACAAAGGGGGATCGGTCCTGTCTGCGGTAGTTATCGGCGATCGCCTCGATTTCATCCTTAATAGCCGGATGCCATGGGTCGGTCTGTTGGGTGAAGGTGACCTCCGCCCCGAAGATGTCGTCCAAGAGTAGATTGCCGACAAGCTCCGTGCCCATCTTGGCGCGCAAATGTAGGTGGCAGCCGAGGCCCAGCTTGGCGGCCGCACCGGCCAGCGACCGGCAGAAGTTGGACTGGCTGCCGGCCGTCGCAATCAGCATGTCGGCTCCCGACGCGATCGCCTCGGCAAGGATGAAGTCGAGCTGACGAAGCTTGTTGCCGCCGAGCGCATATCCGGCCATGTCCTCGCGCTTAATGTGGACAGATGCGACGCCGAGATGCTCGGCCAACCGCGGCGCCGGCTCGAAAGGCGTCGGCAGGCGGGCCATGTCGAGGCGAGGGCGGCCGGATATTGGATCGATTGAAACAGCAGGCGGGCAACATACGAGCATCGCGGCGTCCTGCAAGGGCATCGGCGCTCGCCGACCAGTGATGTAGATAAATTACGAAAACGGTCTCGTCAACGCATCTGAGACCAGTGTAGGAAGGATCGGAGCCGTCAGACATAATAACGATTATGGCGCGGAGACGGGCACTTGACCACCGGCGCTCCCATTAAAGCCCGCTTAGAAGAGGTGAATATGAAGCGACCAGATGCGTTTGAACTAAAAGGAAATTATGTATCCTACAATATTATCGAGAACCTGCTGTACATCTCTGGTCAGCTATGCGTGGGACCGGACGGGAATTTACCCGAGTTCTATAAAGGCAAGTTAGGGAGTAAAATTACGGACGCAGATGGTTATGCCGCTGCGCGTCTCTGCCTGCTGCAGGTTCTCGCCCATACGAGACTGGCGCTGGGGTGGCTTGACCCGATCACGAAATGCGCTCTCGGCTGCGCGGCTTCGTCAACGCGGAGCCGGATTTCGTCGCCCCGGGTGCTGCGATGAGGGGTGCATCCGGTATGATAGTGGGATCATGGGCGTGTCCGGCCGGCATAGCCACACCGCCATCGGTGTTCCGACGCTCCCGCTTGGAGCCTGCATCGAGGTGGAAGGCTTCGCGTTCGAATAGGGGAACGGTATGATGAGAGGTGAAGCGCCGGGAAATGGTCATGCAGGAGGTGACGACCGCTTCCTTGACATATTAACTGCCCGCAGGGCCGAGCTTTCGCCATCCGAGCGTCGGGTAGCAGAGTTTGTGCTCGATGCGCCGGACAAGATCATCCATATGTCGATCGCGACATTGGCCGAAGAGGTGGGCGTCAGCCAGCCGACGGTGCTTCGGTTCGTGCGTACGATGGGGTTGGCCAGCTATCCGGAACTCAAGCTGCGCACCGGACAGAGCATCGTCGCCGGAACGCCTTATGTTCACAGCGAAGTCATCTCCAGCGACCCGCTCGACCAGATCGTCGACAAGCTCGTCGATTCCTCGATCTACACATTGACGATGCTGCGGCGGTCCATCGACCAGCAGGTGCTTGCGCGGGTCATCGACATACTCGCCAACGCGACCCGCATCGATTGCTACGGTGCCGGTGCGGCGCGCATCCTGGCCATGGAGGCCCAGCACAAGCTGATGCGCTTCGGCATCCCAGTCGTGGCGTATGACGACACGCACTTGCAGCGCCTTGCCGCCGCTACGCTGCGTAAGGGCAACGTGGCGCTCTGCTTTTCCCACACTGGCATGGTGCGCGACATCGAGGCGATGGCGCTAAAGGCGCGCGAATGCGGCGCCACGGTCATCGCCATCACACGGCCGAATACCGCGCTGTCGGCTGCGGCCGAGATCGTTCTCGAGATCGACGCGCATGAGAACACCGAAATCTACACACCGATGACGTCGCGCGTGGCCCACGCCGTGTTGATCGACATCATCGCAACAGCGATGGCTCTCCGTGGCGGTCCGGCGCTTTTTGATCGCCTGCGCGAGGCGAAAAACAGCCTCGCCGATTTGCGCATTCCGCTGGCGGCGTCTGCGGGTCGCAGAAAAGGCAAATGATGAGGGTCTTTGTCGCTTCGCTGGCAACTGAAACGAACACGTTTTCGCCAATTCGTATCGACCGCGGCGCCTTCGAAGATGCGTTCTACGCCCCACCGGGCGAGCATTCCGAGACGCCCACCCTCTGTTCCGCACCCTTTATTGCGGCCCGCAAACGCGCCAGCGAGCAGGGATTTACCTTGATCGAGGGGACGGCGGCCTGGGCCGAGCCCGCCGGCCTGGTTTCCCGGGAGGCCTATGAGGGGTTGCGGGACGAAATCCTTGATCAGCTTCGCGCCGCGATACCCGTCGACGTGGTGCTTTTCGGCCTGCATGGCGCGATGATCGCCGAGGGCTACGACGACTGCGAGGGCGATATGCTTACCCGGGCCCGCGTCATCGTAGGGCAGGACGCGGTTATCGGGGTCGAACTCGATCCCCATTGCCATCTCACACAGGCGATGATCGACGCCGCCACGATCCTGGTCACCTTCAAGGAGGTGCCGCACAGCGATTTCTACGAGCGCGCGGAAGATATGGTGGATCTTGCCTTGCGCGCCGCCCGCAAGGAAATCACTCCGGTGATGAGTGTCCTCGACTGCCGGGCCATCGCCAATTTCCTGACTAGCCGCGAGCCGGGCAGGGCCCTTGTTGACGACATGATCGCCCGTGAAGGCAGGGACGGCGTGTTGAGCATCTCCGTCGTGCACGGGTTTCCCGCGGCCGACATCCCCGACGTGGGCACCAAGGTCGTCGTTATCAGTGACAATGCCCCGGAAAGGGGACGATCCGTGGCGGCCGAATTTGGTGCCCGTATCGTTGCCTTCGGCGCCAACCGCATGCCGTATATGCCCGATCCGGCCAAGGCGATCGACATGGCCCTAGCCGTGGCCGGTCAACCTGTAGTGCTCGCCGACCGCTGGGACAATCCCGGCGGCGGCGTGGCCGGCGACAGTACGTTCCTTGTTTACTCGCTGCTCGAGCGCCCGGACATCGATGCCGCGGTCGGCGCTCTGTGGGATCCGGTCGCTGTGTCGTTCTGCCTGGCGGCGGGCCCCGGTGCGCGCCTACAACTGCGCTTCGGCGGCAAGGCGGCGCCGAGTTCGGGCATGCCCGTCGATGCTGACATCGAGATCGTCGCCACCACACGCGATCTCGTCATTCCGTTTCAAGAGAGCCGTGTTTCCCTGGGGGCGGCAGCCTCGTTACGACTCGGCAAGCTGGATGTGGTGCTGGCGAGCAAACGAGCGCAGACGTTCCACCCCGCTGTCTTCGAATTGCTCGGGATAGAGCTTTCGAAGAAAAAGATCGTCGTGGTCAAATCCGCAAGCCATTTTTACACGGCCTTCGCGCCGATCGCCGCCGATGTGATTTTCGTGAATTGTGGCGGTCCCTTTCCACCCGATGCCGCCGCAATTCCTTACCGCCGCATTCGCCGACCTATCGCTCCCCTCGATGCGAATGTCTCACCGGTGTGGATGACGTAAATCAATCAGCCGGCCCTTGAAAAAGCGATGCCGGAAGGCCGTAATCCGCATGCGCCAATAGGCACTGAGGGTCTGAGGTGAGGTGAGGCGGTCATAGCTGCGTGTGACTGGCGAACGCTCTGTTTCGAGCAGACGCCTTGTGTCTGCTGTTGGCGCGCTCCAGCCGCGCTAGCTCCGGGCTTGGGCCAGACCAGGCGCCATCACCAGGGCCGGGAGAGCCGAATAGCAGGATCGCCCATGGATGCTGCTGGATGCGGCAGGTGCTCCGGAAAGTCAGACGAGACCTAGGACGCGTCCTGCGGGCGCTCTGGCCCGTTCGTGGCCGGAGAGGCGGGTCTGGTCTCCGCGACAGAGCGAGGAGAACGAGTAGAGGCAAGAACGTCGTGACGATCCCGATCGTCACGACACCGAAACGTCGGCGTCGAACTATTTAGCCGAGCGCCTGCACAAGGGATCGAACAACGCTCGCCCCCATTGAATTTCTGGTCTCGATCGTCGCGCTGCCGAGATGTGGCGTAAGGACGACGTTCTGCAGTTCCCGAAGCTTAGCTGGGACATTGGGTTCGTCGGCCAAGACATCAAGCCCGGCGGAGCCGAGCTTCCCCGTGGCCAGAGCTTCAACGAGCGCGGACTCGTCGACGATTTCGCCACGTGCGATGTTAACTAGCGTGCTTTCCCGTCCCATCGCAGCAAGAACGGTCGCGTCGACGAGGCCACGATTGCGCGCGCCCCCCGGGCAGGCGACAACGAATACGTCGCTGTCAGAGGCAAGCGCCCGCGCATCGGGATAGTAGGGATACGCGCAGTCCGCCACCGGCCGCCGGGTACAGTAGCGTGGGTGCATGCCCATCGCTTCGGCGCGGCGGGCCACGCCGCTGCCGATATGACCGAGACCAAGCAAACCTATGCGCGCTCCTGTCACCGACTGCCCCAGCGGGAAGGCGCCTTCTGTCCAGGCACCGCTGCGAGCATAAGCGTCAGCCGCGACGAGTCGGCGCCGGGCCATCACCATCAGCGCGATGGCGAGATCGGCAACTTCGTCGGCGAGCGCAGCCGAGCTATTGGTTAGGGCGATGCCACGCTCGGCTAGGGCTTCCGTGTCGATATTGTCGAGCCCCGCGCTGTAACAGGCCACGATCTCGAGCGCTGGCAGGTGCTCTAGCAGTGCACGGTCGAGCCTGGTCTTTCCCGTTGTCGCAATCCCGCGAATACGTTCACCGTGCGCCGCGACGAGTACATCGATGTCCCCCGGGTTGGCCGGACAAAGAACTTCGAACCGTTGCGCAAGCGCAGCGACCGTGGCAGCGGGCACGCCCATAGAGAGGACGAGAACCGCGACCCGTTGCCGGTGAGCGTCCTTCACGAAGCTCGCGCCCTCGATCTCGTCCCCTGTGTTGGGCGATCCGGCGAGTACGTTCAGGTTCATTGCGATCCTCGAGCTCGGGCCGGGCATCGGCGCTCGCGTCAGGCCTTGGTGAGCCAGGCTTCGGCGAGCTGCCAGGCGCCACCTGAGTCGAGCACGATGTTATGCAGTTCCTTGCGGGCGACATGGCGCGCCTCGCGGAAGAACAGCCAGGAGTAGTAGTCGTTCTTGTTGAGGGCGGTCTGGAGATCCTTGTAGATCGATTTGCGCTTGGCCTGGTCGGTTTCCTCGCGCCCCTGATCGACCAGCTTGAAGACCTCCTCGTCCTTGATGCCGGACCAGTTCTGCGAAGCGGAGCGGCCGAAGAACGGGCCGAAGACATGATCGGGGTCTGCGCGCGGAACATTGACGCGGCCCATCGCTAACTCGTGTTGGAGGCCAAGTACCTTCGGCACCCAGGCCTGCCGCTCCAGGATCTCGATCTCCATGTTGATCTTGAACTGCTTGAGCTGGGCCTGAACGATCTGCGCGGCTTGGGTGTCGGGATCCCGCTGGATGATCGACAGCTTGCAGGTGAAGCCGTTGGGCTGCCCGCCTTCTTTGAGGGCGGCCTGGACCTTTGCCGGTTCGAGCTTCGGGGCGGGGACGCTGGCGTCGTAGGTCCAGTCGGTCGGCGGCACCCAGGTCGGCGTCACCGCGCCGAAGCCGCGGGTGATGCCCTTCATCAAGACATTACGGTCGATGCCGTGATTCACCGCCGCGCGCAGCGCCGGGTTGGCGAAGATGCCCTTGCTGACGTTGAAGGTCAGCCACTGTGCGATGCCCGGCGGAACCTCGACAAGCTTGAGCGCCTGGTTTTTCTCGACCTCCTCGAAATCGCGCGGGGTCACGCCGTCCACCAGATGGACGCCGCCCGACTTGACCTCGACCATCTTCACGGCCGTCGTCGGGATTATGCGCAGNNGAATTTGTAGGGGCCGGTGCCCACCGGCTGGCGGCCGAAATCCTGGCCGAGCCTCTTCAGCGCGGCCGGCGAGCACATCATGCCCGCCTCGACCGCAAGCGACGCCAGTGCCGCGCCAGAAGGCTGCTTCAGATTGATCCGGACTGTCATCGGATCGACCACCTCGGCGCTGGCAATGTCGGCGAGATCGGGGCTGCGCGGCGCCGTCGAGCCAGGGGCCACGACCCGCGCGATGTTGAAGACGGCGGCCTCGGCATTGAAGGGCTCGCCATCATGGAAGACGACGCCCTCTCGCAACTTGAAGACGACCGATTTCTTGTCCTCCGACCATCCCCAGCTCGTCGCGAGGGAAGGCTGGAGATTGCCCTGCACGTCGAATTTCAGCAGGCCCTCGAACATCTGGATCAGGGCGTAGCGATCCGAGGTCGGCGCATCGCCCATGATCGGGTCGAGGCTCTTGGGCTGCAGGTCCATTGAGGCGACGATGGTGCCGCCACGGACTGGCGAGCCCTGTGCGAAGGCAGGCAGGCCGGCAATGAGGCCCAGGCTCGAAGCGCCGAGCAGAATGCCGCGACGTGAAATCATATCCATTGCGCGAACTCCTCCAAGGCGCTCTTATCGACGCCAGCGAGCGGTTGCCTATCAGATATGTTATGAGATGGGCAAACGGAATCTGAATTTCCACCCGCTTCATTTGCCCTGACATTATGCTGCGGATGCGAAATAGCGATGCGTTGTAAGTTAATGCGTGTCGATAGCGACGATAGCAGGCGCTATGACGACAGCCTATTGACCGGCATCAAGTCACAAGATATCTGATAGGCTATGAGTGACATTGCAGCACTTCAACCCGACAAGCAGCGCCTGACCGAGGCGGTGACGCAGTTCGTGATCGACCGTGTCGCGGAGCGCGTCTTCCGCCCCGGCGATTCCCTGCCGTCGGAATCGGACCTCGCCAAGCGCCTGAACGTCTCGAAGCCCGTCGTTCGCGAGGCGCTCGGACGCCTGTCGGCACTCGGCATCGTCCATGTCCAGCAGGGCAAGCCGACGACCGTGAAGGGGCTCTCTGTCGCGCCGCTCGACCAGTTTCTGCGCCTGGCCGTCCGGGTGACCGATAACGGCCTGCGAGAAGCGGTCGAGCTTCGTCGCGCCATCGAGGTGGAGGTGGCCTCGCTCGCTGCCGAGCGCGCCTCGCCCCTGCAAATCGAGCCGGTCGAGGCTGCACTGGAGAAGATGCGCGCCAATATCGATGGGGATTTCGAACGCTGGCTGCAGGGCGATCTCGCCTTCCACGTCGCGCTGGCGCGCTGCTCCGGCAACGCACTGCTCGAACATTTGGTCAATGCACTGGTGGAGACGATTAAATTCACCCAACGCGCACTCGGCCTGCAGCGCGATCTGCGAGACCCGGCCGCGACCGTCGCGCGTCACCAGGCGATCATCGACGCCATCCGCGCTCATGATCCGTCAGAGGCGCGGGTAGCGATGATGGCGCATTTCGCCGTTTCCGACGCCGTGATCGCCGAGATTGCCCGCGACCATCGCCGGCTCGATCGCTACTGAGGGGCGGGTAGTGCTCAGCTATCTCGGAAGGAAGCTCATCCAGATGCTGCCGGTGGCGTTCTTCGTCACCGTCATCGTGTTTTCTTTGACCAACCTCCTGCCGGGCGATCCGACGGTGACGATCCTCGGCGAGCAAGCCACGCCCGAGCAGCGCGCCGCCGTGCGGGTCGAATACGGACTCGATCAGCCGGCGCCCATTCGATACGTCACCTGGCTCGCCCGCGTCGCCCAGGGCGAGTTCGGCCGGTCCCTGCGGACGCGTGAGGATGTCGGCGCGATGCTGGCGGCTCGCATCCCGGTCACGCTGCAACTCGGCTTTCTCTCGATCCTGATCGCGGTTACGATTGGCGTGCCCGCCGGCATTCTCGCGGCGCGCTATCGTGGCGGGCTGATCGATGTCGCGGCGAGCTTCGTGGCGATGTCCTCGATGGCCGTACCGTATTTCTGGATGGGCGTGCTGCTGATCATGCTGTTCTCGCTGCAGCTTGGCTGGCTGCCGCCATCGGGTCATGTCCGGTTCTTCGACGATCCCGCCCAGAACATGAAGCTGATGGTGATGCCGGCGCTGACGATCGGCACCGCCTTCGCGGCGCTGGTGATGCGCCAGACGCGAGCCTCGATGCTGCAGGTCTTGTCGATGGACTATGTGCGCACGGCCCGGGCGAAGGGGTTGAACGAGGGGCTGGTCCTGATCCGTCATGCGCTGCGCAACGCGCTGATTCCGATCATCACCGTGATCGGCCTGCAGGTCGGGGCACTGCTGGGCGGCGCTGTGGTGACGGAAACGGTCTTCGCGCTGCCTGGCCTGGGCCGGATGCTGGTGGACGGCATCTTCCAGCGCGACTTCCCGGTGATCCAGGGAGCGATCCTCTTCATCGTCATCGCCGTCTTCCTAGTGAACCTCCTGACCGACATGCTCTACCGGATCTTGGATCCCCGGGTCGAGACCTGAGGCGATGGTGGCCGTGACCGGTTCGATGCCGCCATCCCCCGCCTCGGAGCAGCGCGCGCCGCGCTCGCCGAGCGCGATCATCATGCGCCGCATCCTGACGTCCTGGCAGGGACAGTTCGGGGTCGTCGTTCTTGCCGTCGTAGTCGCGCTCGGGCTGCTGGCCCCCTGGATCGCGCCCTATTCTCCGACCGATATCGACCCGGAAGCCTTCTCGATGCCGCCGAGCGCGGCGCACTGGTTCGGCACCGACGAGATCGGCCGTGACGTGCTGTCACGCGTCCTGCATGGCGCCACGGTTTCGCTTCAGGTCGTCGTCTTCGCCATCGGCCTCGCGCTGGTCGTCGGCTCGGTGCTGGGTTTGATCTCGGGCTGGCTCGGTGGCCGCTGGGATGCGCTGATCATGCGGGTGATGGATGCCTTCCTGGCGTTTCCGCTGCTGGTTCTGGCGTTGTCCATCGTCGCGGTGCTCGGCCCCGACCTGATGAATGCGATGCTCGCCATCGCGATCACCAAGATGCCCGGCTTCGCCCGCCTGGTGCGGGCGGAAGTGCTGAGCCTACGCGAGGTCGACTACGTTGTTGCGGCGCAGGCTGCCGGGGCAAGTCCCTGGCGTATCCTGTCTCGCCACATCTGGCCGAACGTCTCCGGCAACGTCATCGTCTACGGCTCGCTTTCGGCCTCGCAGGCGCTGATCACCGAGAGCGCGCTCTCCTTCCTCGGCCTGGGCGTGCAGCCGCCGACGCCGAGCTGGGGCTACATGGTCGCGACCGGCATCCAGTTCTACCAGTCCTGGTGGATGAGCTTCTTCCCGGGACTCGCGATCTTCCTGACGGTGCTGGCGCTCAACTTCCTTGGCGATGCCGTGCGCGACGCTTTCGATGCGAGGCTCGGCGACCGCAATGACTGAAGCGAGCAGGCTTCATGCGGATCTCGAGGGCCGGCGCGTGCTCGTCACCGGCTCGTCGCAGGGGATCGGCCTCGCCATCGCGAAAGCGCTGGTCAACTCTGGCGCCAAGGTCTGCATCAATGCTCCGTCGCAGGGTGCGGAGCTCGACCTTGCGTGCCGCGAAGCCGGCGCTGTCATCGGCATCGGCGTGGATCTGGCCCGGCCCGACGAGGTCGAGCGGCTGGTGGCAGCCGTTACGGACGCTCTCGGCGGGGTCGACATCCTCGTCCTGAACGCTGCGCTGCAGGAGAGGCAGCCCTGGTCCGGCTTCGACCGCGCGTCGATCGACCGGCAATGGGAGATCAACCTCGCGGCGAATTACCGCCTCATCCAGGCTTTCGTGCCCGCCATGGCCGAGAGCGGGTTCGGCCGGCTGATCGCCATCGGCTCGATCCAGCAGGTTCGCGAGCACCCGGAGATGCTGCTCTACGCCGCCAGCAAGGCGGCGCTCGAAAGCATAGTCCGCAACATCGCCAGGCAGGTCGCAGGGCACGGGGTGACCTGCAACGTCCTGGCGCCCGGTGCGATCGCGACTGCGCGCAACCGCGAGGCGCTGGCGGACGCAGCCTATCGCAATGCCGTACTCGCACGAATCCCGGCTGGACGCCTCGGGACACCGGAGGATTGCGCCGAGGTCGCGCTGTTCCTCGCCTCCGACGCGGCGCGCTACGTTACCGGCACGACACTCTTCGTCGATGGCGGCATGCATCTCTAAAGGAAATGAGAGCGATGAAGATCGTCGACTTAAAGGTACGCTGCGTGGCGATCCCGCTCAACGCGCAGCTTCGCCACAACACCGGGGTTCATCCGGGGTATTTCCTGCGTACCATCCTCGAACTGGTGACGGATGAGGGTATCGTCGGCCTCGGCGAGGTCGGCGGTGGCGACCAGCGCGGCGCGCTGACGAAGCTCAAGTCCCGTATCATCGGCATGGACCCGTTCCATCTCGAGCTGATCAAGCTCAAGACCTTGCGGGCGATCTACTATCTTTCGAACGCTCGTCTCTATGCCGCGATCGAGATGGCCTGCCTCGACATCCAGGGTAAGGCGCTGGGGCGCCCGCTCTGCGACCTGATCGGCGGGCCGGTGCGCGACCGCATCCCGATGATCGCCTATCTGTTCTGGCGCTACGACCGGCCGGGCGGTGGCCATGACGAGCATTCCGAGGACATGGCCGATCTCTGCCAGGAGCTGCACGAGACCCTCGGCGTCACCGCTATGAAGCTGAAGGCAGGCGTCTTCGACCCCAATGTTGAGGCACGGGCCGTCGAACTCTGCCGCGACCGGATGGGGCCGGACTTTGGCCTGCGCATAGACCCCAACGGGGTCTGGTCGGTGCCGACCGCGATCCGCATCGGCCAGCGGCTGGAGGCCGTCGGGATGGAGTATTTCGAGGACCCCGCCTGGGGACTGGAGGGCAATGCCGCCGTGCGCAAGGCGGTCCGCACGCCCATCGCCACCAATATGTATCCGGCGAAATTTGACGATCTCGGCCCCGCCATCCGGCTCGGCGCCGTCGATATCGTGCTGACCGACATCCACTACTGGGAGGGGCCCCGCGGGGTGAAGGACCTGTCGGCGGTCTGCCGCACCTTCGGGCTCGGCGTCGCGATGCATTCCGGGGCCGAGTTCGGCATCGAGCTCGCCGCGATGCTGCACACCGCCGCGACGATCCCCGAGATGAGCTTCGCCGGCGACGCCCATTACCACTACCTGACCGACGACATCATCGAGGGCGGGCTGATGAAGTACGAGGGCGGCGCCATCCGCGTGCCGACCGGCCCGGGCCTCGGCGTCGCGCTCGACGAGGACAAGATGCGCCACTACGGGGCGTTTTATGAGGAGAAGGGCGACTACTACGCCCGCTTCCACCAAGACCCGTATCGACCGGACTGGCATCCGGTCGTCGGTGGAGTTTGAGAGCCGGCTTGTGACCGCGCAGATCTAAAATCGCGTTCAAGACAACCAGATCACGCCGCCCACCATCAGGAATGACACATGTTCGACATCCCCATGATTAATCGTCCGGAGAAGGCGCTGGTCGACGGGCTCGCCAGCATTGGCACGGCTACCGCGTCCAGCGAACTCTACAAGATGGGCATCCGAAATCCCTTTATCGCAGGAGCCGTGCCGCACTCGCGCGGCAAGGTCATAGCTGGCCCTGCGATGACCCTCCAGTTCATGCCAAAGCGTGAGGATCTGTATGGCGACGACGAGTATGCCGACCGCGAGAAACAGCTTCATAGACATGCGCTTTACCACATCGAAGCCGGCGACATCGTCGTCGTCGACGCCAGGGGCGATATGCAAAGCGGGATCTTCGGCGAGATGATGCTGACCTACTTCGCCGGCAAGGGCGGCAAAGGCATGGTCATCGACGGCGTCATCCGCGATGCTGCGAAAGCGTTCACGCTCGATATCGGCTACTGGATGCGTGGCGTCTCCCCGAATTTTCATACTCAGACGACGCTGATGCCCCACGCGGTGAACGTGCCGATAGCCTGTGGTGGCACTTATGTCAGACCGGGCGATATCATTATCGCCGACGATGACGGGGCTATCTGCGTGCCTATCGCCTATGCCGAGAGGTTGCTCGAAGCCGGCAGTCATCACGCCGAGTGGGAGGACTTCTCGCGCATCATGCTATCGAAGGGCGGCGACCTTCGTCGCTACTACCCGCTCGCCCAAGAGGCCGAAGCCGAATACTTGGAGTGGAAGGCGCAGCAGGAGAGGGCTTAAGGTCGCTTGCTAGTTTGGTCAGTCATTCGGCTCCGGATTGCACTCAAGCGCCTCCTGATTGGCCGACTACTCAGGTCTCTCGGTATTGCGCCGCAAACTTTCCCTTGGCCGGCTCCCTGTGGGACGTCGGCCAGGGTTTAAAGGTCTTCGTACCCGCCGGGTGGCAGCAAAACCCGGACCAGTTCCGTCGCCCGCGCTAAGCCCTCCGCCGACCATCTACCAACGGTCAAACCGGACCACTCGGCGGAGGCGGACAGCCTTTGTTCTTAGGTCACAGCGGGGCGTCCGACAGGAAACGCCGTAAAACATTGCGGGTAATCTGACTGACGTTGTTCTCATATTGATTGTGAGAAAGCGCGCAGCACCAAGCAATAGAACCGACTGAGAAGACTGCGCCTCCTTCAGCCGTCGAAAAAAGCACCATGTCGGCGCGCGCCACCGAGCTTTCTTCACCAGTGAAGCCGCGATACAGGACAGGTAACTCTTCCGGCGTTGGGATGCCTCCTGCGCCAGTGCGATCCGCGGTTGCCAAGATCCTTATATTGGGAGCGGATCCAAGCGTATGATCAGCTCGATCTATTTCCAATCCAGCTGCACCGCCCAGTCGTAGGCCGAAATTCCCAATTGGCTCATCTGCTCCAACCCCCTCAAACACGAAGGCGGTGTCGCTTTCGAGACCATCGGGCAAGCGCCGATAGAAGGTGGAGAAGTCAAAAACTTGCGCGCTGAAGCCTACGCCCACGAGCCGTTGGGGCGCCCGGCCATTGCTCCGCCAAAGTCCACTCGGTTCTCCCGTGCACGCAAGATTGCCTTCGCCGGCTTCAGCTTCCCAACTGCGAAGACCTGTGACCCCACGACGGAGCTCAATTATGCCAGGCTTGGTAGGATGGAATGCGATCCGCCAATAGAAGCCATTGCCTCCAAGGTACATGTGCCGCCCGCCATGATTCTGATAGGCTTCGAGCGCATCAAACATTTCCTTGGAGTAGTACTCCGGGTGAGACATGGTGATGACGACACGGTAGTCCCTCAGCAGGCGCGCTCCATCGCGATGCATGTCCTCATCCGTAACAACGTCGTAGGCGAACTCGTTTTCTTCGAGCCAATCGAGGAGATGCGTGTCGTTAACATAGTTGAAGGTGTTCGCCCGCGGCCTCATGTTCAGGATTGGACGCGATGCTGAGGAATAGCTAATCCCGCTACCATCGAGATGAGTGTCGTAGGTTGAGTGCCCGAACTCTCTGTGAGCGCTCAGGAAAACATCGTCCTGGCTGACGATCAGCAAGCTGTCCGCCATCACTTCAAAGTGTGACTGGTCGAGGCGAACGTGAGTGTTCGCATAAGCCAGGTATGTCGCCGTCGGGGCGATGACGAGGACGTCTGCCGTCCGCCGCCCACGTTTTGGCCGAACAAAGAAGGAAGCAAAACTCTCGATCTTGCGCCCGTCGTGCTCACCTCGCATTCGTAACGCGTAAAAGCCCGGGCGCCAGTTCTCAGGGATGCGCATGCTGCAAGTCTGTTGCCACCGCGCGTCTTCAAGGTCGTCTTCGTGAAAATGGATTGCGCCGTATTGGGAGGGCGCCTCTGTCCAGCTGCCAATCTGACCCGTCCAATTCGCGCCTGTCGATCCTCGCGCCGGCAGCTCGTGTACTTTGCCGCGCAGATTGTTGGCAGACAGGTCTACGAATTCGTCGCTCGGGATGTTTTGGCTGAAATCCCAGGCCGCAATTAAGCGCGGATCCGTGGCGGGCGGGGTGAGGTTCTCTACAAGCGCCAGCGTTGCGGCATGCTCTAGAGTGCCCTGATAGAGGCGGGGTCTATCAATCTTGCCGTTGAAATGGTGACTTGTAAGCTTCTGGGGCGCCGAAAAACCGCTCCATCGCGCAGCAAACACTAGTGGCGTATCGGGCGACGCGCCCCCGCTGGTCGGGATAACGGCCGAAACGCTAAAGCGACGATCGCGGCCGCCGTCGCGTGCCAGACTTGAGCCTTCCAGCAAACCTGCGCCGCTCGTTTGGTCTACGACGACCGCCAAGAAAATCCACTCACGATTGAGGAGGGGTACCGGGGATCGGATCTGGCTGAGATGGCCGGCGTGTCCAACTGTCAGGACTGCAAAGCCTTCGGTATCGATGTCCAGGCGCCAACCCGCATCATCCCGGCCATTCCAGCGCGAAACGACTGTTTGGTCGATCGTTGACCCGATAAGCGTGGGGTAGACATAGCAACCAAAGGTGAAGCTCCGCAGTGACGGGAGCACGAGGGTGTCTTCGACGGTGCCGTAGGAGCCATTGTGAATGGGCTGAGGCTCGATCGGCGTGCGGCCGTCGATAGCCGATGGCATCTCGATGAGTTTTAAACCGGGGCCATTCTCATCCGGGTCGCCACATCTCACGCGGACGATCGAAGTCTCGGTTTCGCGCACCCGTTCGCTACCAATATGGAAGGCAATTTCGTCCCCAGGCGCGACACTCAGTTGAGACGCGTAGGCAAGAATACTCGTGGAGTCGATCATGGCGTCGTATCCAGGTCCTCAGGGATGGCGTGCTCGGTGATGGCCTTCCATCGAAGCTTGAAGACCGCCCATTCCGCGTCCTCGAGGCTCGTGAAAATCTGATCGGGCTGCGGGACAATCGGGTCACCGCGTCTTGCGGGTAGCAGCATGAGCATCCACGTTTTTCCGGGGACGACAGGCATCAGAGCAAATCGTCCGCCTTCGCCAGACCAGCGCATTCGGTGAACGATTTTCTGGAGTTCTGAACTGTAGGGGCCTTTCGGAGAACGCCGGAACTCTTCGATTAAGTCCCGACGTTCGGCATCGATCGGATAATGGGCCGTTTTAGGATCGGTCCCAATCATCAGAAACCTCTTAGGCTGGTTCGGGGAGCGGTAAGGCAGGCGAAGTCAGGCAGGCCACAAATCAGCCGCGCCTGACGTTCCAGAAAAGTGGGATGCCATTGAGGATGCCGGTGAGATTTCCCCGGTAGGCTGTCGGCATGTAGTACAGTCCAAGCGGGATGTAGGGGACCTGCTCCAGAGTGACCATTTGCATGCGACGGCCGATGGCGGCTTGTTCCTTGGGATCCGGTGCGTCAAACCAAGCGGTGCGCAAACGTTCGATCTCCGGAATGTCGGGCCAGCCGTCAAAGGCGTTTTCTCCGTGGCTGCGGAGCCAGGTGTGTGCCGCTGGATTGAAGGTTGTGACAGCGGCCGAGAAATTGCAGATGACGCTCCAACCACCTTGTTCGAGCGTTCCTTTGTTCTTCATGCGAGCCGAAACCGTGCCCCAATCCTGGACCTGGTAATCCAGGTTCAAGCCGATTCTGCGAAACAGATCGGCAGCGACCTCACACATCGCATTTATGGATGGGTAGTCGGCGGTGGAAAGAAGCAGAACGCGTTCACCCGCGTATCCTGCCTGTTTCAATTCAGCCTTGACCTTCTCGTAATCCACCGTCTTCGTGAAAGTCTCCAGGCCCTCCGTACTTGCCATGACCGAGTTCGGATGGAAGTAGCCGAGCGGCGTATGCCACATCTTTTGGTCTTCGCCCGCTGTTGCGAGCATGAAATCTGTTTGATTGACCGCACGCAGGATGATCTGACGGATCTTCGGGTTATCGAAGGGCTTCTGGCGGAAGTTTAGGCGCATGAGCCCGAAGTTGCCCGCCTTGTCTTTGATTTCGACTTTGACGTTTCGATCTTTGAAAACCGGGATCAGGTCCGGTGTCGGCTGCTCCCACCAATCAATCTCGCCCGCTTGCAAGGCAGCGGCTGCCGTCGAAGGATCTGGAATCGTGCGCCACTCAATTCTATCGAAATGGGCGACTTTCCCGCCTGCTAGATAGTCCGGTTGCTCCTGCCTCGGCCTGTATCCCTGGAACCGCTCATAAACATTCAGAGCGCCAGGAACGCGTTCGCTTGCGATAAATCGATACGGACCGCTGCCAACGATTTCAGTTAGTGCGGTATTCGCGCTGGTTGAAGCAAACCGCTCCGGCATAATCCCCGTGCTGTATGAGCCAATTTTTCCAAGCAGATCAGGCAGCAGCGGGAACGGTTTGCGCAGGCGAAAGCGGATAGTTCGATCATCGGAAGCGGACAGTTCGTCAAGCACGGCAACCAAGGCTTGCGAGAAGATGTCCTTGGTCATCCAGCGCTTTAGGCTCGCGACGACATCGCGGGCCAGAACCGGCGTGCCGTCGTGAAAGAGCAGCCCCTCACGCAACTTCATCGTCCAGAGCTTGCCATCGTCCTCAATGAGGTGCCCTTCGACCATCTGCGGCTGTGGTTGAAAGCGCTCATTCACGCCGTAAAGCGTGTCGAAAACCATCATTGCATGGTTGCGGGTGACAAATGCCGTGGTTCCCAGCGGATCGACGACTGCAAGATCCGCTTGAGGAACAAACTTGAGTACGCGTGGGGCTTGGGCCCGCGCTGTTCCAATGAGATGAGGAGCTAGCAGGCCAGCAGCAGCCGTCTTCAGGAATTTACGCCTCTCGATCATCACCGTCCCTCTCGTGTAGTTCTTGTTGTCTATTTTGAACTATCATATATCAAAAATGAGGATAGAGCGAACCTGGAGTTGAAGACAAGTCCTGGTCTCCAGATTCTTTGCCGCATGCTTTGGCGCTCCCACAGCGCGGAGTGGCCCTGCACTGTGAGCGGTGTTCGGGGTCACTTTTCAGATTTGCGTGGCAGGCACCCGAACTCCCGCCCGGTCTGCCCAAATCGCGGCTCCGCAAGGCCTGCGCAGCCGAGTTCGCCCCGAAACAATCCCCCGCGATCGATTCCGTCCGGATGCTGCCGCGTTAGTGAGGTAACAAAGAGAGTAGTGAGGTTTGGTCCACCAAAGCAGGGCATCGTCGGCGCTTTCGCACGAAGCTTGATGCTCCGGATGATCTCGCCTTCGGGGGAAAAGCCGTTCAGGCAACCTGCGGTGATCCCGGCGCTCCAGTAAGTGCCGTCCCGGTCCATCGCGGCGCCATCGGGAAGTCCCTGCGACTCGTTGAGCTTAGCAAAGACCTTGCCTGGTCCCAGAGCTCCGCTGCGAGGGTCGAAATCGTATACGTTAATCTGGCCCGCATCCGCTGAAACCCTGCTGTCGGAATGATACATGCGCCGGCTATTTGGGCTCCATGCGAGCCCGTTGGACACGCAAAGCCCGTCAAGCACACGAAGGCATGTTCCGTCCGGCGTGATACGGTACAGGGCTCCCGTGGGAGCGCGCGGCAACGCATCGTGCATGCTGCCGACCCAGAAGCTGCCGTCCGGCCCCACGCGCCCGTCATTCAGCCGGTTAGCTAGGCGATCGGGCTCGGGATTGACGATAAACTCGAGGCGGCCAGTGGTCGGATCGCAATAATAGACGCCGGTCTTGAGCCCGAGAATCAGGCGAGAGTCAGAGGTGAGGCCGATGCAGCCAACGGGCGTGGGCATGATGAGGAGCCCTCGTTCGTCGCGGGCCGGATCAAGCCAGCCAATGGCAGGCTTGGCTATGTCAACGTACCAAAGTCGCTGACGCTCAACGTCCCAGACGGGGCTCTCGCCCAGCTCAAGTTCGATATCAGGGATCCGCTCGAATGAAGTGATCAAGGCATCTACCCGCTTTCCCCGGCATTCGTCACGGCATCCACTTGCCATTCGGGATGGGATTTTTGATATTTCAAAAACACTGATGTGTCTATAGCCGCGGTGGGCGATGAATGCTGTTGCCTGCTCACGCTTTCACCGAAGAGGCGCTTTCTCTGGGTTTTCGGTAAAGGGTTTCGCAGAAACGCGCATTGCAGTAATTTCATTTTTGATAGATGATAGATCAAAATCAAGTCTGCCGCTGTTGGCGGTATGCGGAGGTCGCGATGAAAAGCCGTAAGCCGAAGATCATGTTGGTGACTGGAGCCGCGAGTGGCATTGGCGCGGCGCTGGCCCGTTTGGCGGCCGAGGATGGCGACATCGTCATCCTGGCAGACATCAACGAAGAAGGTGCTGTGGCCACGGCGGTAAAAATTGGCCGGGGGGCGGTCGCCTGCAAGCTAGACATCTGCTCGCAAGAGCAATGGGGCAACGTGCTTGATTGGGTCTGGGCCAAATATGGGCGCCTGGACGTCCTCGTGAACAACGCCGCCATTGTTCACACCGGCTATGCTCGCGACGTATCGATCGATGCGCACAGGCAAACGATGGATACCAATTTTGGGGGGCCCTTGATTGGCATGATGTCAGCGCTAGGGCGCTTCAAGGCGCAGGGCAGCGGTCACATCGTCAATATCTGCAGCATGACGGGTTTCTTGCCGTTCCCCGGTTTGTCCAGCTATGCGGCGGCCAAGCACGCGCTGCGGGCCTTTCACCACGCCGTTGCGATTGAGGAGCAAGACGGCCCTGTTGCGTTTACAATCATACATCCGACGTCCACCGAGACGCCGATGTTGGAAAAAGAAGCTGAGGACGACGCGCTCGCGATGGCTTTCGCCGGGCCCTCAATGTCAGCTGATGAGGCTGCCCAAACGATACTTCTGGCAATCCGGAAACAGGCAATCGAAGTCTTCATGCCGCCTGAGCGCGGCAAAGTAGTGCGTCGGGTCGGGACGAGCCCGCGAAGCCTGCGAAAGCTAGTCGCGCGAAATCGAGTGATTGGGGCAGAACGGTTGTTGGCCCGCCGAGCTGCGACCTCGAAGGCGCCCGACCCAACCGAAACGAGCGTCGGAAGCTCATAATTCTCCGAGCCTGAAGGTCGTCGGCGTGATCGATCGGCGAAAAATCACCGACATAACTAGGGGGACGAACCCGCATGCTTGCTTTCGTCGTCAGGCGCATTGTCTCGACCATCCCAGTGATGGCGTTCGTGGCGCTGTTTATTTTTTCGCTGCTCTACATCGCGCCGGGCGATCCGGCTGCCATCATCGCCGGTGACCAGGCCACTCCCGGCGATATCGAGCGGATCCGTGCGAGCCTCGGGCTGGATCGGCCATATCTGGTCCGATTTGCCGAATGGTCGTTCCGCGTGATGCAGGGGGATCTCGGCACCTCGATCTTCACCAACCTTCCGGTGACGCAGCTGATTTCCCAACGCATCGAGCCAACGGTCTCACTCATGGTGCTGACCTTGATCTTCGCCGTCGTCATCGCCGTTCCCATGGGTGTCGTTGCGGCCTGGAAGGCAGGTAGCTGGATTGACAAGGTCGCGATGGGCTTCGCCGTTCTGGGTTTCTCGGTGCCCGTCTTCGTGGTCGGTTACCTGCTGGCCTGGGTCTTCGCGCTAAAGCTCGATTGGCTGCCAGTCCAGGGTTACACGCCGATCTCGCAGGGGCTCTGGCCCTGGCTGAAGAATCTCATCCTGCCTTCCGTGGCCCTCGGCCTCGTTTACATCGCGCTGATTGCACGCATCACCCGAGCCACCATGCTTGACGTGCTCCAGCAGGATTATGTCCGCACCGCTCGGGCCAAGGGCGTATCGCAGAGGGACGTACTCTTTCTGCATTCACTCAAGAATGCAGCCGTGCCGGTCGTCACCATCATCGGTATCGGCATCGCGCTTCTGATCGGCGGAGCCGTTGTCACCGAGAGCGTTTTTGCCATTCCTGGTCTCGGCCGGCTCACCGTCGATGCCATTTTGCGACGTGACTACCCCGTGATCCAGGGCGTCGTGTTGATGTTCAGCCTGGTCTACGTGCTCGTGAACCTGCTGGTCGATCTGACCTACACCCTCGTCGACCCGAGGATCCGCTATTGACTGCTCAATCGCCCACCCCTGCTTCAGCTATGGTCGTCGCTGTCGCTGCCGAGCTGACCAAGGCGGAAAGCCGCTTCGCCCGCTTCCGCCGTTACCTGCGCCGGCATCCCTCCGTCGCAATCGGCGGTGGTCTGCTGATCCTGATGGCGCTCATCGGCATCTTCGCGCCGCTGCTTGGCACGGTGGATCCGACCGCTATCTCACCAGCACGGCGTACGCGCATGCCTTCCGAGCTCTATTGGTTCGGTACCGACGTGCTGGGCCGCGACATCTACTCGCGCGTGATGTACGGCGCCCGGGTCTCCTTACTCGTTGGCTTTAGCGTAGCGATCTTGTCCTCGGTCATAGGGCTGACGGTTGGCCTCGTGGCAGGCTTCGTGCGCTGGGCCGATGGAGTCATCATGCGGATCATCGACGGCATGATGTCGATTCCGCCGATCCTGCTCGCCATCGCCCTGATGGCGCTGACGCGCGGCTCTATCGGCAACGTTATTATCGCCATCACGATCGCTGAGATTCCCCGCGTGGCCCGCCTTGTGCGCAGTGTAGTGCTGTCGCTGCGCGAGCAGCCGTATGTCGAGGCTGCGGTCGCCAACGGGGCGCGCGTGCCGCGCATCATTTGGCGCCACATCTTGCCCAACACCTTCGCGCCGATGAGCGTGCAGGCGACCTACATCTGCGCCAGCGCCATGATCGTTGAAGCGATCCTGTCGTTCATTGGCGCAGGGGTGCCGCCGATGACGCCGACCTGGGGCAATATCATGGCCGAGGGCAGGGGATTGTGGCAGGTCAGGCCGCACATCATTCTGTTTCCCGCGGTGTTCCTCTCCCTCACGGTGCTGGCGGTGAACATGCTAGGGGACGGCCTGCGCGACTCGCTTGATCCGAGGCTGGCAAAGACCCTTTAGCGCTCGTCGGAGGAGGCCGCCGGTCGAACCCTATTCCCCCTCAGTAGCAATTGCCCGATCGGAGTTGTTCACTTAGGCAAAATGAGTAAGGCGAGCATTTGCAACGGAGAGACCTGATGGCACTGCCGGTTGCCCCGGAAAATGCGAGCGTGAGCGATGAATTCGATATTGATAGGGACAGCTTATCCGATCGAATTTATGCGCGCCTGCGCATCGCGTTGATGAGCGGTCAGTACGAGCCGGGTGCCAAGCTAAACATTCGAGGCCTCGCTGCTGCTTATGATATGTCCCCCACGCCGGTGCGCGAGGCGATTTTCCAGCTCGTTCGCGAAGGCGCGCTTGAGTTGCGGCTTGGTCACCAGCCTCGAGTCCCCGTCCTTACGGTGCCAAAGTACATCAATATCCGCGAAACCAGAGTTCCGCTGGAACGGCTCGCGGCAGAGCTTGCGACCGCGAGGATTACCGCGGCCGAAATCGAGGCGCTTAAGGAATACCACGCCCGGTTTTTGCTCGCAGAGCAGGAGGCGCGTTGGAAAGATGCGCTCGCGGCCAATCAGGCCTTTCATTTCACAATCTATCGGGCATCCGGAAATGACGTTCTGGTCCGGGTGCTGGAGAACCTCTGGCTATTGGCCGGGCCGTTCGTCAACAATCAGTACCCACTTGAACCACGGCCTGATCGCGGCACGCACCCGCATTTGCTGATCATTGACGCACTTGAGCGCCTTTCACCGTCTGAGACCGGTGAGCTTATCGTGAGAGACTTGCGTGAAGGATCGTATTTGATCCTGGAAAAAATCGGCAAAGTAGATCTTGGGCGCTCAAGCCCGCGGAACGGCCGCAAATCCAGGCCACTTTCAGGAAACTGATGGTTGGTGTGAGGATCGCCCGGCAGGGGAGGGCGGCCGTCAAATTCGGCGAGCGTCATTTCGTTGGGGCTGCGCCATGTTCGAAACGGGCGTAACGCAGCTGGTTGCTCGTAATCTTCACCGAGAAGGAGCCGCCGGCGCCTAAGGCGCTGGCGTCCTATGAGCCCGAATTGCGCCTGATGCTGCGGCGCTCAATCAGAACTTGCCTTCGCCGCTTGCACCGCGGCGGTGGCAAGCTGCCTGATCCCCGACCAATTCCTTTCTGAGACCAGCTGGCTCGGAGCCATGAAAACGCCCCCTGCGGCAAACACGTTCGGAAGGGCGAGAAAATCGCCGATATTTGTGAGCGAAATCCCGCCCGTCGGACAGAAGCTGACGTCTGGGAACAGCGGCTGCATATGCTTCAGCCACGCGAGGCCGCCGTGAAGCTCAGCTGGAAAGAACTTCTGCTCGAAGAATCCGTGCTCCCGAGCCGACAGGATTTCGCCAGGCGTGACCGCGCCTGGTACGTAGGGAACGCCCGTTACCCTTGCAGCGTCGGCCAGACGTGGAGTGAAGCCCGGGCTGACCATGAACAGAGCGCCGGCCGCCTTCGCATCGGCAAACTGCTCCGGACGTGTCAGCGTTCCAGCGCCGACTACGGCCTGCTTTGCTTGGCGCCGCATGACCTCGATAACGCTCAGGGCCTGCGGTGTCCGCAAAGTAACTTCGATCGCAGATACGCCCGCCTCTTCTAGCACCTCAAGCAGGGGGCCGGCGCTTTCGATCGCGTCCATCTGCAGAATCGCGATGAGTGGCGTACGGCCGCGAAGCAGCGTCTGGAGGGTTCCCGGGCTTTTCGGTTCGTCTTCCTGGCCAAATGTCATGACTGATCCTTGTCGTCATAGCTAAGGAGCGGCACTCGCCGAGAGGGGACTCGATGAGCCGCGTTGGCGATTGCCTTCAGGATCAGATCACAAGTGTCAATTTTGGTATATCAAAAATATCATGATCTGGCTATAAACTGCCTCAACATCAGCAATTCCACGAATTAGATGTGTTTTTGATATACTAATTGGTTCTGGCTCCGTCGAGAGAGGCATGGAAAGCGCAATGAATGTTGACCCGCGAGCGAACGATACCGGGGATGTTGCGTGGCATGCTTCGCCGCCCACGTTGACGGAGATTGCGGACGCAGCGGCCGATCTGAAAGGCATCGCGGCAGTCACCCCGCTCCTAGAGAATGAAGCGCTAAATGCGCGCCTGGGCGGGCGACTGTTGATTAAGGCAGAGTGCCTGCAGCATACCGGGAGCTTCAAACTCCGGGGAGCCTGGAACTACCTTTCGTTGCTAGCGCAAGGCGACATCCGGTGTGGGTTTGTGGCCTTATCATCCGGAAATCACGGCCAAGCTGTCGCGTGGGCCGGGCGGAAACTTGGGCTTGGTCCTGTCACCGTTTTGATGCCGCACGACACGCCGCAAACCAAGGTCGAAGGGACACGACGCTGGGGGGCGGAGATTGTCTTCTATGACAGGAAGACGGTGGATCGTGGCGCATTGTTGGAGGATTGGACACGACGGCGCGGGTTCCACCTGGTGCCTGCCTACGATGATCGGCGCATCATCGCGGGGGCCGCGACCGTTGCGACAGAAGCCATGGAGCAGGCGTCTGTTCTCGGCGTGGTTCCCGACTTGTTTATCGCGACCGCTTCGGGCGGGGGCCTATCGGCGGGCTGTGCGCTCGCGATCGCTGGTAGCGGTTCGGCCATGCTTGCGGTCGAACCATTCGGCTTCGACGACCTCGCGCGAAGCCTGTCTGTAGGACGGCGGGTGCCGATAGAGGGCCATGCAACATCGATATGCGATGCTCTGCTTGCCCCGATCACAGGCGCGCTGCCTTTCGACATTCATATGCGATCGGGAACCAAAGTGGCCGTGGTCGCAGACAATCACGCCCGCGCCGCGGTATCCGCCTTGTATTCGGAGTTCGGCTTGGTGACTGAGCCCGGTGGAGCGTTATCGGTAGCTGCCTTGCTTGCCGAACCGGGTCTGCTGCAAGGCCGCACTGCAATTGCAGTCGTCAGCGGTCGGAATTTGGATAAGGAGCAATTCATCAGCATGATTTCCGGGGCATGACGGTCGCCCCGGCTTGATTCAGCGCTGAGTTCGTTTCCAGCGAGTTTGGAGCCGGTTCGCACGGGAGAAGCGCCGGATCTGTCGTGCGATCCTGTCGACGGCAGTTTTCAGCGCTTTCATGCGCCGAGGCCGCCCAGCAGCATGTACTTGATCTCGACGAACTCATCCATGCCGTGGAGGGAGCCCTCGCGGCCGAGCCCGGATTCCTTGACGCCACCGAAAGGCGCGACCTCGGTGCCGAGGATGGCGGAGTTGATGCCGACCATGCCGTATTCGAGTTCCTCGGCGACGCGGAAGGCGCGACCGAGATCCCGGGTGTAGAAATAGGCGGCGAGCCCGAAGGGCGTGTCATTGGCCATAGCCACGACCTCGTCCTCGCTGCTGAAGCGATAGACCGGGGCGAGCGGGCCAAAGGTTTCCTCGCGCGTCACCAGCATCTTCGTGGTGACGCCGGCGAGCACGGTCGGCTCGAA
>UBZM01000057.1 GCA_900470095.1 Hyphomicrobiales bacterium
CCGCCAAATCCGCCCCCACCCATGCGCGCGCCACCGCCGCCGCCCATGCGGGCCCCGCCGCCGCCAAAGCCGCCATCGGCTCTGGGGCCGCCGCTGAAGCCGCCGCCTCCCATGCGTGCTCCGGCATGAGCAAAGCTCGCCTGTCCGCGCTGGGCTTGCAGAGTGGCAGCTCTGCCGGGCTGCATGTTGCCGAAGGCATTGTCGCGGCGCGGCGCGGCCCGGTTGACGTTGCCGCCGCTGGGACGATTGGCCTGCGCGGGCCGCTGTGCCGGCCTTTGCGCATTCGGACGATTCTGGCGCGCCCGGTCGGCAGTGGCAGGACGGTTCCCGGCCCCGCGATCGGGACGCGCAGCACCGGCGCCAGCATTGGGGCGATTGCCCGCATTGGGCCGGTCGGGCCGATTGGCCCCCTCCCCGCGATCCGGCCGGTTGCCAGCTCCGGCATTAGGGCGATCGGGCCGGTCAGGGCGGGCCAGATTCCCGTCCCGCCCCCGAAAGTCCATGCGTCCGTCGCTCCCCGGACGAGAGGTGTTGGCAAAGCGCTGCTGAACCTGCGAATTGCCGTATCTGACCCCCTGCCTGTGCTGGGGGTTGTGCTGCCAGTGCGTCACGCGATCGCGGTTGATATTGATGTTGTTGTTGTTCCAGTTGATGTTGCCGCCCCAATAGCCGCCGGTCGCCCAGCGGCCGAGCGCGTAGGCGGTGCCGAAGGCGAGCCCGGTCGCAACGACGCCGGCCGCGATGTAGCCCGGGGCCGGAAAGTAATAGGGCGTGCTCTCGGGATAGGGCCAGGCGCCGTAGACGACGCCGGGATCATAATAGGGCACATAGAGGGTGTCGGATGCGGCTGACGCAATGGCGATGGTCTGCCTTGCGCCCTCCTGCTGCACCGTCACCGTCTGCTGCGTACCCGATGTGAGCTTCTTGTTCTCGTAGGCCCGCGACCTCATCCGCTGGACAGCGTCCATGACGTCGGTTTCCTGAGCGAGAACGGCATCGCCGAGCTTCTGCGTCCATTCCAGGTTCTTGCTCATCATCTCGAGCACCGACGGCGTAGCGACCAATGCCTTGATGCTGTCGTCCCAGGCCTGTTTCTCGGCGGCCGCCTTGAGGGCGTCTCCCTTGAGCTTCTTGTTCTCGGCAAACCAGCGCTCGGCCTGAACGACTTCGAGCGGATAGGTCGAGGCCATCAGCACCTGAGCCAGCAGGCTGTCGGGATAGAGCGCGATCGGGGCAAGCAGGGCGTCGAGCTGCGCTGCCGCGAGTGGGGCCTGGTCGACCGGCAGGGTCGCTGGCGTCGCTGCTGCGCCTGTGGAAGGAACGGGCGCCTGCGCTTGTGCGAGGGATTGAAGGGGAGTGCCCAGGGCCAGGGCGCCCGTCAGCACGATCTGGAGAATCATCGCGCTCTCCTGATGTCTGCTCCTTTGGGGCGCTCGCACCACGCAAAGGCATTCTGCGGGAGGGTCGGAGCCGTGCTGCCGGCTCCGGATGTCGAATTCGAACCGCCGCTACCGCAGGTTACTCGGTGCGGCGCCATGGGTGCGCTCCCACTCTCTCAACCTCTCGAACGCTTCCTTGTTGGCGCGCGCCTCCTCCATTGCTTTCGTCATGAGGCCGCTCTGCATCATCATCTGCTGTTCGTAGATGAAATCCCACTGGCAGCCATTGATCTTGTTGCATGAATTTGGTGTTCCGACAGTCTGCGCGGCAACCATCACCACAGATGCGGCAAGAACCGCGGCGGCGATTACGCCACACGCTGCAAGGCTGATCAGCTTTCTCATCATCAAAGCCTCCACGATCAATTCGCGTATCGGGCCTGGTAAGCAGCCACGCGAACCGTCTCTGCTCATCGACTTGGTGTCGCAGCATACACCCACGCAGGACATCGCGATGCGGTCCGACCTGCCGGGTGAATTCTAGCGAATTCCTGCCGACAAGAACCTGTCCCTAAGGACAATACGCCGACGCCCCTCGATGTGCTGTTCTCAGCGCAGGAATTTTCAGTGGCAGTTTGCGCGGGCGCGGCCACGCTGCCCGCAGGCGGTCGGGCGGAACGTACCGAAAGCGATCTGAACCTCGACCTCGTTCAACCAGGGAAGGATTCGGAATGTCCAGCGCTGCCAAAGATGCGCGGTCGATCGACCATTTCTTCTCCGCGCCGTCCGGCCGCCATGATCGGTGGCGGGACCTTCATTCACTCGCGAGATCCTGGGCCAATGGCGACGCCAAGCGAAACGCGGTCGAGCAGGCCCTCGAAGACCTCGGCGTGCTCGAGGAGTTCCACGCCTTTCCCGGCACGGACCTCATCGCGGCGCTGCGCGAGCGGCTGAGGAATGAGGACAAGGCCGGCTTTCTCGCGCTGGCAAAGCGCATCTCGCTCGACATCATCACAGGCAACTATAAGCAAGATGCCGGCGAATGGCAGGCGGCCGACCTCGCATTGCCGGAACCGGCCGACGTGCTGCCGCCATCGCTTGGCGATAGCCGGACGCATCGGCCCTATTTCGAGCTGCTCGCCGTAACACCCGCGCCGGCTTCCCGCTGGCCGCATATTGCCGCCGAATTTCGCCGGCTGCGACGGCAGGAAGATGCCTTCATCTATGAATCCGTGCTGGTCGGAAGCCTCGAGGACGCCGTCTGTGCCGCGGTGATGAACCCCGACATTGCCGCGGTCGCGATCTATGAAGGCTTCGCGTTGCGCTCTCGCCATGACGCACCGGTGTTGAGAAACGTGCTCGCCACCCAGCACCCCTTGCTGCTGGAGACGGATGAAGCCGATCTGTCGCTGCGCCTGGCTGCGGGATTGAAGGCGATCCGGCCGGAGCTCGATATCTATCTTCTGTCGGATCGGCGCGTGGAGAAGCTTGCCGGCGATCCGCGCGCGGCGATCATCCGACGGATCATGTACCAGATCGAGGAGCCGCTCGAACTCCATCTCTCAGTGCAGGAAGGCATCAAGGCGCGGTTCGAGACCCCCTTCTTCGACAATCTCAAACTCTACGCGCAAAGGCCGATTGCCACCTTCCACGCGCTGCCGATCGCGCGTGGCAAATCCGTCTTCCGCTCGCCCTGGATCCGCGACATGGGGCAGTTCTACGGCATCAACCTCTTCCTGGCGGAGAGCAGCGCGACGACGGGCGGCCTCGACAGCTTGCTGGAGCCGACGGGCAACATCAAACGGGCGCAGGACATGGCTGCGCGGGCCTTCGGTGCCGAGCACGCGTTCTTCGTCACCAACGGCACCAGCACCTCGAACAAGATGGTGCTGCAGGCGCTGGTGGCGCCTGGCGATATCGTCATCCTCGACCGCAACTGCCACAAATCGCACCATTACGGGCTGGTGCTGAGCGGAGCGCAGCCCTTCTATGTCGAAGCCTTCCCGATGGCGGAATTCTCGATGTATGGCGCGGTCCCGCTGCGGACCATCAAGAAGGCGCTGCTCGACCTGAAGTCCGAAGGCCGGCTCGACCGGGTCAAGATGCTCGATCTCACCAACTGCACCTTCGACGGCCACATCTACAACACGCGGCGCGTCATGGAGGAATGCCTGGCGATCAAGCCCGACCTGATCTTCCTCTGGGATGAAGCGTGGTTCGGATTCGCTCGCTGGTCGCCCTTCCTCCGGCCCCGGACCGGCATGGGTGCAGCCGCCGACATCGAAGCCTGGGCGCAGACGCAAGGCGCAGTCGAACAGTTCGAGAAACAGCGCGCCGAACTCGGCAACGCGCCATCCGCCGACAAACTGCTGCAGACGCGCCTCATTCCCGATCCTCGCGCCATTCGCCTGCGGGTCTACCAGACCAACTCGACCCACAAGTCGATGTCGGCGATCCGCCAGGGCTCCATGGTGCTGGTACGGGATGTCGATTTCCACACGATCGAGGCCCAGTTCCACGAGGCGATCTTCACCCATGCCTCGACCAGCCCGAACCAGCAGCTGATCGCAAGTCTCGATGTCGCCCGCCGCCAGATGGAGCTCGAAGGCTACGGGCTCGTCATGAACGCCATCGAGGTCGCCCTCGACATTCGCCGCGAGATCAACTCGCATCCGCTGATCTCCACGTATTTCAGCATCGTCGGCGCCGACGGCATGGTGCCCAAGGAATACCGCTCCAGCGGCTTTATCGATTTCCTGGCGCCGGGAACCCGCTGGGACGATCAGTTGCGCAGCATGCGGGAGGATGAGTTCTGCCTCGATCCCACCCGCATGACCCTGGTCTGCGGCACGGCGGGCTTCGACGGCACCAGCTTCAAGGGATTGCTTGCCTCCGAATACAACATCCAGGTCAACAAGACCTCGCGAAACTCGGTCCTGCTGCAATCGAACATCAACAACACGCGCAGCGATGTCGCGCTTCTGATCAGCGTCCTTCTGAAGATCTGCCGGAGCATCGATACGAGGCTCAAGCACGGGGGCGAAGCGGAGCAGAAGGCCTTCGCGGCGCGGGTCAAGGCGCTGATGAAGGACGTGCCCGATCTGCCGAATTTCAGCCATTTCCACGAAACGTTCCGGCAGGACGCAGGCGACAAGACGCCGGAAGGGGACATCCGCACCGCGTTCTTCGCTGCCTATTCCGAGAAGCAGTGCGAGTATCTGCCGATCGACAGCCCGGAATGCGACCGACGCCTCAAGGACGGGCCGGACATGGTCTCGGCCAATTTCGTGATCCCCTACCCGCCCGGCTTCCCGATCATGGTGCCCGGCCAGGTCATCACGCACGAAACGATCACCTTCATGCGCAAGCTCGATGTGAAGGAGATCCATGGCTACGAGAAGGCCAAGGGCCTGAAACTGCTCAGAACAGACGTGCTCGCCGGCAAGAAGAGCGCCAATCACGAAGCCGCCCGCAAGAGACCTCGGGCTGCCTAGCACCCTGGCCGGCCGGCGACTGCGCGGCCGTCCGGCGCCGCCAAATCGGGAGATCGGCATGTTCGACTGGTTCGCTAGTACGCTTCGTACCTATCCGGAGATCGCGCTCTTCCTGTCCCTGGCGATCGGATATTTTGTCGGTGGCTTCTCCTATAAGGGCTTCAGCCTCGGGGCGGTCACCTCCACGCTGATCGCGGCCGTCATCATCGGCCAGCTCGGGATCACGATCTCCCCGAACGTCAAATCGACGTTCTTCCTGATGTTCCTGTTCGCCGTCGGCTACGGCGTTGGCCCGCAGTTCGTGCGAGGCATCGCCAAGGACGGCGCTCCGCAGGCGATCTTTGCGGTCGTCGTCACCGTCTTCTGCCTTGCGATACCCGTCATCATCGCAAAAATTGCCGGCTACCATCCAGGCTATGCGGCGGGCCTCTATGCCGGCTCGCAGACGATCTCGGCCTCGATGGGCCTGGCGACCGATGCCATCAATCGCCTCGGCCTCTCGCCGGAGAGGACGAAGGAACTGCTCGACGCGATGCCGGTCGCCTATGCGGTGACCTATATCTTCGGCACGGTCGGATCGGCGGTCGTCCTCGCCCAGCTTGGGCCCAAGCTTCTCGGCATCGACCTTGTCCAGGCCTGCAAGGACTATGAGGCACGGCTTGGCGGCGACAAGGAGCTTGGCGGCCCGGGCTCGGTCTGGCGGCGCTTCGAGCTACGCGCCTTCCGGGTACGAAGCGGTGCGAGGGTTGCCGGCATGCGCGCCGTAGACGCCGAGGCGCTGGTTCCGGACGCACGCGTCTTCGTCGAGCGCATCCGCCGCAATGGCGTCATCGAGGACGCAACCAGCGATACGATCCTGCAGGAGGGCGACATCGTCGCCATCGCAGGTCCGCGCGAGGTCCTCGTCAACCTGATCGGCCAGGCCGCCGAGGAGGTCGAGGATGCCGAGCTCCTCGACGTCAAGGCCGAGGGTGTCGACGTCTATGTCACCAGCAAGGATGTCGACGGCAAGACGCTCGCGGAGATGGCGCATATGCCGGCGGCCCGCGGCGTCTTCCTCCGGAAGATCGTACGCGGCGCGACCGCGACCAGCATCCCCATCCTCGCCAACACCGTGATCCATCGCGGCGACATCCTCACCATCGTCGGCCGGACCCAAGATGTTACGGCCGTCGGCAAGGTCATCGGCCATCCCGACCGAGCCAGCGACGTCGCCGATGTCGCCTTCATCGGGGCTGCCATCACACTAGGCGCGCTGGTCGGCGCTCTCGTCTTCAAGGTCGGCGGTGTCCCCCTGACGCTCTCGACTGCGGGCGGCGCGCTGATTTCGGGCCTGTTCTTCGGCTGGCTCCGTTCCGTGCGCCCGTTCTTCGGCCGCATTCCAAGTTCGACCGTCTGGTTCATGAACTCGGTCGGCTTGAACATCTTCATCGCATGCGTCGGGATTTCCGCCGGCCCAGGTTTCGTCAAGGGGCTGCAGACACAGGGCGTTGGTCTCTTCCTCTGGGGCGCATTGGCCACCACGATCCCGCTCGTCCTGGCGATGTTTGCCGGCAAATACATCTTCCGGTTCGACCCGGCCATTCTGCTCGGGGCCTGTGCCGGTGCCCGCACCACCACGGCGGCGCTCGGCATGATCTGCGAGACCGCAGGCAGCCAGGTCCCGGCCCTGGGCTACACCGTGACCTACGCGGTCGGAAACACCCTTCTGACGATCTGGGGCATGGTGATCATCATGCT
The DNA here is from genome assembly GCA_900470095.1 of Hyphomicrobiales bacterium. Taxonomy (GTDB): domain Bacteria; phylum Pseudomonadota; class Alphaproteobacteria; order Rhizobiales; family Beijerinckiaceae; genus Allobosea. Next base: position 6,614 of record UBZM01000057.1, read on the forward strand.
GCTGACCTGACGGCGACACGTACTGACGCATTCGCTGCACATGAAGAACATGGGGAAATGCCATGGACCTGGTGAAGTTACGCAGTTTCGCAACCCTCAGCCCCTTCGAGATCAAGGACGAACTGATCCGTCTCGCAAAACAGACGGCGCAAACCTCTTCGATCGCCCTTCTGAATGCCGGTCGCGGCAATCCGAACTGGGTCGCGATGACGCCGCGCGAGGGCTTCTTCCTGCTCGGGCAATTTGCGATCACGGAAAGCAGGCGCGTGATGCACAAGGCCGCCGGCATCGGTGGCATGCCCAAGGCCGAGGGTATTGCCGAGCGGCTGGAGAGCTGGCTGGCTGATCACAAGGACTCGCCCGGCGCCACCTTCCTCCGTGACATGGTCGCCTTCGCGATCAAGAGGTTCGGCTTCAAACCCGACGCCTTCGTGCACGAGCTCGTGGACTCGATCATCGGCGACAATTATCCGGTGCCTGACCGCATGCTCGTGCACAATGAGCGCATCGTGCATGAATACCTGATGTGGGCGATGTGCGGGGAGCCGCACCCATCCGGTCAGTTCGACCTCTATGCCGTCGAGGGCGGAACGGCGGCGATGTGCTACATCTTCAAGTCGCTGAAGGCCAACCGGCTGCTGAACCCGGGCGACACGATTGCCCTGGCGACCCCTATCTTCACGCCCTATCTCGAAATGCCGCATCTTGAGGATTACGGCCTCAACATCGTTTCGGTGGCCGCGCCTCAGGAAAACCGCTGGCAGTTCACCGACGAGGAACTCAAGAAGCTGGAAGACCCCAAGGTCAAGGCCTTTTTCGTCGTCAATCCGGGCAATCCCTATGCCGTTGCCCTGAGCGAGGAGACGATCGCCAAGATCGTGAAACTGGTCCAGACCAAGCGTCCCGACCTGATCATCCTCACCGATGACGTCTACGGCACCTTCGTCAAGGGTTTCCGTGGCCTGCTCGGCGCCCTCCCGCACAATACAATCGGGGTCTACTCCTACTCGAAATATTTCGGGTGCACCGGCTGGCGGCTCGGCGTCATCGCGATCCACCGCGACAACATCTTGGACAAGGCGATCGCGAACCATCCGGAGAAGATCCTGACGGTGCTCGATACCCGCTATGGCCCGATCACGCTCAAGCCGCGCGAACTGAGGCTGATCGACCGGATCGTCGCCGACAGCCGCGACATCGCGCTGAACCACACAGCCGGCCTGTCGCTGCCGCAGCAGGTGATGATGACCATGTTCTCGCTGTCCGAGATGATGGACGAGGCCAAGCTCTATCAAAAGACCTGCATGGATATCGTGAAGTCCCGCGTTGACCGGATGATCGAAGGACTGGGCATCGATGTGCCCGACAACCCCCTGCATGATCGCTATTACGGCCTGATCGATTTCGAGTTCTGGGCGAACAAATATGTCGGCCCAGAGGTGGTGAGCTACATGAAGGAGCACGTCCACCCGCTCGACATCGTTTTCCGCCTCGCCGAGGACCACGGCATCGTATTGCTGAACGGGGGCGGTTTCCACGCCCCCGACTGGTCGGTGCGGGTCTCCTTCGCCAATCTCGACGACGAGGTCTACAGCCAGATCGGACGCGCGACCCGCGCGGTGGCGCGCGGCTACCGTCAGGCCTTCGACGCCTACAATCTCGCTCTCTCCAAATCGAAGTCCTGACGCGCGACAGCTGCGGGAGCGAAGGCGTGCGCGGGGTGATTTCGTCCGTTCGGCAACCATCGGACATTCGATCAGACACCACCTGATCGACTGTCCGGGTTCCATGCTGCGAGGCAGAGCATGAACTACGTCGTCGAAGCCCTGCGCAACAATCCTGAGCTCGCCATCTTCCTGACGATCGCTCTCGGCTTTCTGATCGGAAGGGCGAAAATCGGAGGCTTCAGCCTCGGCGTCGTCGTCGGCTGCCTGCTGGCGGGCGTCCTGGTCGGCCAGCTCGACGTCAAGGTGCCGGCCGCCGTGAAGACGGTCTTCTTCGACCTCTTCCTGTTCACGACCGGCTACAAGGTCGGCCCGCAGTTCTTTCGCGCCTTGAAGCGCGACGCGCTCCCCCAAATGGCGTTGACGGTCGTGCTGTGCGTCACATGCCTGCTGGTGGCGCTCGGCTTCGCAAGGCTCCTGAACTTCGACATGGGCACGGCGGCCGGACTTCTGGCCGGGGCGTTTTCCGAATCGACGGTCATCGGAACCGCGGGTGAAGCGATCCAGCGGCTCGATCTTCCGCAAGCGGAGCGGACCGCGCTCATCAACAACATCCCCGTCGCCTACGCCGTCACCTATCTGGTCGGGACGGCGGCGCTGGTCTGGTTCCTGCCCAAGGTCGGTCCCAAACTCATGGGCATCAACCTGCGCGAGGTTGCGGCGCAGCGCGCCGAGAAGGCCGGTCCGGGCAGCGAGGCGGAAGGCGTCACCTCCGCTGCCCGCTTGTTCGACGTTCGCGCCTATCGCGTCGAAAATCCGGTCCTGACCAACAAGACGATCACTGAGATCGAAGCGCTCATCAAGGAGACCCGAGCCTTCATTCTGCGCGTTCGGAGCGGTGTCGTGCTGTTCGGCCACGCGTCGGATCGCAGGATCCAGGCGGGCGATATCATTGCCATCATGGCACGACATGAAATTCACGCCGCCCGCGGCGACCTGATCGGCCCCGAAGTGAGTGACCCCGAGCTGCTCGACATTCCGCTCGAAGCGCTCGACGTCATCGTGACGTCCCGCAGCATCGACGAAAAATCGCTGGGGGAACTGGCCCAGGCCGAATTCGCGCGTGGCGTCTTCCTGTCCAAGCTGACACGCTCCGGTATCGCGATGCCGATCGAACCGGCGACACGCGTCAATCGTGGTGACGTCATGTCGCTGGTCGGGCCGCTGCCGGAAGTCGAGCGGGCCGCAACCGAACTCGGTTATCCCGACCGCCGCACCTCGGCAACCGACATGGTCTTCGTCGGCTTCGGGATCTTCCTGGGCGGCCTATTCGGTTTGCTGACCTTGGTCGTCTGGGGCGTGCCGCTGACCCTGACCGCCAGCGGTGGCGCGCTCTTCATGGGGCTCGTCTTCGGCTGGCTGCGCTCGGTCTATCCCTTCTACGGTCGCATTCCCGAGCCGGCGATCTGGATCTTCGATACGGTTGGGCTTTGCATGTTCATCGGCATCGTCGGGCTCGGTGCCGGACCGAGTTTCGTCTCGGGCCTGAAGGCGACCGGCGTCAGCCTGATCGTCGTCGGCCTCATCTCCGCGCTGCTGCCGCATACCATCGGCATTCTGTTTGGGCGCTACGTTCTGAAGATGGACCCGCTCATCGTTCTCGGCGCCTGCGCCGGGGCCGGCACCATCACGGCGGCCCTCAGGGCCATCCAGGACGAGGCCCAGAGCAGTATCCCGGCCCTGGGCTACACGGTGCCCTATGCCATCGGCAACATCCTGCTGACGGCCTGGGGCCCGATCCTGATCGGCATCATGTCGCGTTAGGCGCAGCCGATCTGTTGCCTGGCGACATTGGATCCTTCCTGAACAGACCCGAACGATTCCGTTCATCCTGCGTTCCCTCTCGGAAGGCTTTAATCGTCGAGAGGAAACAAGGAGAACCCCGATGCGTCGGTTCTTGATCACAGCCACTATCGTCATTGGCGCGGCCGCAACGATGGCGGGCCTCGCGCCTGCAGCTCAGGCAAGCGAAGCGATTGCGCCCGCTATCGCGCAGCAACTCGACAGGCAACCGTTGGCGTTCGCCATGACTGATGCGAAGCGGGAACGCCTGATGATCATTCAGGACAACATGAATCGTCAGAGATATTACGGCCGGCGCGATGGCTACAGCCACGGTTACGGCTATGGCCGTCGTCATGGTGGTCCGCCGCCTTGGGCGCCCGCACATGGCTATCGCCGGCACCACTATGAGCGCTGGTAGTCGCGACCTGCGGGTAAATTCACTCGTGACATGCGGGTGGCCCTTGTCCGGTTAGCCCGAGGCATCGTCGCCTGCGTGTTTGCGCCGACTTCGTGCGTGCCGCCAGAAGGCCACAAGGGCAATCAGGGCGGTCACCACGAGGAGCGCAACGCCCATCTGGACGAGTCCGAACTTATGTGCGCCAGGAGGAACAAACCAACCCGCGACGACGGCGGCGAGGTTCAACACGGACTGAACGAAGCGGTCCAACATCTTGATTCCCCTCCTCAAAACCCTCTTCAGAAGCAAGCCGCTGGACGGCGGCGAGCGAAAGCTCGCGAGGAGGCGAGCGAACGGCTAATCCAGGCGTAGGCAGGTGGCGCTCATCCACCGCCGGGAACCACCCCGCGGCAGGCCCAGGCGACGGCCGCAAAGGAGCGTGGACCATCGGGCTGCCCGGCTTCATAGGCGTCCCGGACGGCCTCGCCAGCCCTTGCCCGGGACGCCGGATCGAGCCCCGCGACATATTTGCCGAGCGGCCCCTCGCCGGCGGCGAACGGGTCCCAGTAGTCGGCGAAATTCTCGTAATCCATCCTGATCATCAGCGAGGTCTGCTCGACCTCCTGAAGGCCCTGCGCCATGAACGTCTGCCGCATTTCATCGGGCCTCATCATGGGCTGGAAGCAGTAATGAGCGCGCAGGCTTCGCGCCTGCTCGTCCTGCGCGGCGACGGTGTCCAACATCATGCGCATCCCGGACATTCCGCCGAGGTGATCCCAAACGGCGGCTGCGACAACACCGCCCGGCCGCACCACACGACGCATTTCGGCAACCGCCTTGTCGGCTGCCGGCACGAAGTGGAGGACGAGCAGCGACAGGGCCCGGTCGAATTCGTCGTCGGGGAAAGGGATGGAGCAGGCATCGCCCTCCTTGATCGTGATCCGCGGATCACTGTTCCGGCGCCGGGCCTCCGCGACGAAGATCGGTGAAAAGTCGATCGCTGCGACCTCGGCGATTTCCGCAGCCTGGGGCAGCGCGAAGGTCAGGCTGCCTGTCCCGCAACCGACATCGAGAACCCGCTCGCCATGGGCGATACCGGCGAAATCAATGAACGGGCCGGCAAGCTGACGGCTCCAGCGGCCCATGAGCTGCTCATAACCGCTGGCGCTGCGGACGGTGAAGCTGGACGGCATGGTGGGGCTCTCCTTGCTCGCTGAAGAACCTCTCTACTGCGCAACCTGGGAAACCGCCGACATGAGCTCCTGGGGGTTCGGCGCCCCGAACATGTAACGCCCCCCTTCCGGAACTTCGGTGAAGCACCAGCGCACGATGCCTTGCCGGTCGAGCAGGAACTGGCCGACAAGCTGGCCAAGGCCTGTCGCCTTCATCTCCAGGTCGGCCTCGGTCAGTTCGTAACCGTCCTTGTTGTCGAGGAATTGCGACCCCGCCAACGGATCGAGCGGTCCGGGCGTCTCGCCGGGAATCTCGACCCGCATGCCAAGTACGGCAGCCATCGAGACCTTGTGCGGCCATGCCGTCTCGTTCTCCGTGAATTCGAGATTTGGCAGGCCAAATGCCTGGTGGGAGGTTCGTTTGGGATCGGAGGCGGCGAGAAGATTGGGCATCGGATGATAACGGAAATAGAGTCGCGCGCGTTCAATCGGCGTGTTGACCACGGTCAGGCTCTCGACGCCCGCAGCACGGAGCGCCGGATCGAGCTGCGCCTGGGCGGCGATATGGCGCCGGCAGAAGGCACAGTGCAAGCCGCGGTACAGGCCGACCAGCACCGGCTTTTGACCGCGAAAGTCGTCGATTGCGATCTTTCCCTCGCGGGTGATGGCGTCGAGCACGACGTTCGGTGCCCTGTCGCCGGGTTGAAGAGGAACCATGTCGGCCTGCGCGAGCATATCCAACCTCCTCCGCGGTCAATCGAGGAAAGGCAGCACCACGAGCGCTTCCGGGTCGAGCCCGTGCCGGGCGCAGACATCTTGCGCCAGCGAAAAGTAACGGTCGGCTTCCGCCAGATCGTCACGGTCGAGATTGAGTGTTGCGAGACCATCATAACATGGAAAGAGCAGCTGCGGCTCGCCCGTTTCGCGGGCAACGTCGAGCGCTTCGTTGTAGAAGCTGGCCGCGATGTCTGGTTGCCCCTGGCATTGGTGGATCTGCCCGAGCACGATCAGGGGCACAGGCAGGTGCTCGCGCTGGTCGAGCGCCCGGTCGATCTCCACCGCTTTCTCCGCCGCCGGAACGCCCTCTGTCGGGCAGCGGTCCGTGAATGTGCAGCAGGCGACCGCCAGATTGGTGAGGAGGCGTGCCTGGAAACCCAGATCGCCGATACGCCGCGATATCTCGAGGCCGCGCCGACACACCTCCATCGCCTGCACGGGATTGATCGTTGTATAGAGCACGCCGAGATTGGTGTAGCCGCGGCAGGCGGCGCCAGGCAGGTCGGCAGCTTCTGCCACCTCTATGCTTCGCTCCACCTCGCGCACTGCTTCGCGGTTCCGCCCGAGCCGGGCCAGCGCGACGCCCTTGGTGTTGAGCGCTTCTGCAGTCACGAGCGCTGCCTCGCGCCCGATCCCGGAGGCCTCGTCCCGGGTCAGCGTGCACGCGCATGCGAGCGCAGCGTCGGCCCATTCTGCTGCACGCGCGTGATCGCCGGTCCGGAACGCCAGGCGGCCGCGCTCCTGCCAGAGATGCGCCTGCTCGATCGGCGCGTCAGCTCCGTCGAGAAGTGTCGCGGCCTCGGCGTAGCAGGCTTCGGCCTTGTCGCGCTTGCCGACATCCCAGAGCAGGCGGCCGATCTTGCGAAGAACCCGGGCCGAGGCGACGCGGTCGCCGTTCTCGCGATAGACCCGCAGCACCATCCCATAATGCTCATGCGCCAGCGCACGGCGGCCGGTCGGGCCACAGAGATCGGCAATCCGCTCGCCGAGCTGCAACCTGACCCCTGTCGGTTCGGCCGTCGCCAGCGCCGCTAGCGCCTGCTCGTAGAAGCGAAGGGCGTCGTCATTTGCATAGATCATGCGGGCGCGATCACCGGCCTCGCGCAGGTATTGCGCGCCCTTTTCCCGCTCTGCGCTCAGCCCGAAATGATGACCGAGCACGGTCAGATCTTCGAGCCTTTCTGGACTTTCGCCGCACAGGCCTTCGAAGGCGGTGGCGATCTGCCCGTGCAGTTCGGTCCGTCGTAGCAGCAGCAGATTCTGGTAGATCACATCGTGCAGCAATGTCTGCGTGAAGCGGTAGCACTGCGACGAGATCGCGCCTGTCCCGGCCTTCTGGATGATTTCCGCGTCGCCAAGCAGTTCGAGCCCGGCTTCGAGCCTGGCGGGGTCGGCGGTCACCGCTGCAAGCAGCGTCGCATCGAAGCGAGGGCCAATGACCGCGGCTTCCTGCGCGAGACGCCGCGCCTCCTGCGGCAGCCGGTCGAAGCGGGCGAGCAACATCGCCTGGATCGTGTCCGGGATGCTGACTGCCGCTTCGCCCGCCACGATCTGCCAGTGCTGGCCGTCGCGCTTCAGCACGTCGAGCTCGATCAGGCTCCGCACGATCTCCTCGAGGAACAAGGGGTTGCCGCCGGCGCGCTCGAGGATCCTCTCAGGCAGCGCCCCGATGGAGCTCAGCCAGCCCTCGCCGAACAGGGCCGCGAGCAGGCGGCGTCCGTCGCTGTCTCCAAGCTGCGTCAGCCTGAGCGCGGTATGGCTGAAGCGGCTTGAGTCCAGCGGATCGTTTTGCTGCGTGGGGCGATGAGTGACCACCAGCATCAGCCGCGATCGGTCCAGCCTGTCCATCACGAAACGCAGCGCTTCCAGCGATACCGTGTCAGCCCAGTGCAGATCTTCGACGACGATCAGCAGCGGCGACAGAGCCAGGCGCCGCTCGATGATCGTGCAGACAGCATGGAGGATTTGCCGCCGCAATTGCTCGGGCTCGACATGCTGCAAACTTGCCTTAGGGTCGCCCAGGCCGAGCACATGGTAGAGCAGCGGCATCAATCGCTCCGCCTCTTCACCCGCCATGCCAAGGTTGGCCAGCAAGGCTCCGAGCTTCAAGCGCATCTCGTCGGGAGCATCGTTCTGCATCACCCCGGCAGCGCTGCGCACGACCGCACCGATGGCGCCGAAGGACTGTTCGCCAAGCGGCGAGCAGGCGGCCTGCCGTACGGCAACGTCGCGAAAGCGCTCCTCGCAGCCGAGGCGGCCGACGAACTCGTTCACCAGCCGAGATTTCCCGATGCCGGCCTCACCGACAAGGCGCAGAAGCTGCGCCTGGCCAGCACAGGCCTGGTCGAGGCTCGCCAGCATGCGCTGGAGCTCCGCATCCCGGCCGATCAGCGGCGTGCTGAGGCCGAGCGCATCAAGTCCACGCGCTGCACGCGGCGATGCGAGCGGCCCGCCCAGCCGATGCACCAGAACGCTGCCGGACTTGCCGCGAAGTGCGATATCGCCGAGCGAGGCATAGGAGAAGGCATGCCGGGTCAGTCGGTAGGTCAACGGCCCCACCAGCACCTCGCCTGGGGCAGCCAGCGATTGCAACCGTTGGGCTGTGTTCACCGTGTCGCCGGTCACTGAATAGGATTTCGCCGTGCCGACCCCGAGGCCTCCCGCAACGACCGACCCGGTGTTTATCCCGATATGGAGAACCATTTCAGCACTTGCGGCGGCGGAGCTTTCGCCGAGCCGCGCCGTGCGGGCGATCATGTCGAGAGCGGCACGGAGCGCGCGTTCCGGATCATCCTCATGCGCGATCGGTGCGCCGAACAGAGCAAGCAGCGCATCGCCGATGAACTTGTCGACGAAACCGCCAAAGCTCTGCACGGCCGCCGTCAATTCCGTGAACAAGGCGGTCTGCAAGGTCTGAACGACCTCGGGGTCAAGCCTCTCGCTGAGCGTGGTGAAGCCGCTGAGGTCGGCGAACAGGATCGTCACCGTCCTGCGATCCGCATCGGCGACAGGCTGCGCCGCGACCTGTTCCCTCTCGACGTCCGTGATCGGTGCTGGCATGCGGGAGCGAACGGCAGTGGCCGCACTCGGCGCCGGTGCGGTCTGAGGGATGGCTTTCGCGGTGATGCGGGCGCCGCATCGCGGGCAAAAGGCGAAATCCGGCGCGCAGAGAAAGCTGCAACTCGAACACGGCACGGGCTGGCGCACGCCGCATTTCGGGCAGAAGGCAAAGCCGCTTTCGATCTGGAAACCGCAGCCCGAGCAGTCCATCGACCAAGACCTCGCGGGGCCGTAAAAGCCTGCTCTCGCCTCACGCCTTGCGGCACGGCCTTCACAAGGTTGAACCCATAACGGCCAGGCTGCAAGCGACGGCGCGATAACGGAAACGGCCGGCCGTTCTTACGAGGCGAGTTGGCGGGTCGGGCCGAGAACGTTCCTGCGTGCGCGGTCGTCCCTGCCCTCAGAACCTGATTCCGACCCTGGCGTTGAAGCTATGGTCGGTGGCGCTCCGCGCGAGCTGGCCGTCATAGGCGATGCTGAGCTCGGCCGCGGGTGTGAGCTTCATGCCGATGCCGGCGCCGAGCACCAGCGCATCGCGGGCGATCGGAACGCCCGCGATCGAGAACGGGGCGCCGCCGGCGAAGGCCTGGAGCGAGAGTGGCGTCAGGTCGCCGCCAGCGTGGCGCCAGCCGAGCGTGCCGTTGAGCTGCACCGTGCTGCCGCCGAGCTCGACACCGGTCTGCGCGCGCAGCCCGAGTGTGGCGAAGGTCACGGCGGTGGTCTGCGGGCCGGCGGACAAAGCTGCGATACCGCCCGTTTCACGAAAGTCATCGCTACGCAGATTGACATAGGCCAGATTGGCGAAGGGCTCGAACACACCCGGCCCGAAATCGAGACGATAGGCGATCTCGCCAAAGGCCTGCAGGGTGTGGGCACCATAGCCCGACAGAAGCTGCTCGCCGCCCCCCGGGAAAGAGACCGAGCGGCGCATCGAGAGATCGTGCCAGGTGAAGTTCACCGCGCCGGTCAGGCGGAGACGATCGAAGCGGGCCCCGCCATAGAGGCCGATCGTATAGTTGTCCGCGTCGCCTTGCGACCTGCGGCGCGCCACCTCGAAATGTGAGCGCGAATATCCCGCCATGATGCCTGCCCGACTATCCGCCGTGGCGGCGAGGTCGAGGCCGGCGATGAGGCCGTTGGTCGAGCGCGTCAGCGAGGCGGCATTGCCGTCCCCTTGGGTCTGCCCCCAGGAGCCGAAGCCGCGCGCCCATAGCGCCAGGTTTTCCGCCGGGGCCGTCGAGATCACCCCCTTGCCGGAGGCATAGGCCAACGTCGCGATATGCGGCGCACCGATTCCGTCGAAGGCAGCGCGGATCCGGTCGGAAACCGCACTGCGCACCATCTGACTGCCTTCGATCAGCGCGGTCTTGGCCGAAGCGTGAATCTCGCCGGACAGGCTGTCAAAGGCGCGTCGGCCCTCATCCGCGTCGCGCAGTTGCGTGAAACGCTGCCAGAGCGGACTGGCCTCGTCGAGGCTCTCCAGGCCGAGGCTGGTCTGGGTCTGGTTGCGGGTCTGTGCGAGGGCGGCGAAAGGCAGGTCGTTGCGCAGCAAGGTCAGCGTGACGCTGGTCGCATCATAGCCCAGCGACGGATCGAGGAAGAGATAGCGCGAGCTCACGTCGTCGAAACGGCCCTGCACGCCCCGATCGGCGGTCAGGATCGTATAACGCTGGTTCGCCCGATAATTGCCGTCCTCACCGAGATGCACCACCGAGCCGCCGCCGAGTCGTGCCATGCCACTCGCACGGATCAGGTCGCTCGCCATGCCGCTGGCATCGACCTCGACCTCGTAGATCGCGCCCCGCTCGAACGCGACATCGCCAGCGACTGTCAGCGTGCCGATCGAGTTGCCGGGCGCGATCGTCGCGCCGGAACGAATCGTCGTCGCACCGACGGTGCCGCTGCCCTGGAGTCGGGCGCCACTGAGCACATCGATCTCGCCGCCGAGGGAACCATTGACCACGAGCATGCCCGCCGACACCGTGGTCGTTCCGGAATAGGCCGCACTGTCGCCGCGCAGTTCGAGCCCGCCGTGGCCGGTCTTGTCGAACCGTCCCGTGCCGGAGAACACGCTCGCGATGCTGGCATCGCTGCGCTGATCGAAGACGACCGTACCGTTATTGACGATGTCGCCGGAGATCGAGGCTGCATCGCCGACGAGCCTGCCCGCCGCGATGACGGTGCGGCGATAGAAGTTGCTGCCGGTTAGCGTCAGCGTTCCCGCCCCGGTCTTGATCAGATCGCCGAAGCCATAGACGCCACCCGTCAGCGTCGCGTCGCGGCCATTGGTGTCGACGGTCCCGTTGCCCAGCAGCAGCACGGTGCGGCTGGTGTCGAACGCGGTGCCGAAGCGCAGGGCGCCGCCGAAGAAGCTGATCGCCGTGCCCTGGGCGCCGAGATTGCCGTCGGATGCGACCTCGAGCACGCCGGCCCTGATCACCGTGCCGCCGGAATAGCTGTTGTTGCCGGTCAGGATCGTCGTGCCGCTGCCGGACTGGACGACGCTGCCGCTGCCCGAGATGGCGCCGGCGAAGACGTAGTCGTTCGTGCGGTTGAAGCTCAGAAGCGCGTTGTTGACGACATTGCCGGCGAGTTCGCCGGTAGTCCCGCCATTGCCGATCTGCAGAATGCCGGCGGCGATCGTCGTGCCGCCGCCATGGCTGGCGCTTCCCGTCAATGCCAGCGAGCCCCAGCCGTCCTTCACCAGACTCCCAGTGCCGCTGATCGCCCCACTGAGCGCGAAGGTCGTGNNCGCTCAGTGCGAGGTTCGAGGAGGCATTGCCGAGATTGGCGTCGGCGATGATGGCCAGCGTGCCGCCGCGGATCGCGGTGCCCCCGGAATAGCTGCTCGTTCCGGTTAGAAGCAGCGTGCCCGCACCTGCCTTCTCGATCCGTCCGGCGCCGGTGATGCCGCCAGCGAAGGTACTGTCCTCGCTCTGGTCGACGGTCAGCGTAGCCGTGCCGAGCGCGATCTCGCCGCCAGTGCCGGCGAGCAGGCTCATCGCCAGATTGTGGCTGTTGAGATCGAGCTTGCCGCCGGTCAGGACATATCCGGTCATCCCTGGGAGGGCTCCGGCGCTGTCGGCGAACAGCGTTCCGGCCGTGATGAGCGTGCCCCCGGACCAGCTGTTGCTGCCTGTGAGCGCGAGCGTACCGGCGCCCCATTTGATCAGCCCACCCGCGCCGCTGAGCCCTCCGGTGAGCCGTAGCGTCGTGCCGGCATCGGTGTCGATGGCGCCGGTGTCGTTCAAGGTGATGCTGCGGGCAGAGACGATATCGGCCGTCGTATGGAGCGCGCCATTGTCGAAGGTCAGACTGCCCGTTCCCCCGAGATTGCGGTCATCCGAGATCTGCAGCGTCCCGCCAACGATCATGGTGCCGCCGGTATAGGTATTGGCTCCCGACAGGATCAGCGTGCCGTCGCCGGTCTTGCCGAGACCGTCAGAGCCAGTGATCGTCAGGGCGACCGTTGCGGTCTCGCCGTCGAGGACGCGGATCTCCGGCGTCGTGATGACGAAGCTGCCGTTACTGTAGCCGCCCAGGTTCAGGCTGCCTCCGGCCCCGTCGACCAGCGTGTAGCTGCCGCCCGCGAATTGCAGCCCGACGAGGTTCTGCTGGCCGTCAACGGTAACGGTGCCGCCCGGACCGCGGAAGACACCGTAGCCGCTGCCCCATTGCGTGGGAGCGGCGCCGGCATAGTCGAACCAGTTCTGGCTTCCGGCATTCCAGGTGCCGGATGCGCCGCCCGCCGATGTCGTGCCCCAGAGTTGCAGGATGTTGAGGCCGTTCTGCTGGACGAGCAGGTCGACCTTGCCCGCCTGCGAGATGTCGATTCTGTAGTCATAGGCGAACGGGCTGGTCGCCGGCGTACTCCCGATGCCAAGGCCGCCGCCTGACAAGGTGCCGGTATAGGTGAAGACACGATGGAAGCCGATCATGGGCTGCGAACCGGCGCCGATGTTCAGTATCCCGCCATTGAGGGCGAGGTTTCCATTGACCTGTGTCGTGGCGGAGTCGATCGCGGGGGCGTCGGCGCTGCGCAGTTGGTAATCGTAGTTGCCGCCGGCGTTGAGTGTCAGCGTGCCGTTGACGATGAGCGGGGCGGCATCCGATGGCCTGATGGTGCCGCCTGCATTCGCCGTGAGGTTGCCGTTGACGGTCAGCGAGGTCGGGCCGGAGGGCGCCNNGATCGTGATCGCACCCAGGCTGCCCTCGCCTTCGACGCGGCCGCCGGCATTGATCGCGATGGCGCCGCCGAGACGCGTCGAGCCCGCCATCCTGAGCGTGCTGCTCGCCACCGTCACAGCGCCCGAAAAACCCGAACTGTCGCCCGTCAGGATCGTCGTGCCCGAGAGCAGCCGGATCGTCCCCGCGCCCGCGCCGGCGCTGGAGAGCGCCGCATCGAAGCGATAATCCGACGCCGTGTGGTTGAAGACGAGCGCACCGGCTGTCGAGATTTGCACGCCACCGGTCTTCAGGAATCCGGGAGCGGCTGCCGGAGCCCCGGCACCAGCACCGATGTTCAAGGAGCTGGGGCCGTAATCCTTCAAGGCGATGACATATTTGCCGGTATCGATCAGCCCGCCATCCGAGACCGTTGCGGTTGCGGCTCCGCCGCCGAGCCCCGACAGGGTGAAGGCCTCGACGCCATGATAGAGGGCATCCGAATTGACCGTGGTCAGCACGGAACCGGCGCCCGTGACGATGAGGCTGCCGGCGACCGCCACCGTGTCGCTCTGGACCCGACCATCATCGGAGATGAGCAGCGAACTCGTGCTGCCGACGCCAAGTTCGGCGCGCTCGAGATAGCCGGGGCCGCGATGCACGGTCCAGCGCGAGCCTGCCCCCGTGACGACCGCATCGGAGCCGGGCGCGCCGGGCTTGCCCCCGATGATCGTCTCGCCATAGCTGTCGAGGCTGCCGCCATTGGCGATCGTCATCTGACCTGAGCCGTCGATCCCGAGGTACAGCGCCGAATAATTGCTCCAGTGCGCCCCTGAGCCGGAAATGAGGACCGTGCCGCGAGAGCCGGCCTCCTTGCCGATGATCGTGGCGATCCCGAGCTGGGGCTGGAAGAGCGTGAACAGGCTGGTCAGGGTGCCGCCATTCGTGATGGTCAGCGACGCATCCCCCCTGTCGCCCACGACCATCGGGACCGCATTGTTCCATTTGGCCGCGGAACCGGAGATCGTGACGGCAGCATGGGAGCCCGCATCAGGCGCGATGACCGCCGTCGTGCTGGAGAGTTCCGCCGCACCGGACAGGACGAGCCCGCCATTCCTGACGCCGATCGTGCTGAAGCTCGCCGCGCCCGTCACGGTCCAGGTGCCCGGGCCGTCCTTCGCAAAGGTGCCGAAGGCCTGGCTGGCATTGCCCAATGTGGCGAAGTCGAAACTGGCATTCTGCCAGCCTCCGAGGACGAGCGTGTTTGGATTGCCGTCGTCGCGGGTCAGGACGATCGTGCCGAGGATGCGATATCCCGCCTGCAATTCCAGCGTATTGCCGCCGCCGCTCAGATTGATGGCATCGGCACGCGACCCGTCGGGATTGAGCCCGCCTTCGATCTGCCCGGCCGTGACGATCCGAACGCCGCCGCCGCCCGACACGGCACGCCCGCCGCGCCCGTTCTGGCCCGCAGTGCCATCATGGCCGGGATCGATATTGTACGACCCATATCCTGCTGCGCCGGCCGCCCCTCCAGCGCCGCCCTTGCCGCCGGC
>UBZM01000077.1 GCA_900470095.1 Hyphomicrobiales bacterium
TTCGAGACCCTGCCGCGCATCGTCGGCTCGGACCACTGATCCATCTGGCGGCGGGCCCCCCGGCCCGCCGCCGCCCCTCCCCCGAGCGCCACCTGCGGCGTTCCGGAGATGGGCGGCAAGACCGCTCCCTCTCATTCCCCGCGGCCGCTGGCGGCCGTCGAAAAGAGTGAAACGACAAGACCAATGTCCGCTGCGTTCGACAGGTTCGTTTCCCGCACCGATGGCGCGATAAGCTCCACCGGCGAGGCGCGCGATTTCTTCGCACTCCTGAAGCCGCGGGTGATGTTCCTTGTCGTCGTCACCGCGCTTGGCGGCATGGTGACGGCCCCCGGCACGATTCACCCGGTGATCGGCTTCGCCTCGCTGCTCGCGATCGCAGTCGGCGCAGGTGCGTCCGGCTGCCTGAACATGTGGTACGACGCCGATATCGACGCGCTGATGGTGCGGACCGCGAAGCGTCCGATTCCCGCCGGGCGAATCCTGCCATCCGAGGCGCTCGCCTTCGGGCTGACCTTGTCGGTCGGCTCGGTGATCGTGCTCGGCCTCGTCGCCAATCTGCTCTCGGCGGCGATGCTCGCCTTCACCATCTTCTTCTATGCCGTCGTCTATTCGATGTGGCTGAAGCGATCGACCCCGCAGAACATCGTCATCGGCGGAGCGGCCGGGGCCTTCCCGCCGATGATCGGCGAGGCGGTCGTAACGGGCGATTTCGGCCTGCACTCGATCGTGCTCTTCGCGATCATCTTCCTCTGGACGCCGCCCCATTTCTGGGCGCTGGCCCTGGTCAAGTCGGGCGACTATGCCCGCGCCGGCATCCCGATGCTGCCGAATGTCGCCGGCCCCGCCGCGACGCGCCGGCAGATTGTGGCCTATTCGCTGGTCATGGCGCCGGTTGCGGTCCTGCCTGCCCTGATGGGGTTCGGCGGATTGGCCTATCTCATCGTCTCGGTGGTGACCGGACTTGCGATGATCGCGTTGGCCTTCCGCGTGTTGCGAGTGACCGAGGGTGAAGCCGCCCACAAGGCCGCCTATGCGCTGTTCGGCTTCTCGATCCTCTACCTCTTCCTGCTCTTCGCCGTGCTGCTGGCCGAGAACAGCCTCGGCCTGATGTGGGCCCTGCCCAAGGTGCTAGGATGAGCGAAGCTCCGAAACGCGAGATCCCGCCGGCCTTCTCTCCGGAGGACATGGCACGCCGCAGGCGCCGCTCCGTCGCGCTGGCGCTGGTCCTTGCAGGCCTGGTCATTTTCTTCTTCGTGGTGACGCTGGTGAAGACCGGTCCGGCCATCATGAACAGGCCGCTGTGATGACCGCGACGCCATCGAATCGTCAGCATGCGAGAATGCGCCGAACGGCGCTGGTCTGCGCCGGTGTCGCGGTCGGCATGACCGGCCTCGCCTTCGCAGCCGTGCCGCTCTACGACCTGTTCTGCAAGGTCACGGGCTTCGGTGGCACGCCGATGGTCGGGACCGCGGCCGCCGGGCGCATCCTGGACCGCAAGATGGCGGTGCGGTTCGACGCCAATGTCTCGCCGGCCCTGGGCTGGCGCTTCGAGCCGGAAAGCTCCGAGATCACCTTCCGCGTCGGCGAGACGCAGACGGTGTTCTACAAGATCACCAACACGACGGACCGGGTCTCCACCGGCATCGCGACCTTCAACGTCACGCCGACGCAGGGGGCCGCCTATTTCGTCAAGCTGCAATGCTTCTGCTTCACCGAGCATACGCTGCAGCCGGGCGAGACTCTGGAAGCGCCGGTCGTGTTCTATGTCGACCCCGAGATCGAGCAGAACCGCGATCTCAACGGGGTCAAATCATTGACGCTGTCCTACACCTATTTCCCGTCCAAGGCCGGCCAGCCGGTCGCGGATGGCAAGGGTGACGCGGGCAAGTCGAAACTATAAGAACTGCGACAGCACCAAGCGCTGCGCAGCAGAGTCGGACGCGGAGACAAAGTAAGATGGCCGGGGCCCATACCAAGAACCACGATTACCATCTCGTCGACCCGAGCCCGTGGCCGCTCGTCGGCGCGAGCAGCGCGACGATCATGGCCATCGGCGCGGTCATGTGGATGAAGGCGATGACCGTCGCCGGCATGCATCTCGGCCCCCTGGTCTTCGGCGTCGGCCTGCTCGGCGTTCTCTACACCATGCTCGCATGGTGGATGGACGTTGTGCGCGAGGCTGAGCATGAGGGCCATCACACCCGCGTCGTCCAGCTTCACCATCGCTACGGCATGCTGATGTTCATCGCCTCCGAGGTGATGTTCTTCGTCGCCTGGTTCTGGGCCTTTTTCGACGCCAGCCTCTTCAGCGGCGAAACGATCCAGTACGCCCGCCACGACTTCACCGGCGGCGTCTGGCCTCCCAAGGGCATCCAGACCTTCGATCCCTGGCACCTGCCGCTGCTGAACACGCTGATCCTGCTGACCTCGGGCACGACCGTGACCTGGGCGCATTACGCGCTGCTGCAGGACGACCGCAAGGGGCTGAAGCAGGCGCTCTGGCTGACCGTGATGCTCGGCGGCCTGTTCTCGATCGTCCAGGGCTACGAGTATGCCCATGCCACCTTCGCCTTCAGCGGCCATATCTATGGCGCGACCTTCTTCATGGCGACCGGCTTCCACGGCTTCCATGTGCTCATCGGCACGATCTTCCTGGCGATCTGCCTGTACCGGGTCTACCTCGGCCACTTCAAACCGGCTCAGCATCTCGGCTTCGAGTTCGCGGCTTGGTACTGGCACTTCGTCGACGTGGTGTGGCTGTTCCTGTTCGCCGCGATCTATGTCTGGGCCTCCGGCGCCGGATCGGCCGCAGCGCACTGAGCGGTCGCCTCAAGACAATACCGAAGGCGGCCGCGAGGCCGCCTTTGTTTTTTCCGGGAAACCAAGATGGCAGAGTATGAGCATATCAGCCCCTCGCCGTATGCGACCGGCCTGTCCGGCCGTTGTCCGCGCTGCGGCGAAGGCAAGCTCTTCGACGGGTTTCTGAAGCTGCGCCCTCGTTGTGCCGCGTGCGGGCTCGATTTCGCCTTCGCCGACTCTGCTGACGGACCTGCCGTGTTCATCATGCTGATCGCAGGTTTTGCGGTTCTCGGCGCCGCGCTTTCCGTAGAGATCGCCTATGAGCCGCCGATCTGGGTGCATCTCTCGATCTGGCTGCCCCTGGCGATCATCGTCTGCCTCGCTCTTCTGCGACCGATGAAGGGGCTCGCGGTCGCGCTGCAATACGCCCACAAGGCCGAGCAAGGCAGGCGAGAAAAGTGAGCACGGAGACAATGCCAGACAGCGCAAGGCGTCCGAGCCTTCTCCTGCCCGTGATCCTGACCATCTGCGGGACGCTGGTGCTCTGCACGCTGGGGGGCTGGCAGCTCCTGCGGATGGGCGAGAAGCACAGCTTCATCGAGCGTCTGCAAGCGCAGGCAGCGGGCCCTGCGGCGACCCTCCCAGCCGAGCAGCAGTGGAGCTCGCTCGATCCGGCGAAACTCGACCTGACGCGGGTCGCGGCCTCCGGACGTTACGTCGACGGCCCCTTCGCCGGCGTGCGCACCACGATCGCATCGGGCGCACCGGGAACGCGCCAGCTTTCCGGCTTCGGCCGCTGGATCTTTCAGGGGTTCCGGCTCGATGCCGGCGGTGTCATCCTGATCAATCGCGGCTTCGTGCCGGAAGCGCGCCTGGGCGAGATCAAGCCGGCCTCTGGGCCGGCAACCGTGACAGGCTTCCTGCGCACACCCGAAGCGCGCAACAGCTTTACCCCAGCCGACCTCCCGGCCAATCGCGAGTTCTTCACACGTGATCCGGCCGCCATTGCGTCCTCCCTCGGCCTGGCCGCCGCACCGTTCTATCTTGAGCTCGAACGCCAGGGCGACGGGCTGACGCCGCCGGCCGGCGTCGATGTGAAGGAGTTGATCGAACGGATTCCCGACAACCACCTGCAATACGCACTGACCTGGTTCGGGCTGGCCCTGACCCTGATCGGTGTCTTCATTGCCTTCGCCTGGCAGGCCCGGCAACAAAGGCACGACTGACCTCGCCCCGCGGGCGACCGCGGGCGCGCACCCTTTGCCCTCGCTGCGCTCCCGGCCTATAGCAGCAGCACGACCACAGAGAGCGACACCGTGCTGCATGTCTCCACCCGGGGGGAAGCGCCCTCCCTCGCCTTTTCCGATGCCCTGCTCGCCGGGCTCGCCCGCGATGGCGGCCTTTATGTCCCGAAGGCCTGGCCAAGAATCGAAGCCCAGGAAATCGCGGGCTTCGCCGGCAAACCCTATACCGAAGTTGCCGAGCGCATCATCGGCGCGCTGGCCGATGGAGATATCGAGACGGCGGCGCTGCGCGCCATGATCCGCGAGGCTTATGCCACCTTCCGGCATCCGGCCACCTGTCCGCTGACGCAGCTCGGCGATAATCTCTTCGTACTCGAGCTGTTCCACGGCCCGACGCTGGCGTTCAAGGATGTGGCGATGCAGCTGCTTGGGCGGCTGATGGACCATGTGCTGGTGCAGCGCGGCGAGCGCGCCACCATTGTCGGCGCAACCTCCGGCGACACAGGCGGTGCTGCAATCGACGCCTTCAAGGGGCTCGAACGGGTCGACATGTTCATCCTCTATCCGCAGGGGCGCGTCTCGGACGTGCAGCGGCGGCAGATGACCACGGTGGACTCACCCAATGTCCATGCCATCGCGGTCGAGGGCACATTCGACGATTGCCAGAACCTCGCCAAGGCGATGTTCAATCACCACAGCTTCCGCGACGAGCTGCGCCTCTCCGGCGTGAATTCGATCAACTGGGCCCGCATCGCGGCGCAGGTCGTCTACTACTTCACCTCGGCTGTCGCCCTCGGCGCGCCGGGGCGCAAGGTCTCCTTCGCCGTGCCGACCGGTAATTTCGGCGACGTGCTCGCCGGTTGGGTCGCCAAGCGCATGGGTCTGCCGATCGAGCGCCTGGTGATCGGGACGAACAGCAACGACATCCTGCCGCGCACGCTCGAGAGCGGCGCCTATGAGATGCGGGGCGTCGCTGCCACCACCTCCCCTTCTATGGACATCCAGATCTCCTCGAATTTCGAACGCCTGCTGTTCGAGGCGCATGACCGCGATGGCGCCGCCGTGCGGCGGTTGATGCAGTCGCTGCAGCAATCCGGCCGATTCGAGATCGCGCCGAAGCCACTGGCTCGCATCCGCGCCGAGTTCGACGCCGGCGCGGTCGACGAGGCGGAGGTCGCCGACGAGATCGGCCGCACCTGGCGCGAGGCCGGTTATCTGCTCGACCCCCATAGCGCGATTGGCGTTGCAGCCGCGCGCCGAGGCCTGAAGGCAGATTCTGCTACGCCGATGATCGTGCTCGGCACGGCGCATCCCGCCAAATTCCCCGCTGCCGTTGCGGCGGCAAGCGGTGTCACGCCAGCCTTGCCAGCCCATCTCGGCGATCTGATGGAGCGCAAGGAGCGCTTCACCCTGCTGCCGAACGACCAGGGACGCATCGAGGCCTTCATCCGGCAGAACGCCCGGACAGTGCGGGGAGCGGCGGCATGATCGCGACGGGGCCGGCCGAGATCGCCGAACTGGCCACGCCTGCACCACGCTCGCCGGGGGCGCATGACCCTGAGGTCGACCTGACGACCCTGCCCTCCGGCCTGCGCATCGTCTCGCAGCGCATGGACCATGCGTCCACCGTCTCGCTCGGCATCTGGATCGGTGCCGGCGCGCGCGACGAGCTTCCGAACGAACACGGCCTGGCGCATCTGCTCGAGCACATGGCCTTCAAGGGCACGGCGCGGCGCAGCGCCCGTGAGATCGCCGAGGAGATCGAAAGCGTCGGCGGGGATCTCAACGCCGCGACCAGCGTCGAATACACCTGCTACACAGCCCGGGTCCTGGGAGCCGACCTCGCGCTCGCCGTGGACATCCTGGCCGATATCCTGACGTCGCCAGCGCTTGCACCCGAGGAACTCGCCCGCGAGAAGGGTGTCATCCTGCAGGAGATCGGCGCGGTTCAGGATACGCCCGACGATCTCGTCTATGACCGCTTCCTGCAGGCGGCCTTTCCGGACCAGCCCCTCGGCCGCCCGATCCTGGGAACGGCGAAGACGGTCAACAGTTTCACGCCCGACGCCATCCGGGCCTATCTGGCGCGGCACTACCATGCCGGCAATATGGTGCTGGCTGCTTCGGGCGCCGTCGACCATGACGAGCTCGTCGCCTTGGCACGTGACAGGCTCGCCAGCCTCCCCGGCAAACCCGTCGAGGCCTTCGAGCGCGAGGATGGTCATTACCGGGGCGGCGAGGCGCGGATCGAGGGCGACGAGGAGCAGGTCCATCTGGTGCTCGGCTTTCCCGGCCAGCCTTTCCGGGACGGCGCGCATTACCCGCTCCAGGTGTTCTCCTCCGTGCTCGGCGGAGGGCTGTCGTCCCGGCTGTTCCAGGAGGTGCGCGAGCAGCGCGGCCTCGCCTATTCGATCGACGCCTTCCACTGGCCCTTCTCCGATTGCGGCGTGTTCGGAATCAGCGCCGGCACGGCACCGGAAGATGCCAGCGAGCTGATCGATGTCGCGCTTGGTTGCCTGCGGCAGGCTGCCGAAGATGTGACGGAGGTCGAGGTTGCACGCGCCCGGGCCCAGATGAAGGTCGGGCTGCTGGCCTCGCTTGAGAGCCCTGGTGGCAAGCTTGAACAGATGGCCCGCCAGGTGCTCGTCTTCGGACGTGCGATACCGCGCGAGGAGCTGGCGCACCGGCTCGATGCTGTCACGCTGGAGGATGTTCGCGCCGCTGGACGCTCTCTGCTCGGGCACCAGCCAACCATCGCCGCCGTCGGTCCGCTTTCCGGTCTCCCGCCGGCAGAGCAACTGCGGCAGGCCGCACGCTCCGGGGATTGAGCAGTCATGGCTCTCTTCCGCTTCTCGACCGACCCGCCCGCCCGTCCGCTCGTTCGCACGCCGAACCTGTTCCTGCGAGCGCCACTGGCGAACGACTATGCGGCCTGGGCGGTTCTGCGGATGGAGAGCCGGGAATTCCTGACGCCCTGGGAGCCGGTCTGGAACGAGGATGACCTGACGCGGAATTCGTTCCGCCTGCGCGTCAAGCGTGCCGCACGCGAGATCGCGGCTGACGAAGCCTATCCCCTCTTCATTTTCGATGCCGGCAGCGAAACTCTGCTGGGGGGATTGACGCTCGGACTGATCCGCCGTGGCGTCGCCCAGGCCTGCACGCTTGGCTACTGGATGGGGCAACGCCACGCCGGCAAGGGATATATGACCGAAGCCGTGCGCGGCGCGGTGCGCTTCGCTTTTTCCGACCTCGGCCTGCATCGCGTCGAAGCCGCCTGCCTGCCCGGCAACGAGCCGTCTCGCCGGCTCCTGGAGCGCGTCGGCTTTCGCTGCGAAGGCGAGGCGCGGGCCTATCTGCGCATCAACGGAAACTGGGCGGACCACCTGCTCTACGCGATGATTTCGTCGGACAGGCTGCTCGGCCCCGCGGAGACGGGCAGCGCGCGATGATCCACAGGGCCGCGCCTCTGCCTTGCCCTCGCCACGACCGGTCGGTACGACTGGGTCTCCCGCCCCGCTTGAGCGCGGCCCCCACAGCTACCGAGTCGCGCTTGTCCCCACCTGACCGACTTCTCCGGTTTGGCCTTGCCTTTGTCGGCCTCGCACTCCTGTTCGTGCTGTCACAGGCCGCGCCGGCCCAGGCCGTCGAGGCCGTCCGCGTCCCTGTCGACGCACCGGTGATCGACCTGACCCATGTGGTCGAGCGCAACAAATCCGATGGCGACGTCATCCAGATCTCGACTGCGCCGGGGCCCGACGGCATCGTGCGCCGCATTGCGGTCAGGGCGCGCGAATCAGGCGCGCGGCCGGACTGGATCGTCTTCGCGCTGACCAATGATTCCGACGAGCAGATCGACCGGCTGCTGGTCGCGCCGTTCCATCGCCTGATCGGCTCCGGCGTGATCTGGCCCGATCTCGGCGACACGCGGATCGAGGCCGTGACGGCGAGCCAGGGACTTCGACCCGAGCGCGAGGACAGCCCGGACGCCGACGTCTTCATGATCACGCTCGATCCGGGCACGACGGTGACCTTCGTCGCCGAGCTGAAATCTCCGAACCTGCCGCAGCTCTATCTGTTCGAGCAGGAGGCCTATCGCCAGAAGACCAACGGGCTGACGCTCTACAAGGGCATCATCATCGGCATTGCCGGCCTGCTCGCGCTCTTCCTGACCATCATCTTCGTGGTCAAGGGAGCGGTGATCTTCCCGGCCGCCGCCGCCCTGGCCTGGGCCGTTCTCGCCTATGCAGGGCTCGATTTCGGTTTCTTCCAGCGCATCTTCCCGCTGACGCCGGCGATTGAGCGTATCTACCGCGCCGGAGCCGAGGTTGTGCTGGCGGCGACGCTGCTCGTCTTCCTCTTCGCCTATCTCAACCTGTCGCGCTGGCATGTCCGCTACAGCCACGTGACGATCATCTGGATCCTCGGCCTGTTCGGCCTCGTCGGTCTCGCCGTCTTCGATGCCCCGATGGCGTCGGGCATCGCGCGAATCTCGATCGCCGCCGTCGCGGCCGTCGGCTTCGTGCTGATCCTGCATCTGGCGACGCATGGCTATGAGCGCGCCGTCATGCTGATCCCGACCTGGTTCCTGCTCGCCGTCTGGGTGACGGCGGCCGGGTTCACGGTCACCGGCCAGTTCCAGCGCGACCTTGTCGCGCCCGCCCTGATCGGCGGGCTGGTGCTGATCGTGCTGCTGATCGGCTTCACGGTCATCCAACATGCCTTCGCCGGGGGCGCTCTGGCCCAGGGCCTTGTCTCCGACACCGAGCGGCGAGCGCTTGCGCTGTCCGGCTCCGGCGATCTCGTCTTCGACTGGGATGTCAGCGCCGACAAGATCTTCGTCTCGCCGCAGACCGAGACCCTGCTTGGCCTGTCGCGCGGAGCGCTCGAAGGTTCGGCGGCGCGCTGGCTCGAATACATGCACGTCTCCGACCGCGACCGCTATCGCGTCACGCTCGATGCCGTGCTGGAACAGCGGCGCGGCAAGCTGCAGCTCGATTTCCGTCTGCGCGCCGCCAATGGCGCCTATCACTGGTTCAACCTCAAGGCCCGGCCCGTCATCGGCTCCAACGGCGAGGTCATCCGCGTGATCGGCACACTCGCCGATGTCACCGAGCAGAGGACTGCGCAGGAGCGGCTGCTGCACGACGCGGTGCACGACAATCTGACCGGCCTGCCCAACCGCAAGCTGTTCCAGGACCGTCTCGGCGCCATCTTCGGTTTCTGCCGCGCCGACGACAATATCCGCCCGACGGTGATCGTCATCGACATCGACCGCTTCAAGCAGGTCAACGAGTCGGTCGGCTTCTCCGCGGGCGATTCGATCCTGCTGACGCTTGCGCGCAGGCTCGGCCGTCTGCTGCGTGCGCAGGACACGCTTGCCCGCATCGGCGGCGACACCTTCGCCATGATCCTTGTCTCCGAGCGGGACCCCGAACGTATCCTGGCGCTGGCGGAACTCGTTCGCCGCGCCGTCTCGACACCGGTGACCTTCGCGGAACGCGAGATCTTCCTGACACCCTCGATCGGGCTTGCGCTGTTCGACTCCTCGCCCGCGGCCCGCAAGGACGATGCCCTGAAGAATGCCGAGCTGGCGATGGCTCATGCCAAGCGCCAGGGCGGCAATAAGATCGAGGTTTTCGTTCCCGCAATGCGGACCGATCGCAACGATCGTCTTGCCCTGGAGAGCGACCTGCGTCGTGCCATCGAGCGCGGCGAGATCCAGGTGATGTACCAGCCGATCGTCAGGCTGGAGGACCGGACCATTGCGGGTTTCGAAGCCCTGGTGCGCTGGGACCACCCGCGCGAGGGCCGGCTGCTGCCCCAGGACTTCCTGGCGATTGCCGAGGAGACCGGGCTGATCGTCGATCTCGGCGTTTATGTGATGGACCGTACCGCGCGCGAGCTTGCGGCCTGGCAGGCAGCGCTCGAGGTCGACCCGCCGATCTTCGCCAGCGTCAACGTCTCCAGCCGCCAGTTGCTGCGCCATGACCTGCTGCATGACGTCAAGACGGTACTGGCGCGAAGGCGCGTCTTGCCGGGCACCCTCAAGCTCGAGATCACCGAAAGTCTGGTGATGGAGAATCCGGAATATGCCGCGCAGATGCTCTCGCGCATCCGCGAACTCGGCGCCGGGCTCTCGCTCGATGATTTCGGTACCGGCTATTCCTCGCTGTCCTATCTGCAGCGCTTTCCGTTCGACACGATCAAGGTCGATCAGAGTTTTGTGCGCCAGATGGGCAACGGAAAGCCGCCGGTGATTCTGCGCTCGATCGTCCAGCTTGCAGCGGACCTGCGCATGGACGTCGTTGCCGAGGGCGCGGAGACGGAGTCGGATGCGATCGAGCTCTACCAGCTCGGCTGCCAATATGCGCAAGGCTATATCTTCGGTCAGCCGATGAGCGCAGCCGAAGCCCGCCGGTTGGTGGGCGCGAGCGCCGCATCCTCTTCGGAAGCAGCGTAACCCCTCCCCTATTCCGGGAGGGAATCCGGAGCTGCTCAGGCGTGTCCGGCCGTGCTCGACAAGAATGCGGGGTCGATACCGATCTTGTGCAGCGCACGATGGTACTTGGTCTCGATACTGTCGTCGAAAAGCAGCGCGGGGTCGGCAGCGCAGTGCAGCCAGCCATTCGACTGGATCTCGGATTCAAGCTGGCCCGCTCCCCAGCCTGCATAGCCAAGGGCAAGCACCGCATTCTCCGGCCCACTGCCGATGGCAATGGCGCGCAGGATATCCAAGGTCGCCGTCAGACAGATGCCATTGTCGATCGGCAAGGTCGCCGATTCCAGGAAGAAGTCAGAGGAGTGCAGCACGAAGCCTCGCTTCGTCTCCACCGGTCCGCCGCGCAGCACCTGCATCCGTTCGGCCTGACTCGGCAGCCGAATCAGCTCCTCCGAGGGAATGACGTCGAGCTGGACCAGCAGATCGGGAAACCGCGTGTCCGGCGCCGGCTTGTTGAGGATGATGCCCATGGCGCCATCCTCGGAATGAGCACAGATATAAACCACGCTGCGGCTGAAGCGCGTGTCGGTCATGCCAGGCATGGCGATCAGGCACTGCCCGTCGAGATAGCTACGGCCGCTGACGCGTTGGCTGGATCCGATCTTCATACCACTATGCTAAATCCAATCGGCCCGGCTGGAAACCGTGTCCTTGAAAATGCCGGCACCGCGATTGCGCCCCAATCATGCGGCATAGGATGAATGGCTGCATGTCACATGATTGCCAGCAAATGTGAGAGAGATTGTTTCGCTTTTTGCAGACGCATTCCCTAAGACGGTCATCGTGAAGTCGGCATTGCTCTCACTCGCGCTCGCCGCGCTGGCGTTCAGCGCTCCTGCTCAGGCGCAGGAGGCGGCGGTGTCGTCATGGTCCCGCAGCACGCATTCCTCGATCCGCCTGATCGCCGGAGCGACGGCCCCCTCGGGCAAGCAACGCATCGGCGTCGAGATCACCATGGCGCCAGGCTACAAGACCTATTGGCGCAACCCCGGCGATTCCGGCGTTCCTCCCTCCTTCGACTGGAGCGGCTCGACCAATGTCGGCGGCCTCGACGTGCGCTGGCCCGCGCCGGAACGCTTCGAGGACGGCACCGGCTTTTCGATCGGCTATGTCGGCGAGGTCGTGGTGCCGGTGTCGGTGCAGCCGGTCGACCCCAGCAAGCCGGTCATGGTCGTGCTCAAGCTCGACTATGCCGTCTGCGAGAAGATGTGCATTCCCGCCAAGGGCGAGGCTCAGCTCTGGCTTGAGCCTGGCGTGACCTCGGTAACCTCGCCGCGGCTCGAGAGCTTCGAGGCGCGGGTGCCGATTCCCGTCAAGCTCGGCCCCCACAAGGAGAAGATCTCGGTGATCGAGGTGCTGCCAGGCGAGGCTGGACCTGAGCCCAAGGTCAAACTCGTGCTGCAGGCTCCGCCGGACGGCGCGATCGAAGATGTCTTCGTCGAGGGGCCGGGCGCCTGGTCCTTCAGCAAGCCGGTCCTGAAGCCGCAACCCGATGGCACGGTGCTCGCCCATGTCCGGATTACCGACCGTCCCAAGGGTGCCGCCGGCCCGGTGCCCTTCATCGTGACGGTGCGCGGCAAGCCGGCGGCGGTCGAGACGCGGCTTGAACTCGACATCCCGGTCGCCAAGCCCTAATCCCTGACCGAGCGGCGAAGGCCGCATGGCTCACGGAGAACAGGCGATGACGATCAAGGTGGGTGACACACTTCCGCAGGCGACGTTCCGCGTGATGACGGCGGACGGCCCGGCAGCGAAGACGACCGAAGACCTGTTCAAGGGCAAGAAAGTGGTGCTGTTTGCAGTGCCCGGCGCCTTCACGCCGACCTGCCACAAGAATCACCTTCCCGGCTATCTCGCCAAGGCTGCCGAGATCAAGGGCAAGGGCGTCGATGCCATCATGGTGACCGGCGTCAACGATGTCTTCGTCATGGATGCCTGGTCGAAGGCAACGGGCGCAGTCGGCGTCATCGAGTTCCTCTCGGACGGCAATGCCGATTTCGCCAAGGAGATCGGGCTTTCGCTCGACGGTTCGGGCTTCGGCCTCGGAACCCGTTCGCAGCGCTATTCGATGATCGTCGAGAACGGCGTGGTAGAGGCCCTCAATGTCGAGGACGCGCCTGGCAAGGCCGACGTCTCCGGCGCCGAGGAAATGCTGAAGCAGCTCTGAGAGCGGCCGGCGAATGAGGAGGCCCGCCCGGCACCCGCCGCGCGGGCTTTTTCATGCCTGCTGCAACGATGCTGATCGAAAGCATGGCGCTTTGTCATGAGACAGATGCTCCGGCCCCGGGCTAGCGTGAATTCGCTACAGGGAGAGGCTGCATGTCCGAGATCACCATCCGCCCGCTCGTCGCGAGCGACCGTACCGCCTGGGGCCCGCTCTGGCAGGGCTATCTGACCTTCTACAAGTCGAGTCTACCCGAAGAGATCCATGACCTGACCTTCGCTCGCCTGACAGGCGGCAAGGAGCCGATGGGCGGCTTCATCGCCGAGCGCGACGGCAAGGCAGTCGGCATCGTGCACTGGGTCACGCACCGCACCACCTGGAGCGCCAAGGATATCTGCTATCTGCAGGACCTGTTCGTCAGCCCGGATATTCGCGGCGGCGGCGGCGGCCGCAAGCTGATCGAGGCCGTGCGGCAGATGGCCGAGGCCCAGGGCTGTTTCCGCGTCTACTGGCAGACGCATGAGACGAATCTTCAGGCCCGCGAACTGTACGACAAGGTCGCCGACCTCTCGGGCTTCCTGGTCTATCGGCAACCGCTCGGCTGACGAGCCGGCCGGGCTTTATCGCCCGGGCTTGAACGGCGCCATGCCGGCGCGGGCGAGCACGTCGGCGCGCTCGTTCATCTCGTCTCCGGCGTGGCCCTTGACCCATTTCCACTCGATCTTGTGGCGGCCGAGTGCGGCATCGAGGCGCTTCCAGAGCTCCTCGTTCTTCACCGGCTTCCGGTCGGCGGTCTTCCAGCCATTCTTCTTCCAGCCATGGATCCAGCCGGTGATGCCCTGACGCAGGTACTGGCTGTCGGTATGCAGCGCCACCGTGCAGGGCCGCGTCAGCGTCTCGAGCGCCGAAATCGCCGCCATCAGCTCCATGCGGTTGTTCGTGGTCATCTGTTCGCCGCCCGAGAGCTCGCGCGCCTTGCCATTGTAGCTGAGGATCGCGCCCCAGCCCCCCGGGCCGGGATTGCCGGAACAGGCCCCGTCGGTCCAGATCTCTACTGTATCGCTCATCGTTTCAGGCCATATTCGCGGGCGTCACCGACGCGCTGATGGAAGGCAAGTTTGCGGTCGTATTCGAGCGGATCCAGCGGCTTGACCAGTGCGCCCGGCGGAACGTTCAGCCAGTCCACAAGCCGGGTCAGCAGGAAGCGCAGGGCCGAGCCGCGGCAGAGCACTGGGAGCGCCTCGACCTCTGCGGAGGTCAGGGGACGCACGCTTTCATAGCCCGCGAGGATCGCCTGCCCCTTGGTGAGATTGAACGATGCATCGGCCTCGAAGCACCAGGCATTCAGGCAGATGGCGAGATCATAGGCGAAGGCATCGGTGCAGGCGAAGTAGAAGTCGATCAGCCCCGACAGCCGGTCCTTGATGAAGAAGACATTGTTGGGAAAGAGATCGGCGTGGATCACGCCGCGCGGCAGGTTCCGTGGCCAGTTGGCCTCATGGAACGCGATTTCCATCATGACGCGCTTCGCCAGTCCAGGCGAGACCGTCTCGGCACCGGCACCAGCCTGTTCCGCCAGGGGCCGCCAGCCGGCGACGGACAGGTCATTCGACCGGGTCATGCCGAAGCCCTCGCCTGCCTTGTGCAGGAGCGCCAGCCCACGCCCGACCTCGCCGCAATGAGCAGCCGTCGGGCGACGCACTGAGAGACCATCGAGGAAGGTCACGATCGCCGCTGGCCGGCCCGCCAGCCGGCTGACCGCCAGACCGTCCTGTGCCTTGACGGGCAGCGGGCAGATCAGCCCCCGCTCGGCCAGATGCTCCATCAGCCCAAGGAAGAACGGCAGGTCAGCCGCACTGACTCGCTCCTCGTAGAGCGTCAGGATGAAGAAGCCCTGCGTGGTGTGCAGCAGGAAATTGGAGTTCGAGACCCCTTCGGCAATGCCCTTGACCGCAAGCAGATCGCCAATGCCGTAGCGCGCCACGAAGGCGGCCATCTCATCGTCGGGCACTTCAGTATAGACGGCCAAATTCGCTCACTCGGCCGCATTCGGCGCAGGCTCGCCGCGCAGTTCGCGCGGCAGGGGGAAGAAGACGCTTTCATCGGCGGTCGAGACGGTCTCGACGCTGACTTCATAGCGCTCGGCAAAGGCATCGATGATCTCTTCGACCAGCACCTCGGGAGCGCTGGCGCCCGCCGTGATGCCCAGCCGCTTGATCGCACCGAAGATCGACCAGTCGATCTCGTCGGCCCTCAGCACCAGCCGCGCGGAGGGGCAGCCGGCCCGCTCGGCGACTTCGCGCAGGCGCTGCGAATTGGAGGAGTTGGGCGAGCCGACAACGAGAAGTCCGTCGACCAGCGGGGCAACCCGCTTCACCGCCTCCTGGCGGTTCGTGGTCGCGTAGCAGATATCTTCCTTGTGCGGCGCGATCAGCTCAGGAAACCGCGTCTGCAGCGCCTGGACGATGCCGCGTGTGTCATCGACCGAAAGCGTCGTCTGGGTGACATAAGCGAGCGGCTGGTCGGCGGGAGGAGGAAGCCGGGCCACGTCGTCCAGCGTCTCGATCAGCGTGATCGCCCCCGGGGGCAACTGGCCCATCGTGCCGATGACCTCGGGATGGCCGGCATGGCCGACGAGCAGGATATGGCGACCGCGCTTGTGATGAACCTCGGCCTCGCGATGCACCTTGGTGACCAGCGGGCAGGTCGCGTCGATGGCGAAGAGCGTCCGCGATGCTGCCTCGGCGGGAACGGATTTCGGCACGCCATGGGCCGAGAATATCACCGGACGCGTGGTGTCCGGCACCTCCGACAGTTCCGCGACGAAGACCGCGCCTTTGCGCCTCAGCGATTCGACGACATATTTGTTGTGTACGATCTCATGGCGCACATAGACCGGCGCACCATGCATCGCGAGCGCCTTCTCGACCGCGTCGATGGCGCGTACGACCCCGGCGCAAAAACCGCGCGGGGCACAAAGCAGAATGTCGAGCGGCGGCTTGGTCACGCGGTTTCGAGGCCTTGGAGATGGTCAGCGCCTTCTTTCGGCGTGCGCCCTGCGATGTCAAGGAAGAGCAGCGCCGCAGGACGGGACACGCGGTTGCACAACTCGCCCCTCGCAGCGCAGCAAGGAAGCGCCTAGATAGGCAGCATGGTCGGCTGTGGCGCTTGCGCGAGCCTGCTTTCCACAACGAAGAGTTCCCATGGCCGACGCCAGTCACACGAGTTACCTGCCTCCGATCCTGATTTTCTGCGCGGGCGCAGTCATTGCCGTGCCGCTGTTTCGTCGCCTCGGTCAGTCGGCTGTGCTTGGCTACCTCGCGGCCGGCATCGCGATCGGCCCTTCGGTGCTCGCGCTGGTCAAGGACCCGGACGCAATCCGGGGCACCGCCGAGATCGGTGTCGTGCTGCTGCTATTCCTGGTTGGGCTGGAGCTTCAACCATCGCGGCTCTACTCGATGCGCAAGGACATCCTCGGCGCTGGCCTCGCGCAGATGGCGCTCAGTGCGACGGCGATCGGGCTCGTTGGCTGGAAATTCGGTCTCTCCGTCGGCGGCGCCATTGCCGTGGGATTAGCGCTCGCCCTGTCCGCGACATCGATTGCCCTGCAGGTCCTGGAGGAGCGCGGCGACGGCAGCGAAACCTACGGCCGGCGCACCTTCTCGATCCTGCTGTTCCAGGACATCTCCATCGCTCCGGCGCTGGCGCTGCTCCCGTTGCTGGCGACCACCGGCGCCCAGAACCATGGCAGCGCTCCGGCGCTGGCGGGATTGTGCCTCGCACTGCTCGCCGTGGCGCTGCTCGTGCTCGTCGGACGCTACCTGCTCAATCCGTTCTTCCGGGTTCTCGCCAGCACCGGCGCCAAGGACGTCATGACTGCGGCCGCGCTGCTGATCGTGCTCGGTGCCGCGATGCTGATGGAGCGGGTCGGGCTCTCCATGGCCATGGGCGCCTTCCTCGCCGGAGTGCTGCTGGCGGACTCGCATTTCCGGCACGAGCTCGAAGCCGATATCGAACCGTTCCGCGGCGTGCTGCTCGGCCTGTTCTTCATGGCGGTCGGCATGTCGCTCGACCTCCAGCTGGTCTTCGACAACGCGCTGCTGCTGGCGCTCGCAGCGCCGCTCCTCGTCGCCTTCAAGATCGTGGTCGCGGCAACGATCCTGCGCGTCTCCTGCTCGTCAAGAACCGAGGCCATACGGGCCGGCGCCCTGCTCTCGCCGGCGGGCGAATTCGCCTTCGTTCTCCTGCCGCTCGGTGCTGCGCTGGGGCTGCTCAACACCCAGCAGGCAGCCCTGGCGACATCGCTCGCCGCGCTCTCGATGCTGATCGGACCGGTTGCCGCCAAGCTGATCGACCTCTGGCTGACCCGGCGCGCCCCGGCAGAAACCATGGAAGAGGATTTCGAGGGTGCCGGCGGCTCCGTCATGGTCATCGGGTTCGGCAGGTTCGGGCAGGTGGTGACCCAGGCGCTGCTGCTGCAGCATATCCCGGTGACGATCATCGACTCCAATGTCGAGCGCATCCGGTCGGCGGCCAAGTTCGGCTTCCGCATCTATTACGGCGACGGCACGAGGCTCGACGTGCTGCGGGCTGCGGGCGCCGGGAAGGCCAAGATCATCTGCATCTGCATCGACAATCGCGAAGCGGCCTTGCGGATCGTCGAAATGGCGAGGGCCGAATTCCCCTCCGCACGGCTGCATGTGCGGGCCTATGACCGTGTCCATGCGATCGAGCTGATGAAGGCCGATGTCGACTTTCAGATGCGCGAAACCTTCGAGTCGGCGCTTGGCTTCGGGCGGGTTACGCTCGAAAGCCTGGGCCTCAGCTATGACGAGGCCAGCCTGGTCATCGACAGCGTTCGTGACCGCGACGCCCAGCGCATGGAGATCCAGTATCACGAGGGCATCGCCGCCGGCATCCAGAAGGTGCCGCGCGTCTCGCCCGAACCGCTGGTTCAGCCGAAGGCCAAGTCCAAGGCGCTCACCGAGGAGACGCGCGAAGTCATCGAGGATGGCGGAGCTGAAGTTGCCGTCGGCGGCGTCGGAGAACCGGAATTGTGAACGCACCCGTCAACCCCAACCAAGCCGTCTTCGTCAGCGGCTCGACCTTTCGCCATGTCGCTGTGATGACCGCGACCGGTGCGGTCGGGCTGATGGCGATCTTCGTCGTCGACCTGCTCTCGCTGCTCTATGTCTCCTGGCTCGGTCGGCCGGCAGCGACCGCAGGTGTCGGCTTCGCGACGATCGTGCTGTTCCTGACCGTCTCGATCAATATCGGCTTCATGATCGCGGTTTCGGCACTGACCTCCCGCACGCTCGGATCTGGCGACCGCAAGGGCGCGCGACGGATCGCAGGCTCCGCCATGACCTTGATGGCGCTTGCCGCGATCGTGCTCACGCTGCTGGCATTGCCGTGCCTGCCCTGGCTCCTGAGGCATCTTGGTGCACATGGCGAGGCCTATGACGTCGCTCTTTCATTCCTTTGGATCGCCCTGCCCTCCAATCTTCTGATGGCGCTGGGCATCGGATTTTCGGGCGTGCTGCGCGCCATCGGCGATGCCCGGCGCGCCATGTTCGTGACGCTCGGGGGCGGGCTCGCAACCGCGGTGCTCGACCCGCTCTTCATCTTTGGCTTTGCGCTCGGCACGGACGGCGCCGCCTGGGCGACCGTGCTGTCACGCGTCATCTTTGCCTTTGTCGGCTTCCGCGGAGCCGTGAAGATCCACGACATGGTCGGCATGCCCAGCCGGCAGGCGCTGCTGGCCGACACGCCGCGCACGCTTGCGATCGCCGGCCCGGCGATCCTGACCAATCTCTCGACACCGATCGCGAACGCCGTCTTTGCCAGCATTTTCGCGCGCTTCGGCGATGGCGCGATCGCGGCCATGGCGATCATGGATCGGCTGGTGCCGGTGGCCTTTGGCGTGATCTTCGCGCTATCGGGCGCAGTCGGGCCGATTCTCGGCCAGAATTGGGGGGCCGGCCGCTTCGATCGCATGCGCCGCGCACTCAGCGACTCCGTGATCTTCGCCGTGGCCTGCGTCTGCGTTGCCTGGCTCGCGCTCCTGCTGCTGCGCGGCCCGATCGTCGCCGTCTTCCATGCCAGCGGCCTGACCGCAGAGCTGGTGATGTTCTTCTGCCTGATCTCCGGGCCGATGTGGATCTTCGTCGCGATACTCTTCGTCGCCAATGCCGCGTTCAACAATCTCGGCATGCCGATCCTGTCGACCCTCTTCAGCTGGGGGCGTGCAACGCTCGGGACGATGCCGATGGCCTGGGTCGGCGCATACTATGCCGGGCCGAAAGGCGCGATGGTCGGCACGGCGCTTGGGGCTGTCGCGTTCGGCCTCGTCGCGCTGCTCTTTGCCTATCGCGGCATCACGCGCCTGGAGCGCCAGGGCAAGGGCGCGTGAGCACCTAGGGCACGTGAGCCTCGCTTGCCTGCCGGCCCCGCCCTGCTATCGTCGCGAATGCAGGCGGCGGCAGACCGCGACGAAGACGGAGAGGCGCCATGATGAACCTGTTCGAGATGATGCAATCGGCCCAGAACGGGCAGGCCATGCAGAATCTGGCTCGGCAATACGGGCTCAGCCAACAACAGACGCAGAGCGCGCTCGACGCCTTGCTGCCAGCCTTCACCATGGGACTTCAGCGGCAGACGCAGGACCCCCGCGCTTTCGGCAATCTCGCCCAGATGATGACGGCCTCGCCGTTCGGCTCGCTCTATGACGCCGATGGCGACGGCATCCCCGACAACGCCGCGATGATGGGCAACAGCGTCCTCAACCAGCTCTTCGGCTCGCAGGAGGTCAGCAACGCGCTGGCGGCCCAGGCTGCGGCGACGAGCGGCGTCGGCCAGGCGGTTCTGAAGCAGATGCTGCCGGTGATCGCCTCCATGATCATGGGCGGGTTGTTCAAGTCGACCAGCAATCAGGGGCTCGGCGGCATCTTCGGGCAGTTCGCCGAGATGATGCAGGGCAAGATGCCAGGCCAGCAGCAGCCTGCGCCGCAGATGCAACCCCAGACTCCGGGGGCCTCGCTCGACGCGATTCTCGGGAGCCTGTTCGGGCAGGCGGCCGGCGCTCCCCCGGCGCAAGGCGGCGGTCCCTTTGGCGGGGGCCCCTTCGGCGGATCAAATCCGGGTGGACCCGCCGGGGCCGACCCGATGGGCGGGCTTCTCGGCCAGATCCTGACCGGCATGCTTGGCGGAGCAGCGACGCAGCCCCAGGCGGCGCCGCCCCCTTCGCAACCGCGTGGCCAGGCCACCGGCCCCGCAGCGCAGCCGGAACCGGAATCGGACCAGCCTGCGCCGTCGGGCGAATCCGGTCCGGGCTCGATCGGCCTTGATGCGCTGAACCAGATGTTCGAGCACGGTCGCCAGGTGCAGGACGACCATCAGAACGCGCTGAAGTCGATTCTGGACGCGATGCTCGGCGGCGGGCAGCGTCGCTAGGCACTCGTCGCCCCGGCTAGATCAGGCGCTGCGCCGCTGTGACCAGTCGATCTCGGCGCCACGGCCTTCGGACATGGCGGCAGCGATCGCCCGGAGATCGGCGACGTTGTCGCGCGTATGGAAGCTCGAGACGAGATCGTTGAGCCGCCGGATCTGATCCCCGAGTGCGCTGGCAGAGGCTGCGCTCTGTTCGGCAAGCGCGGCGTTCTGCTGGGTCATCTCATCCATATGCGCCACCGACTGGCTCATCTCGTCGATTCCGTTGGCCTGCTCGGCCGAAGCAGCGGAGATTTCGGATACGGTCGCGGAGACTTTTCGCGATGCAGCCACGATCTGATCGAGCGCTTCACCGGCAGAGCGGACGAGCCCGACGCCCTGCGCCACCTCCGCTCCCGATTCCGAGATCAGCGCGCTGATGCCCTTGGCGGCCTCGCCCGAGCGCTGCGCCAGTGTGCGGACCTCCGAGGCGACCACGGCAAAGCCCCTGCCGGCATCGCCCGCGCGCGCCGCTTCGACCGCTGCATTCAAGGCGAGCAGATTGGTCTGAAAGGCGATTTCATCGATGACCGAGGTGATGTCGGAGATCTTTCGTGAGGCCGTTTCGATGCGCGCCATCGCAGCGACCGCATCATGGACAATTGCACCGCCCCGTTGCGCCACGCTCATCGCCTCATCGGCCAGCGAGACGGCCTGCTTCGATGCGTGCGCAGAGGCCTTGACCGAGGCGGCAAGCTCTTCCGTGGTTGCCGCAGTCTCCTCCAGCGAGGACGCCTGCTCCTCGGTGCGCTTCGAGAGATCGTCTGCGCCCATATTGATCTCGCGCGCCGCGTTGCCGACATCGGCCGCAGTCGCCTGGATGGTGGTGATCGTCATCGAGAGATGCTCCACCGCCGTATTGAAATCGTCGCGCAGCTTTTCATAGGCAGCGGCAACCTCCGCATCGATGCGGTGGCTGAGATCGCTCTTCGAGAGCAGGTCGAGGCCCTCTGCCAGCAGGCCCATGACCTGACCCTGCTCGCGCGTCAGTTGCTCCTGCTGCTTTGCCTGCTCGGCCCGCTCGCTCTCGATCTGCCGGCGCTGCTGCTCGGAGAGGTCACGCCCTTCGGCGCTCTCCGCCTCGAG
This sequence comes from Hyphomicrobiales bacterium, assembly GCA_900470095.1. GTDB lineage: Bacteria > Pseudomonadota > Alphaproteobacteria > Rhizobiales > Beijerinckiaceae > Allobosea. Next base: position 21,281 of record UBZM01000077.1, read on the forward strand.
ACGCTGCACGGCAAGGCCGTTTTCCTTGAAGACCTGGACCGCACGCGCCATCGCGCCGATCTCGTCCTTGCGCGCCTGACCCTGGACCTCGACCGCGTAATCGCCCCTGGCGAGATCATCCATGCGCGACTTCAATGCTTCCAGCGGCCTGGTTATCGAAATCCGGGTCAACAAGGCAGCACCGCCCAGGCCAAGCAGGATGCCCAGGGCTGAGAGTGCCAGGATGACGATGCTCAGTTCCCCGGCCTCGGCATCGAGCGTTTCCGAGGTCGCCTGGGTTTCCGTCTTGATGGCTTCGTTGAGTTTACCTGCCGCGGTGACGATCTCGCCAATGGTGCGATCGAGCTGGGACATGACCGACAACGCCGCCAGATCCTCGTCCTTCGCGGCCTGGGCGACGATATCGTCGATCTGCGGTTTGAGCGCGGAGAGTGCCCGGCCCATGGCGTCGAACTCGGCAGCCTTCTGCGGGAAGCTGATCTTGGCCTCGATCAGCTGGAATTGCGCGCGGTCATAGGCCTTGCGCACATCCTCGATGCTGGTCGCGTTCTGCTTCATGAATTCTGGATAGGCGATCGCCTTGTAGAGATCGCGCACGATGTCGGTCATGGCGCGGGTGGTCCGGCCCGAATCGAGGATCGCCGTCGCGTTGTGCGAGATCAGATCGGAATATGCCTTCTGGATCCGCGCATATTCACGGCCGGCATAGACGGCAGTTGCAACGCTGATCAATCCAAGAACGATCAGCGGGATCGCGATCTTGGTCCTGAGCCGCAGATCCTGAAAGCGCAGAGACATCCGCATACCGACACCCACCCCCCCGAGAAGCATCGAACCGGGCATCGCCGCGGCATGTCGAGAAGGTTCGGCGGGAATGCTGAAAAATAGGTTACGAACGCCGGTTTAGGGCGCCATTTCAGGCAAAATGGCCCCAAATCCCGCATCCATCATGCTCGGGAGAGCCCTAATAAGAAAAACGGACGGAAGCACGAAGCTCCCGCCCGCAAGAAACGCGCAGTGCCAAGGGGTCAGGCGCTGCACGCAACCGTCGAATTAGAACCGGCCGCGACCGAGCGCGGCGTGAGAGCCTTGGCGACAGCAGTCTTCGCCTGAGCCTGTCGAACACCCTCTTCGCGCCGGACAGAGGCGACGCCCGCCCGCGCGCTGGAGCGGGCGGCGAGAGCCGCCGAAGGGTCCTTCAGCCAGGATACGGTCAGCGCGCCGTCGATGTCGGAGCGGACGAGACCGATATCCTTGAGGCCGCGCTCGTCGAGCTCGGAGAGCCTCAACACCTCACGGCGGTGAATCAAAGCGCGCGTCAGGGCTTTCACGCCAACATAACCGCCGGCAACGACACGCGTGACGCCGGTGGCGACGAACGAGAGCGACTTCGGAACGAATGTCAGGATCAGCATGGCGACCTCCTTCAGGGGTCTGGCGGCAAAACGAGCATTTTCCGGCTCGGCTGGAGCGCACCGACGACACGGACTGGAGAACGCCTGGAGGATAGCTTTGCGCTGGCCATCAGCCAAACGAATGGTTATGATGCTTCACAGCACGGATATTGATGATCCATCGTGGGGGTGCTCCATGGCGCATGTTCTCGACGCCGACCAGCTCAAGACCTTTGTCGCCATTGCCGATACGGGCTCGTTCACCCGCGCAGCGGAGATCGTCTACAAGACGCAATCCGCCGTCTCGATGCAGATGAAGCGCCTTGAGGAGCGGGTCGGGCGCCCGCTCTTCGGCCGCGACGGACGCCACGCCAAGCTGACGGAAGATGGTGAGCGCCTGCTGGATTACGCGCGCCGCATCGTGCGTCTCAATCTCGAATGCGTGGCGAGCTTTGCCGATGCCGATCTCAAGGGGCGCATCCGCCTCGGCGTTCCCGACGACTATGCCGACCGCTATCTTCCCGAGATCCTGGCTCGCTTTGCCCATTCCAACCCGCGCGCCGAGGTGACGGTCGTCTGCGAGCCGACACCGATGCTGGCCGAGCGCATTGGCACCGGTGATATTGATCTCGCCATCATCACCCATGTCGAAGGCCGCGGTCAGGGCGAGATCATCCGGATCGAGCCGCTGCTCTGGGTCACCTCTGCGCGCCATACCGTCCATGAGGAGGACCCGCTCCCGCTCGCACTCGGCCGTCCGACCTGCAACTGGCGGCAGGCTGCGGTCGAAGCGCTGGAGAAGAAGGGGCGGCGCTTCCGTGTGCTCTATGCGAGCTGGAATTCGACGGCCGTCGGTGCAGCGGTGATTGCCGGCCTTGCGGTCTCAGTGCTGCCGGAGAGCGCGATCAGGCCCGGAATGCGCATTCTCGGCCCCAGCGAGGGCTATGCGACCCTGCCGTCCTGCAAGATCGGACTATTGCGCACCCGCTTCGACCCGTCCGTGCTCTCCAATGCCCTGGCGGAGCACATCATCCAGAGCCTCGACAACCTCGCGAGCTTCAAGACGGCGGCGGAGTAGGACCGTCCGCAGCCTGCCCCCGGGCCCGGCTCCCTCGGGAGCCGTGGTTTTCAGGGATTGAGCCCGGTCTGTACCGCTTCAAATACCCCGCGCACAAACCGACCGATCTCCTGCCCGCCGACGATCACGGACATCGAGATCCCGACGGCAATCAGCCCATATTCGATCGCCGTCGCGCCGCGATTGTCGCGGGCGAAGCCGAGAAGAAGGGTGCGCAATCGTTCCATATCGGCATGCTCGCTCCGAAGCTTCGGAGAAAGCGTTAACGCGCGACGGCAAATGCCGCGAAACGGCGGGTTTGCCCGGGGATTCCGCGGCCGATCGGCGGTTTAGATAAGCAAATCCTTAAAGACAGGCTCGACGCGCTCGTGCCATTCCCCGCGATACCGATCAGCAAGATCCTGAGCCAGGCTGCGGCCGCTCTCGGCAATCGCGAGAACAGGATCGAGGAAACGCGTCTCGTCCTGGCCCTTGCCGTTCAGGCGAGCGCGGCGGGCGAGGCCAGCGCGCGACAATTCCAGTACCTGCTGTGCAACCTCGCGCACGCTGCGACCAGCAACTGTGGCAGAGAGCCCAGCCGCAGGCACCGCGTCGCGCAGGCCCTGGCGGTCCTCTGTGCTCCAGACCTTGACCAGGTCCCAGGCGGAGTCGAGCGCGACCTGATCATAGAGCAGTCCGACCCAGAAGGCGGGCAGCGCGTTCAGCAAGCCGGGCGGCCCGGCATCTGCGCCCCGCATTTCCAGAAAGCGCTTCAGCCGAACTTCGGGGAACAATGTCGACAGGTGGTTGGCCCAATCGGACATGGTCGCATGCTCGCCCGGCAGTTGCGGCAGCCGGCCCGCGAGCAGATCGCGGAAGGACGCACCGGTCACGTCATGATAGACCGGCCCGCGCTTGACGAAATACATCGGCACGTCGAGCGCCCAATCGACATATCCCTCATAGGACATGCCCTCGTCGAACACGAAAGGCAGCATGCCCGAGCGGGCATTGTCGGTATCGAGCCAGATTTCGGAACGTACCGACTGGAAGCCATTGAGCTTGCCCTCGGTGAAGGGCGAAGAGGCGAAAAGCGCGGTTGCAATCGGCTGCAGGGCAATCGAGACCCTGAGCTTCTTCACCATGTCCGCCTCGTCGGCGAAATCGAGGTTCACCTGCACGGTGCAGGTCCGGAACATCATGTCGAGGCCGCGCGTGCCGACCTTCGGCATGTAGTTGGCCATGATCCGGTAGCGGCCCTTCGGCATGACGGGGGTCTGCTCCCGCGTCCATAGCGGCGAGTGGCCGAGCGCCAGGAAGCCGATCCCATGAGGCTCGGCGACCGCCTTCACGTCGGCCAGATGCGCGGCAAGCTCCGCCGCCGTTTCATGCAGTGTCTCGACCGGCGCGCCGGAGAGTTCGAACTGGCCACCGGGTTCAAGCGAGATTGCCCCGCCACCTTCGGGCCCGGCCAGGCCGATGATATGGCCATCGTCAATGATCGGCTCCCAGCCGAGCCGCTGCTGCATCCCTTCGAGCAGGTGCCGGATGCCTCCTGCGGCCCCTCGCCCGTCATAAGGCACGGCGCCGATATCGGCGCGGTAGAACGGGAACTTCTCGTGCTCGGTCCCGATCCGGAAGGCGGAGCGAGGCTTTTCGCCTGCCGCAATCCAGCCGATCAGCTCGGACTTCGACGCGATCGGGGTGGAATCGGACACATCGCGAGCCATGGGCGCTCCGGCAGGACGAAGGGATGGCCGACATCTCGCACGCACCAGAAGGCACGGTCGAGGCAGGCTCAGAGAGCGTCAGACATATGCGACCGCCGGACGGAGGACAACGACCTCCGTCCCGCGTTCATGGAAGGAGATTGCTTGCGCAAATGCACAACGCACATGCCGGCATCCTTCATGCGCTTGCGTTCAGGCCACACCGCGCAGAGGCTGGATCGTGTCCTGCAGCCGGCTTGCGCCATCGCTTCGCGTCTCCGACGCCAGCCAGTCGATGACTGAGGTCAGGCCTCCCGCGTCACCGCCGGTGCGTGCGCGGGCCTCCTCGAAGATGGCGAGCTGCCGATCCGCACTCGTGCCCTGGGTCGCAATCACCCGGCAGTCGCCCAGCTCATCGGCACAGCCGAGCGCCGCGGCATCGTCCGAAAGCTGTTCAATCAGTTCGTCGACCAGACTCGGAACCGAGCGCATCCCCCTGCTTTCCGCGCAGACCAATCCACCGTGGATCCCATAACGCTGGGCCCGCCAGACATTCTCCGCCGCGATGGCGCGCGCAGCCGCGGTCAGATCGGCGTTGAGCCCGGGATTCCTGCAGAGGTGGCGAACCAGGCACCGATAGAGCGCGGCGATGGCCAGCGTATCGTCCAGGCGCGTGCAGCTGTCGGCGATGCGCAATTCCAGCGTCGGATGCTTCTCTGAAGGGCGAATCGCCCACCAGATATAGCTGGCATCCTTGATCGCCCCGGCCGCGACCAGGGTATCGACATAGGCGCGGTAGTCGGCGGGTTCGAGGAAGAGCTCCGGCAGGCCGGTGCGCGGTAGTTCCGCGTAGGCGGATAATCTGTAGCCCATCAGGCCGGTGCGCCGCCCCTGCCAGAAGGGCGACGACGTCGACAGTGCGAGAAACACCGGGAGGAACGGCATGATCCGCCCCATCAGCCGGATGCGCTGATCTTCGTCCGGCACCTCGACATGGATATGGAGCCCACAGAGCTGGTTGCGGCTGCCGAGCATCTGGAGTTCGCGCATCAGCTTGTCATAGCGAGCCGCCTCGGTGGCGCGCTGGCGCGACCAGGCCGCGCTCGGATGCGTGCCGCAGGCGAGCAGGAGCATATCATGCGCCAGCCCGATGCTCGCAAGGCCGGTCCGCAGCGTCGCCAGCGATTTGCGCGCCTCTCCCATCGTCTCGCAGACCGGTGTCGCCACCTCGATCTGGGACTGCAGCATCTCCCGTTGGACTTCGCTCGGAAACGCCGCCTGCACGGCATCGAGGAATGCCGGCGAGATCTTCCGGACGATGCCACGTGTCGTGAAATCGGACAGGAAATACTCTTCTTCGATACCGAAGCGGCAGGCTTGGCTCATCTCATGGTCCTCGCGGGTCGTCGAATCACGGGAGCAGACCCTCGCGCGCAAAACCGGCCCTGAATGAGCCGGTTCGATGGCACCGAGACGAATGTGGATCTTCCTCCCCAACGACCAACGCGAAATTCGGCGCGTCGTTCCCTGCGCGCTCAGCCCGATCTCGAGACCCAGTCGCCCAATGTCGCCTGGACCAGGGCAAGCGCCGCGACCGCCGCCGTATCGGCGCGCAGGATGCGCGGGCCGAGCGAGATACGGATTGTCCTGGGGCGAGACAGCACCCGTCGGCGCTCCTCGTCGTCAAAGCCGCCTTCGGGACCAATCAGCAGGGCGAGCGGCGCCGGCGGGGCTTCCGCCAGCGCGCTCAGGGGACTCGCCGCGGCCATGTCCTCGTCGCAGAAGATCAGCAGGCGCTCGGGCTCGAGAGCGGCCAGTGCCGCATCCAGCGGCTGCTCGGAACGAATTTCCGGCAAGGCCAGGATGCCGCATTGCTCGGCAGCCTCGATGGCATTGGCCCTGAGGCGTTCGAGGTTCAACCGCGAGACCTGCGTGCGTCGGGTGAGCACCGGCTGCAGCACGCCGGCCCCCATCTCCACGGCCTTTTGAGCCATGTAATCGAGCCGCGCATGTTTCAGCGGCGCAAAGAGATAATGCAGGTCCGGCACGGGGGTCTGGTGCTGCAGCTGCCGCAGCGGGCGCAGGCTCGCCTGCTTCCGCCCTTCCGGAACGATCTCGGCAAGCCATTCGCCGTCACGCCCGTTGAAGACGAGAACGCCGTCGCCATCGCGCAGGCGCAGGACGTTGAGAAGGTAATTGGCCTGCTCCCGTTCGAGAGGAACGGGCGCATCCTGTGCCAACGTGGAATCGAGATAGAGCCGATGTTTCGGCAGGTCTGGCATCGGCATAGGCGCAAACAGTCTCCCTCTTGCGACAGCAGCCGATCTTGCGATGCCATTGCGGCGGGAAAGTCGCCACATTCTTCGTCTAATCGCAAGAGTCGGTGACAGAATTCAGTTCAACGTCGCCTGACGCTTGGCGAGACCGCCCCTCTGCTGATATGGAGTGCGCGGTTCCAGGAACCCTCACCGATTGGGAGCAGGACTATTATGCGGCGATACGTGGCCTCGGGGTTGATTGCGACGCTCGGCTTGGCAGCGGCGACATTCCTCCACGTCAGCCCGGCGAGCGCTCAGGCCTCGGGCTGCGAACAGCTTCAGAAGCTCCTGCAGGAGCGGCAGTCGATCGTCGCGCGGTTGAACTCCGCGTCCAAGGCCAAGCGCAAGCTGACGCCGGCGGAGGCCTGCGGAACCCTCGGGAGCCTCGTCAACAATGGCAACGCCACCCTCAAATTCGCAACCGCCAATCAAGACTGGTGCCAGATTCCGCCGACCTTCGTGGACGGCATGAAGGCCGACAATGAAAAGGCGGCCGGTTTCCGTAATCAGGCCTGCAACGCGGTGAAGCAGCAGGCGGCCATGCAGCGCAAGGCGCAGCAGCAGGCCCAGCAACAGGGCAACAATCCGTTCGGCGGCGGCGATTCTCTGACCGGCGGCCCGATGCGGGTGCCGCAGGGCGCGCTCTGATCTCGCCATGGTCCTGGCCTCGAAGCCAGCCGACATGCCCCTGGTTGATGCGCCCCTTCCCGACGCCCTGAAAGGTCATTGGGTCGATACAAGGGCGCCGGTCTGGCTGCGCCCTTATCTCAAGCTTGCCCGCATCGACCGGCCAATCGGCTGGTGGCTGCTGCTGCTTCCGTGCTGGTGGGCCGCAGGGCTTGCAGCCATCGCGAGCGGCAGCGCGTTTCCCAATCTCTGGCACGGCCTGCTTTTCCTGGTTGGCGCCATCGTGATGCGAGCCGCCGGCTCGACCTTCAACGATATCGTCGACCGCAAGCTCGATGCTCAGGTGGCGCGAACGCGCGGACGCCCGTTGCCCTCTGGGCAGATCGCAACCAGGTCAGCCGCCCTCTTCATGGTCGCGCTGTCATTGGTCGGGCTGCTGATCCTCGTCCAATTCAATCGCTTCACGATCCTGCTCGGCATCGCCTCGCTGGCGATTGTCGCGATCTATCCGTTCATGAAGCGCATCACCAACATGCCGCAATTCGTGCTGGGTCTCGCCTTCTCATGGGGCGGGCTCTTGGGCTGGAGCGCCGTGTTCGGGCGGCTCGACCCACCAGCCTACCTGATCTACGCGGCCGCGATCGCCTGGACGATCGGCTACGACACCATCTACGCCATGCAGGACATCGAGGATGATGTCATTGCCGGAATCAAGTCGAGTGCTCGCTATTTCGGAGCCTGGACGCGCGAGGCGGTCGGCCTCTGCTTCATGCTCTCTGTCGCGCTCGCCGGCGTGGCGACCTGGAACGCGGGCGGTGGCGCGATGGCCTGGATTGGACTTGCGGCCTTTGCCGCGCATCTCGCCTGGCAGGTTTCCCGGATCCAGGGCGCGACCTCGCCGGTCGCGCTGGGGTTGTTCCGCTCCAACCGCAATGCCGGCCTGCTGCTGGCCGGCGGCTATGCGCTGGATGCGTTGAGCCGCTCTTTTCTTTGAAATGAAGGTCTAAGGCATCGCTCCGAAAAGTGGTTTGCGGTTTTCGGGAAAGCCGATGCCAACACAGAAGATGAGATCATGGGACCGGATCCGATACCCGGTCTGAGGATCTAACCGCAGCTCAATCCGTCAGCCGCTCGCCGGAGACGATGACCGGCCGCGCCGGAAGCTGCGCCGTCTTGCGCCGCGTCAGGAAGCGCGGGCGGCGGCCGTTGAGAAAGGCGTGCCGACGGCGGATGCGGATCGGCCCCAGAGCCAGCCGGCCGAGCTGAGGAAAGGGCTCGGTAATTACGCCATCGACGGATTCGAGCAAGAGCGGCAAACCGCTGCTGCGACCGCAGTCGCGCCAGTGCGCCACAGCATCTTCGGCATCGAAGACCGCGACACTGATCGCACGGCCGTCTCCGGCCGTCAGCGCGAGTTCGAGGCGTTCATCTTCTCCGGACGGATTGGCCAGACGCAAGGCAATGCCGCGCCAGCCGGGGTTTCCACGCAAGATCCTCACCGAGGCGATGCGCTCGATACGAGGCGCCTCGACCTGCGCCGGCATCGGATTGCGCGCGACGATACTGCTATGGTTTGGGCAGCCGAGAAGGTTCGGCGCAAAGCCGACCTCCCCGGCAGCCGGCGTGACGCTGGCCATCGGTTTTACGCCTCTCATGTCCCTGCTGCGCGGAGCCCTCTGTGAAGTCCGGGGCTCTCGTGCTTGCAGGGTGGAGAGTGGACCGCAGCCCTATCCGAGCACTTAAGAGCTTCGGTTAAAGGAATGTGTTGCGCCTGTTTTGACGTCCAAACCGGCCCCTATCCGGCGTGATGCTTGACGGAATCTTTCGCAACTGCGCTGCTTTTTCATCTTGAAACCGCAACAGCGAGGCTCGATAGGGAGCGCATGACTTCGCAAACCCTGCCTGTCGCCCCGGATCTGCTGCCTCAAATCCGGGAAAGCTGCATCGAGGCGGGCGCGCTGGCGCTCGAACTGTTCCGTCCCGGAGCCAAGACCGCGGCCCGGACATGGTCGAAGAGCGGCGGCTCGCCTGTCACCGAAGCCGATATCGCGGTCGATACCTTCCTGCGGATCAGGCTCTCGGAATTGCTGCCGGAGGCCGCATGGCTCTCGGAAGAGACCGTCGACGATGCGCAGCGGCTGTCACGCCGTCTTGTCTGGGTCGTCGACCCCATCGATGGCACGCGCGCCTTCATGGCGGGCTCGCCGGACTGGGCGGTCTGTGTTGCCCTCCTGGCTGATGGCGCTCCGGTGACCGGCGTCGTGCATGCGCCCGCCTGCGGCGCAACCTATACGGCCCGGCGACACAGGGGCGCCTACCGCAACGACCAGCCGATCGCGACGACCCGCCTCACCATGCTCGGCGGCGCTCGCATTGCCGGTCCAAAACCGATGCTCGACGCCCTGGCGCGGATCGACACGTTCGAAGCTGCCGAGAAGATCCCTTCGCTCGCCCTCAGGCTGACGAGGATCGCGGACGGCACAATCGATGCCGGGCTGGTCTCTCCAGATGCGCGGGACTGGGACCTTGCCGCCGCCCATCTCGTGCTGGACGAAGCCGGCGGCCGGCTTAGCGACGGGAGCGGCAATCCCGTCGTCTACAACCGGGAGACGCCGATCCACGGCATGCTTGTTGCCAGTGGAGAAGGCCTTTTGGAGCCGTTGCTTGCTGCAATGCAGCGCCTGCGCGAGTTTCCGCCGCAGAGCGCATGAAGGCCAGCCGCCTTCCGACAAACGCAACCTCGCTCAATCGGCACTCGCACCGCTCGCGCGGATAGCTTATCTGGTGCCGCGGCAGAGCCTCATTCCCGCTGGAGACACCAATGAACGCGGACACCGACCAGAAGCAGCTTCTTCATCTCGTCTTCGGCGGCGAGCTGAGCTCCCTTGACGGCATCACCTTCAAGGACCTGTCGAAGCTCGACATCGTCGGCATCTACCCGAACTATGCGAGCGCCCATGCGGCCTGGAAGGCCAAGGCGCAGGCGACCGTCGACCAGGCCCAGATGCGCTACTTCGTCGTGCACCTGCATCGCCTGCTCGAGCCTGAGACCGCGAAGTCCTGAGCCGCGCGACAGACATCCAGCGGTTCGGAAGCGGAGTTCATGGGCTTTTCCATCCTCAAGACGCGTGTGGCGCAAGAGACGCTCGGCCGGCTGCTGGCCGGCTATCTCAAACTCGTCCGCCGCACCAGCCGAACCGTTGTCGAACCGGCCGACATCTATGATCACATCCGGCCGGAGCTGCCGCTGATCATCGCGATGTGGCACGGCCAGCACATCATGATCCCCTTCGCACGGCCGGATTGGATGCCCGCCTGCTCGCTGGTTTCCCGCCACGGCGATGGCGGCTTCAACGCCGTGGCGCTACGCGAACTCGGCATCGGCGCCATCCGCGGCTCCGGGGCGCTCGGCCGCAAGGTCCGCGAGAAGGGCGGCGCGAGCGCGTTTCTCGCCATGGTTCGGCGCCTGGCCGCCGGCGATACCATGGTGCTCACGGCCGACATTCCCAAACGCGCCCGCATCGCCGGACCTGGTATCATCGCGCTGGCCAAGGCATCGGGGCGCCCAGTCCATCCGGTTGCCGTGGTGACGAGCCGGCGCATCGATTTCAACAGCTGGGACCGAGCCTCGATCGGCCTGCCCTTCGGCCGCTGCGCGATCGTGGTCGGCGATCCGATCCGGATCGCGCGCGATGCCGACGAAGCCACGAGCGAAGCGGCCCGCCTTGCGCTCCAGACCGGGCTCGACGCGGTCCATGCCCGCGCCTATGAGCTGGTCGGCTCCCGCGACCCCGGTGCGGGGCTCCGCGCTGCAAGAGGAGCCAAATCGGCATGAGCGGCAAGGGCCCCTTCCTCAGAGCCTACCGCATGGCGACCGCGCTGTTCGAGCCGGCCGCCGCCGGCCTTCTGGTCTGGCGCCGTCGTCGCGGCAAGGAAGACCCGACGCGCTTCGCCGAACGCCGCGGCTATCCAGGTGTCCAAAGGCCCGACCAAACCCTGATCTGGCTGCATGGCGCCAGCGTCGGCGAGACGGTGACGCTGCTCCCCCTGATCGAGCGCCTGCAGCGGCGCGGACTGGCCGTTCTCGTCACGTCCGGCACGGTGACCTCGGCGCGCCTGCTTGCAGCGCGTTTGCCAGCCGGCGCCATCCACCAGTACCTGCCGCTCGACGTGCCGCGCTATATGCGCCGCTTCCTGGACTATTGGCGGCCGGCCATGGGCCTGATCTGCGAATCCGAAATCTGGCCCAATATGGTGATCGAGGCACGCAAGCGGGATATTCCGCTCGTGCTGGTCAATGCCCGTATGTCGGAGCGCTCCTTCAAGCGTTGGTACAGGGCGCCCAGAACCTCGCGCTACCTGCTCTCCAGCTTCGAATCCTGCCTTGCCCAGTCGCAGGGCGACGGCGAGCGTCTTGCTCAGCTCGGCGCGCCGCGTGTCAGCATCGCCGGCAATCTGAAATTCGATGTCGCAGCGCCTCCGGCCGACCCGAATACGCTCGCGATCCTCGACGGGCTGACGGCCGGCCGACCGATCTGGATCGCTGCCAGCACGCATCCTGGCGAGGAAGAGCAGATTCTGTCGGCCCATCTCGGCATCAAGCCGCATCTGCCGAAGCTGCTCACGATCATCGCTCCGCGGCACCCACAGCGCGGCCAGGAGATCGAGGATCTCGCCCGGGCCAACGGTGTCGCCGTCGCGCGGCGCACGGCTGGAGAGATGCCGGACCCCGATATCGAGCTCTATATCGCCGACACGGTCAACGAGCTCGGTCTCTTCTATCGCCTCTCGCAAGTGGCCTTCCTCGGCGGTTCGCTCGTGCCGATGATCGGCGGCCATAATCCGATCGAGCCCGCCAAGCTCGGCTGCGCCCTGCTGCATGGGCCGTATGTCCACAACAACGCCGAGATCTTCGCCGCCTTCGATCAGGGGGGCGGCGCACGCGAAATTCCGGACGTGCAGGCGCTCGCGGGCGCGGTGCATCGCTGGCTCAGCGACCCGGCAGCCGCGCGGCAGGCAGCGCGGGCGGCAGGGCAAACCAGCAAGCAGCTCGGCGGCGCACTGAGCCGCACGGAACAGGCCCTCGAGCCGCTCTTGATGCGCGTCGCTCTTGGCCAGCGCGAGATCGAGAGCTGATGCGCGCACCGGCGTTCTGGTGGCAGCGTCGGCCGAGCCTTCTGGCCCGGCTGCTGCAACCGATCGGCTCTCTCTACGGCGCGCTCACCGCGCGCCGCATGCGCCAGACCGGTACCGATGCAGGCATCCCGGTGATCTGCGTCGGGAATTTCATCGCTGGCGGCGCCGGGAAGACGCCAACGGCGATCGCCCTCGCCGCTCTCGCGACGGCCCGCGGCCAAACGCCCTTCGTCTTGATGCGGGGCTATGGCGGACGGCTCGCCGGGCCTGTCGAAGTGGACAGGCGTCACCATGATGCCAGCGGCGTCGGGGACGAGGCCCTGATGATGGCGTCGGCCGCCCGCACCGTGGTGGCCCGCGATCGGCCGGCCGGCGCCGCCTTCGCCAAGGCATTTGGCGCAAGCCTGATCATCATGGATGACGGGCTGCAGAACCCCTCGCTCACCAAACAGCTGCGGTTGGCCGTCGTTGATGGCGCAAGCGGGATCGGCAACGGATTGTGCCTGCCGGCCGGCCCGTTGCGGGCACCGCTGGCCGAGCAGTTGTCGATGACCGATGCGATCCTGGTGATCGGCGCGGGCGAGGCCGGAGATAGGGTCGCCGCTGCGGCCCAGGAGGCCGGCAAGCCGGTTCTGCGCGGGAGGCTTGCGCCGTCGGCCGGGATTGCCGACAGACTTCGTGGTCAGGCCGTCCTGGCCGTCTCAGGGATCGGGCGGCCGGAGAAATTCAGCGCGACCCTGCACGAGGCCGGCGCCGAAATCCGCGCCGAACATGCCTTCGGCGATCATCACGCCTACACGGCCGACGACGTTGCCAGGATCATCCGTGAGGCAGCGGCACTGGATTGCCTGGTGGCAACCACCGAAAAGGACATGACAAAGCTCGCCGCACTCTGGCCGTTTGCGGAGCAGCACCGCCTGCTGGTGGTTCCGGTTTCCCTCGCCTTCGACGAACCGAGCGAGGTCACGCGCCTGTTCGATGGCGTGAAGACGGCCGCTCAGGCACGCCCGGCACGGCGCAGCCGCAACAATACGGCCTCCGGGGAAACATAGGCCTCCTGCCACTCGACGGACCAGTAACGCAAGTCGTCGAGCTTGATCGGGGCACCGGTCACGGCGCAGCGCACGAAGGCGCCGGGACGCACGACGCGGAATTCGCCGTGACCATAGTCGACGGCAGCTTCGGGTCCCGGCACGGGAGGACGCTCGCTGATGTTCATCTGTAAGATCGAAAACCGTTGCTCAGGGAGTGAATTATCCGATAACTCGGAGCTGTGATAGCGTTCCTGCCGATGATGTCCAGTCTCGTCCGACACGTCATGGCCCTTACAGGCCTCGCGCTGCTTTGGTGCGCGCCCGCGTCTGCGGGCGGCTATGAGCGCGTTCGCATCCCGGTCGAGGAAGGACAGCTGGACGGTGTGCTGTACCGCCCGAACGGCCCAGGGCCATTCCCGGCCGTGGTCGCCTTGCATGGTTGCGGCGGCCTGTGGCGCGACAATGGCAAATTGTCCGCCCGGCATTCGGACTGGGGCGAGCGGCTGGCCGCAGCTGGCTACGTCGTGCTGATGCCGGACAGCTACGGCTCGCGTAGGCTCGGTTCGCAATGCGGCGTCAAGGAACTGACAGTTCGGGCGAGCCGTGAGCGCGTCGCCGACGCGACAGCATCGCGGCAATGGCTGCAGGCTCGCGATGATGTGCGCGACAAGGACATCTCCCTGCTCGGTTGGTCCGGTGGCGGTTCGACCGTCCTGACCGCGATCCGCAAGGACCGGCGCCCGGCTGACGGCCAACCCGATTTCGCGCGCGCCATCGCCTTCTATCCGGGCTGCCGCTTCCAATCGGAGTCCGCGAGCTTTTCGGCCCGGCTGCCGACCCTCATCCTGATGGGCGATGCCGACGACTGGACCCCGCCCGCGCCCTGCGACCATCTCGCCAAAGCGGCACGGGCGCGCGGCGAAGCCATCGAACTCGTCCTCTATCCCGGCGCGCTGCATGATTTCGATCACCCTCGCCTCGAGGTGAAGGAGCGCAGCGACGTGGCCTATTCCGCGACCGGAACCGGCAAGGTCACGGTGGGGACACATCCTGAAGCCCGCGATGACGCGATCAAGCGCGTCAAGAGCTTCCTGATGGGGCGTTGAGCGCCCCATACTGTCCTTCAGCTAGAAGAGGTCGCCCTGCCCGCTGCGCGGTGTCTCCCGGCGCGGCGCACGAGCCGGCCGCGGCAACGGCCCTTCCCCGCCCGCGGTGACGGTGACATCGAAGCTGCCGTCGCTGACCTGAACGCTGAGCGCCAGGCCGGGCCTTGCCTGCTCCACGCCGCGAATGAGCGCTCCCGATCCATCGCGCACCAGCGCATAGCCACGCGCCAGGACAGCCTGGGGGCCGAGCGAGCGGACCAGGCTCCAGGCCGATTCAAGCCTGTCGCGACGGCGCCCCAGACCCTGGACAAAGGCGTGACTCGCCCTCAGCGACAGCTCATCGGTGCGCTCATGCGCCCGTTGGAGGCGCAGCCGTTCCGCCCTCAGCAAGGCGTCACGCCCGGCTCGCAGGCGGCTCGAGAGCCCATCAAGCCTTGCCACATAGGTCGCGAGCCGGACCGACGGAGATTGCCGCACGAGCCTCTGCGACAAAGCCGCAAGCCGTTGCTCGTAGGCCCGCGCGTTGCGCGCCAATGCCGGTGCAAGGCGTGCCGCCGCCAGATCGAGCCGCTGCCGCGGGCCGGAGAGGACAGCCTCCGGCCCCGGCAACGCCCGCGCAAGCGCACGCAGATCGCTGCGACGGCGATCCGAGAGACGGCGCATCGCCCCCGCCTGCCGACGGGAGAGATCGGCGATCAGCGCCATCAGATCGGCGCGGACCGGCACGATCTTCTCGGCGGCGCCGGTCGGAGTCGGCGCACGCAGGTCGGCGGCGTGGTCGATCAGCGTCCAGTCGGTTTCGTGACCGACTGCGGATACGAG
>UBZM01000036.1 GCA_900470095.1 Hyphomicrobiales bacterium
TCTTCAACACAATCGGGCGGAAGCGGACACTCAGACGGCTGATCAGTCCTGCTCCTCTCGCGGGAGTGGCCGTCCAGAGTCGACCGTGACGTAGCCCGTGTTCCAGTGATCCTTCCCTAGTTCGTAGGGATCGATCACGAACCCTACTGGCGCATCACGAAAGCCTTCTAGTACTGCTGTCCTTGTCTGGGCTTGTTCGGCATCCGCCCGCGACGAGTAAATGCCTATGAGTTTGTCGTCCGTCTCGCCGTCCCCGAGATCATGCGTATGGAAGAGCACAAATACGGTCGTCATCACGCAGAGCCTGATCCGGGGAACATCGTGACCACGTATCATGTCGCGAAAGCAGCGTCAGCAATGGGTCAGGTCGATACGGGAAACTCAAGCTAGCTTGCTATATGCGCACTGCCGGCTACAGCTACTGGCCAGCAGGGGACGGAGTAGTCAAGCGGATGCGCCGTGCGCTGATAATTTCGGGAGCAGTATGGGCTAGCTCAATTCTTGGGCTCACGCCTGTGACGGCAGTATTTGCAGCGGAGGCGCCCCCAATCAGCATGCTGTTTCGTCAAGCCACGGAGCAAGTCGAGCACGAGCTAGGGCAAAGGC
Source organism: Hyphomicrobiales bacterium (assembly GCA_900470095.1). GTDB lineage: Bacteria > Pseudomonadota > Alphaproteobacteria > Rhizobiales > Beijerinckiaceae > Allobosea. The sequence goes on from UBZM01000036.1 coordinate 607, forward strand.
TGGCCGTCATCATCCACCTCGACACGCCTAAGATGGCCTTGTTTGACGTTGCAACGGTGAGGATGACTGTTCTCCGAGACAATGCAGGACTGAAGATGATTACGGCTTACAGGCAAAGCGCCGACGAACAGCAGTGGCAGGAGGCTGTCGGAGTTTTAGCTGCCTTTATCGCTCCAAGCGCCGAAGCTGAGGAAAGGCGAAACGCGCTAAAAGATTTGCGCACTGCCACACAGAAAGTTGGAACGTCCGCGAAGCAGATTGCGCGAACGTGGATATTAGCAGCAAATAATCCGAAAAACGGAGGGCAGATGTTTATGGCTTATCAGGTTGGCGTTCAAGTCGCCGATAAAACCTGGGACCAGCCTCCGTCGGTATGGCTCCAACAAGACAACCGTCCTTAACGACGAAAGAGACTGCAACCGATTTCCGCGTTTCGGAGCCGGTCAAGGCGACCAGCCCCCTCGCGCGGCGCCTACTTAACCCATTGAAATTACACGCTCACGTTCCCTGCCAAGCCCTGCCACAGAATTCGACTTACTGGCATCGCTCGATGCAAGTTTGCGCTAACGTACTGTAATAAAATAGATTTTGGAGCGGGCGATCGGGATCGAACCGACGACATTCAGCTTGGGAAGCTGACGTTCTACCACTGAACTACGCCCGCATGCGCTCGCAGCGACCGCAGATCAACGGCGAGGACACGAATCTCATAGCGGCTTCCGGCGCAGGTGTCATCCGGCAATCGTGCAGGGTGACGTTGCTGATTCACTCAGTCGCGAAAATGCTTCGAGAGCTTGAGCGCCTGACCCTGATAGTTCGATTTCAGGTCGGCGCCATAGAGGGCGTCCGGCCGGGCTGCCATGTGTTCGTAGACCAGCCGGCCGACGATCTGGCCGTCCTCGATGATGAAGGGCACGTCGCGCGAGCGGACCTCGAGAACGGCGCGTGCGCCCTTGCCACCTGCGCCGCCATGGCCGAAGCCGGGGTCAAAGAAGCCGGCATAATGGACGCGAAACTCGCCGACGAGCGCATCGAATGGCGTCATTTCGACGGCATAGTCCGGCGGCACATGCACCGCCTCCTTCGAGGCCAGGATATAGAACTGGTCGGGATCGAGGATCAGGGAGCGCGAGGTGTCCGCCTGAATCGGCTCCCAGAAATCGGCGACGCGATAGGCGCCGACCCGGTCGACATCGACGAGTGCGGTATGGCGCTTGCCGCGATAGCCGACGAGACCGTCGAAGCCGGCAAGGTCGACACTGACGGCGACGCCGCTCTGGAAGGAGGGAGTGGCCGCGCTGACCAGCGTCTCGCGCTCGTGCAGTTCGCCCAGAGTGCGGTCGTCGAGCCGGGCATCGCCGGCGCGGAAGCGGATCTGCGAGAGCCGCGAGCCGGAGCGCACCAGGACCGGGAAGGTGCGTGGCGAGATCTCGATGAAGAGCGGGCCCTCATAGCCTTCCTCGACCAGATCGAATTCGCGCGCCCGGTCGGTGATGACGCGGGTGAAGACGTCGAGCCGACCCGTCGAGCTCTTCGGGTTGGCGGCGGCGCGCAGACCCTGGGGCAGCGCCAGCCCTTCCATCAGCTCCGCGACATAGACGCAGCCGGTCTCGAGCACAGCACCCCTGGTCAGGTCGATCTCGTGCAGGGCGAGCTGATCGAGACGCCGTGAGACGGTCGACCCGGGGCCGGGCAGAAAACTGGCGCGGACGCGATAGGCCTTGTCGCCCAGCCTGAGGTCGAGGCTGGCCGGCTGGATCTGGCCCTCAGCGGGCGGCCGCGCAAGTGTGATGACACCTTCCTCGATGAAGGCGCGGATGCGGCTGTCGGGCTGGATGCCGGGCAGGAAGGGCAGCATGAGCGTCGGACCTGTTCAGCCTGAGCTAGCGAAGCCGGGCGCAAAGGCCAGGCGGGCGCAGTCCTATCGCCCGTTTCCGGGGCGGTTGTCCATGCGAGAATCATTCTGCCCGCTGCTGTGCAGGGCCAAATGCAAGACTGTCCAGCGCCGCTTCGGGATTGACGCTGCCGCCGGCCGGTCCATAACAGGGACGTCGTTCCCGGCCCATTTCCGCCCCGCCGGCGAACCCGCAACGGCACGGAGCCGCTGAGCATGTATCAGGCGCAAACCCGAGGCGTGCGCGTGACCGCCGTTCCCGAGTTCATGGAACGGGAATCCGCCCATGAGCAGGGTCGTTATTTCTGGGCCTACACGATCGAGATCGTGAACCAGTCGCGCCAGACCGTGCAGTTGATGACGCGGCACTGGTTCATCACCGATGGCCGCGGCGAGGTCCATGAAGTGCGCGGCGATGGCGTCGTCGGCAAACAGCCGGTGCTGCGGCCGGGCGAGAGCTTCAGCTACACCTCGGGCTGCCCGCTGATGACGCCCGACGGCTCGATGCGTGGCTATTACGCCATGCTGGGAGAGGATGGCGTGGTCTTCGATGTCGAGGTGCCGCTGTTCCCGCTCGATTCCCCCTATGTGAAGAAGGTTCTGCATTGACCATTCCGACCACGGCCGCGCGGCGCTATACGCCGCTCGAAATGCTGTCGCGCCTCGTCGCCTTCGACACGGTGAGCGCCAAGTCCAATCTCGATCTCATCGCCTTCGTGGCGGACTACCTCGAGAGCTGGGGCGTGTCCTCGATCCGGATTCCCAATGCCGAGGGTGACAAGGCGGCGCTTTTCGCCACGATCGGCCCGGCCGATCGTGGTGGCATCGTCCTCTCCGGCCATACCGATGTCGTGCCCGTCGCGGGCCAGGCCTGGTCGAGCGATCCCTTCACTCTGCGCATTGCCGATGGCAGGGCCTATGGCCGGGGCGCCGTCGATATGAAGGGTTTTGTGGCACTGGGGCTTGCCCTGGTTCCGGATTTCCTGGCCGCCCGGCTGACGACGCCGATCCATCTCTTCCTGTCCTATGACGAGGAACTCACCTGCCTCGGCGTGGTGGATGGCATTGCCCGCATGGGTCGCGATCTGCCGCTGCCGCGCGCTGTCATCGTCGGCGAGCCGACTTCGCTCGAAATTGCCGACGCCCATAAGGGCATCCGCACCTTCAATACCGTCGTCACCGGCTTCGCCGCCCATTCCTCTAAGCCGCATCTCGGCGCCAGCGCCGTCCATGCCGGGGCGTTGCTCGCTGCCGAGCTCGACCGGATGGCGCAGGAGCTGATGGAGCGGGCCGACCCGGCAGATCGCTTCGATCCGCCCTACGACACGGTCCATGTCGGCAAGTTCCATGGCGGCATTGCCCGCAACATCCTGGCCGATCGCTGCGAGCTCGGCTGGGAGGTGCGCACCCTGCCCGGCTCGGATCCGGACGAGGTGCCGGGTCGCTTCGCCGCCTATGCCGAAACGGTGCTCGCGCGCATGCGCCGGACGGCGCCGTCCTCGACGATCACGACCGTGATGACATCGGATGTGCCGGGCCTCGGGCCCGATGCCGGCTCGACGGCGGAGGCCCTCACGATGCGGCTCGCCGGCCGCAACAGCACGATTGCCGTGCCCTATGCGACCGAGGCCGGACATTTCCAGCGCGCCGGCCTGCCCACGGTCGTCTGCGGCCCGGGCTCGATCGATCAGGCGCATCAGCCTGACGAGTTCATCACGCTCGAGCAGCTCGCCGCCGGCGAGGCATTCATGCGTGATCTGATGGAGAGCTGCCGGAGCTGAGAGGCTCTGAGCCCCCGCATGGGTGACGGCAGGCCGCCGGGGCGAGCGTCGCCTCGGTGCGTTGGGGGCGAGGTCTGCCCAGCCAGCCGCAGCCCGATGTTCTGCCGTTCAGCGCGCCCCGGGCGCACCGTCCGGGCCAGGTGCGTCGTCTTGCCCGTGCTGAACTTGCTCGCATAACGCCGTACACGTCGCAGCGCAGTGCCCGTTCAAGGGCGCCTGCGCTGTCTTGCCTCGCTTGCGCGCGGCACGCTTCACTGGAAAATGCATACGCTTAGTAATAATGTATGCGGACATTGATTGGATGTAGCGAGCGATGATCCATTGCTCGCCGAACTCTGGTGAAGCGATGGAAAACGCGTCAAACTCGGCGCTCGCCCGCGGGAAACCTGCCTCGGCAGCGGCATGGGTGAGGAGCTGAGATGTTCGGTCTGACCGCACTCGAGCTGGCCCGCATCCAGTTCGGCTTCACCATCTCGTTCCACATCGTCTTCCCGGCGATCACGATCGGGCTCGCGAGCTATCTCGCCGTGCTGGAAGGCCTGTGGCTGTGGAAGCGCGACACCGTCTATCGCGACCTCTACCATTTCTGGTCGACGATCTTTGCCGTGAATTTTGCCATGGGCGTCGTCTCGGGGCTGGTCATGGCCTACCAGTTCGGCACGAACTGGAGCTATTTCTCCTCTTTTGCCGGCAGCGTCACCGGGCCGCTCCTCACCTATGAGGTGTTGACCGCGTTCTTCCTCGAGGCCGGCTTCCTCGGAGTCATGCTCTTCGGCTGGAACAAGGTCGGACCTGGCCTGCATTTCTTCGCGACGATCATGGTCGCGCTTGGCACGCTCGTCTCGGCGACCTGGATTCTTGCGTCCAACAGCTGGATGCAGACCCCGCAGGGCTTCGAGATCATCGACGGTCGGGTCATCCCGGTCGACTGGCTGAAAGTCATCTTCAACCCGTCCTTCCCCTATCGTCTCGTGCATATGACCATCGCCGCCTTTCTCGCGACGGCCCTGTTCGTCGCCGCCTCCGGCGCCTGGCATCTGCTGCGCGGGCGCGACACGCCGGCGATCAGGACGATGGTGTCGATGGCGATGTGGATGCTGCTGGTCGTCGCGCCGCTGCAGGTTGCCGTTGGCGATGCGCATGGCCTGAACACGCTCAAATATCAGCCGGCCAAGATCGCCGCGATGGAAGGACACTGGGAGAACAAGCCCGGTGAGGGGGTGCCGCTGGTGCTGTTCGGCTGGCCCGACATGGCGGCGGAGACGACGCGCTACAAGCTCGAGATCCCCCGCCTGGGAAGCCTGATCCTGACCCATGACTGGAATGGACAGATTCAGGGCCTGAAAGAGTTCGCCCCCGAGGACCGGCCCAATTCGACCATCGTGTTCTGGAGCTTCCGCATCATGGTCGGCCTCGGCTTCCTCATGCTGGCGCTCGGCCTCTGGAGCGTTTGGCTGCGCTGGCGCGGTGGATTGTACGAGTCGAAGCTGTTCCTGCGCTTTGCCTTGCTGATGGGGCCGTCGGGGCTGGTCGCCATCCTCGCAGGCTGGTTCACGACGGAGATCGGTCGTCAGCCCTGGATCGTCTATGGCGTGATGCGAACGAAGGACGCAGTCTCCAACCACTCGGCACTGGCGCTGTCGGCGACGCTGATCGTCTTCATCGTCATGTACATCGCGGTCTTCGGAACCGGTGTCAGCTACATGCTGAAGCTGGTGGGACATGGTCCAGAGAGCCACGGCCCGGAGCCGGAAGCCCATGGCGATGAGCTCTTGAATCAACGCCCGGCCCGGCCACTCTCGGCCGCGCCGGATCACCTCGATGCCCCCAGCGGCGCCGGCAAGGGAGCGTGAGCGAGATGGGTATCGATCTTCCGATCATCTGGGCGGTGATCATCGGCTTCGGCCTGATGATGTATGTGATCATGGACGGTTTCGACCTCGGCATCGGGATCCTGTTCCCCTTCGTGAAGGGGCGGGAGGATCGCGACACCATGGTCAACACGGTGGCGCCGGTCTGGGATGGCAATGAAACCTGGCTGGTGCTGGGCGGCGCAGCGCTGATGGCCGCCTTCCCGCTCGCCTATGCCGTGATCCTCAGCGCGCTTTATCTTCCGCTCGTCCTGATGCTGGCCGGGCTGATCTGGCGCGGCGTCGCCTTCGAGTTCCGCTTCAAGGCCGATGAGGCGCACAAGCCGTTCTGGGACAAGGCCTTTGCCTGGGGCTCCTACATCGCCACCTATTTCCAGGGCGTGTCGCTCGGCGCCTTCATCAATGGCTTTGTGGTGCGCGACGGCGCCTTCGCCGGCGGCGCGCTCGACTGGCTGACACCGTTCAGCCTGTTCACCGGACTTGGTCTCCTGGTGGCCTATGCGCTGCTGGGCAGCACCTGGCTGATCATGAAGACGGAGGAACAGCTGCAGCAGCGCATGATCGCGCTCGCCCGCCCGATCGTCATCGCCCTGCTCGTCGCCATCATGCTTGTCAGCCTGTGGACGCCATGGCTGCATCAGCGCGTGGCGGAACGCTGGTTCACGCTGCCGAACCTGTTCTTCTTCGCGCCCGTCCCCATCCTTGTCTTCGCGACGGCCGCGCTGATCCTGTCGGTGCTGAAGCGGTCGCCGCATGCAGCGCCCTTCCTGCTGTCGCTGGTGCTGCTCTTCCTCGGCTATAGCGGCCTTGCGATCAGCCTCTGGCCCAACATCATCCCGCCCGACATCTCGATCCGCGCGGCAGCGGCTCCGCCGCAGAGCCTGGGCTTCACCCTGGTCGGGGCGCTCTTTATCATCCCGATCATCCTCGCCTACACCGCGTGGTCCTATTACGTGTTTCGCGGCAAGGTGAAGGCGGGGGAGGGCTACCACTGATGGAGCCGGTCACTGCCCCTCGCAAGTCCTGGCTCAGCCGCTTCGGCTGGCTCGTCCTGATCTGGGGCGCAAGCGTGCTCTCGCTCGGCGTCGTTGCCCTCGGCTTCCGTCTTCTGATGAAGGCCGCCGGGCTGTCGCTCTGAGAGAACAGCGCCGGAGCGAGAATCGCGGCAGCGTCAGGGCGAGGTGTTCAGCCCCGCCTCGACCTCGGTCGGGTCGAAATCATAGCGCCGCGAGCAGAATTCGCAGGTGACGGCGAGCGTGCCGTCATCGGCGACCATGGCTCGGCGGTCCTCGGCGGAAAAGCCGCGCAGCATGCCGAGCACGCGCTCACGCGAGCAGCGGCAGGATTCATGCACGATCACCGGCTCGAAGACGCGTGCGCCACGCTCGTGGAACAGGCGATAGAGCAGCCGCTCGCTTTCCAGCATCGGGTCGAGCAGTTCGTGGTCCTCGACCGTCTCGACCAGCGAGCGGGCCTCGGCCCAGGCATCGTCGGCGATCCCGTCGGGGTGGTCGCTGGCCAGGATCTCGTGCCCCTGCGGGGCATCGCCCGGATGGATGTCGGCGGCGCGTAGCCGGTCGGGCGAGGTCGGCATGAACTGCACGATCAGCCCGCCAGCTCGCCATTGCCGTCCCGCGCCTGTGACGACGCTGCCGACGCCGAGCCGCACCCGGCTCGGAATCTGTTCGGACTGCTTGAAGTACTGGTGCGCCGCGTCTTCGAGGCTCTGATGTTCGAGCGCGACCACGCCCTGATAGCGCGTCGACTGCGAGCCCTGATCGACCGTCAGGCCGAGATGGCCCTTGCCGAGCAGATCGCCCGTGCTCAACGTGCCCTCAGCGACCGCCTGCTGTAGCCGCGCCTCGTCGTAATGCGCGACGGCGCGATAATTGTCGGGCGCGTTGAAATCGACCACCAGCAGGGAGATCGGCCCGTCGCTCTTGGTCTGGAGCTGGAAACGGCCTTCGAATTTAAGTGCGGTGCCGAGCAGAACGGTAAGCGCGGCTGCTTCGCCAAGGACGCGCGAGACCGGCTCCGGATAGTTGTGACGCTCGAGGACTGTGTCGATCGAGGCGCCGAGCCGTACGACCCGGCCGCGAATGTCGAGGTCCGGGACCGTGAACGGCACGACCCGATCGTCTAGCGCCGCCGTCTCCGAGGGGGTGTCAGCGACGGCCATCAGGCTGCGACGCCGCCAAAGCACCAGGCCAGGATGCCCTTTTGCGCATGCAGCCGGTTCTCGGCTTCGTCGAAGACGGCCGATTGCGGGCCGTCCATGACCGCATCGGTGACTTCCTCGCCGCGGCTCGCCGGCAGGCAGTGCATGAAGATCGCATCCTTTTCGGCGCGACCGAGCAGGCGCTCGTCGACCTGGTAGGGGCGCAGCAGATTGTGGCGCGTGCCTTCCTCGTCCCCCATCGAGACCCAGCAATCGGTGATGACGCAATCTGCGCCCTCGACCGCGGCTTCAGGCCGGCTGGTCAGCCGGATCTTGGCGCCCTGCTTGCGAGCCCAGTCGATCAGGGCCGGCGGGGGCGACAGCTCTTCCGGCGTCGCGATCGCAAGCTCGAAATCGAGCCGCCCGGCCGCGTGCACCCAGGAGGTCAGGACATTGTTCGTGTCGCCTGTCCAGGCGATGCGCTTGCCGGTGATCGGCCCCCTGCGCTCCTCGAAGGTCATGACGTCGGCCATGACCTGGCAGGGATGCTGGCGCTTGGTCAGCCCGTTGATGACCGGCACGGTGGCATATTTCGCCATCTCGACCACGGAATCATGGTCGAGCATGCGGATCATGATGGCGTCGACATAGCGCGACAGCACGCGGGCGGTATCGGCAATGGTCTCGCGCTCGCCGAGCTCGATCTCCTGCCCCGTCACCATCATCGGCGAGCCGCCAAGTTCGCGGATGCCGACGTCGAAGGAGACGCGGGTCCGCAGGGAAGGCTGTTCGAAGATCATGGCGATGACCTTGCCTTCGAGCAGGCGGTCGGAGGCTGCCGCCGGCGTGCGGCGGCGGGCCTTCATCTCCTCGCCCGCGCGCAGGATGGCGCGGAGCTGGTCGCTGGAGAAATCGGAAAGATCGAGGAAATGGCGCATCGTCGGCGCTTCCTTCAAAAAAAACGTGCCGTGGGCGGAGGGTTCGTTATTCGGCCGCCGGTCGCTTCAGGGTGGCCTCGACCGCTTGCGCAGCCCTTTCGAGCCGCACGATCGCCTCCGCGGCATCGGCCTCGGTGATGACCAGCGGCGGCAGCAGGCGCACGACATTGTCGCCGGCTGCGACGACCAGCAGCCCGGCCGCACGCGCCTCGACCACGAAATCGGTGTTCGGCGTGTTGAGCTTCAGGCCGATCATCAGCCCCTCGCCGCGGATCTCCGAGATCACGTCGGGATGGTGATCCCTGAGCTGGGCCAGCGACTGCCGCAGGCGCAGACTCATCTGCTGGACGTGATCGAGGAAGCCCGGCGCCAGCACGACATCGAGCACGGCATTGCCGACCGCCATGGCGAGCGGATTGCCGCCGAACGTCGTGCCATGCGTGCCGAGCGTCATGCCCGAAGCCGCTTCCTCGGTGGCGAGGCAGGCGCCCATCGGGAAACCGCCGCCAATGCCCTTGGCGATCGCCATGATGTCGGGCGCGACGCCCGAGAGCTCATAGGAGAAGAACTTGCCGGTGCGCCCCACGCCGGTCTGGATCTCGTCGAAGATCAGCATCAGGCCATGCGTGTCGCAGAGCTCGCGGAGCAGCTTGAGGAAGCGCACGGGCGCGGAGCGCAGGCCACCCTCGCCCTGGATCGGCTCGATCATCAGCGCAGCCGTCTCGGGCCCGATCGCGGCCTTCAGCGCGGCCTCGTCGTCGAAGGGCACCTGGTCGAAGCCGTCGACCTTCGGGCCGAAGCCGTCGATATATTTCTGCTGGCCGCCGGCAGCGATGGTCGCAAGCGTACGACCGTGGAAGGCGCCCTCGAAGGTGATGATGCGATAGCGCTCGGGATGGCCTTTCGCAGCATGGTACTTGCGCGCCATCTTGATGGCGCACTCATTGGCCTCGGCGCCGGAATTGGTGAAGAACGCCCGTTCCGCGAAGGTCGCCTCGCAGAGCCGCCGGGCCAGCCGTTCTCCTTCCGGCATGCTGTAGAGGTTTGAGGTGTGCCAGATGCGCGAGGCCTGCTCGGTCAGCGCCTGGACCAGATGCGGATGCGCATGGCCGAGCGCATTGACGGCGATGCCTGCGCCGAAATCGAGATAGCGCTGGCCGTCCGAGGCGACCACCCAGGCGCCTTCGCCGCGCTCAAGCGCGATCGGCGCGCGAGCATAGGTCGGCAACAGCACGGACTGGGAGGGATTAACGGGAGCAGGGGTCATGACAGGCGATCCTCACGGAAGGGCGAATGAGAACGGGTGGGCGCTGGATGGAAGAACGGAGTCGCGGGGCAAGAATTGGCAGCCCTCTGCGACCCGCCGGCGACATTATCGTCGCAGCCAGTTCCCGACGTCTCGTCGCGCCGTCATCCGCATCACCAAGAAGACCTTGATCCGTCAAAAACATAAGCGCCGCCCGTGGAAGGGCGGCTAGGTAGGCGAGACTATGCAAAACCGGTCCCCCGCTGTCAATTCCGCGCCGTAAGGTCAGTTGCTCCGCAGGTGGGGGCTTGACCCGCGATCCGCGAATGGCTGGGGAAAAACCAATTTCCGATTCGGGGACTCTTGTGGCCGAGTCCCGGCATCTTGTATGGTCCGGTTTGTCAGATACGACATCTCGTGCGGCGTCTCCTGTACCGTCAATTCCGGGTGTAACGGCCTCCGTTTAACAGCGGGAGCTGCCGGTTTCGGATTCCGCCCACGATCGGCCCATAGGCCGGTTCCGTGAAGGAGCTGGCCCGATGAGACAGGTGAAGCCATGAACGACGTCGGAGCATGGACGGACGAACGCGTCGAGCTTCTCAAGAAGCTCTGGAGCGACGGACTGAGCGCCAGCCAGATTGCGGGCGAACTCGGCAACGTCACGCGTAATGCCGTGATCGGCAAGGTGCACCGGCTTGGTCTTTCCGGGCGAGCCAAGAGCCCGGCCGCTTCGTCGACGCCGCGCCCCCGCAAGGCGCCGACCCGCGCGCCGAGCCATCCTGTCGGCGGCAATGCCGGCATGACCCGTGGCGCCAATGCGCTCGCGCCGCAATACGAGCCCGAGGTCGAGGTCGAGGCACAACAGGCACCGGCTTTGCCTGAGGACGTCGTGGTGCCGTTCTCCGATCGGGTCACCATCATGGACCTGCGCGAATATATGTGCCGCTGGCCGATGGGCGACCCGACAACGGCGGAATTCCGCTTCTGCGGTGGCCGTTCGCAGACCGGCATGCCCTATTGCAGCTACCACGCCCGGATTGCCTATCAGCCCGCGGCCGATCGCCGTCGCGACCGCAAGGTCGTGCGCGCCTGAGCCAAGGCTCCTTGGATCTGAAATCGAAGCCGGCCCGCAAGGCCGGCTTTTTCATTAGGGCCCGCGGGAGCGGAGCGGGTGATCCCGATTTGACGGTGGCCTAACCCAGTTTGCGTCGCTCGAGGCGCTTGCTCCAGCGCGATAGCGCGTAGCAGATCAGCCAATAGATCGCCCCGGCAAAGGCATAGGCCTCCATGTTCATCCCGACCCAGTTGGGGTCGGCAAGCGAGGCCTGGGCGATGCCGAGCAGGTCGAGGATCGAGACGACGAGCACGAGCGTCGTGTTCTTGATCAGCGCGATGAATTCGTTGGTCATCGCCGGCAGGGAAATCCGCAAGGCCTGCGGCAGAACGATCAGCCCGGTCGCCTTCCAATAGGTCAGTCCCAACGCGGTTGCGGCCTCCCGCTGGCCGGAGGGAAGCGCCTGCAATCCGCCGCGGACGGCTTCGGCCATATAGGCGGCGATGACGAGGCCGAGCCCGATCACGGCGCGCGCCAGGCGGTCGATGCCCGTGCCGCTCGGCAGGATCAGCGGCAGCAGCAGCGAGGCGAGGAAGATGACTGCGATGATCGGCACGCCGCGCCAGAACTCGATGAACAGCACGCTGATCAGCCGCACCACCTTGAGCTGCGACTGGCGTCCAAGCGCGAGCAGGATGCCGAGCGGGATCGCGATCAGGCTGGAATAGACCGAGATGAAGAGCGTCAGCATCAGCCCGCCCCACTCACGCGTCTCGATCGGGCGCAGACCGAACCCGCCGGCAAGCAGCCAGACGCCGAGCGGTGGCAGGATGATCAGCGCCAGGATCGCGAGCCGGATCCGCGTGGCCTTCGGCGAGAGATAGAGGCCGAGCCCAGAGAGTGCGAAGATCGCTCCGGTGAGATCGGCCCGCCAGCGCTCGTCGACGGGATAGAGCCCGTACATGAACTGGCCGAAGCGGGCCCGGATGAAGACCCAGCAGGCACCGCTGCCGGTGCAATCATTGCGCGTGGTGCCGGACCAGGTCGCGTCGATCAGCGCCCAGCGGATCAGCGGGACCGCGACCCAGGCGATGCCGAGTGCGAGGACCACTGTAAGGGCGGCGGTTGCCGGCGTGCCGAACAGCCTCTGGCGCCAGAGCGGAAAGGTCGCTGCGCTCATCGGGTCACCAGCGCGATCCTGGCATTGTACCAGTTCATGAAGGCGGAGACGGCAAGCCCGATCACCAGATAGACCGCAAGCGTCATGGCAATGATCTCGATCGCCTGCCCGGTATTGTTCAGCGCCGAGCCCATGAACAGGCTGACGATGTCGGGATAGGCGATGGCCGCACCGAAGGACGAGTTCTTTAGCACGTTGAGATATTGGTTGGTCATCGGCGGCACGATCACGCGCAGCGCCTGCGGAATGACGACGAGCCGCAGGATCTGGCCGGGACGCAGCCCGAGCGCTGCAGACGCCTCGCTCTGGCCATGAGGCACGGCCTGGATGCCGCCGCGCACGATCTCGGCGATGAAACCTGCCGTATAGGTGACGAGGGCCGCCAGCAGCGCGACGAATTCGGGGATCACGACGAAGCCGCCGCGGTAATTGAAACCGCGCAGCACCGGAACGTCCCAGCGCACGGCGAGCCCGGCCCAGGTGAAGGCCAGAGCGGGCACGATCAGGACGAACAGGATGCCGAGCAGGAGCACGGGCGCATCGCGGCCGGTCTCCTCCTTGCGCCGGCGTGCCCAGCGCATCACCAGCCACTGTATGAGCCAGGACAGGAGCATGATCGCCAATGCCCAGCGGAAGGGCGCCGGCGAGTCGGGCAGCGGAATCGTCAGGCCGCGATTATTGAGGAAGGCGACGCCGAACAGGCTCAGCGAGGCGCGTGGCGCCGGCAGGGCCGCGATCACGCCGAAATACCAGAACAGGACGAAGAACAGCAGCGGGATATTGCGGACGAACTCGATATAGGCACCGGCAATCGTCGAGAGCAGCCAGTGCGAGGACAACCGCGCGATGCCGATGATGAAGCCGAGCACGGTGGCGAGCGCGATCGCGATCACCGTGACGAGCATCGTGTTGGCGATGCCGACCCAGAACAGCGCGAGGATGTTGTCCTGCTGGGTGTAGCCGGTCAGGACGAAGGGAACCTCGATCCCCGACGTGCGCCAGAGAAAGTCGAAGCCCGACGCGATGCCGGCCTTGACCATGTTCTCCGAGGCGTTGCGCACGAACCAGACGGTCGCGCCGACGAGCCCAAGCACGAGCGCGACCTGATAGAACAGGTCGCGCACCCGCTTGTCGTTGATGAAGGACAGAACGCTGGCCACGGTTGCCGCCTCTTAGACAAGTGGCGAAGGAGGGGCCTCATTCCTTGCGGAGCGTAGCGCAGGCCCGGAAACCATCGAAAGGCGCTGCGCGCTGCGATGGCTTCCGGAGCTGTACGGCTTCGCCGCCTGCCCGGAATGACGCCCGGTTTCTCGAAGCACCGTCAGGCGCCCGATGCCGTGGTTCTCACTGGAAAGGCGGCGTGAACAGCAAGCCGCCCTTGGTCCAGAGCTGGTTCTGGCCACGCTCGAGCTTCAGTGGCGAGCCCATGCCGACCGAGCGCTCATAGCTCTCGCCATAATTGCCGACCTGCTTGATGGCCTTGTACATCCAGTCGTCCGGCAGGCCCATCATCGCGCCGAAACCGCCTTCGACGCCAAGCAGGCGGCGGACTTCTGAGTTCTTCGAATTGGCCTTCATCTCGTCGACATTGGCCGAGGTGACGCCGAGCGCTTCGGCGGCGATGGTGCCATTCAGCACCCAGCGCACGATCAGCTGCCAGCGCTCGTCGCCATAGCGCGTTACCGGCCCCTGGGGATCGTTCGAGATCGGCTGGGTCAGGATGATGTGCTCGTCGGGGACCTTGAGTTTGGCGCGCTGGCCGGCGAGCGCGCCGACGCCGGCGGTATAGGCGTCGCAGCGGCCGGCATCATAGGCGGCGATGGCGTCGTCGTTCTTCTGGAAATTGGTGATCGTGACCTTGAGGTTGCGCTCGCGGAACCAGTCGGCCGCGTTCTTCTCCTCGGTCGAGCCGGCTGCGACGCAGACCGAGGCGCCGTCGAGATCGGCCGCCGTCTTGGCATTGGTCGATTTGCGGACGATGAAGGTCTGGCCTTCGTAGAAATTGATGCCCTGGAAGTTCAGGCCCAAGGTCGCGTTGCGCGAGAAGGTGATGGTCGAGTTGCGCGAGAGCAGGTCGACCTGGCCCGATTGCAGGATCGGCCAGCGCTGCTGAACCGAGGTCGGCGTGAACTTCACCTTAGTGGCATCGCCCAGCACGGCCGCAGCCAGTGCCTTGCAGTAATCGACATCGAGCCCCGTCCACTCGCCCTTGTCATTGGCGAAGGAGAAGCCGGGCAGGCCGAGATGCACGCCGCATTCGAGATGCCCGCGAGCCTTTATGGCATCCAGCGTCGGGCTCGGCGCCAGCTGTTGCGCATGGGCGGAGGTCGCCGCGACTGCGAGGGCGGCTGCGGCCCCCAGGATCATCATCTTCGTCATTGTCATTCCCCCGAAGCCTGGGCGGCTTTCTGCATGGTGGCGCGACTATGCAACAGCTGAGCGGCGAAGGGGAGTGGGTGGAATTCGAATCCCGGATGCGATGTCGAGTGGAAGACGGCTGGCGGCACCGTCATCCCTGCATCACTGCGCGGTCATGATGGCCTGCACGAATCCGTCTTCGACATAGGTGACGCTGCCGTCCGGCAGTCCGAGGATGCGGTCAATGGCGATGCCCTGGAAACGCAGCTGCTGATCGAGCGCATCGATCGCCGCCGGAGCGTCCGGGGTTCCCGATGCCGAGATCGCCCGGGCCATGGCGTCGTGACTGGTGGCGCTGAGATGCAGCACGATCTCGGCTGCGATTCCGGCATCGGGCACCTTGAACACGCCTTCGGCCTTCCCCGCCGCGATGATGCGAGTGAGCACCGGCACCGCGAGTGGGATCACGGTTGCGTTGATGCGGTGATAGAGCACGATGTTCTCGGGCTTGAAGAGGACATCGAATGTCGCCCTCAACCGGGGGGCATCCTCGAGCTTGATTTGCCGGGCGCGCGCCAGAAAACCGTTCAATCGTGCAAGCGGTGCGAGATTGGGCGCCTCCGTCACATCCTCGAGGCGCTCGACCGAGGCCTGTGCGAGCCGCGTCGCCAACGCTGTGAGCAGATCCTCCTTGGCGGTGAAGTGGTGATAGAACCCGCCCTTCGAGATGCCGGCGCGTGCAATCACGTCGTTGATCGTCGTGCGTTCATAGCCGCGCTCGAAGAACAGCGCCTGGGCGCAGTCGAGCAGCTCGTTCCTGCGATCATCGGGGTGTTTCACCACGCGGGGCATGCCGGTTCGTCTCTCCAACTTGACGACCGACCGTCGGTCTGTAAAATGACCGACCGTCGGTCTGTGACTTTAGCGCCTGGATCGATGCGGGGGCAATGAAAAATCGCGTCGCGCCATGCTGTTGCTGCCGCCTCCTCCTGGGAGGGATGCCTTGAAGCTCGTTCGTCGTCTGCTCGTCCTGGCCGCGCTCGCCGCTGCGGCTGCGACTTACTGGTCCTTCACCCGGCCGGCGCAGGTTTCCACCGTGCTGGCGAAGCGTGGCGACGCGGCGGCCATCGTCTATGCGACGGGCGTCGTCGAGCCTCGGACCTGGGCCAAGGTGACCCCGCTCATCCGCGAACGCATCGTCGAACTCTGCAACTGCGAAGGCACCAGGGTCGAGGAGGGGCAGATTCTGGCCAGGCTGGACAGGGCCCAGGCCGAGGCGACGCTGGCCGAGTTGAAGGCGCGCCACGCCCTCGCCTCGACGGAGCTTGAGCGGCTTTCGACGCTTGTCGAGCGCAAGGTCGTCACCCAGCAGGCGCTCGATCGCGCCCGCAGCGAAATCGGCCAGGCCGCGGCGCTTGTCGCAGGCCAGACCGCCCGGCTGGAGAACTACCTGCTCCGCGCGCCGATGCGTGGCACTGTCCTGCGCCGCGACGGCGAGGTTGGCGAGATCGCTGAGCCCGGCACGGTGCTGTTCTGGATTGGCGAGGCGAAGCCGCTGCGCATCGTCGCCGAGGTGAACGAGGAGGACATTCCCCAGGTCAAGGTCGGCCAGAAGGTCTTGCTGACGGCCGATGCCTTCCCGGGCCGGAGGCTTGAAGCCACGGTCGACAGCATCACGCCCAAGGGCGATCCGATCGCGAAGAATTATCGTGTCTATCTGGCTTTGCCGGACGAGACGCCCCTGATGATCGGCATGACCGTCGAAATCAATGTCATCGTACGGGTGTCGCAGAATGCCCTGCTCCTGCCGAACAATGCCGTGCACGACAATGCGGTATTCGTCGTCGAGGGCGATGTTGTGCGCCGGCGCGAGCTGACGATCGGTATCCGCGGTACGGCCGAGATGGAGGTCCTCTCGGGGGTGCCGGATACGGCCCGCGTCGTTGCCCCCTATCCCGAACGTCTCAGTGACGGCGCTCGCGTCAGGGTTCAGGGAGGGTGAGGCCATGCGGCTGATCCTCGATCTTGCCCTGACGCATATCCTCGGACGCGGTCGGCAGACGCTCGTTGCCGTGCTCGGCGTGGCGCTCGGGGTCGGCTTCTCCATCGCCATGGCGGCCCTGATGCAGGGGGGCGAGGACGATTTCGTCGCGAGGCTCGTCGACACCATGCCGCATGTCGCCATCACCGACGAACGGCGCGCCGCACGCCGGCAACCGGCGCAGGACCAGTTCGCATCTGTTCAGATCGCCGGGCTGAGACCCAAGGACGATCGTCGCGGCATCCTCAACCCGACCCAGGCGACGGCGTTGCTGAGAGCCTGGGTTCCCGGCCGGATGGCATCGAGCCTGAAGACGCAAGGGGTGGTGCGCTATGCCGGTCGCGATGTCGGCATCGGCATCATCGGCATCGAGCCGCAGGCTGAAATGCGCGTCTCCTCGATCGCCAGGGATTTCCGCCAGGGGAGCTTCACCTCGCTGATCGCCGGGGGCAACAACATCGTCGTCGGCGACCGCCTGGCCCAGCGTCTCGGTGCCGAGCTCGGGACAACCGTGACGGTGGTCTCCTCCACCGGCCAGACCCGTGCCTTCAAGATCGTCGGCCTGTTCCATACCGGAACGACCGCGCGTGACGAGGGAGAGGGCTATGTCCTGCTCAAGAATGCACAGATCCTGAGCGAGCGGCCGAACGCGATCAACGAGATCCGGCTGAAGCTCGACGATCCCGCGTCCGCTCCTCAGGTGGCGCGGCGCGCCGAGGCGCTGATCGGCTACAAGGCCGTGGCCTGGCAGGAGGCGAACGAGTCGCTGCTCGAGGCTTTGGTGATCCGCAATGTCATCATGTACACCGTCGTCGGCGCCATCCTGCTGGTGGCCGGCTTCGGCATCTTCAACATCATCTCGACCATCACCCATGAGAAGGCGCGCGACATCGCCATCCTGAAGTCGCTTGGCTTCACGGAAACCGACATGCGTCGTCTGTTCCTCCTGGAGGGGCTTGTGCTCGGGGCCGGAGGCTCCCTGATCGGCTGGGCGGTCGGCTTTGGCCTGTGCTTCACGCTCTCGCTCGTCCGCTTTGAACTCTCCGGGGCTTCGGTGGTGCAGGAGATCACGCGGCTGCCGCTGGCCTGGAGCATCTGGCATTACCTGATTGCGGCCGGGTTCGCCCTGGCTTCCGCCGGGATAGCCGGCTATCTGCCGGCGCGGCAGGCGGCGCGGCTCAACCCGGTCGAGATTATCCGGGGGGCGACATGACGGCGCTGATCGAAGCAGCCGGTCTGACCCGCGTGCTCCCGGCGGCCGTGCCCGTGACCCTGGTGCAGGACATATCGCTGACAATAGGCGAGGGCGAATTCGTCGCCATCACCGGCCCGTCCGGCTCGGGCAAATCCTCGCTGCTCTATCTGCTGGGCCTGCTCGATCGGCCGACAGCTGGCCTGCTCCGCATCAGCGGCCGCGACACCGAAGGGCTCGGCGAACGGGAGAAGGCACGGCTCAGGCTGGAGACGCTCGGCTTCGTCTTCCAGTTCCATTTCCTGCTGCCGGAATTCACCGTGCAGGAGAATGTCGAGATCCCGATGCGCCGGCTCGGGCGCCTCCCGCCCGGAGCGATGCGCGAGCGCTCGACGCAGTTGCTCGAGGCGCTTGGCCTTGCCGGGCATCTCGACAAGCGGCCAGACCAGCTCTCCGGCGGGCAGCGCCAGCGTGTCGCCGTGGCGCGAGCGCTCGCCAACGACCCGCCGCTCGTCCTTGCCGACGAGCCGACGGGCAGCCTCGACAGCAAGAACTCGGAGCAGGTCTTCGCGATTCTGGACGCGCTGGTGCGGGAGCGCGGCAAGACCGTGATTGCCGTCACTCACGATCTGGAGATGGCTGCCTTGACCAGCCGCCGCATCCATCTCGTCGACGGCCGGGTCACGCAGGACGAAACCCTGCCGGGCGGCTGAACTGCCGCCCGTGCGAGCGCCTCAGGTGCCGAAGACCGTATTCAGCTGGCTGCCGACCATGATGAAGGTGGTGCGCTTGGGCACCTCTTTCAGCCGCACGGCACCGATATAGGTCATCGCCGAGCGCACGCCGCCCATCAGTTCCTGCATCGTACCCTCGACCGGGCCACGATAGGGCACTTCGACGGTCTTGCCCTCGGAGGCGCGGTATTTCGCGACTCCACCGGAATAGCGCTTCATCGCCGTGTCCGAGGACATGCCGTAGAAGGTCATCGCGACCGGGACCTTCTTGCCGTCGCGCTCTTCGTAGCGGATCTTGCCCTCGCATTCGTCATGGCCGGCGAGCATGCCGCCCAGCATGACGAAATCGGCACCGCCGCCATAGGCCTTGGCGAGATCGCCCGGCACGGTGCAGCCGCCATCCCCGCAGACCAGGCCCTTCAGGCCATGCGCCGCATCGGAGCATTCGATGATGGCGGAGAGCTGCGGATAGCCGACGCCGGTCATCTTGCGGGTGGTGCAGACCGAGCCGGGGCCGATGCCGACCTTGACGATGTCGGCGCCGGCAAGAAGCAGCGCTTCCGTCATGTCGCCGGTCACGACATTGCCGGCCATGATCGCCGCATGCGGGAAGGCTTCGCGGGTCGCCTTGACGGTGTCGACGAATTTTTCGGTGTAGCCATTGGCGACATCGAGGCAGATCTTGCTGATCGGCGCCTTGGAATGGACGTGCTTCAGCTTCTCGTGATCGGTCTCGGTGGTGCCGAGCGAATAGAAGGCGTTGGCCGATTCCTTCTCCTTGAAGAAGGCGATCAGATCGTCGGCATCGTAGTGCTTGTGCAGGGCCACCATCGCGCCGTGCTTCAGCAAGGCGCGCGCCATGCCCATGGTGCCGACCACATCCATGTTGGCGGCGATCAACGGAAAGCCGGTCCAGTCTTTGCCGGTATGGGCGAAGCGGAACGTGCGGTTGACGTCGACATGGGCGCGGCTGCCCAGCGTCGACCGCTTGGGCCGGATCAGCACGTCCCGGAAGTCGAGCTTGGGATCGTTCTCGATACGCATGATGGAAGCCTCGGCTGCTTTTGGCGCGAAATTCGGGCGCACGCGCTGAGGAGGCGTGCCGGGACTCATAGCCGGTTCGGGACCCTGGACGCAAATGGCGTGGTGCGGTCGTTAGCGGCAACACTTTAGCAGTTGCTAAAATAATTCTGGACAGCTTCGCCCGCCAAAGATACTTAAGCGTATGCTTCACCAACCGGCGCAACTCGACTTGATGTTCCAGGCCCTGGCGGATCCGACCCGCCGGCTGATGGTGGAACGCCTGTGCGACGGGCCGGCGTCCGTGAGCGAGCTTGCCGCGCCGCTGGCGATGACATTGTCCGCCGTCGTGCAGCATCTCGCCGTGCTCGAGGAAAGCGGCCTCGTCCGCTCGCAGAAGCAGGGCCGGGTCCGGACCTGCCATGTTGAGACGCAAGCCCTGCGCGCCGCCGAACGCTGGATCAGCGAGCGCCGGATGCTGTGGGAGCGGCGCTTCGATCGCCTGGGCGCCTATCTCGCAGAAAATCCGGACGAGCCGGATGACGGAAGCCCGGCATCGAGCAGAGGAGCACGGGATGACAGATCATAGTGTCACGCACGCCACCTTCACCATCGAGCGCGTCTATGACGCCTCCGCTGCCCGCGTTTTCGCGGCCTGGGCCAATCCGGCGATCAAGCGCCGCTGGTTCGCCTGCCATGACGACTGGGCGGCCGGCGCACACACGCTCGACTTCTCGGTCGGCGGCCAGGAGCATTCGACGACCCGGGATTCCGACGGCGTCGACCATGTCTATGACGCGGTCTACCAGGATATCGTGCCCGGCAGCCGCATCGTCTACGCCTATGCGATGCGCTTGGCCGAGCGGCGTATTTCGGTGTCGCTGGCAACCGTTCTGTTCAGGCCTGAAGGCGCGCAAACGCGGCTTGTCTTTACCGAGCAGGCTGCCTTCCTTGACGGTTACGACCGTCCGGAGGAGCGGGAACACGGCACCCGCATCGGCCTCGACAATCTCGCCCGCGAATTGCAGCGCCAGTCCGCCGCTGCCTGATGTCACACGGAGGCTCGACCATGTCCCTGACGCTGCATTTCCACCCACTGTCCTCGTTCTGCCAGAAGGTGGTGATCGCGCTCTATGAGAACGGCACACCCTTCACGCCAAAGCTTGTCGACCTGGGTGATCCGGAACAGCGCATGGCTCTGCTGCAGCTCTGGCCGATGGGCCGGTTCCCGCTGCTGCAGGATGAAGCGCGGGGCCGCATCGTGCCTGAGTCCAGCATCATCATCGACTATCTCGACCGGACCTATCCGGGGGCCCTCCGGCTGATCCCTGACGATGCCGGACACGCGCTCGAAACCCGGCTGCAGGACCGCTTCTTCGACATTTATCTCAATGAGACCATGCAGAAGATCGTCGGTGACCGCATCAGGCCGGCCGACGGCAAGGATCCGACCGGCGTCGAACAGGCAAGGAAGCGGCTCCAGACGGCCTATGACGTGCTCGAGCATACGCTGGCCGGACGGCGCTGGGCCGCAGGGGATGCTTTCACCATGGCTGACTGCGCTGCCGCGCCGGCGCTCTATTATTCCGAGCTCGTGCTCCCGTTCCGCGACACGCACAAGGCCGTCGCAGCCTATTTCGACCGGCTGCTGGAGCGCCCGTCCTATATGCGCGTGCTGCGAGAGGCCGCGCCCTACCTGCATATGTTTCCACGCGGCTAGCGGCTATCGCGAACATCCCTTGCATCAAGACTGCACACTGTGCCGCTCGCGATGAAGCATGCCATCAGCTTGCGTCGGCGAGCGCCTCCGCCGCCTTGCGCGCGACCACGGAGTCATAGGCGGCCCGCAGGCGCGTGCCGACGCTGAGCCAGCCGGGATTTGCGCGTCGCGGATTGGGCTGGCCGAGATGGCTTTCGCGCAGTTCGTCCATGAACTCTTCCCAGAGGGCGGGCCCGCCCTCGGCCAGCAGTTCGGCGCGGATCGAGAGTTCCTCGCTGACCGGCAGGAATTTCAGCCCCCAGCACGACATTTGGGCCAGCGCCGGCAGGAGCCCGATGCCCTTCTCCGTCAGGCTGTAGGTCACCTTCTGCTTGTGGCTGGGGTCGTCGCTCCTGGTGATGATGCCCTGGTCGAGCAGCGTTTTCAGCCGGTCGGCCAGGATGTTGGACGAGATGCCCTCCTTGGAATGCAGCAGCAATTCCCGGAAGTGCCGACGGTTGCCGAACATCATGTCGCGAATGATGAGCAAGCTCCATTTGTCGCCGACCACCTCGAGGGTGAGGTTGATCGGACAGCCCGAGCGAGGATCGTCGGTCATACGCAGTCTCCCGAAAGCCGGCTTTCAAATACCGCTTGCATTATGAGATCAGTTTCCCTAGCTTGCAACCAGTTGCAAAAAGCAACTGGTTTTGATTTGGAGACGAATATGTCTGACCGCACCGTCACTCACGCCAGCTTCGTCATTGAACGCGATTATGCCGCTTCCCCCTCCCGGGTCTTCGCAGCCTTTGCCGATCCGGAGCAGAAGCGCCGCTGGTTTGCCGAGGGTGAAGGCTGGAGCATCGAGCGCTTCGATGTCGATTTTCGGATCGGGGGCTCCGAGCGCAGCAGCTTCCGCTATCAGGGCGGACCGCCGATCAGCAACGACACGACCTTTCAGGATATCGTGCCCGATCGCCGTATCGTCTCCGCCTACACCATGACGATCGCAGGCGAGCCGATTTCCGCGTCGCTGGCGACGGTCGAGCTCATTCCGGTCGGATCGGGCACCCGCCTCGTCTATACCGAACAGGCTGCCTTCCTCGACGGCAAGGATGAGGTATCCATGCGGGAGGCCGGCTCCCGCGAGTTGCTTGAGAGTTTGGCTCAGGAGCTCGAGCGTACCGCGGCGGCGGTCTGATCCTCGTGCCCGCCATAGAGGTCGAAAGCCTGGAGAGGAGGCGCAATTCCTCCTCCCAGTGCCTTGCCGGGAGTCAGGCCACCAGGCTCTTCGCCAGCATGCAGTGCACGCCCTTGGAGCCGTTGACCGTCTGGGTCACACGCAGGTCAGCCGCGAGGCTGCACAGCATATAGGCCTCCTCCCGCGTCAGTTTGGTGCGTTCGCAGATCAGGACGATCATCTCGCGCAGCGCCTTCTGGGCGCAGATGTCGAGATCCGGGTCGATGCCCATGGTGATGTGATGCGTCGGCGTCTCGGCGCGCGGCGTGGTGAAGCTCAAGTCCTCGCGCAGGATGAACTCGAAGGTGCCTTCCAGGGCGGTCTCGATCGCGGTGACGCAAACCTCGCCGTCGCCCTGGGCGCCATGGCCATCACCGCAGGAGAACAGCCCACCTTCGACGAAGACGGGGAGATAGAGCGTCGACCCCGGCCCCAGTTCCTTGTTGTCGAGATTGCCGCCGAAGGCGCGCGGTACCAGCGAACTCTGCCGGCCCCAATGCGCGGGCGGAGCCACGCCCATCACGCCGAAGAACGGCGCGAGTGGCAGCTCCATGCCCCAGGGCAGATGCGCAAGATTCCTTTCGGCGTCGAGCCCAATATGGACAAGCTTATAGGTGTCGAACTCTTCCGGCAGGGTGCCGGCGAGAGGTCTGATGAACGTGTAGCCCCAATCGGTTCGGAGCTTGACCTCGCGGATGCGCACCTCGAGGACATGGCCGGGCCTTGCTCCTCTCACCGCGACCGGACCGGTGAGGATATGGCCGGGCATCGGGCGCTCGACCTTGGCGTGAATCTCGTGAGTTTCGGGCAAAACATGGAAACCCGATTTCGGCTGCTCCCCCGTGCCGCCGTTGATCGTGCGGATGGTGACGCTGTCGCCGCTTTCGATCGTCAGAACGGGCGGCAAGGCAGCATCGAAGAAGCCCCAGTGGCAGGTCTTCGGTCCGGCATCGAGCTGGTGATGGATCACGAGGGCATCCTCTGGCGGGCGCGAAGATCAGGCAGGAGGAGCAAGCGGCCGGGCGTTCTTGCGCATCGTGTAGAGCGTTGCCCCGATCACGAAGGTGGCGCCGATCCAGGTGGTGAGCGCCGGAATCTCTGAGAAAAAGACGAAGCCGGTGAAGCTCGCCAGCAGCAGGCGCGTGAAATCCAGCGGAGCGAGCGCGGCTGCCTCCCCGACCTGATAGGCGCGCGTGATCAGCCATTGGCCTGCCGTGCCGAACAGGCTGAGCAGGATCAGCGAGAGCCACTGCTCGGCGGTCGGCTGGACCCAGAAGATCCAGGTCGGCACGGCGAGCACGATGATCAGCACGATGCCCTGGTAGATCAGGATCGTGTCGGTCCGCTCCGTCGCCGCCAGCTTGCGCACGCTGATGGTGATGCCCGCCCCCAGAAACGCGCCTGCGACAGACATAAGCGCGTAGATGTTCAGCCCCTGCGCCGATGGATTGAGCATGATGATGACGCCGATGAAGCCGATGATGGTCGCGACCCAGCGGCGGCCATCGACCTTCTCCTTCAGTAGCAGCACCGCGGCGATGGTGACGAACAGAACCTGGCTGAATCCGATCGCGGTCGCCTGAGCCAGCGGAATGTAGATGATGGCGCTGAAGCCGCAGAGCATCGAGGCGAGCGTGATCAACCCGCGGAAGACCTGCAGTCCCAGACGCGAGGTCCGCATCATGGCTGGCAGCTGGTTGGCTGCGAAGGCGATGATGATGACGCTCATGATCACCTGTCGGATCAGCAGCGTCTGGACCAGCGGAACGGCTGAGCCGATATGCTTGATCAGCCCGACCATCACCGCATAGACCAGCATCGCCGACAGCATGTAGACCGAACCGCGCAGGTTCGATGTCGAGCCGCGCCACCAATGTGTCAGCCGGTGCCGGCGGCCGGCGAGCCAGCCGGAAGGGCCGGGTTCGATCACGCCGGGAATGGCGGCGTGCACGATCGGCGGAGCCTCGTCGCGTCTCGATTCGGGAGGTTCGGAATCCTCGGGCGATGCGTGCCGTAACGGCGTCGGCAGCTCGCCGACACCGTCGTCAGAACCCGAGCCGCGCCGCTGCTCGGAAAGCCGGTCTTCGCTCATCGCCCGAACCATTGGCCGAGCGCGATCGCGCCCCCGGCTCTTCACATCGCACATGCCCTGAAACCATCGATGATCTTCGACGCCCTGACCAGATGGTCAGTCGGCATGGCGGGGTTGTGATGGAAGGTGGTCGTCATGCGCCGACCCGTTCGCCTTGCGGAGCCGACATTCCATCGGCGGACTGTATGCGCCGGCCGAAGCGGTGTAGGAGCCGTGCCACCATCGACGCGTTTCCGGCCGTCGCCGGGTTGAAGGGTACGACAGACGCATGCGGGAATTGCTGTCCGATTTCGTGAGCGGCCTGCGTTCGCTCTCTCCCCGGCGCTTCCCCTATCGCCGTTTTGCCCTCGCCCTTGCGCTCGGCGGTTTCGGCGGCTGGCTCTTCGTGCAGGCGAAATTGCCACTGCCCTGGATGCTGGGCTCCATGGTGTTCTGCACGGTCGCCGCGCTGCTCAAGGCGCCGGTCTCCGCGCCTGGCGTCATTCGCCCTCCGATGAGCGCTGTGATTGGCGTCATGCTCGGCGCGGGCTTTCGCCCCGATCTCGTGGCGCAATTGCCGAACTGGTTGCCGACTCTGATCGGCCTCGTTCTGTTCATGACCGCCTGCGGCCTGTGCTGCGTCACCTATTTCCGCCGCGTTGCCGGGTTCGACAGTGTGACAGCCTTCTTCGCCGGCATGCCGGGTGGGTTGATGGAGATGGTTCTCCTCGGCGAGGAGAAGGGCGGCGATGCCCGCATCATCGCGCTGATCCACTCCGCCCGCGTGCTGCTCGTTGTGATGACGTTGCCCTTCATCGTGCAGTCGATCGAGGGTGTTTCGCTGTCCGCAACCCGCAATGCTGGCCCCTCGCTGGCGCAGACACCGCTTTTCGCCGAGCTCTGGCTTATCGGCTGTGGCGTCTTCGGGGTCATCCTCGGGCATTTGCTGCGGCTGCCGGCCAAGCACCTGCTTGGGCCGATGGTAGCGAGTGCGCTGGTCCATTTCCTCGGCTGGAGCGATTCCGCGCCGCCCTTCCAGGTCGTCAACGCAGCCCAGCTCGTGCTCGGCGTTACCGTCGGCTGCCGCTTTGTCGGCACCTCGCCAAGCGTGATCCTGCGTGTCCTGCTGCTCTCGGTCGGCTCGACGGCGGTGCTGCTTGCCCTGACGATTGCCTTCGCCTGGGGCGTCTCGAAGGTCTCGATTTATGGTCACGTCCCGCTGATCCTGGCCTATTCGCCGGGCGGGTTGGCCGAGATGAGCCTGATCGCGTTGGCGCTCCACACAGAGGTCGCCTTCGTCGCGGCCCATCACATCATTCGTGTCTTCCTGGTCATGGTCGGCGCCGGGCCGGTCTTCGGCCTGATCCTCGGCGACAAGCGCAAGACGGAGGCCGCGCCGGCTGAGTAGCGCCTGAGGCATCGGCGGAACAGTGGATTGCGGTTTTCGGGTCGTTGCAGACACAGAAGCTCAGGTCGTCGGCTCGGATAGGATATCCGGTCCCGAGATCTAGTGGCGCGCGGCCGTGAGCCCGGCGGCCAGCGCGCTCGCCAGGGCAGCCCTCTGGATGGCGATGAAGGCGGCTCCATCGATGCGCTGAGGGTTTCCCGCGCGCGCGCCTCGCACACGTTCTGTCAGCGCCTGGGCAAAAGCCTCCGGCTGGTCGGCGAGCGAGAAATTCTCCGGCAGCGCTGTAAAGCCGCGGCAGGAGAGTGTTGTCGCCACGGCTGGCATGCCGAGTTGCATCGCCTCGATCGTCTTCAATTGCACCCCGGTTCCGGCGCGGCTGGACAAGGCCAGTACATGGCAGGACTGGAGGAAGGTGTTCGCATCAGCGACGCGCCCGACCAGTCGCACCCTTTCTGGAACCGGTGGCATCTCCGCGGGAAGCCGCCCGGCAACCGCAATCGAGATGTAAGCCGGAAGGAGCGGAGCGACCTCGCGCAAGAACCAGTCGAGCCCGATGAAGTTTGGCTGCCAGGTCCAGGTTCCGATCATGCCGATGTCGAAGGCCGGTGCGACCGGCTCCGCCATGGCCGCCGGCTGCGGGCCGCTGCCCGAGACGAGCGGCAGGACCGCCGCCTTCGCCGCGGCAGGTCCGAGCGCGCGCCGGTCTTCTTCGGCCAGCGTCCAGATATAGCTGACCTCGTTCCAGAGGCGCGTCTCGACGGCTTCCAGCAACCTCGCCTCACGGGCATAGAGCCAACTCATCAGCCCGGTGCCGGCATGCGCTGCATTCTGCCGGGCGGAGACATGCTCGATATTATGTTCCACCAGCACGCAGGGCCCGAGCGTGGTCAGCTCCGGAAAGGCGCCAGGCAGCATCACCGAGTTGAGAATCAGCGCGTCGAACGGGCCGCGCGCCCTTACTGCCTCGACCAGTTTGCCAGCTCCGGCGAGCCGCAGCTTGGCGCAGGCGACAGGCAGGCCGTGGCTGAGCGCATAGGCAAGCCATTGCAGCTTGCGGCTTGCGGGAGCGACCGCGTTCTCGATATCGACAGCGCCGATCACCATGGCCTGAGCGGGGTCGGCCGGCACTTCGCCCGGGCGCAGGAATCCGAAGGCGGTGACCTCATGCCCGGCGGAGCGCAGCGCATCGAGGATTGCGGCATTGGCGATCTCGAAGCCGGTGTCGGGCTTTGCAACCGGGATCAGCGAGGTGATGAAGGCAAGGCGCAACGGGGCCGATCCTGACGATAGGGATGGCTGTGAGAGAGGCGTCAGATGTTCGAGCGGGTCAAGTTCGGCGACGAACTATCCTGAACATCGGATGTGGGAGTGTGCGCGCGGGCACGGGATCGCCGACACCGAACCTTAAGCGGAGATGTGGCATGCTGGGGCACCATGGCTGACCCCGTCCATCATTCCGCCGGCAATTTGGAAGGCGCCTCGCGACGCCCCGCCATTTCCGGCTTCGATGCACCCGAGACCTTCGAGATCGTCGCAGCTTCGCCAGAGGCGGCGCTGCAAGGCGTCGAAAGCGTGATTTGCGTGCCAACCTTCAAGCGGCCGGAGCTGCTGGAGCGCACCTTGCGCTCCCTGGCAGTGCAGCAGGGCGGGCATGATTTTGCGATCATCGTCGTCGAGAACGAAGGCATCGAGCGCGCCGGCGCGGAGCGGGCGAGCACCCTTCACGCAGCGGGGCTGTTCAAGGGATACGTCATCGTCGAGCCGCGACAGGGCAACTGCAAGGCCTATAATGCCGCCTGGCGCTGCGGGCTGACCCGCCTTCCCGTGCTGAAGCAGGTCCTCGGCATCGATGACGACGAGGAGGCGCTACCGCTGTGGCTCGACGCCTTTCTGCGTGCGGCGGCGACAGCGCCGGCCCAGCTCTTCGGTGGTTCGGTGACCCCCGTCTTCGAGGATCAATCGCGGGTCTGGCTGAGCGCGCATCCGGTCTTTCGATCGCATTATGCTGCCTCGGGCGAAGTGCCGATCCTGTTCTCGAGCGCCAACTACCTGATCCGGCGCGAGGTGCTGGAGACACTCGGCTTCCCCTTCCTCGACGAGAGTTTTGATTTCACCGGCGGCGGCGACAGCGATTTCTTCCGGCGCAGCAAGGAAGCCGGCTTCCGCTTCTGGTGGGTCCAGGATGCCGCGATGCGCGAGACAATGCCGAGGCGCCGCA
Organism: Hyphomicrobiales bacterium; assembly: GCA_900470095.1. Classification (GTDB taxonomy): domain Bacteria; phylum Pseudomonadota; class Alphaproteobacteria; order Rhizobiales; family Beijerinckiaceae; genus Allobosea. The sequence continues at coordinate 28,710 of UBZM01000036.1, forward strand.
CGGAATTCAGCTGGATCGCGGCCCGCAGCCTGCGCAACGGCGCGATCTCGGCCACGATCGAACGGCGCCTCGATCCATCGGCGCGGGGGCGGCTCAAGGTTCTGGCGAAGAGCCTCGCGCTGCTCGCAGCCTCACCCTTTCGCGGGCTCGCGCTCGGCCTGCGCACCGGCTCGGCGACGATCGGGCTCTATCACGCGCAGGTGGCGCTCGGTCGCCTGATGTCGGAGCTCGGCGTCGGCAACGAGCAGTACCGCAAGCCGGACAAGAACTAGGACGTGCGGCATGGCGAGCGGTGACGCAGCTCCGAGCGGAGCGGAGCGCTTTTGCTGGGGCATTATTGGAACCGGTGTGATCGCGCGGCAATTTGCGGCTGATCTTGCTTTGCTACCGGACGCGCGGATCGGCGCGGTCCAGTCCCGTGCGCTGGACAAGGCGCAAGCCTTTGCTGCCGAGTTCGGAGCTACCGTCGCCTATCGCGATCTCGAGCCCCTTCTCGCCGATCCGGCCATCGATGCCCTCTACATCGCGACGCCGAACTCCTTGCATGTCGCACAGGGCCTCCGGGGTATCGCTGCCGGCAAGCCGGTCTTGATCGAGAAGCCGATCGCCCTCACAGCGGCCGATGTTCACAGCGTGATCGAGGCGAGCGGGGCGCATCGCGTCTTCGCGATGGAGGCGATGTGGACGCGCTTCCTGCCGGCCGTAGTGGCGGCGCGCGAGCAGGTGGCGGCGGGGAGGATCGGCAAGGTTCGGCGCATTCGGGCGGATCTCTCCTACGTCCGCGAGGAAATCCCCGGCAGCCGCTTCTTCGACCCTGCGCTGGGCGGAGGCTCGGCATTCGACCTTGGAGTCTATACGGTCTCGCTTGCCTTGCATTGGCTCGGCAGTCCCGAGCGCGTGACCGGTCGTTGGTTGGCGGCGCGCAGTGGAATCGACCTGCGTTGCGAGATTGTCCTGCACTATCCGGAGGCGGTCGCGGAGCTCTCCTGCGGCTTTGATCGCAACGGAGGAAACCAGTTCCTGATCGAGGGGGCCGCAGGCGCGATCCGTCTGGACGCGCCCTTCCTCAAGGCGCAGCGTCTGACACACTACACCACCGCGGCACTCGGGTGCTCGTGGCGAGGGCCCCCACTCCGGTATGGGCTGGCCGGAAGGCTGCTCGACCGCCTGCCGATGCCGGGACGTATCCGGGAGAACTACAGCTTTGCCGGCAATGGACTGCAATTCCAGGCCCGCGCCGTGATGGATGCCGTTCGGAGCGGTGAGACCGGTTGCGCGACCATGCCGCTGGCTGAAAGTGCGGCTGTATTGAGTATCATCGAGACGGTTCTGGCGCAGCCACCGGCCAAAACTTTCTGATCAGAAACGGCTCTGCATCCGATAGGGCTGCGGCAGGTCGCGGGCATTGTTCAACGCCAGCGCAAGCTCGGTGATGTGGAGTGCGAGCGCGCCGGAGAAGGCAGGTTTCTGCTTCGCCGCAATCGCGGTTGCCTGGTCGGCGATGCCGCGCGCGAAGTCGATTTGCGAGGGGAAGGCCGGCAGCGCGGACCGGCCCGTGGCGGGGTAGGTGAGTTTGCGGCCAGGCTCCGGCTTCCAGGGCAGGAAGCGGCCGAGCCGCGCCTCGACACGGTTCGCCAGCAGGCGGGGGAGACTGCGCGGTCCATCCGTGCGCTCGAGATAGACCGCGGATCGGTTGTCCCAGAGATCGCGGACCGTGATCGTTCCCTTGTCCCCGAGAATCTGTAGCGAGCGGTCCTTGGGTGCGGCCAGGCCGCAACTCAACCGTGCGACGGGACCGGAGCGAAAGGTGAGGCAGCCGACCGAGAAATCCGGGGCCATGATGATGGTCTCGGTGCCGGGACCCTTGTCCGGGAATGTCACCGCTGAGAACGCGGTCAGCGCGTCGACCGGTCCGAAGAGGGAGACGAGCCAGGAGAGTGCATAGCCCGCATGCTCCAGCGTGCAGCCGATCTCGAACTCATGCAGGCCAGGCCATGGTGCGCCGGAGCGCGACCGCCAGGTCGCCCAGTTGCCCCGGAAGACCGGGCCGTCCTCCATCGCGGCATAGACCAGCCGCGGCGTGCCGATGGCGCCCTGCGAAAGCGCATCGCTCACCAACCGATGGGCATCGCTGAGGCCGTTCGCCGGTGCGGTAGCGAGCGTCAATCCAGCGGCTTCCGCCAGGGCGACGAGCTCGCTTGCCTGCTCGAGCTGCATCGCCAGCGGCTTTTCACAATAAACATGCTTGCCTGCGGCAAGCGCCTGTCTGGTGATTTCATAATGGCTTTCGGGCGTCGTCAGGTTGACGACGATGTCGACCTGCGGATCGGCGAGCACGGCCTCCAGCCCCTCATAAGGCCTCGTGCCGTAAGAGGCGCAGAAGGCCCGGAGACGGTCCGGCGAGCGATCGTAGACGCCGGCAAGCTGAAGCCCGCGATGGTTGGCCAGCGTGGTCATGTAATAGTCGGCAACGAACCCTGTGCCGATAAGCGCGATCTTCATCACGGCGTCCTGTCTGGCGATCGGGAGCGACGCGGCGCTCAGGCTTCGTTGCTGACGAAGCCGCGGATCTTGGCTGCGTTCCTGCCCAGCGCCCTACTGGCCTGCTGGAGTTCGACCGCGACGGCCTCGCCCGCGCGAACGACCAGCACGATGTCGTCGACCGCATCTGCGAAACGCTCCGTGAAGGCGTCGGAGCCCAACGAGGCGCCATCGATGAAGATCGGCCCGAAGCGGCGGGCTGCGGCGAAGAAGTCGTGGCTGATCTGTTCGGCCGTGACGCGTTCCGGATGCCCCTTGCGCGGAACGAAGAACAGGCCGGTGCCCTCGTCCTGCAGCGCCGCGCGGATCAGGCTGGCGCTGCCGGAGACAATCTCGTGCACACCTGCTTGCGCGTCCGGCGCGAAGACCGATGTCAGGCTGTTTCCGCCGAGGCCGGCATCGACCAGCATGGCCGGCAATCCCGCCTGTGCGGCATCGAGCGCCAGGTTGAGCGCCAGTGTCGAGGCGCCGGCATTGCGGCGCAATCCGGTGACGAGAACCCGCCGACCGGGACTGCCCTGGCTGGCGAGCTCGGTTCGGATGCCGCGGATCGCCCTGGCGAAGGAGGCATTCGGTTTGTCGATGACGTCGACGAGATGAGCCTTGGCCTGGAAGACCGAGCGCACTTCGCCATCCCGCCGCCAGCGTCGATTCCGCACTGCCGGCAGTTTTGCCAGTAATGCGGGTGGCGGAGCCGCGGAGGCTTGTACGACCTCCGGATTCGGAGCGGGGACCGGTTGACCGCCTTGGATCGCCATGAAGCGTCGCCAACCGGTCCTGGCCGGGGCCGCGACTGCATCAGGGGGGGACGGCTCCGTGGCAGCGGTGACCGAGGGGACGGGTTCGACATGAGCGGGCGAGGACGGTGCTTGAGCGGCAGCAGGCTCACGCCGGTTGCGGAATGGCCAGCGGCGCAGCCCGGGAGGCGGTGCAGGCAGGGAACCGCCAAACAGCACCAGTCCGAGCGCGGCGATCGCGCCCAGGCCGCCACCGGCGATGCCTCCGAGCATGACGATGGTGCGCCGGCTGACGCCGCTCTTCTCGAGCGCCGGCATGGCCATGCTGATGACGCGCGCATTGGTCGTGTCGATACCGGACAGTTCCCCGGTCTCACGTGCCCGCCGCAGGAAGGCGTCATAGACGGCGCGCGAGGATTCGATCTCGCGCTCGAGCTCGCGCAACTGCACCGAAGCGCGGCCGGCGCTGTATTGCTGCCTGGTCAGCTCCTCGACGCGCCGGGCGATCTGCCTCTCGGCGTCGACGGCGCGGTCATATTCGATCTTGGCGGCGCGCGCGATACGGGCAAGTTCCTCGTTGATCTGCCGGCGCGCATCGCGCACCTGCGCCTGCGCCGCGGCGAGCGCCGGGTGACGCGAGCCGAGCGAGGCCAGCAGATCAGCTTCCTTGCTGAGCGCCGCGCCCAGTTGGGACCGGAGCGCGGTCATGGTGTTCGAGGCGACCGCCTCGGGTATGGCACCCGCTTCGATGCTCGAGGCCCGCGTCGCAAGCGTCTGGTCGTATTTGGCCTTGGCTTCGCTGACCCTGGTGCGCAGCGCGACGAGCTGGGCATTGTTCAGCGCAAGCTGCTCTTCACCGATCGTCTTGCCGCCTGCACCGACGAGGCTGTTGGCCTCCTTGTATTTCTCGGCCTTCTCCTCGGCGATGCGCAGGCGGTTGCGCAATTCTTCCAGGCGCCCGGTCAGCGCGCCGGTTGCGCGTTGCGCGGCCTCCGCGCGGACGGAAGCCTGATCGTCGAGATAGGCGGTCGCAAGCGCATTGGCGATCCGCGCCGCCTTGTCGGGATCGCGCGAGGTGACCGAGATGTCGATGACGAAGGTCCGCTCGCCACGCCGAACCGTGACGTTCTTGTCGAGGGCTGCGAGCGCATAGAGCAGCCCATCGCGGGAAGAGGTGCTGTTGCTGCCGGAGAGGAGCCGACCCAGCCCGCTCTTGGCGGCCTCGCCCCCGAATTCCGGATCCTTGTCGAGGCCCTCGCTCTTGATCACGCGCGCCTTGATGCTGTCCGAGGCGATGATGCGCGCCTGGCTTTCGAGATAGGCCGTAAGCGAGGTCGGGTCGCTGCCGACCGCATTGGGCGAGACTTCGTTCTGCAGCACGCGCAGGTCGCGTGGATCGATGAAAAGCTGGGCGGTCGAGACGTATTTCGGCGGAATGAACAGGCTTGCCAGTGCGGCAAGGAGAGCGCCCGCCAGCGCCGCCGCGATGATCAGTCCCTTTCGGCTCCACAGCGTCTGAAAGAGCCAGGCCGGGTTGGTCAGGCGCGCCAATGGCGACGGCACGGCTCCGCCGGCCGCCGGCTCCGTTCGGCTGCCGGCCTGTTCGGTTCTGCTGAGCTCGCCATCGGCGGTCTCGGTCGTGAACATGACGCTACGCTTCACTCAAACCCGCCCGGCCCGGGATGATGATGGTCGTCACCCCGGCGGACATCGAACTCACCAACACCGCTCAGCTCGTCCCCAGCCGATAACGGTCAAGTACCTTCATCATCGGCTTCGGCCTGTAGTCCTCATCGAGGGGGAGTGGCCGGGCCTTGGCAGAATCCTTACGCGCGAAGGTCTCTCCGATCCATGAATAGCGGTCGCTGAGGCCCCAGGTGACGATCGCCTTGGGCTGGCGCGCGGAAACCACCGCATCCACGAAGGTCGAAACCAGGTTTGCCGCGGTGCTGTCGCGCTCCCGCGATAGAGCGGGCAACTTCCAGTCGATCACGTCGAGTTCGGTAATCTCGACGTCGACGCCGAGCGTGCCGAGATCCTGCATGAAATGCTGCAGGCCGGGCGTATCGATGGCCCGTTCGCCGTAAAGATGGGCCTGCATGCCGAGTCCATGGACCGGGATGCCCTTGTCGCGCAGGTCCCGGATGAGCGAGAGAGCCGCGGCGCGGCGTCTCACGATGCGCGGATCGGTATCTTCGAAATCGTAGTCGTTGATCACCAGCCGCGCCTCTGGATCGATCTGGGCCGCGGTTCGGAACGCGATCTCGATATGTTCGGGGCCGAGCAGGCGCTGCCAGATCGTGTCGCGATAGGGTTGCTCGAGAGTCGGATCGTGAGCGATCACCTCGTTGACCACATCCCAGGTCGCGATGACGCCCTTGTAGCGGTCGACGACGGTCTCGATATGGCTGATCAGCTCGCGCTCGGCCTCCGCCCTCGTGCTCATCTCCTTGGCCCAGGGAGGCAAGGCCATGCCCCAGACCAAGGCGTGGCCGCGCAGGGCCTGCTTGTTCCCGCGTGCGAAGGCGACCAGCTCGTCGGCTCCGGAGAAGTCGAACCGGGAGCGGTCATGCCGCAGCGCTTCCCATTTGAGGTCGTTCATCGGGACGATGACGTTGCAATAGGTCTTCAACGCCTCGCGGTAGCGCGGGTCGGCGCGGAAGGGCTCGATCTGCGCGGCCGAGCCGAATGGAATGGCTGGTCGACCAGCCTGCGCGAGGCCGGCACTTGGCCAGGCCAGGGCGAGGCTGGCAGTTCCGGCCAGGGCGTCGCGCCTGGTGATGCGGCTCATGTTCCGTTCCGATTCAGGCCGCTGCGCGGGGCAGCGCTTCCCGTGCTTCGTTTAGGGTCGCTCAATGCCTTTGCGTTAAGCGAGGTTCGGGCTCAATTCTGGCGTGAGCAGGGCCCGAGCCAGCTCTCGCCGCCGCCGCAATGGACTCCATGTCGCCAGATCGTGCCACCATATCCGCCTACCTTACGATCCTGAGCGGCTCAGCCGGTCGTCTCATTATCTCTCTTGTATATTTCCTCATCGTTGCGAATACGTTGACCCTTGGTGAGTTTGGCCTGTTCGCGACGGCCTCCTCGACAGGACTCATTCTCTCGCGGTTGCTGGCCTTCGGCTTCGTCTCGCCGGTCTATCGCGTCGCCACGGTCAAGCCGCGTCTCCTCGGCGCCTATCTCGCCGGCTTCGGCGGCCTTGCCGTCCTGTCGCTTCCGCTGATCGCCGCAGTCGCAGCCCTGGCCTATGTCGCCTTGTTCAGGGAGCGGCTGGATCTCCTGCCCTTCGCCCTGATCATCATCGCCGAGGTGCTCGGCTGGCGCCTCGTCGAGGTCGTCGCCATCATCAATAACGGCCTGAGGCGTTTCAGGCAGTCGGCCCTGCTCGTCATCATCGGCTCCTCGCTGCGCACGCTTGCTGCGGTTGCCTTCTATGGTCTGGGCCATGCGAGCCTGGAAACCTGGGTCTGGGCCTATCTCGGCACCACGATCCTGTCCGCGGTGATCGCGCTGACGCTGTTCTTGCCGCCGCTGCGCCTGCGTTTCGTCAGGGCGCTTTATCCCCGACGCATGGCCGATGCCGTATTCGCGGGCGCGGCTGACATCGTGTTCTACGTCCAGTCCGAACTCGACAAGCTGCTGATGCTGGCGCTCGCGGGCGAACGCACAGCAGGGCTCTATGCCATCGCCATGCGCGTCATCGACCTCACCGCGATGCCGGTGCGCAGCTTCAACCAGATGCTGGTCCAGAAGATCATGAAGGATCGCGGCCTCGGCGGCGGCTGGCGACGCAGGATACTGGTCGAGCTCGCGATCGCACTGGTCTCGATCGGCGGCCTCGTCGCCATCGTCATCCTGCTGATGCCGTTTCCCGGGGCGCTCGGCCGGAACGTCTCCGAGGCTGCCTATCTCTTCCTGCCGATGTTCGCGGTGCCTGCCTTCCGCAACCTTGTCGAGTATCACACCGAGTTGCTCTATGCGCGGGAGCGCACCGGATCGCGTATCGCGCTGCTCTGCGCGATCACCGCGCTCAAGGCGGCATTGATCGCCTGGGTGATGATTCGCTTCGGCCAGGACGAAGCCTGGGCGCCCTGGTTCAACGCCGTCTTCGGCGCAGTCTATCTGCTCTCCGCCACGGTCACCTATCGGTTGCTTGGCCGGGCACGCTGAGCAGGGACTATTGGGCCTCGAACAGAGCCTTCAGGCGCTCGACGGGCTGCCCGATGAAGGATTGCACGCCGACCGCGACCTGTCCCGGTTCCAGTATGTCCTCGAAGCTGCGCAACGTCGCCAGCTCTCCGACGTCTTCAGGAAACCAGTAAACCTTGCAGAGCTCGTGTTCGTCCGGCCAGTGGCCGGCGGCTTCGAGCCCGAGCACGCGTTCAACGAAATAGCCGTAGATCATGTATTCCGAGAATTGCCGGTGCGTGGCGATCGCTTCGACCCAGCTGCGCCCGGCTATCTCCTCGATGCGCGTCATCATCGCCAGCACGGCGTCCCGCCGCCAGCTTACGAGATTGTTGATGTAGTCGGCGCTGGGAAATGCTGGTTCCGGCAGTCCGAGCAGTCGGGCCGCCATCATGCACCAGTCGGTATGCTGGGCCATGGTGCCGGTGATGCCGTCCGGCTTGCGGTAGAGCCGGGCCTTCCCGTCCCGGCCGAGGCGCGTGACGTCGAAGGGGCGCAGGAACATCATGTCGGAATCGGCGAAGATCACCACGTCCTCGTGGCTCTTCATCGGAAAGGCGAGTTTGCGCAGCTGTTGCGCGTGCCAGCCGCGCAGTGGCGGCAAGCCGCGCCGCAAGGCACCGAGACCCGTCCAGACCCGGCGACGCCCGAGGCTCAGGAGATCGGGCCGGGGCTTCAGCCAGGAGGGCAGAAGCTCCGCTTCCGCGATTACCCGCCGCCGCGGACCTTCCAGCTGCTTGAACAGCGCGACGTCCCGATCCTCGACCAGAAGGTAATGGGCCGTGTGGCCGATGACGAAACGGTCGATGCTGGCGCAGAGCAGCCGGCAGCGTTCGAAATCACCGGCATAGCTCGGTGTCGCGATGGCGTAGCTCAGACTCATTGCGTCGGCCCGCGCGGCTGGAACCTGATGCGCAGCATCCGCAGCAGGAAAGCGGGGTTGCCGAGCACATAGCGCCGCCATAGTCGACCGGGCTCCAGCAGGAGGCGGTAGAGCCATTCAAGCCGCAGGCGCCGCATGAGTTCCGGCGCGCGCTCGACTTCGCCTGCCAGGAAATCGAACAGTGCACCAATGCCGGCGGCGATCGTCGCGTGTTGGAGCGTGATCTTCTCTGCGATCCAGCGTTCCTGCAGCGGGTTTCCGAAAGCCACGAGCAGGAGATCGGGAGGGTTTTCGGCGAGCTGTGCCAGAAGCCCGGCCTCTTCGCTCTGAGCAAAATAACCGTGGCTCAGCACGGTGAAGCCGTGCCCCGGGTAATCCTGAGTCAGGCGGGCCGCAGCGCGCTCGGCCACACCTGGCTGCCCGCCCAACAATGTCACGCGCAGCGGACGGTTCTGCGCGGCGAGCAGGGCCGGAATGAAGTCGGTGCCATTGAGATTTGCGGGAAACGACGCACCATAGAGAAGCCGGGAGCCGATATCGACGCCAATTCCGTCCGCAAGCACCAGGAAGTCCTTGAGCTGCGCCTGCAGCCTTGCGTCCACCGCGGCCAGGTTGACGAGGTTCGCATTGCAGAAGGCGAGCTTCACCTGGCGGTGACGGGCAAGCGCCGTGTCGAGCACGGCGAGCGCCTGCACGCGATCAAGCACAGCCACATCGATGCCGCCGATATCGCGGCGGGCATGGTCGGGATGATCGGCTGGCTGCGTGTGCGATGACATGTCGAAGAATGAAATGGCAGTCACGATCTCGTTCATTTCGAGGCGTTTTCGGTTCCCGTCTTGGCCGCGCACAACGGTGGATCACGCCAAGCCCGATGGACGGTGAACAGCCCTTGACCCTGACTACCATCAGACCGGCTGCCGAGGAGTTGCGGAACGGGATTGGCGCTGTCTCATAACGGGACGCCGTCATGTCGGTCGTTGCAGCCGAATTCCTTGGCCTCTTCGTGTCGCGGCCGAACTCCGCTCTCGGCGTCTCATTCCGGCGCGTGACCGAGCGGCATGGCGCTTGCCGCTCGCAGCCGTAAGCGCAGTTGGAAGGGAGCGTCCTGTTCCGTTCCGGAGCGCTCGCCGCCGGCCGTCAGGCCGTTGTGGCTCCGGAGAGCCTGCCGCGATGATGAGCGTCAACGATCTGAATTATGCGGCGGCGGCTGCCGACGAACGCGCCAATGCCTGGCGGCACTGGATCGGTCTCGTCACGGCGCTGACGGACGCGGTCGTGGTGTTGACGGTCGTGTCTCTCGCCTCCGTGGTCTACCACATCCAGGCCTACGGCCATTTCGGCGATGTCAGGATCACACGCGAGCTGGCGATGATGATCGCGGCGATCTTCGTCTTCACCAATGTGATGCGCGGTCGCTACCAGCTCAGCCATTACCTCTCGGCCAAGGGGCAGATCGCCTCGGCCTTCACGGTCTGGAACATTACCATGGTGGCCTTCATAGCCATCGCCTTCCTCGCCAAGATCGTCGACCATTATTCCCGCGCCGTCGTGCTCGTGACCTACCTTGCCGGCATTCCGCTGATCACTTTGGCGCGTGCCGGCATTGCCCGCATCATTTCAGTGGCCAGCAAGACCGGCCGCATCACCACGGAGCGGGTGTTTCTGATCGGCCGCGAACCCGACGTGATGTCCTTCGTCTCGCGCCATCAACCCTGGAACATGGGCTTCGCCATCGTCGATGTCGCCTTCCTGCACAGCAGCGACGCGCGCCGCATCAATGATCCGATTGCCGCGCTCAAGGCCGATCTGGTCACCGCTGCAGGGCGCTGTCGGCAGATGCGGCCGGACGCGGTGTTCATCGCCTTGCCCTGGTCGGATCAGGAGACGATCGATGCCTGCATCGATGCCTTCATGAACCTGCCTGTCGCGATCCATCTCGCGCCCGAGCGGATCATGGATCGGTTCGACAGCCCCCATATCGTGCGCATTGGCTCGTTCGCCAGCCTGCGGCTGACCCGCCCGGCGCTGTCCATCGCTGCGATCATCGCGAAGCGCGGCTTCGACATCGTTGCCGCTTCGACCATCCTGGTTCTTGCGATGCCGGTTCTGCTGATCATTGCCGGGTTGATCAAGCTCGACTCGCGCGGGCCGGTGTTCTTCCTGCAGCGACGTTACGGCTTCAACCAGCAGCCCTTCAGGATCTTCAAGTTCCGCACGATGACGACCACCGACGACGGCGACGTCATTCGTCAGGCGACCCGTAACGACCCGCGCATCACGCGCATCGGCCGTTTGCTGCGTCGCTTCAATCTCGATGAGCTGCCGCAGCTCATGAACGTCATCGCCGGTCAGATGTCCCTGGTTGGGCCGCGCCCGCATGCGCTCGCCCATGATCACGCGTTCCAGCGCAAGATCGCGCTCTATGCGCGGCGTCATAACGTGAAGCCGGGCATCACCGGCTGGGCCCAGGTCAACGGCCTGCGCGGTGAGACCGACACGGACGAAAAGATGGCCAAGCGTGTCGCATTCGATCACTGGTACATCGATAACTGGTCGTTCTGGCTCGATCTCGGCATTCTCCTGCGCACCGTGTTCAGCGCGCGGGCCTATCTCAACGCCAAATAATCGAGTTGCTGATCTGCCCCGATTTGCGCAGACCAGTATGGCATCGAGCGCGCTGGCCTAGCGGAAATCAGGCAGCTACCGTGCAGCCCGATTTCTCAGCCGGGGGCTTGCCATGAACCAAATCGATTTAGACGGCCGCGTCGCCATCGTGACCGGTGGAGCGCAGGGGATTGGTCGGGCGGTTGCCGAGCGTTTCGCGGCGAGTGGCGCCAAGGTCGAGATCTGGGACCTCGATGGCGCGCTTGCAGCGAGGGTGGCGGGCGAAATCGGCAAGGGCGCGACCGGAATCGCCATCGATGTCACCGATGCCGTCGCCGTGAAGCGGGCGGCCGACGCGCTCGAGGCTCGCCTCGGCAGAGTCGATATCCTCGTCACCAGTGCCGGCATCGCGGGCCCCAATCTGAAGACCTGGGAATACCCGCTCGACGAATGGGCGAAGATCATGCGCCTGAATGTCGATGGCACGCTGCATTGCTGCCAGGCGGTGATACCCGGAATGCTGAAACGCAATTACGGCCGGCTGGTGCTGGTCGCGTCGATCGCCGGCAAGGAAGGCAACCCCAACGCCTCGGCCTATTCCGCCTCGAAGGCAGCCGTGATCGCGTTGACCAAATCGCTCGGCAAGGAACTCGCCGACAAGGATATCGCGGTCAACTGCATCACCCCCGCGGCGGCGCGGACCCGCATCTTCGACCAGATGAGCGAGGAGCATATCGGCTACATGCTGGCCAAGATCCCGCGCGGCCGTTTCCTCCAGCCTGACGAGGTCGCCTCGATGGTCGGTTTCCTGGCTTCCGCCGAAAACAGCTTCACCACAGGCGCGGTATTCGATCTGTCGGGTGGGCGCGCGACCTACTGATGCCGATCCGCGCCGCGCGGTTCTGCGCGGCGCGGCTTCCCTCTTCGGTCAGAGGCGCTGGCCGACATCGATCCGGTTGCCGTCCGGATCGGCGAAGACGAAGGACCGCAGCCCGTATTCCTGGTCGCGCAGCCCCTTGATGATGCGCAGCCCTTCGCGCTGGCAGATCGCGTGCAGGGCCTTGGCATCGCCGACCATCAGATGGGCGAGGTTGAACGGCGCGGCAGGATGCCTCTTCTGCAGGGTGAGATGCAGTTCGGCTTCATCGCGCTTCAGGATCATGAAGCCGACGGGGACACCGTTCTCGAAGGTTTTCCGGAAGCCGAGCACACGCGTGTAGAAGTCATGGGCCTTGTCCATGTCGCGTACTGGCAACATGGCGGCAATCCGCCCGAAGCGGATTCCGTGGTCGGTTGGGTCGGTCATGGCAACGTCTCGCGATAGGGAGCTGCTTCATCCAGTACCGGCGGTGCGGCGCGGACGAGCGCTTTCCAGGGGGGTGAAGAGAGACGGTGCTCCGGTTGGATGATTAGCAGGCGGATGGGCTGTCGCGCCAGTCATGGAAATTCGACCGGGGGACGTCTCTGACTGCTTCCCCCGCAGGGCCGATGCGCTATGGTTTCGCCATGACCGCCTCGCTTCCCTCCGCCGCCGTCCTTGGTGCCCGCGCCTTTGCCGCACTCGATGGACTGAACCGCTTCACCGACGAGCCGGGCAAGATCTCCCGCCTCTACCTGTCTCCTTCGCATCGGCAGGCTGCCGAGTGGACGAAGGGTGCGATGGAGGTGGCGGGGCTTGAGGCCTTCATCGATGCGGCCGGATCGGTCCAGGGCCGGCGCGAGGGCGCAAAGCCTGGTCTCCCCGCCGTGCTGATCGGCTCCCATATCGATACAGTGAAGGATGGCGGCCGGTTTGACGGCAATCTTGGCGTCGTCGCCGGTATCCTCGCAGCGCAGGCGCTTCGCGATGCCGGCATCGTCCTGCCCTTCGCACTGGAGGTCGTTGCTTTCGGAGACGAGGAGACGGTGCGCTTTCCGACCTCCCTTTCGACCTCGTCGGCCTTGATCGGGCACTATGATCCGGCCTGGCTGGACTCGCGCGATGATGATGGTGTGGTGCTGCGCGATGCGCTCGTCGCCTTCGGCGGGGACCCATCGGGTATCGCTGCGCTGAAGCGCAAGCCCGGCTCCGTAAAGGCCTATCTCGAAGTCCATATCGAGCAGGGTCCGGTGCTGGAGAGCGAGAACGAAGCCGTCGGAATCGTCACGGCCATCAACGCCCAGAAGCGGGCCCGGGTCCACGTCACGGGCGAGGCCGGCCATGCCGGGACGGTCCCGATGAAGCTGCGCAAGGATGCACTTGCGGCTGCCGCGGAGATGGCGCTGGCGCTCGAGGACATCGCGGCTGCGCATGAGCAGGCGGTCGGCACGGTCGGCGTGTTCCGGCCTGATCCGGGCGCCACCAATGTCGTGCCCGGCGCGGTCGACTTCACCGTCGATTTCCGTTCGCCGCGCAACGAGACTCTGGCGAGCATGGACAAGGCCATTGCCGAGCGCTTCGCTGCGATCGCGGCACGGCGCGGTGTCGGGTTGGAGATCACGCCCTATTCGCAGGAAGATGCGACGCCGATGGCGGAGCGGCTGCAGGAGGCCTTTGCGACGGGCATCGCCCGTACGGGCTCGAACCTCAGCGCTCGCCGTCTCCCGTCCGGCGCCGGCCATGACGCCATGGCGATGGCAAGGCTTTGTCCCGCCGCCATGCTCTTTGTCCGCTGCGAGAGAGGCATCAGTCATTCCCCGCAGGAGAACATGACCGAACTCGACGCAGGCATCGCGATCCGGGTGCTGCTCGAAACCATCCTGGAGCTGGCGCGACAGGAGGGGTGATCCCCCCTGTCCTGCTCGGCTATGTGTGCCGAGCAACCATCTCCTGAACCGGGCAGTGCCGATGGCCGGGACAAGCCCGGCCGGCGCCCGGGCCTTACTCGAGCGCCCCGACCACTGCCTCGACCGCCTCGACGATCGCGCCCGAGCGCACCAGCGCCGTCGCCTGATTCATCTCGGCGGCATACCAGCGGTCCCCGTCGAGCGCGGGCGGGATCGTCTCACGCAACGCGTCGAGTGCAGCCTGAGTGCCCCGGCCGAGCGGGTGGTCCTTGGCCGTCTCCGCGATCAGGGTCAGCGCCTGGCACGCCATCAGAATTTCCATGGCGATGATCATCTCGACATTCTCGACGACGGTCCGGGCCTTGCGGCCGCACCAGGTCGAGTTCGAGACATGATCCTCGGCATTCGACTTGCCTGGGATCGAATCGACGGATCCCGGCGACGACAGCGTCCGGTTCTCCATCACCAGCGCCGACATCGAGCACTGCACCGTGGCGAAGCCGGTGTTGAGGCCGCGCTTGCCGGCAAGCAGGTTGCGCGGCAGGCCGTAGCTGAGCGTCGGGTCGATCAGCCGGGCGAGGCGGCGCTCGCAGATCGAGCCGAGATCGGTCATGGCCATGGCGAGCAGGTCCATCGCCTGCGCGACGTATTGGCCATGGAAATGACCGCCGGAGATCACGGTGTAGCTGCCGCTTTCCTCGAAGATCAGCGGGTTGTCGGTGGCCGAGTTGGTCTCGGTGCCGATGACGCGCAGCACGTAGTCGAGGGCTTCGCGCGCCGGACCATGCACCTGCGGGCCGCAGCGCAGCGAATAGACGTCCTGCACGCGTGGTGACGGCGGCTTGCCGGGGGTGCGGCCGATTTCGTCCGGGTAGATCGTCTCGCGGGCCGAAGCCGAGCAGCGCTTCGAGCCCTGCGTCAGTTTCAGGATATTGCGGGCCACCAGCCCCTGGCCCGGATGGGGACGCGCGGCGTGGACGCGCGGATCGAAGGCTGCAAGCTCGCCGCGCATCGCCTCCAGCGAAAGCGCGAGCCCGATATCGGCCGCCTTGACCAGACGTTTGGCATCCTCGCTCGCCAGCACGCCGAGCGCGAGCGAAACCGTCGAGCCGTTGATCAGGGCAGAGGCATCCTTGGCGCCGAGCGGGAAATCCGGTGTGAGGCCAGCCTTCGCCAGCGCATCGCGCGCCGGCATGCGCTTGCCCTTGTAGATCGCTTCGGCTTCGGCGAAGCCGCAGACGGCCGCCGACATATGGGCGAGCGGGGCGAGATCGCCGGAGGCGCCGACCGAGCCCTTCTGCGGGATCACCGGGTGCACGCCGGCATTGAGGCAGGCGAGCAGGCGCTCGACGAGCTCGACCTGGGGGCCGGAATAGTTCGAGGCGAAGGCATTGGCGCGCAGCAGCATGGTGGCGCGCGTCACGTCTTCAGGGAAAGGCTCTCCGATGCCGGTCGCGTGGGCGTAGACGCTCTTGCGCTGATACTCGGTCATCTCCGACATCAGCACGCGCTGGTCCTTGAACAGGCCGACACCCGTGTTGAAGGAATACATGAAAGGCGCATCGTCGGTCATGAAATGCGCATCGATATGGGCGCGTGTCGCCGCAATGCGCTCGCGTGCCGCCTTGGCGAGGCCGGCCTTCTCGTAGCGACCGGAAGGGCCCGGCCTTGCGACCTTGAGAACCTGCTTGCCCTTGAGCGTGCGCCCGTCGATCGAAACCGCCATGCTCGTCCCTTCCGCGTGGTCCGTTCTGTTTCCTCTGGTCTAGAGCATGGCATCCGAAAGGGGAAACCGGCTTTCCGGCGGTTTTTGCGCCCTAACTCCTTGATCCAAGACGGATTCAGGTTTCAAACCAAGCAGCTTTGCCGTTTCGTGAATAATCGGCCGGTCCTTGTGGCGTGGCTGCAGCAATGAAAAAGGCCGTGCACTGATGGGCGAGGTCAAGATTTGGAATTGGTGGCTCAGCCCCCGGCAGCGCATTGTGCACCGAACGCCTCATCTTGAGCGCTCCTGACAACGGATTCGCCTGCCAATGCCTCGCATGATCGACTATTTCTTCACGCTGTCCTCGCCCTGGGCTTATCTCGGCCATGCGGCTTTCCTCGAGACCGCCAAGCGCCATGGCGCGACGGTGACCTACCGGCCGATGCCGGTGCGGGCGGTTTTCGACGAGACGGGCGGACTGCCGCTGCCGAAGCGCCACCCCTCGCGCCAGCGCTATCGTCTCGTTGAGCTGCAGCGCTGGCGCGAACGGCGTGGCCTGCCGCTGGTGTTGCAGCCGAAGCATGTGCCGTTCGATCCTTCCCTGGCGGATCGCTTCGTCACCGCCGTGGTGGCGGCTGGCCATGATCCGGATGCATTCCTGCGCCGCGCCTTCCACACCATCTGGTCGGACGAGCGGGACATGGGCGATCGCTCGGTGATCGCCGGGCTGGCCACCGCGGAGGGGCTTCCGGCCGAGGCCCTGCTGACGGCCGCCGAGAGTGCGGCGAGTTCTGAGCGCTATGAAGCCAATCGCGTCGACGCGATCGCTGCTGGTGTCTTCGGGGCGCCCTCCTATGTGCTCGATGGCGAGGTTTTCTGGGGCCAGGATCGCATCGAACTCCTCGACTCCGCTCTGGCGAGCGGGCGGGCCGCCTATCTCCCGCAAGCCTGATCAGCCTCTCGCAAAGCTGATCTGACGCGACGCCTCGGGTGCCCTGCGCCCGAGGCGCTGGTATGCCGTGCCCCACGCGATATGGTTCAGGAACGCCTCCTTGGCGTGCTCAAGAATTCAATCGATTAGGGGAGCGCCGAGCGCGATGACACAGGATCATTCGGCACCGAACTGGCCGCAATTGGCTGATCTCAGGGGCAAGAGAATACTGATCACCGGCGCCAGCACCGGCATTGGCGCGGCGGCAGCCCGGGCCTTCGGTGCCAATGGCGCTCGCGTCGGCGTTCACTACAATGCCAGCCGTGACAAGGCGGAAGCGGTGGCCCGCGAGATCGAGGCGGCCGGTGGCAAGGCCGTGCTGATTGGCGGCGACGTGACGGAGAGCGGCGAGATTCCGCGCATCATGGCCGAGGCGCTTTCGGGCCTCGGCGGACTCGATGTGCTGATCAACAATGCCGGCGGGTTGGTGAAGCGCGTGCCGGTCACCGATTATGACGATGGCATCATCGACGACATCATCGATCTCAACATCCGCCAGGTCGCGCATTTCATGCGCGAGGCGGCCAGGACCCTGATCGCGCAGGGCACGGGCGGCAGCATCGTCGATGTCAGCTCGGTCGCGGCGCGCATTGGTGGCGGCCCAGGCTCCGTGCTCTACGCCGCCTCAAAGGGGTTCATCTCGACGGCGACCCGCGGCTGGGCTCGCGAACTGGTCAAACACAGGATCCGGGTCAACGCCGTTTCGCCCGGGGTGATCATGACACCGTTCCACGAGCGCTACTCGACCCCCGAGCAACTCGCCGCGATGCAGGCCGGCATCCCGATGGACCGGCTCGGCAAGGCGGATGAATGCGTCGGCGCATTCCTCTATCTCGCCTCCGAGACACTCGGCAGCTTCGTCACCGGCCAGATTCTCGAGGTCAATGGCGGCCAGTACATGCCGTAACCGTCGTTCCGTAACGGCCCCCGCGACACCGCGCACCATTTCGCGTTAGGCTCCTCTCTCGTAGGAGAGGCCCGTCGCAGGAGGCCACCGATGGACTACGAACACTTCTTCCGCACGGAGCTCGACGCGCTTCGCAAGGAGGGACGCTACCGGGTCTTCGCCGATCTGGAGCGCATCGTCGGGCGCTTTCCGCGTGCGCGCTACTACGGCGCGGACGGGCCCCGCGAGATCACGGTCTGGTGTTCCAACGACTATCTCGGCATGGGCCAGCATCCCGACGTGCTGGCCGCGATGCAGGAGGCTCTTGCCGGTTGCGGCGCTGGTGCCGGCGGCACCCGCAATATCAGCGGCACCAACCACTACCATGTGCTGCTCGAGCGGGAACTGGCCGACCTGCACGGCAAGGAGGCAGCCCTTCTCTTCAACTCCGGTTACATGTCGAACTGGGCCTCGCTCTCGACACTGGCCTCGCGGCTCCCGGGCTGCGTCGTCCTGACCGATGCGCTGAACCATGCTTCGATGATCGAGGGCATCCGGCATTCGCGCGCGGAGAAGCTGATCTTCGCCCATAATGATCCCGATGATCTGCGCCGCAAGCTGCAGAGCATCGATCCGGCCCGGCCCAAACTGATCGCCTTCGAATCGGTGTATTCGATGGACGGCGATATCGCCCCGGTCGCCGCCTTCTGCGATATCGCCGACGAGTTCGGCGCCATGACCTATATCGACGAGGTCCACGCCGTCGGCCTCTATGGTCCGCGTGGCGGCGGCATCAGCGAGCGCGACGGCCTCAGCGATCGCCTGACCCTGATCGAGGGCACGCTCGCCAAATCCTTTGGCGTGATGGGCGGCTATATCGCTGGCTCGGCCGCGCTCTGCGACTATGTCCGCAGCTTTGCCTCGGGCTTCATCTTCTCAAGCTCCCTGCCGCCGAACCTCGCGGCGGGCGCGCTTGCCGCGATCCGTCATCTCAAGACCAGCTCCGTCGAGCGCGAGCGCCAGAGCGACCGGGTCATGGCGTTGAGGAGCCGGCTCGACGCGGTCGGCATCGCGCATCTCGTCAACCCGAGCCATATCGTCCCGGTGATGGTCGGCGACGCGGTGCTTTGCAAGGCGATCAGCGACGAGCTGCTGGCGCGCTTCGACATCTATGTCCAGCCCATCAACTATCCAACGGTGCCGCGCGGCACCGAGCGGCTGCGCATCACGCCGTCGCCGCTGCACAGCGACGCAGATATCGACCAGCTCGTGACGGCGCTGACCGAGATCTGGAGCAGGGTGGGACTGAAGCGCGCGGCATAGCCGCGGCTGATCTTGTCCGAAGGCCGATCCGGGACCCATGCCGGAGTGCTCTGGATCCCGGCTTTGCGCTTTGCTGCGGGGCGGCCCTCAGACCGCCGCCAACGCACGCTCGAAATCGGCGATCAGGTCGTCGGGATGTTCGAGCCCGACGGAGAAGCGCACCAACCCGTCGGTGACGCCCATGCTGGCGCGGACCTCCGGCGTGAAGCGCTGATGGGTCGTCGTAGCCGGGTGCACGATCAGGCTCTTGGCATCGCCGAGATTGTTGGAGATGCGGATCAGCTTGAGCGCATTGAGCAGGCGGTAGACGGCCTCCTTGCCCCCCGAGACCTCGAAGGCGATCAGGGTCGAGGGACCGCTCATCTGGCGCGCAATGATCTCGGCCTGCGGGTGATTGGGGTCGCCCGGGAAGATCACCTTCGGCAGCTTGGGCTGCTTGGCCAGCCAGGCGGCAAGGATCGCAGCGCTCTGCGCCTGCCGGTTGACGCGCAGCGGCAGCGTCTCCAGGGCCTTGAGCATCACCCAGGCGTTGAAGGGCGACATCGCCGGTCCGGTCTGGCGCAGAAAGGTCTGGATCTCGCTCTGGATCAAGTCCTCCGAGGCGAGGACCAGTCCGCCGAGGCAGCGACCTTGTCCGTCGATATGCTTCGTCGCGGAGTAGACAACGCAGTCGGCACCGAGCTCGAGCGGCCGTTGGAAGAGCGGGGTCGCGAAGACGTTGTCGACCACGAGCTTGGCGCCGACCTCCTTCGCCAGCGCGGCGACGGCCGCGATGTCGATGACCTCGAGCGTCGGGTTCGCCGGGCTTTCCAGGAAGAAGACCTTGGTGTTGGGCCGCACGGCCTTCCGCCATGCCGCGATATCCGGGCCGTTCACCAGCGTCGATTCCACGCCGTAGCGCGGCAGATGATCCTCGACGACATAGCGACAGGAGCCGAACAGGGCCTGCGCCGCGACGACATGATCGCCAGCACGCACCAGGCTCATCACGGCTGCCGTCACGGCGGCCATGCCGGTTGCCGTGGCGCGGCAGGCTTCGGCCCCCTCGAAGGCCGCCATGCGCTGTTCCAGCATGGTCACGGTCGGGTTCGAGAAGCGGGCATATTGGAAGCCCGGATCCTTGTTCAGGAAGCGCGCCTCGCACTGCTCGGCACTGTCATAGACATGGCCCTGCGTCAGGAAGAGCGCTTCCGAGGTCTCGCCGAACTGCGAGCGCAGGGTGCCGGCATGGACCAGCCGCGTTTCGGGATGCAGCGCCTTTGCGCCAGCGTCTGGACCTGACATGAACTGAACTCCGTCCGTTCGTTATAACGGACACGGGGAATAACAGCTCAGCAATCGTTCGTAAAGACGGACAAAAATTCTCCCGAAGGAACGCCCGGGATCTGCGCCTTAGCGTGACAGTTTCGGCGGGCGCCCGAGCGGGGCAAGGAAACCGGTGAGGTCGGTCGTGACATGGTGGACATGGCCGGCTTCGATCGCGGCTTGCTCCCAGGCCTCGCGGAACGGGTCCGGCGTCTGCGGCAGGATCAGCACGGTCTTCATGCCGAGCGCGCTGGGGACAAGCAGGTTCCTCTCGATGTCCTCGAACATGGCGGCGCGGCCGGGATCGACCGCATGTTTCGCCAGGAAATGCTCATAGGTCGCGCGTTCTGGCTTTGGCAGGAAGCCAGCCTCGACGATGTCGAAGATATCCTCGAAATGGTGGAGGATGCCGAGCTTGCCCGCGACATTCTCGGCGTGGCTGCGCGAGCCGTTGGTGAGGATCAGCTTGCGCCCCGGCAATGCGGCGATGGCGTCGCCAAGCGCGGGGTTGGGATCGAGCAGGGACAGGTCGATCTGGTGGGCGAAATCGAGGAAGTCGTCGGGATTGACGCCATGCTCCTCCATCAGCCCCTTCAGGGTCGTGCCGTAGCGCTGATAATAATATTTCTGCAATGCCCGCGACGACAGCCCGTCGAGCCCGAACAGCTCGCCCAGGAACAGCGTGATGCGCTCGTCGACCTGCGGCCAGACCCTTGCCTCGTGCGAATAGAGCGTGTTGTCGAGATCGAAAACCCAGTGCTCGACATGTGCAAACGCTTCCGCATTCGGAAGGAGCGGCGTAGCGGCGGATATGATCGGCTTCTGATTCATGGGTTATGTCATGTGGCGACGCCAGCGTCGCATGCAAGTCTTCCGCAAAGGTTTACCGGCGAGCGACCGAATTAACACAGGTCGATCGCGAATAGGCAGCTACCCGGTGATCGCAGCAATAATCGGGCCGGTGGCCCGGCGCGTCGTGCAAGCGTGAGCGGATCTCATATGGGCCGCCGCCCTACTCCCTGCTGCGAAACGGCATGCTGCTTCGCGCCGGCACGCGCGCAGCGTCCGCTCGCCGGCGCGACACCGCGTGAGCGAGCGCGACGCCGGCCACGATCAGCGAGAAACCAAGGCCGAGCGCAATGGTGATCGAGTAATCCATCATGGCTCCTCCCGAGAGAGCGCCCCCGGGAGGATGATGAACCTGTCGTTGCCGGCGCGCATCACCGGCAAAGGTGGATCACCTTCTGATGATGGTGCCAGAGCCGGTATCGGTGAAAAGCTCGATCAGCGCCGCGTGCGGGATCTTTCCGTCCAGGATGACGACCGCCTCGACACCCTTTTCGAGCGCATAGATGCAGGTCTCGATCTTCGGGATCATGCCGCCGGAGATGGTGCCGTCCGCGATCAGTCGGCGGCATTGTTCCACCGTGAGCTCCGGAATCAGGTTCTTGTCCTTGTCGAGCACACCGGGCACATCGGTCAGCAGCAACAGGCGCTTGGCGTTGAGCGCACCTGCGATCGCGCCTGCAAAGGTATCGGCATTGACGTTGTAGGTCTGACCGTCGGCAGCGGCGCAGACCGGTGCCAGCACGGGAATCAGCTCGGCTTTCAGCACGGCTTCCAGCACGCTGATATTCACCGCTTCGGGCTCGCCGACAAAGCCGAGATCGAGCACTTGCTCGATCTTCGAATCGGGATCGACGACGGTGCGCGTCACCTTGCGGGCGGTCACCATATTGCCGTCCTTGCCGCAGAGCCCGATCGCCTTGCCACCCTCGCGCGAGATGTAGCCGACGATCTCCTTGTTGACCGAGCCGGCCAATACCATCTCGACGACATCGACGGTTGCGCGGTCGGTGACCCGCAGGCCCTGCTTGAATTCCGACTTGATGCCGAGCTTGTCGAGCATCCGGGCGATCTGCGGGCCGCCGCCATGGCAGACGACCGGCTTCAGGCCGGACTGCTCGAGCAGGACGATATCCTCGGCGAAATCCTCGGCGGTCGCGGCATCGCCCATGGCGTTGCCGCCATATTTGATCACGATGATTTCCTGGTCGTAACGCTGCATATGCGGCAGCGCCTGAACCAGCAGTTCTGCCGATTGCGACGGCGTCAGGTGGACGGCGGGATTGATCATCGGCAGGCTCCGCGGGACGCGAGGATCGCGCGCCGGGCCTTCTAGCCGAAGAATGGCCGGGGCGGAAGCCGGCGGGCGCGGTTCAGCTACGCCGCGCGAACAGGGCAGAGAAGGCGAGCGCCAGCCAGCCGGCCAGCATCAGGAAGCCGCCGGCGGGGGCGGCGCCTGCAAAGAGCCGCTCCTCATAGAAGCCACGCCGGGCGAGATCGGCGGCAAAGAGCGCAACGCCGAGGATGATGACGGAGAGCGCGATACGTGCCAGCAGGTCGGAGAGCAGGCCTGCCTTGCGCGCGGCCGTCGCGCCCAGGATCACGGGAGCGTGGGTCAGCAGCATCTGGCCGGCGGTCTGGAGGCCGCTCGTTCCTGGCCCGTGCGCTGCCGCGGCCAGGAGCGTCACGCCCGCAAGGCCCATCAGCGCGGCCAGCGTGAGATGAATCTTTGCAGCGCTCATGGCAGGATAACCTTCTCTACACCGGCCCGAAATGCGGGGCATGCGCGTCCTCGCGAGGAGGCCTGGCTGGATTGCCTGGCCTCCTCGCGATCTCAGCAGCCGTGGGGCTCATGCCCGCTCAGCCAGCACGCGCGCGATCGCTGCGCGCAGCTCCGGAATGCCGAGGCCCTTTTCGCTCGAGGTCAGCAGCACCTCGGGGAAGGCGGCCGGCCGGCGCTTGATCTCGTCGAAGGTCGCTTCCTGCATGAACTGTTGGTCGGCCTTCTTGATCGCGTCGCCCTTGGTCAGCACCACCTGATAGGAGACGGCGGCCTTGTCGAGCGTCTCCAGCACCGCGCCGTCGACATCCTTGATGCCATGGCGGGCGTCGATGAGCACATAGACCCGCATCAGGTTGGAGCGGCCGCGCAGGTATTCGTGGATCAGATTGGTCCAGGCCGCGACCTTGTCGCGCCCGACGGCGGCATAGCCGTAGCCGGGCATGTCGACGATGGTCAGGCGCTCATCATGCCCGACCTGGCGGAAGAAATTGAGCTGCTGGGTGCGGCCGGGCGTATGCGAGGTCCGCGCCAGCGCATTGCGCCGCGTCAGGGCATTGATCAGGCTCGACTTGCCGACATTGGAGCGCCCGGCAAAGGCGATCTCCTGGCCGACCATGGGTGGCAGGTCGTCGATCTTGGTCGAGGCCCAGACGAAATCCCAGGGACCTTCGAAGAGCTTGCGGGCGCTCTCGATCTCGTCGGGAGTGAAGGGGGCTGTCGTGCTTGCTGTCATGGGTCCTGCCTACACGGCGGCGCGCAAGGCGTCGATGTCGGCGCCGGCGATTGCACCGAGATTGCGGGCGATTGTCTCTGCATCCCAGTCCCACCAGCGAATGGCGAGAAGCTCTGCCACCGTCTCGGCCGGGAAGCGCATCTTTACGATCCGGCCGGGATTGCCGACAACCACCGCATAGGGTGGCACATCGCGCGAGACCTGTGCCCGCGTCCCGATGATCGCGCCGTCGCCGACCGTCACGCCGGGCATGATCACCGCCTCGCGGCCGATCCAGACATCGTTGCCGATCACCGTATCGCCACGCAGACCGAGCTTGTCCGGCGTCATCTCGGGGGCGCCCTCAAACCCGAACATCTGGAAAGGGTAGGTCGAGAAGCCGCCCATCGGATGGTTCGCGCCGTTCATGATGAACTGCGCCGCCTGGGCGATGGCGACGAATTTTCCGATGATCAGCCGGTCGCCGATGAAGTCGAAGTGATAGCGCACGCAGCGGCCGACGAAATGCTCCGGCCCGCGCGAGTCGTCATAATAGCTGTAGTCGCCGACCTCGATCAGCGGGTGGTCGACGACGGCCCTCAGGAAGGCCGTGCCCTTCCAGCCCGGGATCGGGTGAAGCGTCCGCGGATCGGGAAGCGGCATGGAGGCTCCCTTTCGAAAGCAGCGTGAACGAGGTCCGAAAAAAGCAAAAGCCCCCCTCCCGAGGGAGAGGGGCGTCGCGTCGCAGCCCGAAGACTTACTTCGCCTTGTTGCTGTTCGCCGGCTTTCCGGGCGCCGGCGTGGCCGTAGCAGCCGCCGCGGCCGGCTTCTTGCCGAACATGCCCTTCAGATTGTCGAACAGTTCGATCTTCACGCCGTGCTTGCGCATGATGAAGCCCTGCTGGACGATCGAGAGCAGGTTGTTCCAGCTCCAGTAGATCACCAGGCCGGCCGGGAAAGAGCCGAGCAGGAAGGTGAAGAACACCGGCATCCAGGTGAACATCATCTTCTGCACCGGGTCCGGCGGCTCCGGGTTCATCTTCATCTGGATGAACATGGTGATGCCCATGAAGATCGGCCAAGCGCCAATCATCAGCATGGCGGGGACGGCGAAGGGCAGCAGCCCGAACAGGTTGAAGACCGAAGTCGGGTCGGGGGCAGCGAGATCCTTGATCCAGCCGAAGAACGGCGCGTGCCGCATCTCGATGGTGATGAACAGGATCTTGTAGAGCGCAAAAAAGACCGGGATCTGCACCAGCACCGGCCAGCAGCCGGCGAGCGGGTTGATCTTCTGGGTCTTGTACAGCTCCATCAGAGCCTGTTGCTGCTTCATCTTGTCGTCGGCGTAGCGCTCGCGAATGGCGAGCATCTCCGGCTGCACCGCCTTCATCTTCGCCATCGAGGCGTAGGACTTGTTGGCGAGCGGGAAGAACAGCGCCTTGAGCAGCACGGTGACGATCAGGATCGAGACGCCGAAATTGCCGACGTGCTTGTAGACCCAGTCCATCACGAAGAAGAGCGGCTTGGTGATGAAATAGAACCAGCCCCAGTCGATCATCAGCTCGAAGCGCTTGATGCCGAGATTCTTCTCGTAGCCGTCGATGGCGGCGACTTCCTTGGCACCGGCGAAGAGCCGGGCATTGGCAGTCGCGCTGGCGCCCGGCGCGACCGTGACGGCCTCGCCGAGGAAATCGGCCTGGTAGGTGTGCGAGTTGCCGGTCTGGACCGAGGAATAGCGCCCGTCATACTTGCGCTGCTGATCGGGGATGACCGCAGCCGCCCAGTACTTGTCGGTGATGCCGAGGAAGCCGCCGACGGCGTCCTTCCAGACCTTGCCGGTGGTGCCCGGCGAGAGAGCCGGCTCCTTGTCGATCTTGTCGTAGGTGTATTCCTGCAGGCCCTGCTCGCCGAGATTGCCGACGAGGCCTTCGTGCAGAACGTAGTAGCCGAGCGTGTGCGGCTTGCCGTGGCGAACCACCTGGCCGAACGGATACAGTGTGACCGGCGCGCCGCCCTTGTTCTCGACCTCGTCGCGGATCGAGAACATCGCGTTGTCGTCGACCGAGATCATGCGCTTGAACAGCAGGCCCTGGCCATTGTCCCAGGTCAGCGTCAGCGGCGTACCGGGGCGCAGTACTTGCGCGTCCGCGGTCCAGACGGTCGTTGCGTTCGGCAGCACGACATTGGCGCCGGGTGCGGCGACCCAGCCGAAATCGGAATAATAGGCGTTCGGTCCGCCAAGCGGCGAAAGCAGCACGATGTTCGGGCTGCTGCGATCTACGGTCTCGTGATAGGCCCTGAGCGAGACGTCGTCGATACGCGCGCCGGTGAGCGAGATCGAACCTGCAATCTTGGGCGTGTCTATCTTGACGCGCGGACCGCGTGCGAGCGCCTGCTCGCGGGTTTCGACGGCTGCGACAGCCTGGGCCGTGCCGGGAGCGGCGGTCGCGGCCGGCTGGCCTGGGACGGTCGCCGGAGCCGGAGCGGCTGACGAGCCGGGCTGGGCTGGCTGGGTCTGTGCCTGCTGGCTCTGCTGCGCGGCCTGCTTCTGCTTTTCCATCTGCGGCACGCCGTAGAAGAACTGCCAGCCGAGCAGCACGACCACCGACAGCGTGATCGCCAGAAGCAGGTTGCGATTGTCTTCTTTCATCATGACCGGAAACGGATCTCGCTGAATGCCCCGAAGGGCTTTTGGCCTAAGGCTGGGGACGGGTGCCGCCACTGGTGGGGCGCTTGTCGGTCGGCCTGCGGCCGGGTTTTGCGGGTCTGGCGCGATCGAGCGCGACGGAAAGATCGGCGATCAGCGCGGAAAACGGAGTTGTCAGCACCTCTCGCCGCGCGACGATCACGAGATCGCAGGGCCGGTCGGCCTGGGTGGCAAGTGCTTGTTTCGCGGCGGCGCGCAGACGGCGCCGGATGCGGTTGCGCTCAACGGCATCGCCGACCTTGCGGGAAGCGGTCAGGCCGAGGCGCAGGCCGTGACGACCTTCTTCACCCGCGGCGTCGCGCACCTGTGCCGTGAAGGCAGGCGAACGAAAACGGCGGCCATGCTCGGCCGCCGCCAGAAACTGTTTGCGTTCGGTCAGACGGGCGTGGCGCATGGCGATGGGCCTGTCTTCCGGAAACGGCGCGCAGGTCACGCGCCGGCAGCTCAGGCCGACAGGCGCTTGCGGCCGTGCGCCCGGCGGGCGGCGATGACCTTGCGGCCACCCTTGGTCGCCATACGGGCGCGGTAACCGTGGCGGCGCTTGCGAACCAGCTTGCTGGGTTGATAGGTTCTCTTCACGGTCCGTCTCCGGGGCCTTGTTCCGGCATGGCGACCGGGTTTCCGCTGGGGAAAATCGGCCGGCCAAGCCTGTCATGCAAAAGGGGCGGCGCCGCCCGAAAGGCTGCGCAGGTCGCGGGCTTATGGCGGAAGGCCGGGGGCGAGTCAATGCCGAAGGCGCATCCTGCGACGATGCCGCGCGGATCGGCTGGCCAGGCTGCTCGGCCCACGCTGCCTTGAAGACGCTCATCATCAGAGCCGCGATGCAGCCAGCGAGTACAGGCCTGCGATGGCGAACGGTGGCAAAACGTTGCAGGTGGCTGCCGGTGTAAGGTTGACGACGCTGAGGATGGCCGGCGTGGGGGAGCCGTCATCGACGAACACGCCGATCGGCTCGCGGATGATGGACGGGGAGGTTCATCGGGCTGGCTCTGTCATAAGGCGGTGCGCGCGCCCGCACTGGGGGAGGCGGCCGGGCGGCTCTCGGTCGCAAGCAATCCTCAATGCCGAGCTCTGAATCTCTTCGCGGCGGAAGAGGAGGATCGCCCGGTCGAACTGCGCGGCAAGGCGCAGCTCCTGCTTGCGCTCTCGACCGACATGCACGATATAGCGCCCGGGAGGTTGGCGAGGGACGTCTCACTCGCCAACCGGGTCAGGTCCGGAAGGAAGCAGCCCTAACGAGACCGAACGGGTCTTCGTCCAGCCTCCCACTTTGCGGCTGCCTTGCGCGCTGCTCCCGCTTGCCAGGCCTTAGATCAAGGCCGCTCCTGCCTCGTCCCGGCCGGAGTATTGCAAGTCCGGCGTTGACCGTCGCCTCCCGATTGGCGAAAGCATGCGGATGACCGACGAGACCGCCGCTGCCGATTCCGTTGAAGAGCTGGGCTTCCCCGGCCTCGCGCCAGCGCCCGTCGCGACCGCGGCGCCTTATCGGGTGCTCGCGCGCAAGTACCGCCCCGCCCATTTCGGCGACTTGATCGGCCAGGACGCCATGGTGCGTACCCTGACCAACGCCTTCGCCGCCGGCCGTATCCCGCAGGCATGGATGCTGACGGGCGTCCGCGGTGTCGGCAAGACGACCACGGCCCGCATCCTGGCGCGTGCCCTGAATTTCCAGAGCGCGGATGGGTCGGGTGGGCCGACCACCGATCTCTCGCGTTTCGGCGTGCATTGCCGCGAAATCATCGAGGGCAGGCATATCGACGTCATGGAGATCGACGCCGCCTCGAACAACGGCGTCGACAATATCCGCCAGATCAATGACAGCGTGCGCTATGCGCCGGTCTCTGCGCGCTACAAGGTCTACATCATCGACGAAGTGCACATGATGACCGGGGCGGCGTTCAATGCCTTCCTGAAGACCCTGGAAGAGCCGCCGCCGCACGCAAAGTTCATCTTCGCCACCACCGAGATCCGCAAGGTGCCGGTGACGGTGCTGTCGCGCTGTCAGCGCTTCGATTTGCGCCGGGTCGATGGCAGCCTGCTCGTCGGCCATCTCTCGAACATCTGCAAGGCGGAAGGGGTCGACGCTGAGGAGGAGGCGCTCGGCGCCGTCGCCCGCGCGGCCGAAGGCTCGGTTCGCGATTCTCTCTCGATCCTCGACCAGGCCATCGCCCATGCGGCCGGCCGAATCACGCTCGAGGATGTGCGCTCCATGCTCGGCCTCGCCGATCGGGCCCGCGTCATCGACCTGTTCGAGTCGGTGATGAAGGGCGATATCGCGGCGGCGCTGGGCGAACTCAGGGCGCAATATGATGCCGGCGCCGATCCGGTCGTGGTGCTGACCGATCTCGCCGAATTCACCCATCTGGTGACGCGTCTGAAACTCGTGCCGGAAGCCGCCCGGGATAACGGCTTGAGCCAGGCCGAGCGCGTGCGCGGCGGTGATTTCGCGGCCCGCCTGTCGGTGCGCGTGCTGGCCCGCGCCTGGCAGATGCTGTTGCGCGGCATGGCTGAGGTGAAACAGGCCGACAGGCCGGTGATGGCGGCGGAGATGGTGCTGGTTCGTCTCACCCATGCGGCCGACCTGCCGACGCCCGACGAGGCCATGCGGATGCTGCGCGATGGCAATGGCTCTCCCGCCGGTGCAGGCAACGGCGGCGGTTCAGCCGCGCCGCGCCCGCCCTCCGGTGGCGGCAACACGGCGCTCGCGGCACGGCCTGTGCTCGCCAGCGCCAACCCCGCGCCCGCAGCCGCCCCACGCGCGGTTGCGGCCCCTGCCGTGCTCGTCGCTTCGATCGAAGATATCGTCGCGCTCGCCTCGCAGAATCGCGACATCACCTTGAAGATTGCGCTCGAGCGCGATGTGCGGCCCGTTCGCTTCGAGCAGGGGCGGATCGAGTTCGCCCTGGTCGAAGGTGGCTCCCGCACGCTCGCCAATGATCTGTCGCGCCGCCTCAAGGAATGGACCGGACAGACCTGGATGGTCGTCATCGTCAATGCGGAGGGAGGCGCGACGCTGCGCGAGCAGGCCGTTGCCGCCAAGGATCAGCGCGAGAGCGACGCCGCCGCGCATCCGGCGGTGAAGGCGGTCCTGGAGCACTTTCCCGGCGCCCGCATCGTCAATGTGCGCGATCCGCGGGCGGCTGAAGCTGCCGAGGCGCAATCCTCGGGCTCGGCCGACGATGATTACATGTCTGATGCCGAGCCGCTGTTCGACGACAGCGAGCCGGATTTCGACGGCGTCGATTTCTGACACTTTCGCATACGGAGAGACACCATGCGCGACATGATGGGCCTGATGAAGCAGGCGCAGCAGATGCAGCAGAAGATGGCCGATGTTCAGGCCGAGCTCGACACGATCGAGGTCGAGGGCGCCTCTGGCGGCGGCATGGTCACCGTGACGATGACCGCCAAGGGCGCGCTCAAGTCGGTCAGGATCGACCCGAGCCTGATGATGGCCGATGAGCGCGAGATTCTTGAGGACCTGATCGTCGCGGCCAGCACCGACGCCCGCGCCCGCGCCGAGCGCGTGATGCAGGAGCGCATGGCCGAGATCACCAAGGGCCTGCCGATCCCGCCCGGCATGAAACTGTTCTGAGCCGCAAGCCCGCATGTCACGCGCCATTGTCGGCCCCGAGATCGAGCGGCTGATTCAGCTTCTCGCCAAGCTGCCGGGCCTCGGGCCGCGTTCGGCCCGGCGCGCAGCCCTGCATCTCGTCAAGAAGCGCGAGCAGCTTCTGGGCCCGCTCGCCGAGGCCATGGCCGCGGCGCGCGAGCGCATCGTCGTTTGCACGACCTGCGGCAATATTGATACCAGCAATCCCTGCTCAGTCTGTCGCGACGCCCGCCGCGACGATGGGGTGATCGTCGTCGTCGCCGACGTCTCCGACCTATGGGCGCTCGAGCGCTCGGGTGCCGTTTCGGGCCGCTATCATGTTCTGGGGGGCGTGCTCTCGGCGCTCGACGGCATCCGGCCCGAGCACCTGACGCTCGATGCGTTGGTGGCCCGCGCCTCCGACCCGGCCGTGAAGGAGGTTATCCTGGCGCTCAGCGCCACTGTCGACGGGCAGACCACGGCGCATTTCATCACCGATCTGCTTACCCATCTGCCGGTCAAGGTGACGAAGCTCGCCCATGGAGTGCCCGTCGGCGGCGAGCTCGACTATCTCGACGACGGCACGCTCGCTGCCGCCATTCGCCAGCGCACGGGCTTCTGATCCGGGCTTTTTCGCCCGTCAGAACTTGTAGCTCAGGCTCGTGCGGACGCTGTGCAGCGTCGAATCCTGATCGGTCGTCACACCAAGGAAGGCGCCGCGCGCCAGGCGGTTGAACCGGCCGAAATCGGTGTAGCGATATTCGACGCCGGCGATCACATGGTCGGTCAGCGCAAAGGAAAGGCCGCCGCCCACGCTCCAGCCTGTACGTGATGTCTGGGCGCTGTCACGCGCTCCCGAGGCCGGATCGAAGAGCTGCTGGTCGAACTCGGTGAAGGTCGCGCCACCCGTGGCGTAGATCATGAAGCGGTCCATCGCAAAGCCCAGGCGACCGCGCATCGAGGCCTGCCAGTCGCGTTTCACCTCTCCGATGCCGAGGGAATGATGGAAGCGACCATTGCTATTCAGGGCCTCGATATCGCCTTCGATGCCGAGGACATAGGATCCGAACTGGTAGTTGAAGCCGGCATGACCGCCGCCGAGCACCGAATCGGTATCGGAGGAGAAGGCTGCGCCGATGCCGTTGGCGGCGATGAAGCGGGTGCGCTCCGAGCCCCAGGAATAGCCGATCTGACCACCGGCATAGAACCCGGTCCAGGAAAAGAATTCCGGCAGCGCAGGAGCCGGCGGCAGCGTGCCCTTGCGATAGGGCATGTCCGCCGCGGAGGCCGCGCCGCCAGCCAGAAGTGCGAGGCTCGCAAGGCCGGCTTTCAGGAACATCTTCATCGCAGGTCTCTGTATGTCGTTCGCCGATCGGGTGGCCAGATGCGGTGCCCCCGGTCATCCGGGACGCGGAGGTCGCAAGCCCTTGCTGACGCATTCGAAGCGCGCGCTTTCTGGTTCTGATTAGGAACTGTTAAGGTTAACAAACGGATAAGCGACCGCAGGAAGCCCCCCGTTCAGGGAACAAACTCGTCGTCCGCCCGGTTTGCCCTAGGCTGGTGCCCGCGTGTCGACCCATCGCGCGGCGGAGAGTTTTCATGGCCTTCTTGAAACGCATCACGGGCGCGGCGGGCGCGGGGGTGGCGCTGGGCTACGTGGCCGAGGCGATCTCGCGCTGGCGTGCGCGGCCTTCGCGTGAGGAGGTTGCACGCGGACGCGACGCGGCTTCGCCGCTCGAGATGACCTGGCTTGGCTGGAAGGATGTGCTGCTGCGCTTTGCCGGCAATGTTGCCGATAACCGGCTCAGTTCTCTGGCCGGCGCGGTCGCCTTCTTCACCTTGCTTTCGCTTGTCCCGGCGCTCTCGCTCCTTGTCGCGCTGTACCGCTATTTCACCGACCCGCTGACCATCGCCGGCCAACTCGACAGCCTCACCACCGTCTTTCCGGCTGCCGCACGCGACTTGATCCGCGAGCAGGCGATGCGGCTTGCGACACAATCCACCACCGGCCTGTCCCTCGCTGTCCTGGTCAGCCTGCTCGTGGCGGCCTGGAGTGCGAACGCCGCGGTGAAGGCGGTCTTCGATGCGCTGAACATCATCTATCGCGAACGGGAGAAGCGCAGCTTCTTCAAGCTGAACCTGATCTCGCTGCTGACCACGCTGAGCGGAGTCGTGCTGCTGATGGCGGCGCTGATCGCGATCGCCATCCTGCCCGTCATCTCAGCGTTCTTCCCGTTCCACTACGAGCTCGAGCAGCTGGTCCGGCTGGTGCGCTGGCCGACTTTCGTGGTGATGGCGATGCTGGCCATCGCCTGCCTCTACTGGATCGGGCCGAGCCGGCGGCCGCCGCGCTTCGCCTGGGTCATGCCTGGCGCCATCGCCGCCTCGCTGCTCTGGGCGGCCGCGTCATGGGCCTTTTCCTGGTATGTCGGAACGCTCGGCAATTACACGGCGACCTATGGCTCGCTCTCGACGGTGGTGGTCTTCATGACCTGGCTCTGGCTGTCGGCGATGATCGTGCTCGCCGGCGCCGAACTCAATGCCGAGCTCGAGCATCAGACCGAGCGCGACACCACGATCGGCCGCCCCAAGCCGCTCGGCCGCAGGGGCGCGACCATGGCGGACAGGGTCGGTGCTGCCATGGCCGACGAGTAGGTGATGCTGGATCCTGACGACACGCGCCAGCGACCCGAAGCTTTCGCACCGGCGGCGCGTGCATTGCTGGGCGAGCAACCAGCTGCGTGAGCGCCTCACCTGCCCTGCTTGGGGTGGGGAGGGGCTCTGGATCTCTCATTTCGCGATCGACACCCCGAACCCTGTCTGACGTCATTGGAGATTGCGTCGCTGCAATCTTGGTCTTGCCACGCCCAGGGGCGACAATGGCCCGGATAATTGCCAATTGAAGGCTGCGGCGGACAACGGGCCGCATCAATTTCGGAGGCGGCGATGCTCACGGTTCAGGACAAGCTTTCGTCACCGCTACGGCTTGAGGCCTATGACGCGCCCCTTCATATTGGCGCGGTTTCCTTGCGGGTGCGCGATCTGCCGCGCCTGACGGCTTTCTATCGCGACGCGATCGGGCTGACGCTGATCTCGGAAGAGCCGGGCCTCTCGGTGCTTGGTGTCGACGGCGTACCATTGGTGCGGCTCGAAGCGGGGGCGAGCGCACCGGTATCGGCCGCTGGCCTTTTCCATCTCGCGATCCTGTTGCCCTCGCGTCGTGACCTTGCCAACTGGCTGGCGCATGCGGCCAGGACCCGAGTTCCGCTGGAAGGCGCCTCGAACCATCTTGTCAGCGAGGCGCTCTACCTCTCCGATCCGGAAGGCAACGGCATCGAGATCTATCGTGATCGCAGCCGGCCGGAATGGCCGCGACTCGATGGTGGCGCCATCAAGATGTCGACCGATCGGCTCGATCTCGACCAGCTCCTGCGTGAGTCGGACGGAGCCGCCTATCCCGGCATGCCGAGCGGCACGGGCATGGGGCATGTTCATTTGCGCGTCGGCGACACCGCCCAGGCCGAGGGCTTCTACCGCGATGGCCTCGGCTTTGACGTGATGGTGCATTATCCCGGCGCGAGCTTCCTCGCGACCGGCGGCTACCACCACCATATCGCCGTCAATGTCTGGGGCAGTCGGGGGGCAGGCGTGCGGGCTGACGGCGACGCAGGGCTTGCGAGCTTCGAACTCGTCGCCGCTGACGATCAGGTCTTCGCGGCGATGCGGACGCGGATGATCGCTGCCGGCGGTCGTGATCAGGGAGTCACCGTCACCGTCGCTGACCCCTGGAATAACCGTCTGATCCTGCGCCGCTGACTGGGTTGCGGTTTTCGGGAAAGCCTATCCAGGCTTCGATCCTAGCGCGTGAGCAGATGGCTGCGGCGAGTGCCGCCGCCATCGGGCTTGAAGCCCATGGCTTCCCAGAAAGCGGCGGCGCCGGAATCCGCGGCGTTGAGCGAGAGCCTCGGCGCCAGCGACAACCCTTGTTGCACCAGCGCGCTCGCCAGCAGGCGGCCGACGCCTCCGCGCCGGCCGGCGGGGCGGACATAGACATGGCGAATGCGCAGGAGGTCGGGCGCCGGGTCATAAGGATCCGGCGTCACCGCGCCGATTGCGGCGAGCACCCCATCACGAAACACCGCGAACAGGGCGTTCCGCTCGTTGGCGTCACGATAACGGCCGGATTGCCACTCGTCCCGCAAGCCGTCGACGAAGCGGTAGCCTTCGGCCGCCGCTTCGTCCTGCAGGGCAGAAAAACCGTCCGGCAGCGTGTCGCTGAGCCGGACGACCTGAAGCGTGCTGGAGATCACAGGCCTTCGAAGAGAGCGCTCGAAATATAGCGCTCGGCGAAGGAGGGGATGATCACGACGATGGTCTTGCCTTCGTTGCCGGGGCGCGCGCCGATTTCCAGCGCGGCAGCGACTGCCGCACCCGAAGAGATGCCGGCCGGGATGCCTTCGAGGCGGGCCAGCGCGCGAGCCGTGTCGAAGGAAGTCTGGTTGCCGACGGTCACCACCTCGTCGATCACCGAGCGATCGAGCACGCCGGGAACGAACCCGGCACCGATGCCCTGGATCTTGTGCGGACCGGGTTGGCCGCCGGAGAGAACCGGGGAGTCCTCAGGCTCGACTGCGATGACCTTCAGCCCGGGCCGGCGGGGCTTCAGCACCTGGCCCACACCGGTGATCGTGCCGCCGGTGCCAACACCGGAGACAAAGATATCGATTTCGCCGTTGGTGTCGTTCCAGATCTCTTCGGCGGTCGTCTTGCGGTGAATCTCGGGGTTGGCCGGATTCTCGAACTGTTGCGGAATGATCGCACCCGGGATCTCGGCCTTGAGTTCTTCGGCCTTGGCCACGGCACCGCGCATGCCGCCCGGGCCGGGCGTCAGCACGAGTTCGGCGCCGAGCAGGGCCAGCATCTTGCGACGCTCCAGCGACATCGTCTCCGGCATGACCAGGATCAGGCGGTAGCCGCGCGCGGCAGCGACGAAGGCGAGCGCGATGCCCGTATTGCCCGAAGTGGGCTCGATCAGCGTGCCGCCCGGCTTCAGAACGCCTGAGGCTTCCAGCGCATCGACCATGTTGACGCCGATACGATCCTTGACGCTGGAGATCGGGTTGAAGAATTCGAGCTTGGCAAGGATTGTTGCCTTGACGCCGCGTTCTGCCGGGAGGCGGTTCAGCCGCACCAGGGGGGTGTCACCAATCGTATCGGTGATCGACTCATAGACCCGGCCGCGGCCGGGCACCTTGTCCTGTGCGGGATTGAGCTTCTGTGCTGCTTCGGCCATGGCGGCCTCCCTTGCGTCATGTGGTCAGGATGGAAGGGCTAACGTATTTCACATCTTCTGTCGAATAATTAAGTTTAATCACATGATTAAATTGTGAAATCGGCTCTCTGGGCGATCTCTCCGAAGACCGATTTCTGCTCGGACTGGCGACAGAGATCTTCGACCGTGACGCTGTCGAGCTCGGCCAGGAAAGCGTCGGTAGCCCGCCTCAGCGCTGGGCCGACCACCTCGTCGATAAGGCGGGACTGCGGCAGGGGCGTGGTTTCATCGCTCGTTTCCTGCATGGCTGCACGCGCGATATCGCCGGCCGTGATGCGGCGGCGTTCGCGAGCGAGCTCATAGCCGCCGCGCGGGCCGCGCACACCCTTCAGGATGCCGGCGCGCACGAGCGCCTGCAGCATGGTTTCGAGATGACGCGGCGGCAGGTCGTGGCGTGCAGCCAGGAATTTGGCGGCGACAGGCGACGGGCGAGCATGCAGCGCGATATCGACCACAGCGGCGACGGCGAGGAGGCTGCGGTGCGAGAGCGGCATCATTGGCCGCCTCCTTGCGCCGTCGCCTTGCCGCCAGTGATGCCGGTCGAGCCGAAGCCGCCATCTCCGCGCGCAGTCTCCTCGAGTGTGGCAGCCTCGACCAGGGCAGCCTGTGAGACCGGGGCGACCACAAGCTGGGCGATGCGGTCGCCGTGCCGGATCACGAAGTCTTCTGTGCCGAGATTGATCAGGATCACCTTGATCTCCCCACGATAGTCGCTGTCGACGGTGCCGGGCGAATTCAGCACCGTGACGCCATGCTTGAAGGCCAGGCCCGAGCGTGGGCGGACCTGCCCCTCGAAACCTTGCGGCAATTGCAGCACGATCCCCGTCGGGATGAGACCACGCCCACCGGGCGCCAGAACGCAGGGCTCATCGGCGGCCAGGGCGGCGCGGAGATCCATGCCGGCGGCGCCGCTGCTCTCATAGGCCGGCAGCGGCAGGTCGGCGCCATGGGGCAGGCGCTTGATGGGAAGCGTGACCATGGCGCTCAGCGTTCCGTCTCGCTGGCCTGCGGCATGCGCGCCAGATGCGCAATCAGCCGGCTCGCGACCTCGCCCTTGGGCAGGGTCGGCCAGGTTTCGACATTGTCGGAGGTGACGAGATGCACGGTGTTGGCATCGCCGCCCATCACCCCGGTGCCGCCGACATCGTTTGCGACGATCAGGTCGCAGCCCTTCTTTGCCAGCTTGGCACGGGCATAGTCGATCACGTGATCGGTCTCGGCTGCGAAGCCGACGACGAGCGCCGGGCGATCGATCTCGCGTGCGGCGATCGTCGCCAGGATGTCGGGATTCTCGACGAGGGCGAGGGCGGGCGCGCTCGCGCCGGCCTGCTTCTTGAGCTTGCCGGGCGCCTCTTCCGCAACGCGCCAGTCGGCGACCGCGGCGGCGAAGATCGCGATATCGGCCGGCAGCGCGCCTTCGACCGCGGCCAGCATCTCGCGGGCGGACTCGACATGGATCGTGGTCACCCCCTCCGGGTCGGCGATCGCGACCGGGCCGGAGACCAATGTCACGCTGGCGCCTGCGGCCGCGGCTGCGGCTGCGATCGCGTGACCCTGCTTTCCGGAGGACCGGTTGGCGATGTAGCGCACGGGGTCGATCGGCTCATGCGTCGGCCCGGAGGTGATGAGCACGCGCTTGCCGGCAAGCAGCTTGGACGCACTGGTCGTGCCGCCCGGATTGCGACCAAGGAAGCCGATCGTTCCAACCGGGGAGAGCCGGGTTTCGCCGGCCAGCGCCTGTTCGATCGCTGCCAGCAACTCGTGGGGCTCGGCCATGCGGCCGACGCCATTTTCGCCCCGCTCGGCCATGGCGCCGGAGTTCGGTCCGACGACGAGCACTCCGTCCTTCTCGAGCTGTGCCATGTTGCGCCGTGTCGCCGGGTGCTCCCACATGCGCGGGTTCATTGCCGGCGCAATCAGGATGCGCTTGTCGGTGGCGAGCAGGGCTGTCGAGGCAAGGTCATTGGCAAGGCCCGTCGCCATCTTGGCGATCAGGTCGGCGGTCGCGGGAGCGACGACGACCAGATCGGTCGAGCGTGACAGCGCGATATGGCCGATATCGGCCTCGTCGGTCAGCGAGAACAGGTCGGTGAAGCAGCGTTCGCCCGCCAGCGACGAGACGGCGAGCGGCGTCACGAACTCTTCGCCGGCTTTGGTCAGGATGCAGCGTGAGGTGATACCGTGATCCTTCAGGCGCCGGATCAGCTCCAGCACCTTGTAGGCGGCGATTCCCCCGCCGATGATCAGCAGAACGGAGCGAGATGCGGACAAGGGCGGGCTCCCGAGGCAAGAAGCCCTTCACCTAGCATCGCGGAGGCGCGGCTGTCATGGGGCGGACGTGCAAGGGCTTTTAGCGGAAGGGCGGCTCGTCGAAGGAACGCAGCTTGCGTGAATGGATCGTGCTGCCGGCTTCCTTGAGCTTCTCCAGCGCGGCCAGTCCGATCTTCAGATGCTCGCCGACTGCGCGCTCATAGAAGGCATTGGCGGCGCCGGGCAGCTTGATCTCGCCATGCAGCGGCTTGTCCGAGACGCAGAGCAAGGTGCCGTAGGGCACCCGCAGCCGGTAGCCCTGTGCTGCGATGGTCCCGGATTCCATGTCGACCGCGATGGCGCGCGACAGGTTGATACGGCGGCGCTCCTTGGTCCAGCGCAGCTCCCAGTTGCGGTCGTCCTGCGTCACGACGGTGCCGGTGCGCAGCCTCTGCTTCAGCCGGTCCCCCTTCTCGCCCGTGACCTCGGCCGCGGCCTGCTGCAAGGCGACCTGGACCTCGGCGAGCGCCGGAATCGGAATGTCCGGCGGCACATGGTCATCCAGGATGCCGTCCTGGCGGAGATAGGCGTGGGCAAGCACGTAATCGCCAATGATCTGCGTCTGCCGGAGGCCACCGCAATGGCCGACCATCAACCAGCAATTCGGCCTGAGCACCGCGAGATGGTCGGTGATGTTCTTCGCGTTGGACGGGCCGACGCCGATATTGACCAGCGTGACGCCTTCGCCTCCAGCCCGGATGAGGTGATAAGCCGGCATCTGGAAGCGATGCCAGGGCGCGGACATCACGCGCTCGGCGGCGCTGACATCGATGCCTTCGCGGTCGATCCGGATACCGCCCGGCGCGACGAGCGCCTCGGCGGTGCCGGCCTCGATCTCGGCCAGTGCCAGCCGCACGAACTGGTCGACATAGCGATGGTAGTTGGTCAGCAGCACCCAGGGCTGCACCAACCGCCAGTCCGTACCGGTATAGTGGACCAGCCGCCGCAGCGAATAATCGACGCGCACGGCATCGAAGAGCGAGAGCGGGCGTGGCTCGCCCTCGATGATCTCGAAGGTGCCGTCGGCGATCTCGTCGCCGACCAGCGAGAGCAGCGGCGTCGGGAAATGCCGCGCAAGCTCCGCAGGCGAGATCCGTCCGCCGCCCAGCTCGTCGCCGCCCTCGATGGCATAGGGGTAGGGAATTTCCTGGGTGCTGATGCCCGTCTCGATGGTGGCGCCGTATTCCGTCACCAGGGGCTCGAGCTGGTCGAGCAGATAGGCCCGGAACTCGGCCGGCTGGGTCACCGTGGTCGAGTAGATGCCAGGCGCCGCAAATTTGGCGAAGCCGCGGCGTGTCGCTGCCGGCAGCTTCGACGGCTCATAGGTGACGCGCAGCATCGGGTAGCGGTAGCGGGCGCGCTCCTCCTGCGTCGGCGGCTGTCTCGTGTCGAAGAAGCGTTGGAGATCGGCGCGTAGCGCGTCCTTCGCTTCGGCATAAAGCGCCTCCAACCGGTTGATGGCGTCATGCGGTGTGGCGGCGATCTCGAAGCTCATGGCTGACTCTAGCCGGCTGCGGGCGCTCCTGACAACAACCGGCATCGGGCCAGCCGATGGTCTGCAGGCTAGGGCGTTCGGCGGGCTCGCACCGGGCGCTTGACGTTACGGCCTTGCTGCATTAGTAAACCGATCAGTTAATTAACCGATCGGTTTAGTTGATGTCGCCGGACCACCTCAGCGCCACGCTCTCTGCCCTCGCCGACCCAACGCGGCGGGCCATCCTGGCGCGCCTCGCGCTGGGGGAAACCTCCGTCAAGGAGTTGGCGGAGCCCTTCGCGATGAGCCTCCCGGCCGTCTCGAAGCATCTGAAGGTGCTCGAGAAGGCGGGCCTGATCTCGCGTGGTCGCGAGGCCCAGTGGCGGCCCTGCCGGCTCGATCCCGGCCCGCTGCGCGATGTGGCCGCCTGGCTCGAGCACTACCGGGTCTTCTGGGACCAGAGCCTGGACAGGCTGGAGAGCATGATCCTGGAGCTGAGGACTGAGAACCAGAATGCGGCGCTGTCGCTGAGGCCGCCTTCGCAGGAGGAGGACGGACAATGATCGCGGCCCGTCATCGCCCGGGAAAGCAGGCGGTCTTGTCTGCTCGCAATGAGATCTTAGATCCCAATCAAACAACTTTGGAGAGCATCATGTCTCTATCGATTACCGAGCCCGCCTTCGCGGAGCCAAGAGCTAAACTCTGGACGGGACGGGTGCTGAGCGGCGTCGTCGTCGCGTTCCTGCTGTTCGACGGCGGCATCAAGCTGGCGCCCTTGCAGGTGGTCAACGATACGCTGCAGCAGCTGGGATATTCCGGAAGCAACGAGCTGGCCCGGGGGCTCGGCGCCATGACGCTGATCATTGCGCTGCTCTATGCCTATCCCCGCACCTCCATTCTTGGCGCCGTGCTGCTTACGGGGCTGCTTGGCGGCGCCATGGCGACGCATCTGCGGGTCGGCAGCCCGCTCTTCAGCCACCTCTTCTTTGGGCTCTATCTCGGCCTCATGGCCTGGGGCGGACTCTACCTCCGCGATCCGAGGCTGCGCGCACTCATCCCGCTGCGAAGCGCCTAGCAGCTCTCGCCACTCCATCTCGATCCGTCACAGGAGCGTTCCGTGCTCAACACCTTTCTCTGGGCCATTGCCGCCATTCTCGCCCTCGGCATCGTCATCGTGCTCGTCCTGGCCGCGATGAAGCCCGACAGTTTCCGTGTCCAACGCTCGCTTGCCATCAACGCGCCGCCCGAGCAGGTCTTTCCGTTGATCAATGGGTTCCGAAGCTGGGGTGCCTGGTCGCCCTGGGAGAAGAAAGACCCGGCGATGAAGCGTAGCTTCAGCGGTGCGGAAAGCGGCATCGGCGCGGTGTATGCCTGGGATGGCGACAAGAATGTCGGCCAGGGGCGTATGGAGATCGTCGAGGCCTCGGCTCCGCGCAAGGTTGGATTGAGGCTCGATTTCATCAAGCCCTTCGAGGCTCATAACGAAGTCACATTCGCTCTCGAACCTCGCGGGGCAGTGACCGAGGTGATCTGGACCATGACCGGCCCGGCACCGTTCCTCGCCCGGATCATGCACGTCTTCTTCAACGTCGATCGCATGATCGGAGGCGATTTCGAGACCGGCCTCGCCAATCTGAAGATGGCGGCCGAGCGCTAGACCTGTCTCATGTCCCGAAGATCCAGCACAGAGGGAGGATAAGCCCATGCAGACTGTCGAACCGCAGGACGAGCATCGCTGGCTTCAGCAGCTCGTCGGCAACTGGACCTACGAATCGAACTGCTCGCCTGACAAGCCGGACGAGATCTTCAAGGGCTCGGAGACCTTTCGTTCCATCGGCGATCTCTGGGTTGTTGGGGAGAGCACGAGCGAGATGCCTGGCGGCGGTGCCTCAACCATGCAGATCACGCTCGGATTCGACCCCCAGAAGGGCCGTTTCGTCGGAACCTGGCTTGGCTCGATGATGGCGATGATCTGGGCCTATGAAGGTTTTCTTGACGACAGCCGCAAGATCCTGACGCTCGAATCCGAAGGGCCAAGCTTCTCCGGAGACGGCACGACGGCGAAATACCGGGACATCATCGAGCTCAGGAGCCCGACCGAACGACTGTTCTATTCGAAGGTCCTTGGCGCCGACGGCAACTGGACCGAGTTCATGAAGGCCCACTACCAGAAGACCTGATCAGCCAGCCCATCCAGGCCGGCATGACCGGCCGTTTCTCAAGGGAATAGCCCCATGAAGCTCTCGACTTATCTGATGTTCGACGGCAATTGCGAAGAAGCGTTCACGACCTACCAGAA
Source organism: Hyphomicrobiales bacterium (assembly GCA_900470095.1). Lineage (GTDB taxonomy): Bacteria > Pseudomonadota > Alphaproteobacteria > Rhizobiales > Beijerinckiaceae > Allobosea. The sequence continues at coordinate 69,697 of UBZM01000036.1, forward strand.
GGTGCTCGGCGGCAGGATCACCGCGATGATGAGCCATGAAGGCACGCCGGCGGAGAACGACGTCTCGCCGGACTGGCGCAAGAAGATCATCCACGCCTGCCTGGAACTCGACGGCCAGATGCTGATGGCGTCCGATGCGCCGCCGGACCGCAGCAGCGGCCCGATGCGCAGCGTCTATGTCAACGTCATGGTCAAGGAGGTCGCGGAGGCCGAGCGCATCTTCAAAGGGCTCTCGGAGGGCGGTCAGATCCAGATGCCGATCGGGGAGACCTTCTGGTCCAAGAGCTTCGGCATGCTGACCGACCGCTTCGGTACGCATTGGATGGTCAATGCCGAGTTCAAGAACGGATGAGCGCTGGCTTGTCCGAAGAGGGCCTCGCCGACATGGCCGCCGCGATGCGCGGCCATGTCACGCGCGGTGCCGTCGCCGGGATCGCCACGCTGATCGCCCGGGGTGATGACGTGCATGTCGAGACGTTCGGCCTCGCCGATCTCGACAGTGCCACGCCGATGCGTCGCGATACGATCGTCCGCATTGCCTCGATGACGAAGCCCATGCTGGCGGTCGTAGCTCTGTCGCTGGTCGAGGATGGAGCGATCGGGCTCGATGATGCCGTCGAGCCTTGGTTGCCGGAGCTGGCAGACCGCCGGGTCCTGCGCAGCATCGCTGGCCCGCTCGACGATACCGTGCCGGCCAAGCGATCCATCACCTTGCGCGATTTGCTGACGCTGAGGCTCGGCATCGGCGCCATCATGGCGCCGCCGGGCCGTTACCCGATCCAGCAGGCAATGGCCGATGCCGGCGTCGCGCCCGGTCCAATGAACCCTGAGATGTCGCCCGATGCGTGGATGAAACAGCTCGGCGCCTTGCCGTTGATCCACCAGCCGGGTGAAGTCTGGATGTATCATACCGGTTTCGACGTGCTCTCAGTGCTCCTGGCCAGGGTTGCCGGCAAGCCGCTTGACGATCTCATGCAGGAACGTCTGTTTCGACCGCTGGGCATGGTCGATACCGGTTTCAGCGCGCCGGCGGGCGAGGTCGAACGACTGGCCAGCGCCTATCATCTCGATACGGAATCGGGCCGGCTCGTCCTGTTCGATCGCGGCGCCGAGGGGGCGTTTGCCCGCGCGCCCGCCTTTCCCTGCGAGCTGGTCTCGACGGCCGATGATGTCCTGAGGTTCGGGCGCATGCTTCTGGCGCGCGGGCAGCACGGCGGGCAGCACATCCTCTCGCCAGGGATGGTCGAGCAGATGACGCGGGATCAGATCACGCCGGAGCAGAAGGCGGTTTCGCCGTTCTTCCCGGGCTTCTGGGAGAGCACGGGCTGGGGTTTCGGCCTTGGGATCGCGACGCAGCCCGACCCCATCTCGGCGGTTCCGGGGCGCTATGGCTGGGAAGGCGGGTTCGGCACCAGCCTCAATATCGACCCGTATCGGGACCTCGTCACGGTCTTCCTGAGCCAGAGACTGATGCAGAGTCCGGAAGACGCCGCCCTCAGCCAGGAATTCCAGGTCCTGGCCTATCGGGCGGTCGCCGACTGAGGGGCGTCAGCTGAAGATGCTGTAGGCCAGCAGGCCGGCGATCAGCCACAGGGCCCAGTTGCCCCAGCGGTTGCGCCGGGCTTCGGCCCGGCCGATCTCCTGGATGCTGCGTTCGTCCAGGACAAAGCCCTGGCGCGAGGCATCCTCGAGTTGTCCCAGCACGCGCTCGGCCCGAGCGGCCGTTTCGGGAAGGCTGGCGAGCGTCGAGAGCATGGACTGGGCGCCTCGGCCGACCTCCTCGATCTTGCCGAGAGGGCCGAGATTGCGGGTGATCCACTCGCGCACCACCGGCTCGGCCGTCTTCCACATGTCGAGCTGCGGATCGAGCGAGCGCGCTACACCTTCGACCACGACCATGGTCTTCTGCAGCATCACGAGCTCGGTCCGGGTCGCCATATCGAACAGCCCGGTGATCTCGAAGAGCAGGGTCAGAACCTTCGCCATCGAGATCTCGTCGGCACGCCGATCATGGATCGGCTCGCCGACGGCCCGAATCGCCTGCGCGAAGTCCGCAACATCGTGATGGGCCGGAACATAGCCTGCCTCGAAATGGACCCGGGCCACGCGGGCGTAGTCACGCGTGATGAAGCCGAGCAGGATCTCGGCGAGGAACCGCCGTTCCTTCAGGCCGAGTCGGCCCATGATGCCGCCATCGACTGCAACCAGCCGGCCCTGCGCATCGACGAACAGGTTCCCCGGATGCATGTCGGCATGGAAGAAGCCGTCGCGGATGGCGTGCTTCAGGAAGGACTGGATGACGGTGCGGCCGAGCGCCACGAGGTCATGGCCGGCAGCACGCAATGCTTCGACGTCGGAGAGGCGAATGCCGTCGATCCATTCGTCGACGAGCACCTCGCGGGCCGTCAGCTGCCAGTCCGGCTTCGGGACACGGAAATCAGCATCGTCCCTGGTGTTCTCGGCGAATTCCGAGAGCGCTGCGGCCTCGAGGCGAAGGTCCATTTCCATGGTGACGGAGCGCGCCAGCGTCTCGACCACGCCGGAGAATCGCAGACGGCGCGCCTCATGCGAGCGGCTCTCGGCGAGTTCGGCGCCGAAGCGCATCGCCGCCAGGTCACGGTTGAAACGGTCACGGATGCCGGGCCGAAGCACCTTGACCGCGACCTCCGAGCCATCCTTCAGCCGTGCGCGGTGGACCTGCGCGATCGAGGCGGCCGCGACGGGCTCGCCGAATTCGGAGAACAGGGCTTCGACCGGCTCGCCATGCGCGGCTTCGATTGCGGCGCGTGCTTGTTCCATCGGGAACGGCGCCATCCTGTCCTGCAGCGCCGACAGATCTTCGGCGATCTTCATCCCGACCACATCTGGCCGCGTCGCCAGAAACTGGCCGAACTTGACATAGGACGGGCCGAGCCGGGTCATCGCAGCGGCAAGGCGCGTGGCCGAGGAGCCGGCGCCCCGGCGCTCGATCAGCCGGCCGACCCTGATCAGCGCGCGCGCTGCGGGCGGCAGAACCGACGGATCCACGAGCGCGAGCGCGCCTTCGCGAGCCAGAACGAAACCAACCCGCGCCATGCGGGTGAAATGGGCGATCGAGGAGATCATGCTGGAAGGCGGGCCGTCACAGCTTCCAGCCGGAATGCAGCGCCACGACCCCACCGGTCATGGGCGTGAAGCGCGCGCGCCGGAAGCCAGCTGCGGCGATCATGTCGGCGAAAACCTGCGGCTTCGGGAATTTGCGGATTGATTCGACGAGATAGCGATAGGGCTCGGCATCTCCCGTCACGAGCCTGCCCATCGGTGGGATCAGGTTGAAGGAATAGGTCTCGTAGATCTTGTCGAGCACCGGCACGTCGACATGGCTGAATTCGAGGCAAAGGAAGCGGCCGCCGCGCTTCAGGACGCGGTGCGCTTCGGCCAGCGCCTTGTCGATGCGCGGCACGTTGCGAATGCCGAAGGCGATCGTATAGGCGTCGAAACTGTTGTCCGGCAGGCCGAGCTCCTCGGCATTGCCCTGGACGAAGCGGATGCGGCCATCGTCGGGAAAGCGCTTCTGCGCGCGTTCGCGTCCGACGCTTAGCATCTCGCCATTGATATCGAGCACCGTCACCTCGGTTGCGGGGCCGCCGGCTTCCAGGACCTGGAAGGCGACATCGCCTGTGCCGCCGGCCACGTCGAGATGGCGGAAAGCCCGGTCGCGCGGCGGCTTCAGCGTCGAGATCAGGGCATCCTTCCAGAGCCGGTGCAGGCCAGCCGACATCAGGTCGTTCATCAGGTCGTAGCGGCCGGCGACCTTGTGGAAGACGTCGTCGACCTTGGCCTGCTTCTCGGCGAGCGGCACGGTCTCGAAGCCGAAATGGGTGGTATCGGAGGCTGCTGTCACGGCTTGGCCCGGAGCTTGTGTTCTGGTGAGGCGGTAACTAGAGCCGGATGAATAGCGAAACGAGCGGGCCTTGTCGCGGCCCGTCTCGACGCATGCTGAAGAGCGAAGTGCAATGCCCGAGCTTCCCGAGGTCGAAACCGTCCGCCGTGGGCTGGAGCCCGCCATGCTCGGCCAGGTGCTCACCCGGGTCGAGCAGCGCCGGCCTGATCTGCGCTTTCCACTGCCGGAGCATTTCGTCGAGCGCCTGACCGGGCGGCGGATCGAAGGTCTGTCGCGCCGCGCCAAATACCTCATCGCCGATCTCGATGATGGCGAGGCGCTGATCATGCATCTCGGCATGAGCGGCCGTTTTGTGGTCGAGGCGCCGGGTACGCCACCCACCGAACCTGGCGCCTATTACAACGAGATCGGCCGACATCTGCAGCACGACCATGTCGTCTTCCATCTCGGTTCGGGAGCGCGCGTCACCTATAACGATGTCCGTCGCTTCGGCTTCATGGACCTCCTGCCGCGGGCCGAGCTGGAGACCTCGAAGCATTTCGCGGGAATGGGAATCGAACCGCTGGGCAACGAGCTCTCCGGCGAAGTCCTGGCCAAGCTCTTTTCCGGCAAGCTTGCGCCCCTGAAGGCGGCGCTGCTCGACCAGAGGCTCGTGGCTGGCCTCGGCAATATCTATGTCTGCGAGGCGCTGTTCCGGGCCGGGCTTCATCCGGAAGCGGCGGCCGGCACGATCACGACGCCAACCGGTCGGCCACGCGAGGCGGCCCATGCGCTTGCACAGATCATTCGCGAGGTTCTCGAGGAGGCGGTGGCCGCCGGCGGCTCGACCCTGCGCGACTTCGCCCATGCGGACGGCTCGCTCGGTTATTTCCAGCATCGCTTCAAGGTCTATGACCGCGAGGGCGATCCTTGTGTCACGTCCGGCTGCGGCGGTCTGGTCAAGCGGCTCGTCCAGTCCGGTCGCTCGACCTTCTATTGCGAGCGTTGCCAACCGAAACGCTGACCTGACATCATATCGTGCGGAGCGGCGTCGGCAGGCACAACCGCCGCAGGTCCGAAAGCCGCCTTTGCGCGGCCGCGCATGGACCGCGCCCGCTGCCCCCGCTAATGCTTCAGCCGAAGCATCATCCGGGAGGCCGCCATGGCTTATGAGACCATTCTCGTCGAGGTGAAGGGCAAGGTGGGCGTCATCACGCTGAACCGCCCGCAGGCGCTGAATGCGCTCAACGGCCAGCTGATCGGCGAAGTCAACGCCGCGATCGATGGTTTCGAGAGGGATGCCGGCATCGGCTGCATCATCATCACCGGCTCGGAGAAGGCCTTTGCCGCCGGCGCCGACATTAAGGAGATGCAGGCGCGCACCTTCCCCGAGACCTATCTCGACGACAAATTCGAGCCGTGGGACCGCATTGGCCAGCGCCGGAAGCCGATCATCGCGGCGGTCGCGGGCTTTGCGCTCGGCGGCGGCTGTGAACTTGCCATGATGTGCGATTTCATCATCGCCGCGGACAATGCTCGCTTCGGCCAGCCGGAGATCAATCTGGGTGTCATTCCCGGCGCCGGCGGCACGCAGCGCCTGACCAGGGCGATCGGCAAGGCCAAAGCCATGGATCTCTGCCTCACCGGCCGCATGATGGACGTGAACGAGGCGGAGCGCTCCGGCCTCGTCGCCCGTATCGTTCCGCTGGCCGACCTGATGAAGGAAGCGCTCAAGGCGGCCGAGGCGATTGCGGCGAAATCGCTGCCCTCGGTGATGATGGTCAAGGAATCCGTCAACCGAGCCTTCGAGGTCACCCTGAACGAAGGCCTGCGCTTCGAGCGGCGGGTGTTCTCCTCGCTTTTCGCTACGCAGGATCAGAAGGAAGGGATGGCCGCCTTCTCCGAGAAGCGGCCGCCGGATTTCAAGAACCGCTGAGCGCGGCCATGAACGGGACGAATGCCGGGACCGACGATCTTTGATTTGCGGCTCGGCCCCGCTTGCTGACACGATGCGGGTTCTCTTCGAAGCTTAGGGATACCAGATGACCGCTGCCGCTCCTTCCGCCACCGGCGGGCTCGTCCTGCCGACCTATGAGGATGTCGTGACGGCGGCGGGCCGTCTCCAGGGCATCGCACACCGGACGCCGGCATTGACCTCGCGGACTGCCAATGCCCGCACCGAAGCTTCGCTGGTCTTCAAGGCCGAGAACCTGCAACGCATGGGCGCCTTCAAGTTCCGTGGCGCCTTCAACGCGATTTCAGCGCTGAGCGCCGAACAGAAGCGCGCCGGGGTCGTCACCTTCTCCTCGGGCAATCACGCTCAGGCGATCGCCCTGTCGGGCAAGTTGCTTGGCGTGCCGACCGTCATCCTGATGCCGCAGGATGCGCCTGCCGCGAAGGTTGCGGCGACCCGTGGCTATGGCGCCGAGGTCGTGCTCTTCGACCGCTACAGCCAGGATCGTGACGCGCTCGGCCGCGAGCTGGCCGAGACGCGTGGGCTCGCCCTGATCCCGCCTTATGATCACCCCGATGTCATTGCCGGCCAGGGCACGGCGACCAAGGAATTGATCGAGGAGGCTGGCCCGCTCGACATCCTGCTGGTCCCCCTCGGTGGCGGCGGTTTGATCTCAGGCGCCGCTCTGGCGGCCAAGGCGCTCAACCCCGGTATCCGCGTCTTCGGCGTCGAACCGGAGGCCGGCAATGACGGCCAGCAATCCCTGCGCAGCGGCAAGATCGTCAAGATCGACGTGCCCAAGACCATTGCCGATGGCGCACAGACCGCCTTCCTCGGCCATTACACCTTCCCGATCATCCAGAGCCTGGTGGAGGATATCGTCACGGTGTCCGATGCGGCGCTGATCGAGACGATGCGCTTCTTCGCCGAGCGCATGAAGCTTGTGGTCGAGCCGACCGGCTGCCTTGCTGCCGCCGCTGCCTTCACCGGGACAGTCCCGGTTGCGGGCAAGCGCGTCGGCATCATCATCAGCGGCGGCAATGTCGATCTTGCTGCCTTTGCACGTTTTGTCGGGCCTTCCGCATGAGCCGGATCGAGACCATCGCCTCGCCTGAGGTGCCGGCCCCGGCGGGGCATTATGCGCATGCCGTGGCGTATAAGGACCTCGTCTTCGTCTCCGGCCAGCTCGCACCCCGCCCTGATGGCAGTCATACCTCCGCTGAGCCCTTCGCCGTCCAGGCGCAGCAGGCGCTGGCGAACATGTTCGCCATCCTCACGGCGGCGGGTTGTGCGCCGACCGATGTCGTCAAGGTCACGGCCTATCTGGTCGGGGTCGGCAACTGGCCCGAATTCAACCGGATCTACGCCGAGGTCTTCGGCGATCATCGCCCTGCGCGCTCGGTCGTGCCGGTGCCCGAGCTGCATCATGGCTACCTGATCGAGATCGAGGCTGTGGCGGTTCGAAGGGGCTGATCTGGCACTCCTGGCGTGATACACCCATTCCGGCGTTGACGCGGCCCGTACAAGATACTATAGGCCAGCGTCTCGCGACGGCTAGCGCAAGCAACCGCCGCCGCACATGCATTTCAATCAAGGTAGCGGCCCGAGCCCGCCAGGCAAATCCGCCGGGTGTTCGGTCGCAATGAAGACGAGGACGATCGATGGCCAATACGACGTCGGCCAAGAAGGCCACGCGCAAGATCGCGCGGCGCACCGAGGTGAACAAGGCGCGCCGCAGCCGTATGCGCACCTTCCTGCGCAAGGTCGAGGAGGCAATCGCCTCGGGCGACAAGGGTGCCGCTGCGGAGGCGCTCAAGGCCGCTCAGCCCGAGATCATGCGCGCCGCTCAGAAGGGCGTCGTTCACAAGAACACCGCTTCGCGCAGGGTCTCGCGCCTGGCGCATCGGATCGGCGCTCTCGCTTCCTGAGCGGCGTTCTGCAGAGCAGTTTCAGACCAAAAAAGCCCGGCCGTGAGGTCGGGCTTTTTGTTTGCTGTGTTAATCGACCGTTAGGCAAACCTGACTGCCGCAGACGTGAAAAATTTCATCCGCGAGGCCGATTCCGTAATCTTTCCGCTGCGTTATGGGGTTGACTTCGGTTGTGGTTTCAGGGCGCGAAAAGGTCCTTTTTTTGCCTTTTGGTCGCGCAAATAAATCCCATATTTTTCATGACCTTAGCGGGCAAAGGAATCTGTTGTCGGGAATCGTCGGACCTTCTGCCTGCGTCTCTGCCGCTTCCTGAAAAAAAGATTCGCCCTCCGCGCGCAGCCTCCGCCGTAAAAAAAACGTTAAGTTCCCCAACCTATTGGGCCTGCCTTGCCCATAGGTCATAGGGCCCCTGAAAGGGCTTGAGTCTCCGAAGCCGGCTGACAGGGATATTGCCCCCGTTCGAGGCGCCCCTGTAAGGTCCCTTCATCGCCGGGCGGACAGCAATGACCTCCGGGGGTTTCCAGAGATTAACGGCGTTTTTGGCTCACGCCCCAGAGGGGAGAGGATGCGGCTCTTTGTCTGTTTGAGTTGAGATGAAGTAGCGGCTCCGTCCTTCGGCGAGCCTTCTAAGCGTAATCAGAAATCGACCGAGAGCCTGTCACCCGCCGGCGCATGCCGTCGAGTGGGCGTCATTCTCTTTGTCCAAACAACAGCTCCGGCCGGCGGTCCACTAAGAGCCGCCGCCGATGGCGCATCTCTTGATATTGAAATGGGGCACGAAATGTTCGAGCGGCAAGCCATGGACGAGATTACTGATGCGAAGGCTGTGCCGGCGTCTGTGATCGCGACCACGACTGCGAGCATCCAGGGTGAGGGGGCAGCGCTTTCCCTGACTGAAGCCTGGGACCGTGTGCGCCGCCGCCTGCGTGCCGAGCTCGGCGAGGATGTTTTCTCCAGCTGGTTCGCGCGTGTCGAGATCGGCGGCCTTGTCGATGGTGTGGCCTATCTCACAGTGCCGACCCGTTTCCTGAAGAGCTGGCTGGAGGCGCATTATGCCGAGCGCCTGCGGGCGCATTGCCTCGCCGAGTTGCCCGCAGCCAATGGCATCCTGCTCTCGGTGCGCCAGGCCGCCCGGGATGCCATTCCGGCCGCGGTCCGCGAAGCTGCCATGGCCGCTCCGCGCTCGGCGGCGCCTGAGCCCGTCATTGCCGTTCGTTCGGCGGAGGCCGGGGCCCGGCCCTGTGAGCAGGAACTCGTCGACGCCTGCGGCACGATGCTCGACCGCCGTCTGAACTTCCAGAGCTTCATCGTCGGCAAGTCGAACCAGCTCGCCTTTGCCGCGGCCGAGCGGATTGCCGCGGCCCCGGCCGGAACGACCCCCTATAATCCGCTCTACCTTCATGCTGGGGTCGGGCTCGGCAAGACGCATCTCCTGCAGGCGATTGCTCAGGATGCGCGCAATCATGGCAAACGCGTGGCCTATTTCACGGCCGATCGCTTCATGTACGGTTTCGTCGCGGCCCTGAAGTCGCAGACGGCGCTCGCCTTCAAGGAAAAGCTGCGCGGTATCGACCTGCTGATCGTCGACGACGTGCAGTTCATCCAGGGGCGCTCGATCCAGCAGGAGTTCGGCCACACGATCAACGCCTTGATCGATGCCGGCAAGCAGATCGTGGTCGCTGCCGATCGGCTCGCGAATGATCTCGAGGCGCTCGACGAACGCATCCGCTCGCGGCTGGCCGGGGGGCTCGTCGTCGAGGTCGGCGAGCTTGACGAGGCGCTGCGCGTGAAGATTCTCGGAAGCCGGCTGGAGTCGCTGCAAGCGGCGCATTCGAGCTTCCACGTCAATTCCGACGTGATCGCCTATGTCGCCCGCGTCATCACCGCCAATGGCCGCGATCTCGACGGTGCCGCCAATCGGCTGCTGGCCCATGCCACCTTGTCCGGCAATGCGGTGACGCTGGAAACGGCCGAGGCGGCGATCCGCGACCTCGTCCGGACCCGCGAGCCGCGCCGCGTCAAGATCGAGGACATCCAGAAGCTGGTCGCCACCCGCTACAATGTCAGCCGGGCGGACATTCTCTCCGAGCGCCGCACCGCGGCAGTCGTCAAGCCGCGTCAGATCGCGATGTATCTGTCCAAGGCGCTGACTCCGCGCTCGCTGCCGGAGATCGGGCGCCGCTTCGGTGGCCGCGATCACACGACCGTGCTGCACGCCGTGCGCAAGATCGAAAAGGCGATCGCCGAAGATCGTCTGCTGCATGACGAGGTCGATCTCCTGAAGCGGATGCTGCAGGAGTGAACTGCCTGCCGCGCTATGCCCTGGAGGCGAGCGCGGCTTTGGCTGTGGCCGGTTGTGAGAGCGCCCTTGCGCCACCGGCGCGCGTCCTGCAATGTCGCGGGCCATTCCGTCGCCCGCGCAGCCGCTGCTCGGGCGCTAGCACGCCAGAAGACAGACGATGAAGGTCACGGTCGAACGTTCTACGCTGTTGAAGTCGCTGGGTCATGTCCACCGCGTGGTGGAACGCCGCAACACGATCCCGATCCTGTCGAACCTTTTGCTGAGCGCGGACGGTGCCGGCCTCAAGCTGAAGGCAACCGATCTCGACATCGAGGTCGTCGAGACGGTGCCAGCCGATGTTCCTGAGCCGGGCGCGACGACCGTGCCGGCACATACGCTCTACGATATCGTGCGCAAGCTGCCCGACGGCGCCCAGGTCTCGCTCGAGACGACGGGCGAAGCGGGGCTGACGCTCCGCTCTGGCCGCTCGCGCTTCATGCTGCAGACTCTGCCCGAGGGCGATTTCCCCGACATTACCGCGGGCGAGATGGCGCATCGCTTCACGCTCGCCGCGGGTGAGCTCAAGCGCCTGATCGACAAGACCCAGTTCGCGATCTCCACCGAGGAGACGCGCTACTATCTGAACGGCATCTATCTCCACACCATCGAAGTCGAAGGCCGCAGCCTGCTGCGCGCCGTCGCGACGGATGGACACAGGCTTGCGCGTGTCGATACCGCAGCGCCGAGCGGGGCCGCCGGCATGCCGGGCGTGATCGTGCCGCGCAAGGCCGTGGCGGAAATCCAGAAGCTGCTGGAGGATGGCGATACCGAGGTCTCGGTCGAGCTCTCCGCCACCAAGATCCGTATCGCGACGCAGGCCGTGGTGCTGACGTCCAAGCTGATCGACGGCACCTTCCCGGATTATCAGCGAGTGATTCCAAGCGGAAACGACAAGCGCCTGACGGTCGACAAGGGCGATTTTGCCGCCTCGGTCGATCGTGTCTCGACAATCTCCTCCGAGCGTGGCCGCGCGGTAAAGCTGTCCATCGCCGATGGCCGCCTGACCCTGTCGGTCACCAATCCCGATTCCGGGTCGGCAACCGAGGAGGTCGAGGTCGACTACGACGCGAGCCCGCTCGATATCGGTTTCAACGCCCGTTACCTGATGGATATCGCGGCGCAGCTCGACGGAGACACGGCGCTTCTCAAGCTTGCCGATCCCGGCTCGCCGACCGTGATTCAGGATCGCGAGGGTGCGTCGGCACTCTATGTGCTGATGCCGATGCGGGTTTAGGCCGCGCTCGCATCTTGACCACGGTCGCGCGCCTGATCCTTCAGGATTTCCGCTCCTATGAGGCCCTCGATCTCACGATCGGGGGCCAAATCGTTGCGCTTGTCGGCGAGAACGGCGCCGGCAAGACCAATCTGCTCGAAGCCCTGTCGCTGTTCGCGCCAGGGCGGGGGCTGCGCCGCGCCGATCTCTCAGAGATGGCGCGCCAGGCGGGCCCGGGCTCCTTCGCCGTATCGATTGCGCTTGCGGAGGATGGCGCGCGCCTCGGCATCGGGCTCGGCAGCGAAAGCGACGGGCGGCGTGCAAGACTTGCCCGCATCGACGGGGTTCAGGTCGGCTCGGCGCTGGCTTTCAGCGACTATCTCCGCGTGGTCTGGCTGACGCCGGATCTCGACGGGTTGTTTCGTGGCGCGGCCGGGGATCGCCGCCGCTTCCTCGACCGGCTCGTGCTCGCGGTCGATCCCGGCCACGCGACACGCTCGAACGCGCTCGAACGGGCTCTGCGCTCGCGCAACCGGATCCTCGAGGAGACGCCGCATGAGGTGTCCTGGCTTGATGCGATCGAGCGGGAAATCGCCGAACTCGGCGTGGCCGTCGCTGCGGCGAGGGCCGAGACGGTTGGCCGACTGGCGACGATCATCGCAGCCAATGGCGACGACGCATCTCCGTTTCCCCGTGCCGCGCTCGGCCTAGAGGGCGAGATCGATCGGCTTGTGGCGGGGCTGCCGGCACTCGATGCCGAGGATCGCTATCGCGACCTCCTGAGGCAGGGTCGCCAGCGCGACCGCGCGGCTGGGCGCACCCTCGTCGGCCCGCAAGCGTCGGACCTCCTCGTTCGTCATGCCGCCAAGGATATCCCGGCCGAGCAGGGCTCGACCGGCGAGCAGAAGGCTCTGCTGATCGGGCTCGTGCTTGCGCATGCGAGGCTGGTCCGGAGCATGAGCGGGCTTCCGCCGCTGGTCTTGCTCGACGAAGTTGCTGCCCATCTCGACCCGCGTCGACGCGCTGCGCTCTATGCCGAGCTTGCCGAGCTGGGCTCGCAGGTCTGGATGACGGGGGCCGATCCGGCGCTGTTCACCGATCTGCCGGCAGGGGCGCAGTGTTTTACAGTGACATCCGGGCAGGTCGAGGCCATCGACTGACGTGCTCAAGTCGGGCTGATCGGTCAGATCACGCGTCACAATGAGACGCCTCGGGTGCATTCTGCTAAAGCATCGGCCCGAAAAGTGGATTGCGGTTTTCGGCAAAGCCGATGCCATCACAGATGGTCTAGCGTTGCCGCTGCACTGAAGAGGCTGCTCCCATGGAACTCACAGGCCTTCTGGTTTTTGCCGGCGTCTATTTTCTGGCGGTCGCTTCGCCTGGTCCTGCGGTCGCTGCCCTGGTCGCGCGCTCGCTCGGCACCGGCTTTCGCCGTTCGCTTCCGTTTGCGGCGGGAATCGTCGCCGGCGATCTGATCTGGTTCTCCTGCACGGCGCTCGGCCTTGCCGTGCTGATGCAGAGCTTTCATGGCCTCTTCGTCGCGATCAAATATGCCGGTTGTGCCTATTTGCTCTATCTCGCCTGGAAGCTCTGGACCGCTCCGGCGGAGGCGCCGCGTCAGCCGCCGAGCGCCCGCGGCGAGGGCTTGCGGCTGTTTTTCGGCGGCATTGCGCTGACGCACGGCAATCCCAAGGTCATGGTGTTCTTCCTGTCGATCCTGCCTCTCGTCGTCGATCTCGGCCGGATGACGATGTTCGCCTTCATCGAGGTTGCGCTGCTGCTGACCCTGATCATCGGCTCGACGATGCTCGCCTATGCCTATGCCGCCGATCGGGCCCGGCGGCTGGTGGCGAGCCCGACGGCAATGCGTCGGATCAATCGCCTGACCGGCGGCGTCATGGCCGGTGCGGCGGCTGCTATCGCCGTTAGGGGCTGAAAACGAGTTTCGTCGCACCCAGAAGGTCGCGGCTTGGGGCTGGCCATTGCAGCCGGCCTCGGGCAAACCCTTCGGCATGCCGCAATCTCGCGAATCACAGGCGCGCGCGACGCTGAAATCGGTCTTCGGCTATGACGATTTCCGCCCCGGACAATGGGAGGTCATCGCGGCCGCGCTGGCGGGAAACGACGTCTTCGCGGTGATGCCGACCGGCTCCGGCAAGTCGATGTGCTATCAGCTGCCGGCACTGGTTACCGGCGGGCTGACGCTGGTGGTTTCGCCGCTGATCGCGCTGATGCGCGATCAGGTCGGGCAGTTGACGCGGGCCGGCGTCGCGGCCGCGTCGCTCAACTCGATGAACAGCGAGAGCGAGGCGGCGGACGCCTGGGCGAAGCTCAACGCCGGCGACCTGCGTCTGCTTTTCGTCTCACCGGAGCGATTGGCGGGGGAGGGACTGGTCGCCCGGCTGCGCCGGCTTGGCGTTGCCCGGCTTGCGATCGACGAGGCGCATTGCGTCTCGCAATGGGGGCATGATTTTCGGCCGGAATACCGCTTGCTCGCCAAGGCTCGCGAAGCGCTTGGCGGCGTCCCGGTCACCGCGCTGACGGCCACTGCGGATCGGCAGACGCGCGATGACATCGCCCAGCAGCTGTTCCCGAAGCCGCCTGTCACGGTCATTCATTCCTTCGATCGGCCAAATCTGAAGCTCGCCTTCGCACCGAAGGACCAGCCGCGACGCCAGATCGCCGATTTCCTGAAGCGGCATCGCGGCGGCAGCGGAATCGTCTATTGTTCGTCGCGCGGCCGGACCGAGCGACTTGCCGAAGGTCTGCGCGAGCAGGGCTACAAGGCTTTTGCCTATCATGCCGGGATGGAGCAGCAGGAGCGCAACCGCAACCAGGACCTCTTCCTGCAGGAGGATGGTGTGGTGATCTGCGCCACCATTGCCTTCGGCATGGGCATCAACAAGCCCGATGTCCGCTTCGTCGTCCATGCCGACATGCCGGGCTCGATCGAGGGCTACTATCAGGAGATCGGCCGCGCCGGCCGCGACGGACTGCCGGCCGATACGCTCACGCTCTATGGCGTCGAGGACATGGCGCTCCGCCGCCGCCAGATCGAGGAGAAGGCGATCGACGACGAGCGCCGGCGCATCGAGCATAAGCGCCTCAGCGCGATGACCGACCTGTGCGAGTCGGCGCTCTGCCGACGTTCCTCCCTCCTCGCCTATTTCGGCGAGGAAACGCCGCCATGCCGGCATCGGGAGGCGCAGTTCCGCTGCGATCTCTGTGGTGGAGAGGCGACGCTCCAGGATGCCACGCTTGATGCCCGAAAGCTGCTCTCGGCGGTGGTGCGCTCGGGACAGCGCTATGGCGCCGGACATCTCGCCGATATTCTGACCGGAACGATGAGCGAGGCGATTCGCCGCCAGAACCATGACGGGCTGAAGACCTTCGGCGTCGGCAACGACAAGCCCAAGGCAGCCTGGGCGGCGCTGACCCGCAAGCTCTTCGCCGCCGGCGCACTCGCGGAAGCCAGCACCGAGCATGGCGGTTTCTGCCTGACGGAGAAGGGTGAGGACATCCTGTACGGGCGCGAACCGATCGCGCTCAGGGCCGATGCCCTCCCCGTACGGCGCGCTCGCGCTGCCGAGCGTGGCGCGCGGGCCGACGGCCTCGATGAGGGCACCGCCGCCCTGTTCGAGCATTTGCGCCAGCTCCGGCTGACGATTGCCCGCGAGGAAGGCGTTGCGGCCTATATCATCTTCACCGACCGCACGCTGATTGCGATGGCGCGCGAGCGGCCGCTCGGGCTCGATCAGATGCGCGGGATCGAGGGCGTCGGCGAACGCAAGCTCGCCCAGTATGGCGCGGTCTTCGCCGATGCGATCGCGGGCTTTCGAGGGTAGCGATTCTGTCCCGTCATGGAGCGCGGGGGGAGCTCCTGCGCGCACGTACGCGTGCGCGTGAAAAAGCCACCGTTCCCGCCTATATTCATGATACGAATCAAGACGATCGCGGGCATAGCCTCGCCCGCTGAAGGACCCCGACATGAGTGATGCTGCCCGCGACCTTGAAGACGCTGCCTATGGCGCCGATTCCATCAAGGTTCTCAAAGGCCTGGATGCGGTGCGCAAGCGCCCTGGCATGTATATCGGCGACACCGATGACGGCTCGGGTCTGCACCACATGGTCTATGAGGTGGTCGACAACGCCATCGACGAGGCTCTGGCAGGGCATGCAGACCTCGTCACCGTCACGCTGAACGCCGATGGTTCGGTCACGGTCACCGATAATGGTCGCGGCATCCCGACCGATATCCACAGCGAGGAGGGCATTTCCGCCGCCGAGGTCATCATGACCCAGCTCCATGCTGGCGGAAAATTCGACCAGAATTCCTACAAGGTTTCGGGCGGCTTGCACGGCGTCGGTGTCTCTGTCGTCAATGCGCTCTCGGTCTCGCTCAAGCTGCGCGTCTGGCGTGGCGGTAACGAGCATTTCATGGAGTTCCACCATGGCGACGCGGTCGCGCCGCTCGCCATTGTCGGCCCGGCCGGCGACAAGCGCGGCACCGAAGTCACCTTCCTGCCCTCGACCAAGACCTTCACGATGGTCGAGTTCGACTACAAGACGCTCGAGCATCGTCTGCGCGAACTCGCCTTCCTGAATTCGGGCGTCCGCATCGTCCTCACCGATGCCCGCCATGCCGAGGTCGTTCGCGAGGAGCTGATGTATGAGGGCGGCGTCGAGGCCTTCGTGCGCTATCTCGACCGCGCCAAGACCCCCGTCGTCGACAAGCCGGTGGTGCTCGGCGCCGAGAAGGACGGCATCACCGTCGATGTCGCCTTGTGGTGGAACGACAGCTACCACGAGAACGTTCTCTGCTTCACCAACAACATCCCGCAGCGGGACGGCGGCACTCACTTAGCCGGCTTCCGCGCTGCGCTGACCCGCCAGATCACCGGCTATGCCGAGAGTTCCGGCATGATGAAGAAGGAAAAGGTCTCGCTCACCGGCGACGATTGCCGCGAAGGATTGACCGCGATCGTTTCGGTGAAGGTTCCGGACCCGAAATTCTCCTCGCAGACCAAGGACAAGCTGGTTTCGTCCGAGGTGCGTCCCGTCGTCGAGAACGTCGTGAATCAGGCGCTTTCGACCTGGCTCGAAGAGCACCCGAACGAAGCCAAGACGATCGTCGGCAAGGTGGCGGAAGCTGCCGCGGCGCGCGAAGCCGCGCGCAAGGCACGCGACCTGACGCGGCGCAAGGGCGCACTCGACATCGCCTCGCTGCCCGGCAAGCTCGCGGATTGCCAGGAGCGCGACCCCGCCAAATCAGAACTCTTCATCGTCGAGGGTGACTCGGCCGGCGGCTCCGCCAAGCAGGGCCGCGCCCGTGAATACCAGGCGGTGCTGCCGCTGCGCGGCAAGATCCTGAATGTCGAACGCGCGCGCGTCGACAAGATGCTCTCCTCCGAGCAGGTCGGTACGCTGATCATCGCGCTCGGGGCCGGCATCCGCGAGGAATTCAACATCGAGAAGCTGCGCTACCACAAGATCATCATCATGACCGACGCGGACGTGGACGGCGCCCATATCCGCACCCTGCTGCTGACCTTCTTCTTCCGGCAGATGCCGGAGGTGATCGAGCGCGGGCATCTCTTCATCGCTCAGCCGCCGCTCTACAAGGCCGCGCGCGGCAAGTCCCAGACCTATCTCAAGGACGAGCGCGCGCTTGAGGAATACCTCGTCGACTCGACCTTGGACGGTGCTGTTTTCCGGACAGGGGACGGCATCGAGCGCGCCGGTCCCGACCTGCGCAGTCTGATCGACGAGGCGCGCGGCGTACGCCATACGCTGTCGCAGCTCCATTCGCGCTATGACCGGCGCATCGTCGAGCAGATGGCGATCTCGGGCGCGCTCCATCCGCTGACCAACGAGAGCGACGCGCAGGCCACCGAGGCCGCTGCCTCTGTCGCGCGCCGGCTGGATGCGATCTCCGACGATCTCGAACGCGGCTGGGAAGGCCGGGTGGAGGATGGCGGCTTCACCTTCTCGCGGCTTGTGCGCGGCGTGAAGCAGGTCGCAGTGCTTGATGCCGGCCTGCTCGCGAGCGCCGAAGCGCGCAAGCTCGCAGCAGCAGCCGTCTCGCTGCAGGAAGCTTATGCCCAGCCCGGCGTGCTCAGCCGCAAGGGCGATGATCATATCGTCAATGGCCCGAGCGATCTTTTCGACGCGGTCAGCGCCATCGGCAAGAAGGGGGTCTCGCTCCAGCGCTACAAAGGTCTCGGCGAAATGAACCCCGAGCAGCTCTGGGAGACGACGCTCGATCGCGATGTGCGCTCGCTGCTCAGGGTCAAGAACGACCAGAACGACGAGGCCGACGATCTCTTCGTCAAGCTGATGGGCGACGTCGTCGAACCCCGCCGCGACTTCATCCAAAGCAACGCCCTGAACGCGACCGTCGATACATGACGGCGCGGCCTCTGTGGGCCGTAAAGCGGAGCCATGGTGCGAGCCTGCTCCACAGACGCCTCCCTTGAGCGGTGTGCCAACAGCGCCACTCTGGTCCGCAGATGCAGTCACGGGCGCTCACTCCAACCTCATGCCGGGAGATGGCATGGGGCAGAGCATCCCGAGAGTGCAATGCGACCGGCGCGGCGCTCCACTCGCGTGGCTGGAGCTATCAGCGGCCGATAAGAAAGGTCATGGCGAGGGCGCCAGGTAGTAGCAGCATCCCTGCCCACAGGAAGGCCGACGCCCAGTTGGCGATCTGGAAGATCGTTCTGGGCATGGCACAGACACCGGCGACGAACGGTACTGTGGCGCGCAACGGGCCGAAAAAACGGCAGAGCACGATACTCAGCGCGCCCCAACGGTTGAAGAAGGCTTCGCCCCGCGGAAGCAGCCCGGGGTGTCGGGCGACGAAGCGAGAACTTCTGACGGCAGAAGCGAAGTTGCGGCCTAGCCAGTAAGAAACCCAATCGCCCAGCGCTGCTCCCACACTGATCGCAATCCAGACCGGGATGAAACCGATACCGCTGGCGCCAATCAACGATCCGATGGCCAGCAACAGCGCGGTACCCGGAACGATGAGCGGAAAGAAGGGAAGCGACTTGACGAAAGCAAGCATGAATGCGAGCGGCACTGTCCATTGACGATGCTCTTGGACGAACGCCAGCAGCGCGGCGGAAAGATCTCGAAGCTCCGCCAGAATTGCTGCCATGTCAGCTACGGCACTCCTTTTGGGTTTGCTTGCGAGCTTGCGCGATGCCAGCGCAGGGCATGGGCCGCAGGCTCACACTCCTGAGAGCCCAATCTCGCCGTCAAGCAATCCTCACCCGCCAGTGCAGGGCCCGACCTTGTCGTTCAAGCCCTGGCTGCCCTGCTCGAAAGACGCCCGCGTCGCGACACCGTCACGGACAACTCGGACGATGTAGAGGCTATCGAAATCGCTGCCTGCCCATTTCCCAACCTGGCGAACATCGCCACCATGGTGGTCGAGAAGGTTGCGGGCCAGTTTGACAAGCTGCTTGTGTTCCCATGCGATGAGGAGAGTCGCTTCTCTATAGTCGGGAGATTGCAGCGCTGCCTCGAGCTTTCCGATCTGCTTGTAACCAAAATGCGTATCGACCGGCACCCCAGTCGCCTTCGACAGGGGAATGACTGTCTGCAGCGGGCGCAGATAGGGATACTTGATTCCCTCGTCCGTCTTCGCATGTTCGGGGTCAGGAGCGAAGATCGCATCGAAGCGGCCGAACTGCCTTGCGAGC
Organism: Hyphomicrobiales bacterium; assembly: GCA_900470095.1. Taxonomy (GTDB): domain Bacteria; phylum Pseudomonadota; class Alphaproteobacteria; order Rhizobiales; family Beijerinckiaceae; genus Allobosea. Next base: position 88,701 of record UBZM01000036.1, read on the forward strand.
ACGGCTGGGAGGGCGTTCGCGCGGTTCAATCCACGGCAATCGAGTCGGCCCAAACCACCTTGTGGCTTTTCGCCGTGCCGGATCAGCACGATCGTTTGTGTCGCAGCCGCTGCTGAGGCGTCCCCGGTTGCTCCGCAAAGAGCAAGTAGAGCTATGAACGCTGCCGATCTCATTCTATGCCCTTTTCCGCATTGCATTGAAAGAAACGGCTTCCTGGGATGCGCATGAGATCGGCTGATATCAAATCTGCTCGACGGGCAGCTTAGGGAATAGAGCAAAAGCGTAGCGGGATGCGCTCGGACAGAATCGCATGGCGGGCTCCCGCGGCTACACGGACAGTCGCTGACGCCTGGGGAAAGGGATCAGGGTTTCCTTTCGTTGGGTGCCTGCGTTGCTGCAGTGATTGCCGCGATCAATCGCTGGCGATTGTCGAGCACGAAGGACGTGAAGGTGTCTTGACTGACGACCGACCTCAGCATGAGCGGCAACATAGCGTAGAGCTTGCTGGCGAAATTGGTCATTGCGGCGTCGTCGTTGACAAGGCCGGAGGCCTTCTGCCCCACGAAGTCCGTGATGAGATGCTGGTTCTGGCTCACCAGCGTGATGATCTCCGCTTCGATTTTCTGTTTCACGGCTTCGAACATGCATCACCTCGGTCAGCGCCATCCGAAAACCTAGAGTATCAGCCCGCAAACGGGAATGTGGCTTTCTGGTCAACGCCAGGAGGTATTCTATCAGGCGGCGGTGTCACCGAATGGACGCAAACCGAAATACCGGTAGGGCATCGCGACGATGCCCGTGGACATTCCCTTTCAGCGTCGACCGGGTCTCGCCAGGCGGATTTGCACCTTCCGCTGCAAGGTCTCGACCGCTGCGACGATTGACGCGCCGTGTCTCGCCGTCACCGCGAGCGAAATCAAGGCCGCTGGAATAGCCACGATGATCGCTCCGAAGAGGTCGGATGGGTAGTGGACGCCGACATAGACGCGCGACCAGCCTACGAGCGCGCCAATCACAATAGCCAGGCAGGCCATCCCGTATTGCCGCACCAAAGCAAGCACAGCCGCGCCCACCGCGAAGGCGAGGGCGTGATTGCTCGGCAAGGAGGCGTTGGGGCGATGGTCTACCAGGCTGTGTCCGAGGCTGACCATGAAGGGACGAGGCCGGAAGGCGATGAACCCGATCGCGAAACTGATGACCATCGCGATTGCAAGGGCAAGAGCGAGCGCAAAGGCCAGAAGCCGCCGCCGTCGAGTGCCACGGATCCACAAGACGACGATGTAGCAGGGAACCAGAAAGATCACGAAGCGAGTGACCGCTATCGCGAAAAGAGCGACATATGAGTTTGGGCTCGCCCCGGCGTTGAGGGCGAGGAACAGTTCGGTATCGAGTGCGAGCATCGCTGGAGAATCGGTCACGGTCTTTGGGGGGACGGCTGTCGCACAGCACGCGCAAGCCGGCGAATGAAATTCGCCGGTTTTGTCGGCCTTTCTTCGTGCGGATAACTCCCAACGAATGTCCGGTTCCGGGAATGATGCGTTAGCAGAAGGCGCTCGGTATGTGAGGGAGTATGTCCGCCTGCACAGGCTTGCGCGCGGCCGAAATTATTACAATATAACGATAATTCAGATAGATAGAGACCTCGCTCTGTTCCATCTTTTGGAATGCTGTGCAAATTTGCACAGGTGAGCGCCAAAGGGTTCCCCATGAACAAGCCGATTCGTACGCCGATCAACGCCCAGCAAGTCGCAGATCGCGCCGGCGTGTCGCGTTCAGCGGTGTCGCGGACCTTCACCGAGGGCGCCAGCGTGTCGGAGGCGACACGCGCCAAGGTGCTCAGGGCAGCCGCCGAACTGGGCTATCACGTCAACCATCTGGCTCGCGGCTTGACCAGCCAGCAATCCGGCATCGTCTGTCTGTTGATCGGCGAAATCGCCACGCCTTATCAGTCGGCCCTCCTCGACGTGGTCACCCGGCGACTGCAGGCCATGGGCAAGGTCGTGATGGTCTTGAACACGGCGGGGCAGGCGGAGGCGACAGAGGCCGCGCTACGCCAGACGCTCAACTACCGCGCCGACGCCACGGTGGTCGTGTCCGGCAGCCCGCGATCCTCCCTCGTCGAGACCTGTGTCGCCAACGGCCAGCGCGTTATCCTGATCAATCGTGATGATCTGCTCGAAGGCACTCAGCAGATCCTCGTTGACAGTGCTGGCGCCGCTGCCGAGGCGTTGATGATGCTGCGGCGCGCTGGCTGCGATCGGATCGCTGTCGTCAGCTCGACCGCCGGTACGCCGAGCATCGTTGCGCGCGAAGTCAGTTTTTCGGTCGCCGCCGCCCAGGCGGGGGTCGACGTGCAGCTGTGCCGTTTCGGCCCGACCGGTTACGCGACGGGCGCAGAGACGGCGCGCCAGCTCTTCGCCTCGGCGGCGCGGCCGGACGGCGTCTTCTGCGTCACCGACCTGCTGGCATTGGGCTTCATGGATGCGGCGCGCAAGGAGTTTGACCGTCGCGTCCCCGACGATCTCTGCGTCATCGGCTTCGACGACATAGCTCAGGCTGGCTGGGCCTCTTACGAACTCACGACCTTCCGCCAGCCGCTCGACACCATGGCCGACCATATCGCAACAATCCTGGAGAGCGGAGGCCTGGTCGCTGGCCCCATCAACCTCCCGGCTCAGACGGTCTGGCGACGCAGTGTCCGCCCCTGAGACGGCGCCGCGACGAGCGCCTCAAGGTCCAGCGCCACATCAAGCGTCGGAATGCGGTCGAGATAGCGCCCGAGCAGGCTGATGAAGGCGATGAACCGCCCGGCCAGATCCGCCGCTTCGGCGTGATGCAGTTCGCCGATCCAGCGGCGATAGACGGCAAGGCGCGCTTCGGGCACCAGATCGAGCGCGAGGTCTGCTGCCTTGCGCAAGCGGTACCAGTCCTCGGCGAGGACGGTCAGCGCCACGTTACCCGTGCTGGCAGCCGGCGTTGCCTGTGGCCAGAGCAGCCTCTCCAGATCGGCGAAGCGGTGCGCGCGTACGAACTCCGCCATATCGCGCGGCCATTCGCGTACCATGTAACGGGCGCCGACGAGGGCGCACAGATGATGGTCGAGAAAGCCAAGATGGCCGCCGGCGCTGACAGCCTTCGGTGACGGATCGCCCGCGGCTCCCGCCTCGCGGCTGTAGTCATCGAACGCGGCATCGTGACCGGGCACGTCGTCGAGACGGATGGTGCGTAACCGCACGTGGTCGGTGGCGACATCGAGCAGCTTCATCGCCGGAGCGAAGCCGACCGGCGATGGTACGGCGATGTTGAAGAACCCCCCCCATTCGTCCCGGAACACTGCGGTATCGTTCACGTGCAGATGGCCGGAGAGGTGAAGACGCACGCCGGTCTCGGCGAAGCGCCGCGCCACCTCCACGGTCGGCGCACGTCGGGCGAGGCCAGAACTTGGGAAAAGTGCGCACTCCAATGCCGAGGCACCGGCGAGCGCGTCCAGTACCGGGTAGTGCGAGAACGCAACGAGAGCCTTGCCGCTACGCCGCGCTCGTTCGGCGACGTCGCACATCCAGGGGAACAGATAGGGCCGCGTCCGCAGCACCGCAGGCCACCCGCCATCCGACGGATCGAGCATCTGCGTGGGATCATCGAGATCAGTTGCCCCGTCGCGCGGCGCGACGATGTTGGCGTCGATGGAGAGCAGCCACAACCCCACAACGGGCTCGATCAGATACGATGCGTCGATCATGTCGAAGCCCGTGGTCCCGTCAGGGCTGGCGGCGCGGACCGTTCGCGAGCTCCAACGGGCATCGCTGCCAAACGGCGTTTCAAAATGCAGGTCGTCGGTGCGAGGCTGGAAGCCGAGATCGGCCATGAGCGTCAGCGCCTCGGGCGCGCCGAGCATCGCAGTCTCCGGCGATGAGACCGCGCCACCAGGTGCGGCGTGGCTCCCGACGATGACCCGGCTGCCGTCGCGCCCGACGAACTCCTTGCGCTGCGGCCGGCCCTTCAGCGCCCAGAAATCGTGATTGCCGGGTGTCATGAACACGCGCAGGCCATGGCGACGCTCGTACTCGGCGATGAGCGCCACGGCGACTTCGATATTGTGCCGCTGACCATCGTCGGTGAGATCGCCGGGAACGATGACGATCCTCGCGCCTTCCGCGGTGGCGCGATCGAGCGCGGCGCGGAAGGCAGGAAGGCTCTCGTTGAACACGCGGGTGGACGCGGTGGTATCGGCCCAGCTGCGCACTGCACCCGCAAGCCCCGCACCCGCTGGTTGCCATGCAACGTCATGCACATGCGGGTCGGCGATGACGGCGATGCGGTATATTTGGTTCAATCAGCCAACTCCGGCAGAGGGCCGTGCTCTTCCGGATGCGCGGCGATGTCGTCCTCGATCATGCGCGCCCAGCGAGCAGTCCGTGCGGCGGCGGTGATCAGCATCGGCTTCGGCGTCTCATGCCACTCGTCGGGACGAAGTTCGCGCTTCCCGCGAACGTAGTTGATGGCGTCCTCCAGGGTGGGAAACTCCGCTGGGAGACGCAGATGCAGAAACAGCGCCACCAGGATGACAGAACGCGACCGCCCGGCACGGCAGCTGACCAGCACATTGCCGCGCTCGCGCACGGAATAGGACGGCTTCTCCGGCAGAATCTGGTCGATTGCCCCCTTGAGCTGAAAATAGCCGGCCAGCATCATGGTTTGCGGATTGCCCGGCCCGTCAACGATGCCAAGCTTGTAGTATCGGATCGGGGCATGACCGAAATCGACGTCGTTCAGCGCGTCCGGCGCCGGCTCGGCGACATAGTTGAAGTCGAGATTGACGGCACAGTTGAGCACCGTGGTGATGCCGTGCCGCTTCAGTAGCGGGATATCGGACGCGCCTTCTCGCCCGCCGACATAGAGATCGATGCCATAGCCGGGAAGGTTCTCGTAGACGCGCGAGATGTGCGGCCGGTCATAGCGGGGCGTGGGCATTTCGGGTGCAGCGCTGTCTCTTGTCGGAGGCATAAGGAGTACTCGCTAATTCCAGATCGAATGAGTTTGCACAGCTGTTCACTATGGCTGGCGCGCAGCCGTTCGCGCAGGTGCATTGACGCAGTTCTCTCCTGCGGTGACCGCGCTGCCGCAGTTGCGCGGCAATTCTAAGCGACGCATCGCCTTCGCCCCTCGGAGATCTCGCGCGCGATGCGATCCAGCGTCGGATAATTCGCCCCTGCTCCGACAGCGACATAGCCGGGATGGAGGAACGCCGGCGCAGCCTGCGCCACCTTGCCGAGGTCGTGGGGGGTGTAGCGTCCGCCTGCCTTCTCGAGGATCAGGATAGCGGCGGTGACATCCCAGGCGTTGACGCCGAAACCGGCGGCGGCGTCGACCCAGCCGGCAGCCACATGGGCGATGCTGAGCGCGGCGCTACCCGGTCGTCGCAGGGTCGCAAACGTGCGTGTCAGTTCGCCGAACCGGCCAAGTGCGACCGCTTCGCCGTCGTTGCGGAAGTCGCGCGGCACCGGATAGCCGGTGATCAGCACGGCGTTTGCTTCGTCGGGTGCCGCACGGCAGGCAAGCGGTTGTCCATTGAGCCAGGCCCCGTCTCGATCGGCGAGGAACAGGTTGCCACCGATCGGATCGAGGATGGCACCGGCGACGGTCTCGCCATCGACCACTGCTGCCACCGATGTGCACCAGAACGCCATCCCGCTGGCGAAGTTGGCTGTACCGTCGATCGGATCGACATACCAGTGCACCGCGCCGCTCCCGACCGAGCCGCCTTCCTCGCCGACGAAGGTCGAGTCGGGCACTTCCCGGAATACGAGATCGCGGATCACCGCCTCGGCTCGGCGATCATGCTCGGTGACGGGATCGTGCCGGTCGCGCTTGAAGTCGACCACCATTCCGGCGCGAAACGCCGCCGTGAGCGGCTCCTGAACGGCGAGAACGGCCTTGCGGGCAATGTCGGTGATCGTCGTCTGCAGCATTGTCTGGATTTCCGGCTCAAAGGGCGCGGCGGCTTAGCGCTTGTAATGAATTTGCCAAAAATCCTGCCAATCCTGGCGCTTGTCCCAATCGTCGAGGCCGGTCTTGGCGTCGTAGGGAAAGAGGCGATCGAGCACGGCAGCGACGCCCGACGGCTCGTCCTTGGGAACCGGGATCGCCTGGCTGGTCGGCAGCTTGCCATCCTGCATCTGCGGCATCAGCCCTTCCTCCGTCAGAATGTAGCGGACGAAGAGTTTGGCCGCGTTTGGGCTTTTGGTGCCTTTGGCGATGAGCGCAAGCTTCGTGTAGGTCCAACCGACCCAGGGCTCGAGCGTCTTGCAAAGGCCAAGCTTGTAGCCCTTGTCGGCATTGTCGCGGAACTTGGCCGAGCTCAACAGCCCCATGAAAGGCGCCTTCTGCCCGGGCGCGCCGACGGCGTCCGAGATGCGATCGTCGTTCTCGGACACGAGCGGCGCGTTCTTTGCCAATGCCGCAAGCCATTCTGCGGCAGCTGTCTTCTGCTGCGGGACCAGCGTCTTGCCGTAGCGCGCCTTGTAGGCGGCGGTGAGCGCTTCGTTGCCGTGCTGGGCCAATTGGTTGAACCAGTCGGTATAGGTTCCCTTGGTCAGCGGATCGATGAAGGCCACGCGGCCCCTCCATTCCGGCTCGGTCAACTGCCAGACATTGGAAATCGGGCAGGACGCGCCGTGGATTTCGGTGTTGTAGGCCCAGACATTGGCGTTGACTGAAATGGCAAGAGGGTCGCGATAGCCGGCCGGGATCTCGCTCGCGAGGTCGGCAGGCAGATGGCTTTCGAGCACCTTGGCCGGCAGCATCTGGCCGATGACGGCTGGCGTGTCGGTCAACAGGGCCACGTCTCCCTTGACGTTGCGACTCTGGCTCTCACGCAGCAGCATTTCGAGCTGGCTGTTGGCCGACACCTTCTGCCCTGTGGCGCTGAGGCCGTACTTGGCCGAGAACGCCTTGGCCATGTCGACGATCTTGCCGGTGCTGTCATAGATGGTGATCGGCGGCTCTTTCCTGGCCGCGGCGATCAGGCCGTTGAGGTCGAACGGCTCGACGGCGATGGCCGGAGTGGCGGCGGCTGCCAATGCAACGGCGAGGAGCGGTGCTCTCCAGTAGGCGCTCATGGTCGTTCCTCCCTTGTGCGGCTTGCGAGTGGTTGCTCCCGCGCCGCTTGATCCGCGTGTATGGCGCTGTCAGCGCCTGAGATTGACGCGCCACAGGTCCTGCCAATCCTGGCGGCGCTCCAGGTCGCTGACCGACGACGCCAGATCCCACGCCATCATCCGGTCGAGGGAACGGCCGATGCCCGAGGGCTCGTCATCGGGCAAGGCGATCTTCGGGTGCGTCGGCACCTTCCCGTCGACGAGTTGTGGTGCCAGTCCCGGTTCGGTCAGCAGATAGCTGATGAACAGCTTCGCCGTGTTGGGGCTCTTCGTGCCGGCCGCAATGACGGCCATGCTGGGATAGAGCATGCCGGCGAAGGGCTGCATGTCGCGGCAGATCGTCAGGCTGAACTTCTTGTCGATGTTGTCGCGGAACTTGGCGACCGGCACCATGCCGAAGAACGGCTGCTTTTGCCCGGGTGCGCCGACGGCGGCGGCGACGGCGGTCGAATCGGCGACGAGCGGCCCGTTGGCCGCCAGTGCCTTCACCCAGGCGGCGGTCGCCGAGCCCTGTCTCTTGTCGAAAGGCTTGCCGAAATGCGTCGCATACGCAGCCGCCATCGCGGCGTCGTGATGCGTCTCCAACTGGTTGAACCAGTCGGCATAGGCCGGCCTCTCCAGGGGGTCCATCAGGGTCACCAGACGCGACCATGTCGGTTCGGTCAGTTCCCAGACGTTCTTGACCGGGCAGGATTGGGACGCGGCGCCGTTATAGCTCCAGACATGCGGGTCGGTGACGAAGACCAGCGGATCCCTTGCGTTCTTCGGCAACAGGTTCGCCGCATCGTCGGGCACGTAGGAGGTGACGACCTTCTTCGGCAGCAGCTCGGCGGCGACCGACGCCGTGTCGGCCGCGAGCGAGATGGAGGCGAGTGCGGCGCCGGCGCGATGTTCGCGGATGAGCAGTTCCACCTGCCCGGCCTCGCTGACCTTCTTGCCGGTGACACCGAGTCCATAGATCTTGTTGAAGGCGTTGGCCGTATCGACGATCTTGCCGGTAACGGCGTAAACCGTCATCGGCGGCTCGGCCTTCGCACGCTCGGCGAGCAGCTTCAGATCCTCGGCTGTGGCAGCCATTGCGGCGAATGACGCGGCGACCGCAAGGCCGGTCCGGAGCGCAGCCTTGGTCATGACAAGCATGGATCCCTCCCGTTTCCTGTCGTTGAGGTCGTTCATTGGACCGCTGCCTGCGCGAGGACGTCGTCGGCGCGCTCGAGACGCTGGCCGTCACGCGAAAACACATGCAGCGCCGCCGGTCGGACGTGGAACCATACGGTGTCGCCGACCTTCTGGCGGGGCGCCTCGTTGGCTGTCGCGAATGTCTTCTTGCCGCCCGAAGTCAGCTCGACGATCCAACTGCCACCGGTCGGAAGGATGCCGGTGACGACCGCCTCATCGGCGAAACTGCCGCCAGGCACCGCGTCGGCCGAGCCGGCGATCTGAATGGTTTCGGGCCGGAGCCCGAGCGATCCGATATCGGCGTCAGGGCCTAGCCGGGCGGTGAGAAAGGTGACCGCGTGCCGCCCAACGACGTCGTGCGAGGCATCGCCGATCTCGAAAATGTTGATCGGCGGGCTACCGACGAACTCGGCGACGAAACGGTTGGCTGGCCGGTCATAGATGTCGTTCGGCGTCCCCATCTGCTGCAGCGTGCCCTCGTTCATCACTGCAATCGTGGTCGCGAGCGTCATCGCCTCCCATTGATCATGCGTGACGAAGACGATGGTGGTGCCGAACTCGGCGTGAATGCGCTTCAATTCGGCGCGCATTTCCAGCCTCAGCCGGGCGTCGAGATTCGACAGCGGCTCGTCGAGCAGCAATACGCCCGGATTGACCACCAGCATGCGGGCGAGCGCCACGCGCTGCTGCTGGCCGCCGGAGAGCTGCGACGGATACCGGCCCCGGTATTTTTCGATGTCGAGGGCCTTCATGACGCGGGTGACGAGCGCCTCGCGCTCGGCCTTCGGCACCTTGCGCAGGCGCAGGCCAAAATCGGTATTGCGCTCGATGGTCAAGTGCGGCCAGAGCGCGTAGCTCTGGAATACGAGGCCGAGCTCGCGCTTTTCCGGCCCGACGAACAGGCCCTTGGAAATGCTGTCGACGACGCGCTCGCCGATGCGGATCTCGCCGCCGGAGAGGTTCTCCAATCCCGCGATCATCCGCAAGGTCGTCGTCTTGCCGCAGCCGGATGGGCCGAGCAGGCACATGAACTCGCCATTGGCGATCTCGAGGTCGAGATTCGACACTGCGTTGGGCGAACCGGCGCCGTAGCTCTTGTTGGCGTTTTCCAGGATGATCGCGGGCATCAGCTGCCTAGTCCTTCCGCCAGGTTCGTCTTAGTGAGCTTCTGCGCCGCCAGAGTGCCGAAATAGGCGATGGCCGCGATGATCAGGACGACCGCGTTGGCCGCCTGCGTGTAGTGATAATCGACGAGGCGCATCGAGAAGGTGGTCAGCACGTCGGTGCTGGGCACGGCGAGCATGACGAACAGGCTGAGCCCCTTGATGCCGGAGATGAATGGCAGGAGGATGCCGGTCATCAGCGAACCCTTCTGGATCGGCACGACGACAAGCCGCATGCGCGCCAGCCAGCCTGCGCCGACGACCTGCGCCGCCTCCTCCGGATCCCTGCCGAGTTGCATCATGGCGGAGATGCCGGCGCGCGAGGCATAGGGCATCTGGTCGGCGATGAGCGCCAGAATCAGGATGAGCGAGGTGCCATAGAGCGCCGGAATCGGCCCGCGCGGCACCGCAAACAACGAGAGATAGGCGGCTGCGAAGGCGATGCCCGGCACGAGATAGGGCATGAACGTCACCTGGCGCAGGACGGCTGCGAGTGGCCGGACCGGCGTGCGCACCACGACATACCCGGTGATGATGCCGAGCAGGCCCGAGCAGGTCGAGGCCAGCCCGACGATCCACAATGTGTTGAACGCCGCCTGCCACAGGTCCGGGCTGAGCAGGATGCCGGTGCGCATGGCGACCGTCGGCAGATTCCAGCCGATCCAATAGTCGAGCGTGAAGTTCGACCATGAAAAATCCGCCGGTACACGCATGACCGTCGACAGGAACAGGGTCAGCAGTGGCACGCCGACGCTGGCGGCGTAGACGCCCGCGGCGAAGCCGGTGGCCGGCCAGCGCCAGATGCCGAGCCGCGCCGGCCGGTTCATGGCGCCCTTGCCGCCGACTGTGACGAAGCGCTGCGCCTCGCGCACCAGATAGGCGTCGATCAGGATCGTGATGATGCCGATCAGCATGATGGCGCCGGCAATCACCCCGGCCACGCCGGTCTGGCGCGAGCCGATCGAGCGGTACAGCGAGGTCGCGAGCACGTCGTACTTCACCGGCAGTCCGAGCACATACGCGACGCCGAACTCGCCGAGGCACTTGGCGAAGATCAGCACCACGGCCGACATCAGCGCCGGGCGCATCAGGGGCAGGATGATCTTCAGCGCGATGGCGCCGCGTCCCGCACCGAGAACGCGGGCCGAATCCTCGAGTTGACTGTCGAAGCGGCGCAGCGCCGAGCCGAAGAGCAGAATGACGAACGGCGCGTAGTGCAGCGCCAGGATGAGCGTGATCGGCACCTGGCCGTAGGCGAGCCAGTCCGGAGGGCTGAAGCCGAGGCTCTCCATCCAGCCGGCCTGGCCACCGACCGTGCGGTTCTTGAACAGCGTCGTCCAGGCGAGCGCAAAGGTCCAGGCAGGCAGCATGTAGGGCACGATAAGGGCCGTTGCGAACCACTGCCGCGCGAACATGTCCGTGCGGCAGATCAGCCAGGCGATCGCCGTGCCGACGACGACGGCGATGCCAATGGCGCCGGCAGCCACCATCAAGGTGTTGCGCAGCGGTTGCCAGAACAGGTTCGCTGCCACCGGCGATGTGAAGGCACGGCTGAGATAATAGGTTGTGAGGCTGCCGACCTCGGCGGCGGTGCGGCGCTCGTCGCCGAACTGCACAGTCACCGCATCGCGCAGAATGGAGACCACCGGCACGACGATGAGATAGGCAAACAGAAGTGCGGCGAAGAGGCCGATGATGGTCGTCGGCTCGCGCAGCGCTACGCGGAGCCGGTAGCGCAGCCGACATGTCCAGGCCGGCGAAGGGATGGCATTCGCCCGGGCCACTTGCCGGCCACTCTCGCGGCGTGGCGCGACGGCGTTACCGGTGGTCATCGAGGCGCCCTATTCCGCGCAAAGGCGGGCGCCCGCTGAAGCGGGACACGTCTTGGCCATCGTACCCTCCCTCTCCCCGCACAGCCTTGCAAACAACGCTCTGCTGTGGGGCAGCTCTTATTTAGCTCTGATCGTGGGGCTGCACGCAGCTTGACCCGATCCGTTACGTATCAAGCTCAACGCAAACGGCAGGCCTGTCAATCGCAATTTTGCACATGCGTGCAAGCGCGAAACCGGGCAAGTTGTGGTGAACCTCGACCGCGCTTTGCGCCGCGATCCTCGCGCCTGAGCAGGTCGGGCACCGTTGGCCAAAGCGGCTACGGCCCGGCGGCTGCGATCATGCGCTTCGGCAAAACCGTCTTGGGAGCACTCTCATCATGGGAGCTCAGGGCGGTCCGGCCTCCTCAACCGGGCGGGCAGGACGTCAAGTCCAGGCAGCCCGGCGGGAACGTCACTCGACATCCAGGCCCGCATCGCATTCGTCGATCAGCCAGGAGCGAAAGGTCGAAACCTCCGCCCTCATTCGGGAGAGCTTTGGCGTGAGAAGATAGAAGGCTCGCTCCGAGGCGAGTCGCAGAGTCGTGCCGAACGGTGCCGCCAGGCGTTGCCCGGCAAGATCGTCCGCGACGAGGGCAGATGGCGCAAGCGCCACGCCCTGGCCGTCGAGCGCGGCAGCCAGTGCCAGTGCGGTCTGATTGAAGCGGCGCCCGACCGTATGTGGGGTCGAGGCGTTTGCAAGTTCGAGCCAGAGTGGCCATGCGTCATGGGCGTCGTGAAGGAGCGTGGCTCCCGCGAGGTCGTCCAGGCTCGATAGTGTCTGGGCCATGGAGGGGCTGCAGACCGGAAAGAGGTCGTCCGCAAGCAGGCGCCGGGCATCGAGCGAGCGCTCAAACGGCGGAGCCGACAAGCGCACTGCGAGATCCGGCAGGCCATGTCCTCCGAGGCGCTCGGTCGATTCCGACGCCAGGACGCGCACCTCGACATCCGGCGCAATCACGGAGAATTTCCCGAGCCGGGGAATGAGCCATCGTGCCGCGAAGGAGGGGGTGACAGTCACCGTCACGCCGCGTCGTTCCCGTTCCTGCGTGGGTTCGATTGCGGCCATGGCGCCCGCGATGAGTGCGAAGGCCCGTCTGATCTGCGGATGAAAGGCCCGCCCGGCCGCGGTGAGCGCGAGGCCGCGCGGCTCGCGCTCGAACAGGGCAACCCCGAGGCCTGCCTCCAGAGCGCGGACCTGTTGAGCGACCGCGCCATGCGTCACGTTCAACTCTTCCGCCGCAAGGCGAAGATTGAGATGGCGCGCGGCCGCATCGAATGCGCGCAAGGTCGCGAGAGGGGGCATTCGTGACATGAGGAGGGTGTAGCAACGCTACAGGGACACCGCACGGAAAATCCATGGCTCGGGGCGGCCTCGTCGCCTACGACCAGTTGCAGCAGGCAACCAGGGGAAAGTCCATGACTCAGAAAGTCGCGATCATCACAGCCGGCGGCAGCGGGATGGGGGCCGCCACCGCGCGCCGGCTCGCCAAGGACGGTTTCGCAGTTGCCATCCTGTCCTCATCCGGCAAGGGCGAGGCCCTGGCTCATGAACTCGGCGGCATCGGCGTCACGGGTTCGAACCAGTCCACCGACGATATCAAGCGTCTCGTCGATGCAACCGTCTCCCGCTGGGGGCGCATCGACGTTCTGGTCAACAGTGCAGGCCACGGCCCGCGCGCGCCGATCCTGGAGATTCCGGACGAGGACTGGCATCGCGGCATGGAGGTCTATTTCCTGAGCGCCGTGCGGCCAGCCAGGCTGGTGACGCCGGTCATGCAGGCTCAACGCTCCGGATCGATCATCAACATCTCGACGGCATGGGCTTTCGAGCCCGACGCCATGTTCCCGACATCGGCCGTGTTCAGGGCCGGGCTCGCGTCCTTCACCAAGATTTTCGCCGACAAGTACGCAGCAGACAATATCCGCATGAACAACGTGCTCCCCGGCTGGATCGACAGCCTGCCGGCCACCGATGAACGGCGGCAGCGCGTGCCGCTGCAGCGTTATGGCAAGAGCGATGAAATCGCAGGCACGATCGCCTTCCTTGCCTCCGACGATGCCGGTTACATCACCGGGCAGAACATTCGCGTCGATGGTGGCATCTCACGCGGAATCTGAGCGGCAGGAACGCGCAGAGCTTTGGATGGTCTGGGACCTGCTGGAAACGCTTGCAGGCCCTCAAGGACGTCCGGAGATGCCCTTCCCACAGAACGCTCTTGCCCGACTGCCACGGGGTTGAGCGTGGCCCGAGCCAGGCGGAGACGCTGGCCGGTGATGGCCGTCTGCGCGCTCCGGACCGCTCACGAGCGGCCGCTTCCTGATGGGCTGAACACCGACCAGCCCGTCGCTTCGGCAATGCGCTCCAGCGCGAGGGTGCCGAGGCGGGAATTGCCGCATTCGTTCAGTCCGGGCGACCAGACGGCGATTGCGGCCTTGCCCGGCGCGATCGCCAGGATGCCGCCGCCGACCCCGGATTTTCCGGGCAGGCCGACGCGGAAGGCGAAGTCGCCGGAAGCATCGTAATGCCCGCAGGTCAGCATCAGGGCGTTGATCCGGCGGGCTCGCTGCGCCGAGATCACCCGTGCTCCGCCTGGCGAGTGCAGGCCGCCCAGCATCAGGTAGCGCCCAGCCATGGCGAGTTGCCGGCAGCTCATGGCGATGGCGCATTGGTGGAAATAGACGCCAAGCGTCAGCGGCGCCGCATGCGTCAGATTGCCGAAGGCCTTCATGTAATTGGCCAGCGCAATATTGCGGAAACCGGTCTCTTGCTCGGCACGGGCCACGGTCTCGTCGATGACGATCGTCTCGTCCTCGGCGAGATAGCGGATGAAGCGCAGAAGTTCGCCGATCGCGACGCGTGGTTCATGCCCGGCGAGATTGACGTCGCTGACGACAAGCGCACCGGCATTGATGAACGGATTGCGCGGAATGCCCTGTTCGCGCTCGAGCTGAACGATCGAGTTGAAGGGGGTTCCGGAAGGCTCGCGCCCGACACGGCGCCAGAGTGTGTCGCCGACCTTGCCGAGCGCCTGGGTCAACGCGAAGACCTTCGAGACGCTCTGGATCGAGAAGGGTTCTTCGGCATCCCCGGCAGCATGCGTTACGCCGTCGGAGGTGACGATGCACAGGCCGAACTGTCCGGGATCGACATGGGCGAGCGGCGGAATATAGCTCGCGACCTCGCCCCGCTCGGGATGGGCGGCCATCTCCTGGGCCACCTCGTGGACGATCCGTCCGATATCTGCCACGGCCGCTCTCCGCTTTCCCGCACGGCAGGAAGCCCGAGGGCGGCGAGGGGGTCAAGATTGCGGCGCGCCAGATCGACCCTGCAAGGCGGTCGTTGCGGTGCTCCAGGCGACGATGCTTCGCTCCCGCCCGACGCGGTGGGCGCGCGGCATTGACTGGCCAGGATCGCCTTGGCGAATCGTCCCTGGGGAGGAGCGCTGCGATCTGCAGCAAGCCGCGGATCTCGGGCTCAGTGCAGTTGGCGGCCCGAGCTGAGCAGCGGCGGCGCGCCGGGGAAAGGCCGGTCGAGTTCGCTCCGCGACGCGGACGCGATCATGCAGCGCGACTTGCCGCGCGACTTGGCCTGATAGAGTGCGCTGTCTGCCGCGGCGAGCAGGGTCATCATGTCGGTGCCGTGCTCCGGAGCAAGCGCAATCCCGACCGAGGCTCCCACCGTGACCTCATGCTTGTTGTCGAGCTCGTAGGGCCGCGAGATCTCGCGGATCAGCCTTTCGCCGAAGCCGAGGAGTTGTGTGGCCTCGGTTTGCTCGGACAAGACGATGAATTCGTCTCCACCCATCCGAGCGGCGAGATCACCATTGCGGATCATGCCGCGCAACCGCTCGGCGACGAGCTGCAACAGCCGGTCTCCGGCCATATGGCCGTAGCTGTCGTTGACGGCCTTGAAGCCGTCGAGATCGAGATAGATCAGTGCGAGCCGCTTCTGCCCGGCATCGCGGGCGAAATGCGCGTCGAGCGCCTTCGTCAGGCCCGAGCGGTTCGACAGCCCGGTCAGCATGTCGTGGCGGGCATGGAACTCGTTCTCACGCTCGGCGCGCATCGTCGTGACCAGCATCTTGTTGAGCGTATGGGTCGCCCGGCTCATGCTGAACAGGTAGAACGGGATCTGCATGAAGACGATCAGCATGATCGGTTCGCCGAGGAAGGGCGCGGCAAAACAGCAGGCTCCGAGCGTGAGGAAGATCATCACTCCTGCGAGACGTGGCGCCCCGTAATTGCGGAAGCAGATGCCGCCGATCATCGCGGCGGCCGACAGGCAGGCAAGTGTGGCCACGACCCAGTCGCCGCTGCTCAGGCTGATGAATGTGCCGTAGCCGACACCGCCGGCCCAGCCGACGCCGAGCAGGATGTAGAGATCCGTTGGCGTCTCCTTGCCCTGCCTCGCCCGCTTCTGGGCGAGGAGCAGCACGAAGAGCCGCGTCACGCAGCAGATGAGCTCGAAGGCGCACCAGAGCACGAAGGGCAGCGTCGGAATTCGCATCGCGATCAGAAACGACACGGCGATGGTGTTGATCACGCCGCCGGCGAAGATCGGCAAGGTGCCATAGAGGCTGCCAATCAGGGCGACCCGGATGTCGGCCGGCACATCCGGACCAGCATCGGTCAGCCAACGCGTCAGGCGCCAGCGCGGCAAACTGTAGCTCGATGCCTCGCCGCTCATGCGCGTGCTGCGACTCCCTGGCCGTGAGGTTCTGAAAGAGGCCGGTTCGAGACCGGCGCTCCTCGGCTCATAGGGCCGAGGCGTTACGATTCCGTGTGGAAGGCGCAATGACTTCTGCACATTCCCTAGCGTCCGACCGTCACGCCGCCGCGATTACAGGCTCTTGCCGGAAAGTTTGATCAGCCGGGCCACCTGGGCATCCAGGAAACCGCTGCTGCGCGCATCGGTGAGGTTGCCATCGGCATCAAACACCTTGTCGGCGAAACTGACGGCGACCATCTCGGGCACCATCAGCGCGCCGAAGCCGAGCTCGAGCGAGGTCCGCAGCTGGGTCAGCCCGCGATAGGCTCCGAGCGCGCCGGTCGAGGCGCCGCCAAGCGCCACGACCTTGCCGGCAAGGCCGCTGGCGGGGGCGCCGGGCTTGGCGGTCGATGCCCAATCGAGCGCGTTCTTCAAGGCAGGGGCGTAGCCTGCATTGTATTCCGGGCTCGCGATGTAGAGGCCGTCATGCGCGTCGATCAGAGCGCGCAGCTCATGGGCTGGCGGCGGTGCGTTGCCGAAGCCCGTGGCATCGACCAGGGGCAGCGGATAGTCGCCGAGCGAGATCTGTTTCACCTGGGCGCCGGCTGCGCGTAGCCTTTTTGCCGCCAGCACCGCGAGCTTGGTGTTGAGTGAGCCCTCGCGCCAGGAACCGGCGAAGACGAGAATCCTAGGTGCTGGCATGCGACGTCCCCATGGCGTAGCCGGGAAGTTCCAGCCTGACCGCGATCAGGAAAGCCTGCACTCTTGCCGGCGGCCTGAAAACCCGGGCTGGGGTATCGACACCATGCACGATAGGGCGGGTGGGACCATCGCCAGGGAACCGTCGCAGTCCTATGCCGCGCGACGATAGACCCAGACGCGCGCTGGCGGGATATTCCGCAAGACCCAGTCGGACACCATGGCCTTGAGGCCCGAACCCTTCCGCGGCACTGGCGAAATCACGGAGTAGGTGAACTGGATAAAGGGTGCATCCTGGACGAGCAGCGTAAAGGCGTCCTTGACGAGGGCCGTGCGCGTGGCCGGCGGGCGCGTGAACAGCGGCAGGCTGGAGACGACGGCCACGGCCTTCTCATTCAGATGCCCGGCCAGTGTCGTCGACAGTGCATAGGCGTCGCCTTCCACCACGGTGGCGCGCGGAAAGCGCTCGCGCAGCAGCTTGCAGAATTCGGGGCTGTACTCGACCAGGATCAACCTGGACTCGTCGATGCCGCGCTCGATCAGCGCCTCGGTCACCGGCCCGGTCCCGGGGCCGATCTCGATCACCGGACCAGGCACGCTCGGATCGACGAATGAGGCCATGCGGCGCGCCAGGAACGGGCTCGACGGTGTCACCGAGCCGGTGCGCAGCGGGTCGTCGATCCAGGATTTCAGGAAGCGGGCATCGTCGCCGAACTTCGCCTTGGCTTCATTGACCCGCGTCTTCAGCTTCCCGGCCGTGTTGCGGACCTCGCCCTCGACCTTGTAGCGCACGGCGGCGACCTTCAGCCTGGCCTCGGCCACGCTATCGGCCAACTCTGCGGCCGTGACGCGCATTTCGCCCTCGATGCGAGCGGCAACGCTCGATTTGCCGAGCCGGCCGGCGAGCGCGCTGCGAGAATCCCGGGTGGTGGAAGAACGCGTCATGAAACCTCAGGCCCCGCCCCGTTAGCCGAAGCATCAGAACGAACAGATGCCGCTAGCGAGCAGAATTGACGTTAACCGTCAAGAAGTTCGGGTCAAGAGTGCCGCGTAGCGGTTGAGCTGTTTCAGATCAACGGTCTGGGATGGCGTTCCCGTTCGAAAAGCAGGGCCATGCGCGCGGTCAGCCGCGGGTTGAGCAATGTGAGCCGTCCTCCGGCAAGCGAGAAAAGGCCGGCCCGGCGCAGGCGGGACCAGGTCTTGCTGGTGTGGACAAGTGACAGGCCGAGCGCATCTGCGAGGTGCTGTTGCGACAGGGGGAACTGGAAACCATTGTCACTGACGAGATCGAGCGCCTCGGCCCGGCGATAGAGCGAGATCACCAGTGCGGCGATGCGTTCGCCGGCGTTGCGTTGGCCGACCGAGGTCAGGTTCTCGTCGATCAGGCTTTCCTCACGGGAGCCGAGCCAGGCGATCTCGTAGGAAAGCGACGGCATGTGCACGAAGAGGTCCCAGATGCGCTTGCGCGGAAAGGTGCAGAGCTCGACATCAGTCAGCGCCTCGATGCCGTGCTGGGCCGCGCTCAGGAGGGACGCTTGCAGGCCGACCAGATCGCCCGGCAGCAGGAAGTTCAGAATCTGACGCCGCCCGTCGGAGAGCGATTTGTAGCGAAAGGCCCAGCCGGAGAACAACGTAAAGAGTTCGGCATCTTCCTGGCCGGGGTGAATGACCTCCGATCCGGCTGGAATGGACCGATGATCGATCTTCATCCCCTGAATGAAGCGGACTTCCTCATCGCTCTTGTCCTTGAATGCCGGCTTCAGCCGCAAAGGGCAGGCGAGGCACGGTACTCCGAGCCGGGCGATGCTGGCATGGTCTGGCATGGTCTTCATGGCCCTATTATGCGCGGGGGAGCCGGCACAGCTCAATGTCGAATCGCATGTCTCGTGCGGTGCAACATATCCTTGGCGATTGACGGAACTGGCAGAAGCTTCGCGGCGTTCTAGCGCCGTGGAGCGTGCCGATCTCCAGCCTCCGGGTTATGATTGCGACACCTCGCGATGATGCTCCGGTCAACGACATCTCGGGCGGGAGTTGCAAGGCCATGGCTGAGACGCCGCAACCATCCAGGCGGTCGCGCATGCGGCAGTTTTTCCGCATCGCGCTGCGGTTCTGGAGCGGTGAGACCCGGTTGCGCGCCTGGGTTCTGACGATAGCGGTGCTGGTTTTCGTCGCTGCGCAGACGGCGACCGCCGTCGGCATCAATAGCTGGAACCGGTTCTTCTTCGATGCGCTGGAAAAGCGCGATACCGGCGCCGTCTGGTCGGTGATCGCCTGGCTGCCGGCGCTCGTCATCGCATTCAGCCTGTCGCTCTCCGCCCTCGTGATCAGCCGCATGCTGCTCCAGGCGCGGTGGCGGGAGGACCTGACCAGGCGCCTTGCCGGCTGGTGGATCGCCGATCAGCGCTATTATCGGCTCGGCTTTCTCACCAAGAGACAGACGGCACCCGAATACCGGATCGCAGATGACGTCCGGCTGGCGATCGAGCCGCTTGCCGAATTCGCGATCGGCTTGATCAGCGCTGCGGTGACGGCCGCGACCTTTGCCGCCATCCTCTGGCAGGTCGCAGGCTCAGCTCACTTCACGCTCGGTGGGGTGGCCGTCGTGATCCCGAGCTACATGGCGCTGGCCGCGATCGTCTATGCGGCGGTCGCGTCGCTGGCGGCCTATCTCACCGGGCGACCGCTCGTCGCTCGCATTGCGGCCAAGAACGAAGCCGAGGCCCAGTTCCGCGCAGAAATGACGCGATTGCGTGAGAATGCCGAGAGCATCGCCCTGATCAAGGGCGATGCCGACGAGCGCGCATCGGTTGGCGAGAACTATGGCCGCGTCCTGGCCGCCTGGCTTCGCGTCATTCGTCAGCAAGGCGTGATCGCATTGGTGCTGAATACCAATGGAGCCTTGTTTCCGATCGTGCCTCTGCTGCTGATCGCGCCGAAATATCTCTCCGGCGAGGTTACGCTCGGCGCCGTGATGCAGGTCGTCGCCGCGTTCAGCGCCGTTCAGGCCGCGCTGATCTGGTTCGTCGACAATTTCGTCAGGCTGGCCGAGTGGTTTGCCTCCGTCACCCGCGTCGACGAGCTTGTCGAAGAGCTTGAAGCGCTCGATGTCGGCACGATCATGGTCGGCGAGACCCAGATCTCGCTCGGTGAGAGCAATGACGGCGCGATTCATATCAAGGAGCTCTCACTCGCGCACAGCAATGGGCGCGTCGTCATCGCAGACGCGACGGTTGTGATCGAACTCGGCGAGAAGGTCCTGATTGTGGGCGAGAGCGGTTCCGGCAAGAGCACGCTGATCCGGTCGCTGGCCGGCCTCTGGCCATGGGGTTCAGGCTCGATCCAGGTGCCTCGCGGCAAGAGCATCGCCTTCGTGCCGCAGAAGCCCTACTTGCCCCTCGGCGATTTCAGGACGGTCCTGCTCTATCCCGATTCCGATATCCCCGTCAGCGACGAGACCATCATTGCCGCCCTTCGGCGCTGCGGCCTGGCCTATATGGCCAAGCGCCTCAACGAGGAGGACAATTGGGATCGCGTCCTGTCCGGCGGCGAGCGTCAGCGTGTCGCCTTCGTGCGATTGCTGATTCAGAAGCCCGATATCATCATCATGGACGAAGCGACCTCGGCCCTTGATGAGGACAGCCAGAACTCGCTTCTTGGACTGTTCGAGGGCGAACTCGCACACGCGACGGTCATCAGTGTCGGTCACCGTCCGGGGCTCGAGGATTTCCACGACCGCAAGATCACCCTGGAGAAGCGTCTCGCCGGCGCGCATCTGAGCTCGCGCCGGATCGGCAAGTCGCTTTGGCGGCTGTTTCGCAGCCGTCAGCCCGCCAACGAGGACGAGGTGGTTTGAGCCGCCGCTCCCGGTTTCGTGATTGCCGCCACCCCCACAACGGGAACCGAACGGGCGGCGTCGCGTTCTCTTCGACGTAAGCCGGTCAATGGTGACCGGTCGTGGCGTAGGGAGAGACAGATGTTGAATGACAGCCTTGCCCCCATCAAACGCGCCTTCGCCTTCTTTGGAATCATGGGCGCGGTGGTGGCCACGCTGACCTTCGGCTCGGCTCTCCAGAGCACGACCGATCAGAGTTCGACCTCCGTCGCGGAGGCCAAGATTCGAAACAACATCCCGACAGATACCCAGCTCGCATCGGTGGATCCCGCCCAGAGGGTCGCCGATAGGACCAAGCGCGCCATCGCAACCTCTCAGGAGGCTCGCGTGGTCGGGCCGGTCGCCAGCGTTGTTCGTTGAGCCGGAGCATTCTGCGGGGAAGCGGAAGCAGGGGCGCTCGGTCGCGGTGCGACGGGCGCTCCGCGCGCGCTTGTCAGGCGTGAAGCCGCCTTCGGGCGGCTTGCTTTGTCTGTGGTCGCACTGACTGCCGTGAGGCGCATCGCTTTGGCCCTGGAGGGTTTTTGTGCAGCTGCGTATCCGTCATGCGACGACCTATTGCTACGCCCAACCGGTTGAGTTCGGACCGCATCGCCTGATGCTGAGGCCGCGGGACAGTTTCGATCTGCGGGTCGTGGAAACCGCGCTCAGCATCACGCCGGCGGCGCAGTTGCGCTGGATGCATGATGCCTATGGTAACTCGGTTGCCATCGCGAGCTTCGAGGGGCTGGCCGATAGCCTCGACATCGTCAGCGAACTGGTGGTCGAGCGCTTCGGACCGGCTCTTCCAAGCCCGGTGCTCGCGTCGGACGCGGCTATGACGGGGGTTGTCTACACTCCCTCCGAACGCGCGGCGCTACAGCCCTATCTGGCTCTGGCAAGTGCGGATCCGGATGGTGCTCTCGACCAATGGCTTCTTAGCTTTCGCGCGCGGAGCGGCGCCGGCACCGGGCACCTCTTGCGGGATCTCGCCCATGCCATCAATGACACCCTGACCTACGCCATTCGCTATGACGAAGGCACGCAACACCCACTCGACACGCTTCAGCTGGGCTGCGGCTCCTGCCGCGACTATGCGTGGCTCTTCATCGAGCTGGCGCGCCGCCTGGGCTTCGCCGCCCGTTTTGTGACCGGCTATATTCACGAGCGCACCCTGGAAAGCGGAGGCCTCGTCTCACCGGTCGGCTTGACGCATGCCTGGGCTGATGTCTTC
Organism: Hyphomicrobiales bacterium; assembly: GCA_900470095.1. Classification (GTDB taxonomy): domain Bacteria; phylum Pseudomonadota; class Alphaproteobacteria; order Rhizobiales; family Beijerinckiaceae; genus Allobosea. The sequence goes on from UBZM01000036.1 coordinate 110,583, forward strand.
ATCCCCTTCGACGGCTGGGTCGAGTTCGATCCGACCAATGATCTCGTGGCCGATCGCCAATTGCTGCGTATCGCTGTCGCCCGCGTTCCGGAGGACGCCTCGCCAGTCTCCGGCAGCTATACCGGGCTCACCGGCGCCTTTCTCGGCTTGAACGTTGGGGTCAGCATCGAACCCGTCGAGACGAGCTCCTGCTGAGCAGCCTCAGTCACGATGCACGATACGCCACGAGCCCAGTGAGCGCCCGCCCGGCGCGGAGACCTCGGTCGCGGCGATCTGTGTCAGCAGACCGGCAAAGAGCTTGGGTGGTTCGGCATGGTCGATTTCGCGATCCGCCGCGATGCTGATCTCGATGGTCTCTGGATCGATATCGGCTGCTGTGACGGTCACCGTGAGGCCGGGGCCATGCCGCAAGGCGCGCCCCACCACATCGACGATCAGGAATCCGAGCGGAATGATCCGGTCGACGGAAAGGGATGACATCGTCTCGATCCGGCTCACCAGGCCCTGGTCCCGACGGCGGATGAGGTTCGAGATCATCGTCATGACGTCGTCGAGGAACAGATCGACGCGGACAGGCTGCATTTCACCGTCGGCGAGTGTGAAGCGATAAGCTGCGGAGAGGACGTGGACGCGACATTCGGCGTCGGCGAGCGCAAGCCTGGCTTCGCCGCGGGAATCGCGCTTGGTCAGCCCGATATAGCTCTGCACGACCTGGAGGCTGTTCTTCACCCGGTGATGCAGCTCGCGAACCAGGAAGCGATTGTCGTCGAGGGCGTTCGAGAGCTTGCGTTGTCGCACCTCCTCCTCCTCGACCATGGCGTTGAAGGCCTCCGCCACGCTGCGCATGTCGCTCGGCATGTCTTCCGCGACCGGGGCCCGGGCACTCGACAATTTCGCACGCGTCCTGGCTGCGACCTCGATGCCGCGCAGCCAGCGCACGCAATGCCGGTCGATCGCGCGTAGGTAGACGAAGCAGAGCAAGGCGAGCGTGAGGAGCGGGGTCAGCAGGAGAATGAGGAACTGCGTCTGGGCCGCACGTTCGGCTGCGTTGTCGAAACTCGCGATCACATAGAGGTCCGGCTCGGCGACCATGCGCGCGGCATAGGCGCGCTTGGGGCCGGCCCTGCTTGCCGCCTCCCAGCGCACCTTGACCTCGGGCACCACTTCCTGAGCCGGCAGCCAGGACTCGTCGCCTTCCTCCGCGCCCCGGCTGGTCACGATTCCGCTGCCCCGATGGATCAGTGCGACCGCAAGGTTCTCATCGCTCTCGCCGAGATCGAAGACGTTGTTGAGAAGGTCGGGGTCGGCGAGCAGCAGAGATTCCTGAACGGGCTGTGCGGGGTCATTGCTATGCGCATAGACTGCGAGATAGCGCTGCTGGTCGAGGGTCAAGTCATCATAGCGCACGCTCGCCAGTTCCGTGCCCGCCCAGATGCGGACCGGTGGTTGGGCGCTCAGTCGCTCCGCGGTCGCGGCAAGTTTGGCGGGCGTAATCTGGGGGGCGAGCGAGACCGAGCAGATTTCGCCGTTGCGCATCTTGAAGTGCAACGCGCTGAAGCCGGTTACCCGCCTCAGAATCTCCCGGGCTGCCGCATCGCAATCACTATTGCCCGCCGTGCCCTTGACTGCGGCGGCCGTCAGCAACGAGCGCAGAGCACCGCGATACCAGACGCGGGCTCGCACGGCATAATCGTCCGCCGTGCGGATCTGGAAGGTCTGAATTGAGGCGATGACAGTACGATAAGTCGTGATCGCGGCGATCGCCGACAAGCAGGCGATCGGCAATGCGATTGCGACCAGCAGGGCAAGCAGCCTGCCGCGGACGGTCTTGAACCGCGCCAGTCGCATTAGGGTCGGATGGGTTCGGAGCTGGTCCTGTGAACGGCCGCCGCGCTCTGACGATCGGGCCCGAGATCATCGAGACCTTTGATGGACAGCAGCTCAGCAAGCTTGGTGCGCGCCCTGTTGACGCGGCTCTTGATGGTGCCAATCGCGACGCCGCAGATTTCAGCAGCCTCCTCATAGGAAAGGCCTGTCGCGCCGACCATGATCAGCACTTCTCGCTGCTCTTCCGGAAGCTTGGCCAAGGCCTTGCGGAAATCGGCGAGATCGAGATGGCTCTCTTGATTGCCATGCACCGCCATGCGCTCGGCATAGGTGCCTTCGCTATCCTGCACCTCGCGACCGCGCTTGCGATAGAGCGAGTAGTAGGTGTTGCGCAGGATGGTAAAGAGCCAGGCGCGCAGGCTGGTGCCTGGTTCGAACTTGTCCGAATTGCCCCAGGCCTTGAGCAAAGTATCTTGCACCAGATCGTCAGCGAGCTGCATCGACCCCGAAAGCGACGCTGCAAAGGCACGCAGGTTCGGGATTTCCTTGATCAGGCCGTCCTTGAACTCAGGGGCGCTCATCACTTGCTTCCTCAGCGGATGAACGGCTTTCCTTGGCTTCCAGCTGCGCCAGCAGAACCAGGAATTTGTCTGGGATGGGTGCGTTGATCAGATCGTCGTAATGGGCCTTCAGCGAACGGCCAATCGATTCCTGAACCCTGGGATCCAGAATGGCTTCGAAATCCGTCTCGTCGCCTCCGTTCGGCTCTGGCATCTCGATCTTCATACCACTCATCATACCCTCGCGCCGACGCCGCTCCGCTCTTGCTGCAGGGGCGGCCGGATTGCCCTGTTCAACCGACTTTCGATTCCCGGCCGATCATGATCCGCCGGGAATATCATTGACACGTATGCTGCCAGATAACGGTCCAGTTCCAGAAAAGTTCCGGGCAAGTCGTAAAATAAATTGCTTGTCAGAAACACGTTGCGGGTGCTCACTTTCGGCAAGTTGAAGAAGGACCTATCAATGTCGATTGCGAAGGAAATTGCCCCGCATCTGCCCTATCTGCGCCGCTTCGCGCGAGCTCTGAACGGCACTCAGGCGAGTGGCGATGCCTATGTCGTTGAAATGCTCGAAGCGCTCGTCGTCGATCCGAATTCCTTTCCGCGCGACGTCGATGCCCGCACCGGGCTGTACAGGACCTTCCTGAAGCTCTGGTCTTCGGTCGGCATCAACAACCAGTCGTCGGGTGGTGTGGAGCGCTCATCGGCCGAGCGCAATCTCAGCGCGCTGACCCCGCGTCCGAGGCAGGCTTTCCTGCTGCGCACCGTCGAGGGCTTTTCGCTCGACGAGGTCGCTGCGATCATGGAGGTCTCCGCGGCGGAGGTGGCAAATCTCGTCCAGGTCGCTGGGCAGGAAATTGCCGATCAGGTCGCCACTGACGTGCTGATCATCGAAGACGAGCCGATCATCGCGCTCGATATCGAAACGATGGTCGAAGAGCTCGGTCATACCGTGACCGGCGTCGCCCGGACCCATCGCGAGGCGATCGCATCTGTCGCGAAGAAGCGGCCGGGCCTGGTGCTGGCCGACATCCAGCTTGCTGACGGCAGTTCCGGTCTCGAAGCCGTCAATGAGATTCTGAGTGCGATCGACGTCCCGGTGATCTTCATCACGGCCTACCCGGAACGCCTCCTGACCGGGGACCGACCCGAACCTGCCTTCCTGATTACCAAGCCGTTCCAGCCGGAAGCGGTGAAGGCGGCCATCAGTCAGGCGCTGTTCTTTGATCGGCGCGCAGGTCGCAAGGCCGCCTAATAGAGTCCGGTATGACAACCGGGCCCGTGGCGCCGTGGCGCAACGGGCCCTTTTCGTGCGTCTTACCAGCCCAGAAAATAGACGATCAGAAGTGCCGGAAACGGCAAGGCGACGATCATCGGCGCTATCCATTTCATGACATCTCTCCTGGCGCGTGGCCGGCTCAGGACCGCCGCCCCTTGGACATTGCAATCAGGCCGGTGACCACTGCTGCCACGAACGAAGCGAAGAAAACGATCCTTGCGGCCATCGTCGCCAGCCCCGGCACGCCGCCAAAAGCCAGCATTGCTGCAACAAGCGCTGCGACCAGGAATGTCACGGCCCACCCGGACATCGAGAAACCTCAGAAATCAACATGCATCGTTGAAGCAACGGTTCTGCGGCTGCAAAAGTTCCGACTCGGAGGCGCGGGACAGACGTATGCTGAAGGGAACAAGTCTTACATACTAAGCGTTGTCCCAAGCGCGTTCTGAAAATTGAAGAACGCTGAGAACGACAAGATTGATGCTGCTCGGTAGCCTTTCGAGTGCGACGGACGCACCCAATGTATTTGGCAGTTACGTGGAAACCAGCGCGTAGGTCTCCCTGACCATCCCTCCGTCGATGCGCCACTTTCGCCCCCCTTTGAAACCGAGACGAGGGGCCCTGAACGAAGGAGGGAATGCTGCGATGACGTCCAGGGGCATGAGGCCGACGGTGCGGGTGTGCTGCATTGGCGCGGTGGCCGCGATAGTCTCCCTTGGCGCGCTTTCCACGGTCGAGGCGGCCCCACGAGCGCGATCGGCGATGGGCCCTGCGCCAGTCGGCCTGCCGCCACCGCGCCCTCAGGATTTGGCTGCACCTTCGCCTGCGCTGCCCGTGCCGGCTCCCGCAGAGCAGCGGCCGGCGAAGTCGATCGAATCACATTCGCCCGTCAGCTCCACTGCGCCGGGAGAAGGCGCCTGCATGCGGTCATTGGGAGCCATTGCGGGCAATCGCATTCGCCAGCCTGACGCGAAGCAATACCCGGCAACGGACCCGGCCTGTCGGGTGCAGGAGCCTGTGGTCGTGGAGGCACTTGCCTACCGCGCGGGCGACGGGCCGGGAGTGGTCGTCTTCGCGCCGCCGGTCACGATCAGCTGTGCCATGGCGACGACGGTTTCGCAGTGGCTTGATGACACCGTCCAGCCCCTTGCCCGCGGGCATTTTGGGCGGGAACTCTCACGTCTTCAGGTCGGGGGTGGCTATGAGTGTCGTCGGCGCAACCGCTCGACGGCTGGCCCGGTTAGTGAGCATGCGACAGGGCAGGCGCTCGATATCTTTGCCTTTGTCGTTGGCGACGAGCGTTCGGGCGGTTCTCGTGTCGTCGTCGAGAAGCCGGCCGGATTGGTTCAGGATCGATTCTTGAAGTCGGTGAGGCAATCGGCTTGTGGGGCTTTCGCGACGAGCCTAGGCCCTGGCTCTGACACGGCCCATGCCAATCATCTTCATGTTGATATCCAGCCGCGCCGCTCAGCCGCGTCCCGCTTCTGCCAGTGACAGTGTACGGGGTCGCTCACGCGACGTGGTCGGAGATTTCGTCGCGCTCGACACGGGGGTGCCGCCAAGGATCGCTCGGGCGAAACAGAGCTACCGGAAGGCGGCAGGTCTCGGCCTGCGCGCGGCGGAGCGCAAGAATATCGAGCGCTGTGCTCCGGTCGAACCCCGACGCAATCAAATCCTCAAGTTCCCAAAAGGGAGGGAGCCGGTCCGGCTCGCTGCCTGTCGGGATCAGCGTCGCTTGCAGAGGAGGGCCAATACGAGTGAACATCTTACGTTTCCGTCCAGGGGCGGAATTGGAACGCAACGCTCCTGCCTAGGTTCCAGAGTGATCGGGAACTGTGGAGCTATTGCGGCATTTTTTGGTAACCATGTTGTCAGGAGATTCGTCATGATCCATCGGCCTGCCAAAATTGTCGCCGCAACCGCGTTCTGCGTTGCGTCCCTGAGCGCTCTTTCAACGACGGCCGCAAACGCACAGAGCGGGGCTCCCGCAGGTCGGCTGAGTTGCCATGTCGGCAGCAAGCTCAGCCTTATCGTGACATCGCAGACGCCAATGGAGTGCCGCTTCACGCCACGCCGCGGGCCGGTGCAGCGTTATACGGGCGTTGTGCGCAGTTTCGGGCTCGATGTCGGGGCATTCAAGCGCAGCAGCATGGCCTGGCGCGTCTTTGGTCCTTATGCGCGAGCTCCTCTGGGAGCCTTGGTGGGCAGCTATGTCGGCGCGAGTGCCAGCGCTTCGGCCGGAGCCGGGGGGTCGACGAACATGCTCATCGGCGGCGTCGAGAAGGACGTCATGCTGCAGCCTCGCGCGCTGCAATACCAGCGTGGCTTCAATGTCGCTGTCGGTGTTACCGGTCTCGAGCTTTCGCTCGCGCCGTCGTCTTCTTCGTCGCCGCGTGGGCGGCGCTGACGTCTCACAACGTGCTCAAGACGGAGAGGCTTCTGCAAAGGGTTACGCTTCGATAACCTTCTTGCCGCATGTTTAGCTCAATTTGGAGCTTCCCGTCGCGGTGCGTCCCGCGTGCCGGAACAACGCCATGCTTCGCCGCGTTCTTTAGGACATAGGCGAAAGTTCCATGGCAGGTCGAGAAAGGACGCGGGATTGATGAGCCAGATCCGCATCCTTATCGTCGAGGACGACCCGTTCATCGCGATGGATATCGAGTATGCCGTGATGGACAAGCTCGGGGAGGATGCCGAGCTCATCATTGTCGGTTCCGTCGAGGAGGCTCGACGCGCCATCGGTTCGCCGGTTTCCTGCGCGTTGCTGGACATCGACGTTGTTGGTGGCAAGACATACGACGTTGCCAAGAGTTTGCTCAGCAAGGGGACGCCGATCGCGTTTGTGTCCGGTGCGACACCGGGCGATGTGCCGGACGCGCTGCGCCAGGTGCGCTTTCTGCGCAAGCCGTTCTCGACGCGTGAGATCGCCAGCTTCGTATCACGGGCATTGAAGGCGAACTGACCGCGCCCTGCAGCTCCGTCCAGGGCAGCTTCCGCGGCCGGCTCGGTTCACTCGGCGCTCAGTCTCTCTTCGGGAATATCAGCGTGACCCGTGTTCCAGGGCGCTCTGTGCCCGGGGCGCGGGCGGCGACATCCATGGTTGCCCGCATACTGCGCAACAGGCTCGCAATCACCGTTTGCCCCAACCCCTTGGCTTCGGCCTGGGGCGGCATCCCGACTCCGTCATCTTCGATCGTCAGAACGAGTGTCGGGGCTTCGGTGTCATCACCTCTGCCGAAGCGAATGACGACCCGGCCGGTCATGTTCCCGGGAAAAGCATGTTTGATCGCGTTGGTGACGAGTTCGTTGACGATCACCACGAAGGAGACTGCGTCGCGTCCGGGTAGGCGGATCGAATCCATATCGAGGTCGATCGAGATCGGTCGGCCCTCTGCCGCCTTGCCGATCTCATCCAGCAGGTCTTCCATATAGGGGCGGGCGTCGATCTCGTCGGTCTCGATGTCGAGCCGCAACCGGCGCTGTCCGGCGGCGATCGCCTGGATGCGCGATTGCGCCTGGGCGAGGGCCGTCTTGACCGCTGGTTCCCTCGTCTGCCGGCTCTGTACGTTGAGCAGTGCGGAGACCATGGCGAGGTTATTGCCGACCCGGTGGTTGACGTCGCGCAGCAGCGCCTCGATGCGCAATCGCTCCCCTTCGAGCTGTTGCGTGCGCTCACCAACGATCTGTTCGAGTTCCGCATTGGTCATCGCGAGCGCTGCAGAGCGGCGTTGGCGCGTACGGACCTGCAGCCATGCCGCGAATGCGAGCCCCGCCAGCGCCACCACGATTCCGACGCTGGCCCAGAGCCGGCGGCGTTCCTCGCGGCTGCTCAAAGCAACGAGCTTGATGTTCTCGGCGAGCTGAATCTGCTGGATTGTCCCACGCAGCTCATCCATCGCCGCAATGCCATGCCCATCGCGAATTTGGGCCAGCGCTTCAGCCTGCCGGCCTTCGCGTGCAAGCGCGACCGCTGCCTCGAGTTCCTCGAATTTGCGGGCCATCTGGGCGCGCACCAGGGCCACTCGCTCACTCTGCTGCTTGTTGTCGGCGACCAGGCGCTCCAGCGCCTCAAGGTCGGACGGAGCGGCAGCGCGCCCCGAGGTATAGGGGGCAAGGTAGGCCGCCGTACCCGTCAGCAGATAGCCGCGCTGCCCGGTTTCAGCATCGCGCATGTGCCCGAGAAGGCGCTCCGCCTGTTCGCGAATCTCGACCGAATGAGCCACCTCGCGCGAGGTTTCTATCGCTTGCGAATTGATCCAGGCGGCGAGGATGATCGCCACGCCGACGACGGTGATGGCAGCAATGGTCGTGGTCGCGGAGCGCAGCCGCCGGGCCAGCGTCGGCAATGGCGATAAAAAGATCGGGCCTTGCGGCCTTGCTTGGGCGGACATGGGCACCGTGATAGCCGACCGAAGTCACAATCCCTATGTAAAAAGACAGGATTCGTCCATGCTTTGGGGGGCGTAGCCTAGGAGGGCGTCGCGACCGGCCATCGCAGAGAGGTCCTCAGCTCTCTCCCTCGGCGCCACCATCCCCCTTGAAGAGCTGACGTCCGAGGATCGCGCCCAGGATCACCACGCCGCCGACGAGCACGGTGCTCCACTTCTTGCGAGAGCTCAGCAGTGAGGCTGCGATCGGAGCGGCGGCCAGGGCGGTTGCAGCGAAGGGCGGGGGCGGCCGGCGGCGGCTGTTGATGAAGGCCGCGATCGCGAAGACCAGCAGGCCGGCAATAACCAGTCCGCCAGCGATGATCAGGCTCGCCTGGACTTTGCCGTAATGCAGCTCCAGCACCGCATGCAGGGCGCCGAGCGCGAAGCCGACGGCGCAGAGCATCAGCAGAGCCGCCAACCCATACAGGCTGTAGACGACGATATTGCGCTTCACCCTGCCGCGGATTTCCGACGCCAGAAGTGCTCCCAGCCCCCCCATCATGGTCTCAGCGTGCCGAAAGGAAGCCGACGAACAGACCGACAGCTGCGGCCACGCCAAGCGCACGCAACGGGCGCTCCTGAATTTCAGCGACGATCAGGCGCTGCAATTCGGTCGCCTGCTCCTTGGCGACGTCAACCATCTTATCGGTATCGACCCCGACGGCCTTGAGCTTGTCGCTCACCGTTGCCGCAAGATCCTCGGCGCTGCGCGACAGGCTCTCCTCGACATTCTCGGTTTCGCCGCGGACGCGGCGCCCGGCGGTCGCCGCGCGCTTGGCGATGTCGTCGGCGCCGGCTGCGATCTCGTCCCCGGCGCTCTTGACGGAGGTCTCCGCCTGACGCTTCGCGGAAGTGGCGGTCTTGGCCATGTCTGTCGTTCCCTATGTCTGGAAAGCCGGTTCCGTCGAGAAATCGGCGCGTCATGGTGGCAACGCGCCATCATCGCTCCGGTTCCGCGAATGGCGCGGTGATCAGCCCGGTCGTTAAGCCGGTTTGGTCTCCTCACCAGCGTCGTCAAGCTGCGTCTTGCGATACCGCGCGAGCTCCTCTTGCGCCACCATGGCAACGAGGAGGATCGGTGTCGAGAGCACCGCGCCGACCGGCCCCCAGAGCCAGAGCCAGAAGATGAAGCCGATGAAGACCAGGAAGGGCGACACCGTCAGCTTGCGGCCAACGAAGATCGGGGTGATCGCGTTCCCCTCGAGAAGATGGAGGGCGAAATAGGTAGCTGCCGGCCAGGCCGCACTGAGGAGCGAAGGCGCATCGAGCAGGGCGCCGGCAAACAACATCACCGTGACGATGATCGGGCCAATGAAGGCCAGATAGTTGAGGAGGAAGGCGAGTGCCCCCCAGAATACCGGGAAAGGAAGTCCCGCGAGCCAGGCGATCGCCATCGCGGCCAGGCCCATGCCGAGATTGATCAGCGTGACGAGGCCGAAATAGCGTGCGACCCGCACTTCGATTTCCTCGAAGAAGGAACCCGCCGACCGGCGTGCGCCATGGCCGAGGCAGAGCCTGAGGACGCGCGCCTTGAACGTTCGGCGGGTCGCCAGCCAGAAATATACCGTCGCCACGAAGATCAGCAGCCCGCCAGCGGCAGTGGAGGAGCCGAGCGCGATATCGAAGAGCGGGTTGCCTTGCGAGACGTTCAGTTCCACGCCGCTCTTGCCGGAGAGGCCGGCTGCCATCTTCTTGAATTCGTCCATGAAGACAAGGATGCCGGCCAGTTTCGAGCGCAGCGCGGCCAGCATAGCCGGGAACTGGTCGCTCCAGCTTGCGATCGGTACCGCCAGCACCGTCAGAGAACCGATCAGAAGCACCACGCCGACAAGGACCATGATGAAGGCAGCCAAGAGCTGCGGCACCCCATGCCGGACGAGCCAGTCGACGACCGGGCCGAGCACCAGGCCGAAGATCACCCCCGCGGTGACAGGCAGGGCAATGACCTTGGTGATGGAGAGTGCCGCGGTGGCCAGGATCACGAAGATGCCGACGATGGCGTAACGCAGGATGACGTCATGCTCGTAGGGCGTGACGGTGTTGTCGCTCTCTTCCTCACCGACCTCAGGCTCAGCCATGTAGCGCGGAAAAGGCCTCCAGGCCGACGTGCTGAGCATGGTGCGTTTCCCCCGGCGCGCCCCCGAGGCACGACGGAATGATAACGTCAGTGCGGCCGCTCTGGTTCCCGACCGGTCTTGCCCGCGTTCAGTGTGCTTCGTCCCAGTTGCCGGCCGCGCGTGCATCGACCTGGAGCGGCACCCGCAACTGCACCGCCGGGTGCGGTGCCTCGACCATCACCTTGGTGATCACCGGCAGCGTCGCCTCGACCTGGGCGTCCGGCACTTCGAAAACGAGTTCGTCATGCACCTGCAGCAGCATGCGGGCATCGAGCCTGGCCCCAGTCAGCGCTCCCTCCATCCGGATCATGGCACGGCGGATGATGTCGGCAGCCGAGCCCTGGATCGGAGCGTTGATCGCCTGCCGCTCGACAAAGGCGCGCTCGGACGGGTTCTTCGAGGCGACGGCCGGGAAATGGCAGACTCTGCCGAAGATCGTGGTGACATGGCCGTTCGCCCTGACCGCCGTCTTGGTCTGATCCATATAGTCGCGGATGCCGGGGAAGCGCTCGAAATACTTGCGGATATAGGCGCCCGCTTCCTCGCGCCCGATGCCGAGCTGATTGGCGAGCCCGAAGGCCGAGATCCCGTAGATGATGCCGAAATTGATGGCCTTGGCACGGCGGCGCACCTCGCTCGGCATGCCCGCGACCGGCACGCCAAACATTTCCGACGCGGTCATGGCGTGGATGTCGATACCGTCGGCAAAGGCCTGCCGGAGCTGCGGTATGTCCGCGATATGCGCGAGAAGGCGCAGTTCGATCTGGCTGTAGTCGGCCGAGATCAGTTTGTGACCCTTCTCCGGAATGAAGGCTGTGCGGATCTTGCGGCCCGCCTCGGTGCGGATCGGGATGTTCTGGAGATTGGGCTCAGAGGACGAGAGCCGCCCCGTCGTCGTCGCGGCCAGGGCATAGGAGGTGTGCACCCGGTTGGTGGTCGCGTTCACATAGGCTGGCAGTGAATCGGTATAGGTCGATTTCAGCTTGGCGAGCTGGCGCCATTCCAGGATCTTCGACGGCAGCGGGTGGCCCTGCTCTGCGAGATCTTCCAGCACGCCGGCTCCCGTCGCCCATTGTCCGGTCGCGGTCTTCTTGGCGCCAGCGAGTCCCATCTTGCCGAACAGGATGTCACCGAGCTGCTTCGGACTGCCGATCGTGAATTTCTCGCCGGCGATCTCGTAGATCTCATCCTCGAGCCGCGCGAGCCCCTGCGCGAAGTCGCCCGAGAGCCGCGACAGGATCTGCCGGTCGATGGCGATGCCGCGGCTTTCCATGCGCGCGAGAACGGCGATCAGGGGCCGCTCGAGCGTCTCATAGACGGTGGTCTTGCTTTCGGCCGCCAGCCGGGGCTTCAGCGCGCGCCAGAGCCGCAAGGTGACGTCGGCATCCTCCGCCGCATAGGCGGTCGCCTTTTCCAGATCGATCTTGTCGAAGGTCACCTGTGCCTTGCCGGTGCCCGCGACCTGCGAATAGGGGATGGTCTCGTGGCCAAGATGCAGCTCCGAGAGCTTGTCCATGCCGTGGCTGTTATTGCCGGCATCCAGCGCATAGGAGATCAGCATCGTGTCCTCGATCGGGGACACGGTGAGCCCGTGACGCTGCAGGATGAGCAGGTCGTATTTCAGGTTCTGACCGATCTTCAGCACGCCGGCATCGGCAAGCAGCGGTTTCAGTGCCGCGACCGCCTCGGTGAGGGGAATCTGACCCTCCAGCATGCCGCCGCCGAACAGGTCGGTGCCGCCGCGATGCTGCAACGGGACATAGCAGGCGCGGCCCGGCGCGACGGCGAGCGAGATGCCGACGAGATCGGCCTGCATTGCATCGAGCGAGTTCGTCTCGGTATCGAGCGCGACCTGGCCGGCCTCATAGGACCACGCGATCCAGCGCTGGAGATCGGCTAGCGTGCGCACGCATTCATAGGTCGAGCGGTCGATCGGCAGCTTCGCGACCTCGTCGCGCCGCTGCGCCACGAGATCGGCCGGCTTCATCCAGCCATCTCTGTCGGATGCTGCCGCAATGGGCGCCTGCGCCGAGCCCGGAGCAGCGACTGTCACGCCGGCGGTGGCGGCGATCGCCTCACCGGCCAGTACGTCCGTGCCGGCGTAGAGCGCCTTGAGCTCGGCTGCACGCGATCCGCCGGGTGCGAGCGCCGGGTCCGGGTCGACCGCTGCGACATCGACCTCGTAGGCCTCGGCAACGCGCTTGGTGATGGTGGTGAATTCCATCGCCTTGAGGAAGGCGACGAGCCTGGCGGGATCGGGCGGGCTCAGGGTCAGGTCCGCAAGCGGTGTCTCGACCGCGACATCGTCGACCAGGGTGACGAGCTTGTGCGAGATGCGGATCTTCTCGACCACCTCGGGGTTGGTCAGCGTTTCCCGGCGCTTCGGCTGCTTGATCTCGCCGGCGCGCGCCAGCAGCGTCTCCAGATCGCCGAACTCGCCGATGAGCTGGGCGGCGGTCTTGATGCCGATGCCGGGGGCGCCCGGCACATTGTCGGTCGCGTCGCCGGCAAGCGCCTGCACGTCGACGACCTTGTCGGGCGTCACGCCGAAATACTCGACCACCTCGGGCTCGCCGATCTTGCGCTCGGCGCGAAAGCCCTTGCCCTTCGATGCGTCGCCGGAGGCAGGGTCGTACATGGCGACGCCCGGCCGCACGAGTTGCATCAGGTCCTTGTCGGCCGAGACGATCAGCACGTCGGCTCCAGCCTCGCGCGCCTGCCGGGCATAGGTCGCGATCAGGTCGTCGGCCTCGTAGACATCCTGCTCTACCGGGATCAGGCCGAAGGCACGGACCGCCTCGCGCATCAGCGGGAACTGCGGAATCAGGTCGGCCGGAGGCTCGGAGCGATTGCCCTTATAGGCCGGATAGAGCGCCTTGCGGAACGAGTTCTCGGTCTTGTCGAAAACGATGGCGAGGTGGGTCGGCTTCACGCCGAGTACGCCTTCTCGCACGAACTGGAAGAGCTTGGTCGCAAACAGCCTGACTGCGCCGGAGGGCAGTCCATCCGAGCGCGAAAGATACTTTCGATCCTGATTGATCGACTGGAAATAGGCGCGGAAGATGAAGTTCGAGCCGTCGACGAGAAAGAGATGGTCGCCGGGCTTGAGGTCTGGTGCGGTCGTGCTCATGGCGCGGACCTTATGCGGGCGGCGCGGCCGGGTCCATTGCATCCGGGGCGCGATTCGCAGCAAGCTGCGCCAAAACACGTCAGGAGCGACACGTCATGAGTCCCTACGTCACCATGCCTCTGGTTTTCGAGGGTGTTCCCGAGGATCAGATGCAGGGGCGCGCGGAGGCCTTCCTTGCCCGCATGTGCAAGCGCCGCACGGTGCGCGACTATTCGCAGCGGCCGGTTCCGCGCAAACTGATCGAGACGGCGGTTAGGGCCGCCGGAACCGCTCCGTCCGGTGCGAACCAACAGCCATGGACCTTCGTCTGCATCTCCGATCCGGAGCGCAAGAAGCTGATCCGTGACGGGGCGGAAGAGGAGGAGCGTGCCTTCTATGCCGGTCGAGCCGGCGAGGAATGGCTCGGTGCGCTTGCCCATCTCGGCACCGACGACAACAAGCCCTTCCTCGAAGGGGCGCCCTGGCTGATCGCGATCTTTGCGCAACGCTGGGGTTATGATGCGCAGGGCCGCAAGGTGAAGCACTATTACGTGCCGGAATCGGTCGGCATCGCGACCGGCTTCCTGATTGCGGCGCTGCACGATGCCGGGCTCGCGACCCTGACCCATACGCCGGCGCCGATGAATTTCCTGAACGAGATTTGCGGGCGGCCGGACAACGAGAAGGCCCTGATCCTGCTCGTCGTCGGCTATCCCGCTGAGGATTGCGTCGTTCCCGCGATCGGCAAGAAGCCGCTGGAGGAAATCGCAAGTTTCCTTTGAGGGCGTCGGACCTCGATGCTCGCTGCTGTGGCGAGCATCAAGCTCCTGAAGACGAGCCTCGCCTGGCGAGGACGCGCATGGTCGGGGCGGACCTGACCATGACGGACCCTATCTGGGCTCAGGGGCCTCGCCGGCTTACGCGGTGATGGCGTCGATCTCAGCCAGTTCATCGGCGTTGAGCGTCCAGCTCGCAGCCTTCACATTGGCTTCGATCTGCTCGGGCCTGGTGGCGCCCGCGATGACGCTGGAGACGACCGGCTGAGCCGCCAGCCAGGAGAAGGCCAGCTCGACCATCGTCTTGCCGTGCTTCTCGCAGAAGGCGGAGAGCTTCTCGGTCTTCTGCCAGTTCGCCTCGGTCAGGACCTCGTTGGCGCGCTGGGCCTCACGCGTCATGCGCGCGCCGTCCGGCATCGGCTGATTTCGCTTGTACTTGCCGGTGAGCAGGCCGTTCGCGAGCGGGAAATACGGCAGAAGTCCCATGCCAAAATGGCGGGCAGCCGGAATCAGCTCCTTTTCGGCGCCGCGCACCAGCAGGCTGTACTCGTCCTGGCAGGAGGCAAAGCCTTCGATGCCATGGTTGCGCGCTGTCCAGTAGGCATCCGCGACCTGCCAGCTCGGCAGGTTCGAGCAGCCGATATAGCGCACCTTGCCCTGCCGGATCAGGTCCTCGAGCGTGCGCAGCGTTTCCTCGATGGGGGTCAGCGGGTCCGGCCGGTGGATCTGGTAGAGGTCGATCCAGTCCGTCTTCAGCCGCTTCAGCGAAGCCTCGACGGCCTCCACGATATAGCGCCGCGAGCCGCCCTTCTTGATGCCCTCGGCATCCATGTCCATGCCGAATTTGGTCGCCAGCACGATGTCCTTGCGGCGTGCGCCCAGGAGTTCGCCGAGAGCCGTCTCCGAGCCGCCGCGCGCGCCATAGATGTCGGCGGTGTCGAACAGGGTGATGCCGCTCTCGATCGCCTTGTCGACGACCTTGCGGGCCGCCTCGAGATCGATCCGGCCGCCGAAATTGTTGCAGCCGAGGCCGACGAGCGAAACGCGCAGGCCGGTACGGCCGAGATTGCGGGTAAGCATGATATGATCCTCCCAGAGAGGGCGGCAGAGGATCAGAGCCAAGGCGACGTGGCAATCGCCGCTATCGTCATTCGCGGGCTGCGCGAGGCGCAGGTTCGCGGAAACCCGCGAATGTCGGGTCGTTCACAACGAAAAATGGCCGGGCGAGGGGCCCGGCCATCCTGCAGTAGCCGTTACGCCACCGCTTCCTTTTGCTTCTGCGAGCGCTTGCGCTCGTTGGGGTCGAGCACGCCCTTGCGCAGGCGGATCGACTTCGGCGTCACTTCGACCAGCTCGTCATCGTCGATCCAGGCGAGCGAACGCTCCAGCGTCATCCGGATCGGCGGCGTCAGGCGCACGGCCTCGTCCTTCGAGGTGGTGCGGATGTTGGTGAGCTTCTTGCCCTTGAGCACGTTCACCTCGAGATCGTTCTCGCGGGTGTGCTCGCCAACGATCATGCCCTGATAAACCTTCCAGCCGGGCTCGATCATCATCGGGCCGCGATCCTCGAGATTCCAGAGCGCATAGGCCACGGCCTCGCCGGTCTCCATCGCGATCAGCACGCCATTGCGCCGCCCGCCGATCTCGCCCTTGTAGGGCAGGTAGGCATGAAACAATCGGTTCATGATGGCGGTGCCGCGCGTGTCGGTGAGCAGCTCGCCCTGGTAGCCGATCAGGCCGCGGGTCGGAGCATGGAAGACCAGGCGCAGGCGGTTGCCGCCCGAAGGCCGCATCTCCAGCATGTCGGCCTTGCGCTCGGACATCTTCTGCACGACGACGCCGGAATGCTCCTCGTCGACGTCGATCACGACCTCTTCGATCGGCTCGAGCAGCTGGCCGTCCTCACCGCGCTTCAGCACAACACGGGGGCGCGAGACACCGAGCTCGAAGCCCTCGCGCCGCATCTGCTCGATCAGGATGGCAAGCTGCAATTCGCCGCGGCCGGAGACGATGTAACTGTCCTTGTCGGCAGCTTCCTCGACCTTGAGCGCGACATTGCCCTCGGCCTCCTTCAGGAGCCGGTCGCGGATGACGCGGGTTGTGACCTTGTCGCCCTCGGTACCAGCCAGCGGGGAATCGTTGACCATGAAGGTCATCGACACGGTCGGCGGATCGATCGGCTGCGCCTTGATCGCGGTCTCGACCGACGGGTCGCAGAAGGTGTCGGCGACAGAACCCTTCACCAGGCCGGCGATCGAGACGATGTCGCCGGGAATGGCTTCCTCGATCGGCGTGCGCTCGAGGCCGCGGAAGGCCAGAATCTTGCTGATGCGGCCGGTCTCGACGACGGAGCCGTCGCCGGACAGCACCTTGATGGTCTGGTTCGGCTTGGCCGTGCCGGAGACGACGCGGCCGGTGATGATGCGGCCGAGATAGGGGTTGGCCTCGAGCAGCGTGCCGAGCATCCGGAACGGACCTTCCTCGATGCGCGGCTCGGGCACATGGCTGAGGATCAGGTCGTACATCGGGGCCAGGCCCTGGTCCTGCGGACCGGCCGGATCATGCGCCATCCAGCCCTGCTTGCCCGAACCGTAGAGGATCGGGAAATCGAGCTGCTCGTCATTGGCGTCGAGCGCGGCGAAGAGATCGAAGACCTCGTTGATGACTTCCTGGACGCGGGCGTCTGGCTTGTCGACCTTGTTGATCGCCACGATCGGACGCAGGCCGAGCTTCAACGCCTTGGAGACGACGAACTTGGTCTGCGGCATCGGGCCTTCGGCCGCATCGACCAGCACGATGGCGGAGTCGACCATATTCAGGATGCGCTCGACCTCGCCGCCGAAATCGGCGTGGCCCGGAGTGTCGACGATGTTGATCCGCGTATCCTTCCAGACCACCGAGGTGGCCTTGGCCAGGATGGTGATGCCGCGTTCCTTCTCGAGCTCGTTGGAATCCATCACGCGCTCGATCACGCGCTGGTTTTCGCGATAGGTACCCGACTGCTGGAGCAGCTTGTCGACCAGAGTCGTCTTGCCATGATCGACGTGGGCGATGATGGCGATATTGCGCATGGACATGCGTGGGGTACCTTTTCAGGACCGCGAGCCGGCGCGGAAAGCCCGGCCGGCGCAGTTCACTTTCGTATGGGGTTCTGGAATTCGTTGCGCTGCACATAAACGCTGGAGGGCGTTTCGGCAACCTTGATCGATAGCCGCCCGGCAACAGAGGCAGCGTTGACGCGTGAATCTCAGCGGGCGGTGGTCTGCAATTGCCGCCAGACCCAATAGGAATAGCTCAAGGTTCCGGTCATCAGGATGGCAAGCCCGAGCAGTGCCGCCGTGGCCAGGACGAGAGGCGCTGCGGCGCCAAGAGAGAGGCCGACAAGCGCAAGGCCGAGGCAGACGGAGCCCCAGCCATAGAGCCTGTGGGTCCTCTGCCAGACCCGTTCGTCTGCAAGCGTCCACGGCGTCCGGACACCAAATAGCAGCATCGAACGGGTCTTGGCTGCGACATTGCCGGTGGCGATAAGGAAGAGGCCGAGCATCGCGGTCACCAGGCGCGGAACATCGGCCGCATACCCGAGCGCGTGGGCCAACAGAAGCGCGTGGCACGCAGCAAGCATCAGCACTGCGGCGTTCCATGTTGCGGTATAGGCCTTGCCGGAGCGGACAAGATTGCTGGCGCGGGGCTCCATACGTGGAAGCAGAGCAAACAGTGCGGTGACGGCCGCCGCGATGGCGGGCAGGCTGAAAAACGCCACCCAAGGCCCGGCGAAGCCATCTGGCTGGCCATCGATCCCGAAATGAATGGCGATCCGGGCATCGGGCGACACGTGCATCAACGCAAAGGTCGAAGAGACCAGCATGCTGCCGAGGACGGCAAGGCTCAGGGTCATGGTGGAGCGGATCATGATTGAGCGTCCTTCGGTTTGGCCGCGCGAGGCCTCGGTTCGAGAGCGAGCCCGAAATGGTCGAGGAACAGGCACATTGCCTCTTCGAGCACGGACAGGTTCAGGCGGTAGGTGATGGTGGTGCCGAGCTTGTCGCTCTGGATCAGGTCCGCCTCGCGCAAGACGGCGAAATGGCCGGACAAGGTGGGTTTGGCGAGGTTGAAACGGGCGGCGATCTCTCCGGCCGTCATGTCCCGCTCGCGCAGAAGCCGCAGGATTTCGCGGCGTGTCGGGTCGGAAAGCGCTTTGAAGACCTTGTTCATTTTTGTTATTTAGGAAATTACCAAATCAAAGGCAAGTGCCCTGTTCGCCGTCCCCCCACTCACGACCGCCCGATCACTTCGCTGGCGCGTCCTGGGCGTCGAGCAGAGTCTGTCTGCGCTCGGCCACGGCGCGCCCGACCTGATCCATGGCCAGCCGATAGGCGGCGAGGCCGCTGGCATCCACATCGCCGCTCGAAAAATTCGAGAGCACTTCGGCGAGAATTGCGTCGGCCGTGCGCTCGAAACCCTGGAGAGCGGTCTCGTCCTGCTCGGAGCGGATTGCGGAGAGCATCGCAACAAGCCGATCGAGCCCCGCCATGGCCTTGCGCCGGCGCAGTGCGCTGTCATGGCTGAGCAGACCGGCGAAGCCGGTGCCCAGCAGCGAAAGCGCCATCACTCCGAGATAGAACCAGTCGCCATAGCGCTCGAAGAAGGTTTCCTGCTCGCCGTCGATGAAGGCTGCCGCACCGGGATGAACCGGCAGAGGTGTGTCCTTGTCGGTCGAGGGCGTCTCCAGCCCCTGGATCGAGGGCAGCTCGGCCGCCAGCGTCAGTCTGAGCGCGAGCAGGTCCTTGACCAGATCCCCGACGATGGTGTCGTCGAGGCTTTGGGCGGCAACCAGCCGCGAGGTCACGGAGATTGTCGTCAGGCTCTCCGAGGGGCGTGGCGGATCTCCCCCGAGCGCTCCGCGCACGATCTCTCCGGTTTCGATCGATCTGTGACGTGCGGTGATCGCGTCGGCTGCGCTGATCGGGATGAGCACCGGGTCGTCGCCCCAGGCCGATTTGAGTTTGCTCAGGCCATCATTGTTGATGCGCGAGCCGACGGCATTGATCGAAAAGAAGGCGTCGATCCGGCGTTCCCGCGCAGCCGGCACGATTTCTTCGGAGTTCAGCCCGACGATCTCGACTTCTTCCGGCTTGACCTCGTACTGCGCCAGCACACGCTTCAGCAGCGCGATATTGCCTGCCGGATTGCGCACCACGCCGACCCTGTGGCCGCGCAGATCGGCGATACGGCCGATCGCGGTTTCCTTGTTGGTGATCAGGAAGGGAAAGGTGCGGCGCGTGATCAGGGCTGTGTCCGCATTCTCCGGCAGCGCGATATCAGGGCGGATGATGGCGAGATCGGCCTGGCCATTGTCGACGCGCTTGGCACTCTCTTCGGAGCCCTCCGTCAGGATCAAGCGCAGCCGGATCGAGGATTTTTCGCGGCTGAGACCCTGCACGAAACCAGCGGCCATGCGCGCATCTTCCGATCCCAGCGGGCCGACGGCGAGTCTGAGCGTACGCGGTTGGTTCAGGATGTAGAAGGCCGAAGCGGCGATGCCGAAGATCGCCAGCAGGCCCGCCAGAGCCATGAAACCGCGCCGCCCCATGCCGGACCAATCCTGACCGTTTGCCGTCGCCCCCGCGACGCGCTTGGCTTCGCTTGTGATCATGTCGCAAGTGGGGCGCGCCGCAAGAGGGCCTGACCGTCCGGGGACACGAAGGTTGCCGGGCCCGCTGCAGATGTCCTATTGCCGGGGAATGTCGCAAAGCCCCGATGCCTTCACCGTCAAGATTTGCGGTCTCTCAACGCCGGAGACGATGGTGGCGGCACTCGCCGCCGGGGCCGACATGGTCGGGCTGGTCTTCCACCCGAAGAGCCCGCGCTTCGTCGATATGGCTCGCGCGGTGGCCCTCGCCGAGATGGCCCGCGGCCGCGCCGAGATCGTGGCCCTGATCGTGGATTTCGATCTGGCGCGGGCAAAGGAGCTCGCGGACGCGCTCAGGCCGGACTGGCTTCAGCTGCATGGCAGCGAGACGCCCGAGCAGGCGCTGGCGCTCAAGGCTGCGACCGGTCTTCGCGCGATGAAGGCGCTTGGTGTCGCTGCAGCGTCCGACCTCTCCGCCATGTCCTCTTATGTCGGCGTCGCGGATCGCATCCTGCTCGATGCAAAGCCGCCGAAGGATGCCGCCTATCCCGGCGGCCACGGCCGGCCCTTCGACTGGACGATACTCTCCGGCCTCGACCCGGCTTCGCGCTTCATGCTATCGGGCGGCCTCGATCCGGCGAATGTTGCCGATGCCGTCCGCATTGCCCGGCCTGCCGGCGTCGATGTGTCGTCCGGCGTCGAAAGCGCCCCCGGCGTCAAGGATATCGGCCGGATCAGGGATTTCATCGCCGCCGCGCGTCAGGCGGCGCAAGATTTGAAAAAGGCAGGCCCGACATGAACGCGCCCCGCAATCCGAATACTTATCGTTCCGGGCCCGACGAGAACGGCCGTTTCGGCATGTTCGGTGGTCGTTTCGTTGCCGAAACGTTGATGCCGCTGATCCTGGAGCTGGAGCAGGCCTATGACGCGGCCAAGGCCGATCCCGCCTATCACGCCGAAATGGCTGGCGGCCTCAAGCATTATGTCGGCCGGCCTTCGCCGCTCTATCTGGCCGAGCGTCTGACCGATCATTTCGGCGGCGCAAGGATCTATCTCAAGCGTGAAGAGCTGAATCACACCGGCTCGCACAAGGTCAATAATGTGCTCGGTCAGATCCTGCTGGCGCGGCGCATGGGCAAGAAGCGCATCATCGCCGAGACCGGCGCCGGTCAGCACGGCGTTGCGACCGCAACGCTCTGCGCGCGCTACGGCCTCGAATGCATCGTCTACATGGGTGCGGTCGACGTCGCCCGTCAGGCGCCGAATGTCTTTCGCATGCAGATGCTGGGCGCCACGGTGGTACCGGTCGAATCCGGCACCAAGACGCTCAAGGATGCGATGAATGAGGCCCTGCGCGACTGGGTGACCAATGTCGCGACGACCTTCTACTGCATCGGCACGGTGGCCGGCCCGCATCCCTATCCGGCCATGGTTCGCGACTTCCAGTCGATCATCGGCAGGGAAACGCGCGAGCAGATGCAGGAACTCGAGGGGCGCCTGCCGGACTCACTGATCGCCTGCATCGGCGGCGGTTCGAACGCGATGGGGCTGTTCCATCCGTTCCTCGACGATCCCACGGTCGAAATCTATGGCGTCGAGGCGGCCGGACACGGTATTCCGAGCGGCCTGCACGCGGCTTCGCTCACCGGGGGGCGCCCTGGCGTGCTCCACGGCAACCGCACCTATCTGCTGATGGACGATGACGGGCAGATCAAGGATGCGCACTCGATCTCGGCTGGTCTCGACTATCCCGGCATCGGCCCTGAGCATTCCTGGCTCAACGATGTCGGCCGGGTCAAATACCTGTCCGCCACTGACGAGGAGGCGCTGGAAGCCTTCCAGCTCATCTCCAAGCTCGAAGGCATCATTCCTGCCTTGGAATCGGCACATGCGCTTGCTCGTGTAGCCGAGCTTGCGCCGCAAAAGCCGAGGGATCACCTCATGGTGGTCAATCTCTCCGGCCGTGGCGACAAGGATATTCCGCAAGTGGCGGAGATACTGGCGGGACGGTGATGCCGGCCCACCCGATAGCCTGAGGATAAAGCGATGAAGAAGACGATCCTGCTCGCCGCCATGCTGGTCCTGTCTGGCCCCGTAATGGCCCAGACCGCGAGCACGGTGGCTCCCGCCGAGGGAATCGTCATCCGGACCGAGGGCGAGGTCAGGGTCAGGCCCGATATCGCGATCCTGCAGGCCGGCATCGTCAGCGAGGGCAAGACCGCAGCCGAGGCTCTCGCCCAGAACACGCCGGCGCTGGCCAGGCTGGTCGAGGCCGTTAAGGCGGCGGGCGTCGCCCCCGGCGATCTGATGACCTCGCAGGTCTCGCTGATGCCGCGCATGACGCAGCCCTCCATGTCTCCAGGTCCGAAGCCGCCGCGCGCCGCCACGATCGACGGCTACGAGGCCCGCACCGGCCTGACCGTCACCGTGCGCGACCTCGCCAAGGCCGGCCCGCTGATCGACGCGCTGGCCAAGGCCGGCGCGAATGAGATGTCCGGCATAAGCTTCGGGCTGGCGGACGAGAGCAAGGCCAAGGATGCAGCGCGCCTGAAGGCGGCGGAGGCGGCGCGTTCGCGGGCCGAACTCCATGCCACGGCGCTCGGCGTCAAGGTCGGTGAGTTGGTCTCGATCGTCGAGGCGGAAGCCGAGGTACCGGGCCGCGCTGCGGGCGATGTGCGTGCCTTCCGCATGGCGGCGGGCGCGGCGCCGATTTCGGTCGAGCCCGGCGAGATCACCGTGACGAGTTCGCTGCGCACGGTTTGGCGCATCGCACCCTGAGCCCTCGCCAGCCCGCCCCCTTCATGCTAACCGCACGCTCATGACAGAGACCGGCCAGACCCGCATCCAGTCCCGCTTCGCCGCTTGCGCTGCCCAAGGCCGGGCAGCGCTGGTGACTTTCGTCACCGCCGGTGATCCGGATTTCGAGACCGCAAGCGCGATCCTCAATGCCCTGCCTGAGGCAGGCGCGGATGTGATCGAGCTTGGCGTGCCCTTCACCGATCCGATGGCTGATGGCGTCCCGATCCAGCTCGCGGGCCAGCGGGCCCTGAAGGCAGGCCAGACGCTGAAAAGGACGCTCGCCATGGTCGAGGCCTTCCGCAAGGCCGGCCATGACACGCCGATCGTGCTGATGGGGTACTACAATCCGATCTGGGCCTATGGTGTCGAGCGCTTCCTGCAGGATGCGCGCCGGATCGGTGTCGATGGACTCATCGTTGTCGACCTGCCGCCGGAAGAGGATGTGGAGCTCTGCCTGCCCGCCCTTGAGGCCGGTATCAGCTTCATCCGTCTGGCCACGCCTACGACCGACGACAAGCGCCTGCCGAAGGTGCTGAGCAATACTTCGGGCTTCGTCTATTATGTCTCGATGACCGGTGTCACTGGCGGCGCGATCGCGAGCTATGACGCGGTCGGCGATGCGGTGGCCCGGATCAAGCGCCATACCGACCTGCCGGTTGCTGTCGGCTTTGGCGTGAAGACGGCGGCCGATGCCGCAGCCATCGCGAAGGGTGCCGACGGGGTCGTCGTCGGTTCCGCGCTCGTCGAGCGGGTTCGCCTCTCGCTGGACGCGGACGGCAAGGCCACGGACAAGACGGTTTCGGCGGTCACCTCGCTGGTTGCGGAACTGGCTGCCGGCATCCGCACGGTCTCCAAGGCGGCCTGAGCCGGCCGCTCCAGTCACACGTTTCAAGGATGATCCGATGAACTGGATTTCCGAAGTCGTTCGCCCGCGCATCAAGACCCTGTTCAAGCGCGAGAGCCCCGAGAACCTCTGGATCAAGTGCCCCGATTCCGGGCAGATGGTCTTCCATAAGGACGTCGAGGCCAATGGCTTCGTCATTCCGGGCTCCGACCATCATATGCGCGTCACCGCGCAGGACCGGCTGCGCCTGACCTTCGACGAGGGCAAATGGGTCGATGTCCCGCTGCCGGAGGTCGCTGTCGATCCGCTGAAGTTCCGTGACGAGAAGCGCTATGTCGACCGCCTCAAGGACGCGCGCGCCAAGACCGGCGCCGCCGATGCCTTCAAGGTCGGCTTCGGCCGCGTCCAGGGCCTGCCCCTGACGATTGCCGTGCAGGACTTCCACTTCATGGGCGGCTCGCTCGGCATGGCGGCCGGCGAAGCCTTCATCAAGGGCGCCGAGACCGCGCTTGAGAAGAAGACCCCCTATGTCGTGTTCGCCGCCTCCGGTGGTGCGCGCATGCAGGAGGGCATCCTCTCGCTGATGCAGCTTCCGCGGACGACGGTCGCGATCCGGCGTCTGCGCGCGGCTGGGCTGCCCTATTTCGTGGTTCTGACCAACCCGACCACCGGCGGCGTCACGGCGTCCTACGCGATGCTGGGCGACGTCCACATCGCCGAGCCCGGCGCCCTGATCGGTTTCGCGGGTCCGCGCGTCATCGAGCAGACCATCCGCGAAAAGCTGCCCGAAGGCTTCCAGCGCGCCGAATATCTCAAGGATCACGGCATGGTCGACATGGTCGTCCATCGCCACGATATCCCGGCGACGCTGGCGCGCCTCGGTCGCCTGCTGACCAAGCAGCTCGAGCCGGCGGCCGATTCCAAGCAGCCGGTCGGGCCGGTCCCCGAAGCGGCCTGACACGGATAACGGGACGGCCGGGGGCCGAACGCATCATGGGGTCTTCCGACACGCTGCTGGCGCGCTTCCTGGCGCTGCATCCCAAGCTGATCGATCTCTCGCTCGGCCGCATCCTGACCTTGTTGGAGCGGCTCGGCGATCCGCATAAGCGCCTGCCGCCGGTGATCCATGTCGCCGGCACCAATGGCAAGGGCTCGACCATCGCCTTCATGCGGGCGATTCTCGAGGCGGCGGGTCTCAGCGTCCATGTCTACACCTCGCCGCATCTGGTGCGCTTCCATGAGCGCATCCGGCTCGGTCAGCCGGGCGGCGGTCGTTTCGTCGACGAGGCCGTGCTGGTCGAGGCGCTGGAGCGCTGCGAGCGGGCCAATGCCGGCGACCAGATCACCTTCTTCGAGATCACCACTTCGGCCGCCATGCTGCTCTTCTCCGAGCACAAGGCCGATGTTCTGCTGCTCGAGGTCGGTCTCGGCGGTCGCTTCGACACGACGAATGTCGTCGCCCATCCCGCCTGCACGGTAGTGACGCCGGTTTCGATGGATCACGCCGAATATCTCGGCGATACCGTCACCAAGATCGCGGGCGAGAAGGCCGGCATCTTCAAGCGCGGTGCCCCCGCCGTGATCGCGCCGCAGGAACCGGAGCCGACGGCCGTGCTCGAAGCCGCGGCCGAGCGCGTGGGCGCCTCGAAAATTTTGATCGGCGCGCAGGACTTCAACATTCACGAGGCGGGCGGACGGCTGGTCTACGAGGACGGCGACGGCCTGCTCGATCTGCCGTTGCCGCGCCTCACCGGGCGTCATCAGCACGTCAATGCCGGTACGGCCATCGCGGCCTTGCGCGCAGCCGGGTATGGCGGCCTGCCGGCCCGTGCTTTCGAGCAGGGCATGCTCAACGCGGAATGGCCGGCACGGCTGCAGAGGCTGGCGCGCGGTCAACTCGCCGAACTCGTGCCCGCTGGCGCCGAGCTCTGGCTCGATGGCGGCCACAATCCCGATGGCGGCCGCGTTCTCGCGCAGGCGATGGCCGATCTGGAGGAGAAGAATCCAGCTCCGCTCGTCATGATCGCGGGGCTGCTCTCGACCAAGGACGCGACGGCGACGCTAGGGCATTTCAAGGGGCTCGCGCATGCGCTCTTCGCCGTGCCGATCCACAACCAGCTTGCCGCCCGCCCGGCCGAGGAGGTTGCGGCTCTCGCGCGGGGCGCCGGGTTGAATGCCGAGGTCGCGGGTTCCGTCGAGCAGGCGCTGCGCGAGATCGCGGTTAGGACGTGGCGGGCGCCGCCGCGCATCCTGATCTGCGGCTCGCTCTATCTGGCCGGCGAAGTGCTTTCGGCCAACGGTACGCCGCCGGTGTAACACTGGCACAGATGGGGGGAGTGCGATGCAGGCCCGGCAATTCGGAGCCAATGGCCCGTCGATCCCCGTCATCGGCCAGGGCACCTGGAACATCGAACTCGCCGATCGGGCCGGCGCGGTGGCGGCTTTGCGTCGCGGGCTCGACCTTGGCCTGCGCCACCTCGACACGGCAGAGATGTATGGTTCCGGCCGCTCGGAGGAGATTGCCGGAGAAGCCATCGCCGGGCGGCGAGAGGAGGTCTTCCTCGTGTCCAAGGTGCTGCCGTACAACGCCTCTCGTGCGGGTACGCGCAAGGCCTGCGAGGAATCGCTGAGGCGGCTGCGGACCGACAGGCTCGACTGCTTCCTGCTGCATTGGCGCGGCTCATACGCGCTGGAGGAAACTTTCGCAGCCTTCGAGGATCTGAAGCGCGAGGGCAAGCTTCTGTCCTGGGGCGTCAGCAATTTCGACGTCGATGATCTCGATGAGGCGCTGGCGATTGCAGGCGAGGGCGTCATCGCCTGCAACCAGGTGCTCTATCATCTCGGCGAACGTGCCATCGAGCATATGGTCATCCCGTGGTGCGAGCGCCACGGCGTTGCGGTGACCGCCTACAGCCCATTTGGTCAGGATGATTTTCCCTTAGCCGCAAGTGCGGGCGGGGGCGTGCTCGCCGATGTCGCGATCGCGCATGGAGCAACACCGCGTCAGGTCGCGCTTGCCTTTCTGACCCGCCAATCCCAGGTCTTCGCCATCCCAAAGGCTGCCAGGGCTGAACATGTCGAGGACAATGCCGGCGCGCTGAAGCTGCGCCTGAGCGACAGCGAGATCGCGCGAATCGACGCTGCTTTTCCACGTGGGCCCAAGCCCCGCTCTCTGCCGATGTTGTAGCGGCGCCTGCAGCTCAAGCCGGCCGCGCGGAAACCAAGTTGCGGCTTTCTGCTTTACAACTGGGGGCTGAAGGGCGTTTCCTAGAGTAAAGGCGGCGGAGCATCGCATCCGACAACGCCGAATTCTTGCAACGGTTGCGTCTTCAGGAGTGGTGTGATGCGTCGTGTCCTCGGCGTCCTCGCCGTAGTGTTTCTTTCGCTTGCCGGCCTGGCTTCGGCCCAGGCCGGCGTTCAGGTCCGCGTCGACCTGGCTGCCCAGCGCATGCAGGTGACGACGACTGACGGAGAGATCTACAATTGGACGATCTCATCCGGCCGCAAGGGGTTCCGCTCTCCCAACGGCGTCTATAGCCCGACGCGGCTGGAGCGGAGCTGGTACTCGCGCAAATATGGCGGGGCGATGCCCTATTCCGTGTTCTTCCGTGGTGGCTACGCCATCCATGGCACGACAGCGGTCGGTGCACTCGGCCGGCCGGCATCGCATGGCTGCATCCGGCTGCATCCTGCCCATGCCGCCAAGCTGTTTGCGCTGGTCAAGAAGCACGGTGCCGGCCAGACGCGTATTGCGCTGAATGGAGCCAGCTCGGACGGGCTGTCGCAATTTGCCAGGGCAGGCGGTGCCAAGAGCAAGCTCGCGAAGACGCCTCACAAGAGCAAGGTCGCCATTGCGCAGTCGAAATCCAAGCAGCGTGCGGCCGCGATCGCGCATCAGCGTGGCGTGCCGAACTGGGATGCGGCGCGTGATCAGCTCTTCATGCGGCCGACCCTGCCGCCCAACGCTTACGGCTACCAGCCCTACCGGGCCGGGCCGACCTGGAGATAAGGGCTCAGATCGCCTCCACGGCGATCCGCATCCAGCCGCTGAGCGTCTCGCCCGGCTGAAGCCGCGTGAGCGGCGAGGCGGCACGCGCTGCAACCTCGCTTGGTGCACCGATGGCATGGCTTTGCGGCTCGACGCAGAGGAAGTCGGCGCCAGGAGGGGCCCAGACGACAGGGCAGCGCAGCGTTTCGCTTGCGGTGACGGTGACGGCGACGCCGCGCGAAGGCGTTTCCATGCGCGCCGTGCCATCCCAGCCGAGGAAGCTCCAGGCCGTTTCTGCCTGAGTTGCGAAGAGCGGGTTAGCGGCATAGGGGCCGCCATCTGCGAGCGCTTGCGAGCCGGTTGCGCGGAAGCCGTTGCCGAGGATCAATGCGCCGTCGGAGCGCATCTTGAGGCGCGTATCCGCCGCAGCGGGAAACCAGGGATGCAGCCCGAAGCCAAAGGGTAGGGCCATATCCGCCTCGTTGATGATCGCAAGGGCTATGGTCATACCGGAAACGTCGAGGCTGATCTCCTGCCGCGCGCGGTAGCGATAGGGGTCTTCACCGGCGCTGCGTCGATGTTCCAGAACGGTATGGCCGTGGTCATACCCCAGAATCTCCCAGGCCGACTGCCACCCGAAGCCATGAATGCTGCCTGTGCCCGCAGGATCGTTGGCGGGCACCCGAAAGGGCTGCTCGCCATCGTCGATGACGCAATCGAAGGCGCGGTTGGCAAAGGGCAGCATGGCCCAGCTGCCGAAGCGATTGGGGGCCGCGATCGAGGGAACCGCCCCCGCCGGCGCCCGTAGGAGCGGATGCACCCGCTCAGGCGCGCGCCATTCGAGCGCGGTCACCATCGCACCGATCTCGGGCGCGATCGCGGCGGAGAGAGGTCCGGACTGCAGGGCAAGCATCGTGATGTCCTTACTTGATCAGCGGGCGCAGCATCGCCTGCATCGAGCGCATGCGCGGCAGGAACTGCGCCACCATCTCCTCGGCCGAGGTTCGCTGCACCTGCCCGGAGATATTGAAGGCGGCAACAGTCTCGCCACGCGCGTTGGCGAGCGGGAGTGCCATCGAGATCAGGCCAAGTTCCAGTTCCTGATCGACCACGCTGTAACCCTGTTCGCGCGCCGCCGCCAAGGCGGCCATGATCCGTTCCGGCTCCGTTACGGTATGAGGCGTCAGCGCTCGCGGGTGGCCGGCCAGAATCCGTTCGCGGGCCTCGTCGGGTGGCAGCGCTGCGAGCAGGACGCGCCCCATCGAGGTGCAGAAGGCGGGCAGGCGCGAGCCGACGGAAAGGCCGACGGACATGATCCGCCTCTGCGCCGAACGCGCGATATAGACGATCTCGTGCCCGTCGAGCAGCGAGGCCGAGGAGGATTCATGGGTTTCCTCGGACAACCGTTCCAGGAAGGGCTGGACGAGCTGGGGCAGGGCGCTGGAGGCCAGCCAGGCATGGCCGAGCCTGAGCACGCGCGGCGTCAGCCGGAAGAACTTGCCGTCGAATTCGGCGTAGCCGATCCTTGTGAGCGTCAAAAGGCAGCGCCGGGCCGCCGCGCGGGACAATTCGGTGGCGCGCGCAACGTCCGCGATGGTGAGTTTCTCATGCGCCGCGTCGAAGCATTCGATCACGGCCAGCCCCTTTTCCAGGGCGGCCATATGGTCGCGATCCGACGTTGCCGTGTCCAATCTTGACCCCCGTTGACGCAATCGGTAATGTTCGAAAATCAAAACGATGTGCGATTAACGCACAAAACGAGGAGATGTCAAGGTGGCTGAGTTCGTCTCCCTCGCCGAGGGAATCGAGTCGGTGGTGCGTGACGGCTGCTCCGTCGCGATGGAGGGCTTCACTCACCTCATCCCGCATGCTGCCGGGCATGAGGCGATCCGCCAGGGCCGCAAGCGACTGACGCTGATCCGCATGACGCCGGACCTGATCTACGATCAGATGATCGGGATGGGCTGCGCCGAAAAGCTGGTCTTCTCCTGGGGCGGCAACCCTGGCGTGGGCTCGCTGCACCGCCTGCGCGATGCGGTCGAGAATGGCTGGCCGCATAGGCTCGAGCTTGAAGAGCACAGCCACGCTGCCATGGCCAATGCCTATGAGGCTGGCGCCGCCAACCTGCCCTTCGCGGTGTTTCGCGGCTACAAGGGTGTCGACCTGCCGAAGGTCAATCCCCGGATCAAATCCGTTACCTGCCCTTATACCGGCGAAGTCCTGGCGACGGTTCCCGCCATCCGACCCGACGCCGCCGTCATCCATGCGCAGAAGGCGGATCGCGAGGGCAATGTCCTGCTCGAAGGCATCGTTGGCGTGCAGAAGGAGGCCGTACTGGCGGCCAAGCGTTCGCTGGTCACCGTCGAGGAGATCGTCGAGGACTTTGGCCCACGCAATGCCAATGCCGTCATCCTGCCGTCCTGGGCAGTGACCGCCATCGCCAGGGTGCCGGGCGGAGCCTATCCATCCTACGCCCACGGTTATTACAAGCGCGCCAATGACTTCTACATTGCCTGGGACAAGATCGCCCGGGAGCGCGACACATTCATGGCCTGGATGAAGGCAAATATCCTGGAGCAGGGGCCGGAGGTGTTTGCACACCATGCCGGCCTTGCTCGGCAGGCCGCGTGAGGATCAGCGCCATGAGCCATACTCCCATGAGCCACACGGCGACCGAGATGATGAGCATCGCGGCTGCCCGCCTGCTGACCGATGACGATGTCTGCTTCGTCGGCATCGGCGCCCCCTCGGCTGCCTGCAACCTGGCGCGCCTGACCCATGCCCCGAAGATCACGCTGATCTACGAATCCGGTACGCTCTCGACCCGCCCCTCCGTGCTGCCGCTCTCGATCGGCGACGGCGAACTCTGTGATACCGCGCTGACCACGGTCGGCGTGCCCGAGATGTTCCGCTACTGGCTGCAGGGCGGCCGGATCACCATTGGTTTCCTGGGCGGCGCGCAGATCGATCGCTTTGCCAATCTGAACACCACAGTCGTCGGGGACTATGCCGCGCCGAAGGTAAGGCTTCCTGGCGGCGGCGGTGCGCCGGAGATCGCCGGCAATTGTCGCGAGATCTTCATCACCATGGCCATGGGCTCGCGCGCCTTCGTCGAGACCCTGCCCTTCATCACCTCCTTCGGCCACGGCAAGGGCAAGGGCGATAGGGAACGGCTCGGTCTCAAGACCAGGGGGCCGACCAAGGTGATCACCGATCTTTGCGTGATGGAGCCCGATGCCGAGACCGCCGAGCTGACAGTGACCGCGCTGCATCCCGGCGTGACGCGTGATCAGGTTCAGGCCGGTTGCGGCTGGACCTTGCGTTTCGCTGGCGAACTCGTCGAAACTTCGGCGCCGACCGCGCAGGAGATCGAGATCCTGCGCGATCTGCACGCCCGAACCAAGCGAGCGCATGGAGTAGCGGCATGAGCCTGATCTATCCACACGATGGCCTGAAGGCCCATCCGCTCAACGCGTCGCCGGCCTATACGAGCACGTTGAAGCGCGCGCCTTCGCAGCCGTTGATCCTGCTGCCGCATACGCTGTCGGAGATCAGCGGTCCGGCCTTCGGTCATCGCGCCGTGCAAGCCGGCGATTCAGACCTGACCCTCCAGCATGGGGGCGAACCGCTCGGCGAGCGGATCATCGTGACGGGCCGGGTGCTTGACGAGGATGGCAGGCCGGTGCCGCATACCCTGGTCGAGATCTGGCAAGCGAATGCGGCCGGGCGCTACGTCCATCTGCGCGACCAGCATCCCGCGCCGCTCGACCCGAACTTCACGGGGGCCGGCCGCGCCATGACCGATGCGGAGGGGCGCTATCGCTTCGTCACGATCAAGCCCGGCGCCTATCCCTGGCGCAACCATCACAACGCCTGGCGCCCGGCCCATATCCATTTCTCGCTGTTCGGGTCGAGCTTCCTCTCGCGCGTGATTACCCAGATGTATTTCCCGGGCGATCCGCTCTTCGCCTATGACCCGATCTTCCAGTCGATTCCGGATGCGAAAGCACGGGAGCGCCTGATCTCGCGCTTCGACATCGACACGACCGAACCGGAATGGGCGCTCGGTTACCAGTTCGACATCGTCCTGCGCGGTCGCGACGCGACGCCGCTCGAGGAGCCGCATGATGACTGAGCACAAGGCCGCCCTTGGCCTCACCCCCTCGCAGACGGTCGGCCCCTTCTACGCCTATGCTCTGACGCCCCGCGCCTATGGCGGTTCAGAGCTGGCCAATGAGCGGATTGCAACTGATGGCGTCCCGGGCGAACGCATCACCATTCGCGGCCATGTCCTCGATGGCGATGGCGAGCCGGTGCCGGACGCCATGATCGAGGTCTGGCAGGCCGACGCGGATGGACGCCACAACGCCGGGGGCAATGCCGGCTTCACAGGCTTCGGCCGGGCGGAAACCTCGCCGGAGGGCTTTTTCCACTTCGAGACGGTGCGGCCAGGCGCCGTGGAGGGGCCGGACGGCACGAAGCAGGCGCCCCATCTCGCTGTCTCGGTCTTCGCGCGCGGGCTCCTGCTCCGGCTGGTGACCCGCATCTATTTCTCGGACGACCCTGCCAATGCGTCCGATGCCGTGCTCGCCCTGGTCCCGCATGAGCGGCGTGAAACGCTGATTGCGCAGCGTGGCCCGGACGGCGTCTTCCATTTCGACATCCGGCTGCAGGGCGAGGGCGAGACGGTCTTCTTCGACGTCTGAGCCCGCGCGGCACGCGCGGGCTTGACCCCGGCTTGCGGGCCAAGGAGATAGTCGGACCAGCGCTTTGCTTCGCCCGCGCCTGATGCGGCAAGGCAGAGCCACGACTGACGCCGTGCCGGAGCCCGCCATGCCGAAACCCTTGATCGCGCTCGACTGGGGCACCACCCGTGCCCGCGCCTTCCTCATCGGCGAGGATGGCAGCGTGATGGATCGGCGGATTGCGGATCAGGGCATCCAATCGGTGCCGCCCGGTGGTTTCCCGGCTGCTTTCGAGGGGATCGCCGGTGATTTCCGCCGCAAGCGGCCGGATGCCGCGATCGTGCTCGCCGGGATGGTCGGCAGCCGCAATGGCTGGGTCGAGGCGCATTACGTTGCGTGCCCCGCCTCAATCGAAGCGCTGGCAGATGCCGGCATCGCGGTGACGCTGGAGGACGGAACGCGCGCAACCGTGCTGCCCGGGCTCTCCTGGGACGATGGCGTCTTCGATGTCATGCGTGGCGAGGAAACGCTGATCGTCGGACTCGGTCTCACCGATGGCATCGCCTGCCTGCCCGGAACCCATTCGAAATGGGCTGAAATGCGGGCCGGCCGGATCACGCGTTTTGCCAGCTTCATGACCGGCGAGATCTACGGCCTGCTGCGTCAGCATTCGATTCTGGCGCGCCTTGCCGAAGAGCCGTCGGGGGACGACGCAAGCACCGGTGCCGCGCGCGGCTTCGCTGCAGCAGTGCGGCCTGCCGGGCTGCTCAACGCAGCCTTTGCAGCGCGTACCGAGGTGCTTGCGGGACGAATGGGTGGCGGCGCGGTCGGGCCCTATCTCTCGGCGCTGCTGGTCGGCCAGGAGATTGCCGGCGTGCAGGCGTTGTTCGGACGCCCCGCCACGGTCCATCTCGTGGCCGATGGAGCGCTGGCGGCGAGTTATGCAGCGGCGTTCGAGACGGCGGGCCTGCCCTTCCAGATCACGACACCGGAAGACGCGTTTGTCGCGGGTGTGAAGCGTCTGGCTGCGAGGCTGGTGGCGTGATCACCGTCTTCGGGTCGCTGAATGTCGATCTGGTCACGCCCGTCGAGCGCCTGCCGGGGGCCGGCGAGACGGTGATCGGCCCTGGCTATGCGCTGCATCCCGGCGGCAAGGGGGCCAACCAGGCGCTTGCCGCACGCAGGGCAGGCGCCGAAGTCGTGCTCGCCGGCGCTGTCGGGCGTGATGCCTTTGCCGAGATCGCCCTGACCCTGCTGGCCGCCGACGGTGTCGATCTCACGCTGGTCGAGCGGGTCGAGGCGCCAACAGGTGCCGCCTTCATCGCCGTCGATGCAGCCGGCTCCAATCAGATTGTGGTGGCGGCCGGCGCGAATGCCCATGCCAGGGCCGGTGGCTTGCGCGAGCTGCCGCTTGGCCAGCGCAACATCCTGCTCTTGCAGCGCGAGGTTCCGGAGACGGAGTGCATCGCGGCGGCCCGGCTGGCAAAGCAGGCCGGCGGGCGCGTCATCCTGAATCTCGCACCAGCCGGCTCGCCTGCTCCCGCATTGCTCGATTGCCTGGACATGCTGATCGTCAACGAGCACGAGGCGCTGGTGCTTGCCAGCGCCTGGGGCTGGGCCGAACGCGAGCCCGACGCCTTTGCGCAGCGCGTCGATGCCGAGCGCGGCATTGCCTGTGTCGTCACGCTCGGCGGCGAGGGCGTCGTCGGCTGGCATGGCGGCGTTCGCCGCCGCCTCGAAGCGCCGAAGGTCGAGGTCGTCGACACGGTAGCGGCCGGCGACAGCTTCGTCGGGGCTTTCGCGGCGGCGCTTGATGCCGGCTATGGCTTTTCAGGCGCGCTTCAGCGCGGGCTCGCGGCGGGCTCGCTCGCCTGCACAGTGCCGGGCGCTCAGCCGAGCGTGCCACGCCAGGCGGAGATCGAGGCACTGGCTGACGCCGGCTTCCTCTGAGATGCCTTCAATGCGGATGACGTTAAGTCTGTTTGGATTCATCAGGCTCAGGCTCGGCCGAACCCGCCAATCCTCCCGTTCCTATTCATTCTTCCGCAGTGTCCTGGGAGCAGCATCCCCGGAACCTGATGGAGACTGAAAGCAGATGGCGCAACGGCCCATCATCTGGGCGCTCGGAGTAGCCTTTACCGTCGGTTACGGCGCGATGTCATATGGCACGCGTCTGGCAGGCTATGTCGAGGATGATGACACGCCCCGCGCGGCGGCTGTCGCGACCGGCGCGCGACAGCCCGCGTCGCCGTCTCCAGTCGCCCGATCGAGCGAGCCTCCGATGGTCACCGTGGCGGCCGATTCTCGCGGTCACTACATGGTCCATCCGACCATCGACAATTACCGTGTCAGGATGCTGGTCGATACCGGTGCGAGTTTCATTGCGTTGACGGAGAGCGATGCCCTGGGGCTCGGCATCCGCCCGGCATCGTCCGACTACAAGATCACGCTGCGCACAGCCAATGGCGTCGTACGGGGCGCCCGGGTGAATCTGCGCGAGGTCAGGCTCGGCGGGATCATCGTGCGCAATGTCGAGGCCATGGTACTGCCCGCAGGGGCGCTGTCCGTCAGCCTGCTTGGAACCTCCTTCCTGAGCAAGCTCAAGGGCTACGAGGTCCAGACCGGTCGCATGATCCTACGCGGCTAGGCGGTCTCCGGCGTTTCCTAATCGGCCGCGAGCCGCTATGCCAAGGGCCCGTCAAGACGGCGTCGCCGCCGTGTCACGGTCAGGCTGCATTCATGTGGCTTGATGCTTCGTTCGCCCTGCATATTCCCTTGCAATGGATGCCTTGATGTTCCCGAAGCCCCTGCCTGAGTTGTTCCCGAATACCTTCGAGTATGAATCCCTGCCGATGGTGAAGCCGACGGGGTTCCGCGAATACGATGCGCGCTGGTTCTTCGGCAAGGAGCTGAACCTGATGGGCGTGCAGGCCGTCGGGATGGGCCTCGGCACGTTGATCAAGCGCATGGGCATCAAGCCCGAGATCGTCACCGGTCATGATTTCCGGGGCTACTCGTCGTCGATCAAGATGGCGCTGGTCACTGGCCTGATGGCGGCGGGCTGCAAGGTCCATGATATCGGCCTTGCCATGTCGCCCATGGCCTATTTCGCTCAGTTCGCGCTCGACGTCCCCTGCGTCGCGATGGTCACGGCCTCGCATAACGACAATGGCTGGACCGGCGTGAAGATGGGCGCGCAGCGCCCCGTCACCTTCGGCCCCGACGAGATGGGCCAGCTGCGCGACATCGTGCTTGCCGCCGATTTCGAGCTGTCGGGCGGCGGTTCCTATGTCTTCGTTCCCGATTTCCCGGCCATCTATATCAAGGACCTGACCAATCGGCCGAAGATCATGCGCAAGCTCAAGGTCATCGCGGCTTGCGGCAACGGCACGGCCGGCGCCTTCGCCCCGCAGATCCTGGAAGCGATCGGCTGCGAGGTCATCCCGATGGATGCCGAGCTCGACCACTCCTTCCCGCGTTACAATCCCAATCCCGAAGACATGAAGATGCTGCATGCCATGGCGGATGCCGTGAAGCAGCACGGCGCTGACGTTGCGCTCGGCTTCGATGGCGACGGCGACCGCTGCGGCGTGGTCGACAATCACGGCGAGGAGATCTTCGCCGACAAGATCGGCGTGATGCTGGCGCGCGACCTCGGCAGGCTGCATCCCGGCGCGCAGTTCGTCGTCGATGTGAAATCGACCGGGCTCTTCATCACCGACCCCGAGTTGCAGAGGCTCGGCGTGAAGACGGATTACTGGAAGACCGGCCATTCCTACATCAAGCGCCGCGTCCGCGATCTCAACGCGCTGGCGGGGTTCGAGAAGTCGGGCCATTTCTTCTTCAACGCGCCGGTCGGGCGTGGCTATGACGATGGTGTCGTCACGGCGCTGGCGGTTATCGACATGCTCGACCGCAACCCGGATAAGTCGATGGCGGAACTCTATGCCGCCGTTCCCAAGACCTGGGGCACGCCGACCATGGCGGCCAAATGCGCCGACGAGATCAAGTACGAGGTCAGCGATCGCGTGACGAAGCGCATCGAGGCCATGCAGGCCAAGGGCGAAACCATCGCCGGCCAGAAGATCCGAGACGTGATCACCGTCAACGGCGTCCGCGTCGTCAACGAGGATGGCACCTGGGGACTGGTCCGCGCCTCCTCCAACAAGCCGGAGCTTGTCGTCGTCTGCGAAAGCCCGGTCTCGGACGCGCGCATGCGCGAGATGTTTGCCGCCATCGACGGCGTGCTGCGCGAGAACCCGGAAGTGGGTGCCTATAATCAGACGATCTGAGGCTGGCGAACCTGGCAGGGCGTGTCCCGGGGCGAGCGATCTCGCATCGGGGCACCTCTCGCAGCCGGAGTCCTGGCCGCGAGGCGCCGCGACAGCTCAGGGGCAGACAGTCGTCTTGGCGGCGCTGCCAGTCCCCTTGATTCGCGCCACCTGCTCGATGTTTAGCGTGCCTGTCTTCGCTGCCATGCGTGGGCGCATGTAGATCCTGTCGCCGCCCAGGGTGAGGGCGCTTTTGATCACCCGGTCGCCGAGCAAGGGCGTATAGCCGAAGCTGGCCTCGGCCATGATCACGGACGTTTTGGGAATGAGCAGCCCAGCCGGCAGTTTGATGTTTGTCGGTGGGGCGGATGTGTTTCTCTGTTCGCTCCAACAGACCTTTGCCACCCCCTTGTCGTCCACGACGACGCTGGCGATGGTCATCTTTAGCGTTGCTGGCATTGGTGGCAGCGTTGACGTCGTTGTTTGGGGCGCCAAGATCATTTGCGCGATGAGGAAGATCATGTCGACTTCGCCATCGCTCATTGCGGCCGACTGTGAAGTGAGATCGACGAGGGCCCGGTTGACTTGGGTGATCCGGCGATCGGCCATGGTGGCCCGCCCGACCTCGACGATGCCGTAATAGAACGCGAGCATCAGGGGCAGGATGAGCGCAAACTCGACGGCGGCCACGCCCTTTCTGTCCCCTTGAAGGTGACGCCTGAGGCGGCGAAGCGCGGCCCTGTTGCGGCGGAACGAGAAGAACTGCCTCATGTCGCTCTCAGGGTTCGGTTCGGAACGTAGCGACTGAAAATAGGGCGCGCTCGTCGCCATCGATATTGGCAAGGGAGACCGTCCAGCCCGTCAAGGAGTCCACCCAGCCCGTCAGGTAGAGCGAATAGCGCAAGGCCGCCCGCACCACGACAGTCTCGCCTCTTCCGGGCTGGTTGTAGCTGAAACCACTGGTGTTCAGCGTTCTCCCGTTGAGCGGGTTGCGGGTGGCAAGATCGGTTCGAGCCTGCGTTGGCGTTGCGTAGCCGCGCACGTCGACACGCAGCTTCTCGCAATCGACGAGCGCCGGAGCCTGCGCGCAGACCTCCCGCCTGAATGCCTCTGTCGATGTCTTGGCACCGTGCGGAAGGGGGTTGGAGGGGGTGCTGTAGATTGCGACCGATTCTCCCGTCAGGAGCGTCCGCGCCGCTTGCTTGACTGCGTCGTCAAGCACCTGGTTGGTCCACAGCACCAGAGCCGTTTCGATGGTCGTGGTCACGAGCACCAGGAACGGAACCGCGACGATGCCAAACTCGATTGCGGTCGCGCCGCGTTGGTTCCTGAAAAAGCCCTTGGATCCTCGCCATGGGCCCCTGAGGAGGCGTCGCGCGACGCTTCTGGACGGAGATGTAAGCATGACCAGTCAAGCCAACCATTCGGATGCGGTCGCCACTAGCAAGGCTCCGCTCTGCAGTGGGGATATCCTAGCCGGAAAGCATTGCTGACTTGTTAGGCCCTTATTCGGCGAAGCCACACCCGCGTTAGCAGAACATTCACTCTGGTCGGGCCGAACCCTATTTGTCGCCGCCGCCGCTGGCCAAAGCATTGCGTCTGGTCGTCTGCCCGCCGACGTCTCCGAAATACTTGGTTGCGTCTCCGAGCTGCACCGTTGGTTGGCAGGTCGGCGTGCAGGAATAGCTTTCCCGCTCCATGCCGCGCTGGACCGTGAGAATCGAATCCGCGGCGGCGCTGACGCGCACGAGCGATTCTGCCAGCAGGCCGCCGCTGGCATCGAGCGCGATGAGATTGGTGACGCCAAAGCTCTTGCCGGTCACCACCATCACCCCGTTCCTTTGCACGGAGACATCGGCGATCGCCGGATTGCCGACAATCACGGTCTGGGCCTTTTCCGGCAGTCTGACCAGCTTGGCGTGATCGACGATGACGGCGACTGTTTCGAGCCGGGCTGCTTCCGGCGCCGACCGCGCTGCGGGCGCGCTTCCCAGGATGATCGCGCCGGACGCGGCCATGGCTAGCGCTCCGCGGCGGAGGGCACAGCTGAGGACAGTCGACATGGTGGCGCCCTAGGTTTCCGACATCTGGAATTAAGCCGAAAATGATGAATCGAATCCTAATGCCTCCTCACGAACATGTTCATTGAGCAGACAACTTCCAAATTGAGAGGGCGAGTATCACTTAAGGTCGCACTCTTCCCGGAGATAAGCATTGAGATAATGCCAAAATTCGATTGTGATGACGCGTATAGTCGTAATTAAGCTCAAATATTAACTGATATTCACTGTGGCGTTGGGTTGTGAATTCAATAAATATGCCGTTAACCATCCAGGAAGTGTGTGAGATCGTCGCCGAGTTCTTTGTTTCGTTTAACCGAAACGCAAGAGCTTCTGGGTAGTGTCCGTCTTGTCGCTGACCGAAGCCGCTCAGAGCGAAGGCAGCAGTCAAACCGTGGTGCAATAGGAGTTCCGTCATGAAGAATCTGTTCGCTCGCTTTGCCAAGGACGAGTCCGGCGCGACCGCCATCGAATACGGCCTGATCGCCGGCCTGATCGCCGTCGTCATCATCGGCGCCGCCACGATTGTCGGCACGCAGCTCGGCCTGCTGTTCGGCCGGATCAGCACCGCGCTGATGAACGTCGCCACCTGAACTACTGTCTGCCCTACACAACCAACGCCCCGGCTGGTCCGGGGCGTTTTGCGTCCCGGTTCGCGCTCGACCGCCCAGAAACTGTTTTTACAGGGTTGGGCGCGATGCTGACGCATCGTTCGCGAAGCTGCATTGCCAGGAGACCTTTCGATGTCGCTCCCGTTGCTGTTCCTTCTCGTCCTCTTTCCTGCGGCGATGGTCTACGCTGCAGCGAGCGACCTGCTGTCGATGACGATTTCCAACCGGCTTTGCCTCGGCCTCGCCGTGCTTTTCGTGCCGAGCGCTCTCATCATCGGCCTGCCCTGGAATCAGATTGCCTGGCATTTGGCCGCAGGGGGCCTTGTTCTTGCGATATGTTTTGGCCTGTTCGCCGCGGGCTGGATCGGCGGCGGGGATGCCAAACTGGCTGCCGCCACGGCGCTCTGGTTCGGCTTTGGGCAGTTGATGCCCTATCTGCTTGTGGCCGCGACGTTCGGCGCGGTGCTGACACTTATCGTGATCAAGCTGCGTACCGCACCCTTGCCGGTGCTGGGGGAGAACTGGCCATGGTTGCGCCGGCTTCATGAGGCTAATCAGGGCGTGCCCTATGGAATCGCCCTTGCCTGCTCGGCTCTCTTCGTCTTGCCGGAAACCGAGATCTGGCGCGCTGCCATAGGCCTATAGGTTCTGAACCCATAAGGGCTGTGTTTGGA
Source organism: Hyphomicrobiales bacterium (assembly GCA_900470095.1). GTDB lineage: Bacteria > Pseudomonadota > Alphaproteobacteria > Rhizobiales > Beijerinckiaceae > Allobosea. The sequence continues at coordinate 150,245 of UBZM01000036.1, forward strand.
GTTTGGGCTGATTCAACGTTTTCGGGAGGAGGCGTCGATGGCGCGATTCGATCTGAGTGTTGGAGCGGCGATTGATTGAGCCGCTTCTGCCGAACAAGCGGGCGCGGCATTGTCCGGGTGGGCGACCGGCGACGGCGGCCTGTCCCCTAACGCCCTTTACCCCTTCGCTTTTGCGATCGATGCGCCCGGAATGCCGTCGAGAAACCCGGCGCACTGCGCGCCGACCGATTTTGCCGGGTGCAAGGATCGGAGACATCTCGCGCCTCAGCCGAAAGATTTAACCATCGCGATTGAGCTCGGGTTAAATCTTCAGCTGCATGGTGCCGTCGCAACGTAAGGTGGCACGATGACGGCGGCTGATACGACACTGGCGCGGCGATCCAATCAGTTCGTCCGATCTTTCATCATCGGCCTTCTGCTGATCGACCTGGCTTGGCTGCCCTTCTCGGCTATTCGCCTCAATGCCGTTTCACTTCTGGTGCCGCTTGTCGCGGCTCTCGTTCTGACATTCGCAGCCCATGTCTACCGCGAGCGGAGGGCGGAGCTTAAGATCGCCGATGGCCTGGATTGCTCTGCTCAGATCATCGGCTTCTTCGCCGTCGGGGCGTTGTTCTCCTATTTGCTCGCCTCTCTCGGTTTTCCCCTGCAGGATCCGGTCCTGTATGATGTCGACCGTGCTCTTGGGCTCGACTGGATGGCCTATCTCAAGGCCGTCAATCAGCGTCCGCTGCTCGGCCTGCTGTTTCAATTGGCCTATGACAGTTTCATCCCACAGGTCTTGATCTTGATCGTGACATTGTCGTTCACCGGACGGGGTAGCGCTGCGCGGGTGATGATCCTGGCCATGATCCTTGCCGGCTTTGTGACGATCCTGATCTCGGGCTTCTTTCCGGCGATGGCGATGTTCGTCCATCTGAACCTGACACCCGCCGACTTCCCCCATCTGTCGCCGTCCGCTGCCTTCGTGCATGTGCATGATATGCAGGCGTTGCGGGCGGGCGCACCCTTCGATCTCAACCTGTCGAAGGCTCAGGGAATCATCACCTTTCCGTCTTACCATGCGGCGCTCGGGCTCCTGATGCTGCTCGGCGGGCTCGCACACCCAGTGCTGCGCTGGCCGGTCGCCGCTTTGAACCTGACGATGATTGCCGCGACACCGATCGATGGCGGCCACTACTTTGTCGATGTCGGCGTAGGTCTGATCATCGCCGGGGCCTGCTACCTGTTGGCGCACCGCCTTCTGCAACCCGCCTATGGTGCCGCGGCCCGGTTCGTTCCCGTGGTCGCGACTGCGGAAGTCGCAGAATCCTGAAGCGCGATTCGCGCGCGCCCCGATCCGGTACCTGTCTCATTCCGAGCGGAATTCGGGGAGGACACTGGTTCAGGGCTTATGAGTCCAGAACCTTGGGCGGATGATGAAAGTTACGCCGGGTTAACCATAATTTGACGAATCCCGGGTCACGATCCCTTCCGAGAGCCAACGCAGCTTGGCTGAGGATCGGCGTTCATGAGTCCTGCCCGTATCATCATCCTGGTCGTCGCGCTCGTGGCGGGGCTTGGCGCAGCATTGCTGATCCAACGCCCTAAGGCGACGCCGGCACCGGTGACACGCTATGAGCCGGCGCCGACGGTTCCGGTGCTGGTCGCGGCTGCCGATATCCCGGTTGGCAATACGCTGGCTGCCGGCGATATGCGCTGGATCGACTGGCCGGCTGACAGTGTTCCGGCCGGGGTCATCCGTAAGACCGAGGCTCCCGAGGCCGAAACGGAATTGGCCGGGCAACTGGCGCGCTTCGCGGTGTCTGGTGGCGAACCGATCCGCCGCGAGAAGCTGATCAAGACCGATGGCACCGGATTCCTCTCGGCGGTTCTGCCGGCCGGCAAAAGGGCAACCGCGATCGGTACCGATAGCCGCGGAGCCAATACGGCGGGTGGCTTCATCCTGCCGAACGACCGGGTCGACGTCATCCGGACCCACCAGGAGGGAGGCGGCGGCAACGCGAACAGCGGCGCCGAGAGCTTCATCAGCGAAACGATCCTGACCAATGTCCGGGTGCTGGCGATCGGTCAGAATATCCAGGAACGCAACGGCGAGAAGGTCGTCATTGGCGAGACGGCGACGCTCGAACTCGAGCCGCGCCAGGTCGAGATCGTCGCTCAGGCGCAGCGCAACGGCACGCTTTCGCTCGCATTGCGCAGCCTCAAGGACGCCGGCGATGCCGGGCGCCCCGACACCGAAGGCGGCCTGACCCTCGTACGCTACGGCGTCACCAGCAAAAGCGTGAAGCCATGATACCCAAGCGCATTCTTCTCTCCCTCGCGGGGCCGGCGCTGGCAATGCTGCTCGGTCTTCCGGCCATGGCCCAGTCGACCGGGCCTGCCCCGGTTCTGAATGTCGGCTCCAGCGAGCATGCCATTGCCCGCAAGCTCTCGCTCTCGATCGGTCGTTCACTGATCGTCGAACTGCCGCGTGACGCCAAGGAAGTCTTCGTCGCCAACCCCAAGGTCGCCAACGCGGTCGTGCGCTCGGCGCGCAAGCTTTTCATCATCGGCATCGCCGATGGCTCGACCTCGATGTTCGTGATCGATTCCGAGGGCCGCCAGATTTCCGCACTTGAGATCGAAGTCGGGCGGGATCTCAACGTGCTGCGGCAGACGCTGCGTGCGGCGATGCCCAGGGCCCAAATCGAGGTCAAGCCAGCCGGCAATTCCATCCTCTTGCTCGGCAACGTCGCCAATGCGTCGGAAGCGACCCAGGCAGTCGACATCGCGAACGCCTTCGTAGGGACAGCCTCCGGCATCTTCTCCTCGTCCAAGGGCGCCGTGATCAACTCTTTGACGATCCGCGATCGTGATCAGGTGATGGTCAAGGTCGTGATCTCCGAGGTTTCGCGCAAGGCGATCAAGCAGCTCGGCATCAACTCGTCCGGCGAGTGGAAGCTCGGCAACTTCTCGATCACGCCGTCGATCGAAAACCCTCTGCCATTGCAGCCTCAGTCCCTGGCGGCCACGGCGATCGGGGCCGGCATCGGGAACTCGACCAATTTCACCTTGCGTGCGCTGGAGCGCGCAGGCCTCGCCCGCGTTCTGGCGGAACCGATGGTTACGGCAATTTCCGGGGAAAGTGCCAAGTTCACGGCTGGTGGCGATGTCCCCGTGCCCAACGGCTATACCTGCGATGCATCAGGCCTCTGCACGCTCGGCATCGTCTACAAGCCGGTCGGCGTTTCCCTGAATTTCACCCCGATTGTCCTGTCCGACAACAAGATCAGCATGCGCATTGCCACCGAAGTCACGGAACTCGATTTCGAGAACCAGCTCCGGCTCAGCAATACGAGCAACGCACTACGGGGCACCAACACTCGGGAATCGGTGAACGCCCCCGCTTTCCGCGTGCGCAAGTCCGACACCACCGTCGAACTGCCATCGGGCGGGACCCTCGCGACGGCCGGGCTGATCCAGCGCGTCTCGAAACAGTCGATCAATGGCTTCCCGGGGCTGATGAACCTGCCGGTGATCGGCGTGCTCTTCCGCTCGCGCGACTATCAGCGCGAGGAGACCGAGCTGATGATCACGGTTACCCCCTATATCGCCAAGCCGATGGAGCCGAACCAGGTCCAGCGCCCGGATGACGGCTTCGTCGATGCCCATGATGCGCAGGCCGTCCTGCTCGGCCGCCTGAACAAGATCTATGGCACCAATAGCGGGCCGTTGCCTCAGGCCTACAGGGGCCGGGTCGGCTTCATTGCCGACTAAGGGTGCTCTCATGAACGCGCAAAGGGTGGCTCGGGCCATGACAGATCGAGGACAGCAGCGGATGGGCCATTGGCCTCTGGCCGCCGTTCTGGCCGCCGGCGTTGCTCTTGGAGCCTGCGCGTCGAAGACCGACACGACGGGGTCGATCAGCGCCAGCGATCTGCGCGAGCGGCACCCGATCGTGCTGCGTGACGCGCCACGTTCGCTTGACGTGTTCATCGTACGGGCCGGTGCGGGTCTCGATCGTCGCCAGGCCGAGGATGTCGCCAGTTTCGCCGCGGACTACCGGCGCAGTGGACGTGGCGGACTGGTTGCCCAGGTGCCAACCGGTGGCCGGGAGATGGCAACGCATGGCACGCTCGAAGCGATCCGCAGAGCCCTGGCGCAGGGCGGCGTGCCGCCCGGATCGCTCTCGGTCAGGACCTATCCGATCGCGGACCCGAATCTCGCCTCGCCCATTCGCCTGACATTCGCCTCGCTGCAGGCGGGCCTGCCGCATTCCTGCGGACAGTGGACGCAGGACGCTGGCGTCTCCGACTGGAAACTGGACATGGCGAACGAGCCGCTCTGGAATTTCGGCTGTTCCAGCCAGGCGACATTGGCCGCGCAGGTGGCCGATCCGATTGACCTCGTCCGCGGCCGGACCGAGGGCCGCGCCGATATCGTCAAGCGCATGAACGCGATCGGCAAGCTGCGTGAGGGCAAGGATCCCTCGACCCAGTACCGGCAGGAAACGCCGCAGATCAACCAGTCGGTCGGAGGCCGCTGATGGATCCGGCGCAGAATTTCGAAGCCCAGGCGGCGAGCAGTGCCGGCGACGAGGTCATCGCGCCGCTGCCGCGCATCACGCTGCAGGCCTTTTGCGAGACGCCTGCCATCGCTGCTGCCATGCAGACGGCGACTACTGACCGGCGTATGGAGAAGACGCATTCGCGCGTCCAGATGGGGGGACCCGCGGCCGCGGTCGAGGCGTTCCGCACCGCGCCCACGCCGAATGTCATCGTGCTGGAAACGGTGTCCGACGGAGCCACGCTCGTCAGCCATCTCGATGCCCTGGCCCAGAGCTGTGATGCCGGCACGAAGGTCGTCGTCATCGGGCATGTCAACGATGTCCAGCTCTATCGTGATCTGATCCGCCGCGGCGTCAGCGACTACCTGATCGCTCCGCTTGAGCCGCTCGACATCCTGCGCACCCTGTCCGAGCTCTATGTTGCCCCGGGCGCTCGCAATCTCGGGCGCATCGTCGCCGTCATGGGCGCCAAGGGCGGGGTCGGCGCTTCGACGGTGGCACATAACGTCGCCTGGGCGATGGCGCGCAATCTCGATTTATCGACCGTGATCGTCGATCTCGACATCGCTTTCGGCACAGCGGGGCTCGACTTCAATCAGGATCCGCCGCAGGGCATCGCGGAGGCGGTGTTTGCGCCTGAGCGGCTTGATGCCAACATGCTTGATCGCCTGCTCTCGCGCTGCAGCGACAATCTCGCGCTGCTGGCGGCGCCGGCGATGCTGGATCGGACGCTCGACCTGCAGGAGGACGCGTTCGAGCAACTCTTCGATCTGTTGCGCGCCAGCGTTCCTTGCGTGGTTCTCGACGTGCCGCATCTCTGGAGCGGCTGGGTCAGGCGCTGTCTGATCGGTGCAGACGAGGTCGTGATTGTTGCCGGCCCCGAACTCGCCTCGCTGCGGAACGCCAAGAACCTGATCGATCTGGCTCGGGCCAGCCGTCCGAACGATTCGCCGCCACGTCTGGTGCTCAATCAAGTTGGCTTGCCGAAGCGGCCCGAGATCGACGCAGGGGAATTTGCCAAGGCCTTGGGTGTCGAGGTCCTCGTCGCGATTCCCTTCGACGCGCAGGTCTTCGGCACGGCTGCAAATAACGGGCAGATGGTTGCGGAGGTCCAGGCCGGCGGCAAGATCAACGAGGCCTTCATTCATATTGCAAGCACCCTGACCGGCCGCGGCGAGGCCAGGCGCGGAAAGCGCAGCCTGCTGGAGCCGTTGGTCGCCAAGCTCAAACGTCGCAGGGCCTGAGCTGTGGGGCTATTCTTCGCCGCTACCTCCTGCTCCAACTGGCCAGCTGGCCGTTTCCCGGCGTGAAAGGGGGGTGACATGTTCGGAAAGCGATCCTCGAACGCTGCGACGGCGCAGCCGCTGAGTCCGAAGGCTCCCGGCCCCACCTCGGCCGCGCGTCTGCTCGAACCGTCTGCGCCCCTTCCCGATATGCGTCGTCAGGTGCCGGCGGCACCCATGGCTCCGGTCGAAACACCGAAGTCCGACGATTACTACCAGATGAAGAGCATGATCTTCGGGGCGCTGATCGAGGCAATCGACCTCTCTCAGCTCGCGAAGCTCGACGGTGAATCGGCGCGGGAGGAAATCCGTGACATCATCAACGAAATCATCTCTCTCAAGAACGTCGTGCTTTCCATCGCCGAGCAGGAGGAACTGCTCGACGATATTTGCAACGACGTGCTCGGCTACGGCCCCCTGGAGCCACTGCTGGCGCGAGACGATATCGCCGACATCATGGTCAATGGGGCCTCGCGTACCTTCATCGAGACCGGTGGCAAGATCCAGCTGACCAATATCCGTTTTCGCGACAACGCCCAGCTGATGAACATCTGCCAGCGCATTGTCAGCCAGGTTGGCCGGCGCGTCGACGAATCCTCGCCGATCTGCGACGCTCGGCTTGCCGACGGTTCCCGCGTCAATGTCATCGCACCGCCATTGGCGATCGACGGACCGGCCCTCACCATCCGCAAATTCAAGAAGGACAAGCTGACGCTGGATCAGCTCGTCCGCTTCGGCGCGATCTCGCCGCCCGGTGCCGAAATCCTCAAGATCATCGGCAAGGTGCGCTGCAACATCGTGATCTCCGGAGGAACGGGCTCCGGCAAGACGACTCTGCTGAACTGCCTGACCAACTATATCGAGCATGATGAGCGGGTCATCACCTGCGAGGACGCCGCCGAATTGCAGCTCCAGCAGCCGCATGTCGTGCGCCTCGAGACGCGCCCTCCCAATCTCGAGGGTACGGGCGCGATCACGATGCGAGACCTCGTCAAGAACTGCCTCCGCATGCGGCCTGAGCGGATCATCGTCGGTGAGGTGCGTGGCCCGGAAGCCTTCGATCTGTTGCAGGCGATGAACACTGGCCATGACGGATCGATGGGGACCCTGCACGCCAATACGCCGCGCGAATGCTTGAGCCGTATCGAATCCATGATCACCATGGGCGGGTTCAGCCTGCCTTCGAAGACATTGCGGGAGATGATCTGCTCCTCGGTCGATGTTGTCATCCAGGCCCAGCGCATGCGCGACGGCTCGCGCCGGATCACACATATCACCGAGGTGATGGGCATGGAGGGCGACGTCATCATCACCCAGGATCTGATGAACTATGAGGTCCTCGGCGAGGATGCGGCAGGCAAGCTGATCGGGCGGCACCGCTCGACCGGCATCGGTCGACCGCGCTTCTGGGAGCGTGCCCGCTATTTCGGTGAAGAGCAGCGGCTTGCCACGGCGATCGATCAACTCGCGGTCCACGACGAAGCAAACGCCGCGTGATCGCGGCTATGGACGGAATTGAGCCATGGACCTGAGTGTCATCGCAGTTGTCGTGTTGGCGACCTTTGCGGCGGGGGGGGTGGTCTACGCGCTGTTCTATCCGTCGCTGAGCGGTCAGACCCGGGTAGAGAAGCGCCGCAAGGAGTTCGCAGCCCCGGTCGCCGTACGGACGGTCGATCGCGAAGTCCAGGCGCGGCAGAAGCGCGGCCAGATCGCGCAGAGCCTCAAGGACATCGAAACCCGTGAGAACGCTCGCAACAAGGTCACGCTCGAACTCCTGCTGCTGCAGGCGGGGCTGAGTTGGGACCGCCGCAAGTTTTACATTCTCAGCGCCGTTTCTGGCGTGGTCGTCGGCTTCCTGTTTTTCCTGGTTACAGCCAATCTCCTGTTGCTTCTGGCCGGTCTGTTCATTGGCGGCTTCGGTCTGCCGCGTTGGCTCCTGTCGCGGACCCGGGCGAAGCGGCTGAAGAAGTTCGGCAACGAATTTCCGAATGCGCTCGACATCATCGTGCGCGGCATCAAGTCTGGCCTGCCGCTCAACGACTGCCTGCGGATCATCGCCGCTGAAGCCGTCGAGCCCGTACGGACGGAATTCCGGCTGATCATCGAGAGCCAGACCTTGGGGTTGCCGCTGACCGAGGCTGCCGCCAAGCTCTTCGAGCGCATGCCCTGCGCCGAGGCCAATTTTTTCGGCATCGTGCTGGCGATCCAGCAGAAGACGGGCGGCAATCTCGCGGAGACCCTCGGCAATCTGTCGAAAGTCATTCGCGAACGTCGCAAGATGCGCGACAAGATCCAGGCGGTTTCGATGGAGGCAAAGGCTTCGGCAGCGATTATTGGCGCCTTGCCCCCGGTTGTTGCGACCCTCGTGTACCTGAGCGCCCCCAGATATATCGAGCTCCTTTGGCTCACCCAGATCGGCAAGGTCGCGCTCGTCGCCTGCGGAGTCTGGATGCTGATCGGCGTCATGACGATGCGCAAGATGATCAATTTCAACATCTGAGGCTGCGGGAATGATTGCCCTCATCGCCGATAAGCTCGCCGACAGCCAGTTCCTGGTCGCGCTGCTCGCCGCCGTCGCTGCCGCTGCTACGGTTCTGACCTTGGCGATGCCGCTGGTCGAAGGCAACGACCTCAACAAGCGCATGAAGAATGTTGCGATCGAACGCGACAAGATCCGTGCGCGCGAGCGGGACCGCCTGAACCGTCAGAAGGACAAGGTCTCGCTGCGCCAGGAACCAAAGGCGTTCATGCGGCGCATTGTCGATCAGTTCAAGCTGGGCGACTGGCTCGGGACTGAAACGGCGAAGAAGCAACTCGCAATGGCGGGCTATCGCGGGCCGCAGGCCGAGATCGGCTTCCTGTTCTTCCGCCTGGTGACGCCGATCGGCCTCTTCCTGTTCACGCTCTTCTACGTCTTCTTCATCAAGGATTTCGGGCTCCCGCCCTTGATCCGGTTCGGGATTGCAATCGGCGGAGCCTATCTGGGCATCAAGGCGCCGGAGATATTCCTGTCGAACCAGATCTCGAAGCGCCAGGCGTCGATGCAGCAGGCCTTTCCCGATGCGCTCGACCTGCTGCTGATCTGTGTCGAGGCGGGCATGTCGATCGAACATGGTTTTCGCAAGGTCTCGACCGAGATTGGCGGTCAGTCGGTTCCTCTCGCCGAGGAGTTTGCGCTCTGCACGGCCGAACTCTCCTACCTAGCTGAAAGACGCCAGGCCTATGAGAATCTTGCTGTCCGCACCGGGCTCGAGGGAGTGAAGTCGGTCTCGACCGCACTGGTTCAGGCCGAGCGCTACGGCACGCCGCTCGGTACTGCGCTGCGCACATTGGCACAGGAAAGTCGCGACCAGCGCATGATGGCAGCGGAGAAGAAGGCCGCAGCCCTGCCACCAATGCTGACGGTGCCGATGATCCTGTTCTTCCTGCCGGTGCTCTTCGTCGTGATCATGACACCGGCGATCATTCAGGTGATGAAGCTGAAATAGCTTCGTCCGCGCGACCTGTAAGCCGCCGCGCTCATATTGGCCCTCAGCAAGAGCAAAGGGGGGCGGCGGATACTGCAGATGCCTCCTGGCGGCTCATACACTCGTGGTTGGAGGCCCCGCCGGGGTGACCGGCCTGCCTAACCCTGTGGGATGGACCGATCCGCTTGCTCGGGCTGCACGGACGCCGCGGTCTTGGCCTTGCTGCTGCCCTTGAGCATGTTCCAGCTATTGGGCTGGCTGACGCTGCGCTTGAGATAAGCGATCGTCGCGGCTGCTTCGGCCGGGCTCTGATCCTGCTGCGCCAGCGTCTCCGCTTCGCCAAACCTGCCCTGAAGGCCGAGCACCAGCACGAGATTTTGCCGGATGCGCGCGTCGGCCCGGTTGGAGTTCGAAGCCTCGCGCAGCACGCGCTCGGCCTCGGGCAGGCGCTTCGACAGCGCGAGCGACAGGCCGAGATTGGACATCACCGTGGGCTCGCTGGGAGCGAGCTTGAGGGCGGTTTCATAGAGCTGCTGGGCGCGGGCATGTTCGCCAAGCTGGTCGGCAACGGTGCCTTGTGCTGACAGGATACGCCAGTCAGGTCGTTCCGGCGAATGGGCACGCGAGAGCACCTCGTCTGCTTCCTTGTAGCGGCCATTATCAGCCAGCGAACGACCATAGGCGCCGAGCATCTCGCGATCGTCGCTGTGCACGAGCACTGCGTTCTGCAGGACGGCGAGGGCCTGGGCATTCTGGTCCAGCGCTCGCAGCGCGCGGGCATAGTAGAAGGCGGAGTTCCGGTCCTTCTGGTTCGCGTCGTAGCGCTTGCCCCATTGGTCGGCCTCGGCACGCCATTCGGCGGGTCCGCGTGGCTGGGTCGGGGCGGATCGCCCGATGGAGCCGGTGATGTCGCCGATCCCGCCACGGCTTTGACAGCCGGCCAGGGCGAGCGAGGCGAGGCAGACGGCTGCCAACAGCCGGCCGCGGGAGGCCGCAGACGAAGGGTACAAGACTGCGGAGAAGCAGCGGGACATGGGCCAGAGTGCCTTGCCACGAGAGAGAACTGGTCGTTCTGGTGGTAAAACGTTAACCCTAATGCTTCCTTAACTGGCCCTACCGCTCACTCCTTCGAACAGGTTCCTTCAGCCGTGCACAGCCTGCTCCTTGCCTCTGCGCCGTCCGCTATCCCGGTCCATCTCGTCTCGAAGGCGGGCTGGCCGACATTGGTCGAGCGCCTCGCGCCCGAGGCCGCGCGCTTCGCGAAGGCCCATGGCTTCGCCGCGCGTCCCGGGCAGCATGTCGTGCTGCCCGATGGGCTGGGCGCTGTCAGCGCGGTGCTCCTTGGTGTCGAGGGGGCATCGGCGCGCCGACGCGATCCATTTGCTCCCGGCCGGCTCGCCGCGGTACTGCCGGAGGGCGATTATCGTTTCGAGGGCGAGATCGATGATTTCGGCCTTGCGGCGCTGGGTTGGCTGCTCCAGTCCTATCGTTTCGAGCGCTACCGCAAGCCGCAGCCGATCCGCGCCCGGTTGGTATTGCCCGAGGGCGTGGATGGTGTGGAGCTGAGCGCGCTCGCCGAGGCGGTCGCCTTTGCCCGCGATCTCGTCAATACGCCGGCAAGCGACATGGGCCCCGCTGAGATCGAGGCTGCGATCCGTCAGCTCGGGCAGGATTTTGGTGCGAGCGTCACCAGCCAGGTCGGGGATGGTCTGCTCGAGCGCAACTTCCCGATGATCCACGCCGTGGGCCGGGCGTCGCCGCGCGCTCCGCGCCTGATCGACCTTGTCTGGGGCAATCCGGCCGATCCCAAGGTGACGCTCGTCGGCAAGGGCGTGGCGTTCGATACGGGCGGGCTCAACCTCAAGACTGATGCCGGCATGCTGCTGATGAAGAAGGACATGGGTGGCGCAGCTGCCGCGGCTGCCGCTGCGCGTATGATCATGCAGGCGAAGCTTCCGGTACGGCTGCGCCTCCTTGTGCCCGCCGTCGAGAATGCCGTTTCCGGTGCATCCTTCCGTCCGGGCGATGTGCTCCGGAGCCGCAAGGGGCTGACGGTCGAAATCGGAAACACCGACGCGGAGGGCCGGCTCATCCTGGCCGACGCGTTGGCGTTCGCGGATGAGGAAGCCCCGGAACTGCTGATCGACTATGCGACGTTGACCGGCGCCGCCCGTGTCGCGCTCGGTCCCGACCTGCCACCCTTCTACACCCATGACGAAGGGCTCGCGGTCGAGATCTCCCGATTGGCGCAGGCGATAAACGACCCGGTGTGGCGCATGCCGCTCTGGCCGCCCTATGACGGGCTGCTCGACTCCAAGATCGCCGACGTCAACCACGTCTCCGGGGGCTCGTTTGCCGGCTCCGTCACAGCTGCGCTCTTCCTCAATCGCTTCGTCGAGAAGACACAGTCCTACGCGCATTTCGATATCTATGCCTGGAACCCGTCGTCTAAGCCCGGTCGCCCCGAGGGCGGCGAATGCCAGGCTGCGCGCCTGACCTATGCGCTGGTCAAGCAGCTCTATCCGAAGGCCCAGGGATGAAGCCCGGTGATCTCCGCGCGGCATGCCGTTGATAGTCGGCGGTTAAGTCTGTTCGACGAGAGCGATTGCAGCCGTGGCCTGGCGCGATAATGATACGGACCCGTAACGATCGGGGTTCGTATCAGTCATGGCGTTGGAGATCAGGCCTTCGCAGGCGCTCAGGCTCTGGCGGCAGGTGCATCTCGATCTAGTGCATGACGGGCAGGCGGACCTCTCGGCCCGCCAGACCGCCATCCTGCTGACGATCTATCTCGAGTTGCCGCCGCATACCGTGCGCGGGCTTGCCCAGCAGCTCGGCGTCACCAAGCCTGTGATTACCCGCGCACTCGACACGATGGGCAAGCTCGGCCTCGTCACGCGCAGGCGCGACGAGTTCGACCGGCGCAATGTCGTAATCCAGCGGACCGTGGCCGGGGCCCTTGCCGTCGAACGGCTTGCCGATCTGGTGGTGCAACGGGCGCGCGATCTCGGGCCAGGTTGAGCAAAGGCGTCTTCGCGCAATGACAGGCTCCGGCTATGGTGCCCGCATGAGCACGATTCTCGACCGCCGCCTGACCCCAGCCCGTCCTGACCTCGCCGCCCGGCACCTGATGGGCCAGGTCGAGGCGCGCGCCTTCGCCGATCCCGTCACCATGCGCGTCGTTGCTCCCTCCACACCGGTTCGGCGCGAGCCGCGCCCCGACGCCCCTCTCGATACCGAGGCACTCGCGGGGGAGGTCGTGCAGGTCTATGAGCAGCATGAGGGCTGGGCCTGGGGCCAGCTCGGCGCCGACGGCTATGTCGGCTATCTGCCGGATGATGCGCTGCGCGCCGATGTTCCCGCGCCGACGCATCGCGTTCGCGCACTGCGGACCTTCGTCTATCCCGGAGCCTCGATCAAACTGCCGCCGCTTGCCGCGCTGTCGCTGGGTGCCGGCCTGGCTGTCGCCGGCGAGAGCGGCAATTTTCTCGTACTCGCCGATGGTGGCCACGTCTGGCGCACGCATCTCGCGGAACTCGGCGAGTGTGAGACCGATTTCGTCGCCGTTGCCGAGCGTTTCGAGCATGTCCCCTATCTCTGGGGCGGCAAGACCAGTCTCGGCCTCGATTGCTCCGGCCTCACCCAACTGGCTCTGGCCGCGGCCAGGATCGCTTCGCCGCGTGATTCCGACATGCTGGAGGCAGCGATAGGCCAGCCAATCGCCTTCGATGAGAGCCTCGCCGGCTTGAAGCGCGGCGACCTCGTTTTCTGGAAGGGGCATGTCGGCCTCATGACCGATGCAGAGACGCTGCTGCATGCCAATGGCTATACGATGACGGTCTATCGCGAGCCGTTGCGGACCGCTCGCGACCGGATCCTGGTCAAGAGCTTCGGCGCCATCACCAGCATCCGGCGGATTGCTGGCGCTTAGATCATCGGACCGGAACCGTATCCGGTCCGATGATCTAAGTCTTTGTGTTCGCATCAGTTTTCCCGAAAACCGCAATCCACTTTTCGGGCCGATGCTTTAATCCAGCGCTTTCAGCCGATAGAGGGCGTCAAGCGCAGCGCGCGGCGTCATCTCGTCGAGGTCGAGCGCGGCGAGCGCTTCGCGCAGGACGTCCGGGCTGGCTTCGGCGGTGGCAACGGGTGCAGGTCGCCTGGCCGGTGCGGCAAAGAGCGGGAGATCGTCGACCAGCGAGGCGACAGGCTTTTCGCGCTCTGTCTTTTCCAGTTCGCCGAGAATGGCGCGGGCCCGCTCGACAACGGCCGGTGGCAGGCCGGCGAGCTTGGCGACCTGGATGCCATAGGAGCGGTCGGCGGCACCGGGCACGACCTCGTGAAGAAAGACGACCTCGCCATTCCACTCTGTCACGCGCACCGTGGCATTGGTGACCCGCGCCAGCCGGTCTCCGAGCGCGGTCAGCTCGTGATAGTGCGTCGCAAACAGCGAGCGGCAGCGATTGATCTCGTGCAGGTGCTCGATCGCGGCCCAGGCGATCGACAGGCCGTCGAAGGTCGCCGTGCCGCGGCCGATCTCGTCGAGGATGACGAGTGCGCGCGGCCCGGCCTGGTTGAGGATCGCGGCGGTCTCGACCATCTCGACCATGAAGGTGGAGCGGCCCCTGGCGAGATCGTCGGCGGCGCCGACGCGCGAGAACAGGCGGTCGACAATGCCGATATGGGCGCTCGCGGCGGGCACATAGGAACCCATCTGCGCCAGCACGGCGATCAGCGCGTTCTGGCGCAGGAAGGTCGATTTACCCGCCATGTTCGGGCCGGTGATGAGGCAGATGCGTCCGCCGGTATCGGCCGCGCCGAGAGACGAGAGCTCGCTGTCATTGGCGACGAAGGGTTTTCCGTCGCGCTTCAGAGCCGCCTCGACAACCGGGTGGCGTCCCCCCTTGATGGTGAAGTCGGCGCCATCATCGACGAGGGGTCTCGTCCAGTTTTCACTGGCCGCGAGTGCCGCAAGGCTTGCTGCGACATCGATCTCGGCGAGAGCGAGCGCTGCCGCCTTCACAGGCTCGGCTTCGTCGAGAACGGCCGTATTGAGTGAGGCGAAGACCGAGAGTTCGAGCTTCAGCGCGCGGTCAGCGGCGGAGGCGATCTTCGATTCGAGCTCGCCGAGCTCGACCGAGGAGAAGCGCATCGCGTCCGACATGGTCTGACGGTGGACGAAGGTGGCGCGCCAGGGCTCTCTCAGGAAGTCCTCGCCGGCGGCCTGCGGCACCTCGACGAAATAGCCCAGCATGGAATTATGCTTGATCCGCAAGGTGCGGCAGCCGGTCTCGGCTGCATAGCGCGCCTGGAGCTGGGCAATGACCTTTCGCGAATCGACCTGGAGCAGCCTGAGTTCGTCGAGTGCTGCGTCGTAGCCGTCACGTACGAAGCGTCCATCGCGACGGTTGAGCGGCAAATCGTCGGCCAGCGTCTCGGTCAGCCGGGCCGGCAGGGCTGGATCGGTCGCGGCCAGCGTTCGGGCGGCCTGCGTCAGGGCTTCCGGCAGGTTGTCATGGTCGGCGAGCGACTGCGCGATCGCGCGTGCCGCGGTCAGGCCTGCGCCAAGCGCCGCCAGGTCGCGCGGACCGCCGCGATCGAGCGAGAGCCGGGCGAGCGCACGGGCGATATCCGGCACATGGTCGAGCTCTCGGCGCAGGGCCTCGCGCAGGGGCGCATCGTTCAGTAGTGCCTCCACGGCGTCGTGCCGCAATGCGATCGCCGCCGGCTCGGTCAACGGTCCGGCAAGCCGCTCCGCCAGGAGCCGCGCTCCGCCGGGTGTCACCGTCCGGTCGATGCTGGAGAGAAGGCTCCCGGTTCGCTCGCCCGAAAGCGTGCGTGTCAGCTCGAGATTGGCGCGTGTCGCAGCGTCGATCAGCATGGTCGCGCTGCCGGAATCGCGTACCGGAGGCGACAGGGGCGGGCGGGCGCCGAACTGGGTCCGCTCGACATAGGCCAGCGCTGCGCCTGCGGCCGCGATCTCGGCACGGCTGAAGGCGCCGAAGGCATCCAGTGTGGCTACGCCGAAGAACTCCTTGAGCCTGCGCTCGGCCGAAGCCGCATCGAGGCCCTCGCGAGCCAGCGGGGTCACCGGCACCGTCAGCTCGCGCCAGAATTCCTTCAGTTCGGGGTCGTCGTGGATCGCTTCCGGGCAAACGATCTCGCGCGGCTCAAGCCGGGCGAACTCGACGGCGAGCCGCTCCGACGGGGCCTCCATGACCGAGAAACGTCCTGTCGAGATGTCGACCGACGCGAGACCGTAGAGCGCACTCGAATCGCTGAGCTTGCGGCGTGCAACCGCAACCAGAAGGCTGGCGCGTCCGGGGTCGAGCAGTCGCTCCTCGGTGATGGTGCCAGGCGTCACCAGGCGCACGACGTCGCGCTGGACCACCGATTTGCCGCCGCGCTTCTTCGCTTCGGCGGGATCTTCGGTCTGTTCGCAGACGGCGACGCGGTGTCCGGCGGCGATCAGGCGCTGGAGATAGTCATCGGCGCGGTCGACCGGCACACCGCACATCGGGATGTCCTCACCGAGATGCTTGCCGCGCTTGGTCAGCACGATGCCGAGCGTGCGCGAGGCGATCTCGGCGTCCCTGAAGAACAGCTCGTAGAAATCGCCCATCCGGTAGAACAGCAGGCAATCGGGATTGGCCGCTTTGATCTCGACATATTGCGCCATCATCGGCGTGACGCGGCCGGGGTCGACCGCGGCCGCAGCCTTCGGGCCGGAACTCGCTGCTTCGGGAAGGCTCGGGGATTCAGGAATGTCGCTGCGCATGGCCGGCGGACGCTATCAAAAACCACGCGCGCCGCCATCCGTTAGCGAGACTTTCAACAATTGAAAGCACGGTCATTTCGTCATTCCGGCCCAAGGCCCGTTCATGCTGCTTCTGATCAGTCTCGTCGAAAGCCTGTCCTTCCTGCTGCTTGCGGCGTTGATCCTGACCATTGCGGCCCCGTTGATCGAGGGGCGGCCCTGGCTGCGCTCATGCTGCGTCGGAGTGCTGTTTTCGCTCGGCGGCCTGCTCAGCATGGCGCATCCTTTTGTGCTTCAGCCCGGCATCGCCATTGATTCCCGCAATGTCTTCGCCATTCTGGCCGGACCGGTGGGAGGGCCCCTGGCCGCCGCTGTCACTGCTGTTTCGCTTGCCGCCATGCGTTACGCCAATGGCGGAGCCGGTATGCCGACCGGGGTTGCGGGAATCGTGCTGCACGCCCTTGCCGGTGTCGCCTATGCCGCCTGGCTGGGCCGGCGCAGGCGACCGCTGGCGTTCCGCGATCTTGCGGCGCTGAGCCTGGTCGGGGCTGGCTGCCTGATCGCCTCGGTGGCCTTTATGCCGAGCTGGGTCGTCGCCGAGCGGTTTCTGCGCGAAGCGGTGCCGGCCATGATTGCGGTGAGCGCTGCGGGCACGATGCTGGTTGGCCTCGTCATCAACAATGATCGCGAGCGGCGCGAGAACTCCTACAGGCTGCGGACATTGATTCAGCGGGCGCCGGGCACGCTCTATCAACGGATCCTTCATCCCGCGGGTGTGACGAGCTATCGGTTCGCCTCCTTCTCCATCGACAAGTCGCTTGGGATTGCCAGGGAAGAGGTCGAGCGCGACCCGGAGATCTGGCTCGGACGGATGCTGCCGGAGGATCGGGAGCGGTTCGAGCAGCTGCGGGCGGCGCCGGAGGGGGCTGCCACCCTCTGGCGTTTCGAGGCGCGCTACCGCGGCGCTGGCGGATCAATCGTCTGGCTGCGCAGCGAATCGACGCGGCGCAAGATGGCGGACGGTTCCGTCGTCTGGGACGGCATCCTGCTCGACATCACCGACGAGAAGACGCTGGAAGCGCGCCAGCAGACCCTGGAGGAACAGCGCAAGGCAGCCTTGACCGAACTTGCCGGCGACCTCGAGGTCACCGTGGGGCACGCCTTGCGGCAGGTTGGCGCTTCGGTGCGCGACATGCACCAGGCTGCGAGCCAGATGGCCGAGAACGCCAATAGCACGGCACTGCGCGCCGTCGATGTGACGCGCCAGGCCGAGAACGCCTCCCAGCGCGTTGGCAGCGTCGCGGTCGCCGCCGAAGAGATCGATGCCTCGATCCGCGAGCTGACGCGCCAGACCTTGCATGCCGACGACACAGCACGCGAGGCAGCAAGCTATGTCCGCTCCACGCGCCGCGATGTTGCAGGTCTCACCGAGGCGGCCGACAAGGTCAGTTCCGTGCTCGCCTTCATCGAGGACATCGCCTCCCGGACCAATCTGCTCGCACTCAATGCCACGATCGAGGCGGCGCGTGCCGGTGCGGCAGGACGAGGATTTGCCGTCGTTGCCGGGGAGGTGAAGAACCTGGCGGAACAGACGCAGAAGGCGACGCGCGATATCGCCGATACGCTGCAGGATATCCGCTCCGCCGCCTCCACCGCTTCAGACGCGATCGCGCGGATCGAAGGCACGATGAGCGTGATCGAGCAGACCTCCAGCGCCATTGCCGAGGTCGTCGGCCGGCAGGCCGGAATCGTCTCCGGCATTGCTTCGGACGCGGTGCTTGTTGCCGGCAGCACCACTGCGGTCAGCGAAAGCGTCGGCAGCGTCGGCGGCGAGGCCCGGATGACCGGCGAGAGCGCCATTCAGGTGGTGGAAGCCGCGCGCCAGGTCAGCGAGCAGACGGTCGCGCTCGATCGCTATGTCGGAGATTTCGTCCGCAGCGTTCGCGGCAGGCTCTGAAGGCAGCGACCGTCCTTCATTCTTGCGTCATCGTCATCAGGCCTGATCCGCAATCGCGCCTTGTGGAGCGGCTGCCGGCTGACCTAATGTCGGTACCCTTCAGGAAACGCTCACAAAAAGAACAGTCGCATGAACGATAGCCCGCCGATCAAACGCGCCCGCCCGACCTTCACCGATCAGGAGGCGTTGCTGTTCCACTCGCAGGGGCGGCCGGGCAAGCTCGAGATCGTGCCGACCAAGCCGATGGCGACGCAGCGAGACCTCTCGCTGGCCTATTCGCCAGGCGTTGCGGTGCCGGTGCTGGCGATCGCGGAAGATCCGTCGCGGGCCTATGACTACACCACGCGTTCGAACCTGGTGGCGGTGATCACGAACGGAACGGCGATTCTCGGTCTGGGCAATCTCGGCGCGCTCGCCTCCAAGCCGGTGATGGAAGGCAAGTCGGTGCTGTTCAAGCGCTTCGCCGACGTCGATTCGATCGATCTCGAGGTCGACACCGAAGATGCCGACGCCTTCATCAATGCGGTGCGCTATCTCGGACCGTCTTTCGGCGGCATCAATCTCGAGGACATCAAGGCGCCGGAATGCTTCATCATCGAAGAGCGCCTGCGCGAATTGATGGATATTCCGGTCTTTCACGACGACCAGCACGGCACTGCGATCATCGCTGCCGCCGGCCTGATCAACGCGCTCGATCTGACTGGCCGCGACGTCAAGACGACCAGGCTCGTCGTCAATGGCGCGGGCGCTGCCGCCATCGCCTGCACTGAGTTGCTCAAGGCGATGGGCTTCAAGCCCGACAACGTCATCCTCTGCGACACCAAGGGCGTGATCTATCAGGGCCGCACCGAGGGCATGAATCAGTGGAAGTCGGCGCATGCCGCCGTCACCGACCGGCGCACCCTCGCACAGGCGATGGAGGGCGCCGACGCCTTCTTCGGCCTCAGCCAGAAGGGCGCGGTGACGTCGGACATGGTTCGCTCCATGGCTCCGAACCCGATCATCTTCGCGATGGCCAATCCCGACCCGGAGATCACGCCGGAAGAGGTCGCAGCGGTACGTGACGACGCCATCATGGCGACAGGTCGCTCGGATTATCCGAACCAGGTCAACAACGTCCTCGGCTTCCCCTTCATCTTCCGTGGCGCGCTCGATGTCCGCGCCACCACGATCAACATGGAGATGAAGATCGCCGCCGCCGAGGCTCTTGCCTCGCTGGCACGCGAGGATGTGCCGGACGAGGTGGCCGCCGCCTATCAGGGGGCGCGTCCGCGCTACGGCAAGGACTATATCATTCCTGTCCCGTTCGACCCGCGTCTGATCCATGTCGTGCCGATGGCGGTCGCCAAGGCGGCGATGGAAACGGGCGTTGCCGGCAAACCGATCGTCGATACCGGGGCCTACAAGGCGCAGCTCTCGGCCCGGCGCGATCCCGTCGCCGGCACGCTGAACCGCATCTTCGAGCGGGTTCGCCGCTACCCCAAGCGCGTCGTCTTCGCCGAGGGCGAGGAGGAGCAGGTCATTCGCGCCGCCACCTCCTTCGTCAATCAAGGACTGGGGCACGCCATTCTGGTCGGCCGCGAGGACCGGATCAGCGAAACCGCGACCTTTCTCGGCGTCGATCTTGAAGCCAAGGGCATCGAGATCCAGAACGCGCGGCTCTCGCATCGAAACACCGCCTATGCCCAGTATGTCTATGAGCGCCTGCAGCGGCACGGCTACCTGTTCCGCGACTGCCAGCGCCTGATCAACCAGGACCGCAACCATTTCGCCGCTGCGATGGTGGCGCTCGGCGATGCCGATGCGATGGTGACGGGCGTCACCCGCAATTACTCGATCGCCCTGGAGGAGGTCCGGCGTGTCATTGACGACAAGCCGGGGCATCGGCTGATCGGCGTCTCGGTCGTGATCTCTCGCGGCCGCACGGTGCTTGTCGCCGATACGGCGATCACGGAGATGCCTTCGGCGCAGGAACTGTCCGAAATCGCCATCGAGGCAGCTGGTGTCGCACGTCGTCTCGGCTACGAGCCGAAGGTCGCAATGCTCGCCTTCTCGACCTTCGGCCATCCGGCGGGCGAGCGCTCCGAGAAGGTGCGCGAGGCGGTCAAGATCCTCGATGGGCAGCGCGTCGATTTCGAATATGACGGCGAGATGGCGGCCGATGTCGCGCTCAATCGCGACGTGATGAGCCAGTACCCGTTCTGTCGCCTGACAGCACCGGCCAATGTGCTTGTCATGCCGGCGTTTCACTCGGCGTCGATCTCGACCAAGATGCTGCAGGAACTCGGGGGCTCAACCGTGATCGGTCCCCTGATCGTCGGTCTCGACAAGCCGGTGCAGATCGTGCCGCTCGGTGCCAAGGATTCCGACATCGTCAACATGGCGGCGCTCGCCGCCTTCAATATCGGCGGCTGAACGCGCTGGTCGTCATTGCTATGGGATCAAGGTGATCCAGCGCCTCCCCGGTGCTGGATCACCGGGTTCTTCGCGATAACGGGCCAGGTATTCAGGACGCCATCTTCCTGCGGGTCTCGGGCGTCTTCCTGGCCGGGGCCGAGCATTCGGCCGACGGGCGTGGGCGAGACGGTCGTAATCTGTATGCTCCGGCCCGAACCGTTCTTGTTGCCGCTGCTCTCCTTGTCGACGATGGCCCAGGCGCCTCGTTCGGCCTCCTCATGCGGGACGCCGGGAGCCTCGCCGCTCTCCTCGATATGACGGGCTTTGCGCCCTTGCTTGTCGGTGCAGGCGGATTTGTTGCCGTGCGGCTTGGCTCCCTCCCGGTTCTGGGTTCTCAGTCGGGCAACGCACTGCTCCAGCTCAGATTTCAGCCAGGCGCCGGCGCAGGTCGAAGGCTGGGCCAGTCCTGAAATTGCCATGGAGCGGGCGGAATCTGCGCCCTCGGGCCTTCTTCTGCTCAACCCAACTTGGAACGGGATTCGTCCGTCGATGCCGGATGAGTTCGCTCGACCGGGAGGACGTGATGCGCGAACCCGATATGCAAAAACTCGATGCCCTGATCGGCAATCTCGTTGGCGATGTCGGCGCCTCCGTTTCGGGCGCCCTTGTTGTGCTCGGGGACAGGCTGGGCCTCTTCAAGGCGATGGCCGATGGAGAGCCCGTCAGCCCGCAGATGCTCGCGCAAAGGACCGGCTTGAAGGAACGCTATTTGCGGGAGTGGCTGTCGGCGCAGGCGGCCGCCGGCTATGTGACCTATGACGAGGGCGAGGACCGCTTCAGCCTGACGCCCGAACAGGCGATGGTCTTCGCCGAGGACGACAGTCCCGCCTTTTTCGCGGGCGCCTTCGAAATCGTCCAGTCGATGTGGATCGACGAACCCAAGGTCGCGGAAGCGTTCCGGACCGGCAAGGGTTTAGGCTGGCATGAGCACAGCAATTGCCTGTTTCGCGGCACCGAGCGCTTCTTCCGGCCCGGGTATAACAGCCATCTCGTGGCAGACTGGCTTCCGGCGCTGGACGGTGTGCAGGAGCGCCTGGAGGAGGGCGCCGTCGTTGCCGATGTCGGCTGCGGCCATGGCGCCTCGACCATTCTGATGGCCCTGGCCTACCCCAAGTCCTCCTTCACGGGCTTCGATTATCACGGGCCTTCGATAGAACGCGCACGCGCCGCGGCGGAGGAGGCCGGTGTCGCCGCGCGCGTGTCCTTCGCACAGGCCAGCGCGAAGGACTTTCCGGGGCGGTCCTGGGATCTCGTCGCCATGTTCGATTGTCTGCACGACATGGGCGACCCGGTCGGCGCAGGCAGGCACGTCAAAGAGACCTTGGGCCCGAACGGCACCTGGATGATCGTCGAGCCCTTCGCGCATGATCGCTTGAAGGACAATCTCAACCCGGTCGGCCGGATCTACTATGGCGCCTCGACCTTGATCTGCACGCCGGCCTCGCTGTCCCAGGAGGTCGGCCTCGGGCTTGGCGCCCAGGCCGGCGAGCTGCGACTTCGCAAGGTTGTGCTCGACGCCGGATTCTCGCATTTCCGCCGTGCGACCGAGACGCCGTTCAACATGGTCTTCGAAGTTCGGGCCTGAAAGCGGCGACCGATGTTTCAGCCGGCGGCCGTTGCCGCGTCATAGGCATCCTGCAGCATCAGGCGACAGGCCTCCGCCTGGTCCCGCGCTGAGGGGAGGGTGATGTACTGGGTGATTTCGGCAAGGTCGCGGAGCGCAACGTCGACGGCCGTCAGAAGGTCGATATCCAGCGGTTCCGGGAGGGTGAGCGGCTGTACGGGTAAGCGGAACTGGAGGATCTGGCCCATTGGGAACTCTAACTGACGGCGAATCGTGCCGTCAGTTTCGTTCCGCAGGGTCAGTAAGACGTTAACGCCGAAGCGGAATGTGACGGGAATATCTTTCTGACCGGCAGCGCCGCTGGGTGCGCCCCCTCCAGTTCAACTATTTGCAAGGATGCTGAAGTATCCAGGCCCCGCGCTGGACTAGTCGAAGAAGCCGCAGTCGCGCCGAAATGCTCCCCGGGAAATGATCCCGCGCACTCTGCTTAAAACGTTCTTTACAGATTTTGGTGATTTGATGGGAAATGCACGGTTCCTCCGTGCAGCCTGTCCGCCAGCCCTTGTCTGCAAGGGCTCCCTCTTCTTGGTCGCAACCACGCGCGAGCGTGTCGCGTTGATAACAAAAAAGATCATGCGTCGGGGCGCAGTTCGATGAAGTCCATCCGTATCAAGATCCTGACCATGCTGGTCATTGTTGCAGCGGCCGCGGTCATTTCGGCAGTGCTGAGTTTCTACGCACTCTCCAAGGCGGATAGTCTGAACGAACGCGCAAGCAACCAGGGCGATATCGCCCTGCTGACCGAGCGGCTCAACGGGCATGTCACCGGTGTCGTGATGGAGTCGCGCGGCATTTACATGGCCAAGAACGCGCAGGAAATCGAGCAATACGGCAAGGGGCTGGAGGATCGCTTCCCGCAGATGCGGCAGCTCGTCGGACAGCTGAAGAAGCTCTCACCGGCCAGCGAACAGGAGCGCGTCTCCCAGATCGAGAAGGCGGTTGCGGATTTCATTACCTATCGGACTGAAACCGTTCGGGTCGGACGGCAGGTTTCGGCTGCTGCGGCCAATGCCCAGGGCAATACCGATGTGAACCGGGCGAACCGGAAGGCCGTGAACGATCTCCTGGTCGCATTCAGCAAGCGCAACGAGGATGTCGGAAACGCGCTCGGCGACGAGGCGGCAGCCTTCACGAAGCAGGCCAGGCTGGTTCTGCCACTGGTGCTGCTGGTGACCCTGCTGGGCGCGCTCGCTGCGGCACTGATCTTCGCGCAGCGCTCGATCACCTCGCCGATCCTCGCCCTCAGCGCCGTCATGGAGCGCCTGACTGCCGGCGATACCAAAATCGAAGTCCCGCATGTCGCCCGTCAGGATGAGATCGGGACCATGGCCCGCGCCGTCTCGGTGCTGCGAGAGAGCACCGAGCAGGTCGCCGCGCTGCAGGCGGAAGAGCGCGCAAGTGCGGAGCGTCGCCTGCGTCAGGCCGAGTCGATGGCCTCGGTGGTGTCGGATGTCGGTGAGGTCGTTGCGGCCGCTGCGTCCGGTGACTTCTCGGCGCGGCTCGCCATTGATGGCGCCGACGAACAGATGCAGAAGCTGATCAGCGGCATCAACGAGATCAATGCGGTGGTCGACACCGCCACGACCGAGTTCGCGAAGGTGTTGCAGGCTGTTGCCTCCGGTGACCTGACGAACCGGGTCGATACCATCTATCGCGGTCGCTTCGCCGATCTGAAGGGCGCGATCAACGAGACGGTCGATCGCCTGTCCTCGACCGTACGCACAATCCAGGTGACCGCCGGGGATGTCGGTCTGGCGTCGCGCGAGATCAACACGGGCGCCGACGACCTGTCGAAGCGCACTGAGGAGCAGGCGTCCTCGCTCGAGGAGACCGCCGCGACGACGGAGGAGCTTGCTGCTTCGGTCAAGGCTTCGGCTCAATCTTCGAAACAGGCCGCGACGATTGCCGAGGACGCGATGCGCGCTGCGCAGTCGGGCGGAGAGATCGCCGGCCGGGCTGTCGAAGCGATGGCGCGCATCGAAAGCGCCTCGAAGAAGATCTCCGACATTATCCGCGTGATCGACGATATCGCCTTCCAGACCAATCTGCTCGCGCTCAACGCGGCAGTCGAGGCCGCGCGCGCCGGCGATGCCGGCAAGGGGTTTGCGGTCGTTGCGTCGGAGGTGCGTACCCTGGCACAGCGCTCGGGCGCCGCCGCCAAGGACATCTCGGGGCTGATCTCCTCCTCGAATGCAGAGGTTACCGAGGGCGTCGAGCTTGTTCGTCAGGCCGGTGCGGCCCTGACCGAAATCCTCGATGCATCGCAGAAGGTCGCGGCCACCATCGCCGAGATCTCGACAGCGTCCGGCGAACAGGCCAATGGCATCGACGAGATGAGCCAGGCTGTTGCGCATCTCGATGAAATGACCCAGCAGAACGCGGCTTTGGCCGAGCAAAGTGCTGCCTCCGCCGCGTCGTTGACGTCGCGGATCGGCCAGCTCAACGACCTGGTCGCGGCCTTCCGGACCGGGCCGGAGCAGGCAGGGCAGATGACGGCCCCGATCGCGACAGCGGCCGTCACCAAGATGGCGCCCCGCCCTGCGCGTCTTGCGACCAAGGCAGCGTCTTACGCGCCGCCCGCGCTGCGCGCTTCCGATATCGAGGCGATCGATGCGGGAGGTCCCGAGCCCGAGCGCCTGCGCCAGCTTGCCGAAGCCGCCTTCGCGCAGACCAAAGCTGCGCCGAAGCGTCCCGTCATGCCGGCCAAGAAGGTCGTCAACGGTCGCGCGTCGGACGCGGGCTGGGAAGAGTTCTGAGCCCGCCGCTCGGAGGCACGCGTCGCGTCAAACAGAAAGGCCACCGGGTTCGCCCCGGTGGCCTTTTCGTATCAGCGGAGAGACGTGGCCTGGTGCGAGGCCGCTCAGGCCCATTCGCCCTGGCGGAAGACTGCGACGCGGCTGCCATCGGCATGCACACCGTCGATATCGACTTGGTTCGAGCCGATCATCCAGTCGATATGGATGAAGCTCTTGTTGCCGCCTTGCGCCGCGATCTGCTCGGGCGTGAGCTTGGCGCCATCGATGAAGCATTTCGAGTAGCACTGGCCGAGCGCGATATGGCAGGAGGCGTTCTCGTCGAAGAGCGTATTGTAGAACAGGATGCCGCTCTGCGAGATCGGCGACGAATGCGGCACCAGCGCCACTTCGCCGAGGCGACGCGCGCCCTCGTCGGTGTCGAGAACTTTGTTCAGCACCTCCTCGCCCCGGGTGGCCCTGGCCTCGACGATACGACCTTCTTCAAAGCGCACCGAGATGCCATCGATCAGCGTGCCCTGATGCGAGAGCGGCTTGGTGCTGACGACATGGCCGGAGACCCGCCGCGCATGCGGCGTGGTGAAGACCTCTTCGGTCGGGATATTGGCATTGCAGGTCACGCCGTTCTTGGCAGTCGAGGCGCCGCCCTGCCATTCATGGCCGTCGGCAAGCCCGATCGTCAGGTCCGTGCCCGGCCCGGAAAAGTGCAGCGAATGGAAGTTCTGCCCGTTCAGCCACTGTGTCCGGCTGCGGAGGGTCGCATTATGCGCAGCCCAGGCCGAAATCGGGTCGGCACGGTCAACTCGCGAGGCGGCGAAAATCGCCTCGGCCAACTTGGCGACAGCGATGTCTTCGGCCTCATCCGGGAAGACCTGGCGGGCCCAGGATGCCGTTGGATAGGCCAGGATGTTCCAGTTGATATCGAACCCGGCGATTTTCTCGAGCGCGGGCTGATAGGCGATCGAATTGGCCTTGTTGGCGCGCGCCACCTTGGCCGGATCCTGCCCTGAGAGCAGCATCGGGTTGTCGCCGACGATGGCGAGGCGTGCTGTATTGGCGGCGAAGGCTTTGCCGACGCCTTCATAGAGCCAGCCCGGCGCTCGATCGAAGCTCGCATCCGGGGCATGGCGATAGCGTGAGAGCGTTATCTCTTCATCTGCCAGCATCGGCGTCACGAGCCCGGCACCGGCCTTGTAGGCATGCTCGGCGATCCGCCGCACCAGCGGCAGGGCGGCGACCGGCGCGGTCAGGAACAGATCCTGCCCGGCCTGGAGATTCAGTCCGACCTTGACAGCGACTTCGGCGAGCCTGTCGAGCTTGGCCGGATCGATCGATGCCAGGATATTCGGCTGGTGCGTGGTCATGGAAAGCGGCCTCTCATGCTTGGCAAGTCCTTGACCGGCATGATGCGCAGCCGATCAGGGCGTCTTTGCGGTTTGGCAACAGGAACGTCGCCCGCTTGGTTCAGGTGCAATGCGCTAGCCGAGCAAATTGCGCAGCGTGCGCATGAAAGCGCGCGAGCCGGGCTCGATCAGGGCATCGGGAAAATCGAAATCCGGGTTGTGCAGCTGTGGCGAGGTTTCGCCCGAGCCGAGGATGAACATCGCCGATTTCGCCTGGCGGCCGAACAGGCCGAAATCCTCGGAGCCGCACGAGGGCGAGCCCGGGCCGTGCCGTAGCGTCTCGTCATCGAAGGCCTTGCGCAGGAGCGCCACCGCCTCGGCATCGTTTTCACAGTGATGGAAGACGTCGTGATAGCTCAGCGCGACGCCAAGACCCGATGCTTCAGCCGCTTCACGCACCAGCGCTTCGGCCCGTGTGCAAAGCGCGCCCATTTGCGCATCGTTCAGCGTGCGCAGCGTCGCCCAGATTTCGGCTCGGCCGGGCGCAATCCCAAAGGCCGCTTCGCCGATAGCGGCGTGGGTCACGGTGACGAGCGCATAGGCCGCATCGAGCGGCCCGCCGGGGCCGAGCGCCGTCAATGCCGGCATCAGCCGGGCTACGGCTGAAACCGGAGAGATGCCGTGTTCCGGCATGGAAGCATGCGAGGTCTTGCCGGTGAGCACGATCTGCAGTCCGCGCGAGGCGCAGTTCGCGGGGCCTTCCGAGAGCGTGATGTAGCCCAATGGCAGGCCGGGTTTATTGTGGAGCGAGAAGGCGTAGTCCGGCGCGATTTCCGCGAATTTCGGGTCGGCGATGACGGCGGCGGCACCTGCGCCGTTCTCCTCTGCCGGCTGGAACAGCAGCACTGCGCGGCCGCGCTGCGGCCGTTGGCGGCCGAGCCCGCGCGAGAGCGCCGCGACCATGGTCATGTGCCCGTCATGGCCGCAGGCATGGGATTTGCCGGGCACCTGGGAGCGATGGGCGCTCTCGGAGATTTCCTCGATCGGCAGGGCGTCGAGTTCGCAACGAACCATCACCGTCGGTCCCGGCTCGCGCCCTTCATAAATCGCGGCGACGCCGTGCCCACCGAGCTCCGTCACGATACGGTCTGGCTCGCTCGGGGCAAGGAAGGCAACCACTGCCTTCGCCGTCTCCTGCTCCTCGCCCGATATCTCGGGAGAGCGGTGCAACTGCTGCCGCCAGGCGACGAGTTCGACCATGTCGGAGTTGGTGAGAAACATTCCGCTATCCCCTGAGCGCCGGCTGAATCAGACCTGATGCCGGCTTCGTATGGCCAGAGAATTATCAACTTGCCTGGAGCGGCAAGCGCCATTCTTGCCTGCGGGGGGCGCGCTGTGCTCATTCCTGGCCCGCAAGCCGGTGGGTTTGTTGTCGAGGCGGCCTCCCGACACAAGGCCTCACCGGTTGCCCTCAAAACCCGCCAGGTACTTGCTCAGCAGGGCGTTGAGGGCCGCGTTTTCTCCCAGGGACAGCACGGAGCTCAGCCGCGCCTGGGTCGCGACATGCGCCGTGACGGCAGCTTCGATTGTCGCAAAGCCACGCTCGGTCAGTGAAATGATGAAACTGCGGCGATCCTCGGGGTTATGAGTGCGCTCGACGAGGCCCGCCTTCTCCAGTTGGTCGATGCGGTTCGTCAACGTGCCCGAGGTGATCATCATCGTCGCCAGCAGATCTCCCGGCGACAGGCTGTAGGGAGGGCCGGAGCGCCGCAGTGTCGCCAGCACGTCGAAACTTGCGCTGTTGAGGCCATGCTCGGCGAAGGTCTTCTCCATCTCACGGCCGAGATGCTGCGAGAGCCGTTTCAGGCGGCCGAACAATCCCATTGGCGTGACATCGAGGTCCGGTCTCTCCCGGTTCCACTGCGCCAGAATTCCGTCGACATGGTCCATGCCGCATCGTTGCGAGAGATTATCTTGACGTCAAGAGATCGCTCATTATCTTGACGTCAAGATAATGAGCGAGACCCATCATGGCCCGTAATGCCGACTTGCTGCTGACCGCGATCGCCCCGGCCATCTGGGGCAGCACCTATCTGGTGACGACGGAATTCCTGCCGCAGGGCTATCCCTTGACGGTATCGATGCTGCGGGCGCTCCCGGCCGGCCTCCTGCTGCTGCTCGCCGTCAGGCAGCTGCCGCAGGGGATCTGGTGGGGCCGCGTTCTCCTCCTCGGCGCGTTCAACTTTTCGCTGTTCTGGTGGATGTTGTTCATCGCGGCCTATCGGCTGCCGGGCGGTGTCGCGGCGACGGTTGGCGCCGTCCAGCCGCTTGTCGTGCTGCTACTCGCCCGCCTGCTGCTCGGTTCCGCCATCCGCCCGCTCGCCATTATCGCGGCCATCGCCGGCATGGCAGGTGTCGCGCTGCTGATTCTGACGCCGCAGGCTGCGCTCGATCCGCTCGGCATCGCCGCTGGTCTCGCAAGCGCGCTGTCGATGGCGGCGGGCACGGTCCTGAGCCGGCGCTGGCAGCCACCGGTCTCGCCACTGACCTTCACCGCCTGGCAGCTGACGGCGGGCGGAACGCTTTTGCTGCCAGTGGTCCTCTGGCTCGAACCCGCACCGCCGGCATTGAACGGGACGAACATCCTCGGCCTTGCCTATCTCGGACTGATCGGCGCTGCCCTGACCTATATCCTCTGGTTCCGCGGCATTGCCCGACTCGGTCCCTCGACGGTTTCGCCGCTCGGCTTTCTCAGCCCGATGACGGCCGTCATCCTCGGCTGGTCGGTCCTCGGCCAATCACTCAGCCCCGCCCAGATCGCCGGGATGGCAATCGTCCTCGGCAGTGTGTGGTTGAGCCAGCGCGCTCAGCAGTCAGCGTCCACGGCTACAGCGACGGCGGCGAAACCCCGGGAGGCGTGACCGGGGCACGCCTCCTCGAGCGTGTCTTCAGTTGTCCTGAAACAGCTCTTCGTAGGCGAACAGCCCCTGATGGCCGCCGGTGTGCCAGAACACCACTGTTTCATCGGACCGGAACGCGCCGCGCCGCACCAGCGCAAACAGCCCCGCCATGGCCTTGCCGGTATAGACGGGATCGAGAAGGATGCCCTCCAGTCGCGCAACACTCGTCACGGCCTCAAGCATCGCCGCCGTCGGCTGGCCGTAGCCGGGCCCGATCTGCGTTGCGTCTATCGTGATCGAGACATCGGCGACGCTCTGGCTCCCAACAAGCGCGAGTGTGCCGCGCGCAAGGCCAGCGACGATACCACGTGCCTCCTCGACTTGCCGCGAGACGCTGATGCCATGGACGGCGCAGGCAAGGTCCAGCGTCTGTACGCCCGCAACGATGCCGGCATGGGTGCCGCCGCTGCCGGTCGCGAGCACGATATGGTCGATCTGTCGGTCTGCGTCCCTGGCCTGCTCGACGAGCTCGGTGAGTGCGTCATGATAGGCGAGGCCGCCCAGTGCATTGGATCCGCCGATCGGGATGAAATAGGGCCGCCGGCCCTGCGCACGCAGCGCAGCCAGCGTCTGTTCGAGCGCCTCCATGGCGTCCTGCTCTGCGGATAGGATGCGGATATCGGCGCCGAGCAATCGGTCGAGCAGGATATTGCCATTGGCCCGGTAGCTCGCGCTGCGGCCGCTGATCTTGTCGGTCAGGAGCAGAACGCAGCCGAGGCCGTTCCTGGCCGCGGCGGCGGCCGTCTGCCGCGCGTGGTTGGACTGGATGGCCCCGAGCGTGACCAGCGTGTCGGCCCCCTGGAGAAGCGCGTCGCCGACGAGATATTCGAGCTTGCGGGCCTTGTTGCCGCCACCGGCGAGACCTGTGCAATCGTCGCGCTTGATCAGGATCGATGGTCCAGGGCCATGACGTCGGAGTTCCTCTGTCAGGCGGGGCAGAGCCTCGAGGGGCGTCGGCAGCATCGCAAGGGGAGCCCGGTTGCGTTCAACCAGTGACCAGGGCTTGTTCATGTCGGTTGTTCCTCACCGAGACCGGCGCAGTGGCGCTGCGGCCCACCATAGCGGCCGGCCCGAAAAAGGCAGCCGCGCCAGGGCGGGGCAGCCATGCGCGCCTGGCTGTCACATCCTCCGCGAAATCCGCGGATCGAGCTTGTCGCGCAGCCCGTCGCCCAGCAGGTTGACCGCGAGCACCACCAGCGCCAGCGCGATCGCCGGGCAGAAGATCGTCCAGGGCGCGCGTGCCAGGTAGAGCCTGCTGGAAGCGATCATGTTGCCCCAGCTCGGCGTTTCCGGGGGCACTCCAGCGCCGAGGAATGACAGCGACGCCTCGACCAGGATCGCCGATGCGCAGATATAGGTCGCCTGCACGATCAGGGGCGCGATCGTGCTCGGCATGATGTGGAGCAGCAAGATGCGAGGCGTCCGCGCCCCGCAGGCGATCACCGCCTCAACGAAAGGCAGCTCGCGGACACTGAGCACGATCGAGCGCACGAGCCTGACCACGCGAGGCAGTTCCGGAATGGCGATGGCGGCAATGACGATTCCGATGCTGCCCTGGTTGAGGGCGACCAGCGCGATCGCGAGCAGGATCGCTGGAATCGCCATCAGCCCGTCCATCAGGCGCATGACCGGGGTCTCGATCCAGCGGTAATAGCCGGCCATCAGGCCGATCAGCAGCCCGGCGCTGATCGAGATCGTCGCGACGCTGAGACCGACGATCAGTGAGACGCGTGCACCGTAGACTGTGCGGGCGAACACATCCTGGCCGAGATGGTCGGTGCCGAACCAGAACTGCGCGGATGGCGGCAGCAGCCGGCGTGTTGGCGCTTTTAGCATCGGGTCGCCGGCGAGCAGTGGCGCGAAGATCGCGATCGCGACGAAGAAGATCAGTATGGCGCCGCCTAGCAGCATTGTCGGGTTGCGCCGGGCGAAGCGCCTGAACCGGGCGCCGAGACTGCGCGGCGCAGGGCTGAGGGTGGCAGGGGCGGTATGGGCCGTGATCACGCTCATCGCTTCGCTCCCTCAGTACCGGATCCGGGGATCGATCAGCGAATAGGAGAGATCGACGAGCAGGTTGACCAGGACGTAGATGCCGGAGAACAGCAAGATCACACCCTGGATGATCGGATAGTCGCGCTTCGAGATGGCATCGACGACGAGCCGTCCGATGCCGGGAATGTTGAACACCGTCTCCGTGATGACGACGCCGCCGATGAGAAGCGCGACGCCGATGCCGATCACCGTGATGATCGGCACGCCGGCGTTCTTGAGCGCATGCTTCATCAGCATCGTTTTCGTCGTGACGCCTTTGGCCTTGGCAGTCCGGATATAGTCTTCCTCGAGCACCTCCAGCATCGAAGCGCGCGTCATGCGCGCGATCAGCGCGATATAGGCGAGGCCGAGTGTGACGGTCGGCAGGATCAGGTGAAGCAGCCACGGCCCCACGCCATCGGCGAGCGGCTTGTAGCCCTGGACGGGGAGCCAACGCAGCTCGATAGCGAAGATGTAGATCAGGCCGTAGCCGACGACGAAGGCCGGCATTGAGAAGCCGAGCACCGAGAAGCCCATCAGGGCACGGTCAACCAGACTTCCGACCCTCCAGGCCGCGATCACACCGAGGCTGACCGCGATGCCGACGGCGAAGAGCATGGTCAGCAGCGCGAGCGAAAGCGTAGGCTCCAGGCGTTGGAGGATCAGCCTGCTGACCGGCGTGTTCGAAAAGATCGAAACCCCGAGATCTCCGCTCAGCACGCGTGCGGCCCAGCGCCAGAATTGTACCAGCAGCGGATCGTCGAGCCCGAGCCGCTGACGGATGGCGACGATCTGCTGGGGCGTCGCGTAATCGCCGGCGATGATCGCGGCTGGATCGCCGGCCGAGAAATGCAGCAGCAGGAAGACGAATATACCGACGAGCGTCATCACCAGCAGGGTCTGGGCCAGCCGTTGGGCGATGTAACTGAGCATGGGGTCGATTGTCCTCCTTCAGCCTGAGCAGGCTGGAAGCGGCAGGCCGTTCGCGCCGCGCGCCGGCTGCACCGTCCACCAGCCCGCCGGAATGGTCCGATGCCGGCCGGGGCGGAGGCCGGCCTGCGGAGGCGGCTACCCCTTCTTGACGTTCCAGAACGGGATCAGCTCCGGCATGCCGATCAGCCCGGTGAGATTGCGCAGGGCCGCTGGCTGGAACCATTGCCCGTAATACATGTGGGGCACGAAATCCC
The DNA here is from genome assembly GCA_900470095.1 of Hyphomicrobiales bacterium. Taxonomy (GTDB): domain Bacteria; phylum Pseudomonadota; class Alphaproteobacteria; order Rhizobiales; family Beijerinckiaceae; genus Allobosea. The sequence goes on from UBZM01000036.1 coordinate 182,610, forward strand.
AGGCGTTCTGCTGCATGTCGCGCGCGATCTGCCGGCGTTCGGCATCATTCGAAGCTGCCGCCCATTTGTCGCGGAAGGCTTCGTGCTTCTCATCGCTCGGCCAGCCGAACCAGCCCTTCTCGCCATTGGCGGCATGGCCGCTGAGCGCCACGGGATTGCCGAAGGCATTGACCGAGCCCGAGGTGAAGAAGACGTTCCAGCCGCCCTGGTCCGGAGGGCTCTTGACCGCACGCCGCGTGATGACCGCGCCCCAGTCCGAGGCCTGCAGTGAGACGTTGAAGCCGGCCTGGCGCATCCATTGTGCGATCAGGTTCGCGGCGTTGTTCATATAGGCGATGTTGGTGGCGTGCAGCACGACGACAGGGCGCCCGTCATAGCCGGATTCCTTGACGAGCTGCTTGGCCTTCTCGATGTTCTGGCCGCCCTTGAACCAGTCGATATTGGCGTCGTTCTCCATTGGTGTGCCCATGCCGAACAGGGACGAGCAGCCCTTGAAGTACTTCTCGTCGCCGAAGGTCGCCTTCATAACCTCGGTTGGGTGAATGAGGTAGAGCATCGCCTGGCGGGCCTTGACGTTGTTGAACGGCGGATGGAGCCAGTTGACACGGGCCCAGCCGAGCTGGCCCTGCTTGTTCAGGACCTCGAGCTTGATCTCCTTTTCTCCCTCCAGCGAGGACAGCAGGTCGACATTCGGATACTCGATCATGTCGATCTCGCCGGCGCGGATGGCGGCGATCGCCGTCGCCTCATCGGCGATGTTTTCGTAGACGACGCGGTCGACATTCACGACCTTGCCGCCGGAGGTGAAGACGGCTGGCTCCGAACGCGGCACATAGTTCGGGTTCTTGTCGTAGACGTAGCGCTGGCCCTGGACGACGGCGTCCTGGTTCATAACGAACGGGCCCGAGCCGATGATCGTCTGAATCTGCTGCATCGGGTCGGTCTGCGCTTCCTTCTCGCGCATGATGTAGCAGGCATTGGTGGCCGCCTTGGCGAGCCACTCGACCGCCAGGCTGTAGGGTTCCTTCATCACGAGCTGGAAGGATTTGTCGTCCTTCACCGGAGTGTCGGCGAGGCGGGCCATCATGTGCTGGCCGCCACCGTCGCGCGCACCCCAGCGTCGGATCGAGGCGACGCAATCGCGCGCTGTCACTGGTGTGCCGTCGGTGAAGCGCAGGCCGTCGCGAAGCTCGAAGCTGTAGGTCTTGCGGTCGTCCGAGAGCGAATATTTCGAGACCATCTGCGGCTTGGGCTCGAACTTGTCATCGACCCCGAACAGCGTGTCATAGACCATGGCAGCATGGTACGAGGTCATGTTCGCGGTGGTCCAGACCGGATCGAAGACGCGAAGATCGCCATGCAGCACGGCGCGGACGGTGCGTGAGACGGGTGGGGTGGTCTGGGCCCTCAGGCGGGCAGGGGCGGCGGTCAGGGCTCCAGCGAGACTGCCCTGGACGAATCTGCGGCGTGTGGTCGTCATGTCTCTCTCCCTCCAAGAGATGCTGAATGACCGCGAGCATTCGCTTCGTCTGGCCACCCTCGATGATCAAAACACGGTCTAGTCTCCTTGCACGGGGCGAGCCTCAGACGACGATGCGGCCGGGCGGCAGCGGGTCGTGGGGCCAAAGCGGCCGGGCGATCTTGCGATAGGGGTATTTGCGCACGTCGAGATGCGATGGGCCGCCGCCGTCAGTGTAGATCACCGCGCTGGCGATCGGCCCGTAAGCGGCATGGAAATGGTTGGTCGACTTGACGCTGACGATGCGCTTCTGCGTCGGGTCGATGCCGACGCTGGTAAAGATCTCGAGCCCCAGTGCCTGCGTGCGGTGCGATAATAGCGCGACGTCGATGCCGTCGATGCGGATGCCGACGGCATTGCCGATCGGGACCTTGGCCGTGCCGAAGCTCTGGGTGCCGTTGCGGATGGCGCCGAGCACTGTGACGTCGCCGTCGACCGGCTCGCCCGAGGTCGAGGCGGCCTTACCGCCGAAGCGCAGTGGGATGGTGGCGCCGACACCGGCGGTCAGGCAGAATTCGACGGCAACCGGGTCCCAGACCGGGCCGATCGCCGCATCGCGAATACCGCGTTCGCGCAGGCGGTGGATGATGTTGGTATTGTCGGACGCAGCACCACCACCGGCATTGTCGGTCGAATCCGCAATGACGCTCGGGCCGTTGGCGGAACTGCCGAGAGCCCGGTCGAGCGCCTCGTCGAGCGGAACCACGGGCGGGGCGAATTGCCCCTTGAGCGAACGGAACTCTTCGCCGAGCCGCGCGGCAAGGGCGTCTCCCGCAGCCTTGGCATTGTCGGTAACGACCAGGACCCGCGTGCCGATCTCCGGCACGTCGCCCTGCTGGAAACCGTGAGCCAGTGAAACCGACAGCACGCCGTCCTTGCCTTCGAGTGCGCTCATCCGGTCAACGAAGGAGCGACCGGGCTCGCGCGTGGTCGGCACCAGCTCGATCATCCGGCAGTCATAGAGCGACATCACTGGCTTGATCGTGCCATGGATCGTCCCAAGGATGATGTCGACCAATTCTTCGGCCCGCTCGACGAAGTCGATATGCGGGTATTCCTTGTAGAGGATGATGGCATCCGCCAGCCGCACGCGCTTTTCGGTCAGGTGGCAATGCGGATCGAGCTCGACACCGATCGGCACCTTCGGGCCGACGATGGCGCGGACATGCTCCAGAATGTCGCCCTCGCAATCGTCATAGCCATGCGCGACCATGGCCCCGTGCAGCCCGAGCAGGACGCCGTCGACCGGCATTGCGGCCTTGAGTTGGCCGAGGATCTCGTCCCGCATCTCCTCGTAATCGGCCTTGGCACAGGTTCCCGAGGGCTCGGCCCAGAAGCAGGAACCTTCGATCAGCGTGAAACCGTCTCGCTTTGCTCGCTGGCGCGCGACGTAAAGGGGCGCGGTGCAATGCGTCGCCCGGTCGGGATGCTGGCCGGCGGGAAAATAGGCCGATGCCTCGAAGTTCGTGCGGGATGTCGGGATAGGCGAAAACGTATTCGTCTCGGTAGCAAGCGACGCGGCGAACAGACGCATAATCAGAGCCTTCCCGTTTCGTGCGGAGGCAAGCTCCGACGTCAGCAATGCGCCTGTCAAGCTGCGTCGCAGCAAGAAAACCCACTTTGTGATGCTCGCAATCCCGGAGCTGAGGTCAATGGCCATTGACGACGGCAATGGGAGCATTCGTCATTCTACATCCTATCCGCGCAAATTCACTTTGCCGTGTCACCCGGGGTGTAGGAGAATCCCACCGGCCGTCTGAAACTTGGGCCCCGGATACCGCTCATCATGTCGCTGCGGGCCGCGGTGGCCGTCGATCTGGTCGAGCAGATCGACGATTGGAACAACGCTCCGCGGGTAGGGGCGCGCAGGCCGCATGTGTTGGAGAGCGCCGGTTGGATTCAACGCGCAGATGCGGTCGGCCTGCCGCGATCATTGGCTTCCCTCTCCGGTCCAGCATCCAGAGGGCTCGATCCCACTCCGGGCGACAATCGGACGCCGCCGCTGTGGAACCGCCAGCCGTCAGCGGCGTTAGCCAGCATGACGGGTCGCGAGGATTTGCCCCATGAACAGCACTCGAGTCGGCGGGCTGCTCACCATTGGCCTGAGCGCGCTTGTTCTTGCGACACCCGCTCACTCTGCGGGATTCTTCGATGAACTGGCCCGCGCTGTGTTCGGGGGGCCACCTCCCCAGGTCTATCCGACTGCGCCTCAGCCGCTTGACGTAACCGTGAGGCCGGCGCGTCGTCAGCATCCGCGGAAAGTCGTGGCATCCAAGCCGACGCCTCCAGCCGTCAAGCTCGATCCGGCGACCGATCACTATTGGTATCTGGACGACTCAACCCTGCGCCGCGGGGACATCGTCGTCACGCGTTCGGACGTTCTGGTCTTCGAGGGGCGTGCCAGTCAAAATCACAGCGCCAGCGATTTTACGGCCCTCGGGAAGTCGCGCCTCGTATCCAGGTCCACCCAGCAGAAGGTCGAGGCGGCGGCGGGTGGTCGCAAGTTCGACCAGGAACCCAGCCCACGAACCATTGCTGAACGCGACCCAGCGAATTGATCTGTGGCGCACGGATCATTGTGCTGCAGGCGGCTGCCCGCGGGGCGCCGTGATCAGCTGCTGCGTCGCGGAATCTGATCCCACTGTGCATCGTGTTCCGGGTTGACGGAGAAGTGCTGCTGAATCCCCGCAGAGAGCGATATAATCAGCCCGATCGAGAGGAACCAGCCTGACCATATCCTGCTGCTGAACCGTTGAAATCCCCCTGAGGAGGACCCGGATCATGGCCGCCAAGGAGTTGAAATTCTCTTCTGATGCCCGCGAGAGGATGCTGCGCGGCGTCGAAATCCTGGCCAACGCCGTCAAGGTCACGCTTGGTCCCAAGGGGCGCAACGTTGTGATCGAGAAGTCGTTCGGTGCGCCCCGCATCACCAAGGACGGCGTCGCCGTCGCCAGGGAGATCGAACTCGCCGACAAGTTCGAGAACATGGGCGCCAAGATGGTGCGCGAGGTCGCTTCAAAGCAGCATGATGCTGCTGGCGATGGCACCACGACCGCAACCGTGCTGGCCTACGCCATCGTCCGTGAGGGAGCCAAGGCGGTCGCCGCCGGCATGAACCCGATGGATCTGAAGCGCGGCATCGACATGGCGGTCGAGGCTGCCGTGGCAGATTTCAAGAAGAACGCCAAGGCAGTTACTGCCAATAGAGAGATCGCCCAGATCGGCACCATTTCGGCGAATGGCGACACCAGGATCGGCGCGATGATCGCGGAGGCAATGAAGAAAGTCGGCAACGAGGGGGTCATCACGGTCGAGGAGGCAAAATCGCTCGAAATCGAGCTCGATGTGGTCGAGGGCATGCGGTTCGACCGTGGCTATATCTCACCCTATTTCATCACCGATGCGGAGAGGATGCGGGCTGAACTGGAAGACGCCTATATCCTGATCCACGAGAAGAAACTCTCTTCACTCCAGGCCATGCTGCCGCTGCTCGAAGCAGTGGTACAAACCGGCAAGCCACTGCTGATCATCGCCGAGGATGTGGAAGGCGAGGCTCTCGCCACGCTTGTCGTCAACAAGCTACGCGGCGGCCTCAAGGTCGCGGCCGTCAAGGCTCCGGGCTTCGGCGATCGCCGCAAGGCCATGCTGGAGGATATTGCGATCCTCACCGGTGGAACCGCCATTTCCGACGATCTCGGCATCAAGCTCGAGAACGTCACGCTCCAAATGCTCGGCGCTGCCAAGAAAATCATGATCGAGAAGGAAAGCACCACCATCGTCGACGGTGCCGGTGGGAAGAAAGAGATCAGGGCGCGCGTTGCACAGATCAAGGCGCAGATCGAGGAGACCAGCTCAGACTACGATCGTGAGAAGCTCCAGGAGCGTCTGGCCAAGCTTGCTGGCGGCGTTGCGGTCATCCGTGTCGGTGGGGCGACCGAGATCGAGGTCAAGGAGAAGAAGGATCGTGTCGATGATGCCATGCATGCCACTCGCGCGGCGGTCGAGGAAGGCATCCTGCCGGGTGGCGGCGTGGCTCTGCTGAGGGCGATGAAGGCACTTGCTGTCGTCAAACCCGCCAATGCCGACCAGAAAACCGGCGTAGAGATCGTGCGCCGCGCGCTACAGGCCCCGGCCCGCCAGATCGTCGAAAACGCCGGCGCCGACGGTGCGGTCATCGTCGGCAAGCTGATCGAGAAGGATGATTACAACCGGGGCTACAATGCCGCGACCGGCGAGTATCAGGATCTTGTGGCGAATGGGGTGATCGATCCGGCCAAGGTGGTGCGGACCGCCCTTCAGGATGCGGCGTCGATCGCCTCGCTGCTGATCATGACCGAGGCGATCATTGCCGAGCTGCCGAAGAAGGAAGCGCCGCCGGCGATGCCGGGCGGCATGGATTTCTGATGATCCACACCGGCGCGGACCCGTTCCGGTCGCATCATTCGGGAGGAGCATCGCGCGCCACCCCGGAGATTTTCGGCGCTGTCTCTCGCGCGTGGCGTCGGTGCACCCGGTATGTATGGGCCAGGTTCAGCTGGGTCGCGGCTTATTTCGCCTCATGCCAATCGCAACGGCGAGTCCTGGAATGAGATCGAGACGGTTGTAGACGCAAATGGCGGTCGCCACATTCCAGAGCACCATGGTCGCCGTGGTGGCCACTGCCGCGCCGATTGCTCCGTAGAGCGCGATCCCTATGGCGCAGGCTGCGACATTCGCGGCGGCGCTCGCAACCATTATGACCGCGGCGGCGCGCTCATGACCGGTCATGGTCAGGAGGTTCTGATGCGGGCCGGCCGCCGCGGCAAAGACCTGACCGATCATCAGGATCTGAGCAACATGAACTGCGGCGACGAAATCCTTGCCAAACCATCGTAGCCCCGGCTCGAGCACCACCAGGAGCGGCACAGCCAGCATGACCGCCCCAACGAAGGACAAAACGCTGGCGCGCGCGAACAGCGTCTGCAGGCCCAGCCGGTCCCCGCGCGCGTGAAGGTCCGCGATCGTGGGGGCAAATACGGTGCTTACGGCGACGCGCGGCAACAGGAGCAGCATCGCCACATTGAAGCCGACCGCAAACGTACCGGCATCCCGGATGTTTCCGGTCCAGCCGAGCAGCATCACCCCGGTGCGGTTCATCAGGGTGTCGACGGCCGTCATGATCATGATGGGAAAGACGGCGGTCAACCAATAGCGCGGAGCGTAGGTCGAGCTCACGCCCTGCAGAGCACGGGGCCAGAGCTGGCGCATGATCACGCAGACCACGCCCACGGTGACCGCTGAGCTGATCAACAGCGCAGCCATGACGAGCGCTGCGTCCAGCTTCCATGAAGCTGCAGTGGCGGCCAGGACGACAAGCACCAGCAAGAGACCGTCACGGACGATGCGTTCCGGCAAAAGAGCCGAAACGATTCCGCCGAAGGCGCGTAGCAGCGTTGCACCAATCAGATACATCGTAACCAGCGGGACGGTGGCCATCCCGATCAGCAGGCTGGTGGTAAGTTCCGAGTGCGGGCGAGCGGAGGAAACGACCACGATTCCGGCACCGATTCCGGCGAGAACGAGGGCCGCCACGAGGGTCCAGCCCACGGCGAACTGAATCACACCACGCGCCAGAGACCACTGCTCCTTCGCACCATAGGCCGGCACGAACCGAAGCAGGGCAACATTGAAGCCGAGGGTCGCGCTGTAGGCCAGGAGGCTGACCCAGGCAAAGGCGTAGGAATATGTGCCATAGCTGGAAAGGCCGACCAACCGGGCGATCTCGAACTGAGCAATGCTGGTAAGCCCCGCGCCGCCGACATAGACGACGAGAGCCCAAACGCTCCCGGATGAGAGCCGGTGAGCCAGGTCAGTGCTGCCCTTCGAGCTGGTTTCGCCGCTTGTCGGCTCGGCCGCAGGCTCAGACAGAGCGGTCACTGTCGGCGCATTATCGCTGCGGGCCAGCCGGGCGACGGTGGCGTTGGCGTAACCTGTCAACATCAGATCAATACCCAGCGTTGTGACTGTAATCGATCATGACCGACGCCAGCTCATGAAGCTGCGCATGTCCTTGAAATGGAAGCCGGCATCATGCTCGGTATCGACCCAGGTCAGCACCGACGCCACTCGGGGAGCGCCATCGGCGTCGGGCCCCGGAGCGCCGCCGACGAGCCGCAGCGCACTCTGCGCCATTTCCCGGCCGGTCTGTGCCCAGCGCACCACGAGCAGTACCTGATCGGCCCAGCCCGCGAGAAAACTCGCTTCCAGCCGATCGACCGCTGCGGGCCCATCGATCACGATGAAATCGTAGGTCTCGCGGAACTGATCAAGCCAGTGCGGAACCTGCGGGTTTGCGAGGAAATGAAGCAGGTTGCCATCGAGCCGAGGCGGCGGAATGTAGTCGACCCCAAGCTCGGGAAGGTGCTCCACCGCATCGGCGATCGGCCGGCCGCGGCTCAGGACGTCGACGAGATCGACGCCGGGGGCAGTTGCGCGCGCCATCGTCACGATGTCCCGTTCAGGGAGTCCGCTTGGTTCGCCGAGATCGATCAGGAGTACGCGCAGTCGAAGGCGCGCGGCCGAGAGGACAAGGCTCCGCGCGACCGTGGTCTTGCCTTCGCCCGGAAGGGCGGAGCTGACAAGGATGATCTTCGACGCGAAGCTGCCGGAGCCCCTTGGCAACACGGAGATCAGCAATGAGCGGATTGACCGCGCATAGACTGATTGAGGCTGCTGCCGCAGCAGATCCTCGATCCGCTTTGCGTGCCGGAGCGTGACCCTCGGAACCTGTCCCAGGCAAGGAACGGCCAGAGCCTCGGCGGCTTCATCCGTGCTGCGAAGGGTGTGATCAAGTCTGTCGATGCCCAGCGCGAGCAGGACGCCCATGATGCCGAAGACCATCACGCCGGGCGGAATGAGGAAGGCCGGGTGAATCGAACTTGGCCTTTCCGGGGGCCACGCCGAGGCCATCACCCGGACATCCGGCTGAATGAGCTGGACCTGTTCGTTTGCCTGCTGCTGGCGGCTCAGAAGGGCATCGTAGAGTTGGGCTACCGCGGCCGCCTGACGCTCGAGAGCCCGCAATCCGGACATGCTGGCCGCGGTTTCGGTCGCTGCCGCCTTCAGGGACTGCAGTCGCTCCTCGATTGATCTGGCCTGGGCCTGGAGAATGCGACCGTCGGTCTCTACCTGGCTGACCGCCTGATCGATCGCCTGCCCTGTCGCACGGTCCGCCTCCAGGCGTTGTTCAGGCTGAGGCTCCTGACCGGCTGTCGCCGGTGTCGCTTCGCTGCGGGCGAACTCGGCCAAGCTCGCTGATCCCAGCGCTTCCGCAAGGGCGGCCATGGGCGCGCCGCGCTGGCGCAAGTCCTTGAATCGGTTGAGTCGTTGCTGCGTCGCCGCGAAATCGGACTTGGCCAGGGCCAATTGCCGGGCCAGCTGTGCGATCTGCTGTCCGGTTACATCAGGGGTGCCATCGACCGCTGCGCCATGGAGCAATCGGTAGGCCTGCAGCTCCTCTTCGGCACGCGCCACCTCCAGCCTCATCTCGGGAACGCGCTTGGCGAGCCAAACCACAAGCTGCTCCGCGTCGGTGCGCTTTCGTTGCGCAATATCCTCGATGTAGACATTCGCCACGGTGTTCGCGATCTCGGCTGCACGTCGCGGATCGGAGTCCGTCGCAACAACCGACAAGACTCTGGAACGTCGCTCTTGGCCGATCTTTACGGCGCGCTTCAATTGCGTGGCGAGCGCGCTTTCGTTGCTGTCAAGGGAGTGGCTGTCAACGGTACGCCGAAACGGCTGCGTGAGAGCCGACCAGGCGGCACCGAGCCCATTTTGGACACGGTGCAGCCAGGAATCCGGTTCGTTCGCCGCCACCCCTTCCTCATGGGCAAGAAGAAGCGCCGCAGCGACTCGTCGCAGATGCGCATCGGACGAAAGCACGGCCAGGTGGGTGTCGATTGCCGCATCGTCGAGCGCTTGAGAGGCTTGGGACGTGCTACTCGACCCTTCCGAGGCGCGGTCCACGACGATTTGCGTCGTTGCCGTATAGGTGGGCGACATGATCAGGCCAGCGAGCGCGACCCCTCCGCCGCCGAGGAGCATCATTGCAAAGATCAAACCCCGTCGCCTCGACAGCGCGTGGATGATCCGCTGGAATGGCAGCGGCCCTGGCGCCGATCCAATGATCGGTCTGGTTATCCGCGTCGTCGGTTCGAGTGGCGGCAGATCCGAAGGTCGTGCCGTCGCGATGAACCGCTGGCCCTTGCCGGTCAACGCTTCCATCGTCAACTCCCCTGCAATGCGAGGTCGAGTTCGCCGACCGGCGTGGCGGCTGGCGGACCCGCGCCCTCGTCGAGCCAGGCCTCGAGCATCAGCACAGCCCAAAGCGCAAGCGAATGGTCGCGGCGGCCGCTCAGGTGCTCCGCCCAGCACGCTTGGACCGCCGCCGCGTCGAGAAGATCGTGGCGCCGCAACCGCGATTCCGTCAGCAGGTCGGCTGCCCAGGCCCGTAGCGGGCCCTTCAACCAAGAGCCGACAGGCACGTCGAAGCCTTGCTTGGGGCGCTCGAACAGGTGCCGGGGCAGATAGCGTGCAAGTACCTGTCGCAGGATCCACTTGCCCTGGCCGTGGCGCACCTTGACGGCTGTCGGCAGGCGCCACGCGAATTCGACGACACGATGATCCAAAAGCGGACAGCGGGCTTCCAGGCTCGTCGCCATGCTTGCCCGGTCGAGCTTCACCAGAATGTCGCTCGTGAGATATCCCGTCATGTCCCGAAAGATCAGTTGCGACACCAGATCGTCGAGGACGGGAGCATCGGGCTCGGCAGCTTCGGCGTCGCGCGACAGGGTTAGCTCCGAGACACGCGTCAGCCGGCGGTAGATTTCCTGGTCTCCGTTTGCAGCGAAAAGATCGGAAAGGCGCCTCAGGCGGTCGCCGCGCAGCGAGCGCCGCAGCCTGTCCGGCACCGGCAGCCGATTGACGATATCCTCGCTTGCGCCATTCGCCAGATGAACCAAGAAGTCAGCGGCGGTGCGACGGAGAATGGGGGGTAGACCGAGCAGCGAAGCGAGTCTCACCGCAAGAAAATGCCTGGAGTAGCCGGCAAAGCATTCATCGCCGCCATCGCCCGACAGCGCCACGGTCACGTCGGTGCGAGCGAGGCGGGAGACGAGCAGGGTCGGGATTTGTGACCAGTCGGCGAACGGTTCGTCCCAGATGCGCGGCAATTCGGGGATGACCTCGCGAGCCTCCGCCGGCGTCAGATGCAGCTCCGTGTGGTCTGTCCCGAGGTGCCGGGCGACACGACCGGCCTCGACCGACTCGTCGTAGCCCCGTTCGCGAAAGGCAATCGTGAATGTGCGCACCGGCCTGTCGGACTGGGCCTGCATCAGCGCGACGACGGTCGAGCTGTCGATTCCCCCGGAGAGGAATGCGCCGAGCGGAACGTCGGCGACCATCCGCTCGCGCACGGCAAGACGAAGCAGTTCGTCAAGCTCCGCGACCAGCTCGGCATCGTCCGAAATGAACGGATTCTTCCGCCCCTCCTCGGCCACGGCAGCCAGGGACCACCACTGGTGGATCCTCGCCTTGAGAGTTGCGGTGTCGGGAGCGTCGGCAATCTCGTCGGCGCTCACCGACAGCATGGCTCCTGGGGGCAGCTTGAACACGTCGTGCCAGATGCAGCACCGATCCGGCATCGTGCCGCGCGCCAGCATGGCGGCCACAGCCTCGCGATCGATCCGGGCTTGAAAGCCCGGAAAGGTACGAATTGCCTTCAGCTCGGAGGCAAACACAAGGGCACGTCCGATGCGCGCGACGTAGAGTGGCTTCTTGCCCATCCGATCTCGGACCAGGTGGAGAACACGCGCCCTTCGGTCCCAGAGGCCGAGTGCGAACATGCCGGTGAAGCGCTGGAGCGCCCTCTCCAGACCCCAGCTCTCGATCGCGCTGAGCATCACCTCGGTGTCGCTGCCTCCACGGAAGCTATGCCCGAGATCTTCCAGTTCGCGGCGCAGGGTATGGAAATTATAGACCTCGCCGTTGAAGGTCATGACCAGCCGTCCGCTGTGGGAAAGCATCGGCTGATGGCCGGCCTCGGTCAGGTCGACGATTGCGAGGCGTCGATGCCCCAGCGCGATGCCGGCATCACGGTCACTCCAAAACCCGTCGCTGTCCGGTCCACGATGGCGAATGGAAGCCGTCATCGGCTTGATCGCGCCCAATAACGCGGGGTCCGCAGCGTCGGGGGGCAGAAGGATACCCGCAATCCCGCACATCCTGTCATCTCCCGTAATGAGCGGACGCCGTCGGCCTTCGTGTGCAGCCCTCGGCCAAACATAGGGCGAGGGCGAACCAGAAGATCGGGTGGCGAAGAATGAAGTGGCTGATGCTGAACACCGCCACGGAGCAGATCAGTGCCGAGAGGGCATCGAAACGGGCGTGCAGCGTGAGCAAGAGGGTGCTGCCGACGAGCCACCCGAGAGTGGCGAGGCCCAGCACGCCTCCTTGCGTGTACAGGTCGAGGGGCGTGCTGTGGGCCTCGAACGGGCCGGGCAGGTTCTGTGGGTTAGGACCCGTGGGACGTTCGGAATGCGGCCCCGGACCCAGGCCCAGGGAGGCAGACCCCAACCCTTTCAGCAGCGCCTGCTGCCACAGCAGAAACCGCAGATTGGCTGTGGCTACGGTCCCGTCCCCGCCCTTGTCCTTGGCCAGGCTTTTGGCGAAATCCTCCGCCTCATCGGCAGCGGCGATGCCGTAGGGCAACAGCGCGATCGTGGTGGGCGGGGCGGCCAGGATGAAGAGGACGGCTGCGATGTAACGCATGCTGTATCCCGGCATGGCCAGCCAGGTGCGCAGCCGCAACCCGATCAGGAACGTGGTCGAGATGACCGTCGCACCCAAGAAGGCGTCGCTTTTCGTCAATCGCCCGAAGACCACGGGCAGGACCGCCAAAGCGAAGCCGGAGAAGCGGCCGAAGCCTGTCTCCGCACTCATCGCCAGATGGAGCGCGAGCGGGCCAAACACGGCGCAATAGAGCGCAGCCTGGTTGGGATTCTCGGACCAGCCACGAAAGCGATCCCAGTACCATGGATCGAGTGAGCCCTGAGGAAGCAGCCCCCAGCCGATGGCAATCTGCAGCGCGAGGCCGATATTGCCGAAGACGATGACAAACCAGGCCGTCTGCCGCAGGCGGTCGTCACTGTCTGGTTCGGCGATGGACAATATCGTCACGCAGGCCATGAGCAGATAGGCCGTGGAGTCGTGCACCATGGCGCCGATGTCGATCAGCGGATCGAAGAGAAGTCCGATGCACGCACCGATGCTCAAGGTGAGCGCGAACACGGCCCAGAATGCGCTCAGTCGGGTCAAGGCGGAACTGGCCGCCATCGGGTACCCGGCCAGAAATCGGGTCGCCGACAGGCCGATCCAGAGCGCGAGGCAGAGCTCGCCTAAGCCGATCGGCAGGCCGGGAAGGCGGAGCTGCGATGCGGAAGACAGCACGAGCCCCGCTCCGAGGAGCGCATTTCGGATCATTCCCCTTCTCCGACACCGCGGAGCGCGCGGGCCCCCTCCAGAACCGGTGATCGCGACCTGCCCGCAGCCTTGTCCGTACGACCCTGTTCCGACAGAACCTGCCGATAGAGTTCCGCGTAATGTCCGACGATCGTCGAGAGCCCGAATTCGCGCCGAACCAGCGCCACGGATCGACCACCCATTTCAAGCGCACTGCGCCGGTCTGCGAGGAGCTCGAGGATGCTGCCGGCGAGAGCGCCCGGGTCGCGCGGCGGCACGAGGAGACCGTTCCAGTGATGCGTGACCACATCGCTGCAGCCGGGCATGTCGGTCGTGACGATCGGTAAGCCTGCAAGGCCGGCCTCCAGCAGCACGCGCGGGATCCCCTCCCGGTATTCCGTTGGCAGGACGAACAGGTCTGCAAGGCCGAGCAGGGCCGGCACGTCTTTCCTCGCGCCCAGCGCCATCACATCGGGCGCCTGCCGGTCGATCTCGTCCTGAGCGACCGCGAAGGGCCCTTCACTTTCTCGTGGACCGACGAGCAGGAAGCGCACACCCGGGCGCGCCTTCCTGACCAGCGAAGCAGCCTCCAGCAGTGTCGGAATTCCCTTCTGCTGCGTCAGTCTGCTGACCGTGATGACGATCTCGGCCGTCCCGAGGCCGAGCTGTTCCCTTAGCGCGGCAGTGGCGGGGCCACAGGCGTGCGATCGATCGAAGGCGGCAATGTCGATGCCTGAGCCGCGGATCAAATGAGCGCGCTCCCCCGGAACCAGCCTGTGACTCTCGAAATAGGCCTTGTCGTCGCGGTTCTGGAAAACCGTAGCCGCGGTCCAGCGGGAGGCGAGCCATTGCAAGGCGCAGTAGACCGGCCGGAGGGCGAGCGCACGGGCCGTCTTGGAGGAGAACACCCAGCCCATCCCATTGATGGTCCGCACCACGGCGACCTTGCCCCGCACTGCGAGGGGTGCCAGCAGATTGGGCTTGGTATCGAAGGTTTGGATGATATCCGGACCGGTATCCGCGATCATTCTCGCGAGTTGGCGAATGGCAGCGAGGTCGGCGCCGCGACTGTCGAACCGGTCGAATTGATAACGCCGATGAGCCAGGCCGGCTTGCAAAAAGGCGGCTCCGTCTGTGGTCGAGGCCGCCGTTATCCGAAAGCCGCGGTCCTGCAAGGCTGCGAGGAACGGGATGCGCAGCGAATGGTCCTCCCCTCCCACGCAAAGCACATGCGGAACCATTTTGACTCCTCCTGCCAGGAGCTGGAACTGCAGGGGGCTTGACCCCTGAGTGCAAGCGCTCGGCCTGATGACCTTTTCCGGCTCGCTCCTGCCCCATAGGACCGTATCCGGCAGGAAATCACGGTATGGAGCAGGCTGTGCACTGTCCTCATTCATTTGGATGACGGATCGGAACCGGACGTGAGTGGCGTAGGCCGGCGGCATCAGTCCGTTTCCGCATCGTCGAGGAGGCAGTCCGGCGATCGCAGGCCTCTTCGCTTCCGAGGCGGCAGGTTGTTGGTCGTCAAGCCGACAGCTTCTCCCTCACGCTATAGGTTGCGTAGAAGAGGCCGAATCGGCGCCGGCGGCCACCGGTTCATGTGCTGGCAGACGCGTGATGTCCCCATTCGGGCGGGCGGACGGAAGAGGTGCCGCGGTAGCGCCCGGGCGCGAAGACCGGGCCGCCGGCCAACTGTGCAAGGAGCGGAGAGAACGTAAGTGTCCCGACGCATTTCCAGATCGTCACGAATTTGTGCGTGCAGCGGCGGCATTGATCTCGAAACGGCCTCGGAGCGAACCTACCCTGATGGGGGGCAGGCCCAGGGGCTCGCGTCCGTCGAAGGCGGCTGCTGGCGGGGTTCTATCCCTGCGGGCTGATGGCGATGATCGCCCCTGCCTTAGCCACACGAACGGAAACTCAAATCCCGTTCCGTACCGGGGGCTGCCAGCATTCGTGTCACGCTGGCATGAGCCCGCCTGCTGCCCCGCCGCAACCCGTTAATCCAATTTGGGTAGCCCTTTCTTGCCTGGGGCAACGGCCGATGTACACAGGCCGGCCGGCATGGCCTTTTGGGGGGGCGGGACCTTAACCTTTGGGTGTAGGTCGACTGGCTCCTTTGAATGCGTTTTCGCTCGGAGGTTTTCTGATATTGTTCCCTCATGGTTCCGATATTGTTCTATAGTAATGTGTTCGGAGCGTACGAATATCGAAGATAAATTTCCATATCGACGACATAATCAAAGGTAATTTGAGTATATATGTATTAGATTCTCTCTCCTTATGCGCGATATGTTGCAGCAATTAAGTTTATTAGAGCTGCGAGTGGTCGCGTCATCTCAACCGACATGGTTTTTGGAGTGAGGATAAGCGGATAATCTCTGGTCCGGAATGCGGAACATCGAGGAGAGTGCCGATATGTCATTGGTCAGCGGATCTGTCGAAGCGCCGGCGCGTCTGGGTGCGCCCGTCCGTCATGCTATGCCTTTGAATGCCGGCCTTGTCGGGCCTCTTGGTGCGTCCCCGGTTCTCGACCAGGAGGAGGGCGGGGCGGGCGTAGCGCCCCCGAGCAATTATCGCGGCACCGTGGCCCTGAGCATGCTCGACCGCATCGGCTGCGGCTATCTTGTCCTCGAGGACCGCCGGAAGATCGTCGAAGCCAACGCCACGGCCCGGCTGATCCTTGGCCGCGAGGCGGGCGCGGTTCAAGGTCTCGACCAACTGACGAGCGCCTTCAAGCGTTTGATCGCGCGCGCGCCGAACCGCCCGTCACTCGGCCCGCTGACCTGGATCGTCATTTCGGACAAGGACGATGCG
The DNA here is from genome assembly GCA_900470095.1 of Hyphomicrobiales bacterium. Lineage (GTDB taxonomy): Bacteria > Pseudomonadota > Alphaproteobacteria > Rhizobiales > Beijerinckiaceae > Allobosea. The sequence goes on from UBZM01000036.1 coordinate 198,442, forward strand.
CCTCTCGTTCTCAATCAGGTCGCGGACGACATGCCGGACGGCACCAGTGTGGTCATGCTTCTCGATCTTGACGCTCATCTGGAGCCCAATCCCTTCATGCTTCAGCGCATGTTTGGCCTGACCATGGCCGAGACGCGCCTGGCGCTTCAAATGGCGCGCGGCGACGTGCCGGCGGATGTCGCCCGCAGTCGGCGTCTCAGCCGAACCACCATTCGCTCCCAGCTGGCTTCGGTCTTCGCCAAGACACAGACCAGACGCCAGGCGGAGCTGGTCACGTTGCTCGCCCGCGTCGCGGTTCTGCCGTGAGGGGCGGGCTCGCTTCCGCGCGCCGCCTCGACCCGGAGCCGCGCAGCGCCGGTATCGACAGGCTTGTCCGCTGGAGGCGATGGCGGGCTGTCGCTTGGTGCGCCTTCTCCCTCGTCGGCATTGCCTCGATCCTGCCCGGAAGCATCGAGTTCAGAACCCAAGCACCACCCGAGCTGGAGCACGTGTTTGCCTATGCGGTCACGGGCGGAATTTTCGCGGTGGTCTACGGACGCAAGGGCGCCCCCTGGTCTGCCGCCCTACTAATCATTGGCGCCGTCGGTTTCGAACTGGCCCAATATTGGATTCCGGGACGCACGCCACGGGTTGTCGATGCGGCGTGTAGTATTGCCGGCAGCGCGATCGGGCTCGCGGCTGGTCTTGTCCTGCGCCGAACGTGGTCGAAACGATATCGAGGTTCGAAGTAGGACTTTCGGCGAGGCGGATTGGTGGTTTTGACTTCGACCGGGGGCATCGGTTGCTGTGCGGAGCCAAGACACCGCGGCGATGCGGGCCGCTCGGCGAACGGAAGCTCTGCATCGCTTCTCCTCACATCGCAAGGACAGGTGAGGAGCCGGCCGCTACGCCCTTGCGGATGCGCCGGTCTGATGCGGCAAACACGGACGTCTGTCGCAACCGCGGGTTTTGAGGGGCGCCAACCTGTTGCCTGCCTTGCTCCGACGCCGGAGTGGTCTGACGGGGGCAATGACGTTCCAGGCGGATTGCTGGCGAAGGCGTGATCTCTCCGACTATCGGATGGCATTCCTGACGGCCTTTCGGCCTGCAGGGAGAGCGTCCGCAGTATCCTTCGAACGGACGATGACGCACGCAGAGCGGCTCCATAGTGTCCTGCAACGGCCTGACCCGCTGCTTCGCGAGACTGCGCAGCCATGATGTGCTCGGGGGCCACAGGCGGAAGTCGATTGGCGCCGGGGCTCGACGATGGGGATGGGACGGAGTTCCGTCGATCAGGGATGGAGCGATGCTTGGATAAGAATGGGCCGGGCGCGTGGCAGGTAAGACCGCACATCGCTCAAGGCTTATTGCGGTCATGGAGGTGGGAATGACTAACGCCGCAATGGGGGCAGCCGGACGTCTCAGTGCCAGACTCTCGGCAAAGCTTCAGCAGTCAGCCGATGTCTTGCAGGACGAGGGTGCACTCCGATTTCTCGAGTTGTCGGCTCTATCGTTGAGCGCCCCAGTTCGATCAATGCGCGTGCGGATTGCCGTGTCCGCTGACGCCAAGCGGGCTATCGCCAAGATAAAGAACAGTTCCCATGGGCGAGGGCTTTTCATTGATTGCGGGTCAAATGTCGGGCAGGGATATAGCGTATTCAGTCGATACTATACGAAAGAGTATTTCGATTTCATCATGATCGAGCCCAACAAGAGTTGCCTGCCATATCTTCAGGCCCTCCAGGCGAGCTCGAGCGCAAATATCGAGATCATCGGTAAGGCGGCGAGCGTCCGGGACGGCTTCACCAAGTTGTTTGGGCCTCCGCCCGATCGGCGGCAACCGACCTATGAAGGGCGATCGATCGTTCCCGAACACAATAGCAGCCTCTATGACGCGGCGGATACGGATTCTGACCTCGTCGAGACATTCTCGCTGTCGAATCTCATTATGGCGAAGAGAATGTTGTATGATGTAGTCGTTCTCAAGCTCGATGTCGAAGGTGCGGAATACGAAATATTATTTGATATGATAAATACCGGGGCTCATAGGGAGCTATATGCTGCTTATATCGAATTTCATTCAATTTATATGAAGCGTATCGAGAGAGAAATCAAAATTGTAGCGGAATCAAATATAAGAAATACGATAGAGAGCGATGGGATATTGTTTAGGGAGTGGATATAAGGCCTATTCGACTTGGATAAACAAAATTCGCATGACGATTTTCTGGACATAGAGATCAACATCTCTCTGTTTGGCCTAATTTTCCGAAGTCAGGGCGCGACTTTGAGCGTCAAGGCAAGAGGAAGAGGCTCGCGATGATCCTGGAGATGTTCGGGCCGTCCGGGGCGGGAAAGACGACGATGGCGTCTGCCCTGACCGCCCATCTGCGAGGTCTCGGCTATGTCGTGACCCCCCTGATCGGTGTGCGGGCGCATCCGCTGAGACGCGTTATCTTCAAATGCCTCGCCAGCGCCCGGTTGCTCAGCTCCGCCGGTCCGGCCGACGGCCTTGCGGAGCTCTTCAGGATCCTGCCACCGAAGGACCGGCTCTGGGTCGTTCGCCTGCACTGGCTCCTGGCACTTCTTCACCGCGAATGGGCTGCGGCTCAATCCTCGGATGCGATCACGATCTTCGATCAGGGCATGGTCCAGGCAGTGGCCTCGCTCGTTCTGCTCAGCGGCATAATCGAGCGCGACCCTGTCGGACGCGCGCTCGACTGCGTGCCGAAGCCGGACCTGCTCATCCGCTTCGACGCGCCACGCCCCCTTCTGGAGGCGCGCCTTAGGGACCGCCGGCAGAAGATCGGCCCGCTTCAGCGCTACCTCGAAATCGACCTGCAAGGCAGCCTGGACCACGTCGACCATGTCGACCTGATCTCGGATCTGGTCAGCGCGCGGGGGCTCCCCATGATCCGGGTCAGCAGCATCGATGTCCCCAGCCGGAATCTGTCGATCGATCGGATCACCGCCGCAGTTCTTGCAAGGGTGCGCCCATCGCGAGCCGTCGCGAAGGGGCCCACAGCACGCGGCTATGCGGCGCTCTCCCATTAGAGCATCGGACCGGGTCTCGTATCCGGCCGATTGCGCCGTATTTCCGGAGAATCGCAATCCACCTCCCGGACGGATTCGTTCGCTCTGGGAGGCCGCGGCTCGGATGGCCCGCGCCCAGGCCGTGTCGGAGGTCGCCGCGATCATCGGCCTTGGGGTCGAGGCTATCGCCCGCGAGAGCCAGGACTTCACTCGATGCCAGGTGGATTGCGCCGGGCGAGGGTAGCCGCTGCGCTGGCCGCCATCATCGGCGCGCCCGTAGCCTGCGTCGCGCGGCCTTGTAAGTGAAGAGGGTTAGATCATCGGACCGGATATCGTATCCAGTCCGATAATCTAACCCTTTGTCTTTGCCTCGCCTTTCCCGAAAACCGCAATCCACTTTTCGGGCCGATGCCTTAATGGCTCGCAGCTTCATCCCTGAGCCCCTTTGCCGAAGGGGCGGCTTGGAACCTGCCCCGGACCCGCTAGCCGGCTTCCATTTCAGGAGAGGCGGGATCGGGAGGCTGCCCGCGAGGGCAACGAAGGCTATCGCTGGAAATACGTGGCGCCGGATCTGGAGGCAGAGGAGCCGATGGCGGCATGCCCGCACCTCCATCATGCAAACGAACGAAGACAGTGGGTTACGGCGCTCATAGCATCCTCTCCCAGATGACCGGGTGAATTGTGTGCGTGGTGATCCAACCGGTGCCTTGTGCCGTGACGTTCCAGGCACCCCACCACTGCCACGCCCGGCGCCACACGTAGCAAGCCGGAGCGGCACGCAGCCGCAGACCACTTATAGGAGGCTCGGATGAAGGCTGTGATCCAATGCGGCGGCAAGGGCACCCGTCTGCGCCCCTATACTTCGGTTCTGCCGAAGCCGCTGATGCCGATCGGATCGAGGCCGGTCCTGGAGCTGCTGCTCAAATGGCTCCGCCGGAACGGCATCCAGGAGGTCTTCGTTACGACCGGATATCTCGGCCACCTCATTCGCAGTTTCTGTGGTGACGGCGCGCAGTGGAACATGAAGATCACCTACACCCAGGAAGTCGAGCCGCTCGGTACGATCGGCCCGCTTTCGCTGCTGCGGGACCAGCTCGACAGCACGTTCCTCGTGCTCAACGGCGATGTGCTCACCGATATCAGCCTCAGCCAGTTTGCCAGCTTCCATCGGCACCATCCGGGGCCGGTGACCATCGCCACGACCACACGGACGATCAAGATGGATTTCGGCGTGATCGACGAGGTTGACGGCGAGGTCAAGACCTTCCGGGAGAAGCCGGCGCTGCCGCATCTGGTGAGCATGGGCTTGTACTGCATGGATCCGTCGGTGTTCGAGTTCATCCCGTCGGGAGTGCCCTTCGGGTTCGACGACCTGATGTTCCAGATGCTGGAAAATGGCACGCCCGTGCACGTTTTCAAGCACGAGGGCGTGTGGCTCGACATTGGCCGCGTCGACGACTTCCACAAGGCGCAGGACGTCGCCTGGGACGAGCAGTCCGTTGTCATCGAGCACCCCGTCGCAGCCTGACGACACCCGGTTCGGCCGGCGCCGCTCGGCGCCGGCGACTTGTCCGCCGCGCGAGATGGAGCCTTCCATGCTGCTGGTTGCCGAGCCCATCCTGGGCCCCGAAGAGAAGACTGTCCTTTCAGAGGTCATCGACAGTGGCTGGCTGACCATGGGGGACCGGGTCAGAGCTTTCGAGCAGGCCTTTGCCGAAGCCCATGGCGTCGCGGATTCGGTCGCGGTGAATTCCTGTACGGCGGCCCTCCACCTCATTCTGCACGCCCTGGGCCTGGGGCCGGGCGACGAGGTTCTGGTTCCCGCCCTGACCTTCGTCGCCACCGCCAACTGCGTGGTCTATGTCGGCGCGGCCCCAGTCTTCGTCGATATCGAGTCGGCGGATGTCCCGCTGATGTCGCTGGCCGACGCCGAGGCCCGCTGCACCGCGCGGACCAAGGCCGTCATTCTGGTTCATTTTGCCGGCTATCTCGCTGATCGCGAGGCCTGGCGGGACTTCGCCCGCCGGAAAGGGCTGCTTCTGATCGAGGACGCGGCCCATGCGCCCGGGCTGCCGCAGGTCGGGACCTTCGGCGAAGCGGCCGCGTTCAGCTTCTACGGTAACAAGAACATGACCACTGCCGAGGGCGGCGCGATCATCGCCCGCGATTCCGCCCTGCTCGAGACGATCCGGCAGGCGCGGGGGCACGGCATGACCAGCGGAACGCGCCAGCGCCTGAACGCGCGCACGCCGACCTATGATGTCACCATGCTTGGCTTCAACTATCGCATGGACGAGATGCGGGCCGCCATCGGTCTTGTCCAGCTGCGGAAGCTGCCGGGCTGGAACGAGGTCAGGAGCGGCCTGGTGGCGCATTATCGGCGGCTCATCGCCGAACGCTGCCCGTCCGTCACGGTGCCTTTCCAGCAGCCGCGGCTATCCACGTTCCACATCATGCCGGTCGTTTTGCCGGCCGGTGTGGTGCGGCAGGAGGTGATCGATCACCTGCGGGAGAACGGCATTCAGACGACGATACACTACCCTCCGGTCCATCTCATGACGCTTTACCGTGAGCTCTGCCCCGGCGTGCAGTTGCCGCGAACCGAAGATTTCGCGCTGCGTGAGCTGACCTTGCCGCTCCACCCGCGGATGGAAGCCGAAACGGTCGAACTGGTCGTGGGCACATTGGCGCGTGCCGTTCAGGCCGAAACAGTCGTCAAGGCCGTCGCATGATACCCCGCCAGATCCGTGTCGGGCATTCTGCGGCGGGCGTCGATATGAACGCGGTCGCAAGTCGCGCCTTCGACATCATCGTCGCATCTGCAGCTGCCCTGGTCCTGGCCTTGCCCATGCTGGTCATCGCCTGCGCTATCTGGCTGGAGGGCGGTCGGCCGATCCTGTTCTCCCAGGCGCGGCTGGGAAAGGGCGGCCAGCCCTTTCGCATGTACAAGTTCCGGAAGTTCGCGGCTACCTGCGGCACCGAGGGATGTCCCCTGACCATGGCCAAGGACGGGCGCATGACGCCGGTTGGCCGCGTTCTGGCTGCGACCAAACTCGATGAGCTGCCGCAACTTTGGAACGTCCTGAGGGGCGAAATGGCCATCATCGGGCCGCGTCCCGAGTCGCTGGCCTTTGCCGACTGCTTCCAGAATGGCTTCGAACAGGTTCTGGAGCACAAGCCGGGTCTGTTGGGGCCAAGTCAGATCCTGTTCCGCAACGAAGGCAGTCTCTACCCGCCGGACATGGACCCGACGCGCTTCTATCGGGACGTGCTGTTTCCGACCAAGGCACGGCTCGATCTTGCCTATTTCCCCCATCACAGCGTCGTCGGCGACATTGGGTGGCTCATGCGGGGGGTGCTAGCCGTCTTCGGCTGGGTCCCGCCGCAGGCCGTGCCCGCGCAGCGGCCAGGGGGGCCCGAAACCCGCGAAGCAACCAAGTCCGAGGGAGCAGCTCAATGAGCTACAGCGGCATGCGTGTGCTGGTGACCGGAGCCGACGGCTTCATCGGGTCCCATCTGACCGAGGCGCTGGTGCGTGACGGCGCCAAGGTCACGGCCCTTGCCCTCTACAACTCCTTCGACAGCCATGGCTGGCTCGACGATATTCCCGAGGCCACCCGCAATCAGCTGAATCTCGTGCGGGGAGATGTTCGCGACGCCGCGTTCATCGGGCGAATCGTGCAGGGCCAGGAGATCGTTTTCCACCTCGCCGCTCTCATCGCCATTCCCCATTCCTACCTGGCCGCCCAGTCCTATGTGGAAACAAACGTCCTGGGGACGCTGAACGTGCTCGAAGCGGCGCGCCAGCATGGCACCGAGCGGATCGTCCATACCTCGACCAGCGAAGTCTATGGCACGGCCCTGACGATGCCGATCAGCGAATCTCATCCGCTGCAGGGCCAGTCGCCCTATTCGGCGTCCAAGATTGGCGCCGATATGATGGCCGAAGCCTTCGCCCGGTCATTCGGGCTCCCGGTCGTGACGCTCCGGCCGTTCAACACGTTCGGACCGCGTCAAAGCGAGCGGGCGATCATCCCCACCATCATTCGCCAGGCGCTGGATCCGGCCTGCACGGCCATCATGGTTGGCGACACCACGCCGATCAGGGACCTGACCTTCGTCGAGGACACCGTTGCAGCGTTCATGGCCGCTGGCAGCGCAGTCGCGGTCGACTACGGACACGCCTATAACGCGGGCAGTCAGCGGGCGGTGACCGTTGCGGACCTGATCGAGCTGATCCGCGAGCTGAGCGCGTGCCAGAAGCCGGTCCTGCGGGACGAGACGCGGATGCGGCCGGTTAATTCCGAGGTGCGGGCACTCCTGGCCGACTGCTCCCGCTTCGAGCGCGAAACCGGCTGGCGACCGCGCACGAGTCTGCGCGAGGGCCTGGAACGGACGATCGCGTGGTGGCTTACCCGCGTGGCGGCCGGGCAGGTTCGCCGCCAGAAGGACTTCATCACATGAGGTCGGTTCTCCCGAGATCATGGCTTGGGGCGTTCATGGCCGCCGCGCTCGTGCCGGTATTCTGGCCCGCGGCCGCAGCCGACAACCTCTCCGCCGCGCAACTGGTCGCGCCAGTGGACATGCCTTTGCCCGGATATCTGCAACCCGCATCGGATCCGGCCTTCGGAGTGGCGTTCACACGCGTGACACAACCGGGTCCGTTGGGTTCCGGCATCGTGTGCGGCCCCGGCCATTGCAGCCATCGTTATTCGAGTGCCCAGGCCTGGAACGCAGATCAGAGCCTCCTCGTCATCGTCAATGGTTGCAACGGCCTGTGTTTTCTCGATGGGCGCAGCTATGCGCCGCTCTTCCGGCGCACCAGGAGCGGCGAATGCGAATGGCACCCGCGCAATCCGGAGCTGATGATCTGTGTCGGGGGACAGACCGTTTCGTTCTGGGCGCCGCGAACCAATCTCGAGCGAGTGGTCTACACCGCAAATCATCATCGCAACCTGCAATTCGGTCCGTACAAGGGAAACCCGTCCTGGGACGGTCGCCGCATTGTCGTACGGGCACTTTCGGAGAGTGGGGCGCTGGTTGCCTTCGCCTACGACCTGACGACCCGCACGAAGTTTCCCGACATCGCGCTCGCCAACCTTCCGGGCAAAAGCAATGCGTGCTCAATCTCTCCGCTGGGCCTGCATGTCTATTGTCTCCAGAGCTTGCCGGACGAGACCAACCAGTCCTTCATTTTCACGCTCGAAGGGGCTCTGGTGCAGAGCTGGACCGAGAACCATCGGCCCGGTCATGGTGACATGACGGTCGATGCGGACGGGCGCGAAGTCTATGTCGGCATCAGCAAGGCGCCGCCCGATCAGTTCCAGGTCATCAAGCGGCGTCTCGATGACGGAGCAGTCACCGCCCTGACCCGCTATGGCGAGGCTCAGCACGCTTCCCTGGCGATGCGACGGCCCGGCTGGGTTTTCCTGAGCTATTCCGGGATGCCCGACGAGGTCGGTCGCCACGAGGGGTGGGCGCCGTTCGCGCAGGAAATCCTGGCGCTCAAGATCGACGGCAGCGGCGAGTTCCGGCGGATCGCGCAGACCAGAAATGCGCCCCATGACTACTGGAGCGAGACCCACGCCTCGCCGTCGCCCGATGGGTCGCAGATCATCTGGTCGAGCAATTGGGGGCAGGCAGGCGGCCCCGTCTTCGATTTCGTCTCGCGCCTGGATTGGCCCGACGAGGTCGCCCCTACCGGACAGGACGCGAGAGGCCAGTGAGATGACCCTGTTTGCAGTCAAGCTTTCCAGCCTCGGCAGGCTCGCATCGGGTGCCCTTTTGGCCGCCTGCCTGGGTGGCGGAGCCCATGCCGGCGCTCCGTACCGGCTCGCCCCGGGCGATACCATCGAGATGGCCCTGGCCGGACTGCCGGATCAGCGCCAACGCGCGACAGTCCAGCTCGACGGCACGATCGCATTGCCCGCTGTCGGCTCGGTCGTCGTCGCAGGCCTCACTCCTGCGGAGTTTCAGGCCCGGATGGAGGCGCTGATGCCGACCAAGGTCTTCCGATTTCGCGCTCCAGACGGCCGCGAACAGGTCCAGGTCGTCAGGCCAGGCGACGTGACCACCTGGGTTGCCGAATACCGGCCGATCTATGTCGCAGGCGACGTACTCACCCCCGGCCAGCAAGCCTATCGGCCGACCATGACGGTTCGGCAGGCCATCACTGTTGCCGGCGGATACAGCCTGCTGCGCTCTCGTGCCGGGCAGCTCGGCCCGGATCCTGTTGATATGAGGCGCGATCACGACTCGCTCTGGACCGAGTATCTGAAGGAATATTTCCACGCGCTGCGCGTGCGCGCTGAGCTGGATGATCAGGAGACCTTTGATCTGCGCCCGCCGAGGAGTTCGCCCCTGCCCACGATCGTGGCCTCGGGCGTCGCCCAGAGCGAGGCGGAATCGCTCAAGATCTCGATGGCCGATTTCCGCGACGAGCGGAGTTTCCTGGAGCGCGCCGTAAAGGAGGCAGGCGAACAGGTCACGGTGCTGATCCAGCGCGAGCAGGAAGAGGAAAAGGGAGTGCAGGCCGATTCCCAGGAACTCGAGCGGGTCAATAAGCTGTTTGGAAGCGGCGCCCTGGTCAGCCAGCGTATCAGCGAGAGCCGACGCGCGCTGCTCCTGTCGTCATCGCGCCGCCTGGAAACCACGGCCCAGTTGATGCGGACGCGGTTTCAGGTCGAAGAATATGGTCGCCAGCTCGAGCGCGTCGCCAACCAGCGGCGGATCACTCTGTTGCGTGAGCTGAGGGACTCCAATTTGCGCTTGGCGGATCTCAGCGTGAGAATTCAGGCGATCAGCGAAAAGCTCCGCCCCCTCGGCAATGTGAGCTCGATGCCAGCTGCAGGCAACGACCTTCGCTCGGAGGTCGTCATCGTCCGGAAAGCCGGCCAGCAATGGCAGCGGTTGCCCTCCACCGAGGACACTGAGGTCGAGCCGGGCGATGTCATCGAGGCCGTGTTCCGCGGAGAGGGGGCCACTGCTGCAGCCGTCCAGTAACGGTCAGCAGGATCGAGGCCCGATGCCGTCCGCGCATTCGTCTGGGAACGCCGAGCCAACTTTCGCTGCACCCTTTCCATCAGCGCCTCGATGAGCGCATCCGGCATTGGGGGCTGTCTTGGGCCTCGGGCACACGCGGGCGATCAGGCCGGGCAATTGATCTCACCGGGCCAGGCACCTACCCTTGCCAAAGGCTCGGGCTGGGTTTGAAATTTCCAAGGCACCTATGGAGCGCGGGGCAGCACGTCGTTGCCAAAGAAGTCCGTTTGCCGTGGCCCGCTGGCCGTGTTCGCCTGGAGATAGGCCGGACCGCCCCGGCCGGGAGCGGGGCCCACGTCGAGATAGCTGCGCTCCGCCGAAGCACGGGGCGCTGCCGTGGATACGACGGAGGGTGAGGCGAATTCCTCGCGCGGCGTGCAGCCTGCAATACTGGTCAATAGAATAAGACTGGAAACAACCAGAGCAGCTCTCATCGCGCGATCTTCCAACTCATTTCATGCGATAATAGTATCCGAGAAAAACACGGGGCCGGCAAGTTGGCGATCTCCAGCGGTCTGATCAATCAATCACGTCAGAACGACGGTCGTGGAGCTTGAACGCCGAGGTAGCGTGGGAGAACGCTGCGCTCCGCCCCCCTGCTTCCAGTGATGGTCCTCAGGCTCGTGACAGGGAAGTGCCATTCATCGCCGGTACGGTTTGCTGCCGGGGCGCGAGGAGATGCCGTTCGTTCGCTTCAGGCATCTCCTGGAATCAGGTCGCAGTGGCTGAGGCTGCGCTGACCGGTCCATGCAGGAGAGAGCTCAGCAATTCGCTCGCTCCTGACCACAGGATCTGTACGCCCAGGCAGAAGAGAATGAACGCCGAAAGGCGAACCGCAATTTCGGTGCCGCCTTGCCCGAGAAGCTTTTGCACGCGAACGGCATAGGTAAAGCAGAGCCAGATGCTGAGCGCGATTACGGCGATGGCAAGGAGGCTGGCGAGAACGAAAACGACCGCGCCGGAGGATGCCGTGAACGTCGCGCGTGAAAGCCCGATACTGATGGTGACAGCGATCGTGCCGGGCCCGGTGGTCAGTGGCAGGGTCAGCGGATAGAAGGCCTGGTTCAGGAGGTTGGCGCGCGAGACGTCGTCCGCATGCGCGTCGAAATCCTTCTGGCTGCCTTCGTTGAGCAGCTTCCATCCGGATACCGCCACGATCAGCCCACCCGCCACGCGCAGGATGGGGATCGAAATTCCGTAGAATTGCAGGATGAGCGCGCCCAGAAGGAACGCTCCCATCAGAACGAAGAGCGAATTCACCGCGATACGCCGCGCGAGGATGCGCCTTGTGTCGGGCACCGCGCCGCGCGTCAATCCCAGGAAAACGAGTGCTGATCCCGGCGGATTGACCACGGGAAAGATGGCTGCGAGCACAACCAGGAACGTATTGATGGCCGCCGACATTTAAATCGGCTCAAGATAGTGGGGGCTGGTGATACAAAGGCTTGGGCGTATCTCCGCGGGAGGCGGCTCTCCGGAAAGAGCCAAGCCAGCGCGAACGCCGTGCCCACCCCGCTGAACCGGGCGCCCCTCAAGGTCGTCACCAATCGCATCCTTCATCGCGAAGCCTTCAAATTGAAATGGCGTCCTGTTCAGGTTCTCCGCTGTGAGGCAGCGGGTGGATCAGGTCAAAACGATCACGATCATCTTTCTCCCTGGTGCCGAGCAATGGGGCCCATGGGACTGCCCACCGCATCAAGCCGGACTGCGACGCCGTGCCGGCCGCTCGACCGGGAAGGGTTGGTTCGCGCGGCGAATGGAGGCACGGTATGGCGCCGGGATCATGTCCCGGCCATCGATGATCACCGTACGCTTGGCAGTATCCGGACGTCAAAGCCTGCGCGTCATTCATGGCAGGCCGCGTGCGTGGCCGAAAGACCGTGAAAATCCAGGCCCCTGCGCAATCGCTGAATGCTGGCTGAATATGATAGTGCGGCCAAATTCAGCAAAAATGATTTATCTGATTGCCCTTGTCGAGAACGGGGTGGCGGAAAGTTGAAAAAGTTAATTTTGGCAGTAATTTTGTCTATTATTTCAGGAATTGGTGTCAGAGCGCAAAATTTCTATGATTCTTCTGGTAATTATCAGGGGCGAAAGGATAGTGGCGGCCGTATGTACGATCGTAACGGCTCTTATAAGGGGCGTGTCGATGAAACTGGTCGCTCCTTTGATAGCAATGGCTCCTATAAGGGGCGTGTCGATGAAACTGGCCGTTCCTACGACAGCAATGGTTCCTATAAAGGGCGTGTCTATGGGAATGGCAGTTTCTATGACAAAAATGGTTCCTACCAAGGACGAAAGGATAGCAATGGCCATTTCTACGATCGGAATGGATCTTATAAGTGGCGCGCCCAATAATCAGTCTGTTTGGTGATACTGCTAAGCCATCCCGTTGAGAGGTCAGGATACCCTGAACAGGGACAGTTCCTCCGAAGAGGTGGGAGAGCAGGTGCCATCCTCGCGGAAGCTTTGGGAAGCCGCACCGGACGATTGAAGTGATCCCTTGCCCGTGCAAGGGCGCGTAAGCCCCCGTCGAGTAGACAGTGTTTGATAGAGATTGGGATGGGAAAGCGGAAAGGCGGATCTGGCGGTCCCAAAGCGGAACTCGCGGCCAGTCACAGCCACCCATTTCAACTCTGTGGAAAGGACCCCGCACGAACACCGGGATCAGTTCAATTCTCGGGAAGGGGGATTCTAGCTAACTCTTTGAAACAAATGGCGCGCCCGACACGATTCGAACGTGTGACCTTTGCCTTCGGAGGGCAACGCTCTATCCAGCTGAGCTACGGGCGCAATCCGTGGAAGGTGGATAGCTGATCGCGACTGCTTCGGCAACGAGGGATTTTGCGATTGAGTAAGAACCCTGGAAGGCAAGGGTCACACGTTCGAATCGTGTCGGACGTGCCGCGGAAATTACGCGCGCTTGATTTAGACTTTCTTGGCTCTTGATTTTAGGGGGGCGTCCTTTTGCCGGCCAGAGCGATCAGGGAGCTGTCGTAGCCCACGTCGCCGTGGAGGATGCGCGCCGGCGGCATTTGCTCCAGAGGGACCCGACCAGCCGCACAATCGGCAACTTGCGTTGCAGTCAAGGCATGAGCATCGATCGCACACTGAGTCGCAATTACCTCCGATCTGGCCCAAGATTGACGGGCGGGAATAGGAGCTTCGACTGGACGTCGTTCACCCCCGGATTTTGGTCGCCTGCTGAGGAAAGTTGATGACATCCGCCGTTAGCCCGCTTGCGGGAAAGCCTCTCGATCCCAGCCAACTCGTCGATGTCGCTCAACTGACGCAGGATTACTTTGACCGTCCTGATCCGGCTCAACCCGGGCAGCGCGTCGCCTTCGGCACCTCCGGCCATCGCGGTTCGGCATTCCAGCTTTCGTTCAACGAAGCGCATATCCTGGCGATCGCCCAATCGATCTGCCTCTACCGTCAGCAGCAGGGCATCAATGGCCCGCTCTTCCTCGGCATCGACACGCATGCGCTGTCCCGGCCGGCCTTCGAAACAGCGCTCGAGGTTTTCGCGGCCAACGGCGTCGTCACCATCGTCGACGAGCAGCTGCGCTTCACCCCGACCCCGGTGATCTCGCATGCAATCATCCGGCATAATCGCGGCCGGAGCGCCGGTCTCGCTGATGGCGTGGTGATCTCGCCGTCGCACAACCCTCCGGCGGATGGCGGCTTCAAATACAACATGCCCCATGGCGGGCCCGCCGATACGGACGCGACCGGGTGGATCGAGCGCACGGCCAATGCGCTCATAGCGGAGAAGCTCGCTGGCATCGTGCGCATGCCCTACGAGAGGGCTCAGAAGTCGGATCTGGTCCGACGCCATGACTATATCCAGGCCTATGTCGGCGATCTGGCAGCCGTCGTCGACATGGAGACGATCCGCAGCTCCGACGTCAGCATCGGCATCGACCCGCTCGGCGGCGCAGGGCTCGACTACTACGCGCCAATCATCGAGCGCTATGGCATCAATGCGACCATCGTCGACACCAGGCTCGATCCGACCTTCGGCTTCATGAGCGCAGACTGGGACGGCAAGATCCGGATGGACTGCTCCTCGCCCTACGCGATGACGGGCCTGATCGGCATGCGCGATCGCTTTGACGTCGCCTTCGCCAACGACACGGATGCAGACCGGCACGGCATCGTCACCCGCAGCGGCGGGCTGATGAACCCGAACCACTATCTGGCCACGGCCATCGCCTATCTCTTCACCAGCCGCCCCGGCTGGCGCGGCGACGCTGCCATCGGCAAGACCATCGTCAGCAGCTCGATGATCGATCGTGTGGCTGGCAAGCTCGGGCGTCGGCTCGTCGAGGTGCCGGTCGGCTTCAAATGGTTCGTTGACGGCCTCTCGGATGGCAGCTTCGGCTTCGGCGGCGAGGAGAGCGCCGGCGCCTCCTTCCTGCGCCGTGACGGCTCGAGCTGGACCACGGATAAGGACGGTATCATCCTCGGTCTGCTCGCAGCCGAGATCACCGCCAGCACCGGATCAGATCCCAGCGAACGCTATCTCGGTCTGACGAGGGAGCTCGGCGAACCGCATTACGCGCGCACCGACGCCGCCGCCACCCCCGCGCAGAAGGCCGTGCTGAAAACCCTGTCGCGGCCGCAAGTCGCGACCGATCAGCTGGCCGGACAGCCGATCACCGCCATCCTGAACGAGGCGCCGGGCAATGGCGCTGCGATCGGAGGCGTGAAGGTCGTAACCGATGATGGCTGGTTCTGCGCCCGTCCCTCCGGCACCGAGGAGGTCTACAAGATCTACGCCGAGAGCTTCCGCGACGAGGCGCATCTGCGACAGATCCAGGAAGAGGCCCAGACGATCATCAATGGCGCCTTTGCCGCTGCATGAGATGCCGCCCACGATCAGATGCGTTGAGCTGCGGCTCCTTGGGACAGGATGCCTGGGCACGAGTTCAGCCCGTCGTGGTGCGATTGTGCCGTTCGAAGTTGCGCGCCGGTCACGAGCGCCGAAGAAGTCCGTATCCTATGAGGTTTGTGGATTATTCTGGGCGCGCCAGGTGCCCAAATCCAGCTGCGGAGGGAGCTGCTCCGTCCGTGGTGTGCCTCAACCTGGCAGTACTCTACGATGCGACGCCGCGAAGCGTGGGGCCATGCCCACTTCACCACCGACCCGTCCGCCTCTCGGTCGGCCGCGTCCCGATTCGCGGTCGACCGGTCGGTCCATTTTGAGTTTTGGCGGCCAATCGGTTGCGAGACCGGGCCGGGCAGCGCCCGTTCCAATAAGGGACGGGGCAGCTGTCTTGAATGAGGGGTGCGTGCCAAGCAGCGGTTCTCAGCCTCCGGTTCGGACAGGCACGAAACGCCATGCACATAGTTTGGGACGCAGGGCGATGGCGCGCTTGGGTGCTGGGCCTAGATTGGTGCGTTCGCATTCGCGCCCACTCTCGAACAAGGAGCCCTATGATGATCCGTTCGATCACTCTCACCGGCCTTATCGGCCTCGGCCTCTTACTAGCGGGCTGCAACCCTGAGTCTCAATCGCAGCGCACGCTTGGCGGTGCCGCAATTGGTGCTGGCGGTGGTGCGCTCGTCGGCGGGATCGCGGGCGGCGGACGTGGTGCCGCGATCGGTGCCCTTGCTGGTGGCGTGACCGGTGCGGTCGTCGGCCGGGCGACGACCCCGAACAACTGCATCTTCCAGGATGCGAGCGGTCGCCGCTTCACGGGTCCCTGCCCGTAACGCGCCTGAGTGCTGCTGTTGGGCCGATTGGCGAGCCTCCTGGCAGCATCCGGTTCTCTATACCGCCGCTCCAACGGGGTTGCCGTTGCGCGCGAGGGCCAATAGCGCAACCCCTGTCGGGGCGGACCGTCGCACCGGCAACGGGCATGCATGATTGAACGAGACCGCGTCGGATGCCGGCGCAGTCAATGGCTGGATTCCGATCCAGGACCTGGTCGTCGTCGGCAATTTTGGATCGAGACGTCGGATCGAATCGGCTATCAGCCGGGATGTCAGTTACGTAACCAGTCATCGTGCAACGGGGCCGGAGAGCGAATGAGGCTGTTTGCTGCGAAGGGCGTGAAGGCCATCTGGCTGATGGCTACGCTCATTCTCTGCGCCTGCTCGGCTGCGGATGTTGGGCCCGTCAACAGTCTTGCCGAGAAAGCGCCGCCGCCTTCGCCGGAATTCGTTCCCGATCGTGGGGATGACGGCTCGATGGTCGTTGGCCTCGCCTTCTCGGGAGGCGGTGTTCGCGCTTCGGCCTTCTCCTATGGCGTCTTGCGTGCGCTTGACGAGATCGTCGTCGATCAGAAGCCCTATGAACGTACGATGGTCGATAATGTCCGCATGATTTCCGGGGTTTCCGGAGGAGCTATCACTGCGGCCTATTTCGGCTATCGCGGCCGCGACGATTATCGTGATTTCGATGAGCGCTTCTTGTTTCAGCATGCAGAAGCGAGCATGCAAACATCGCTGGCATCACCATTCAGCCTGTCTCGGGCAGTCGCGGGCGGCGTAAATGACCGAAATACCTTTGCGCGCTGGTTGAATGATAACCTGTTCGATGGGGCTGATTTTACACGCTTCAAATGGGCGAACGCGCCATCAGTCTGGATCAGCGCTTCGGATATCTACAATCGGACGCCTTTTCTCTTTAGCTACGATACCTTTGCGGCGCTCTGCAGCGATCTCGACAAGCTGAAGATTTCGGATGCGGTGGCAGCCTCGGCGGCCGTGCCGGTCGTCTTTGCACCCGTCGTGCTGGCTGCCACCAAGCAGGATTGCGGCTACCGCCACCCTGCGTGGCTCAAGGGTGCGCTAAGCGGCTCCAACCCATCCTTGCGGCTGACGGCCTACGCCAACGCATTGGATTCCTACCATGCCGAAGACGGCATCAAATTTGTGCGGCTTATGGATGGTGGGCTGACGGACAATCTGGGCATAACGGGGTTCGTGCTGGAAAGAAGCGCGTCCAAGACCCCGCACGGACCATTATCGGCGGAGCAGGCCGTCAAGCTGCGCCATTTCCTGTTCATTGTTGCCGATGCGGGCCGGGGTCAGACGGAGGATTGGGGAGCTTCGATGAATGGCCCCTGGCTGGCGCCGCTGGTCGAAGCGGCAATCGATACCGGCATGACCTCCTCGTCTCGTCATGCTCTCGACGCTTTGAACTTTGCAGTCGAAAGGTGGAAGGAGCGGGTGGTCGCCTACCGTTGCGGGTTGCCGTTGGAAACCGTGCGCCGGATCCGGGGCAGCGCCGACGGCTGGGACTGCCGCAAGGTCGATTTCAGGGTCGAGCACCTCGAATTCGCGGATCTCGAACCAAACGTCGCGGCCAGCCTGAACCGCGTCGAAACGCGGCTCTCGCTGCCGCGCGAGCAGGTGGAGCTGCTCATCGAGGCCGGCAAGACGGTTGTTCACCGGAGCATTGCGGTCAAACAGGCGGTCGACGATATCCGCCGCATTGCGGGCGTCGTCGGGGGACATTGACCACAAGCCCCCTACGGTTCGGACAATGGCGCGCCTGCCAGAGCAGGGCCTATTCAAATGGATTGAATGGCGTCGGGAAATGTCCGGTGGGGGCGATTTCCGCATAGGCAGGTCGCGCAATCAGACGTCCGGCACCAGGCTGCACCAGCACGTTGGTGCCGTCGAAGATCAACTGGCCGCGCTGGTAGGTCGCGGTGGGATATCCCTGAACCTCGAGCCCCTCATAGGGCGTGTAGTCGCTGCCATGGTGCTGCAGGGCATTGGTCAGGCGCATGCGCCGGGTCGGATCGAAGAGGACGATATCGGCATCGGCGCCGATCGCGATGGAACCCTTGCGCGGGGCAAGCCCGAAACGGCGCGCCGGATTGGTTGCAACGAGCGAGACGAACGTGCGCAGATCGATGCGTCCCTTGGCGACCCCCTCGGAATAGAGAATCGGCAAGCGCGCTGCGAGGCCGGGAACGCCATTCGGGATCTTGTTGAAGGGGGCCGTTTCGCCGTGCTGTTTCTTGCCGCGCGGATCGTCGAAGCGCAGCGGCGAGTGATCGGACGAGACGATGTCGATGACGCCGTCTCGGATGAGCTGCCACAATGCCTCGCCATCAGATGGCGGACGCAGCGCCGGCGAGATCATGAACTTCGCGCCTTCGAAACCGGGCCGGTCCATGTCGGATTCGCCCAACACGAGATATTGGGTGCAGGTCTCGGCCCAGGCCTTCTGGCCGCGGGCCTGGGCGCGCGCGACTTCCTCCCCGGACTGCGCGCCCGAGACGTGGAAGACCTGGACCGGGGTGTCGAGCGCCTCCGCCAGCGCCAGGACGCGGTGGGTCGCCTCGCGCTCGACCACCATGGGTTTCGCCCAGGCAAGATGCTTTGGTGCGCTCAGCCCTGCCGCGAGCAGCGCCTGCGTCAGCCAGCCGATCAGTTCGTGATGTTCGGCATGCACGCAGACGAGCGCTCCGGCGCGCCGCGCCGCGGCAAGCGTCTGCAGGATCTGCGCATCGGCGAGACGATTGCTCTCATAGGTCATGAAGACCTTCACCGAGCGGTGGCCCGCTGCCACCAGTGCCGGCAATTCCCGCTCGAGAACGTCCGGCGTCGGGTCGTTGATCAGCAGGTGAAAGCCGTGATCGATGCGCGCCTGCTTCGCTTTCGCGGCATAGGCTGCGACGGCCTCGGTGAGCGATCCGCCACGCGTCTGAGGCGCGTGGCAGACGATCGTCGTCGTCCCGCCTGCCGCAGCCGAGGCCGTCCCGCTTGCAAAATCATCGGCGATATCGGCGCCGGACGAGAAGGGCTGGTCGAGATGCACATGCGTGTCGACCCCGCCCGGAAGGACCAGCAATCCCTTCGCATCGATATCGGTGTCGCCTCGAGGCAGACCGGCGCCGATCGCAGCAATCAACCCATCCTTGACGCCGACATCGCAAACGGAGATGTCGGATGCGGTCACCGTCGTTCCGCCACGAATGACGAGATCGAAATCGCTCATTGTAGTTCTCCGGTTCTGGCGGCTGGCTCGCCATTCACAAGCCGGCGCGGCTGCGCCGCAGTCTCGAGGGGATGATGAAGACGGAATTGCGCGTCCGGTTGGGCGAGCGGAGCTTTGGCGTCGAGCGGCCTTGGGGCGATCTGTCTCAAGCGCGGGGAAAGATCACCGACGTCACGATCGATGCCGAGGGGCGCGTCTATGTGCTGCTGCGCTCCGACGTCGCGGTCGATGCTCCCGGCCCCTGCGTCGTGGTTCTCAACCGTGACGGAGACTGGATCGCGAACTGGGGCGAAGGCCTCTGCGTCGATGCACACAAGATTGCGGCAGGCCCCGACGGCGTGATCGCCATTGTCGATCGTGATGCCCACCGCATCCTGTTCTGCGATCGGGACGGCGTCGTGCGGAGCCAGATCGGGCAGACGCATCAGCCCGGCGCGCCGTTCAATCATCCCAGTGACATCGCCTTTGCGCCGGACGGAGGATTCTATGTGGCGGATGGCTATGGCCACGCGCTCGTGCATCGTTTTGACCGCGCTGGGCGGCATCTGTCGAACTGGGGCTCCGTCGGCACGGCGCCGGGCGCGTTCCTGACGCCACATGGCATCTGCGTTCTCAGCGATGGCCGCGTGATCGTCGCCGATCGCGAGAACAGCCGCGTCCAGGCCTTCACGGCCAACGGCGATCTGCTCGCCGTCTGGGACGGGTTCCTGCGGCCGCAGGATGTCGTTGCCGATGCCGCCGATCGCATCCATGTCTGCGACTCGATTCCCACGCTCAGCCTGCTGGCCTCGGATGGGGACCTGCTTGGCCGCTGTCGTCCGGTGCTGAACGGTGCGCATGGCATGTGGCTCGCCCCGAACGGCGACATCCTCCTGGCGGAGACCAGCCCCAACCGCCTGACGCGGCTGTTTCCGGTCTAGCCGGTGCTCCGGACGCGGGCCGGCGATCATCCGGCCTGCGCAACGGCCCTGTGCTGCAGGCGCGACACCATCCGGACGAACGGCCAGAACATCAGGAAATAGACGATCGCGACCGCAACCAGAGGCGTCGGGTTGTACAGAAGGCCCTGGGCGAGCTGCGCGGAACGCAGCAGTTCCTGCAGGGCAACGGCCGAGGCGATCGACGTCTGTTTCACCAGCTCGACCGTATTGCTGATCAGGTCGGGCAGCACATTGCGCGCGCCTTGCGGCACCACGACATAGGTCATGCTCTGGCGCCAGGTCAGTCCGGTGGAGCGCGCCGCTTCGCGTTGCCCCGTCGGCACGGACTCGATGCCGGCGCGGAAGATCTCGGCGAAGTAGCTGGACCCGTTGAGGGTCAGCGCGAGCACGGCGGCAGTGAACTCGTTGAGCTTCAGCCCGAGGAAGGGCAGGCCGAAGAAGATGAAGATCAGCAGCACCAGTGGCGGGATCGCCCGCATGACGTCGACATAGGCGACCAGCAGCATCCGCAGCAGTCGGTTGGGCGAATCCTGCGCCATCGCGATGGCGACACCGCAGGCGACCGATAGTGGCACGGCGACTGCCGCGAGCGCCAGCGTCATCCAGAAGCCCTGCAGGAGCAGAGGCCAGACTTCCCGGAGGACGTCGATATTGAGGAATGTCGTGACGAGTTCGTCCATCACGACCTCGGATGGGCGTAAGCGCGTTCGAGCCAGCGCGTGAAGCGCACGAACGGCAGGAACAGGGCGAGGAACAGCAGCGCACCAACGGTGAGGGCTGTCGGATTGGCAACGTTCGACTGGATGCTCGACGTCACATTGAGCAGTTCGGGAACCGCGACGACCGAGCCGAGTGTCGTGCCTTTGCTGATGCCGATCGCGCGGTTGGTCAGGGGCGGGATCGAGATGCGCACGACCTGCGGCAGGATGATATGGACCAGCGTCTGGTTGAAGCCGAGCCCGGTCGAGCGCCCGGCTTCCCATTGCCCCTTGGCAACCGCATTGATGCCGGCCCAGAAGATCTCCTCGGAGAAGGCCGAGAGCACGATTGCCAGCGCTAGAACGGTGGCGGTGAACGGCCCCAGCATCAGCCCGAAAGAGGGCAGCGCGAAATAGGCCAGCATGATCAGCACGAGCTGCGGGATCGAGCGGAAGAAATCGATATAGAGGATGATCAGCGCGTTCAGCGGCTTGAAGCCGTAGAGCCGCAGGATTGCGATGGCGAGGCCGAGCGGCACGCCGATCAGCACCGTCAGAATCGACATTTCGATGGTGATCAGGAAGCCGCGCAGGATGTCGGGCCAATAGGCGGACATCAGCGAGAAGTCGAAGAAATAGCGGACGATCTGGTCCATGACGTACTGTCAGGCCCTGGAGCGCGTGACGAAGTCGCGGATGCGCTGATGCTGCGGCGAGACCAGGATGTCCTCCGGGGTGCCCTCCGCCAGCACCGCGCCATGATCCATGAACACGACGCGATCGGCGACATCGCGCGCGAAATGCATCTCATGCGTGACGACGATCATGGTCATGCCCATCTCCTTGGTGCGGACCATGACGTTCAGGACCTCGCCCACGAGCTCGGGGTCCAGTGCCGAGGTCGGCTCGTCGAAGAGCATCACCTGCGGCTCCAGCGCCATGGCGCGGGCAATGCCGACGCGCTGCTGCTGGCCGCCGGATAATTGCGCCGGATAGGAGTCGGCCTTGTGCGCGAGCCCGACCAGTTCGAGATGTTGGCGCGCCTTCTGCTCGGACTCGGCCTTTCCGAGGCCGGCCACCTTGCGCAGCGCCAGGGTCACGTTTCCCAGGGCGGTCTTGTGCGGATAGAGGTTGATGCCCTGGAAGACCATGCCGATGCGCCGGCGCAGCAGGTTGAGATCGACCTTGGCGCCGGTCACTTCCTCGCCGCCGACGCGGATGGTCCCCGCTGTCGGCTCTTCCAGCCGGTTGATGCAGCGCAGGCAGGTGCTCTTGCCCGAGCCGGACGAGCCGACGATCACGACGGCCTCGCCCTTGGCCACCCTGAGATCGACGCCGCGCAGGACCTCGACATTGCCGAAGCTCTTCCGCAGACCGTCGATGGCGACGATCGGGTCTGCGGATGCAGGCGTGATTGCGGTCGCTGACCTCACTTACAGACGGCCTTGTGCTCGGTCGCGTCGTAGCCCTCGAAGCCCGGGGCACCGATGCCCGGATAGATCTTCGCCGAAGAGGACGAGGCGTCCGGCTTCACACCGAACCACTTCTCATGGATCTTGGCGAGCGTGCCGTCCGTCTTGATGCATTCGAGGGCTTCCTCGACCTTGGCGCGAAATGCTGCGTCCTCCTTGCGGAAGGCGATGCCGAAATTGCGGCCGCTGTCGAGCACGAACGCAACCTCGGCTGCAGGCGTCTGCGTCGAAACGTAGCGCGAGACCGGCGCATCGGCGACGTTGGCGAAGGCGCGGCCGATCATCACGGCCTGCACCGCGTCGGCATTCTTGTTGTAGCGCTGGATCGTATAGCCGTACTTGGCTTCGTTGTCGGTCAGCCACTTGTCGGAAATGCTGCCATTGTTCACGGTCAGCGCCTTGCCCTTCAGCTCCTCCAGATTGGCGATCTTGCCGCCCTTCTTGACGAGGAAGCCGAGGCCGGTCGGCATATAGGGCTCGCTGAACAGCATCTGCTGCGCGCGCTCCGGCGTGATGTTGGTCGGTGCCGGGATCATCTCATAGCGCTTGGAAAACAGTCCGGCGAAGATCGCCGAGAAGTTCGAGTCCGTGACGTCGACGCCCGGGCGGCCCAACTTCTGTGCCAGCGCCAGCGACATGTCGTATGTGAAGCCCGTGGTCTCGCCGGCCGCCGTCTTGAAGCAGAACGGGGCAAAGCCGAGGTCGCAAGCCACTTTCAGCTTCTCATTGGCTGGATGATCGGCGTCCTGGGCCAGCACAGGGGTGACAAGGAGCGCCGCCACGGCGAAACCCTGAACGGCCGTGCGCGCCGCTTTGACCGACAAAAACCTCATCATCCTGCTCCCGTTAGATGCTGTCGCCGAGGGGACGTGATCGCCGCGCCTGTCGCTTGCAACAATCCGGCCACCCCAGCGGTAAAACTCTAACAGTGCAAATTCATGCCTTACCAATCACTTATTGTCGGGTGTCCATAACCTTATGTTAAGTCTCTGCCGCCCTCACCGGACCGCGGCCTGTAGATGGGGCGATGCTGCCGCAGGTTCTGTCGCCCACGGATAACATGCCGTTATGACTCCACGCCGAATTAGCATGTTCGTTCGGGCGTGCGGCCATCTAAGTTCGTCACGGCCCGGCGGGCTGCCGGCATTCGAGGCTGATTCGAGGCTGACCGATGGGACGTTTTCTGACGATTGGGGATGTCGAGGCGGCTATTGCCGGTGGCTCGATCTTTGCCGCTGGCGGCGGCGGCTGGGCTGAGCATGGGCGCATGCTGGGAACTGCAGCGGTGATGGCTGGCCGGCCGGAGCTGGTTTCGATTGAAGAGGCGCCGGACGACGCGATCATCGCGACGGCGGCTGCAATCGGCGCTCCCGCCGGCACGACGGAATGGGAGATGCAGGGCGTCGACTATGTCCGGGCCGTCCAGTTGCTGCAGGACGCGCTGGGCAAGCCTGTCTATGGCCTGATCATCGGCCAGAACGGCATGTCGAGCACGCTCAATGCCTGGCTTCCGAGTGCTCTCCTCGGCGTGAAGGTAATCGACGCCGTCGGTGATATTCGCGCCCATCCCACCGGTGACATGGGGTCGATCGGCCTTGCCAACAGCCCAGAGGCAACGATCCAGACAGCCGTCGGCGGCAATCGCGCCAAGAATTCCTATATCGAACTGGTGACGCGGGGCGCGACCGGGAAGGTCTCGCCGATCCTGCGTACGGCCTCGGACATGTCGGGCGGGTTCATCGCGTCCTGCCGGAACCCGGTTCCGGCGACCTATGTCCGCAAGCACGCGGCGCTCGGCGGTATTTCCATGGCGCTGGCGCTCGGGGAGCGCATCCTGGCCGCGACGCCCAAGGGCGGGTCCGCGATCATCGACGCAATCTGCGACCAGGTCGGCGGATCGATCATCGGACGCGGGACTGTCGTCCGCAAGGCGGTGCAATATACCAGCGAGGCCTTTGATATCGGGACCATCCAGGTCGGCTCCGGCACCGCGGCGCGGATTCTCCATGTCATGAACGAATACATGGCGGTGACCGATCTCGATGGCGCGCGCCTGGCGAGCTATCCCGATGTCATCACCACGCTCGGTTCGGATGGTCGGCCCGTCAGCGTCGGCCATGTCACCGAGGGCATGGAGCTCTCGATCCTGCGCATTGCCAAGGATCGCATCCCGTTGAGTTCCAGCGTGACCGATCCGAGTGTCTATCCGATCGTCGAGAAGGCGCTCGGGATGGATTTCACGGGCTATGCACTTGGATGAACAGCTGGAAACCCACATGCATTGTTTCCGCCGTCGCAATAACGACCGATTATGGGCGACCGCGAAATTGGTATGTTTGGCTCTGAGGCCGAGCAGCTATCGTGACACGAATGGCCTGCGGGCCACGCAGCATCAACCGGGCATCTGACCATGAGTGATTTCGATCTCGTTCTTCGCGGCAATGTCGTTCTGTCCGACCAGATCATCGAGGACGGCTATGTCGCCGTCACCGGTGGCAAGGTCGGCGCCGTCGGTGCCGGTACATCGCCTTCGGCGCGCGAGACGCAGGATTTCCGCGGCCAGTGGATCATCCCGGGCGTGATCGACGGCCAGGTCCATTCCGGTAGCCAGGCTAACCATGAGGGCATCGGCATGTGCTCGCGCGCCGCGGCTGCCGGCGGCGTCACCGTCATGGTCGACATGCCCTATGACGAGCCCGAGCCTGTTACCAATGCCAGGCTCTTCAACGAGAAGGTCGCGATCGTCGAACGCGACGCGCATGTCGATGTCGCGCTCTATGCCACGATCACCATCGAGAACGGGCTGCACGCCATTCCGGGCCTCGTCGATGCGGGCGCCTGCGCCTTCAAGTTCTCGACATTCGAAGCGAATCCGACGCGCTTCCCGCGCATCGGCGACGACACGCTTTACGAGGCGTTCAAGCTGATCGAGCCGACGGGCCTCCTCTGCGGTGTGCATAACCAGGACCAGGAGATGACGCGCCGGAACATCGCGCGCCTGATCGAGGCCGGCGATACCGGCTCCGACGCGTTCCTGCGCGCCCATACCCCGCTGGTCGAGAACCTCGCCACGGCACGGATCTACGAAATCGGCGCCGAGACCGGCGCCCGCGCCCATGCGGTCCACGTCTCGACCTCGCGCGGCTTCGAGATCTGCAACCTCTACAAGCGCGCCGGCTACAAGGCGACGGTCGAGAGCTGCGTGCAGTATTTCATGCTCAATGCCGAAGAGCACGGCCCGCGCTTCGGTGCCAAGATCAAGCACTACCCGCCGATCCGGCCGAAGGCGGAGAGCGAGCTGCTCTGGAGCCACCTCGCCGCCGGTCATTGCGATTTCATCTCCTCCGACCACGTCTCCTGGGGGCTGGAGAAGAAGGGCGATCCCAACATCTTCAAGAACACCTCCGGCGGCCCCGGCATCGAGACCCTGCTGCCGGCGCTGTGGACCGGCTGCGAGGAGCGCGGCATCTCCCCGACCATGGCGGTGAAGCAGCTCTGCGAAGGCCCGGCGAAGGCCTTCCTGCTCGCCGACAAGGGTCGTCTCGCGCCCGGCGCCGATGCCGACATCGTCGTGCTTGAGCCCGGCCGTTTCGTCCACGATCCGAGCAAGAGCCTCGCGGCGGTGAAGTGGAGCTCTTTCGAGGGCCGCGAATTCCGCGTGCGGGTGGCCGCGACCTATGTCCGCGGAGCTCTCGCCTGGGATGGCGCGAAGATCTGCAACAAGGCGGGTGACGGCCGTTTCCTGCGGCCCTCGGCGTAAGGCGCGGCCAATGTCGATCGACGCAGAGCGCTTGTGGCGGCGCATCGAGGCGCTGTCTGGGATCACCGACCCCGATCGTCCCTGGACGCGGCGTTCCTTTACGCCGCGCTTCCTCGAAGGACGCAAATGGCTGGCGGCGGAGTTCCGCGCAGCCGGTCTCGCGACGACGATCGACGCAGGTGGCAATCTCGTCGGCCGCCTCGCTGGCGCCGACCCCTCGCTGAAGCCGATCATCATCGGCTCGCATTCCGATACGGTGCCCTCTGGCGGCCGGTATGACGGGATTCTCGGCGTACTGGCGGGGCTGGAGGNNCGCGCAGAGCTTCACCGAGCGCGGTGACCGGCTGCGGCATTCGCTCGAGGTCTACGACTTCCTGGCCGAGGAGCCGAGCGAGTTCGGCCTCTCCTGCATCGGCAGCCGTGCCCTTGCCGGGGCGCTTTCCGACGAGATGCTGGCGATGACGCGTCCCGACGGCATGACCCTGCGCGAAGGCATCGGCTTCGTCGGCGGCCGGCCGGACGACCTCGCCTCTGTGCGACGCGCCGCCGACAGCGTCGCGGCCTATGTCGAGGTCCATATCGAGCAGGGGCGTGTGCTGGAAAACGAGGGCATCGCGATTGGTGTCGTCACCGACATCGTCGGCATCCGGCGCGAGCGCATCATCGTGTCCGGACGCTCCGACCATGCGGGGGCGACGCCGATGCCGCTGCGCGCCGATGCGCTGGTCGGCGCCGCAAAGCTGATCGAGGCCGCTTACGAACGTGCCAGCGCGCGCTCGAACGATCCCCAACCGCTGGTCGCTACCTTCGGTCGGATCGAGGTCAGCCCCAATGCCGCCAATGCCGTGCCTGGCGAAGCCGTCCTGACCCTCGAGGTGCGCTCGGGCGACGAGGCGGCGGTCAAGGCGTTCGGCGAGGACCTTGTCAGCGATCTGAAGCCGGCGCTGGCGGCGCTGCGTCTCACTGTGCGGTCGGAACCGATCAGCCATGTCCCACCGACGGGCTGCGCGCCGGCGGTGCGCTCGGCGATCGCGGCCGCCGCGGCCGCGCTCGGCCTGTCGACGCGGGACCTGCCGAGTGGTGCCGGGCATGACGGCGTCTTCGTCGCTCGCACCGGCCCGATCGGCATGATCTTCGTGCCCTGCCTCGATGGTCGCAGCCACGCGCCGCAAGAAACGATCGAACCGCATCAGGCCGCGGACGGTGCCCGCGTCCTCGGCGAAACGGTGCGCCTGCTCGACGCGACACTCGGTTGACGCGATGGAATGGTCCGTCACCGATCTGGCCGAGCGCGATCTCTACAAACTGCTCGTCAACACCGTGTTGCCGCGCCCGATCGCGCTCGTCACCACGGTGAATGGGCAGGGGCACGCCAATGCGGCGCCCTTCAGCTTCTTCAACGTCTTCAGCCATGCGCCGCCGCTCGTCGTGCTCGGCATAGAAGGCCGCGATCTGGAGGATGCGCCGCTGAAGGATACGATGCGCAACATCCGCGCGACGGGGAGTTTCGTCGTCAACCTCGTCGACAGGGCGCTGGTCGACGCGATGCAGGTCTGCGCGATCGATTTTCCCGGCGATGTCGATGAGATCGCGGCGGCTGGGCTTGAAACCGCTCCTAGCCGCAAAGTCGCCGCGCCCCGCCTCGCAGCGTCGCCGGTCCAGCTCGAATGCCGCGAGACGGTGTCGCTGTCGCTGGGTACGCGCCATCGCAATCTCGTCGTCGGCGAAATCCAGCACATCCATATTCGCGATGGAGCGGTCGATGAGCGGCTGCATGTCGACATCGACAAGCTCGACTTGGTCGGCCGTCTGCATGGTGCCGACTGGTATGTCACTATGCGCGACCGCTTCCAGGCACCGCGCCAGACGCTCGACACCTGGCGCGCGCAACAGGATGGGCTGCGCGCGAAGTCCGAAGGAGAGGCCCCGTGAGTGGCACGATCTTTGTCATCAACCCCAATTCGAACGGGGCGGTGACCGCCGGCATCGATACGGCGGTGGCGCCGCTCCGCTCGGTTGATGGTCCGGCGATCGCGTGCCTGACCCTGGCCGAGGGCCCTCCCGGCATCCAGTCCCAGCGCGATATCGACGGCCTGATCCAGCCCATGCTCAGGCGGGCGGCCGCACTGGAGAGCGAGGCTTCGGCCTTCGTCGTCGCCTGCTTTTCCGACCCGGGCATGTATGCGCTGCGCGAGCAGAGCGAGAAACCGGTGCTGGGCATTGCCGAGTGCGGGGTCCTGACCGCCTTAACGCTGGGCCAGCGCTTTGGCGTGATCGCCATTCTGCCGGCCTCGATCCCGCGTCACCTGCGCTATTTCGGTGCGATGGGCGTGACGGACCGGCTGGCCGGCGATCTGTCGATCGGCCTGACGGTCGCCGAGCTTGCTGATGACGCGCGGACCATGGGACGGATGACCGAGGTCGGGCGCACCTTGCGCGACACCCATCACGCCGATGTGCTGGTGATGGGCTGTGCCGGCATGGCGCGTTTCCGCGAGCCGCTGGAGAGAGCACTCGACGTGCCCGTGGTCGAGCCGACGCAGGCCGCGGTGACCATGGCGATCGGCCGCGCCCGCCTCGGCTGGGGCGGCCGTCCGCTCCGGGGACATACTGCGTGATGGATCTTGTTGCGCGCCTCGCCGAGATCGTCGGCGAGAGGCATGTGCTCGTCGATGCCGAAGCGCAGGCACCGTTTCTGACGGATTGGCTCGGCAAATACAGGGGCGATGCAGCCGCCATCGTCCGGCCCGGCTCGACCGAGGAGGTCGCGGCCGTGATGGCGCTTTGCGCGGCACGGGCGATTCCGGTCGTCCCCCAGGGCGGCAACACCAGCATGTCGGGCGGCGCGACGCCGGATATGTCGGGGCGCGCCATCGTCTTGTCGTTGACGCGGATGAACCGCATCCGCGCGGTCGATCCGATCGGCAACACGATAACGGTCGATGCTGGCGCCGTTCTCGCCAAGGTCCAGGAGGCCGCGAAAGTGGCCGGGCGCTTCTTCCCACTCAGCCTTGGAGCCGAGGGGAGCTGCACGATCGGCGGGAATCTTGCGGCCAATGCCGGCGGGGTCGCCGTGCTGCGCTACGGCACCATGCGTGAACTGACGCTCGGGCTCGAGGTCGTCCTGCCGGACGGGAGGATCTGGGATGGCCTCACCGCGCTGCGCAAGGATAACACCGGTTACGCCTTGCGGGATCTGTTCATCGGATCGGAAGGGACGCTGGGCGTCATCACCGGCGCGGTCCTGAAACTGTTTCCCCAACCCTTGGCGCGCGCGACGGCCTTCGTCGCCTTGCGCGACGCGAACGCCGCCCTGTCCTTGCTGTCTTCGGTGCGCGCCCGCTGTGGCGATCGCCTGACCGCCTTCGAATTCATGACCGGCGATTGCCTCTCGCTCATCCTGAAGCACATCACCGAGGCGCGCTTGCCGCTCGGCGCCCTTCCGCCCGCGGCGGTGCTGATCGAATTGTCCGATGCGGATGACGAACTGGCGCTGACCGAGCGGCTCGAAGGCGCGCTGGCAGAATCTGCCGAGACAGAGATCGTTCTCGACGCCGCGATCGCCCAGGATGGTGTGCAGGCCAAGGCGTTCTGGCGTATCCGCGAGGGCGTCTCGGAAGCCCTGGTGCGCGAAGGCAAGGCTGCCAAGCACGATGTCTCGGTGCCGGTCGCGGCCATGGCCGATTTCGTCGCAGCCGCGGATGCGGCTGTCATCGCCGCGGCTCCCGGCGTGCGCCCCATCGTCTTCGGTCATCTCGGCGACGGCAACCTGCACTACAATCTTCTGCCGCGCATGGGGCAGAGCGATGCGGACTTTGCCGCCCTCGCACCGCAGCTCACCCGCATCGTCCATGACGAGACGTGCAAGCGCCGCGGATCGATCAGCGCCGAGCATGGCATCGGTCAGCTTCGGGTCTCGGAGATGCCGCGCTGCAAGGCGCCGATCGAGTTGGACCTGATGCGCTCGCTCAAGACCCTGTTCGACCCCCACAATCTGCTCAATCCGGGCAAGTTGCTGCCCGCCCCCGTCAAGAACTGAGGACTATCATGGCGTTGTTGGATGAAGGCGCGAAGGGCGTCTATGTCATCGCGGTTACTCCGTTCACGGAGGACGGCGCGCTCGACCTGCCGAGCACCGACCGCATGGTCGATTTCTACCTCGAGAAGGGCGCCACCGGCCTGACCGTGCTCGGCATGATGGGCGAGGCACCGAAACTGACGGCAGAGGAATCGCGGATATTCGTGCGGCGGGTCCTGGCGCGGGTGCAAGGGCGTGTTCCGGTCGTGGCCGGCGTCTCGGCTCCGGGCTTTGCCGCGATGCGGGAGCTGAGTGACAGCGTCATGGCCGACGGAGCCGCGGGCGTGATGGTGGCGCCGCCTGCAAACTTGCGGACCGACGACCAGATCGTCTCCTATTACGACATGGTCGCCAGGACGCTCGGACCGAAGACCCCCTTCGTGCTGCAGGATTTCCCGCTGGTCACCAATGTCCAGATCGCCTCCTCGGTGATCCTGCGCATCGTCGCGGCACAGCCGAGCTGCGTGATGCTGAAGCACGAGGACTGGCCGGGGCTTGCCAAGATCTCGGCCCTGCGTGCGGCGAGCGACAAGAACGGCGGCCGGCGCATCTCGATCCTGGTCGGGAACGGCGCGATGTTCCTGCCCGAGGAACTGTCGCGCGGGGCCGATGGCGCCATGACCGGATTTGCCTATCCCGAGATGATGGTCGATGTCTGGAAGGCGCATGCCGCCGGAGAGGTCGAACGCGCCCATGACCTGTTCGACGCCTATCTGCCGCTGGCGCGCTATGAGCAGCAGCCCGGCCACGGGCTCGCCATTCGCAAATATCTGCTCGCCAAGCGCGGCGCGATCGCGTCGGGCATGGTACGCAGCCCCGGGTCGACCCTTTCGGCGGCCGACATCGCTGACATCGAACGTCTCGTCGCCCGTCAGGCGCGGCGCCTCAAGGAGATCAACTGATGGATCTGGGCCTCAACGGAAAGCGCGCATTGGTGCTCGGTGCCAGCCGCGGCCTCGGCGCGACGATCGCACGCACGCTCGCGTCCGAAGGTGCGACGGTGATCGCGGCGGCGCGCAATCAAGATGCGCTCGCCGCCTGGATCGGCGAGCTGCCGGCTGAGCAGCGCGGCCGCGTGGTTGCCGCCACACTCGACCTTGCGGATATCGCCTCGATCGATGCGCTGGCCGACAAGCTGATTGCCGAGGGCGGCGTCGATATCCTGATCGGCAATTCCGGCGGGCCTCCGCCGGGCGAGGCCCGCGACGCGAAGCGCCTGGACTGGCTGACCCATTTCGAGGCCATGGCGGCCAACCTGTTTCACGTCGCGCAGCGCCTGCTCCCGGGCATGACCGAACGGGGGTGGGGCCGGATCGTTACCATCGTCTCCTCCGGCGTCGAGCAGCCGATTCCGCGCCTTGCGCTCTCCAATGGCGTGCGTGCCGCAGTCGTCGGCTGGTCGAAGACATTGGCCTCCGAGGTTGCGGGGCAGGGCGTGACGGTGAATGTCGTGCTGCCCGGCCGCATTCACACCGAGCGTGTCGATCAACTCGACGACGCAGCTGCGACGCGGGCGGGAGCGACGAAGGACGCGATCACGAAGGCCTCGATCGCCACGATTCCGACTGGCCGCTACGGCAGGCCTCAGGAATTCGCGGATGTCGTCGCATTCCTTGCCAGCGAGCGGGCATCCTATGTCACGGGCGCCAAGATTCGGGTTGATGGCGGCCTGATCCGAGGGATCTGATGGCTGTGTCCCCCGGCGGATGGGGCCTGGGCGCGTTGGTATGATCTACGTGAGCCGATCAGCCGCGCGCCGATTGGTTCCCGGCAGAATGGCAGGCAGGCCTGCCCGGTAGCGAGTGCCTCGGCGGAGCAATCAGAGCCTGGCCGCCTGGTGGATCCTCGTTCTGCCCGCGACCGCTGCGGGCCCGTTGCATGGTACGCGCTCAGATCGTGATATGCCGGGCTCATCGCCCGGCATTGTGCGGCCGGCGATGCCGTCGCGGGGGCTAGCTGCCCGAGCGATCCGTCAGTTGCGGGACGAACATGTCGCTCCACTTGGCCGGTTTGATCTTGATCGTGCCCGCACGGTGCATGAATTCGGCGAACTGCATCACACCCGTCGGAGTCGTCGAGAAGCGGGCGTCTGGATCTTCAATCATCGCCTGGATCTCGGCGGCGTCGACCTTCACCTTTGAGCTCTTGGCGTAGATTTCGGCCGCGCGTTTCTGATCCTTGGCGATCAGTGCGTTGGCGTCGTCCATCGCTTCGATGAAGGCCTGCGTCATCTTCGGGTTGGCATCGACGAATTTCTTCGGCGCGAAGGTGACGTCGAGGGTGATGTTGCCGAGATAATCGACCGAGTTCAGGACACGGTGCACGCCCGGCGCCTTGGCTTCGATGTACTGGAAGGGCGGTGAGGTGAAATGTGCCTTGATCTCGGTCTTGCCGCCGATGAGCGCGGCCAGCGCCTCCGGGTGCGGCAGGCTCACGGTCATCGGGTCCATCTTGGCATAGTTCTCGGGGCCGAACTCCTTGGCCGCGATCATCTGCAGAACGACGGCCGCAAGTGAGGTCTTGATGCCGGGCAGCGCGATCTTGTCGCTGCCCGTGAAATCCTTGAGCGACTTCAGCTCGGGCTTGTTGGCGTTCAACCAGAGCGAGGTCGAGCTCATGCCGGAGACGCCGATGACCTCGACATTGGGAATCCCCTTGGCTTTTGCCCAGAGCGTCACGAACCCGGGCGCGCCAGTCCCCGCAAAGTCGAGCGTGCCCGCCATCATCGCGTCGTTGATGACATTGCCGCCATCAAGCATCAGCCAGGTCACCTTGACGTCGCCCAGTCCGGCCGCCTTCGCGCGCTTCTCGAGGAACTGCTGGTCTTGCATCACGATCAGTGGCAGGTAGAGGATACCGAAGCCCTTGGAGACGCGGACTTCGCTGACCTCGGCCCGCGCGGCACCGGCGCAGAAGGCGGTCCCGATCACGGCTGCGGCAAGCGCCCCCTTCAACCAGTTTGTGTGTTTCATCTGTCGTCCTCCCTTTGATGCGGCCATTCGGCCTTGGTGACTGGATTCAGTGCTGCATGCCCCAGCGGCGGATCGTCCTGCGCTCGATCGTGGCGAAGATGACGTTCTCGACGAAGAGGCCGATCAGGATCACGGTGAAGAGGCCGGCGAAGACATTGGCCGTCTCGAGTTGATTGCGGTTCTCGTAGATGAACCAACCGAGGCCACCCGAGCCGGACGATACCCCGAAGACGAGTTCCGCAGCGATCAGCGTCCGCCAGGCGAAGGCCCATCCGACCTTGAGGCCCGTGAGGATGGCCGGGAAGGCGGCGGGGATGAGGATGAGGCGAACGAGCTTCAATCCACGCAGGCCGTAGTTCTGGCCGACCATGCGCAGCGTGTTCGAGACCGAACGAAAGCCGGCATGCGTGTTCAGAGCGATTGCCCAGAGCACGGAATGCACCAGAACGAAGATCACGCTGCCCGAGCCGAGGCCGAACCAGATCAATGCCAGTGGCAAGAGTGCGATTGCCGGCAACGGATTGAACATCGAGGTCAATGTCTCGAGCAGATCGGCTCCGATGCGCGAGCCGATGGCCAAGGTCGTCAGGAGCGCGGCGAGCGCGATGCCGATGCCGTAGCCGACGATCAGCGTCTGCAGCGAGACCAGCATGCGCTGCGGAATGACCCCGCTCGCGATATTGCTGACGAAGGCATCGACCGTCTGGCCGAAGGTCGGGAACAGCAGCGGGTTGCCGAGCCAGCGGCCATAGGCCTCCCAGGCAATGGCGAGCACCGCGAGGATCAGCCCCTTGCGCACGAAGCCGAGGCGATACGTCCGTTCGATCAGGCCAAGCGACTTGGCCACGACCGGCGCATCGCTCGAATTGACGTCGCGGATGATTTCCGGGCGGAAGGTCAGGAGGTCGGTCATGTCTGTCGTCTCCGTCTCAATGCGCCGCGAAGAGCATGTCGTTGATGCGGGTTTCGAGCGCGGCCTGCGTGCCGGTGCCCATCTCCTCTGGTGGCACGCTGTTGAGCTCGGCCTTGACCTCACCCGGATGAGGCGACAGCAGCAGGATGCGGGTGCCGATACGGATCGCCTCTTCGATCGAGTGCGTCACGAACAGCACTGTGAAATGGGTGTCGTCCCAGAGCCGCAGCAGCTCGTCCTGCATCTTGCGGCGCGTCAGTGCGTCCAGCGCGGCAAAGGGTTCGTCCATCAGCAGGACGTCAGGCTCCATCGCCATGCCGCGCGCGATCGCGACGCGTTGCTTCATGCCGCCGGAGAGCATGTGCGGGTAGCTGTCGATGAACTTCGTCAGGCCGACCTTGTCGATATAGGATTTCGCGCGCTCTTCGGCTTCCTGCGCTCCGGCGCGGCCGCTCGACGTCAGGGCGAAGACGACATTCTCGCGCACCGTTTTCCAGGGCAGAAGCTGGTCGAACTCCTGGAAGACCATCATCCGGTCCGGTCCTGGCCCGGTGACCTCGTGTCCCTTGAGGCGGATGTGCCCTTCGACGGGGCTCAGATAGCCACCGATCGCCTTGAGCAGGGTCGACTTGCCACAGCCGGAGGGGCCGAGCAGCACGAAACGATCGGACGGATAGACGTCGAAGGAGACGCGGCGCGTCGCAGTGACGACCACATCCGGCGTCTTGTATTGCAGCGTGACGCCCTCGACGGAGAGAAGCGGCGCGGCAGTGTTGATGGAGAATGGGGCGTGCATCGGCCCTCCCTTGCTTTCGTTTCCCTGCGCACTTGCGGCGCTTGCCGTGCTAGTAACCTGCGAACCTGACTCCGACCTGACTCCCCCGAAGGATGTTTTGGCCGTGCGCGTTCTCGTCGTCGAAGACACCGCCGATATCGCCGAGGCCGTCGTGATGCGGTTCGAAAAGATCGGTCACGCCGTCGATTGGGAAACGAACGGGCGCACCGCAGCCGAGCTGCTGGAGGTGCAGGCCTATGATCTCGTGATCCTTGACCTGAGCCTGCCGGGCGAGGACGGGCTCACGCTGCTCAAGAGCCTGCGCGCGCGGCGGGTGAAGACACCGGTCCTGGTCATCACCGCGCGTTCCGCTGTCGACGAGCGGATCAGCGCGCTCGATCTCGGCGCGGATGATTACCTGACCAAACCATTTGATTATCGTGAACTGGAGGCACGTGCTCGCGCCCTCTTGCGACGCAGCGCCGGACTTTCGGATAATATGCTGCGGGTGGGCCCGCTCGCCATCGATCGAGCGGGCCGGGTCGCCAGCATCGGCGACAGGACGCTCAACCTGACGCGCCGCGAGCTGACGGTGCTCGAGATCCTGGCGGCCAGGCCGGACAGGATCGTGCCCAAGGAGGAACTGATCGAGCAGCTCTTCAACTTCGATCAGGAACCGAGTCCGAACGCCGTCGAGCAATTCGTGGCGCGCTTGCGGCGCAAGCTCGCGGATGCCCCCATCGAGATCAGAACCATGCGCGGCCTGGGCTATCAGCTTGCAACGACGTGACCTGCTCCTCTCGCTGCGGGTCCGCATCATCGTCGTTCTGTCGGCGGTGCTGGGGCTCGGCGCGGTGGTGCTCGGCGTGGCCGCATGGCACTCGGCGACGATCGCGGCACAGCAGGCCTATGATCGGCTGCTCAGCGGCGGCACGATCCAGATCGCGGAGAATGTCTACGTCCAGGGTGGCGTCGTCGCGCTTGATCCGCCCGTCGCCGCGATCGCGACACTCGCCGCCTATGATCTGGTTTTCTACAAGGTCGTCGATCCGCGCGGGGTGGTGGTTGCCGGCTATGACGATCTCGCCTCGGGAGCGGAACCGGCAGCAGCGCGCAGCGGCGTCGTGCTCGAGGACGGCTCCTTTCAGGGGCAGGGCGTGCGCATCGCGACGGTCGCCCGCCAGATCGACGATGCTAGGCTCGGTGGCTGGGCGACCATCGTGGTGGCGCAGACGACCGACGCTCGCACGGCGCTTGCGCGCGATCTCACTCTCAAGGCGCTGGGTGTCATTGCCGCGATGAGCGTGCTCGCCTTGCTGGCGACGGGCTTCGCGGTGCGCCTCGCCCTGAAGCCGTTGACGCGGATCGAGCTGGAGATCGCAGGGCGCCGCCCCGACGATCTGCGCCCGATCCAGACAGAGCCGCCTGTCGAGATCCGCAACCTCGTCCATGCCATCGACGATTTCATGCGCAGGCTCTCCGATCGCATGGCCGTGATGCAACGATTCATTGCCGACGCAGCCCATCAGATTCGTACGCCGCTCGCCGCACTCGATGCACAGGTCGAAATCCTGTCGAGCGCGAACCCCTCGAAGCGCCGCGCGGAACATATCGCCCGCGTTCGTGAGCGCACGACCGAGTTGGCGCGTCTGACCAGTCAATTGCTCGACCATGCGATGGTCATCCACCGCGCCGNNCGCGCCGCGCCGGTCGATCTCAACGAATTGGCAAAGGCGGTTCTCGCCAAGGCCGTTCCGCTTTCGCTGCCGCGCGAGGTCGATGTTTCCTTCACGCCGGCTCCCTCGGCTCCGGTGATCGACGGCGACGCGGTGAGCCTGCGCGAGGCACTTGCCAATCTCATCGACAACGCACTCGTCCATGGAGCGCGTACGAGGCTGTCTGTAACGGTCTCGGCGGACACGAGGAGCGCCTGGATCGAGGTTGGCGACGATGGCGACGGCTTCCCGATCGAGCTCGCGGAAACATTGACCAGGCCCTTCGAGAAGGGCGCACACTCCAGAGGTTCCGGGCTCGGCCTATCGATCGCCGCGGAAGTCGCACGCGCCCATGACGGAGAGCTCACCTTCGCGAGGGACAGCGGCTTGACGCTTGTTCGCCTGTGGTTTGCCCGGCCGAACTGAGCCGATTGGCTCGTCTAGGTTCCGTTCTTGCCAAGCTGGGCCGTCTCGATCACGGCCCATTCGGAAATGGCGATGTTCTGACCTGATCGAACCAGGCAGAGGCGGTCAAAGATGATGGCTCTTCCGGTCAGCATGCGCTGAAACTCGGCCGCGGCCGCGGCCTTCGGGGCGGGCGCGACGGGGCCATAGAGCAACGAGACATGCGGCATGAAGCTGTCTGCCATTTCGCTGTCCAGTCGCTGCTTGAGCTGCGCCAGCGGCGCGCTGATCTGAAAGCGCGCATAAAAGGACCGGAAATAGGTGTCGCTGGTTTCGATCGCGGTGACCGTCTCCCGGAAGGCCGGAACTGTAGCTGCGGCCTCCGCGATCCCGGCTTCCAGTGCGGCAATGGGCAGATCCGTATCACCCCTGACGGTGAGATGCGGCGTGAACACCGGCGTACCAAAGCGGCCGGCGAGATCTGCAACCAGGCCGGCGAGGAATACGCCGTCCTCGGCGCTCGGCATCAGCCAGATCGAATGAATTTGGGGTGACATCAAGCCTTCATAAACCTGTTGCACATCGGCGCGAGTGTTCGTTATGTTTATTCCAAGCGCTCCAGAAAATGGAAGAGATATTCCATTGATCTGGAAAAAGGTCGCGACAAGGGAGAAGGCGTTTTGCAAGTGGGAGTGCCGGACAGGGCGCGCAGCGGCGCGGCCATCAGCGTGCGTGACCTGCATGTCGCCTATGGCGGCACGCGGGTGCTGCACGGCGTCAGCCTCGATTTCACACCCGGTAGCTTCACGGCGCTTCTCGGTTCGTCCGGCTGCGGCAAGACCACCCTGCTGCGCTCGCTCAGCGGCTTCGTGCCGGTGCAATCCGGTTCGATCATCGTCGGCGGCAATGATGTCGCGTCACTCCCGCCGGAGAAGCGCGGGATGGCGATGGTCTTCCAGTCCTATGCGCTGTGGCCGCATATGACGGTGCTGCAGAATATCGGCTACGGGCTGAAGCTCCGTGGTGCGTCCAAGGCCGAGATCGCCGCCAAGGTCGCGTCCATGCTCGAGTTCCTCGGCCTGACCGGATATGAGGGCCGCAAGGTCACGGCACTCTCGGGCGGGCAGCGTCAACGCGTTGCGCTTGGCAGGGCGCTGGCGATCGATCCGGGCATCCTGCTGCTCGACGAGCCGCTCTCCAATCTCGACGCCAAGATCCGCATGACGATGCGCCATGAGATCCGTGCGATCCAGCAGCGTCTTGGCCTGACCGCCGTCCATGTCACGCATGATCGCGAGGAGGCCATGACGATGGCCGACCGGCTCGTCATCATGCAGGCGGGGCGGATTGCGCAGGTCGGCACGCCGGAAGAGGTCTATGATCGCCCGGCGAGCGCCTTCGTCGCGAATTTCATGGGGGCGGAGAACGTCCTTCCCCTGCATGTCGAACGCTCCGAGCGCGGCGCCTCGCTGAGGGCGGGCGACGCCACGGCGGAGATCGCGGCCGAGGCCTTCGATGCTTTGCCTGCCGGAGATGCCGTCGCCTATTTCCGTGACGACGTCGCGCGCCTCGATGCGACTGATGCCCCAGCCTCCGACGACCTGCTTGTGCCCGGACGCATTGCCGCTCGTGCCTATCCCGGCGGAGTCTACCGCTACCGGGTCGAAGCCGCCGGCCGCCAGATCACGGTCGACGACGCTGCCCGTCACGAACTCGGAACGAAAGTCGGCCTGCGCATTCCGCTGCAGCGCCTCCACATCTTCCCGGCATCCGAGGCCGGGATCGCCGCCTGACAGGGAGTCAGCTCATGCGCATTCTTACAGTTGCCTGCTCGATTGCAGCGCTGATGGTGGCGACGCCGCTGTCCGCTCAGACCTTGAACGTCGCCACCGCCGGCGACCAGAACATGGTCGATTACGTCAAGGACTATCTCGGGCCGATGTTCGAGAAGTCGCATCCCGGCGTGAAGGTCGTCTCCGTCGGAACCGGCGCCGGCGACTCCGGATCGCAGAAGATCTTCGAGAAGCTCGACGCCCAGAAGAGCGCCGCCGCATCGGATTTCGATGTCGTCGTCATCCATCAGAAGGCGGCCGGCACGATGGTGAAGGAAGGCCTCCTCGCCAAGTATACCGACAAGGTCGACACCGCGAAGCTCGTTTCCAGCGAAACCGCGAAGAACTCGCTCGGCGCTGACGTCTCCGGCTTCGTGATCCCGATGTTCCAGTCGCAGACCGCGCTCGCCTATAATGCCGACATGCTGAAATCGCCGCCGGCGACCTATGCGGAGCTGAAGGACTGGGCCAAGAAGAACCCCAAGCAGTTCGGCTATAACGGCATCAAGGGCGGCATGTCCGGTGTCGCCTTCGTGGCGGGCTGGGTCTACGCTTTCGGCGGCGACGCCGACAAGCTAATCAAGGGGCCGTACGATCCTGCGGTGAAGGCCACCTGGGACGGCGCGCTTGCCGACCTGAAGGACTTCAACAAGAGCGTCGTAATCACGCCCGGCAATGCCGGCACGCTCGACATGCTGAACCGTGGCGAG
Organism: Hyphomicrobiales bacterium; assembly: GCA_900470095.1. Lineage (GTDB taxonomy): Bacteria > Pseudomonadota > Alphaproteobacteria > Rhizobiales > Beijerinckiaceae > Allobosea. Next base: position 237,728 of record UBZM01000036.1, read on the forward strand.
ATCGCCATCGGGCCGGTCTGGGTCGACATGTTCTATTCCTGGCAGGCTGACGGCAAGCTGCCGCCGAACATGAAGCTGAAGCTCGCTTCCCCCGGCATGCCGGGCCAGCCGATGTACTACGCCGTGCCGGAGAAGACCGCACACCGGAAGCTCGCCGAGGAGTTCATCGCGCTCGCCACCAGCCCGCAGGTGCAGGCGGATGGCATCGTGAAGAAGTTCAACTGGTATCCGGGCATCGACGCCAAGAACCTCGAAGGCAAGCTCGATCAGGCGGCCTGGAACAAGCTCTTCACCGACATCACTCCCACGGACCTGTCCAAGAACGCCAAGGCGTTCCCGATCGCGCCCTATTTCAACGACATTCTCGAAGGCTACGAGAAGAAGGTCGCGAACTGAGACGTTCCACCACCTCCTGGCCCGACGCAAGTCGGGCCACCTTTCCTCTCGATCGGCATATCTGCCCATGTCCCAACGCCAGCTGGCGCTGATCCTGATCGCGCCGGGCCTGCTCCTTGTCGCGGCTCTATTCCTCTATCCGCTCGGCTTTTCGCTGGTCTCGGCCTTCACGCGCCCGGACGGCTCCCTGACGCTGGAATGGTTCGCCAAGGCTTTTGAGCTCTATTCCGGCGATATCGTCTTCACGGTGATCATCGTGCTGGCCTCGTGCCTGCTGACGGCATTGGCTGCGATCGCCATCGCGGGAACGCTGACGCTCGGCGAAAACAGATGGGTCGTGGGCACGCTGAAGGCGCTTTATCGCTGGCCGCTCTTCATCCCTTTCATCGTTGCTGCACAGTGCATGCGGACCTTTCTCGCCAAGAACGGGCTGATGAACAACACCTTCGTCTCGCTTGGCCTGATGGACCCATTGAGCGCGACTAGCTTTCTCGACTGGCGCGGCATCATCGCGACCTTCGTGTGGAAACAGACTCCCTTCGTGGCCCTTCTGCTTGCCGGCGCATTGGCGTCGATCGACCGGGCGACGCTCGAAGCCGGCCGCAATCTCGGCGCTTCGCGCCTGCGGGTGCTGGTGGAACTGGCGCTGCCGCAGGTGATGCCGACGCTCCTCGTCGCGCTGGTCCTGTCCTTCGTGACGATGCTCTCGGTGCTCTCCGTGCCGATGATGGTGTCGGGTTCGCAGCCGACCATGCTGACCGTCGACATGGCCTTCCGCATCAACGCCTATGGCGACTACGCCACTGCGAATGCGCTCGGCGTCATCACCTATCTGATCAGCGCCGGCGCCGCGATCCTCTACCTGAAACGCGGCATGTCGAAGGAGGCCGCACCATGATCCGGCTCGCCTCCACTGCGAAGGCGGCGCTGGCCGCTGCTCTTCTCACGGCTTTTGCCTTCGTCCTCATCGGTCCGCTTGCGAACCTCGCTCTGTGGTCCGTCGCCGAGCGCTGGTACACGCCCTACAAGCTGCCGGTGACCTATGGCACCCGTTACTGGGAGCAGGTCTTCCGTCCGACCGGCGACGCCATGGCCTCGCTCGGGACCAGCGTATGGATCGCGGTACTGACGGTCATCGTCGCGCTCGCGCTCTCGATCCCGGCCGGCTATGCGCTGGCGCGGCTGAAGCTGCCGGTGCGGGCGCTGTTCATGGTGATGTTCCTGCTGCCGCAGGCCTTTCCGTCCGTCGCGATCTACATCAACGTCGCGCGCGTTTTCTACCAGATCGGCATCAACGGCACGGTTTTTGCCGTGGTCCTCGTCCACGCCGCTCACGGTCTCGTCTATTCCGTCTGGATCGCGGCGGCAGCCTTCGCGGCGGTCGACAAGGACCTGGAGCTGGCCGCGCGCAATATCGGCGCCTCCCCCATGCGCACCTTCGTCACGGTGACGCTGCCACTGGCTGCACCCGGCATCATCGCCAGCGGCATCTTCGTGTTCCTGGAATCGCTCGACGAATTCACCGGCACCTTCTTCGTCGGTGTGCCGCAGGTCACGACATTGCCGCTGCTGCTCTACAACGCGGCGATGGGGGGCAATTACCAGGTCGCGTCGATCACGGCTTTGATCCTGCTCGTCCCGTCGGTGCTGTTCATGCTCTTCATCGAGCGCTTCCTGCGCGCCGACGTCCTGGCGAAGGTCGGTGCGTGATGCCGCCAGCATGTGCCCGATCGCGGTCCAGGGCGTCTGCCGCGTCATTGCGTCAGCACCCCCGGGGCCGCTGCCCACTCGAACCCAAGAAAACGGGATTCCCTGACTAGCTTTGGGATTCCCTGCTGATCCGTCCCGAGACCAAGCGCGGCATAACTGCAAGTGACGGCATCGCCTGGTCATGATCGTCTGCCGCCGGGCAGGCGATCTCGGCGGCGACGTCGTCGCTTGCTTCGATAGCGATGGATTGCGCAACTCATGGCCCAGAATTCGACCAGGTCCGATCACAGCCTCGTTCGGTTGATGTCGGGCAAGATCATCGCACTCGGGATCGCACTCGTGATCTGCGGGATCATCGCGATCGCCAGCCCCGCCATCTCGACCATGGCGGTGACCTTGTTCCTTGGCCTGATCCTGGCTGTCGCCGGCGCCTTCAAGGTCGTCCAGTCCTTCATGGTCAAGGAGTGGAGCGGCTTCGTCTGGCAGCTGCTGGTCGGGATGATCGAACTGCTGGGCGGTATTCTGGTGTATTTCAACCCGATGAAGGGGGCGATCGCCATCACCCTCGTGATCGCCCTCGTCCTGATGGCGGAAGGCCTCGCCCAGCTCGGGCTCGCCATCAAGATGCGCGCGCAGAGCGGCGTGGGCTGGATGTTCCTGTCCAGTATCATCACGATCGTCGTTGGTGTCGCGTTGGCGATGCGGCTCCCCTATGGGGGCATCTATGCGCCGGGCACGCTGGTGGGCGTCTCGCTGCTCTTCGCCGGCTGGGCCTATATCGCGATCGCGCTCGCCGCCCGGAAGGCCGCTGCCTGACCTCCCGGTTCGGCGTATCATCGGCGGAACTGGTTCTCGAAGGTTTCAGGCATGCGCGGTTTCATCGGCAAGACGCTGAAGCGCGGGGGCGCCGTCCTCGCGATCGTTGCGCTGTCCCTGCTCGGACTGCGCATCTACGACACCCAGCGCGGCGCGCCGCTTGAACCGTGGCACACCTATGTGCCGCATGAACTCTCGATCAAGGAGCTCGATCGCGCCGGCTGGGACGACTATCTCAAGGCGGAGGCGGCAGCTTTCGCGGGCGTGCGGGCGGAGGTCACGCAAAAGCTCGCCCCCGAGGAGCGTGTTCCGGTCAATCGCTATTTCGACGGCAGCGCGATCCATCCCGAGCATTTCAAGCAGGATTGGAACCGCTCCTATGTCATGGAGCCGGAGGGCAAGCCGGTCGGCGTGGCCGTGTTCCTGCACGGGCTGACGGATTCGCCCTACAGCCTGCGCCATGTCGCACGGCAATATCGTGACCGTGGCTTCGTCGCCATCGCGATCCGCCTGCCCGGGCATGGCACGGTGCCGGCCGGACTGACCGAGATCGAATGGGAGGATTGGCTGGCCGCGACGCGTCTCGCCGTCAGGGAGGCCAGAAAGCGGGTGGAGCCTGCCGCGCCGCTGCATCTCGTCGGCTTCTCGAATGGCGGCGCGCTTGCGCTGATGTACGCGCTCGAAGCGCTCGAGAACAAGGAGCTGGCGCGGCCGGACCGCCTTGTCCTGATCTCGCCAATGATCGGCATCACGGCCTTCGCGCGCTTCGCCGGGCTCGCCGGACTGCCGGCCATCCTGCCGGCCTTTGCCAAGGCGGCTTGGCTGAGCGTTCTGCCGGAGTTCAACCCGTTCAAGTACAACTCCTTTCCGGTCAACGGCGCACGGCAGTCGCATCTGCTGACCACCGCCCTGCAGCAGAAGATCCTGCGGCTCGCGCGGGACAATCGGTTGAAGGATCTGGCGCCGCTCATCAGCTTCCAGTCGGTGATGGATTTCACCGTGAGCACGCGGGCGATCATCACCTCGCTTTATGCCCATCTGCCGGCGAATGGCAGCGAGCTCGTCCTGTTCGACCTGAACCGTTCGACCAAGTTCGGGCCTTTGCTGAGCTCGGCCTCCGACACGCTGTTGAGCCGCATGCTGCCGGCGCCACCGCGGAACTTCCGCGTGTCGATCATTACCAATGCCAGCGAGGATTCCAGTGACGTCGTCGAACGGGTGACCGAGGCCGGCGCATCGGCCGAGACCGTGCGGGACCTCGGGCTGTCCTATCCCTTCGACGTGTTTTCGCTCTCGCATGTCGCGTTGCCCTTCCCGGTGACCGATGGCCTCTACGGCCTCAAGCCAGATCCGGCGGAGGATTTCGGCATCAAGCTCGGCGCGGTCGCCGCCCGGGGGGAGCGCGGCACCCTGATCGTGAATCTGGATTCGCTGCTGCGGATGTCGTCGAACCCGTTCTTTCCCTATCTGATCGACCGGATCGACGAGCCGCTGCGCGGCGCGGCGTCGGCAGCGCCCGCCGTGCCTGTCACGCGATAGATGGGCGCCGGAGCCGGTTCCGCGGCGATTGGATCATGGGCGGGCGGTTCGCGTTCGGGCCGCCGGAGAGCTCAGAACCGCCAGATTAGCGGTACGTAGAACACCGCCATGATGAAGAACCAGATCATCAGCGGCGTCCCGAGCTTCCAGTAGCTGTTGAAGCTATAGCCGCCGGGGCCCATCACCATCATGTTCGTCGAGGTCGCGATCGGCGTCATGAACGACGCTGCACCCGCGATGCACAGGCTCATCAGGATCGGGCGGGGCGAAACCCCCATGCCAGTGGCCGCCGCCATGGCAATGGGAATGACCAGCATCGTGGTGGCCGTATTGCTCATGATCTGGCCGAGGCTTGCCGTCAGCACGAAAAGGCCCGCGAGAAAGACGACCGGCCCGGCATCGCCGGTGAGCGCAACGAGGTAATTGGCGACGAGCTGTGCCGCGCCCGACTGCACCATGGCGGTGGAGAGCGGCATCATCGCTCCGACGAGGATCACCGTCGTCCAGTTGATGGCCCGGTAGGATTGCTCGACCGTGACGATGCCCGTGAGGATCAGCAGGCAGGCCGAGACGAGCCCGGCCACCGCCGGCGGGACGATGCCGGTGGCGAGCAGCACCACGAGGCAGGCCAGCACTGCGACGGCGACACCGGCTCCGGCGCCCATCGGCACCGCCTGGCGCCTGACGAGATCGGGCGAGTTGACGACCAGGATGTCGGGGTCCGTGAGCTGCAGGTCGAGTGCTTTCCAGCTCCCTTCCAGCAGGATCGTGTCGCCAGCCTGGAGACCATCGTCGGGTTCGAGATCGACGCCGGCCCGCTGCACCGCCAGCACCACGAGATCGCCGCTATCGGTGATCATCCCGGGGAACATCGCGCGCCCGATCAGGGCCGAGCGCGGCGGGATGACGACTTCTGCGAGGCCGGAGCGGCGGTTGAACAGGCTCGGCCCGGCCTCGTCGCCACCTCCGTCCTCGCGCAAGGCGAGGTGTTTCTCCGCAGCGAGATCGGCGACGGCTGCCGCATCGCCCTTCACCAGCAGGTAATCGCCCTCCGAGATCGCCGGCGCGCGCAACGGCGTACCGGAATCTCCGGCCTGCACGGCCATCAAGGTGAGACGCGCATCGCCGGCGAAGTCCAGGGCTGTGGGCGCAATCCCGATATAGGACGAGCTGGCGCGCACGCGCAGCCGGAAGACACCGTCGCTCAGCCCGTAATGCTCGACCAGCGTCTGGGCGTGGCGGCTGAAATCGGCGGGCAAGCGCGCGCTGCTCTGCTCGGGCAGCAGGCGCTTCCCGAGCAGCAGGATGATCGCCATCGTGCCGGCGAGCAGGGGAATGCCGACAAGAGCGAACTCGGCAAAGGCGAAGCCCTGCAACCCGGCATCTTCCAGAGCTTCCGAGACCAGGATGTTCTTCGGAGCACCGGTGAGCAGCAGGTTCGAGCCGGCATGGGCCGCAAAGGCAAGTGGCATCAGGAGCTGCGACGGGGATTGCCGCAGCCGGATCGCCGCCATCACCACGACCGGCATCAGCGCAGCCACCGCGCCGCCGCCGCTGATCAGGGCGCTCAGGCAGCCGACGGCCGTCATGATGATGATCAGCAGGCGGGTTCGCCTGTTTTCGCCCGCCTTGGCGATCAGGAGCTGTCCGGCCCAGGCGGTCACGCCCGTCTTCTCCAGCGCGGCGCTGACGATGAAGAGACTGGCGATGAACAGCACCGCACGATCGCCAAATCCGGCGAGAGCCTGCTCGAGCGTGACGGCGCCGGTCGCCCAGAGCGAAAGCGCTGCTCCAATAGCCACGACGATGACCGGCAGCCTGTTCCAGGCGAACAGGGCAATCGTGATCACGGTGACGACGGCAGTGCTCTCAATCGGGGTCAAGTGTGGTCCAGTCTTGTGATGCGTGTCAAAGCGGCCATGGCACGAGGCCTCCGCTGTCCTGGTCGTTCACTGAAGCCGGGTCATGTGCTCCGCAGCAGAAGGGCGGATGCGGGCACTGTATCCGACCATGGCCGGGGCGCCAGTGAGCACAGACCTCCTCGTGTTCAGGCTCGAAACATCAGCGCTCCCAGCAGAACCGCAACGACGATGAGCGACAGCCCGGCCACCGACCAGCGGCGCAGCAGGACGTCCACCTGCTCGATGCCAGCAGCGAGGCGCTGAATGACGGAGGTACCGGCCTCTGCCAGCACGACGATGTCGCCCTCGGGGATGGAGCCAGGCAGTTTCGTGATACGGCGAACCAGCAGCATGGCAAGCCCCCCCAGCAGCATGGGCCAGATGACCTTCCAGAGCGCGGCGGGTTGCAGCAGACTGGCGATGCTTTCGCCCGCAATCGCGGGATAGAGTGACCATGGGATCACCAGCGAGGAGGCAGCGACGACGAGCCAGGGTATGATCTGTCCGGTGGGGGCAGAGGATTGCGGATTCTCTCGCGCGTCGCGCGCCACGATCGACAGGAAATGCAGCATCAGCAGCGTACTTCCTGCGCCGGCCAGCGCCATGGCGTAGCTGACATAGCCATAGCCCAGCATCGGCTTGGTCGCGAGTTTGGCCAGCGCGCCGCTGGTCAGAGGCAGGCCGCCGAGGCTGAGCGCCAGAAGGCCGGTGAGCAGCAGGACAGGCCGCAACCGTGCCCGCCCGGTCGCAGCCAGAATGCCGACAGCCAGGAAGAGGGCGCCCTTCACCAGCGTGTGATGCACCGCGTAATAGGCACCGAGGCTCGTGGCACCGGCATCGGCAGTGTCGAGCCCGACACCGAGGAGCACGGCGAGCAGACCCATCTGGCTGACGGTGGAATAGGCCAGGATGGTCTTGGCGCGCGTCTGGGTCACCCCGACGATGACGCCGAAATACGCGGTGACGATGCCGGCCGCGATCAGCACGTTGCCCCAGAAGGGCAGGCCGGCTTCGAAGGGCAGAAAGCGGATCAAGCCGATCACACCCGCCTTGACGACCACGCCGCTGAGCACGGCGGAAGCGGGCATCGGCGCCGCGGGGTGGGCGAGCGGCAGCCAGACATGCAGCGGCACGAGCCCCATCTTCAAGGCAAAGCCGAGGATGAGCAGGGCAACGATGCCGTCACGCATCGGGGATGACGGCAGGGATGCGACCACGTCCCGGATTGCAGGATTGGCGTCCGGGTGGCCGGCTGCGAGCATGACGAAGGCAAGCAGCAGAAACGCTTCTGCGAGCAGTGCCAGCACGACATAGACGATGCCGGCTCTGTGAGCGCGGGCGCTCTGCTCATGCACGATCAGCCCATAGGCGGCGAGGCTCGCCAGCGTGAAGAGCAGGTAGAAATTCGCGATGTCGGCGACGATGAAGAGGCCGAGGCTGCCTGTCAGCGTCAGCAGCCACCAGATTGCGAAGCGGGCAGCCGCCGGTTCGCGGCCCATATAGGAGGACGCGAAGGCGCCCGCTGCGCTCCAGAGCAGGGCGGCGCCGCCGAGCAGGATTGCACCCGGCCGGTCGAGGAGGAGCGACATCCGGAACGGCGGCGGGAAGAAGGCCGAGGTTCCGTCCGGCACCAGAAGCGCCGCGAGCAACGCTGGCAGGGGCGCGACACCGAGCAGCGACAGCGCGCGGGCCCGGAAGGGCCTGACGATGCAGCAGGCCGCCATGGCGAGCGGGAGGAGCACCGAAGCGGCAAGGAGCAGGCCGGAAGCGTTCATGGCGCCACCCCTGCCATGGCACCGGAGCGTCCCAGCTGCAGAAAGCCGAAGGGCTCGAGCGGCACGAAGCCAAGCAGCATGGCCGCCAGCGCCAGAGCAAGGGCTACGAGCTCGAGGCGGCGCGGGATCGGTTTCTGTGCGACGAGCGCGATGGCCGGCGTTGCCAGGGCGCGGTCGACGACGCGAAAGACATAGCCCGCAGCAAGCAGGCCTCCGGCCAGAATGGTGGCGGCAAGCCATGGGTGGCCGTTCAGCACCGCGGCCGTCAGCAAGAGGCACTTCGCAATAAAGCCACCGCTCGGTGGAATCCCCATCAGGGACAGGCCGGCGAGGCCGAAGGCCGCCGCGCTGATCGGGAGTACGCGGCCGAATCCGCCGAGATCGGCAATCCGGTCGTGGCCAAAGGCCTCGGCGATGACGCCCGCCGCGAGGAACATCGCAGCCTTGGCGAATGCGTGAGAAACCAACTGGAGGGCGCCTCCGGTCCAGGCGATGGTTTCCCAGGGGGCCTGCGCCTCGTTTCCGGCGGCGAGCGGAAAGACGATGAAGAGATAGCCGATCTGCGCCACGGTCGAATAGGCGATCATCAGCTTCAGCCGCGCCTGCCGAAGCGCCATGACGCTGCAGAACAGGATCGAGGACGCGCCGAGAACCGCCAGGATCTGACCGGCCAGGATCGCTGCGTGCGGGGGCGCGATGTCGAGCACGAGACGCAGGATCAGGAAGACCGGCGCCTTGATGACGAGAGCCGAGAGCACCGCGCTCGCGGCTGCGGGTGCGCCGGCATGGGCCGGGGGCAACCAGAGATGCAGCGGAAACAGGGCAGCTTTGGCGAGAAGCCCCACGATCATCAGGGCAAGTGCCACCGAGAGGGCCGGCCCGCCTTCGCTCAGGCGCGACAGCATCTGGATATCGAGCGTTCCGTAACTGCCATAGAGCAGCCCCGTGCCGAGCAGGTAGAGCAGGGACCCGAGCAGCGCGAACATCAGGTAGCGCAACGCTGCGGCGACGGTCTCGGCGCGGCCATCGAGGCAGACCAGCGGGACTGCGGCGAATGTCAGCAACTCCAGAGCGACATAGAGATTGAACAGGTCCTCGCCGACGAAGACCGCGTTCAGCGCGCTCCATGTCGCCAGCAGCAAGCCCCAGAAGGTCGTCGGGGCCCGGCCGTCCTGCGCCTTCGGGCCCAGCGCATAAAGGCCCCGCGCAAACAGGCCTGTCGCCGTGATCACCATCGCCGTCATCGCGATCATCGTCGCGGAGAGCCCGTCGGCGCGTAGCGCGATTCCGAGCGGCGGCTGCCAGCCGCCGACGACATAGGTGAGCGCGGTGCCGGTCCGGATCAACTCGGCCACGATGGCGATCGCGGTCACGAGGCCCGCGGCCATGGTCACAAGGGCAACCTGCCTGGCGTGGCGAGGCGCGACGACCAGCATGGCCAGCACGCCGAGGACGGGCAAGGTCACGGCAAGGACAAGCAGATAGCCGCCGGGGGTGGCAAGGTGAACGGAGGCGGGCGCGAGAGGGGTCATGGCTCGGCCTGCTGCTTGTCGCTGGCCGCTGGCGCGTCCAGGCTTTCCCGGCCGGTGAGGTCGAACAGGCGTTGCAGCAGCGCGACGGCAAGGGCGGTTGCTGAGAATGCGACGACAATGCCGGTGATCACCATGGCCTGCGGCACCGGGTCGCCGGAGAAACCGGCGGCTGCTCCGCGCCGCGCCGCTGCGCCAAAGACCAGGAAGATGCCCGCGCCGAGAATGTTGAACCCGACGATCCTGCGCAGGAGGCCAGCATGGGCGATCACGATGAACAGGCCGATTCCGGCCAGCGCAGCGCCGCACAGGCCAAACAATGTGGCAGTGCCGAGGGATGCGAGGCTCATGGGGCCGGCGCCCTGCTGGAGGGGCCGGCCACGAGCAGGCCAAGCGTCAGGGCGATGGATACCGTCAGCGCAGCCTCTATGCCTACGATGATGGGTTTGGCTGCGCCCTCGGGATAGGAGAGGAAGCCGTCGGCCACCGCAAAGCCGAGGAAGCCGACCGCGAAGAACAAGACCGGCCCCCCGACGAGCAGAAGCCGCAGCGTCGTCCGCCTCGTCTCGGGTGCGGGGCGCAGGCTCGCCAGCATGATGAGCAGCCACATCGCGGCAAGCACGGTGCCCGCCTGGAAAGTCCCGCCCGGTGCGTCGGCCCCCACCCAGCACATATAGACGGCGATCAGAACGCCAAAGGGCGGCAATATGCGGCCGAGGTAGACGAAGGGCGGCGGCGCAACCGTTTGCCTCAACTCTGGCGCACCACCCCAGAGCTGATCGGGCGCCAGCGACCACACCCCCAGGAGGGCGAGCAGCAGAACGACCTTTTCGAGCAGCGTATCCAGGGCCCGGTAAGCCAACAGGACGGCCGTGACAGGATTGCCGAGGCCGGTTGAGTCGAGTGCTGCGGCGGCGGCAGGTGCGAGCGTCGGGGCGGGCGAGGGGAAGGAAAGCACGGCGAGCGCAAGGCCAGCCGCCACGACCGTGCAGGCGATGGCGGCGGCGGCCTTGGTGGTTCTCTTCGGGGTCTGGGGCTGGGATGAGCGCTGGCGCAGCCGGGCTTCGGCCCGAAGCAGCAGCATGCCGGTGACGCCGCCGCCAATCGCAGCCTCGGTCATGGCAACGTCGATCGCCGAGAGCCGCGTCCAGCCCAGTCCAAGCAGCAGCCCGAAGGCAATGAAGGCGATGATAGCACCTTGATCATCCCTGGCCCTGGCGACATGGATGGCCAGCGCGAGAAGCCATGCGACGAGCGCGAGATCCAGAAGCATGGTCATGGGCGGGACTTGCGCCGATAGAGCACCCCGGCGATCAACTGGCTCGCCGTTGCGGCCGAGATCTGGGCCAGCAGCCAGACGCAGACCAGCTTCAGGCCGCCCGCGAAGCTCTCGGCCTGCGGCAGGAGCCCGAGCACGATCAATCCGAGCCCCAGATTGTCGGCCTTGCTCAGCGCGTGAAGGCGGCTGAGCGTATCGGGGAAACGCAGCAGGCCGAGCGTGCCGGCGAGAAACAGAAGAGCGCCGCAGCCGACGGCGACGAGCGTGAACGCATTGGCGAGCGATGTCACGCCTCGTCCTCCGCCTGCTCGGATGCGTCGGCGGTGTGACTGGACTGCCCGGAGGTGAAGGCCGCGCAGGAGACGGCGGCCAGCAGCATCAGCAGCAAGGCGACATCCGTCATGGCGGGGGAACTGGTCGCGGCGCCGAGCAGCAGAACCGCGGCAGCGCCACCCGTGCCCAGCAACTGAACGGCCATCATGCGTTCGACCGCGATTTCGGAGCGCAGCACCTTGAACAGCCCGAGCGCCGTGACGGTCAGGATGAAGAGTGCCGCTCCCGTGAAGAGGTCAGCCATGAACGCCCCCGCTTTGCAGGGTGTCGCAAAAGGCTGCTTCATCCGCGGCGATCTGTTCCGCCACGGGTTCGCGCAGATCGAGGCAATGGATGTGAAGCGTGCCATCCGCATCCGCCGCGACGGGCAGCTTGCCCGGCTGGAGGCTCATGACCGCGCATGAGGCGCTGCGGGCCATGCCGGGAGGCAGCGAGGTGCGATAGGTGACAAAACCTGGCGACAAGGCCGGTCGCGGGGCAAAGGCGCGGCGCGCGACATCGACGCCGGCGACGGCTGATTGCGGCACGAAACGGATCAGGAAGCGCACGAGGCCAGAAGCGGATAGTTTTCCGTTTTCCGGCCAAAGCGCCGTGCTGGTCCAGGTCGCGGCGGCTGCCGCAATCAGGCCGATGGGCAGATCCGTCAGGGCGGGACCCATCAGGATCAGCCATAGCGCGAGAAAGCCGAGACCTCTCGTGAGCCTGGCAAGGAGCGGCGTCCCGCCGATTTCGGTGGTCATGACCATGCCCTGTGGGCCGGAGGTCGCGAGACAGGGGCGGGCGGGGCCGGTGGCCTGATGATCGCATATCGGGCGCAATCTTGAGACCAAGCCAGCGTACAAGTATTTCGTTCGATTTGAAATCTGTAAAGAATGGATATCGAAGATGATGATCTCATCTTCCGGCGTGGCGGTGGCTGATGGAATATTGGAGCATAGCAATCAGGATTCCACCAACGCTGCTGCTGGCGAATGATGCCTGAAATATCGATGCAACCCTGTCTCTCGTGCATTGAAATTGTGCGCTCAATTCTCTTCAAAACACGTTGTTCATTTCATAAGTATCTGATTATAAAGTAGCATCTGCTCTTTCTCTGGTCATCAGCCCCGTGTCTCACTTCTGTGCTCGGCGTCCCATTCTCGGTTTGGGCATGAAAGATTGGCCGTGAAGGCGTGCATGACGCTGGCATCAAGGCTATGTCCTTCGAGGCAACTGAGTTGCGCATCCTGACGTTGCCGCGGGGGCAAGGCATGAGTATTCGACGCCGATCTGCCCTTGCGAGCGCAGCTTCCCTGGATCGTGACTGACCATGCCGATGATTATCGAACCGCGTGCCGGAGACGCAGAGGACGACGCCAGCAGCACGAAGAAGCGCTCCCTGATTGCCATTGCCGGAAGCATGCTGGGGGAGATCAACCTGCCCAAGCTTGCGCTGGCCTGGGTCATCCTCGCTCTCTTGCCAGGAGTTCTGCTCGGGCTCGCTCCGCTTGTCGCCACGGCCTGGTTCACCTCGATGTCGGGCCGGATCTATGCGCTGGCAGGAATCGGGCCGCTCATTCTCCTGGCGCTGATCGCGGCTCTTGGCTGGTTCGGCTTCAGGCCGTTGTTTCGTGCTGCCGAGCGCAGCTTCTGGTCGCTGAATTCACTCGCCGTCCAGCCAGGTTATGCCCTGTGCCGCGAGGGGCTGCGGCATCTGGCGGAGCGCTTCCTCACAGCGGAGGCTAGCGAGGACAAGCGCGCGGGCCTGCGGGCCGCGACCGCCATTGGTGCCGGCCTTGCTGCCTTCCTCATAGCCGCTGGCATTGCCGCGCTTGCCTGGCCCGCGACACGCTGGTCGGGCGAGATCGCCGATCTTGCCAATCCCTTGCGACTGGTCGTTCCCGCGCTTGCCAATACCGTGACCGTCATGAGCGGATATCTCGCGGTTGCTTCGCTCGCCTGGGGGCTTGCCGATGGGCTGATGGATCAGCCGCGCGATCTTGGCGTCTTTGACGAGATGCCTGCGTCAGCGCGCACATGGCGGGTCGTGCATCTCTCCGATATCCATGTCGTGGGGGAGCGCTATGGATTTCGGATCGAGAGCGGACGCGCCGGCCCGCGTGGCAATGAGCGGCTTGCCCAGGTTCTCGAGAGACTGGACGAGATCCACGCCCAGGAACCGCTCGATTTCGTCTTGATCACCGGTGACATGACCGATGCGGGCCGGTCGGCCGAATGGGCGGAATTTCTCGACGCGATGGCGCGACATCCTGCGCTAGCCGAAAGGAGCTTCATCCTTCCCGGCAACCACGACGTGAACATCGTGGATCGCGCGAATCCGGCGCGGCTGGAATTGCCGACGAGCCCCGGAAAACGCCTGAGACAGATGCGGACGCTGTCGGCCATGGCCGCCATCCAGGGAGACCGGGTCCGGGTCGTCGACCAGGGCCGGACTGGACTGGGTCGCACCTTGTCGGCGGCGCTGGAGCCCCATCGAAAGACGATTGCCGCCTTCGCCGATGCCGGCTCGCTGCGCCTGTCGGCCGGGCTGGCCAATATCTGGGACGATATCTTCCCGATGGTGCTGCCGCCGACGGGAGAGGACGGGTTAGGGCTCGTGCTCCTGAACTCGAACGCCGAAACGCATTTCTCCTTCACCAATGCGTTGGGCCTCGTCTCGGAAGAGGACATGCGGGCGATGCTCGCGATTCTGCGCCAATATCCGAAGGCGCGCTGGGTCATCGCCCTGCATCACCATCCCGTGGAATATCCGAAGCCGGCCAAGGCCTTCTCGGAGCGCATCGGCACCGCGCTGATCAATGGCAGCCGATTCGTGCGCCAGCTCAAGCCGATGTCGCATCGGCTCGTCGCGATGCACGGACACCGCCATGTCGACTGGATCGGGCGCTGCGGTCCGCTGAAAATCATTTCGGCGCCGTCTCCTGTGATGGAGGCGACGGATGACGAGGCGACCAGCTTCTATATTCATACGCTGGCAGCCGCCACGGATGGCGGTCTTGCCCTCCTCGAGCCGCAGCGGATCGAGGTCGCGCCCAGGCCGGACGCCGGCCTCAGCTCTTGACGGGTGCCTCGATCGGGACCGCAGCCGTGTCCTTCTCGGGCGAGCCGAAGAGCTCTGCAAGCCACAGGCTCGAGGGATGCTGGGCGCAGAAGGTCAGGAATGCGATCGTGATCGGCACGCCGATGAAGGCGCCGAAGACGCCCCAGAGATAGCTCCAGAAGAACACGGAGAACAGCACGGTCGCCGGAGAGATCGAGAGCGCGCTGCCGGCGACGCGCGGCTCGATATAGCTGCCGACGATGAACTGGATCAGGTTGAGGCAGGCAAAGACCGCAATCACCGCCTGCCAGGATCCGAACTGTGTCATCGCAAACAAGGTCGGGAAGACCGTGGCGACGAGCGGGCCCAAGAAGGGAATGTAGTTCAAGGAAAAGGCGATGAAGCCCCATTCCTCCGCAAGCTGAAGCCCGACCGCCTTGGCAAAGGCCCAGACCAGCAGGCCGGTGATGAGGCTCATCGCGGTCCTGACCACCATGTACCGGCGGATCTTGCTGGCGGTGGCCGTGCTGCCCTGGAGCAGGACCCGGCCGGTCTCGCGGTTGCGCATGCTGCGCAGCTTCCGCCCGAAATCGTCGACTTCCAGCAGGCCGAGGATGACGTAGACGAGGACGACGAGCCAGAAGCTCATCGTGCTGTTGAGGCGGCCGGTGATGGTCTGGGCGGTGCGCAGCATCCAGCTGACATTGAAGTTCTCCGACCAGACACCGGCCACGGCCACGCCATGCCCTTCCAGCCAGATCGTGATCTGGTCGTAGAACGACTGGAAGCGCGCAGCGTCGCTGACGATCCAGCGGCCGACGCGGCCGAAGGCCCAGACGATCAGCGACCCGAAGGCGAAGAAGGCGACGACCATGACCACGACACTGATCGCGAGCGCGAGCAGGCGGGGCAGAAAGGTCTGCAGGCTCTTCTGAAGCGGCCAGACGAGCGCGATGATGAAAAGCGCAAAGGCGACCGGCGCGAAGACCGAACTGGCGATCGACAGCGCGGCGACCGCCATGATCGTCGCAATCAGAATCAGGGCGCCTTGATAGATCTTGCCGGAGGTCATCTGCATTCCTGGTGAGGCTTGGTGTCGGGAGGTCGGTGCTGAGGTGCGCGGCAAATGCGGCCGCTCCTCTCAGATGCCTTCGGTCAACTCGTCGAGATCGAGTGTCGAGGTCCTGCCGATGTTGTCCCGATGCTCCCGATAGAAGGACTCTGCTGAGCGCCTTCCTTCGTTGTGGAGCATGGTCAGGAACTCCCATTCGGCATTGAGCTTGGAGGAGTAGCCGAGCTCGGTCATGGCGTCGCTGGTGATGCGGTGAAGGCGCATGCGGGCCCAGCGCGCGCCCTCACCGCTCTCGGGATTGGCCTTCTGGCGCAGCAGCGCCATCATCCGCAATTCCTTCAGCAGCACCGCGTTGAACGACACCTCGTTCAGCCGGTTGAGGATGTCACGCGCGGTACGCGGTGTCTCCGGTCGCTCGACCGGGTTGATCTGAACCAGGATGGTGTCGAGCGCATCGCTGTGCTTGATCAACGGCGTCATCGTCGGATTGCCGGAATAGCCGCCGTCCCAGTAGCTCTCGCCGTCGATCTCGACGGCCTGGAACAGCGTCGGCAGGCAGGCGGAGGCCAGGAGCACGTCGGGCGTGATCTCGGCATTGCGGAACACCCGCCCCCGGCCTGTGCGCACATTGGTGGCGGTAATGAAGAGCTTGATCGGGCTTGTGGTCAGGCTGCCGAAATCGATCACCTCGGCGAGGATATCGCTGAGCGGGTTCGAGCCGCTCGGATTCAGGCTGTAGGGAGAGACCACCCTCGACATCATGTCCATGGCGACGAAGAGCGGCGAGTTGTCTAGCGTCCAGCGGCCGAGCAGGATGTCCAGCGGGCTGCGCTGGAATGGGCTGAAGCGCGCCGCGTCCGAAACCTTTCGCCAGAACAGCTCGAGTGCCTCGCGTGCGCCAGCGCGGCCGCCCTTGGCATAGCCCGAGGCCAGTACGGCCGCATTCATGGCGCCGGCCGAGGTTCCCGAGATCGCCTCGATCTCGAGCCAGTCCTCCTCCAGGATCCGGCACAACACGCCCCAGGTGAAGGCGCCGTGAGCCCCGCCACCCTGAAGCGCCAGGTCGATGGCGAGGGGCTCGCGCTTGGTGCGATTGTCCTTGGCGCTGTCGTCGCCGCTGCGGGGCGCGCGTGCAGATGTCGGTGCTTTGCTCACGTCGGTCCCATCCTGAATGCGAGGCGAGCCGGCCGGGTCACGGCGACTTCACCAACCCCGAAAAACCGGCAACAGCCAGCAGGCTCAAAGCCCAGCCGACGATCGACTGGAAGTAGAAATAGGTGATGGCAATGCGACCGCCCGGCTTGGACGGATTAGGCCGCCAGAAGGTTCTTTGCCCCATGTCGAGCACCGGCAGCAGCGTATCGAGCGAGTACATCCAAGGGCTGAAGGCCGGGTAGCTCGACGCCTCCCAGCGCTGGCGAAAGCAGGCGAGCTGGGTCTGGCCGGGCTCGGCCAGGCCGCTCGTCTGCTGGGTGGCGATCAGGGAGCGCTGCTCGGATCGTTCGATGCCGCACAAGGTCCATTCGGGCGAACGCAGAACTACGGCGCTATTGGGCATCACGGCCCCCCGGTGCTCGGCATAACCGAAGATGGCGACGCCCAGAAACCAGAAGAACAGGAGCCAGACAAAGGCCAACAGCGGCTGGCGACCATAGGCTAGGGTGATTCCAAGCACACCGTCGGCGGCTGTCAGAAGCCCCCGCAGCACGGGATTGGCGGCCCGTTTGCGCCGGGCCTGCCTTTGCAGGCGCTCCTTGACGACGAGCACGGCGCGAGCATCCTCGCCATGTCCCATCTCGCGGAAGACGGAGGCCAGCTGTTCATAGGGCTGGGGCCAGAAATCCTCGCCCCAGCGCTCGGGCGCCTGCCGCCCCAGCCAGTCGAGTCGGCTCTCGGCATCGACTGGCCCGTCGATGAAGGCGCCATAGCGGCAGCGATTCAGGAGAAGATCGCCCTGCTTGGGCCAACAGGCTGCCTCGTCATGGATGGTCCCGATCGACGCGCCGGTCAGCACCAGCGCGCCGTTCACCTGGGCATCCCGGCGCAGGAAGAACGCGCCCTTGATCGCACTGCGGCTCATGTCCAGCGTAGTCTGGCCGGCGGCGCCAAGAACCGCGCCTGAGCAGTCGATGTCGCCGCCGATCTGCGAGGCGATCAGCCGGATCTCGCCTTCGATACGCGCGCTACGCAGCACGACGCTGCCGCGGTTCTCGATTTCACTCGCATCGATTGCGCTGCCGTCGGTCCGGGTGATGGTAGCGCCGGCGCAGTCGAGATCGGCGGCCAGCACTGCGCCGGACAGGTTGATGCCGCCGCGCAGCGTCGCTCCCCGCGCCAGGACGTTGCGGGCCTCCAGGCTTGGGGCGAGCAGCGCGTAGCCGCTCGGTGCGCGAATGGTGGCACCATCGCATTCAAGATTACCGCCGAGACGCGACTGAACGAGATCAACCTCACCAGTGACCTCCGCGCCGCGCAGATAGACGCCGCCGCGCGCCTCGAGCCGCTCCGCCTGGAGCCCGGGAAGCGAGGAGCCGTCCAGGAACAGGCGGTTGATGATCGCAGCCCTGAAGATCGGCGCGGCCTCGAAATGGCAGTCGTTCAGGCCGATGTCGCGGAAGACACGACAGGCTTCGAGGTCGAGAACATCCGTGATCCAGGCGCCGCTGATCCTGACGCCCTTCTCGTGGGGGCGGCAGCCTTCCTCGCCTCCCAGCATGAGAAAGCGCAGGAAGGGCGCCCGGATGACCCGCGCCGGGTCGGGTTTCTCCGGGCGCGAGCCGTCTCCCAGACGGTCGAAGTTACCGCTGAGAAGCTTGGCGACGACCTCCTCCTCTGCTGGCAGCAGGGGGCGGAAATCGTCGAGGCGCGCCGTCGCGATGGCCCATTGGGCTCGTTCTGCTCCCGCTTCGGCGCCCCAGTCCTGCATCATGTGGCGGCCGGAGGGGCGGCTTCGGCGCTGGCGCTTGCAGTGGCCGCCAGGGCTTCCCGCAACGCAGCCTCCTTGGTCTCGTCGAAAGATGTGCTCATCAGCGTACCGCCGACGCCCTTCAGATCGGCGAGGACCTTGTCGGTGGTCATCTTGCGGATCAGCAGGAAGAGCCCGGCGGTGTTGGGTTGCAATGCGCTGGCCGCGTCCTTCATGAACTGGTCGTTGATCCCGACATCGCTGAGCTTTCCGCCGAGCGCGCCCGAAGCGGCTCCGAGAGCCGTGCCCAGCAGCGGGGCCAGGAAGATGAAACCGATCAAGGTGCCCCACAAGGCGCCCGATGCGGCGCCGGCTGCCGTCAGGTTCATCATCTGGTTGAGTTTGACCTGCCCCTTCTCGTCCTTGACGACGACGACCGCGTCGCCGAGCTCGATCAGATATTCGCGCTGGAGCGAAAGGACCTTCTGACGGACCTCTTCGGCCTTCTGTTCGGTCGGGAAGGCGATGAAAACCAGATCGCTCATGAGTGCAGCTCCATTGCTGAGGGGGAGGGAAGGGGCAGGCCATTCGGCGACGCTGCTTCCGCGGCGCGGCTGATGAGGAATTCGGCGAGCAGCGGAACAGGCCGGCCGGTCGAGGCCTTGGTGGCGCCCGAGATCGACGCGGTGCCGGCAATGTCCAGATGGGCCCAAGGATAAGCCCTGGCGAACCGGGCGAGAAAGCAGGCGGCGGTGATCGCGCCGGCCGCGCGCCCGCCGAGATTGCTGGTATCGGCAAAGCTGCTGCCGAGCTGGCCGAAATAGTCGTCCCAGATCGGGAGCTGCCAGACGCGATCACCCGACACGCCCCCGCATCGCAGAAGCTCGGCGGCGAGCGCCTCGTCATTGGCGAAGAGGCCGCTGGCATGCGAGCCGAGAGCCACGACGCAGGCCTCGGTCAGGGTCGCGACGTCGATGACGCAGGCCGGCGAGAAGCGCTCGGCATAGGTCAGGACATCGCAAAGCAGGAGCCGTCCTTCGGCCTCGTGGGTGCGGATCTCGATGGTCTGGCCCGACATCGAGGTGACGATGTCTCCCGGGCGGCTGGCGCTGCCGCTGGGCATGTTCTCGGCCGCAGCAATCAGTCCGACGACGTTGATCGGCAGCTCCAGGCGGGCGACCGTGCGCATCACCCCGAGAACGCTGCCGGCACCGCTCATGTTGAATTTCATTTCGTCGGGGTCGGCTCCCGGGGTCAGCGGCGTGCCTCCGATATCGAAGGTGATGCCCTTGCCGATGAGGACGATGGGCCGGCTCCGGGCTTTGCGCCCATTGGACTGCATCACGATGAGCTTGCAGGGATTGGCGGAGCTCCTGCCGACGACGAGAAAGGCGCCCATGCCGAGCGCTTCGAGCTTCTCGCGCTCCAGGACTTCGACATCGAAGCCGAATTCCCTCCCCATCTCCTGCGCCGTGCTGGCGAGGAAGGCCGGCGTGCAGATATTGCCCGGCAGGTTGCCAAGATCCTTCGCAAGGGCGACACCTTCAGCGACGGCGATGCCCTGACGCAGCGCGCCAACGAGCTCCGACGTAAGGGTTTGCGGAACGAGCAGCATGATGCTGCGCAGCGGGCGGGCCCGCGCTTTCTGGCCGTGAGGATGGGCTCCGGGCAGGACGAAGACGTATCCGCCATCGGCCAGAATTTGTGCGGCCTGTTGAACCTGCCAGTTCAAGCTGCGCTTGGGGACCTCTTGTTCAGCCAGGGCGATGACGGCTTCGGAGACGACACTCTCCGCGATGATCTTCGCCGTTGCCGAAAGTGCCCGCAAATAGGCGCGGTCGGAGAAGGCTTCGGGTTTGCCGAGGCTGACGAGCAGGATGCGGGCCGCGACGGAGCCCGGCAAATGATGGATCAGCAAGGTTGCGCCGGGCGCCTCGCCCAGTTCGCCGCGCCCGACGATCGTGGAAAGCCTGCCACCCGTCCGGTCGTCGAGACGGCGAGCCGACCCGGTCAGCGCGCCGCCGCTGAATACGCCGACGACGAGGAGCTCGGTCCTGAGCCTTTCCGCCTCACCGACCGCGGGGATGATCTCCATAGAATGTCTCCAAGAGGACATCATGGCATCGCTTGGCTGGAGAATGGCGTGATCCCGCCGGGAAGCTCTTTGGTTGCAGGGCCCCGCTCGCTGCGGAGAAAGATTGTCATATGTCACGAAGGCGGAAGCACGGGGCCTCCCGGCGGCTGAGCCGCCGCAGTGCGGCCCGCCTCGCGCGCGGCGGCAAGCGGTTGCACGCGCTGGCCCGGGTGCAGCACCTGAATGCCGCCGGAGACAATGACCTCCCCGGGCTCAAGTCCTTGCGAGACGACGACGAGGCCAGGGTCAAAGCGCAGGACATCGACATTGCGCAGCGATACCGTCGATTTCACCGGATCGACGATCCAGACGGCCGGCGACAGGCCCTGCTGGGTCAGGGCGCTGGCCGGAATGGAGACGATCGCGGCCGATGTGAGCTCCACGGTCCCGACCACAGTCGACCCCAGCCGCATGTCCTCCGGTGGATCGATCAGGCCAATCCTGACCGCAAAGGTCCGCGTCACGGGGTCGGCTTGCGGAGCCACTTCGCGAATACGACCAAATGCGCTCACAGTCGGAGACTCGGCGAGCGAGACCCGGATCGGAATGTCGCCCTGCAGCGTCTCCAGCAGCCTGGCCGGGACGTTGAAGACCGCGTCACGGCCGTCCTCGCGCGCCAGTTGAACCACGACTTGCCCGGCCTGCACGACCTCGCCCGGCTCGATGTTGCGGGCGGTCACGACGCCCGAGACGCCTGCCCGCAACTCTGTGAAGCCGAGCCGATCCTGTGCCAGCTCGACTTGCGCTTCGGCGTTCTCGAGCTGGGCCTGCGCGGCCTCTTGCGCCTTGAGTGACTGATCGAAACGAGGCCGGGTGGTGAAGCCCTGCGCCATCAGCCGTTCCTGACGCTCGAACGTATTGCGCGTCGTGTTCACCTCGCCGCGGGCCGCTTCGAGCGCTGCCTTGGCCGCTGTCAGCGCGTTGCGTTCGAGCGAGGGGTCAAGGCGGGCAACGATCTGCCCGGCCGCGACGCGATCTCCGACATTGACCGGCCGCTCGGCGACGCGGCCGCCGATGCGGAAGCCAAGCCCGACATTCTTCTCGGCCTGGATCTCGCCGCTCAACCTGATGTCGTTGGCGAGTTTGCCGGCCTCGACCTTGACCACCCGGACGGGGCGGCCCTCGGAAGGGGCGGTCTCCTGGTTCTGGCAAGCAGCCAGCGTCAGGACGAGCATCGAGACGGCCGCGGCGCGGAGAATTCGCACGGCCGAGGGCTTGAACCGGATGGCTGGAATCGGTCTCATCGCGAAGAAACTCCCGCAGCGGCTGTCGCCCGGGCTTTCGTCTTGCCCGGTGTCGGGGAGCCTGCGCCGAAGACGGTGACATAGAGCACGGGCAGCAGGATGAGGGTCAGCACGGTCGCGACCAGCAGGCCGCCCATGATGGCGAAGGCCATCGGGCCCCAGAACACGGTCGGAGCGATCGGGATCATGCCAAGCACGGTCGAGACCGCGGTCAGCATGATCGGCCGGAAGCGCGTGCTGCTGGCGTCGAGCGCGGCCTCGACGACGCTCTTGCCGCTGGCCCGCTCCGCCTCGATCTGGCCGACCAGGATCACCGCGTTCTTGGTGATGATGCCGATCAGCGCCAGGATGCCGAGCAGCGCGACGAAACCCAGTGGCTTGCCCGACACGAGCAGTGCGCTGACCACGCCGATGAGGCCGAGAGGGGCGATGCTGAGCACGATGGCGAACAGCCTGAAGCTCCGCAGCTGGGCCATCAGCACGGTGAACATGATCAGCAGCATGACTGGCACGACGGCGATGACCGAGGATTGCGACTTGGCGCTTTCCTCGACGGTTCCGCCGACGGCGATGCTGTAGGCGGGTGGCAACGTCTTCCGCAGCTCTTCGATGGAGGGCTGCAAGGCGGAAACGACTGTCTCCGGCAGCGTTCCCGGCTTGACGTCTGCGGCGACGGTCAGGTTCGGAACCCGGTCGCGCCGCCAGATCAGCGGCGCGTCCAGCCCGTAGCTGAACGTGACGAACTGCGACACCGGCACCGAGCGTCCACCGGGCAATGCGACCTGCATGGTCCGCAGCGTATCAAGCGAGACGCGGTCGGCGTCCTGGGCCCGCACGACCACATCGACGAGATAGATATCGTCGCGCACCTGGGTCACGACGGTGCCGGAAACGACGGTGTTCAGGACCGCGGCCAGCGCTTGCGAACTCAGGCCGAGGCGGCGTGCCTCGTCCTGATCGACGCGCAGGCGCAGCTCACGCGCAGGTTCGATCCAGTCGAAATTGATCTGCTCGGTCTTGGGGCTCGTCGCGACGACCTGCGCCAGCTTCATCGCAATCGAGCGCACCTCGGCGATGTCCGGTCCGCTGACGCGGTACTGCACGGGCCAGCCGACCGGCGGCCCGAGTTCGAGGGGATAGACGCGAGCGACGACGTTCGGAAACTCCTTGGCCAGGAGCTCTTCCAGTTTGGCCTGCAGGCGGTCGCGAGCCGGCACGTCCTTGGCGACGATCACGGCCTGGCTGAAGAAGTCGTTGGGCAGCTGCGCATTGAGCGGCAGATAGAAGCGGATTGCGCCGCGTCCGACATAGGTGCTCCAGCGATCCACATCCGGGTTGCCCTTCAGTGCCGCGTCGAACCGGGTCGCGAGCTGCTCGCTGGCGTAGATCGAGGCGTTCTGCGGCAAAGTCAGGTCGACCAGAAGCTCGGGCCGGTCGGAGGCTGGGAAGAACTGGCGCGGTACGAGGGGCAGGGCGAGGAGGGAGGCGACGAACAATGCGAGCGTCACCGCGATGGTCGCCCAGCGCAGCTTGATGGCACCAGACAGCAGCTGCCGGAATGTCCGCTCGACCCTGCCGGGGCCGGCAGTGCTCGCTGCCGGGTCCGGCGCCTTGAGCATCGCGACGCCAAGCACGGGCGCGAAGATCACCGCCACGAACCAGGACACCACGAGGGCAATGCTGACCACGGCGAAGAGGGTGAAGGTGTATTCACCCGCCGAGCTGGCCGCAAAACCGATCGGTACGAAGCCGGCGATCGTCACCAGCGTCCCGGCAAGCATCGCCATCGCGTATTTCTTGAAGGCGTAGGTCGCCGCCTTCGCCTTTTCCTCCCCTGCGGCAAGACGCGTCACCATCGCGTCGGTCGTCGTCATGGCGTCGTCGACCAGCAGGGCGAGCGCGATGATCAGCGCACCGAGCGAGATCCGCTGCATGTCGATGCCGGCGACAAGCATCACGGCGAAGACCACCGCAAGCGTCAGCGGAATGGACAGCGCAACGACGAGGCCGGGGCGCACGCCGAGGCTGATGAAGCTCACCGCCATGATGATGGCGATCGACTGCCAGAGCGAGGTCATGAAGTCGTCGATCGCGTGATCGACCGTCACGGCCTGATCGGCCACCAGCCGTGGTTCGATGCCGAGCGGAAGATTGGCGGTGATGGTCGCCATCGCCTTCTGGATGTTCTTGCCGAGCGCCAGGATATCGCCTCCATCGCGCATCGCGATGCCCAGCCCGATCGCTTCTTGTCCGTTGACGCGGAACATCGGTTGAGGCGGGTCCGCGTGACCGCGGCGCACGGTAGCGATGTCGGCGAGGCGAACCATGCGATCGCCGACGGGAAAGTTGACGTTCAGCAGGTCGGCTTCCGACTGGAAGGCACCCGAGACGCGCAGCGAGACCTTCTCGTCCTCGGTCTGGATGATGCCGGCGGGGCGCACGACGTTCTGGCTCTGCAGGGTGCCGAGCAGGGCGGAGCGATCGATGCCGAGATTGGCGAGTTCCCTGACAGAGAATTCGACGAAGATGCGCTCGTCCTGGGCGCCGATGATCTCGATCTTCGAGACATCGGGCACGAGGAGCAGGCGCGAACGGGCCGCTTCGACATGGTCGCGCAGCTCACGGCTGGTGAAGCCATCGGCGGTGAAGCCATAGATGATGCCGAACGTGTCGCCGAAGCGATCGTTGAAGAACGGCCCAACCGCGCCCTGGGGCAGGGTATGGCGGATGTCCCCGACGAGATTGCGGACCCGGTACCAGGTGTCCTGTACCTGACGCGCCGGGACCGACTGCTTCAGGTTGACGAAGATCGTCGTCACGCCGGGCGTCGTGAAGCTGCGGACGAAATCGAGGCCGGGCGTCTCCTCGAGCTGGCGCTCGAGCCGCTCGGTGATCTGCGTCAGCGTGTCCTCCATGGTCGCGCCCGGCCAGGCGGCGGAAACGACCATCGACTTGATGACGAAGGAGGGGTCTTCATTGCGGCCGAGCCGCACGAAGGCGAGCACGCCGGCCGCGACGGCGACAATCATCAGATAGATCACGACCGAGCGGTTCTTGAGGGCCCATTCCGAGAGGTTGAAGCTCATCGTGTTTCCGTCCCGGTCAGCCGCACATGCTGGCCTTCCTGCAAGAGGCTCGCGCCGGCCGTGACAATGACGTCGCCAAGTGCCAGGCCCTTGCCGATCAGGGCCGTCGCGGGGTCGGCGCTGAGAACGTCGAGCTTGCGCAGCGACACGGTGAGATTCTTGGGATCGACGACCCAGGCTCCTGTATCCTGCGCGCGCCGCACCAGCGCCGTCGACGGAATGGCGATGGCGGCGCTTTCGCTGCCGCGAATGGTGCCCGTGACGGTCGTGCCAAGCCGGTAGGACTGCGGAGGCTCCGACAGACCGACCCTGACCCGGAAGGTCCGTGTCACCGGGTCGGCCTGGGGCGAGACCTCGCGTACCCGGCCCTTGACGGTGGTGCCGGGATCGCCGGTGAGCGCCACATACACGCGCGCATCGGCAGGCAGGGCGCGCATCATTGAAGCCGGCACCTCGAAGACGGCATCGCGCCCCTCGCGCCTCGCGAGCTGCACGATCGTCCGGCCGGCCGCAACGACCTCGCCTGGCTCTGCTCCGATCCTGGTCACGACGCCCGGTGCGTCAGCTTTCAGGGTTGTGAAACCGACGACATCTTCCGCCGAATTGACGCGGGCTTGTGCCGCGTCGACCTGAGCCTGGGCGGCTGTGCGGCCTTGCTCGGCGGCCTCGAAATCGGCCTGCGTCGTGACATTGCGCTGGAGCAGATGGCTCTGCCGCTGCAACTGGTTGTCGGCCTTCCTCAGAAGGCCCTGCGCAGCCGTGAGCGCTGCGCGCGCCGAGCGCAGATCGTTGAGTTCGTTCTCGGGGTCGAGGCGGGCAACCACCTCGCCCTCGCGGATAGTCGCGCCGACCGCGACGCTTCTCTCCGCCAGGCGGCCACCGATGCGGAAGGAGAGCGACGCCTGGTCCTGCGCTTCGATATGGCCGGTGAAATTGATGTCCGCCGCCTCGCGGGGCTTGTCGACCGTGATGGTGCGGACGATCCGCACGGGTGGCGGGGCCTCGTCGGCCTCGCGCTGGCAGCCCGCGGAAGCGAGGGCAATCACGGTCAGCGCGGCGGCGTGCAACCGGGCGGAACCAGGGCTGCGGCGCGGGCTCATGCCTGCTGCCCCCCGAACGCCACCCTCGCACGATGCGGAGTTCTTGCGCCGATCCTGCCATTCCTACCGAACGGGTTCTCCCGCAAGCCGTTCAAAAGCATCATGTTCTTCCTCTGGCAACCGCAAGGCAGAGGCCGTGGAACCTCGGGCGCAAGACAAGGGTCCGTCGCCAATCTCTTCGGGCGGCAGGGACGGACGCTACCAACTGTCCGGGAAGCGCGGATTAGCTCAGAATCCCAAGTTTGCGCTGGTCATCCCAATTTTGGGACAGGGTACTGGGCATCCGGAACGCCTGGTTGCGGGGCCGGATCCTCCCGTCTCAGGTTGGCTGCGACAGGGATCAGCAGGAGGAAACCGGCACCGGAAGCGATCGCCATCAGGCCATAGACGTGCTCGCCCCACGAACCGTAGAGATAGCCGGCAAGGGTCGTCAGAGCCGCCATCACCCCGGCCCAGCCGGCGGCAAGCCAGGCCTGGGCCCGGGCCAGCATGCCACGCGGCGCGAGCCTCGCGAGCAGGAAGATGCTGCCCAGATGCGTCGCGCCGAAGGTCAGGCCATGTGTCAGCTGCAGCAGGATGACGAAGGCGATATCCGGATCGAGAGCCATGCCAGCCCAGCGCAATGTCGCGGCAGCGCCGCTGACGGTCAGCAGGGCACCTGCTCCGGCCGAGCCACGGACGACGTATCCGAGCAGGCTGAAGAACGTGATCTCGGAGGCGATGCCAGCCGCCCAGAGGCTTCCCATGGTCCCCCCGGAAATGCCGAGGCTTTGCCAGTGCAATGTGCTGAAGCCGTAGACGGCGGCATGGCTCGCCTGGACAAGCGCGGCGCCCGCAATGGTCAGGATCAGGAGATACGGCCGCTCCACCGTCCCGGCTGCCTCGCCGGGAGCGGCCGATCTCTCCGGCAGGCGGATGGTTGCGACGGCCATCGCGGCGAGGGTCGTGGCAAGCGCCGAGAGCAGCAGCATTCCAATAATGGACGAGATCGGCAGCCAGTCGAGCATCCAGCCAGCCGAGAGATTGGCGAGCGCAAACCCCGCCGATCCCCACAAGCGAATTCGCCCATAGCGCAGCTCTGCCGAGCGCAAGCCATCGAGGCTGCGCAGGGTTACGGCGTCGGTCAGGGCGATCAGGGGACCTTGGGCAAGCGCGATGGCGATCACCAGCAGCAGTATTGGCAGGAATCCTGCGGCAAAGGCGAGAAAACCCGTGCCGACGACGACAGCCGCCGCGCAGGCAACCAGCGCGAGGGTCATGCGCAAGCTCCGGTCCGCGAGGGCGCCAACGACCGGATTTGCGATGATGCGGGTCAGCAGCGGTGCGGCAAGCACGATGCCGATCGCGTCGTCACCAAGCGATTGCGCGCGCAACCAGAGCGGAAAGAACGGCAGATTGACGCCGAGCTCGAAGAAAAGAGCCGCATAGAGAAAGGAGAGGCGCCCTGTCGCCCCCTTCATGCCAAGACCCTCATGCTCTTCGGCTAGTCGGCAAGGCTGCGCGCGGCGCGTTCAACTCCAGGTCCTCCCAGTGCACCGTCCAGCGACGCATCCTGCTGGGCAAGTCCGGATGGCAGGGCAGAGAACTTGGTCAGGTGCTTCTCGCGCGCCTCGGTTGGGCTGTAGCCGAACTCGCGCCGGAATGCGCGGCTGAACGTCGAATGATCGATGAAACCCACTTCATTGCCGATGACGTGGATCGACAGGGCATCGCGGGTCGATGCGAGCCGGCGATGCGCCTCGCGCAGCCTCTCTCGATTGATGAAATGAGCAACGCCACCGGTGCTCTCGAACAGCCGGTAGAGTTTGGAGCGGGACATCGCCATGAGGCGTGCCAGACGCTCGGGACCAAATTCGGGGGAGGCCATGTTCTGTCGGACGACGCGCTGGGCACGATCGATCAGAAGGGAGGTCAGCGGCACCTCCGCAGCCTCGGAGCGTTCGACGCGTGGCGCGATGCAGGCCGCGACCAGCGAACGTGTCGCGGTGGCGAGGCCCTGGGCATGCTCTGCCGAGATATGGGGCAGCTGCCGGGCCAGGTTCTCCATATAGCCAGTGAGCAGCGCCCCCAGCTCTGGGTTGATTTCCAGATCGTGCGCCCGCTCGAAATCGACGAGTTCCTCGTGGCAGAAGTTCCGAGGCAGGAACAGCGTCAGGACTTCGGTGTCCTCGGCCTGGCCTTCGAACGGCATGGCGAGCGAGCGGAAGCTGAGACTGCCTGGCCGCTCCGGAGGGCTCAGGGAAAGCAGGTTGCATTCAGGCGAAAAGGAGTGGGCGAGCACGACGCACCAATGATCCATGAAGGATCGCGGCCTGTGCCGCCAATGGCGGGCAGGGGCATCGGCGTAGAGTGTCCTGGTCAGAACGACGTCGCCGAAGCTCCACGACGAGAACTCGGCTTCAAACGCCTCGGACCCGTCTGGCGTAGGCAAGAGATCGATCGTCTCGGAGAGCAGCGAACGCCACGCGTCGAACTGATCCTCGGGGGGCAGTCCCTTGGTGGAGAAGTTCTGAACGAAGACCGCTCCGCCCGGGGGCCCTGAATTGGTACTAGAGAGAGCCGACACGGCATTCTCCTCGCGATAGCGTTGCGTTAATCTTGGCCCCGCGTACCAACGGGATGTCAATGTTTCTCAGTGCCGTGAAGAAACTGTGACGCTCAGAGTTAGCAATGGCAAGCAATAAACCGCTGAGAATTGTCGTTAACAGGCCAAAGCAGCTGGTCCTTTTGCGGCAGTTGGCTCGCTACTGGCGCGGGGACGCTGCGTCGAAGACGCGAATTGGCGCGGTAACAATGAGGCTGGCGGCCGAACCAAGCGCATCCGCAGCCATCAGCGGAGTGGAAATGTCGGAATCGGTGATGACCTGGCCCTGGAGCAACCGGCCACCAATGAGGCGGACCGCATCGGGGCTGGCGGCAAAGAGGTCGTGATTGATGCGATCGCCTGCATTGATGGCGCTGAGGTCCAGCACCGTGATGCCTGACAACCCCGCCAGCTGCTGCTGGTACTCGTCGCGCGTCAGGTCGATGCCGCCGAGGCGCGTCGCTCCGCGGGAAATGAAGCGGGAGAGCTGCAGCGCCCGGTCGTTCTGCGAGACGAAAAGCGTGATCTGCGGACGCTGGGAGCCCATATCCTCGACTTGCCGGCGGAACACGCCGACATCGAGATCGGGCGAGGCCAGAATGAGATTGTTGATCTTCCGGGGGACCCCGCCCTGCTCGAGAGCGATCTGCCTGACGGCCTCGACGGCAGGCCAGCTCCCCATGGAATGGGCGAGGATGACGATTTCGCCGACGGAGGGGCTGCTTGCAGCCGCCTTCAGCAGATAGGCGAGATCCGAGCGGGAATAGGATGCATTATCGAAATCCCGGCTGTAGTCGAGCAGATGGCCGCGCGACGGCCACGAGAACAGCACCGGGGACGCGTCGGCATCGGCGTCATGGGTCAACTGCGCGAAACGAAAGACTGCGCGGTCGAAAGGCGTGTTGAAGCCGTGGACGAACACGAAGACCCGGCGCTTTCGACCGCCCGTCGACTTGAACCATTTGACGAGATCCGTCTTGGCGACCGGCGCGGTCGAGGTGACGACAAAATCGGTAGCCGGATTGCCGGGAGCCGCGCGCGGCAGCTGGATCGTGCCGACCTCCCGATCCCTGGGGATCGAGACGACGATATTGCTGAAAGAGACCGTATCTCCGCGCTCGCCGCTGAACAGAACACCCGCTTCCGTCGAGGGCGCGCGCGTCGTCGCGGCAAGCATGTTCACGCGGTCGGTGCCGGCAACGGGCTCGACCGGTTGAAGCAATCCGCGGGGCGCCGAAGCACAAGCGCTGAGGCCGAACGCGACAGCAAGTCCTGCCAGGCTCATCCGCAAGGTGTCGAGGCGGCGGCCCATGGTCAAAGAGCTCCAGAATTCGGGCGCGTGCCGGGCATCGCAGGCAGTAACGGGCTTACCGGATTGCTCTTGCATGCCTTACCGTGCGTCGGCGTCACGTCGACGTCCCCAATCTGCGAATAGGAGATCGGAGGATCTCGAACGGCTGCGTCAGGATAAAGAAGCCATCCGGTGGCAGCAAGCTTGCTGGATGCCTTCCCGTCGCGCAGACGCCTCGCCATCAACTTTGGGACAGGCGGTCCAAGCTTTGGGATTCTGTGCCGATGCTCTCGGCGCGTAGGGAATTAAGTTGCCGGGATGACCGCCTCGGCAACGATTCCGGCGGCCTACCTGCTTATCGCGACCCCCCGTGGGGCGGAAGTCTAAGGCTTAGGGGAGGCAAGACATGGCTACCGGGAACGTCGCGTCAAAGACCACGATGCAGAGATTTCTCGATACGGTCGAGAAAGTGGGGAACATGGTTCCCCATCCCGTCGTCATCTTCCTCATTCTCATCGCCATCGTCATGGTGCTGTCGGCTGTGCTCAGCCTGTTCGGCGCGGCGGTCACCTTCGAGCGCATCAATCCCGATACCCATAAGGTCGAGATGGCGAGCACGGCGATACGCAGCCTGCTCAACGTCGAAGGCATTCGCTTCATCTATTCGTCGCTGATTCCGAACTTCATGAGCTTCACCGCCGTCGGGCTGATGATCGTTGCGATGATCGGCGCTGGCGTCGCCGAGGAATCCGGCCTGGTGACGGCGCTCATCCGCAAGCTCGTCATCGTGTCGCCGGGCTGGGCTCTGACCTATATCCTGGCCTTCGTCGGCATCCTCGCCAGCATTGCGGCGGATGCGGGCTATCTGGTGCTGATCCCGCTCGCCGGTATTGCCTACCTCGCCGTCGGGCGGCATCCGCTCGCCGGCCTCGCGCTTGGCTTTGCTGCGGTGGCCGGCGCCTTCACCGTCAATATGCTGATCAAGCCGCTCGACGCCGTCCTCGTCGAATTCACCAATGACGCCGCCCATCTCGTCGATCCGAATCGCTCGATCGGCCTGGCCTCCAATGTCTGGTTCTCGATCGCGTCGGTGCTGTTCCTCACCGTCGTCATCGCCTTCATCACCGACCGGATGATTGCGCCGCGCCTTGGCGTCTACGATCCGAAGCTGGCGGCCGAAGGCACCACGACGGAGCAGGGCGCCTCGCTGTCCGATCAGGAATCGCGTGGACTGCGGTATGCCGGGTTCGGCCTGCTGGCGCTGGTTGCCGTGTTCTGCCTGCTGACGCTGCCGTCGGGAGCGCCGCTGCGCAATCCGACAACCGGCGAGCTGATCGGCAATTCACCCTTCATGAACGGGCTGATCGCCCTGATCATGCTGATGTTCCTCACCACGGGCTGGGCCTATGGCATCGGGGCCGGGACCTTGCGGACCCTCCCGGAGGTGATCGCGGCGATCGAGAAGTCGATCAAGAATCTCGGTGGCACGATCTTCCTGTTCTTCGTGCTCAGCCAGTTCGTCGCCTACTTCACGTACACGAACATGGGCACGGTCATGGCGCTCAGCCTGTCCGGCGTGCTGCAGTCGGCCAATATCGGCGCGCTGCCGCTGCTGCTCGGCTTCATCGTCGTCGTGGCGATCATCGACCTCCTGCTGACCGGGGCGATCGCAAAATGGGCGATCTTCGCCCCCGTGTTCGTGCCGCTGTTGATGAAGCTCGGCGTCGAGCCGGAAGCGGTGCTGGCCGCCTATCGCGTCGGCGATTCCCCGATGAACGCGATCACCCCGCTGAACGCCTATTTCGCCCTCGTCGTGGGCTTCGCCCAGAAATACGACAAGTCCGCCGGTGTCGGCACGATTGTTTCCCTGATGCTGCCCTATGTCGTCTGGATGTTCGTGCTGTGGACGGCGCTCTTCGCCGTCTGGAAAATGCTCGGCCTGCCCTGGGGATTGTGACGGCCGGTCGCGCAGCCCGAAACGAAATAACCCTGACCTGATCGGATGGACATCATGAGCAGCCCCTCAATCCCACTCGACGTCGCCAGTGCGATCGACCACCTGATGAATTTCCTCTCGGTCGAAGGCGTGACCGGTCAGGAAGCCAAGATCGGGGCCGCCGTCAGCGAGGCTCTGAAGAGGGTCGGGGTGCCTGCTTCCGCGATCCGCTTCGACGATGCCAATAAGCGCATCCCGGTGCCGACGGAGACAGGCAATCTCTTCGTCGATCTGCCGGGCACGCGGCCGGGGCCACGTCTGCTGTTCTCCACCCATCTCGACACCGTGCCGCTTTGCGCCGGCGCCAAACCCCGGCGTGAGGGCGACCGCATCGTCTCCGACGGCACGACCGCGCTCGGCGGCGATGCCCGCACCGGCGTCGCGCTCCTGGTCGTGCTCGCCGAGACGCTGATCAAGCACAAGCTGCCGCATCCGCCGATCACCCTGCTCTTCACCGTCCGCGAGGAGAGCGGCCTGCACGGTGCCCGCGAACTGAATCCGGCCGATCTTGGCGGGGCCGCCATGTGCATCAATGTCGACGGCCAGCTTGCCTCGGAACTGCTCGTCGGCGCAGTCGGCCAGGAGAACTGGGAAGTCGAGATCAAGGGCAAGGCATCCCATGCCGGCGTCGCACCGGAAAGGGGCATTTCGGCGACGCTGGTCGGCGCCATCGCGATCGCCGAGGCACAGCGTGCCGGCTGGTTCGGCAAGGTCGTCAAATCCGACGGCCACGGCACCAGCAATGTCGGCATTTTCGGCGGCAAGGGCGGCACGGTCGCGGCCGGCGATGCGACCAATGTCGTCACCGACTATGTCTATATCCGGGGCGAGGCGCGCAGCCCGGAGGCTGCCTTCGCGACCAAGATCGCGAACGGCTACAAGGAGGCCTTCGCCAAGGCGCAGGGCGAGGTGAAGGATCACGAGGGCAACACCGCGGAGGTGAAGTTCAGCCAGAAGCCGGCTTACCCCCCCTTCGAACTGGGCCAGGATACTCCGGTGGTGAAGCGTGCCACCAAGGCGCTCAAGCTGCTGGGTATCGAGCCGACCTATCTGTTCTCCAATGGTGGTCTCGACGCCAACTGGTTTGACAAGCACGGGGTTCCGACCATCACCATCGGCGCCGGGCAGGCCGAGATCCATACCATCAAGGAGTATGTGAATCTCACCGAATACGAAAAGGGTTGCCGCATCGGTATCCTGATGGCGACCCTGGAAGACTGAGGCCTTGGCTGGGTGCGGTGTGCCGGGGCGTAGCCTGCGCCGGCATGCTGCGCCCTACGCATTTCTGCGGCCTGGCAGGGCCCAATAGGGAGCTGAGCGATTGAGCCCGATAGCCTATACCGGCACCATCATCGCCGTTGCCGTGGTCTTGTTCATCTGGAACAAGATTCCCGTCGTTCTGGTCGCGATGGGAGTAGCGCTTGCCCTTTGGGCGACCGGGGTCCTGACCCTGCCCCAGGCTCTGGGCGGTTTCGGCGACCCCGCCGTCATCTTCATCGCCTCGCTCTTCGTCGTCAGCTCCGGGCTCGAGGTCACCGGCGTCACCGCCTGGGCAGGCCAACTCCTGATCAAGGGAGCGGGCGAGGAAAGTCGAACCCGCCTTCTAATTCTCACCATGATTCTCGTTTCGCTGCTGACCGCCGTGATCAGCCTCAACGGCGCCGTCGCTGCATTGCTGCCGGTTGTTGTCGTCATCGCGGTGCGGCTCAAGCGCAATTCTTCGCAACTGCTGATGCCGCTGGTCTTCGCCGCGCATGCGGGTTCGATGCTGGCGCTGACGGGAACTCCCGTGAACGTGCTGGTCTCCGAGGCCAGTAGCGATGCAGGGATGGGCAGCTTCGGTTTCTTCGAATTCGCGCTGGTCGGCGTACCGCTGCTGGCGGGCACGATGGCGATCATCATCCTCTTCGGCCAGCGCCTGCTGCCTGAGCGCAATGGCGCGACCATGCCCGCCGATTTCAGCCGGCATGCCAAGACGCTGGTCGAGCAATACGGCCTTGCCAGCGGCATCTATCAGATGCGCGTCCGTGCCAGTTCGCCTTTTCTCGGCGCTGCGCCCGCCAGCATCGACCTGTCGGTCTATCCGGGGCTGCAGCTGGTCGCCATTCAGGAGGGCGAAACCGCAAGCCCCATCCGCCGCTCGGTCATTGCCGATGGCGATCATCTTTTGGTTCGCGGTGAGGCTGACGCTGCCGCGACACTGGCGGCGGAGATGCATCTCGCCTTCCGTGAGGAGGCAAAGCAGGGGCAGGGCGCAGAGACGCTGTTCAACCAGCGCTCCGGTCTGGCCGAAGTCGTGATCCCGCCGCGCTCCGGCCTGATCGGCCAGACCGTCTTCCCTGGGATGGTCACCGACAGTGGCGATCTGATCGTTCTGGCCGTGCAGCGCGCGGGGGCGGAACTCGCCGCCGCGAATGCAACCAAGGATTCCGGTGGCATCGTGCTGCAAGCCGGCGATACGATGCTGCTGCAGGGCACCTGGAAGGCGCTCGACGTCCATCTCGACGATCCCGATGTCCTCGTCGTGAGCTCGCCCGAACTGGTGCGCCGTCAGGCCGTGCCGATGGGCCCCGGCGCGAAGCAGGCCGTCATCATTCTCGTCGCGATGGTTCTGCTGCTTGCCACAGGCGTCGTCCCGCCCGCCGTCGCAGGTTTGCTGGCTGCAGGCGCGATCATCCTGTCGGGCATCATGAATGTCGAGCAGTCCTACCGCGCGATCGGCTGGACCACCGTGATCCTCGTCGGCGCCATGATGCCGCTCTCGACCGCGATGGTGGAAACCGGTGCGGCTAAGCTGATGGCGGAGCGGCTCGTCTATATGGTTGGCGATGCCGGGCCCGTCGCATTGCTTGCCGGACTGTTCGTGCTGACCGCCGTCATGGGGCAGTTGATCAGCAATACCGCGACTGCGCTCATCGTCATTCCGATCGGGGTCGCTGCGGCCGCCAGCATGGGGATTTCGCCGCGGCCGGTCTTGATGAGCACGGCAGTTGCCGCGGCCGGAGCCTTCCTCACCCCGATCGCAACGCCGACCAACCTGATGGTGATGGGGCCGGGTGGCTATGCCTTCAGCGATTATTGGAAGCTCGGCCTGCCGCTGCTGATCTGGTTCTTCGTGGTGGCCGTCTTCATCGTGCCGCTCATCTGGCGCTTCTGAATTCTGCCCGATCGCCTGGCGTTTTCGCCGATCTCGCGGTCAAAGCGGGCGGAGCAGGAACGATCGGTCGCGACAGCGGCCGATCGATTGCCTGGCGTGGTAATGCGTCGGGCCGACATCTGGCTTGAGGCCAAGGAGGATCAATTGGTTGATATTCGCGGAGCGGCACTGGCTGCTGGAATGGTTATCGCAGCACTGTGTTCGGGCACTGCCTTTGCTGCCCCGGTTTCTTCGAGTGGTAGCGTTGCCACCAATCCCGGCGTCGAACTCGCACAATGGCACCGTTCGCCCCCGCGGCATGTCGCGCCACGCCATGGCCGCTGCTGGTGGGAAAACCGGCGCGTGCGCGACCATCGTGGTCGCTGGGTCGTCCGCCGCGTGCAGGTCTGCCGCCGCTGATCGAACCATCCGGGGCGCGCCCCCGGACCAGTGCGGGCGGTCGCCGCGCAGGGATGACGCGGCGTAGTGTCGTATGTCCAGCTGGCCTTGGGGCCAGGATGCAGACGCCGAGAAGCGCCAAGAACTCCCACGCTTCTCGGCGCACCACATCTGATCGGCAGGAGCTGCCGCTACCCCGGGCTCAAACTCCGAACCGCACCGATCCAGGATGTTCCGGCCTTCGGGCGCCGCTCGATCCTCCGAGACAGTCGCGTGTGATGAGAGTGTCGCCGGCTGTCTTGCATTGAGAGCGATGTCGCGATGGATGCACCGATAACCCAAGCACCCGTCACCCCGCTCTTCTGAGCCACGTCCCTCCCTGAAAGATGCTGCCGAAAGAGCGGCCAGAACGGCCGATCCGCTCGGAATCCGGCGATATCGAGCATCTTGTTCGGTCGGCGCGGGGTCAAATCACAGAGCCCCCGTGCTGCTAATTGCGGTGCCCGGGACGGTCTATCGCCAATTTGGGCAGCCGATGACGATGAAAGGGGTCTGCGCAAGCCGATGACCAATCTGCCCGTCGGCACTCCAGGAGGCCACGCCCCGTGCCAGAAGCCACCGCCCGACCAACAGCATGCATTGCTGCGTATTCTCGGCCTCGCCTGCTTCGGCTCTTCGCTCGGTGTGTTCCTGTTCGACCCGGTGCTGCCCATGCTCAGCCGGGATTTTGCGGTGCCGCGGAGCCAGGTTGTCGCGATGGCGACGGCTTTCGCGCTCGCCTATGCCCTGGCACAGCCGATTGCCGGCGCACTCGGCGACCAGCTCGGCAAGTTGCGGGTGATGCGCTTCTGCCTGGGGATGAGCGCACTTGGAACATTGCTCGGGAGCCTGGCTCCCAGTTTCGAGCTGCTGCTCGCCACTCGGCTTGTCGTCGGCTTCTTCACAGCCGGCACAATCCCGCTGTGCTTTGCCATCCTGGCGGAGCGGATCGCACCCGAAGGACATCAGGAGGCTTTCGGCAAGGCCAGTGCGGCTTCGGTTACAGGGTCGCTAGCCGGGGCCGTTGGGTCCGGCTTTGTCGCCGATGCGCTCAGCTGGCGCGCCAGCCTGCTCGCGGCCGGCCTGATCGGTCTGACCTGTTTCGCCGTCGTGACGGTGGCGCTGCGCGATACCCGTGACGCCTCGTCATCGCGCGCGGGGTTCGGCTCGGCGTTCTCTGCCTATGGCAGGATTCTGGGGCTGGCGAGCGCCCGCTGCGGGCTGGGGCTTCAGCTGGCCCTGACCGGGCTGACACAGGGTCTGTTCCCGCACATCGCCTTTCTCGTCGGGGCCAGCGCCTCGACCGTCGGCATCGTGCTCTCCGGCTTCATGATCGGCAGCATTGCCTATGGAGTAAGCCTGCGCCGCACCCTGCGCTGGATAAGGCCGACGCACCTCACTCTGGTTGGCGGGCTGGTCATGACGCTCGCCATGGCAAGCCTGAGCGCCCATCTTCCCTGGCCGTTCCAGTTCGGCGCATTGCTGGCATTCGGCTTTGCCTATCGCAGCGCCGCCATTCCGCTCCAGACCTATCTGGCGACCCTCACCCCACATACGCACGGCGCGATGATGGCGCTGCACTCGATGGCGGCGATGCTCGGACAGTCGGCGATGCCCCTCATCTATGCGGCAGGGTTCGACAGGGCCGGCATCATGCCGACCCTGATTGTCTCGGCAAGTCTACTAGGCCTCTGCGCCGTCGCGGTTGCCTCAATCATGCATTCCAGCAAACGCTCCCGTTGAACGGGATCGCCGGGGGCGTGAGGGACGATGCATCTTCCGTGGTTGCAGATCGAAGCGTTTCGCGCGGTCAAAATGACCGGCCGCATGTCGGCGGCAATTTCGAGACGGCACCAGCCGCGCCGCTCAAAAGGCGACCTTGTCTGCCCCCTTGAGCTGCAGAAGCTCGCGGGCATCGTCGGGCGTCGCCAGCTCCAGTCCGAGACCTTCGATGATCATCCGCGCCGCCCGGACCTGTTCGGCGTTGGATTTTGCCAGCTGCCCCGGCGCGATCCAGAGCGAATCCTCCAGGCCGACGCGCAGGTTGCCGCCCATCGCGACCGCCATCGCGGCGATCGGCAGTTGGTGACGCCCGGCGCCAAGCACGGACCACTGGTACTGGTCGCCGAAGAGCCGGTCAGCCGTGCGCCTCATATGCGCGACATCCTCCGGATGCGGGCCGATGCCGCCGAGCAGCCCGAAGACCGACTGGACGAAGAAGGGCGGCTTCACCAGCCCGCGATCGACGAAATGCGCCAGCGTGTAGAGATGCCCGATATCGTAGCACTCGATCTCGAAGCGTGTGCCATTCTCGGCGCAGGTCGTCAGGATGTTTTCGATGTCCTGGAAGGTGTTCTTGAAGATGCGGTCCTTCGAGCCTTCGAGATAGGGCTGCTCCCAATCATGCTTGAACTCCTTGAAACGGCTCAGCATCGGATACAGCCCGAAATTCATCGATCCCATGTTGAGCGACGCGACCTCGGGCTTGAAATGGGCGCAGGGTCGCAGGCGCTCCTCGACACCCATGGTCGGCGCGCCGCCCGTTGTGATGTTGATGACGCAGTCGCTGCGCTGCTTGATCACCTTCAGGAAGGGCTCGAAAGCCTCGGG
Source organism: Hyphomicrobiales bacterium (assembly GCA_900470095.1). GTDB lineage: Bacteria > Pseudomonadota > Alphaproteobacteria > Rhizobiales > Beijerinckiaceae > Allobosea. The sequence continues at coordinate 275,642 of UBZM01000036.1, forward strand.
GGACTGGTCCGGCTTGCCGGTTACGGGATCGCGAGCATGGACATGCACAAGCGCCGCCCCCGCTTCGGCGGCGCCGACCGCAGCGTCGATGATTTCATCGGCGGTCACCGGTAGGTAAGGCGACATCGAGGGCGTATGGATCGCGCCGGTCACCGCGCAGGTGATCATGACTTTGCGGTTCTTGGCCATGGCGGGCTCCTTCAGGCGAGCTGGATGGTGGAATTCAGGCGGGTTTGTGTGCGGCAGCGCGCTTATGGGCTTGCAGCGCGGCCAGCCGCGTGTCGCGCCAGTCGCTCAGGCGCTTCACCCGCTCGGCCGATTGCGTTCCGGGCCATTCGCTCATGACCGTGGCGACGGTTTCCGCGCCAAAGGGGTCGCCGCCGACGGCCTGCGCCGCCATGGTCGCGATGGAGGCGCCGTAACGGGCGCAGTAATCGGGAATGCCGCCGGGCGCATTGAGCTCGATCGTCTCGAACGGCCCCATGAAGGACCAGCGCAGGCCGAGCCCGTCGCGGATCGTCTTGTCGACGTCTTCCGCGCTCGCGACGCCCTCGCCGACGAGGCGAAAGGCCTCCGCCAGGAGCACCGCCTGCAGGCGATTGAGGACGAAGCCCGGCTTCTCCTTGCGCAGGATGATCGGAACCTGTCCGGCCTGTTCATAGATCGCCTTGGCCCGGGCGAGGACGGCCGGGTCCGTCCAGGGCGCTGGCGCAAGCTCGACGATCGGCACGAGATGAGGTGGATTGACGGGATGGGCGACGAGACAGCGCGCCCGTCCCGCGAGCGTCTCGCTGAAGACCGACGCCATGATGAACGAGGTCGAGGAGGCGAGAATCGTTCCCGCGGCGGCAAGCCTGTCCATCTCGGCAAAGAGGGCGCGCTTGGTTTCCACGGCTTCCGGGCCGTTTTCCTGCACGAGCTCGGCGCCCCTCAAGGCATCCGCCAGATCTGAGGCGACACGGATGCGCGCGAGCGAGCCCTTCGGGTCCTCGACGAGGCCGTGGCCGGAGAGCTCCTGGAGATTGCGGCCGATATGCGCGCGCGCGGCCTCGGCCGCTTCGGGCGCGACATCATGCAATGCGACGTCGAAACCATGGCTGGCGAAGATGGTGGCCCAGGCACGGCCGATCAGCCCGGAGCCTATGATCGCGATCTTGGTCATGCGTGTTGATCCTGCGGGAAGCGGCGAAGGGCGGGACAAGAGTTAGGCAGGGGGGCTCACAGCCAGAGCACCTGCCGGCGTAGCGCGAGGTCCTGGCTGAGAGCCTTCGATGGGCCGATATGAGTGACCTGGCCGCGCTCGAGCACGACCGTGCGGTCCGACAGCGCCAGGGCGAGGTCGAGATGGTGGTCGACGATCACGATCGCGATCTCCTGTCTCAGCTTGTCGAAGGCCTCGAAGAGTTCTTCGACCACGGCCGGGGCCAGGCCCTCGAAGGGCTCGTCCAGCAGCAGAACCCGCGTGTCACCGGAGAGCGCGCGTGCCACCGCCACCATCTGCTGCTCGCCACCGGAGAGGTAGTCGGCCGGAGAATGCCAGCGCTGCTTGATGCGGGGAAAGAAGGCGAAGATCTTGTCGTCTTCCCAGCGCGTGCCATTGCCTGTCAGGCGCTTCAGGCGCCCGAGTTCCATATTGTCCTTGACGCTCATGCCGGCGAAGAGACCGCGCCCCTGCGGCACATAGGCGATGCCGGCGCGCGCGATCACGGCCGGCGGCAGGCGCGCGATACCGGCTCCGGCCAGATCGATCGTTCCCGTGGCGGGTGGTGCGATGCCGGTGATCGTCTTCAGCAAGGTCGATTTGCCGGCGCCGTTGCGGCCGAGCAGCGCCACGATCTCGTTTTCATGCACGTCGAAGCTGACATCGCGGAGAATGTGGCTCTTGGCGTAATAGGTGTCGACGCCGGAAAGCCCGAGCAGGACCTTCTCTCCTGCCGCACTGGGGCGCGGCTTCTCGGCCAGCGCATGCGCGCCCGAGCCGATATAGACCTCCTGAACCTGCGGGGAGGAGCGCGCATCCTCGACCGTTCCGTCGACCAGCACGCTGCCCTCGTTCATCACCGTGACATGGTCTGCGATCTGGAAGACGCGGTCGATATCGTGCTCGACCAGAAGCACCGGCAGGTCGGTCGAGATCGACTTGATCAGGTTGCCGACGCGCTCCCGCTCGGCTGCCGCGAGGCCCGCGAGCGGTTCGTCCAGGAGCAGGACGCGCGGCCTGGTCGCAAGTGCGAGGCTCATGTCGAGCAGACGCTGGCCACCATAGCTGAGCGAGCCGGCCTCGGCGCGCTCGATCCCGCGCAGGCCCATGGTCTCGATGACCTGGCGCGTCTCGTCCAAGACCTGTTCCAGCGAGCCAGCCGCCCGCCAGAAGCCGAAGCGCTCCGGAGCGCGTGCCTGCACGGCGAGGCGGACATTTTCGGCGACGGAAAGCGATGGGAACAGATTGGTGATCTGGAAGGCGCGGCCGATGCCCGCGCGAGTGATCGCTTCGGGCGCGAGGCCGGTGATTTCGCGCTCGCGCAGGCGAACCTCGCCGCTATCCGGCCGGAACTGGCCCGAGATCAGGTTGAAGGCCGTCGTCTTACCGGCACCGTTCGGGCCGATCAGCGCATGCAGCGACCTGTCGCGTATCGCGAGATCGACGCCCTCGACCGCCTTGATGCCGCCAAAGCTCTTGGCGAGGCCGGTAGCGGTGAGGATCGCGCCCTCGACCCAGTCCTGCGGCTTCATGAAATCCGGGAGCGTGACTGCGCCGACCTTTCGCGCCGACATGGCCGCATCTTCGGCGGCCTGTTTGCGGAAGGGCCGCAGCAGCCGCTCGCCGACGCCAACGAGCCCCATGGGCGAGAAGACGATGAAGCCGACGAAGAGCAATCCGAACCAGAACAGCCAGTTCGGGGTGAGGCTCGAGAGATAGTCGCGGAAGATCACGAAGAAGAGTGCGCCAAGCGCTGGCCCCAGGAAGGAGCGCATGCCGCCGATCACCACCATCGCCAGCAGCTCGCCGGAGAAGGCGACCGAGATCGGGTCGGCCGAGGTCATGCGGTTGTTGAACAGCAGCAGCGTGCCGGCGAGCCCGGTCAGGGCCGCCGAGACGGTGAAGGCGACGAGCTTGTAGCGGTTCGCCTGGTAGCCGAGAAATCGGGCGCGCTGTTCGTTCTCGCGGATCGCGACCAGAACGGTGCCGACCGGCGAGCGCTGGAAGCGCCAGAGCCCGTAGACCACTGCCATGCCGATCAGCGCAACGAGGATGTAGAACGGCAGGGCTTGATCGAGATCGACCCCGGCAAAGAGCGGGCGCTTGATGCCGCCGAGGCCGTCCTCGCCGCCGGTCACGGCGGTCCAGCGAAAGGCGACCGAATAGGTCATGGCGGCGAGCGCCAGGGTCAGGAGCGAGAAATACACGCCCTTGCGGCGCAGGATCAGGGCGCCGAATGCGAAGGCGAGCACACCCACGAAGACCACGGCGAGCAGGACCGGTAGGGCGAACTGGCCGGGCAGCCAGTTGCGCTGGATCAAGCCCGCGGCATAGGCGGCGAGCCCGAACCAGGCGCCATGGCCGAAAGAGACGAGTCCGGTCGTGCCGACGAGAATGTTCAGGGCCATGCAGGCAATGGCGAAGACGACGATCTCGGTCGCCGAGGTGGTGCCGAGCCCGATGAGGTGCATCAGGAAGGGCAGGGCGGCGAGGCCGATGGCGGCAATGAGGAGAGGCGCGCGGTCGCGGTGAGCGGCTGTCATTTTGCCCTCACTCGAAGCGCTGAATGCGTTCGCCGAACAGGCCGCGCGGCCGGAACAGCAGGACGAGCAGCATCATCAGGTAGATCACCGCGGTCGACCATTGCGTGAAGCCGAGGCCGATGGTGATGCCCTTGACCACACCGACCATCAGCGCCGCCACGACCACGCCCCAGAAGGAGCCGAGCCCGCCGATGACGACGACGACGAAGGCCGGCGTGATGATCTCCTGCCCCATGGCGGGATGGATCGAGTAGATCGGCGCGAGCAGGACGCCGGCCAGGCCGGCAAGCCCGATGCCGATGCCGGCCACAGCCATCATGTAGGGCTGCAGCGAAATGCCGAGCGCACCGACCATGTCGGGGTTCTGCACGCCGGCCCGGACGACGCGGCCGAACGCGGTGCGCTGGAGCAGGAACCAGAGTCCGAGTACGCAAGTGGCTGCGATCAGGAGCAGCAGCGCGCGGTAGCGCGAATAGATGAACTCGCCGAGGACGATCTGGCCGCGCAGCGCCGGCGGGATCGAGAACGAGAGCGGCGGTGCGCCGAAGATCATGCGCAGGGATTGCTCCGCCACCATCGCGAGTCCGAAGGTCAGCAGCAGGGAGAGGATCGGGTCCGAGCGGTAGAAGCGCTGGAACAGGCCGCGCTCGACGACGATGCCGATCAGCGCCACCAGCACCGGCGAGGCGATGATCGCGCCGCCGAAGCCGATATGAGGCGCGAGCACGATCGTGAGATAGGCGCCGATTGCATAGAAGGCGCCATGCGCGAGATTGACGATGCCGCCGAGCGAGAAGATCAGCGACAGGCCGAGCGCGATCAGAAGGTAATAGACGCCGTCGAGCAGCCCGTTCAGCACCTGCTGGATGAAGAGAATGAGCAAGGGGATGCCTTTGCTTGATCGACAGGGCCGGGCACGGGCGCGTCGCGCCCGAGAGGTTCAGGAGGCGCCTTCATCCCGGCCGCAACGAAGCGGAGTGCCGGGACCGACCCCGGGGCGCCGGGCTCCGCGATGAATTCCGGATCGGTGCCGCTGGAGCGACCGGTCCGGAATGACGGCGGGGACCTGGCAGGGGCAAAAGCGCGCTCAGCTCATCTTGCAGACTGCCTCGTCCCCCGTCGTCGCGATCACTTCGAGGCTTTCGTTCGGTCCCGGTACGGGGGACGAGGAGGTGAAGAGATCCCACTGGTTCTTGACCTGCGCTGCCGGCAGCGCCGTGATCGTGTACATCTCGCTCATCAGCTGGTGGTCCGAGGCGCGGAAATAGCCTTCACGCGTCTTCATGACGTCGAATTTCGCGCCCTTCTCCCAATGCTCGAGGATCTTGGCGGTGTCGGTGCTCTTCAGCTCGTTCATCGACTGGGCCATGATCTTCACGGCCATGTAGTCGCCCCAGGCCTGGTTCTCGGGCGGCTTGCCGTATTTCTTTGTGAAGGCGGAGACGAAGGTCTTGCTCGCCGGCGTGTCGATCAGGTGGTGCCAGACGCAGGGCCAGACGCCGCCAAAATTGTCCTTGCCGGCAGCCCAGGCGAGCGCGGTGTCGAAGCCGAACCCGGCGACCGGGAAGGTCAGGCCGAATTCGGAATACTGTTTGAGGAAATTGGTGATCTGGTTGCCGGCGAGGTTCGAGATCACGATGTCGGGCTTGGCGGCGCGGATTTCGATCAGGAGCGCCGAGAAATCTGTCGCATCGGTCGGCACCAGCTTGTCGGCGGCGAACTGGCCGCCATTGGCCTCCATGAAGCGCTTTGCGACCTTGAGCAGGTCATGGCCGAAGGCGTAGTCGGCGGTCAGCGAGAACCACTTCTTGCCCTTGACCAGCCCCTGCGCCATCAGCGAGCGACCGCAGCTCTTCACATACATCGAGTTCTGGTGCTCGACATGGAACATATAGCGGTTGCAGCTCTCGCCGCGCAGGGCATCGGAATTGCCGCCGGTGTTGACGAAGAGGATCTTGTTGCGCGCCGCGACCTGCGAGATCGTCAGGCAGGAGGCCGAGGAAATCTCGCCGAGAATGCACGCGACCTTGTCACGCTCGATCATGCGCTCGGCCTTGGTCGAGGCGGTCTGCGGATTGACCGAATCCTCCTTCAGGGCCTCGAGCTTGCGGCCGTTGATGCCGCCCGCAGCATTGATCTCCTCGACGGCGAGGTCGACCGCCATGACGCCGTATTCGCCGAGCGGACCGAGGAAGCCGGTGCGCGGCGTCAGGTGGCCGAAGCGGATGGCATCCGGCGTTTGCGCCAGGATCAGCGACGGACTTGCAATCAATCCGGTGGCGGCACCGGCTCCGAGGCCGGCAAGGGCCTGACGTCGTGACAAACGAAATTTCGACTGCTGATGGTCTGCCATTGCGTTCCTCCCAGAACGGTTCCGCGCTTCGCGCTGGAGATTGTCGACCTGCTGTCAGCTCTGCTGGCGGCTTGATATCCACTTGTCGTGATCTGTGATCACAGTTAGGTTGGCAGACATGGTTGCCCCTGTCCAGTCCTTCGCGAATCCGCCTGCCGACGATGGGATCGGCGATGTGTCGGCTGGTCGTGATCCATCAGCGCTCGATGAGGTCGGGGCGCTGACGCGTGAGACCCTGGGCGAGCGCGTGACCGGGGAGTTGCGGGCGCTTCTCGTCGCCGGCCGGCTCGCTCCGGGCGAAAAGCTCTCGCTGCGGCGTGTCGCGGAGGCTCTCGGTGTCTCGATGATGCCGGTGCGCGAGGCGGTCAGCCGGCTTGCAGCCGACGGTGCATTGGAGGTGCTGCCCGGACGCGCCGTCCGCGTTCCCGTGCTGCGACTGGCACAGTTTCGCGAACTGACCCGTCTGCGTCTGGTCGTCGAGGGCTTTGCGGCCGAAGAGGCGGCAAAGGCTGCGAGCGAAGCCGAAATCGACGAGATCGCCCAACATGAGGCTGCGTTCCGGCAGGCGGCAAGCGCCGATCCTCCAGACGCCGCAGGCGCAGTCGCAGCCAACCGCAATCTGCATTTCGCGCTCTATGAGGCTGCACGCATGCCGACCTTGGTCGAGATGATCGAGCGGCTCTGGCTCAAGGCCGGCCCCATCCTCAATCTCGATATGCGCCACGAACCGCGTCGCCTCGATGGCGGCAGCGCCGTGGTTTCCCACGCCGCTCTGCTCGATGCCCTCCGGCGCCGGGATCCGCAGGCTGCAAGGGCCGCGCTGGAAACCGATATCGCTGCGGCCGCGGCTCATATCGAAAGCACCGGCGATCTGGCGCCATAGTCCGGGTTCGCCGCAATCTGAGAGGCGCTACGGCGCGGGCATCGGGGGGAGACGACAATGGATTTGCAGATCAAGGGACTGCGCGCTCTGGTCACGGCTGGCGCCAACGGCATTGGCCGGGCGACGGCGCGTGCCTTTGCGGCAGAAGGCGCCAGGGTCCATATCTGCGACATCGATCGCGAGGCCCTGGCAGCGATGGCGGCCAGCGATCCGGCGATCACGCAATCGCTCTGCGACGTCTCGGACCGCGACGCGGTGGCCAACCTGTTCAAGGAGGCGCTGGCGGCACTCGGCGGGCTGGATTGCCTGGTCAACAATGCCGGCATCGCCGGGCCGACCGGCCGAGTCGACGAGATCGCCCCCGCGGACTGGGATGCCTGCGTTGCAGTCGATCTGACCGGTCAGTACAACTGCACCCGGCTCGCCGTGCAGCATCTCAAGCAATCCGCCAATGCCAGCATCGTCAATCTGTCGAGCCAGGCCGGCAAGCACGGTTTTCCGCTGCGTTCGCCTTATGGCGCGGCGAAATGGGGTGTCATCGGCTTCACCAAGGCGATTTCGGCGGAACTCGGCGAGTTTGGAATCAGGGCCAATGCGATCTGTCCCGGCCTGGTCGACGGCGCCCGCATCCAGAGCGTGATCGCCAACAAGGCGCGCAGCTTCAACATCTCGCATGAGGACATGACGCAGCGCCTGTTCGCGGGCGTCTCGATCAAGCAGTTCGTCGACCCCAACGACATCGCCAAGCAGATCGTCTTCCTGGCGTCCCCCTTCGCCAAGACGATCTCGGGTCAGGAAATCTCGGTCTGCGGCGACACGCGCATGCTCAGCTGAGGCGGGCAGAGCAGCGCGGCAAGATCCTTGCTGAGTCCCGGCCTCGCTCGGAGGCCGGGTCGGATTGCGATGATGGGGCGCCGATACCGAAGTTCAAGCGTCGGAGAGGCGGCTGAAGCGCACGATAGCGTCGGCGCGCTTCTCCAGCCCAGGGAGCAGCTCGAGTCCGAGGCCAGGTGCGTCCGACACGGTGATCATGCCGTTCTCGGCTTTGGGCAGGTCGGTGACCAGCTCGGTGTACCAGCCGGTATAGAAGGCGCGGACCGATTCCTGGATCAGCGTGTTCCGTGCATGCATCGAGAAATGGCACGATGCCGCGTAGACGACCGGGCCGGTGCAGTCATGCGGGGCGACGGGCGTGTGCCAGGCCTCGGCCATGCCCGCGATCTTGCGGGCTTCGGAAAGACCGCCGCACCATGACAGGTCGAGCATGACGACCCCGGCCGCTCCGGTCTCGAGATAATCCCGGAAGGAATGGGTATAGGCCAGCGTTTCCGAGGCGCAGACCCAGGCCTTGGAGTGGCGGGCGTATTCGCCGAGGTCGTGGACATTGTCGAGGCGGAACGGGTCCTCGTGCCAGTAGGTGTCGAACTCGGCCAGGCGCTCTGCCAGCTTCTTCGCCATGGGCAGGCTCCAGAGCGAGTGGAACTCGACCATGATGTCCATCTTGTCGCCGACCGCCTTTCGGATCTTGCGGAACGGCTCCAGCGCGGTGTTCAGCTCCTGAGGCGTGATATCCCAGCCGGCCGAGCGTTCGGCCGCGATATCGAAGGGCCAGATCTTCATGCCGGTGATGCCCTGCTCGAGAAGGGAATGGGCGAGCTCGTCGGCGCGATAGAGGAAGCCCTCGAGATCCTCATAGGGGCCGCCCTGCTCGCCGACATGCCAGTTGGCGACGGCCTGAGAGCGCGCATCGCGAATATATTTGTAGCCGGCACAGGTGTTGTAGGTGCGAATCGTATCACGCGTCTTGCCGCCGAGCGCGACGCTGACCGGCTGGCCGATCGCCTTGCCGTAGATGTCCCAGAGCGCGATATCGACGGCCGAGTTGCCGCGCGTCTCGACGCCCGAGCCGCGCCAGCCGAGATAGTTGTTCAGGCTGGCATTGCGCGCCTCGATCTGGAGCGGGTCCTTGCCGAGCAGCTTCGGCGCCACGGTCTCGTGCAGATAGGCTTCGACCGCCGCGGCGCCCATGAAGGTCTCGCCGAGGCCGACGACGCCCGCGTCGGTGTGGAGCCGCACCCAGATGATGTTGCCGAACTCGGTCAGGCGGATGGTTTCAACAGCAGTGATTTTCATGAGGTTTCTCAAGCGAGCGGCTTGGCGTAGCGGGTGAGGGCCTCGGCGGTCGGCGTCGTACCGGCGCCGGGCTGCTGGGGTCTTAGGAAATAGCCATCGGCGACATTGGCGGGCTCGACGAAAGCATCCTTGATCCATGGAATGTATTCGAGGAGAGGCGTCGCCTGATGCCAGTAGGCGAGATGGACATGGACCTGGCTCATCTCGCCAGCATGGGGCGCGACCGGCAGGCGGCTGGCGAGGGCAAGCTCCGCGACCTGGATGTACTCGGTGATGCCGCCGAGACGGGTCACGTCGGGCTGGACGTAGTGGATGGCGTCAGCCGCGACGAAGGCGCGGAAGGCGTCGAGCGAATAGAGCTGCTCCCCGAGCGCAATCGGTATCGAGGTCGCTTTCGCCAGCGCGGCATGCGAGCCGACATCGTCATACCAGAGCGGCTCCTCGAACCAGAAGATGTCGAGCGCCTCGGCCCGCGCGCAGAAGCGCTTGCAGGTCGGCAGATCCCATTTGCCGTTGCCGTCCGTCGCGAGTGCGATCTCGTCGCCAATGGCACGCCGCACGGCTTCCAGCCGGGCGATGTCCGTGCCGGGGTCGGAATGGCCGACCTTGACCTTGAGACGCCGGAAGCCGTCACGTTCGACCGCCATTCGGCAGCCTTCGACAAGCTCGTCCCGCGGGATCGAAAGCCAGCCGATATCGGTGTTGTAGGCTTCGAGCTTCGGCTTGGTTGCGCCGCCGAGCAGGTGCCAGAGCGGTACGCCGGCCGCCTTCGCCTTGAGGTCCCAGAGCGCGACATCGACCGCGGCGAGCGCGAGCTGGGTGATCCCGGCGCGTCCGACCCACTGCAGGGCAGGGTGGCGGGCGAGCTTCAGCCAGAGCCGCGTGATCTCGGACGCATCCTCGCCGATCAGCAGCGGCGCGTAGCAGTCGCGGATGCAGGAGGTGATCAGCCGGTCGGAGGCGAGATCGGCATGGGTGCCGGTGAAACCGTAGCCTTCGAGGCCGTCCTCGGTGACGATCTTCGCGCCGACGACGCCCCAATGGCTGATGCGGTGGGTCGAGTCGGCAATCGAGCCGCCCGTCACCGGGATGTGCAGGATAAAGGGTTCGATGCGGGTGATGCGCATGGCGGTAGCCCCGGAGCTGCTGCGGCGCTCCGGGGCTCTCCTGATCAGTTGGTGCCGCGGATCTTGGTGAGATCGGCCTTGAGACGGTCGATCGTCTCCTTGCCAATCGTGGCCTCGTGGCGCTGGTAAACCGCCGCGGTGGCCTCGCGCATCTTGGTCAGTTCGTCGGCGGAAACATCCGAAACCTGCATGCCCTGATTCTTCAGGTTCGCCATCGACGCGTCGTTGAGCGTGCGCGAGACGCGGCGCTCCTCGTCGCGGCCGACGGTCGAGCACTCGTTCAGGATTGCCTGTTCTTCGGCGGAGAGCTGGTCCCAGAGCTTCTTGGAATAGAGCACCAGGAACGGGGTATAGGCGTGGCGCGTCATCGTCAGGTATTTCTGGACCTCGTAGAGCTTCGAGGTGTCGATCGTGACGAGCGGGTTCTCCTGGCCGTCGATCGCATGCGTCTCCAGCGCCGCGAAAACCTCACCGAACGCCATCGGCGTGGCATTGGCGCCCATGCTCTTGAAGCTGTCGAGGAAGATGTTGTTCTGCATCACGCGGACCTTGAGCCCGGTGAGCTCTTCCGCCTTGGAGACGGCGCGCTTCGAGTTGGTCAGGTTGCGGAAGCCGTTTTCCCAGTAGGAGAGGTTGACGACGCCGAAGGCAGGCAGCTTGTCGGAGATGTACTTGCCGAAGGCTCCGTCGAGGACTGCATCGGCCTCCTTCTCATTGGTGAAGAGGAACGGCAGGTCGAAGACGCCGAGCGCGGGCATGATGCCGACCAGCGGCGAGGAGGAGGTGATGACCATCTCCTGCGTGCCGGCGCGCAGCGCCTGCGTCGCCTGCAGGTCGCCGCCGAGCGCGCCGCCCCAGAAGCCCTGGAGCTTCAGCTTGCCGCCGGACTTTTCAGTCATGCAGGCGCGCATCTTGGCGACGCCGTTGCCGACCGGGTGGTCCTCGTTGATGCCGTTGGAAACGCGGATATTGCGTTCCTTGATCTGCGCCTGGGCGGACCCTGCTAGCGCTGCAAGTGCGACGCCGGCGAGGATGGAGACGAGACGTGAGCTCAGCATGGGCTTTCTCCCTGATTGCCTTGGTTTTTGGATTAGCGGCCGCTCAGCCAGGCCAGCGGAACGGTCACGAGTTGCGGGAACAGGATCAGCAGGAACATCGCGATGGTCTGGGCGACCAGGAATGGCCAGACGCCGCGGATCACCAGCGTCATCGGGATGCGGGCCACGCCACAGACCACGTTGAGCACGATGCCGACCGGCGGAGTGATCAGGCCGATGGCGTTGTTGATGATGAAGAGCACGCCGAAATAGATCGGGTCGATGCCCGCCTGCTTGATCACCGGCATCAAGACCGGTGTGAGGATCAGCACTGTCGGCGTGAAGTCGAGCGCAGTGCCGACCACCATGACCAGCAGCATGATGACGATCATCAGGACCGTCTTGTTGTCCATGAAGGGCTCGAGCACGCTCGACAGCTCGGCCGGGATATTGGCCTGGGTGATGAGCCAGGCCGAGACGACGGCAGCGGCGACCAGCAGCATGACTGCGCTCGTCGTCTTGGCTGCGGTCAACGCCACCCTATAGAGGTCGCGCGGCTTGAGCTCGCGATAGACGAACATGCCGACGACGAGCGCGTAGACGGTCGCGACCACGGCCGCCTCGGTCGGCGTGACGATGCCGAAGCGAATGCCGCCGAGGATTGCGAGTGGCATCAGCAGGGCAAGCGAACCGTCCCAGGTCGCCTTCAGGCGCTCGGCGCCGCTGCGCCGTGGCAGGACCGTGATCTTGTCGTGGCGGCAGACGATGAACCAGGCGATCACCAGCGACAGGCCAATCAGCAGCCCCGGAAAGACACCCGCGAGGAAGAGCTTCGTGATCGAGAGATTGGCGGCGACGCCGAAGACGATGAAGCCGATCGAGGGCGGGATGATCGGGGCGATGATGCCGCCGGATGCGATCAGACCGGCCGAGCGACCGGTGTCGTAGCCGGCTTGGCGCATCATCGGCAGCAGGATCGAAGCGAGTGCCGCGGTATCGGCCGCAGCCGAGCCTGACAGCGAGGCCATGATGATGGAGGCGAAGATCGCGACATAACCCAGGCCGCCATGGAGATGGCCGACCAGCGAGAGCGCGAAATTGACGATGCGCTTTGACAGGCCGCCGGCATTCATCAGCTCGCCGGCGAGCAGGAAGAACGGGATCGCAAGGAGCTGGAACGAATCCGCGCCGACGATCATGTTCTGGGCGATGATCTGGGTGTCGAAGACGCCGAGCCAGAGCATCAACGCGACCGCGCAGACGATCAGCGCAAACGCGATCGGCATGCCGAGCGCCATCGCCCCGCAGAGCGAGAGAAGGAAGATGGTGATCGTCATTCGAGGTGGCCCTTCAGGTCATGCGAAGGGTTACCGCTGTAGTCGCCAGCAAACTCAGCCAGTTCGAACTCGCCGAGTTTTCCCGTCAGGGCACGAACGAGCCGGGCAAGCGTGATGAATCCGATGCCAAAGCCGGCGAAATACAGCACACCATAGACATAGCCCATGCTCAGCCCGGTGACCGGCGCGACCGCAGTAGCGTTGATCTCGTGCTGCTTCCAGGTTCCGTCGAGCAGCATCACGCAGCAGGCCAGGATGAAGGCGTCGCTGATGATCATGCAGATCAGCCGGCCCTGGCGGCCAAGCGCGCCAACCAGCGTGTCGACGCCGAGATGACCATTCTCGCGCATCACCACGACGGCGCCGATATAGGTCAGCCAGACGAAGAAATAGCGCGATAGCTCCTCGGACAGGTCGAGGCCGGAGTTGAAGGCGTAGCGCAGGACGACATTGCCAAAGACCATCACGACCATCCCGCCAAGCAGGATGACCAGGACAGCCTCAAGCCCCCGTAGGATCCATCTTTCGGTTTTGGCGAGCATGGTGCGTTTCCCGTGAGTTTCTTGTTCTCTCGCCCCGTTCCGTGACGGAGGCCGTCCGTCCGGGAGCGAGGTCGATATCGGCCTGGGCCACTTTCAGCAGCGCGATCATGCTCTCGCGTGCCTGCTCGGGCCTGCGCGCGGTGATCGCTGATGCGACATGGCGGTGGATCGCAACGGAGGCCTGGGCCCGCTCGTGGTCGTGCATCGATAGCCGGAACGAGGCTTTCAGCACGGCGTGGAGAATCGGCTTGAGTTGGAGCAGCAGACTGTTCCCGGACGCCTCCAGAATCGCCTCGTGGAAGCGAAAATCCGCCGCCTCGTGCTCCGCTTTGCCCGGAGCGCTCGCCATCCCCTCCAGCGCCGCCGTGACGGCCTCGATCTGAACGGGAGTGCCGCGCTCGGCGGCGAAGGCCGCTGCCGCGGGTTCGATCATGCTGCGCAGCTCGAGAAGATCGCGCTCGAACCCGCTCGCCATGTCGGCATCGGTGATCCAGTCCATCACCTGAGGGTCGAGCAGCCGCCACGATGACATCGGCTGGATGCGCGAGCCGACGCGGGGCCCCGTCGTGATCAGTCCGAGCGCCTGTAGGGTCTTCGTCGCTTCGCGGATCACCGTGCGGCTGACGGCGAATTGGGTGGCAAGCTCGTCTTCCCGCGGCAAGGCCCCGTCGTTGCCGATCTGGCCTCCGACGATCATGCGGCCAAGGCGGTCGACCAGATGCGAATGGAAATTGGAGGGGCGTGCCATAATATGATCATATCATCATATGATTGATTGACGCGCAAGCCATCGGTCGCGAGCCCGCAACGGCATTGCGAGGATGCGTCGTCGAAGGGCGTCCGGTAGTATGGGCATGTCCGTTCGCCCGGCTGCGATGGCCAGCCTGAGGGAGCGATCTTTGAGCGGTGCGGTACCCGCGCGGTGATCGCGGGTGCGCAAGGCACGGGAAGGGACATGAACCTTCACCTGATCATCTCGGGCCGCGTTCAGGGCGTTGGCTATCGGCAGTGGTTCTGTGAGCGTGCACGCGCTGCGGGTGCAGTCGGCTGGGTGAGAAACCGGGCCGACGGCACGGTGGAGGCCGTGGTCTCGGGGCCGTCCGACCTCATTGAGATGCTAGCCGCGGATGCCTTTGTTGGACCGCCTGGAGCCGGCGTCCGTCACATCGATCGGAGCGAGGCTGATGCCTCGCACCTCGGCGTTCCCGGCCGGGGCTTCGCCATCGCGCCCAGCATCTGAACGGGCGATGGGCAAGGTGCCAGGAAGAGAACGAGGTCAGGCCCGGCGACGGGCGGGGCTCCCGCGCCGGTCGCCGCCATTGGGGGATCGGACTCGAAGAGGCCGGCCCTGGCAGAGCTCGCCCCGGCCCCCTCGATCAGTCCTGTGGACCGGCGTTCGGGTCGGAGTCCAGCATCTGGCGCCAGCCCGCATGCAGCACTGACGGGTCTTCACGGTCGACGCTGTAATGGCGCAGGACGTGCTGCACGTCGTTCATGCGGCCGATCAACTGCGGGCCCTGACGCAGGCCGACGAGGATCATCAGCACTTCGATGGCGATGAGCTGGACCACATAGGCATCCGTCCCGACCAGCATTGCGGTGTCGTGCGGAACATCCAGGGGCAGCGCGACATCGGCGAGTTGAGCAAGCGGCGTGCCGCCTTGCGCGAGCGCGATGATCGTTGCGCCGCGGGCCTTGCCGACCTCGACGGCGCGCAGCAATGCCGGCATACGGCCGACGAAGGAGATTGCGACCAGCACATCCTCCGAGGTCAGCGTTGCCGCCGCGACGAGCTGGAAATGCGCGTCGGAGAAGGCATTGGCGTTCAGGCCGAGGCGGAACAGCCGCGCCTGCAGATCCTGCGCCAGGAAATGCGATGTAGCGCCGGTGCCGAGGCAATCGATCCGCCGCGCCTTGCTGATCGCCGCCGCGGCGCGGTCGAGATCGAGCGGGTCGATGCGGCGTTGCCATTCGGCGAGCACGGTCGTGATGCTGCCCGTGACGTTGCGCAGTACGTCGCTCGCCGTCTCCCCCATCCGCACGGAGCGATGCAGGAATGGCGCGCCCAGCGCCACCGCACCGGCGAGCTTCAGCTTGAGGTCCCTCAGGCCCTGGCAGCCGACCAGCCGGGCAAAGCGCACGATTGTCGGCGCACTCACTCCGGCGCGTGCCGCGATATCCTCGACATTCGCCTTCACCACCCATTCGACTTCGTCGAGGAACAGGCGCGCCACTCTCTGCTGGCTCTCGGACATCGCGCCGAGCCCCTGCCGAATGGAGCTCATGATGTCGGAGGCGCCAATCGAATCGTCAGGGCCGCTGGGGCGGCCGGCTGCGTCAGCAGGGACGATGTCTGTCATGCGTTCGGACTGTGGCTGATATCGAAATGACAGGCAAACTGATGTTCTGGCCCTGTCTCGCGCAAGGCCGGCGCCTCCTTGGCGCAACGCTCCGTCGCGTGCAGGCAGCGGGTGCGGAAGACGCAGCCCGAGGGCGGTGCGAGCGGGGACGGGATGTCTCCGGTCAGCATGCGCTCGCGCGGTGGTGCGTCCGGGTCGGGCCTCGGCGAGGCGGCGATCAGCGCCCGCGTATAGGGATGGCGCGGATGGCGGGCGACCTGCTCGGTCGTGCCGATTTCCATGATGCGGCCGAGATAGAGCACGGCGATCCGGTCGCACATCAACTCGACGACGTCGAGATCATGCGAGATGAACAGCATGGCCAGGCCGAGCCGGCGCCGCAGGTCCTGCATCAGGTTCAGCACTTGCGCCTGCACCGAGACATCAAGGGCCGAGACCGGCTCGTCGGCGATGATCAGCCTCGGCTCGACGGCGAGCGCCCGCGCGATGCCGATGCGCTGCCGCTGCCCGCCGGAAAACTCGTGGGGGTAGCGCTCCATATGTGCGGCGGGAAGGCCGACGAGTTCGAGCAGTTCGGCAATTCGGGCTTTGCGTGCGGCCCCGCGCGCAAGGCCGTGGGCATCGAGCGCCTCGCCGACGATGCTGCTGACCCGCAGCCGCGGATTGAGGCTGGCATAGGGGTCCTGGAACACCATCTGCGCCTGGCGGCGGAACAGCCCCAAACGGCGTTCCGGCGCTGCCGTGATGTCCTGTCCTTCGAAGCGGATCTGACCTGCCGACGCATCGATCAGGCGCAGCGCAAGCCGACCGATCGTGCTCTTGCCCGATCCGGATTCGCCGACCAGCCCGAGCGCTTCGCCGCGCCCCAGCGAGAAGCTGACATCGTTGACGGCGCGCACCAGGTGGGGCGCCTTGCCGAAATTCTTGGAAAGACCTGCAATGGTGAGGAGCGGTTCCGTGCTCATGCAAGCTCCCTCCAGCGCAGGCAGCGTGTTTGCCGCCCCGCATCACTCTCCAGCATGGGTGCCTCGACGGAGCAGGCAGGCGTTGCATCGGCGCAGCGCGGCGCGAAGGCGCAACCGCGCTCGACGCGCGAAACCTGACCCGGGATCGAGCGCACGACCCGCCGACCGCTTGCGTCCTGGATCGCGCGCGACGGCATGCACTCGAGCAGGGCACGCGTATAGGGGTGGCGCGGGGCGTTGAAGAGGTCCCGAACCGGCGCGCTTTCGACCACTTCGCCCGCATACATCACCGTCACGCGGTCGGCGATCTCGGCGACGACGCCGAGATTATGCGTGATGAAGAGCACGCCCATTCCAAGCTCGCGCCGCAGCCGGTCGAGCAGCGTCAGCACCTGTGCCTGGATGGTGACGTCGAGCGCCGTGGTCGGCTCGTCGGCGATCAGCAGGGCGGGCCGGCAGGAGAGCGCGAGCGCGATCATGACGCGCTGACGCATGCCGCCCGACATGTGATGCGGATAGTCCGAGGCGCGGCGCGCGGCATCCGGGATTTCGACGAGGCCAAGCATCTCGACGGCGTGCGCCCAGGCCTTGCGCCGGTCATAGCCGAGATGCAGCCGCACTGCCTCGGCGATCTGCTCGCCGACGGTCAGCACGGGGTTCAGGCTGGTCATCGGCTCCTGGAAGATCATCGCGATCTCGGCGCCGCGCAGCGCCTGCATGGTCGCCCGGGGCGCGGTCGCGAGATCGATCGTATCGCCGGACCGGCGGCGGAACAGGATGCGGCCCTGCGAGACCCGCCCCGCCGGGCGCGGCAGCAGGCCCATGGTGGCGAAACTCGTCACTGACTTGCCGGAGCCGGACTCGCCGACCACCGCGACGGTTTCGTTCTCCGAGATCTGCAGTGACACGCCGCGCACCGGCGTCACCTCGCCCTCCTCGGTGCGGAAGGAGACGGCGAGATCTTCGATGGCGAGAAGGGGCGCGGTCATCTCACAGCGCCTTTCTGAGCTTGGGGTCGAGCATGTCGCGCAGGCCGTCGCCGACGATCTGCAGCGAGAGTGCGACCAGCACGATCGCGACACCGGGAAATCCGACGACCCAGAATGCGTCTTCGGCATATTGCTGGCCCGACGCGATCATCGTGCCCCAGGTCGGCGTCTCCGGCGGCACGCCAGCGCCGAGGAAGGACAGCCCGGCCTCGGCAAGGACCGCATAGGCGAAGATGAAGGTCGCCTGCACCAGGAGGGGCGAGGCGACGTTGAGCAGCACATGCACGAAGAGGATGCGCCAGATCGAGACGCCGAGCGCGCGGGCCGCCTCGACGAAGGGCAGTTCTCGCACCACCAGCGTCGAGGCGCGGATCACGCGGACGACGCGCGGCGTGTAGACGATGGCGAGCGCCAGCACGACATTTCCCGCAGAGGCCCCGAGCACCGCGACGAGGAAGATGGCGAGCAGGATGTCGGGCAGCGACATCAGCGCATCGACCAGGCGCATGATCACGGCATCGGCGCGCTTGAAATAGCCGGCGACGAGGCCGAGAGCAGCGCCGATCGAGATCGAGATCACGACGACCGCAAGCCCGATTCCCAGCGAGGCGCGGGCTCCCCAGATCACCCGCGAGAAGACGTCGCGGCCGAGTTCGTCGGTGCCGAACCAGTTCACCTCGCCGGGCGGGCGCAAGCGCCTGGCCATGCGCATCGAGGCAGGATCGAACGGGGATAGCCAGGGCGCCAGCAAGGCGAGCGCGAAGGCAATCACAAGGATCACGGCTGCAAGCAGCACCAGCTTGCGGCGGAAGAGCCGGCGCAGGAACAGAAGTGTCGGAGCTGAGGTCACGACGGAGCTCATTGGCGCACCCGCGGGTCGACGAGGGTGTAGATCACATCGATCGCCAGGTTGATCAGTGCGTAGATCGCCGCGACCGCCAGAAGCGCGCCCTGGATCACGGGATAATCGCGGCGCAGCACCGCCGACACGACGAGATTGCCGACGCCGGGCAGGCCGAACACGGTTTCGGTGACGATCGCGCCGCCGATCAGCAGGGCAAGCGTCAGGCCGAGCACGGTGATGATCGGGACGAGCGCATTTCCGAAGGCGTGGCGCAGCACCACGCGCAGTTCCGAGATACCCTTCGCCCGTGCCGTCCGCACGAAATCGGCATCGAGCACATCGAGCATGCTGGCGCGGGTGAAGCGCGTGATGAGAGCGGAGTTGACGACGCCGAGCACGGCCGATGGCAGAAACAGATGCTGGAGCCGCTCGAAGAAGGAGGCGTCGGGCGCGCCATAGCCGGCAACGGGGAACCAGCCGAAACGCACGGCGAAGAGCTGGATGAAGATCAGGCCGAGCCAGAAGCTCGGGATATTGGCGGCAAGCATGGCAAGCCCGCTGACCGCCTGGTCGATGGGGCGGCCACGCCAGACCGCAGAGGCGATGCCGGCAGGGATGCCGATCGCCGCGGCGATGGCGAGCGAGAACATCGCGAGGAAGAAAGTCGGCTCGGCGCGCTGCAGCAGCGCCTGGGTCACGGGCTGCTGCAGGAAGATCGACTGGCCGAGATTGCCGGTCGCACATTCCTTCAGCCAGAGCACGAATTGCAGCAGGAGCGGCTTGTCGAGCCCGTAAGCCTCGCGCAGGCGCGCCACATCCTCCGGCGTCGCCTGATCGCCGAGCATCAGGGCCGCGGGGTCGCCGGGCGCCAGCCGCGTCAGGAAAAAGACCAGCGCGGCAACGAGAAAGAGGACCAGCAGCAGGCCGGCGAGGCGACGTCCGATATGTGCGAGCACCGGATGCGCTCCTTTCGCGGGAAGCGGATAAGACTGTGGCGGGGCGCGCGAACGCACCCCGCCACATCAGCCTTGCGCATTACTTGGCGAGAGCGACGTTCCAGAAGGACGGCCACGGCATCGCCGCATAGCCGGACATCTTCGGCGAGGCGCCTGCCAGTGCGGCGAAGTTGCCGGCACGGATATAGGGCACCTCGTCATAGACGACCTGCTGGACCTTGCCCCAGAGCGCGCCGCGCTTCGCCGGATCGGGCTCGTTGTTGAAGGCGTTGAGTGCGGCCTCCTTGGCCGGGCTCGACCACCACCCCGGAGCGCCTTCGCCGAGCTGTGGCGGAGACAGCATCGGCTCGGGCAGGAAGGCCGAGTGGGTGATGTAGATGTCCCACAGCGCCGGGTCGCCGCGGCGCTGGACCAAGGTGGCCCAGTCCACGACATCGAGCTGGACCTTGAAACCGGCGGCCTTGAGCTGCTCGGCCATCACCAGCGCCATGCGGTGATGGAAATCATACTGCTTCGAGTTGAGGATACGGATCGGCGTTCCGTCATATTTGGCATCGGCCAGCAGCTTCTTGGCGCCGGCGACGTCCGGCTTGCTGTACTTGTCCTTGCCGGCCTCCGAATAGAACGGCGAGCCCTTCGGGAAATGCTCGGCCGCAAGCGCGAAGAACTTCGGCTCGCCAAACCCGGCCATCATCACCTCTTCGAGGTCGAGCGCCATCTGGAAGGCCTGGCGGACCTTCAGGTCGGCCATCGGCCCCTGCTTGGTGTTGGTCGGAAAATACGGGAAGCCGAAGGGCATGGTCAGCACGGGGCGCGTGCCGCTCGCGGCCGAGACTTTCTTGTAGCTCTCGACCGGCAGCTGGTCGGCGAAGTGATACTGGCCGGCGATGGCGCCTTCGACGCGGGTATTGGCGCTCGGCACCGGGATGAAGCGCAACTCGTCGATCTTGGCTTCACGCTTGCCGGCATAGCCGGAGGCCGGCTCGCTGCGCGAGGCGTAGCCATCATGCTTCACCAGCACGACGAACTGGTCCGGCTTGCGCTCGCGGAATTTGTAGGGGCCGGTGCCGATGAATTCGGTCAGCGGGGTGGCGATCGATTCCTTCGCCATGATCGCGGCAAATCCTGAGGGCAGCGCCAGATGGGCGAGCAGTGCCGGCTCGACCTTGCTGAGCTGGATCTCGACGGTCGACGGGCTCTTGGCGGTCAGGCTCGTGATGCTCTTCGCCAGGCCCTTGCCGCGCGGCGTCATCTCGAGCCAGCGCTTCAGGGAGGCGACGACGTCCTCGGAATCCAGGTCGCGGCCGTTATGCAGCTTCACGCCCTTGCGCAGCTCGATCGTGTAGGTCTTGCCGTCCGCGGACACCGTCGGCAGTGCCGCCGCCAGCATCGGCTGGGTCGCCCAGTTCGCATCGAAGGTGAACAGCGACTCGTAGACATGCTGCATGATCGTTCCGACCAGATCCGCGGTCGACGCCATCGGATCGAGCGACTGCGGCTCGCCGACCATGGCGAGATTGGCGCTGGATGCGCTCTGGGCCATGGCCGCCATCGGCATCAGCGCGGCCGAGGCACCAAGGGCCGCTGCCAGGATGCCCAGTCCGCGCCGGGTGACAGAATTCTGATTGTGATCGCGGTTCCGCATTGGCCTCTCCCTGCCGTTCGCGTTGCCTATTGTGAGGGTAGTGAAAATTTATTACGCAAATGGCATCTGTCAATCGTCAAATTTCATGCTGCATAGCAATATGTGAACGAATTTTCGCCGAAGTGATTGATATTTCTATCTGGCTCTGTAATTAAATTCCATATGACCCAGGGGTAACCAATGTCCTCTCTCGATCTGGTTCTGCGCGGCGGGCGGGTTGTCGACCCCGGCCAGGGCATCGATGCGGTTCTCGATATCGGTATCGCGGACGGGCGCATTGCAGCCTTGGCACCGCGCCTGGACGCGCCGCAGATCCACGATGTTTCTGGCCGGATCGTCGCACCCGGCCTGATCGACCTGCACACCCATGTCTATTGGGGCGGGACGTCGCTGGGTGTCGACCCGCTGATCCTCGCGCGCCGCGGCTGCACCACGCTCGTCGACACCGGCAGTGCCGGGGCCGGAAATTTCGATGGCTTCCGCAGGCATGTCATCGACACCTGCCCTGTGCGGATTATCGCCTATCTCAACATCTCCTTCGCTGGCATCTACGCGTTCTCGAAGACCATCATGGTCGGTGAGAGCGGTGACCAGCGACTGCTGGCTCCGATCGACACCCTCGCAGTCGCCGAGGCCAATCGCGATGTGCTTGCAGGTCTGAAGGTGCGCGTCGGCCATCACGCCTCAGGCTCTGCCGGTCTCGTCCCGCTCGAAATCGCGCGCCAGACGGCAGAGCGCCTCGACATGCGCATGATGGTGCATATCGATCATCCTCCTCCGACTCTTGAGCAGGTACTCGCCCTGATGCGTCCCGGCGACGTGCTGACCCATTGCTTCCGGCCGTTCCCGAACTCGCCGGTGACGCGGGATGGCGGCGTGCTGCCGGCCGTCAGCGCGGCGCGCGAGCGCGGCATCATCTTCGATATCGGCCATGGCATGGGCTCGTTCTCCTTCGACGTCGCCCGCACGATGCTCGCCAATGGCTTTGCGCCGGACACGATCTCCAGCGACGTCCACGCCTTGTGCATTGAGGGGCCGGCCTTCGATCTGACGACGACGATGTCAAAGTTCCTCTGCCTCGGCATGCCGCTGGGCGAGGTCCTCAGGCGCGTGACGGTCAATGCGGCGCAGGCGATTGAGCGTCCGGAGTTGGGTACGCTCGCCCCGGGGACGATCGCCGACATCTCGATCCTGTCACTGGAGGCCGGGGCCTTCGACTATATCGATTCGACCGGTGCGATCCTGCAGGGCACTGAGCGCCTGACGGCGGCGGGAATCGTGATCGGCGGCCGCTTCTTGGAGGCTTCCGAAGGGGCGAGGCAGGCGGGTTGAGGCATCACGCCTCGAGATGGGGCACGGCCCAGGCCTTCGGGCTGTTTGCGGGTGAGCTGGCGCTGCTGAGTCGCGCCGCTGGCCTGATGCCGCGGGCGACAGGCCCGCGGCGGTCCATCGCCTATGCTTCCCAGGAGGTCGATCGCGAGGCCTTTCCGGCTCGGGCGAGCCAAGGGGCTTGCGGAATGACGCCCGGCACTTTCTTTCCTCAATGAAACGGTAGTATAGTTCTGCATTCTGCATCCGATGGCGGCCGGATGCAGGATTTTCTACTCGCGGTAGTAATAGGTCCGGTTCTGCCGGCCAGACGGAAAGGCCGGCAGCCATGATGAGAGGAACTGAACCGCTCGAAGTCTGGGAGATCATTTCCTCTCCAGCCGGCTATGCGGCCCTGCAATACGCAGCCGAGCAGGGAGATCCTCCTCTCGAGCCTTTGGTCACACTCATC
The DNA here is from genome assembly GCA_900470095.1 of Hyphomicrobiales bacterium. GTDB lineage: Bacteria > Pseudomonadota > Alphaproteobacteria > Rhizobiales > Beijerinckiaceae > Allobosea. The sequence continues at coordinate 298,337 of UBZM01000036.1, forward strand.
GAAGAAACCTGCGCAACTTGGTTATCCTGCGACCCTGATACCCATCTCAAGCGCATTCACAGGATGGTGGCGCGACTGATGATGGCCGATGGCTGGCAGGAGGCCGGCGTGAAGCCAATGCGGCGTGGGCGCCTGATCACCGAGGCCATGACCTTCCAGCGCGGCCCTGACCAGATGGTCCAATAGCCTCGCTTCAGCTGGCCTCGACCCAGGGCATCTCCGTCCCCGTGGGATCGCCCTGTGCCACCAATCTCTCGATCAGGCGCATCTGGCGGTCGAGGCAGCTTTCGAGTTCGAACCTCGCCTGCACCGTAGCCCGTGCCGCGCGGCGCAGGCCCTCGAACTCGCCCTGCCGTTCAAGTGCCTGTACGATCGTGGCGGCCAGGGCCGGCACGTCGTGAAACGCAGCGAGCAGCCCGTTGCGGCGGTCGGTGATCACCTCTTGGACCGGCGGTGTGCGCGAGCCGACGACCAGGCAGCCGCAAGCCATCGCTTCCAGCAGGGACCAGGAGAGCACGAAGGGCACAGTCAGATAGGCATGAGCCGCTGAGACCTGGAACAGCTGCCGCAACTCCTGATGTGCCAGCCAGGAGATGTGAACGAGGCGCTCGCCAAGGCGGGTTTCCTGCAGCATCGCATCTCGCCAGAGCCGCCCATCCGGGCGGGGACGGCCATAGCCGGGGCCGTCCCCACCGACGACGATGAAGCGGGCCTCGGGTCTTGCCTGTGCGACCAGCGCGGCGGCGCGCATGAATTGCGGATAGCCGCGATAGGGATCGAGGTCGCGGGCAGCGAAGGTGACGATCTCGTCGCCGGCGCGAATCACGTTGCCATCGGGCAGCGTGAAGCGGGCCTCCGCATTCGGCCGGCATTGCTGCGTATCGATGCCGTCATGGCAGATCGCGATCCGGTCCCGGATGCTGGCAGGGTATTGCCGGTGCTGCCAGCGCGTCGGGGTATAGGCGGCGTCGATGGCCTGCAGGGTCAGGAGTTGCGCGGCATTGCGCATTCTCAGCCGCATGCGCTCCGCGTCCGTCGCTTCGTCCGCGGGTTCGAAATCAAAATCCGAGTCCCGATCGTTGTAGTAATACTCGCAATAGCCGAGTACCGGCGTGGCTGGCAGCGCGTCCTTCGCGAAGAGTAGCCCACCCCAGCCGGTATGGCCGATGATGACGTCCGGTCGTTCATGGCGTGGCAGTCGCCGCAGGACGGAAGCCACGGCTTCGCCCGTCCTGACGTGATACTCCGTCGCGGCGAGGCTGGGGCTCGCCGTCACGGGTCCGCTGACTGTGTAGAGAAGCTGGCGCAGTCCGGGACGGACGGCTTCCGCATGTTCCGTGACCAGCGTCACCTCGGCGCCTTCGCCGAGGAGGCGTCCGATCAGGTGAGCGAATTGACCAGATCCTGAACGATGAACGAATAAGACGCGCATGACGCCAGCAGAACCCCTCCATAGCGCAGGGCGTCGCTCCAGAGCTGCTCGAGACGCCGCAAGGTGTCGTAGGTCGTCCGCATATCCGGCTCGACATCGAGATCCTGGCTCGGGCCGAACTGATTGCTCTCATCGAGCTGCTTGAGTCGTTCGACCAGAAGCTGGCCCTTGGGGGACAGCGAGATTCGGGCAAGCCGCCGGTCACGCGGCGAGGCGCCGCGCTCGAGATAGCCGCTCTCGACCAGCTGCTTGAGGTTATAGGAGGCGTTCGAGCCGAGATAATAGCCGCGGTCGAGCAGGTCGCGCACCGCGATCTCCCCAGTGCCGATCGTCAGCAGCACCATCACCTGCGAGGGCGAAACATCATCGACGCCCAACCTGGTCAGCTCCAGGCGCAGATAGTCGAGAAAGCGCCGGTGGACCCTGTCGATCAGGCGGGCGAGGTCGAGCTGGGTGACGGTGCTCCGCGAAATTCCATTGTCCGAATCAGTTCTCCGCTCTGGCCGGCCGGGCTGGCCGTTGACTGCGGCACCCAGGAACTGGGCGCCGTATTGCGGTTTCGAATGCATTCTCTACTCCGCCTGGTTTGAAAATGGGCACCCCGCCCGAAGAAAACCCCTTCTGGAGTGGAATAGCCTATACGCAAAGCACATGCCATCGACGATATGTGGAAACTAAGATTGTAGCAATTTTTTGATATGTATAAACTGTTTCAAAATTCAAAGTATTGCGTTTTTTGGCCATATTCCTCTTTAATAATCGAAGATATTCGATTCTTAGTCTGTCATCATAACGACACTCCTAGCGCAACATGCTAGTAATCGATCGTGTCCCTTCTAGCGATATTTCGTGGTTGATGGTTGGCCGTCACCCCAGCCGATCCAGACCCCTATGCAACGGAGATATGAATGAAGGTCGCAGCCTCGGCGCCCGATGGTTTGATCCGTGAACTGCAGCGCTCCTTTACCGGTGGCCTTGCCTATGCGGCCTTCCTGAGTTTCTGCGTCAACATCCTGCTGCTGACCGTGCCGATGTTCATGGTGCAGGTGCAGGACCGCGTTATCGTCAGCCGCAGCTTCGACACGCTCACCATGCTGCTGGTGATCGCGTTCGGTGGTCTCGTGCTCTACGGTGTCATCGAGTTCATTCGATCCCTGACCTTCCAGACCATGGCGAGCGGCTTTGCCCGGCGCCTCAATCTGCCGGCCCTGGAAGCGGCGGTCAGTGCTTCGCTCGAACAGGGCTCGGCCCAGGCCACCCAGGCGATTCGCGACTTGAACGATATCCGCTATTTCATCGCGAGCTCGGCCATCGCGACGCCGCTCGAAGCGGCCTGGTCTCCGATCTTCCTTGCCGTGCTCTTTGCCTTCCACCCGGTTTACGGGCTCGTCGGCGCGATTTCGCTGGTCATATTGCTGATGCTCGGCGTGCTCTCCGACGTGCTGACGCGCCGTGTGCTGAAGGAGGCCAACGAAGAAGGCGTCGCCAGCATCAATGATGTCGGCGCCAGCCTGCGCCACGCTGAGACGATCGAGGCCATGGGCATGCTGCCGGCTCTGGCCAGGCGCTGGCGCGGCAAGCAGGTGGCGATGATCGAGCTGCTCGATCTCGGCACGCGCCGCGGCAAACTGATTGCAGCCGTGACCCGCGCCTCGCGCATGACGATGCAGCTCGCGATCTATGCGACCGGTGCCACGCTGATCATCAAGAACGAAGTCTCGGTGGGCACGCTGATGGCGGCGAGCATCCTGCTCGGCCGCCTGCTGGCACCCTTTGATTCGATGATCTCCGACTGGCGGCAATGGGTTCTCGCGGCCGCCGCTTGGAAGCGCGTGCGCGATCTGCTGCTGCTCGGCTCGTCACGGCGCCAGACCACCGCCAATCCACCGACCCAGGGCGATCTGGTGATCGACCGCGTCGTCTACGCTCCGGCCGGGGCCGAGCAGACGGTCATCAAGAGTGTCTCGTTCTCATTGTCGCCGGGCGAGGTGCTTGGCATCGTCGGTCCGTCCGGAGCCGGCAAATCAACCCTGGCGCGACTGCTCGTCGGGGTCCTGAAGCCGAATGTCGGCGGCGTCTATCTCGACGGCCACAATGTCTATCTCTGGGAGCGCGCCTCCTTCGGAGCCATGGTGGGCTATCTGCCGCAATCGGTCTCGCTGCTGAACGGTACCATCGCCGACAATATCGCCCGGATGCGTGTTCCGGAGCCGCAGGCCATTCTCGAGGCCGCCCGGACTGCCGGCGTGCATGAACTGATCGGGCGCATGCCGCTCGGCTACGACACGAACGTCAATGACGGCGACTTCAAGCTCTCGGGCGGCCAGCGCCAGCGTATCGGCCTTGCCCGGGCGCTATACGGCGCGCCGCGCCTGCTGGTGCTGGACGAGCCCAATGCCAATCTTGATGCGGAAGGCGAACAGAGCCTGATTCGCGCCATCAACGCCGCGCGCGAGGGCGGCGCCATGGTCATCCTGATCGCGCATCGCCCCTCCGTGATGCAGATCGTCGACAAGATCCTGGTGCTGCGCGAAGGCAGGATCGCCCAGTTCGGACCGCGTTCGGCGATCGCCGGCATGATCACGCCTGGTGGCCTCGTCGAGATCGAACCCAAGCCGCAGACCGGTGCGAGCAAGCCCCGCGAGGTGATGGCATGAGCAAGCTTCCAGCCCCCCTGAGCGCGAGCCGCGCGCTCGTTCCGGTCACCCCCGTCGAGGAGCCGGAGGAGCGGATGCCCTCGCTGCGCAATCTCGTGCTGGCCGGTGTCAGTGCGATCGCCATCGGCTTCGGCGGCTTCGGGGCCTGGGCGGTGACGGCAAGGCTCGACAATGCCGCCGTCGCGGTCGGTACTGTCGTGGTCGACAGCAAGCGCAAGACCGTCAGCCATCTTGAGGGCGGCGTCCTGAAGATGCTGCTCAAGCTTGAGGGGGACCGCGTCGTCAAGGATGAGCCCCTGTTGCGGCTCGAGGATGCCCGTGCCCGCGCCGAGCTGCAGCAGCTCCACGGTAAGCGCGTCGGCTTCGAGGCCAGGCTGGCCCGGCTCCGCGCCGAGCAGAACAACGCGACGGAGATCGACTTTCCCGATGATCTCAAGATGGCCGGAACGCCGATCGCGCAGGAGGTGATCAGAGCGGAACGCAAGCTCTTCCAGGCGCGAACGCAGGTCTATGATGGGCGCATCAGCATCCAGAAGCGTGTCATTGAGCAGCATCAGGCCGAGACCGAGGCGCTTCAGGCCCAGATCGAGGCGACTCGCTTTCAGCGTAGCCTGATCGACGAGGAGGTCCGCGTGGTCGGGGACCTCTACGAGAAGCGCTATGCCAAGCGCAGCCAGCTCGTCGAACTCCAAACCAAGCAGAGCGAGCTTGCCGGACGCAGTGGCGAAGCCGCGGCCCGCAAGGCCAAGGCGGAGCAGGCGGTCGCGGGCGCGCAACTCGAGATCACCTCGCTCGGCCTCGAACGGCAAAACGAGATCGCCAAGGATCTGCAGGATAGCCAGCTCGCCTTGTCCGAGGTGGTCGAGCGCATCGTCCAGGCTGAGGACGTGCTGCGCCGCCTCGTGGTCATGTCCCCGCAGGAGGGTATCGTCGCCAATATCCGGGCGCGGACCGCCGGAAGTGCGATTGCTGCCGGGGAGGCCATTCTCGACATCGTGCCCGAGCGCGAGCCCCTGATCGTCGAGGCCAAGGTCGATCCGCGCGACATCGACTCGGTCAAGCTCGGTGCCGAGACGCGGGTGCGGCTGACCGCCTTCAATGCGCGGCTGATGCCGCCGCTGATCTCGAAGGTGACCTATGTCGCTGCCGACCAGCTTGTCGATGAGAAGTCCGGGGTCGCCTATTTCATCGTCCGGGCCGAGATCACGCCAGAGAGCCTCGCCCAGAACAAGGTCACCCTTCATGCCGGCATGGCCGCAGAGGTCCTGATCGTGAACGGCTCGCGGCGCGCCGTGGACTATCTGCTGGCCCCCTTCGCCGAGAGCTTCAACCGGGCATTCCGGGAGGACTGAACAGGGGCGGCCGGTGCGAATTTTCACAGTGAATTCAGCAAAGTAAGAATACGTTTCGATTTATATTTCGAATTTTGAAATTCATTCAATGTATAACGTTTGGCAATTAGAGAATTAACGCCAGTAAATCTTTTCGCGCCATAATATTGTCACAACAAATCTCTTGCTGCATCGCACATATTCGGTAGGCTTAGCTCCGTTGAGCAATGACGAGTCATCTGCTCGTCATTGGGGCGGCGCCGTTTTGCGAGGTGTTTTGGCGAATGCGCGCCGAGACCCTTGGGGCGCCTCAGTTCATTTCCAGGAGGTGACTATGGCCACGATAGAAGGCAGCGCGTTCGACGACTTCTTGATCGGGACACGGTTCAGCGATGTGATTCATGCCGGTGCCGGCGACGACGTCGTCAAGGGCGGCCATGGAGCAGACGTCCTGTTCGGCGAAGACGGCGACGATGTCCTCTTCGGCGACCAAGGCGATGACGTCATCTTCGGTGGCGAGGGGCGCGATATCCTCTTCGGCGGTCAAGGCGACGATGTCCTTTCCGGCGACGAGGGCAATGATCTGCTCTCCGGCGGCCAAGGAGATGACGTGCTCATGGGTGGCGAAGGGAACGACCTGCTGCAGGGCGACTCCGGCAACGACGTCCTCATCGGTGGCGAAGGGAACGATATCCTCCAGGGCGGCTCCGGCAATGACGTGCTCGAGGGTGGTCTCGGCAACGACTTGCTCCAGGGCGGCTCGGGCAACGACGTCCTGATGGGCGGCGAGGGTAACGACATCCTCCAGGGCGGTTCGGGCGACGACCTGCTCTTCGGCGGCGAAGGCAATGACATCCTGTCCGGCGGTGCCGGCAACGACGTCTTCGTCTTCGAAGGGGGCGGCGGCAACGATCTCGTGCTCGATTTCGATGCCGGTCACGACATGTTGCAGATCGCCTCCGACATCAACGGCACCGGCGTTACCTCGGCAGACGACCTCGCCGCGCGGACGACGACGGTCAACGGCAATGCGGTTGTCGATCTCGGCAACGGCGATTCGCTCACTCTCGTCGGCGTCACCGCCGAGGACGTCCAGAGCGATCCGAACTCCTACTTCACCGTCGCGTAACGACCTCGCGACGCCGGCTACTCCTGGCCGGCGTCGCACCCTGACACGTCGGAAGTTGAGCCATGTTGACGATCACGACGACCCAGTTGGTCGGAGACCAAAACTCCAATCCCGAGTTGCTGCGGCTCTGTGGTTCCGTGTTCCTGCTGAGCTGGAGCCTCGACGGACCGCTGGCTGATCGGCAGGTCGTGTCGCTGGCAAGCCGGGAGCGGCGCGTTTCCTCCGCTTCGCTGACGCTGGGCCTCGGCGACGGGCGCACCCGGATCGTTTCGGTCTTCCGGCATTCTGGCCATGACGAGATCGTCGCGACCTTGTCCGGTGGCAATCTCGGTCCGGATCAGGCCGTCTCCTTCGATCCCGAATTCGTGCATGCAATGGCGGAGGCGCCCGAGATCCTGCGCGAGTTGACGCCGGCCGCGAGGATTGCGCTGGCAAGCGCCCTGATCGCGACCTGGCCGACCCTGTTCAATCTGCGGGAGACGATCGCCTATCTCGCCTTCCTGCGCCAGTTCCTGCTCGCCCTTTCACGCAAGCCGACTCCTGTGCTGCCGGTCGCTGCGCTGCCCGACGGCAAGATCCTTCTTGAATCCTCGGTGCCCGGGCGCCTCGACGCGATCAAGGTGGCATACTGGCTCGGCCCCGCAAGCCTGACGCGCATCGCTGCGAATCCGAGGCTCGGCAAACCTGACCGGAGCGCCCGCCGCTCGCTGCACCTTATCCTCGACGAGCCTCAGCCGCGCGGTCCCGGCTTGCTCGTTCTGCAAAGCGATGTCGGGCTGATCGTCCGTGCCCTTCCCGAGCGCGCCACAGCGCCGACGCTTGGCCGCTGGTGGGCCGGGAAGGCCAGCGAGCGCGACGATCTGCGCAGCTGGTTCGTCGAGCAACTGGCCGGCCAATCCGAACAGGGGCGCCTGCTCGCGATCGAGATGCAGAGGCGACTGCCCTTGCCGGTCCAGAGCGTCCGTCGTCACGACGACCTGCCCTCGGCCGAGCTCGATCTCGCGGTTTCGACCCCTGCCGGCCTGCTGCTCGGTGGCTGGTACCGCGATCTGGACGGTTTGCTCGATCAAATCCTCATCCACCGCAGCACCGGCGCGCCGAGCCCGATCGGCGATCGGATCGCGCGGTTCCCGGCCGTGATGGCTGAGCCCGGCGGCGACAACCGGGCCGTGACCGGCTTCCTCGGTCTCGTGCCCGATTATGCCGGCGGCGCTCCTGTCCTGCAGCCGCGCTGCGAGCTGAAGCTGAGATCGGGGACCACGCTTTTCCTGCGCCCGGCGCCGCAGCCCGCTGACATCGCGACCATCCGTGCCCGGGCCCTGGCCTCGATCCCGCCGCAGCACCTCACGGCTGAAATCCTGCAGCAGAGCCTCGCGCCCGTGCTAGCCGCGTGCCAGTCCGCGCTGCGCGACAGTCTGCCAGAGCCACGGCTGCGGACGATCGGCACTTTGCCGGACCGGCCGGGTGTCTCGGTCGTGATCCCGCTCTACCGAGTCTATGACTTCCTGCGGATCCAGGTCTCGGCCTTTGCGGCCGATCCCTGGTTCGTCGAAAAGGCCGAGCTGATCTATGTGCTTGATTCCCCCGAGCATGAGGCTGAAGTCGCGCATCTGCTCGGTGGCCTGCACCTCGCCTATGGCCTGCCGATCCAGCTTGTGGTGATGGGCCGCAATGGCGGCTTCTCGGCCGCCTGCAATGCCGGGGCCGAGGCGGCGCGCGGCGATGTGCTCGCCATGGTCAATTCGGATGTGATCCCGAGCGAGGCCGGCTGGCTGCCCGCTCTGGCGCGCAAACTCGACCGGCGCGGGCGTGTCGGCGCCGTTGGGCCGAAACTGCTCTATGACGACGGCTCGCTGCAGCATGCCGGCCTCCTTTTCAAGCGGGACCGTCACGGCGTCTGGCTCAATCATCACTACTTCAAGGGCATGCCGGGCGGCTATCGGCCCGCCAATGTCGAGCGGCTCGTCCCAGGTGTCACCGGTGCTTGCATCGTGCTGCCGCGTGCGCTCTTCAACGAGGTCGGTGGCTTCGACGACAGCTATGTCATCGGCGACTACGAGGATAGCGATCTCTGCCTGAAGATCCGGCAGGCCGGCTTCGGCATCAAATATGTGCCGTCCGTCGCGCTCTATCATCTCGAGCGCCAGTCGATCTCCAAGAGCCTGGATTACACCCGCGGCGTCGCCTCGCAGCACAATGCCTGGCTGCAGACGAGCCGCTGGGATGCCCAGATCGACGCGTTGATGGCCGATGAATCGGCTCTGCCGCGCAAGGTCGCGCCTGCGCGCGACCCCGACATCCTTCCCCGCACCGTCCTCAGGAGGGCAAGCGCTGCATGACGGCGACCCTGGCACTGCGTCCCATCGAGCCCAGCCCGGGCACGATCCCCAGCCAACCCGGCAAGGAATTCGACTGGCTGCTCGACCATATCCGCACCAACCGCTTCCTGCCGCATCCGCCGGCCGAGAACATCTTTGTCGGTGACGGCGACTACCGCGAGATCGGCGCGGAATTCCTGGGCCATTACGTCCGGATCGGCCGCCTGAAGCCGACCGAGCGGGTCTTCGACATTGGCTGTGGCATTGGCCGCATGGCGGTGCCGCTGACGCAGTATCTCGATCCGTCGAAAGCGAGCTATGACGGGGTTGACCCCGTGATGGACGGCATCCTCTGGTGCGCCCAGACGATCACGCCGGTCTACCCGCGCTTCCGGTTTCAGCGGCTCGACATCGCTCATCCCCTCTATAATCCGCAGGGTTCGCTGCCCGGCACCGAAGTCGCTTTCGGCTTCGCGAACCAGAGCTTCGATTTCATCACGATGGTCTCTGTGGCGACGCATCTGCCGCCGGAGGAACTGACGGTCTACCTCAAGGAGGCCTGCCGCCTGCTCGCGCCGGGCGGACGCCTGTTCCTGACCGCCTTCGCCATCAACGGGCAGCCGACGGGGCAGGAGCGCCTGAAATTCAAGCGCTGGCGCGATGGGCCGGGCTGGTACGCGATCGAGGAGGCACCGCTCGCTGCCGCCGGCATTGAGGAGGAATTCCTGATCGCGCAGACGCAAGAGGCGGGGCTGCTCGTCGAGAGCCTTGGGCGCGGCCATTGGCGTGGCATCAACGCACCGCACTATCAGGACGTGCTGATCGCGACCAAGCCGGAGCGCAGCCGATGAGCCGCCGCATCCTCGTCGTTGCGCATAACCATCCTGATCTGCATCCCGGCGGCACCGAGATTCTGGCTCATGACCTCGCCGCCGGTTATCGCGAGCAGGGCTGCGACGTGCTCTTCCTCGGCGCGACCAACGCGATCCATCGCGAGGCGCATCCCGGCACGGCATTGCAGGCTACCGGAACGGATGGCGATGTCCTGCTGTGGAGCGGCCATTTCGACCGCTTCTATCTCAGCCAGATCGATCACTACGGCACCCTGCAGGATCTTGCCGGTCTGCTCCAGGAATACCGGCCGGATGTGATCCACATTCACCATCTCGTGCTGATCGGCGCCGAGTTCCTGACCTTGGCGCGGCGCCTCCTGCCGACGGTGAAGATCGTGATGACGCTGCACGACTATTACCCGATCTGCCATAATGACGGGCTGATGGTGCGGCCGACCGATAAGGAGCGCTGCACCGCAGCCTCTCCGACACGCTGCCGGAGCTGCTTTCCCGGAATCGGCTCCGACCGCTTCCTGCTGCGCGAGCGCTTCCTGAAGACCCATCTCGCAGTGGTCGATCAGTTCGTCGCACCGAGTCACTTCCTGCGCCAGCGCTATGTCGACTGGGGGCTGGCGGGCGACCGCATCGACGTCATCGAAAACGCCCGCCCGGCTCGCGAGCCGGCACCGCACCGGGCCAAGCGCGGGCCCCGTGCCAGCTTCGGCTATTTCGGCAACGTCAATCCCTGGAAGGGGGTGCTGGAGCTGGTCAAGGCCGCCTCGCTGCTCAGTGCCTCGGGCCTGCGCGGCTTCGAAGTGCGCATCCATGGCGGGGCTCCGTTCCAGAGCGAGGCCTTCGTTGCGCAGTTCGAGGCGGCGCTCGCGGCCTCGGACGGCACGGTCACCCATTGCGGTCCCTATCAGCGCGAGGAGATGCCGGAGCTGATGGCCGAGATCGATTGGGTGGTGATGCCCTCGATCTGGTGGGAGAACGCCCCGCTCGTCATTCAGGAGGCGTTCCAGCACCGCCGCCCCGTCATCGCCAGCGGCATCGGTGGCATGGCGGAGATGGTGCGGGACGGCATCGACGGGCTGCATGTCCGTCCGGGCGATCCGGCGCAGCTTGCCCGCATCTTGCGGCGCGCGGTCGAGGAGAAGGGCCTGTGGGATCGCCTCGTCGAAGGCATCCGGCCCCAGCCGACCATCGCCGATTGCACCACGGCGCATCTCGCGCTGTTCGACAGGCTCACACTCGCGGAGGCGGCATGACGGTCATGCGCGATCCAGACGGAACCGAGCGGCTGCCCAATGTAGTGCCGGCGCGCCTCAATGGCCGTGTCGATGCCCTCGACGGCAACCGCCTGCATGGCTGGATCTGGGATGAAACCCGTCCCGAGGAACGGCTCAAGGTCCGGCTCAAGCTCGATGGGCGGGTTGCGATGGAGGCCGTTGCCGACCAGAGCCGAATCGACCTCCGTCGCAACGGCATTGGCGACGGGCGCCACGCCTTTGCGATGGAACTCGATGACACTCTGGTCGCAGCCCGCGACCGGCTGAGCATCGTCGGCGTCTCTCCGAGCACGGATGTCGAGCTTGAGCTCAGATTGCCGCCGCCGGCCGAGCTCGCGGCCGAGGCTGCGATCGCCGTGCCGCTGGCGCGCTTCTTCGATCGCGTCGAGGCGTTGATCGCGCTCAACCGGCGTGGACAGCTCGCCCAGAAGGAACTCGTCGAAAAACTCGACGAGATGACGACGCGCATGGCGGGCAGCGGCGTACAGCGCGATGAGGCCGCGGAGGCCGCGCGCGCCGACCATATTTCCCAGCGCCTGGCCGAGCTCGATGTCTTCCAGCTCCGTTTCGATGCAACGCTGCGCAGCTTCGACGAGCGCCTGGTCACGATCCGCAAGGAGGCGCAGCGCCCGATGCGGCAGGCGACCATCCTGCTCGGCTCGCTCTCCGGGCTCGCCGCATTGATGTCTTTCGTGACCCTGACCCTGATCCTGCTGGACCGGTGATGCGATGAGTGAAGTGATCGTCCCCGATCAGACCCGGATCAGCCCGGCGCCGACCGTCGCCTGGACGCCGCTCGGCGAGAACGCCATCCTGATCATGAGTACCTGCGACGCGATGCCGGGCAAGGTGCCTGTCGCCGTCGACGGCAATCCGCGCAACAAGGCCGAGACCATGGCGCTGACCTGGCGCCGGCCGCAGGCCGAAGCCTCGGCAGCCATCGGCTTCCTTTGTCTCGCACCCGCGCCCGCGACCGACCGCTCCGGTTCCGGCGCCCTGCTGCTCGGTCGCCCCGGCCGGCCGTTGCGCCTCGTGCTGGCGTCGAAGCCGCTGCCGCTGCAATCCTTCCTTGCCGGCCTTGCCGAGGATTCGGGGCAAGCTTTCCCGATGGTCGTCGACGGGCTCCTGGAGATCCTGCTCGCCGGAAAGCCCAATCCGCGCCGCCTACGTGCCGCCTCGATGCTGCTCCAGTCGATCGCCAAGCCCGGCGGCTTCGTCGAGGTCATGGGGCCGATCGACGACGGCGTTTTCATCCAGGGCTGGACCTCCGATTTCTCGGCAGGCCGGACCAAGCTGCTGATCGCCCATGGCGGGCTGTCCTTCGCCGTTCTGGAGGCAGGAACCTTCGAGCGCGACGATTTGGCCGACGGTGCGCGAGGCTTTTTCGGCCTGCTCGAGGAATGCCAGATCCGCCATCCCAGCGAGATCGAACGGTTATTCTTCCGCGCCACGGACGGCTGGCGCGCGCTCGACGTCTATGAGCGGCATGTCCTGCTCGAGCCGATCACGGTTCCCGGCCATTTGCGCGACGGACTGCAGCGCGGCAGCGCGCCGCAAGCGACTTCGGACAAGCTCCGGCGTGCCTCGCAGCGCTTCGACGGCCGCGACACGGTCGCATTGCTGGAGGCGCCGGTGCGGGCTGGCATCGACGACGCGACCATCGTGGAGGGCACCGGCACGCTGATCATCGGCTGGCTGTTCGATCCAGACCGCCATGTCAGCGCGGTGACGCTGCGCTCCGGAAGCCAGTCCTGCGTGCTCGACCGTGTCTGGACGCGTGTGTCGCGCCCGGACGTCGCCGATGCCTTTGCTGGCGATCCCCGCTTTGCCCATCTGCTCGGCGGCCGGCGCAATAGCCACGGCTTCATTGTCTTCGCCCCGAAGCTCACGCCCGAGCCTGGGCAGCCGCTCTATCTCGAGTTCGAGATCGAGGGGTCCGGCCCTGCCTTCCTGCCCCTGGAGGCCGGGCGCGGCCAGCCGCGGCGCACGCTCGAGCGTGTCTTCGCCCTGCTCGATCCGAAATCCTCGACCGCAGCCTCGGTGGTCGAACGCCAGATCGCTCCCGCCTTGCAAGCCGCCGAGATCGCGCCGCCGCGCGTGATCGAGACCTTCGACATCGGCGCCTTCAAGGCCGATGCGAATCTGGGTCTGGTGATCGGCCTCGACCATCGCCAGCGCGAGCTCTCCTCGCTCTTCGCCCTGCTCGCGATCGACCCCGAGATCCGGCCGGTGCCGATCGTGCTCGCGGTTCCCGGCGAGAGCTTCGATCGGGTCGGTGCGGAAGCACGCCGGCTCGCTCGCTTCTACGGCCTGGCCGTGCGGCTTGCGCTCGTCGATGGGGTCGAGGATGCCTGCGACGCGATGGAGGCTGGCGCGCGCGCCTGCCGCTTCCAGACCATCGCGCTCCTGTCGGGTGCTGCGCAGATCCGCATGCCCGGTTGGCTTGGCCGGCTTGAGCGCGCCTTCAAGGCGCGCGGCGGACAATGCGTCGCGAGCCCGACTCTGCTTTTCGAAGACAATTCGATCCGCTGGGCCGGCGCCTGGATGGAAGGGGAGGGGCCGAGCCGGCGCGTCTTCAATCGCTTCGTCGGCTATCCCTTGGAGGCGATCGGCAATCTCGGCCCGATGGAAGTCGCGGCTGGCGCCACCGAATGCTGCGTGATGTCGCGCGCCGCCTTCATCGAAGCCGGGGGATTCGCCCGCAACTACTTCACGACGGCCGAAAAGGGCCTCGATCTCTGCCTGAAGCTCAGGATGAACGGCTTCCCATCGGTCTGGGTGCCGGAGGTCGAGGTTTATGTCGTCGACGATGGCGAGATGGCGCGGCCGCATCTGGTCTCGCTTGCCCAGCTCGCCGACCGCTCCAGCTTCGACCGTCGCTGGGCGCTGGCCGTTTCGAACATGCGAGGATGATGATGCGCGTACTCGTCGTGTCCCATGGACACCCGACCCTGTCTCTCGGCGGCGCCGAAATCGCCTCCTACAACCTGCACAAGGGCCTGCAGGCAAGCGAAGGCCTCGACGCGCATTACCTCGCCCGTGTCGGCTCGCCGACGCCGCGCCATGCCGGCACGGCGCTGATGAGCCTGCGCCAGCGCGGCGGCGAGCTGCTCTACTATGCTGAGGAATACGATCACTTCCTGCTCTCGAACCGGAACACCGAGGAGATCGAGCGCGATTTCGTCCGCGTGCTCCGCGACCTGAAGCCGGATGTGGTGCATTTCCACCATTTCATCGGGCTCGGGCTCGAATGCCTGTTCGCGGTGCGGGACACGCTGCCCGACGCTCTCATCGTGGTGACCTTCCACGAATATCTCAGCATCTGCCATCACCACGGCCAGATGGTGAAGACCGGTGCCTTCAAGCTCTGCTACAGGGCCTCGCCGACCGACTGCAATGCCTGCTTCCCGGATATCGCGCCCGGCCGCTTCCTGGCGCGCGAGACCTTCATCCGGGGCATGCTCAACCTCGCCGATCACTTCATCTCACCGAGCCGCTTCCTGGCCGAGCGCTACCAGGACTGGGGCCTCTCGGCCGATCGTTTCTCGGTGATCGAGAACGGCATCGACGTTGCCGAGGTCGCGCCGCCCCGGCCCTTGCCGGACAAGGCGGCACGACGTTCGCGCTTCGCCTATTTCGGCCAGCTCACGCCCTACAAGGGGGCCGATGTGCTGATCGACGCGGTCACCCGCATCCCGGAAGCCGTCTGGGGAGAGGATTCCATCCTGCTCGTCTATGGCGGCAATCTCGAGCGCCAGCCCGAGGCCTACAAGAAGAAGTTCGCGGAGCTCGTCGAGAATGCTGGCCGGCGCGTGCGTTTCTGCGGTGCCTTCCAGAACCACGAGATGCCGAACCTGATGCGCTCGGTCGACTGGGTGGTGATGCCCTCGGTCTGGTGGGAGAACTCGCCGATCGTGATCCAGGAGGCCTATTTCCACGGCCGCCCGATCCTTTCGAGCAATATCGGCGGCATGGCCGAGAAGATCGTCGACGAGGTCAACGGCCTGCATTTCCGCTCGGGCAGCTCGGAAGACCTGGTCGACTGCATGACGCGCGCCCTGAGCGAGCCCGATCTCTGGTCGCGCCTGCGCGCCGGGATCACCCGTCCGCTCACCCATATCGACTGCGCCGCCCAGCATATCGCGCTCTACCAGCGCCTGATCGAGCAGCGCGGCATGCCGGTTCCGGCCAGCCGCGCGGCCACGCCGATGATCGCCTGATGCCAGAAGAAGCCGACACGAAAACCAGGGGAGACAGAACCATGGCCCGCATCCTCGTCATGATCCCGTCGGGAGAGGTCTACGACCATGACAATGTGCGCTGGTACCAGCACGCGGATCTCGCGAGCCATATCAACCACTACCACAATATCGGCGACGCCTTCGTCTTCGACTCCTCGTTGAAGCTGCTCAATTTCGAGAAGCTCGACGTCCTGCCGATCGCCAATCCGGACATGGCGCTGATCGACCGGATGAATGCGGAATACGACTATGTCTTCCTGCGCGGTTCGAACTACGTCCATGCCGAGATGGAATGGAATCAGACGGCCGATGTGCTGCGCCGGCTGAAGATACCGGTCATCGCTTTCGGCATTGGCGCGCAGGCGCCGGTCAGCGGCAGGCTGGAGCTCAGCGAGGACACCAAGACCGTGCTCAGGCTGATGGCGGATTCGACCGCCTCGCTCGGCGTGCGCGGCACCTATTCGGCCGAGATCCTCAACGAGATCGGCATCAAGAATGTCCGGATCATCGGCTGTCCCACGGCGTTCCGCGCCAACAAGCCGGATCTCGCGATCAAGTTGCCTGCACTCGACAGCGTGAAGAAGGTCGGCATCACACTGCGGCGCGAGGTTTCGCCGACCTATGCGCAGGACATCAAGCGCTACCTCACTTTCCACCGTGACCTCGTGAAGTCGCTGGCAGGCCGGTTCGAGGCGACGCTGATGGCGCAGGGCGAGATCGAGGAGAAGAAACTCGCGCTGGGAACGCCGGAGCAGAAGCAGGAGGCGATGGCGGCGCTGCGCCAGAACGAGTGGGCCACCTCCTGGTACCTCGATGAGGCGATGGAGGCGCTCTATCGCGGCCGGATGTTCTATTCGGACGTGGTTGCCGATTACGAGAATCTCGTGCGCAGCCTCGACCTCGTGCTGGGTTACCGGCTGCATGGCAACCTGATGGCGCTCGCCAATGGCACGCCCTCGATCTACTTCACCTATGACAGCCGTACCGTCGAGTTTGCCGAGACCTTCCAGATTCCGAGCTTCGACGTTTTCTCCGGCCAGGATTTCAGGCTGGAGGAGCATTGGGATCAGGCGCGCTTCGACCGTTTCAACACGACCTACGCCCAAGTCTATGCCGCGATGCGCGACTTCCTGGTCGAGAACAAGGTCGACACCAAGATGCGCGCCCCGGCGCTCAGGGCGGTCCCTCCCGCCATGCCCGAGGCCGAACGAAAGGTGGCCTGATGGTGGAACGCTCCATCCTTGCGGCGACGCTGGCGGCGCTGCCGCTGCTGACCGTTCCGCACCCGTCGTATGCGCAGGCATCTGGCTATCGCGTCGAGATCGTTCCCGGCTCCACGGAGGAGACCGTCTACGCCTGGTCGCGCCAGCGCTGCGAGGAATGGCATATTCCAGACGCGCCCTTGCGGGCCTTCCGCAATCAGAACGGTGCGGTGGTCGCCTTCGCCAGCAATTACCGCAACCGCGCCATGGCCGGCCCCAGCCTCGACCGGATCGGGATTTCCTGTTCAGTCTCCTACGAGGCCAAGAGCAGTCCGGATCCCAGCGAGTTCAGCGACAAGAATTGGCTCACCGCGACATGGACCAGCAATGGTCGCGACGTCTTCGGGCTGGTGCATGCGGAATACCATGCCGACCGCTACGGCAATGCCTGCCGTTTCAGGGACAGGATGAGCTGCTGGTACAATGTCGTGACCGCCGCGCATTCGACCGATGGCGGGCGCCATTTCAGCGCAGAGCCGCGCCAACTCGTCGCCGCGCCGGCCTTCCGCCAGGATGTCGGCCAGGGGCGCCATCGCGGGTTCTTCAACCCGTCCAACATCATCGAGCGGGACGGCGCCTGGTATGCGCTGATCGCGACCACCGGCGGCGAGGGTCAGAAGGGCGGCGTCTGCCTGTTCCGCAGCACCGACATCAAGGATCCCGCTTCGTGGCGGGCCTTTGACGGCACGGACTACACCGTTCGCGCGGTCGATCCCTATCGCGAGGACCTGTCGCAAGCGAAGCCCTGCCAGCCGCTCAAGGGACTGCCGACCACGATCGGCTCCGTCACGAAGCACGAGCCGAGCGGACTCTATCTGGCCGTGCTTCATCTCGGTCCCGACCCGAGCCAGGGGATCGCGGGCGGCCGCGTTGCCTATAGCTGGTCTGCGGATCTTCTGCGCTGGTCGCCGCTGCAGACGCTCGTCGTGCATCCGACGATGTGGAGCAAGAACTGCGCTGACACGACCCGCTACGCCTATGGCGCGGTTGCCGACCCCGACTCCACCTCGCGCAATTTCGAAACGACCGGGGACGAGGCATTCCTGTTCATGACCCGGATGCGGGTGAAGGACTGCAAGCTCGGGCCCGAGCGCGACCTCGTCCGCGTCAAGATTCACATCGTGAAGGACCAGCCTTGAAAATCCTGCGTGCCACAACGAACGAGATCGTCGTCTCCGTCACGAAGCGTCCCGATGGCGGCTGGCCGGCGCTGCGCCTGCGGCTCGACGGTCAGGATTATGCGACGATCCAGCCGGGCGCGGTGATCGTCGGCGACGTTGCCGGCGCCGAGCTCACCATCCCGCTGCCCAGGCTCGCCGACGGTCGGCCGCGTGAGGTCTCGGTACTTGACGCCGAGAGCGGCAAGGTCGCGCCCGGGTCGGGACTCGCACCGATCGCGACCGAGAAGAAGCTGCGCGCGCTGGTGATCTACCCCGCCGGAGAAGTCTACGAGCACGACAAGGTGCGCTGGTACCGGGCGCCGATGGAGAAGCTGCTCTCCGACTATTTCAACATCGGCGACATGATCGTCTTCGACTCGACGCTCAAGCTGCTGCGCTATGCGCATCTCGAGCCGATGAAGATCATGAATCCGACTGAGGCCGATATCGAGCGCTATGCCAGCGAGTTCGACTACGTCTTCGTCCGCGGCTCGAATTTCATCCATGAAAAGATGGAGTGGTTCCGTGCCGTCGAGGTGCTGGAGAGGGTCAAGCTGCCGGTCTACGCCATCGGTGTCGGCGCGCAGGCGAGCCAGAACCGCGCCATCGAACTGCCGGACGCCTCGAAGCGATTCTGGCAGATCGTTGCCGACCGCTGCGCAGCGATTGGCGTGCGCGGCGCCTTCAGCGCCGAGACGCTGCGCCATAACGGCATTCGCAATGTCGAGGTGGTCGGCTGCCCCTCGATCTTCCGGACGCGCAAGCGCGATCTCGCCATCCGGATTCCGGACCAGCGCGAGATCCGAAAAGTGGCCTTCAGCCTCAGACGCGAGGCGGACAAAAGCTATACCGCCGATCCGGAAGCCTATCTGCGTAACCAGAAGGCCGCGCTTCTCAAGGTCGATCGTCAGAGCGAGATGGTGATGTCCTCGCATGGCGAGCAGGAGGAGAAAGCCTTCTTCCTGCGCGACGAGAAGGCGATGGAGAAGGCTGTGGCCGAGTTCGTTCACACCGGTTGGTGGAGCGGCGCCGATGATACGGCGATGCGCCGGATCTACGAGAAGCAGCTCTTCACCTTCTTCGATGTCGAGCGCTACGATGCCTTTGCGCAGGGGCTCGATCTCGCGGTCGGCTATCGCGTCCACGGCGTGCTGCCGGCGGTGGCGCAGGGCGTGCCGGGCGTTCTCGTCGCCTACGACACGCGCAGCCAGGAACTGGCCGAGACCCTGAAGATCCCTGTCGTGCCGGAGTCCGCCCTCGCCGAAGGCGGCTGGCGAGCCGTCTATCAGGAAGCCCAGCTCAACACGCTCGCGAAGAGCTATGCCGGTTCCTACGACCGCATGCGCGACTTCCTCGACAGGAACGGCGTCCCCCACCGGATGTGAGGCGGCGCCGTTGTCCTGAAGCCCGATTGTCGAGGCGCGAGCGAGTGCCTCTCCGCAGCACGCACGCTGCGAGAGCGCTTGAACCGAACACCCCGAAGAAGGCCGGCGGCATGGTGCCGGCGGCGAGAAGCGGCAGGAGCAGACCATGAAGATCGAATACGACGCGGGCACCGCGCTCACGATCATGCGCGGCAATCCGGTGCGCGGCTGGATCTCGGGCAAGCCCGAGCGCATGGCCAAGGAGCGGCTGACCACCGGTAACTATCTCTCGGTCGAGCACAAACCGAAGTTCCAGATCGATCCGGCCTGGCCGATCTTTACGATGGGGTCCTGTTTCGCGCGCGAGGTCGAGAACATCCTGATGATGCGGGGGCTGTCGCTCCTGCTCGAAGGCCATGGCGTTCCAGCCGAGCATTTCGAGAGCTGGAACGAGGCCACGGGCCGTGGTGGCGGCGCGGCGCGCGGAAGCCTGAGCCGCGGCGCGCTCAACAAATACTCGGTGCGGTCGATGACGCATGAGCTCAAGCGCGTCCTGCTCGACGAGCCCTATCCGAATGAAGGGCTGATCGAGCTCGCCCCCGACCAGTGGTTCGACCCGCACGCCAGCGGCCTGAGATTGCTCGACCAGCAGACCGCGCTTGCCAACCGCAAGCGCCTGACGGCCGCGACTGCGCGGATCAAGGACGCGCGGATCTGCTTCTTCACGCTCGGGCTGACCGAGACCTGGCTCGACTCCGAAACCGGGCTCGCCATGAATATCCATCCCGGCCCGACCTGGCTCTCGCGCATGCCCGAGCGCTTCCGCTTCGTCGACTACGGCTATGAGGCGACCTTGAACGACATGCTCGGCGTGATCGCTCTGATCCGCGAGCACTGCCATCCGGAGATGCGTTTCATCGTCACTGTTTCGCCCGTGCCGCTCGGCGCGACGTTCAAGGATGCCGATGTCATCGTGGCCAACAGTGCCTCGAAATCGGTGCTGCGCGCCGTCGCCGAGGAGCTCTACCGACGCTTCGACTTCGTCGATTATTTTCCGAGCTACGAGATCGTCCTGAACTCGCCGCGTACGATCGCCTTCGAGGAAGACCAGCTCCACGTCGCCCGCAAGATGGTGGCAACGGTGATGGAGACCTTCGAGCGCAGCTATCTCGATCAGCCGGTCGGTGCGGCTGGCAGCCCGGCCCTGGTCTGACACAGGCTCCGCGGCTCCCGATCAGTCCGTCCCCGTCCACACGGTGGTTATCACCTCGATATCGGGGCGCCGGCGCTCGGTCGGCGCTTCCTTCGCCGTGCCGATATGGACGAGGCCCGCGAGCTTCTCGCCGCTCGAAAGCCCGAACAGGGCGTGCACGCCGGGGCTGTAGGCGGCCCAGCCGGTGAGCCAGTTCGCGCCGAAGCCAAGCGCGTGGGCTGCGGTGAGCAGGTTCATGCAGACCGCCCCGGCGGAGAGGTCCTGCTCCCAGACCGGCACGCGCGCCTCGGGGTCGCTCTTGCTGACGACCAGGACGATCAGGGGCGCATAAGTCAGCGAGCGGCCGATGATCCCGGTGAATTTCTCACGCTTCTCGGCATCCATCGCCGCATTCTCGGTGGCATAGAGCCGCGAGACACGCTCGCTTGCCCGTTTGCGCGCTTCGCCCGCAAGCACGATGAAGCGCCAGGGTTCGAGCACGCCGTGATCGGGCACGCGGGCGGCGATCGTCAGCATGCGGGCCAGCGCCGCGGCATCTGGGCCCGGCTCGCTGAGCATCGTCATCCCGACTGAGCGGCGCGTTTCGAGCAGGCGCAGCAGCGCCTCGCCATCCCCCGGCGCTGCGGCAAGGGCCGCCTGGCTCTGGTTCATGTCCTCACGTCCTCGATCATTGGCGCTTGAGCGCGTGCCCGCGCCCGAAGCATCCGTCCGAAAAGTGGATTGCGGTCTTCGGGAAAGCCGATGCAAGCCCTAAAACTCAGATCAACGGGCCGAGTACGATATCCGACCTGATGATCTAAGCCCGGCCGGCAACCTCGACCAGTCTCAGATCGGCGATCGGCGCCGGTCTTGCCAGACGCGCCAAGGCCGCCTGCAGGGCGTCGATATCCTGCTCCGGGCTCGGCCGCCAGCCGCATGGACAAGCGTCCTCATGGCGATGGGCATCGGAGACCTCGCGATAGATCGAGCCGATCGCCTCGGCGGCGAGCCGCATCACGGTCATCGGGGCGAGCTGGGAATCGTGCAAGGCGTTGCAGAACGCCGTCATCACCACCTGCCGCAGCGCGGCGCGGGCGGCGTCGGTGTTCTCGTCATGGATCAGTTCAAGCGGCACGGTGCGCGTCCTCCCGCCGATGGCTGGGTTTCTCACCCTGCGCCGATCCCTCCAGCGCAGCAGTCAGCAGGTCGACGAGACGCTGCATCCGCGCCGGCAGCGCCTGATAGGCGGCTGGGCTCGCATTGGCGGGGCCCTTTGCGAAGGCGAGCGCCCGACGCAGTTCGAGCGGCGTCGCCCTGGTCCGCAGCGTTTCCCGGATGATGAGTTCGTCGCTCCGGCCGATTGCCGCAACCACGTCTCCTGCAGAAATCTCGCTCATCTCGATGCCTCGTCGTGACCGGTTCTTACATGGCGCAACTCAGTACGCGCGAGGGCGTGGTTGTGCAACTTATTGTTTTCATTGAATAAATAGAACAGTTCGAAACTGCGAAGCGCCGTTGGTGCCGCAAGGTCAGAATCATTCAGCCTGGGTTCATCGAGCGCGCGATACGCGCCATTCCGGCAGGCGTGCGCATCAACCGGGAAAACCCGGGGTGGACATGTGTTGTTGCGATCCGGGGGGATCATCGTTCTTGCTGAGATCTGTCGAAGCGCCTGGTGTTGCCGAAAGCCTGCCCTCCGACCGGCAGGTCGCCTGGCGCTTTGCCGGCTTGACCGGCGGCTTCTGGCGCGGCGCGACCAGCGGCAAGGCCTGGTTCTGGACGCTGTCGCTGGCGGCGTCGATCATCTTCAGCGTTTTCGTCAATGTCACCGTCAATCGCTGGAATGGCTGGTTCTTCGATGCGCTGGAGAAGAAGGACACGGAAAGCGCGCGGACCGCCATGGCGGTTTTCCCGGTGCTCGCGCTCATCGTCGCCGGTATCGGTGTCGCCATCCTGGTCACGCGCGAGACACTCCAGGTGCACTGGCGGCAGTGGGTGACGGCAAAGCTTGCTGACGGCTGGGTCGGAGAGCGACGCTTCTTTCGTCTGAGCCTGTCGAATGACGAGCCGGCCAATCCCGAATACCGCATCGCCGACGACGTGCGCTGGGCCACCGAACCGCTCGTCGATTTTGCCATAGGTCTGCTGTCGGCTTTCATCACCATCGTGATGTTCATCGAGATCCTCTGGGAGATCGGGGGGGCGCTGACGATTCCGGCCGGCTCCGGGGCGATCACCATCCCGGCCTATCTCGTGCTGGCAGCAATCTTCTATGCGGTGCTGGTTTCGCTGCTGATCACCGTTGTCGGCCGCCGGCTGCCGCGTCTCGTCGCGGCGCGAAACGAGGGCGAAGCCAAGTTGCGCTTCGCCCTGATGCGTATTCGCGATCATGGCGAGCCGATCGCGCTCGCTCGCGCCGAGGCCGGCGAGCGCCGCGCCGTCGCGCGCACCTATGACAGCCTGGCGCAGCGCTGGCTCGCCATGATCCGCCAACGCGGCCGGCTGACCTGGATCACCAATGGCAGCGGTGCGCTCGTTCCAGTCGTTCCGTTATTGCTGGCCGCCCCGAAATATCTCTCCGGCGAGATGTCGCTCGGCGGGGTCGTTCAAGTCGCTGCCGCCTTTGTGGCCGTGCAGAACGCCTTCAACTGGGTGCTCGACAATTTCATGCGCATCGCCGAGTGGCTGGCCGCCGCGCGGCGCGTCAATGAACTGGCCGATGCGCTCGACCGTGTCGAGCAGAGTCGGCCGGATGATCATCTGACTGTGAAGCAAAGCCCTGACGCTCTGCTGTGTCTCGCGGATGTCACCTTGACCGATCGCGATGGTCGCAACCTGGCCGCCGATCTCAGCTTCTCCCTGCCGGCCGGAGCGACCTTGCATCTCTCGGGTGAACTCGGGCTCGGCAAATCGGCGCTGATCCAGGCGCTCGCCGGTCTCTGGCCTTGGGGGCGAGGCGAGATTTCCCTGCCGGAGGGAGCGCGGGTGACCGTCGTGCCGCACAGCCTGCACTTGAGCGAAGGCAGCCTGCGCACGATTCTCGATACCGCGTTGACCCGCCCGGGCGATGCGCTTGCCGATGCCTTGCGCCGTTACGGGCTCTCTGCGCTCGCCGCGAGCCTCGACGAGCATCGCGACTGGGACAAGCTTCTGGCGACGGGAGACAGGCAGCGCCTGGCGCTTGCCCGCGCCGAACTCGAAGCGCCCGACGTCCTCCTGCTCGACGAATCCACCAGCGCCCTGGAAACCGACACTGCGCTCGAACTCATCGCCGAGCTCCGAGCCGCAAAACCCGGCGCCATCATCCTGCTGATGGGCCAGAGCCCTGGCTTTGCCGAGGCTGCCAGCCTGCATATCGTGATGAAGCGGGCCGGCGGCGTGGCGCGGATGGCCAATCCGGACGGCACGTCCGCCGTGCGGGCGGGTGTGGTGGAGCGGGGCCTGACATGACGATCTCTTGGTGCCGCCATGCTGCGAGACCCTTTGCCCCGGGCTTGATCGAGCCCGCCTTGCCTCATGCCGCAGGCCCGTCGGGCCTGCCTGTTACGGAGCTGATCGCATGCTGAATATCTGGGACGTCTATTGGGGCCTGCGGGTCGAGCAGTGCCCTTGTGACGTGCATTTCGTCGAATGGCTCGAAGAGCAGGGCCTCACTGGCAAGCGCATCTATCATTTCGGGACCGGCGGCCATCACTATATCGGCATCCGCTGCGCCGAGCCGGAGCTCGACTGCTCCGTGCTGGGCATCACCGCCTCGCCCAAGGAATATGATGCCTTCGTCAAGCTGGCGACCGAGAACCCCTCGATCACCAAGACCTATTCCGCCTATTTCGGCGACATCTACACGAGCAACGCAAAACTGCTGCCGCGCTTCGACATCGTCACCCTGTTCCATTCCTGCGAGTTCCGCAGCGAGAAGAACGACGCGTATGGCGCGCTCACCGATCTCGAGGTGATGCAGCTCTTCACCGACCAGACCGATGCTAGCGGCCATATCCTGTTCTACACTGGCTCTTTCGCCTATGCCTCGGCCGAGCCGATCATTGCGGACTGGGTGAAGTCGCGCTCGGTCGAGGAGATTGGCCAGTTCAAGACCCTGCGCGTGTTCCGCAAGACAGCCTGAGACAAGCCGCGGTTGCGAACGATCAGGAACGGCGCTAGGGCTGTTGCCATCGCTCATTCGAGAAAGGGGGGCTGCGTGATCACGTTTTTTCGTCACCATCGTCAGCGTGGCCCCGTTCAGGCCCTGCAAGCAGTCTTGCAGGGCTGACCCAAGGACGATCCCTCAGCGGTTCTCTTCCCGGTCTGCCTTTCGTGGCGGCGCAGCATCGAGCCTTATGGCTCCGGTGAACTGTGCCTCTCCCAATTCAACGAGCTGACGCCGCACAGGCATCTGGCATCTGCATCCACAAGGCCGTGAAACGCGCCTTTCCTGGATGCCGGTCAACGGCTCGGGCAGTCCAGAGAACGATTATGGCCTTGATCAACGCTCGCAAACTCGGCGTCACGCTTGGTGCGCCGCTCTTTTCCAATCTCAATCTTGCCATCGGGCCGGGCGATCGCCTCGGCCTCGTCGCCGCCAATGGCCGGGGCAAATCCACGCTGTTGCGTTGCCTCGGCGGCTCCCATGAACCCACGACAGGTGAGATCACGCGTTCGCGCGGCCTTCGCGTCGGTCATGTCGAGCAGGAGATTGCGGCCGCGCTGCTGGCATTGCCCTTCTATGACCTCGTGCTTCGGGCCCTGTCGCCGGAGCAGGCCGAGACGGAATCCTGGCGCGTCGACGTCGCGCTGGAAGCGCTCGAGATTCCCGAGGCGCTTCGCCGGCGCCCCTTGTCGCAGCTGAGCGGCGGCTGGCAGCGCTTCGCCCTGCTGGCCAGCGTCTGGGTGACCGATCCCGACATGCTGCTGCTCGACGAGCCGACCAACCATCTCGACCTCACCCGGATCAGCCAACTCGAGGACTGGCTGAACGGCCTGCCGCGCGACGTGCCCGTCGTGATCTCCAGCCATGACCGCGCCTTCCTCGACGCGGTGAGCAACCGCACGCTGTTCCTCAGGCTGGAGAACTCACCGGTCTTCGCGCTGCCCTATACGCTGGCGCGCGCCGCGCTGGATGAGGTCGATGCCGGGGAGGAGCGTCGCTACCAGCGCGAGATGAAGGCGGCGCAGCAGCTGCGCCGGCAGGCTGCGAAGCTGAACAATATCGGGATCAATTCTGGCAGCGACCTGCTCGTGGTCAAGACCAAGCAGCTCAGGCAAAGGGCCGAGCGCCTGGAGGAGGCGGCACGACCTGGCTATCAGGAGCGCTCATCGGGAGCGATCCGGCTGGCCAATCGCGGCACGCACGCCAAGGTCCTGGTAACGCTCGACGATCTTTCCGTCGAGGCGCCGGATGGGGCGCTGCTGTTCAAGACCGGCAAACGCTCGATCGCCCAGGGTGACCGGATCGTGCTGCTTGGCCGCAACGGAACCGGCAAGTCGCGACTGATCGGCCTGATCAGGGATGCGATCGCGGAAGCCGACGGTGCGAGCATCAAGGTCACGCCGTCGCTTGCCCTGGGTTATAGCAGTCAGAGCCTCTCCGAACTTGCCGATAGCGATACGCCGCATGGCGTGATCACCCAGCGGTTCGATGTCGGCGACCAACCGGCGCGCAGCCTGTTGGCGAGTGCGGGAGTGTCGATCGACATGCAGAGCAGCCGGATCGGCGCGCTCTCGGGCGGACAGAAGTCGCGGCTCGCCATGCTGGTGCTGCGTCTGGCCAATCCGAATTTCTATCTGCTCGACGAACCGACGAACCATCTCGACATCGAAGGGCAGGAGGCACTGGAGGGCGAACTCATGGCGCATGAGGCGAGCTGCCTGCTGGTTTCACACGATCGCAGCTTCGTCAGGGCGGTCGGCAATCGCTTCTGGCTCATCGAGAATCGCAAATTGGTCGAGATCGAGGGGCCGGAGGCATTCTTCGCGGCCGCTCAAGTCAGAGAAATCTGAGGATAGCCAAACGGTTGGGCCGGAGCGGACAGATGTTGTCGGGCCGTCGCAATGCCGGCCCGACGCGCCCTGCATCAGCCTCATGGCGCGCATTCGCCGCGTCCTTCCGTCTTGTGGATCGCGGTCGAGGCGCTATCTGTCGGGGCCGGGGTGCTGCGGTGCCCTCCCGTCCGCAATCGGCGCGAGCCACACTCCCACCTCGCGCAATTGACCACGAGAGAGCATGTCGTACGGCCCGCACGAGCCCGGAATGCCGCTGCGCAAACGCAGCCGCTGGCGCTGGCTCGGCCCACTTGCCAGCACGGTCATCTTCGTCGCTTCGCTGGCCGTCCTCTGGCTGATCATCCGCGAGATGGAGCCGGGCCAGGTGGCCGGTGCCTTCGCCGATGCCAGCCGCCGCCAGATCGGGCTGGCGCTCGGCTTCACCGCGCTGAGCTATCTGCTGTTGACCGGCTATGATGCGCTGGCGCTGAGAAGGCTGGGGATGTCGATCCCCTACCGCACGACCGCGCTCGCCTCCTTCACCAGCTATTCCGTGTCCTTCACGCTCGGCTTCCCGATCGTGACGGGCGGCACGGTTCGCTACTGGATCTATTCGGCCAAGGGTGTGCGCGCCTCGGAGGTCGCTCGCCTGACGGTCATCGCCGGCCTGACCTTCTGGCTCGGACTCGGCGCGATCCTCAGCGCCTGCCTGTTCTATGCCACCGATTCTGTCGCCCTGCTGGCACGCACCTCGCCCTGGGTCGTGCAGGTCGTCGGAGCCGCGACGGCGCTCGCCATCCTCGGCTATCTCGCCTGGGTCGCGACCGACGAACGCACCTTCCGGGTTCGCGGCTGGAACCTGCCGTTGCCGGGACTGGGCATCACGCTAGGCCAGATGACGCTTGGCGCCTGCGAGGTCTGCGCCGCCGCTGCCGTGCTCTTCGTGCTGCTGCCCGGCGGCTATGGGCTGGAATATCCGGCCTTCCTGGCAGCTTATGTCTTTGCCTGCCTGATCGGCATAGCCGCCCATACGCCCGGCGGGCTCGGCGTCTTTGAGGCGACGATGCTCGTCGCGCTCAACCGGCTGCCTTATGGCCATGTGCTTGGAGCCCTGCTGCTCTTCCGCATCATCTACTATCTGCTGCCCTTCATCCTGGCGCTGGTG
The DNA here is from genome assembly GCA_900470095.1 of Hyphomicrobiales bacterium. Lineage (GTDB taxonomy): Bacteria > Pseudomonadota > Alphaproteobacteria > Rhizobiales > Beijerinckiaceae > Allobosea. The sequence continues at coordinate 325,689 of UBZM01000036.1, forward strand.
ATGCTGGCGCTCCACGAAATGATCCGCCGCATCAAGCGCCACGACATCTAGGGCGCGGCACTTCCAGATCATCGGACTGGATCTCGTGTCCGTCCGATGATCTGACCTCCTGTGATTGCAGCGGCTTTCTCGAAAACCGCAATCCACTTTTCGGAGCGATGTCTTAGCGGCTGCTGCGCGCTGCGTAGGCGACCTGACGGCTGCTGCGCTTGTGCCCATACCAGGAGGCCTCGCGCGCTCCGACATCGACATGGACGAGGCCGTTCGAATAGGAGCCGACGCCGCCGGTGCTCGCGAGGGCCTTGGCCGCAGCGACCGCGCTGCGCGTTGAAGCAGCCACCGGCCTGAAATCGATCGCCTTTCCGCTATAGTGCTGCGAGTTCCGGGCATGGCGACCACCGCAGGTCGAGGTGATCTTGATCGGGCCGATCTTGGCGACCAACTCGCTGATCATCGCCAGGGTTTCGGGTTTGAGGCAGCCCAACCCCTTCACTTGCGGTTGGAACGAGACCTTTCCGGTGGGAACGTTGGCATAGGCGGATACAGGGAGGCACACTGCAACACATGCAGACAAGATAATGCGACGCATAAAATACTCAACAAGACTGGGGAGGATGGAAGGCTCAAGCCACCAGATTCTTGGTCTGGCCGAGCAGTTCCATGTCCGAATAGTGTCGTTAAAAGGCCAAAAGATGGCTGGTCAGGTCGATGGTCATCATTCCGTCGGGTGAGCATCATCATTCGGATCCTTTCCATGTTCGAGAATGCCTCAATCAAGAGGCAATAATTGGCTGGAGATACATTCCTGATCTGAGCGAGAAGGCCGGTCGCAATCCCGACCGTGGTCAAGACAGCCTCGACCTCCACGGCGCCTAGCGCGTTGCCGATAGTGATCACCCGAGCACATTCTCGTTCCTGCTGAGATCCGGGATGGCATGGCTTTCGCCCGCGCTGTCTCCGCACGCTCTGGGAGGCCTCGCAAGTGCGGGGCATCTCGCCCGGAGCGATTGGCAGAGTGCGTGCCACCCCCTATGAGGGCGCCAGTTTCCTCCTGATAGGCATGTTCACATGGTCGATGTCGTCGATCCCCACGCGCCGGCCACTGCAGCGCTGATCGAGGCGCTGGGGGCCGCCGTGGTGCTGCTCGATGCGCAGGGTGTGGCGCAGGCGCTGAGCCCGGCGATGCGTGCGCTCATTCCAGCGCTCGAACGCGGCCAGTCGCTGACGCTCGTCCTGCGCGACCCCGACCTGATCGACGCGATCGAGCAGGTTTCGCGCCGCGGAGGGCGCCGGGTCATCGAGCTGATCGAGCGCGTGCCGGTCGAGCGCACCTTCCGGATCCACATCGCGGCGCTGACCGGCGGCGTCTGGCGTAATCCCGTGGTGCTGACCTTCGAGGATCTGAGTGAGCTGCGCGTCACAGAACGCATGCGCGTCGATTTCGTGGCGAATGCCAGCCACGAATTGCGCACGCCGCTCGCCTCGCTTCTCGGCTTCGTCGAGACCCTGCAGGGGCCGGCGCGCAACGATACCGGCGCGCGCGACCGTTTCCTCGCCATCATGCGCGAGCAGGGCCTGCGCATGGCGCGGTTGGTCGACGATCTGCTTTCGCTCTCGCGCATCGAGCTGCGCGCCCATCTCGCACCGGACACGCCTGTCGATCTCTCCGCGATTTCGCGCGAGATCGTCGACTCGCTCACCCTGATGGCACGCGGGCGCAAGGTGACGTTGAAGCTCGAGACGCCGCCCCAGCCGGTCCAGGTCGCGGGGGACCGCGACGAGCTGTTGCGGTTGATGGAGAATCTCGTCGAGAACGCCATCAAATATGGCCGCGAGGGCGGCGTGGTTGCGATCAATGTGGTCGAGGGCGTGAGCGAAGCCAGCGTCAGCGTTCGTGACGATGGGCCGGGCATCCCGCCCGAGCATCTGCCCCGCCTCACCGAACGCTTCTATCGGGTCGACACGGCCGCGAGCCGCGAGGCCGGCGGCACGGGCCTCGGTCTCGCCATCGTCAAGCACATCGTGCTACGCCATCGCGGCCGTCTCACCATCGAGAGCGAGTACGGCAAGGGTGCGCTCTTCAAGGCGATCCTGCCGCGCCTCGGCGCGATGATGCGGAGCCCATCCTGACCAATGTGACGGCGAACGTGACGGTCTGTCATCTGTCTGTCATATGGAAGGTGTTCTAGCGGGGCTGCTAAAGACTGCGACCCAGACGAGGACTCCTCTAATGCGCAAAATTCTCATTCTCGCGGCTGCGACGATCGGCCTGGCCGGCGTTGCCCAGGCCGCTGACATCACCGGCGCGGGCGCGACCTTCCCTTTCCCGATCTACTCGAAATGGGCTGAAGCTTATAAGAAGGAGACCAATATCGGTCTCAACTATCAGTCGATCGGCTCGGGCGGCGGTATCCGGCAGATCAAGGCCAAGACGGTTGCGTTCGGTGCGACCGATGCCCCGCTCAAGGGCGAGGACCTGACCAAGGACGGCCTGATCCAGTTCCCGACCGTCATGGGCGGCGTCGTTCCGGCCGTCAACATTGCCGGCGTCGAGCCGGGCAAGCTGAAGCTCACCGGCGCGATCATCGCCGACATCTATCAGGGCACCATCAAGAAGTGGAACGACCCCAAGATCGTCGCCATCAATGCCGGCCTGACCCTGCCTGACGCCAACATCAACCCGGTCTATCGTTCGGACGGCTCGGGCACGACCTTCGTCTTCACCGACTATCTCTCGCGCGTTTCGCCGGACTGGAAGTCGAAGATCGGCACCAACACCGCCGTGCAGTGGCCGGTCGGCATCGGCGGCAAGGGCAATGAGGGCGTCTCGGCCTCCGTCAAGCAGGTCGCGAACTCGATCGGCTATGTCGAATACGCCTATGCCAAGCAGAACAAGCTGGCCCATGCGCTGGTCGAGAATGCCGAAGGCCAGTTCCCGGCTCCGGACGACAAGTCCTTCCAGGCTGCTGCCGCCAATGCGAACTGGAACGAGGCTCCCGGCTTCGGCATCTCGCTGAACAACCAGAAGGGCGCCCAGGCCTGGCCGATCACCTCCGCCACCTTCCTGCTCGTGCATGCCAAGCCGGAGAAGCCGGAAGAGGTGCAGTCCGCGCTGAAATTCGTCGACTGGGCCTACAAGAACGGCGACAAGCTCGCGCTCGATCTCGACTACGTGCCGCTCCCGGCCAACGTCAAGGATCAGGTCCGCGCCGCCTGGAAGGGCGTCACCGACCCGGCCGGCAAGCCGATCTTCTGATCCATGCTATGGCGCGAGGCGGGCTGTTCCCGCCTCGCGTTCGACTTTGTGAGACGCGTTTCCTCGTGCTTCTTATGCGACCGGAGTAACCACGGATGGCTGCCGTGACAGACCAGATGGCCGCGCCCGGTGCGCCTGCCATTCGCCGCACTCCAAAGGGCACCTTCGACATTGTCTTCCGCAATGCCAGCCGGGCCGCTGCGCTCTTCGTGCTGGTGCTGCTCGCGGGCATCATCGCCTCGATGATCATCGGCGGCTGGCCTGCCTTCCGCGAATTCGGTCTCGGCTTCATTACGTCCAGCGTCTGGGATACCCAGAATGAGCAGTATGGCGCCTGGCCCGCCATCGTCGGCACCTTGTCGACCGCGCTGATCGCGCTGGTCCTTGGCGTACCGCTCTCGCTCGGCATCGCCGTCTACCTCACCCAGCTCGCGCCGCCCTGGTTCAAGCGCCCGGTCTCGACGACGATCGAGCTGCTCGCTGCCGTGCCCTCGATCATTTACGGCATGTGGGGTCTCTTCGTCTTCGTGCCGCTCTTCGCGGCCTATGTGCAGATCCCGGTCTCGAACATCGTCGAAGGCATTCCGCTGGTCGGCACCGTGCTCTACTCGCGCTCGCCCTCGGGCCTCGGCATCCTGACGGCCGGCATCATCCTCGCCTTCATGATCATCCCCTTCATTGCCTCGATCACCCGCGACATGCTGGAGCAGATCCCGTCCGTACTGCGTGAGAGCGCCTATGGCATCGGCGCCACGACCTGGGAGGTCGTGCGCCATGTGCTGGTGCCGCAGGCCGGCGTCTCGATCATCGGCGCCATCATGCTCGGTCTTGGCCGCGCGCTTGGCGAGACCATGGCGGTGACCTTCGTCGTCGGCAACGCCAACCGGCTTTCGGCCTCGATCATGGATCCCGGCTCGACCATCGCCTCGCGCATCGCCAACGAATTCAACGAGGCGATGGGCCTGCAGCTCAACGCGCTGATCGCGCTTGGCTGTATCCTCTTCTTCGTCACCTTCGTCGTCCTCGTGATCGCGCGTATCCTCGTCGCGCGCGTCAAGTCCTTCTGAGCGGAGCCTGGCCATGAACAGCGCCGTCACCCCGCCCGCCACGACGCCTCATCAGGTCTGGGGCCGCGTCCGTCCCGCGCGCCGCACCGCCGATCGGGCGATGAAAATCATCGCCACCAGCTTCACCCTTCTCGCCATATTCGTGCTGTTCTGGATTCTCGGCATGCTGCTCGTGAAGGGGATCGGCGGGCTCTCCGTCGCGACCTTCACCCAGGTCACGCCCGGTCCCGGCAGCGAGGGGGGCGGCCTTGCCAACGCCATTGTCGGCTCGATCGTGCTGACCTTCCTCGGCATCGCCGTGGCGACGCCGGTGGGCGTGCTCGCCGGCACCTATCTTGCCGAATACGGCAAGGGCTCGAAGCTCGCGGATCTGATCCGTTTCATCAACGACATCCTGCTCTCGGCACCGTCGATCCTGATCGGCCTCTTCGTCTACGTCATCCTGGTCGAGCCGTTCCGCGGCTATTCCGGCTGGGCCGGCGGCGTCGCGTTGGGCATCATCGCGATCCCGGTGATCGTGCGCACCACCGAGGACATGCTGCGCCTCGTGCCGAGCTCGTTGCGCGAAGCCGGTGCTGCGCTGGGCGCCCCGCCTTCGGTCGTCATCACCAGCGTGACCTGGCGGGCGGCGAAATCCGGTATGGTCACCGGTATCCTGCTGGCCCTGGCGCGCATCGCCGGCGAAACGGCGCCGCTGATCTTCACTGCGCTGAACAACAATTTCTGGTTCTCGCCCACCCTCGTCGGCGGCGTCTCCAACCTGCCGGTTACGATCTACCAGTTCGCCTCCGCCCCTTATGAGAACTGGCAGCAGCTCGCCTGGGCCGGTTCGCTGATCATCACCGTCTCGATCCTGTGCCTCTCGCTTATCGCCCGCCGTATCGTGCGGGGCGGCAAATGAACGGCCTTAAACCCTCGTCGCGTTCGATCTGAAGGAACAAGTCGATGCTTTCGACGCTGGAACTGAGCCCGCAAGCGCTTGATGCCGAGGCCCCCGTCCGGATCGCGGTCAAGAACCTCGATTTCTACTACGGCGAGCACAAGGCGCTGAAGAACATCAATCTCGACTTCCGGGACCGCCATGTCACCGCCCTGATCGGGCCGTCGGGCTGCGGCAAGTCGACCCTGCTGCGCATCTTCAACCGGATCTATTCACTCTATCCGGAGCAGCGCGCCACCGGCGAGATCCTGCTCGACGGCCGCAACGTCATCAGCAACGATATCGATGTGAACGAGCTGCGCTCGCGCGTCGGCATGGTGTTCCAGAAGCCGACGCCCTTCCCGATGTCGATCTACGACAATGTCGCATTCGGCATCCGCCTCTATGAGAAGCCGCCGAAGTCCGAACTCGACGACCGCGTCGAAGGTGCGCTGCGCCGCTCTGCCCTCTGGGACGAGGTCAAGGACAAGCTGAAGACCTCCGGCATGGGCCTGTCCGGCGGCCAGCAGCAACGCCTCTGCATTGCGCGTACCATCGCCCAGAAGCCGGAAGTGATCCTGTTCGATGAGCCGACCTCGGCGCTCGATCCGATCTCGACCGGCAAGATCGAGGACCTGCTCGAGCAGCTCAAGACCGACTTCACCATCGTCATCGTCACCCACAACATGCAGCAGGCGGCGCGCATCTCGCAGTACACCGCCTTCATGTATCTGGGCGAGGTGATCGAGTTCGACGCCACCAACACCATCTTCATGAACCCGCACAAGAAGCAGACGCAGGATTACGTCACCGGTCGCTTCGGCTGAAACGGTACCAAGCCTTCCAACTGCTTTGCCGACAAAGGACACGCCGCGATGACTGATCACATCGTCCGCTCATATGACGCCGATCTCGAGGGGATCCGCCGCAGCCTTGCCGAGATGGGGGGCATGTCGGAGCGCATGCTCGGCGATTCGACGGTCGCCCTGGTGCGCCGTGATACCGGATTGGCACAGAAGGTCATCAGCGCCGACCAGCGCCTCGACAACCTGCAGCGTGAGGTCGAGGAGAAGGCGGTCCTCACCATCGCCCGGCGCCAGCCGCTCGCCAACGACCTGCGCGAGCTGATCTCCGCCATTCGCATCGCCGCCGATATCGAGCGTGTCGGCGATCTCGCCAAGAATATCGCCAAGCGCGCCGTTGCGATCTCCGGCCAGTTCCAGCCGCCGTCGCGTGCGGTCGTCGGCCTCGAGCATATGAGCCGCCTGGTTCAGGCCCAGCTCAAGGACGTGCTCGATGCCTATGCCGTCAGCAATGAGCAGAAGGCCATGGAGGTCTGGCGCCGAGACGACGAGATCGACGCGCTCTATACCTCGCTCTTCCGCGAGCTGCTCACCTATATGATGGAAGACCCGCGCAACATCACCTTCTGCACGCATCTCCTGTTCTGCGCGAAGAATGTCGAGCGCATCGGCGACCACACCACCAACATCGCCGAGACGATCCACTATCTCGTCACGGGCGAAGCCTTGGACGCAGCCCGTCCGAAGCTCGACACCACCAACATCCTTCTGGACGCCGCCACCGGTGAGTGACCGGCGCCCGACACCTTTGGGACCGAGTGAGACATGCCTGCACGCATCCTGATCGTTGAGGACGAAGAGCCGTTGACCCTGCTGCTACGCTACAATCTCGAGGCCGAAGGCTTCGAGGTCGATAGCGTAGCGCGTGGCGACGATGCCGAGCTGCATCTGCGCGATCATACGCCGGACCTCGTGCTGCTCGACTGGATGCTACCGGGCCTTTCCGGCATTGAGCTCTGCCGGCGGCTGCGGACCCGTCGCGATACCGAGCGAGTGCCGATCATCATGCTCACGGCCCGCGGCGAGGAGACCGAGCGTGTGCGCGGCCTTGCCACCGGGGCTGACGACTATGTCGTCAAGCCTTTCTCGCTGCCCGAGCTGATCGCGCGCATCCAGGCGCTGCTGCGCCGCGCCAAGCCGGGTCATGTTGCCGGACTGCTGGCCGCCGGCGATCTTGAACTCGACCGCACCACCCGCCGTGTCCGCCGCTCAGGGAGCGAGTTGCATCTCGGCCCGACCGAGTTCCGCCTGCTCGAGTTCCTGATGCAGGCGCCGGGTCGGGTCTATTCCCGCGCCCAGCTGCTCGACGCGGTCTGGGGTCGCGATGTCTATATCGACGAGCGCACTGTCGACGTCCATGTCGGCCGCCTGCGCAAGGCGATCACACCCGACAACGCCAAGGATCCGCTGCGGACCGTTCGTGGCGCCGGCTACGCCTTCGACGAGACCTTTGCGCGGAGCTGAGACTTGGATCGTCGGGCCGGATATCGAACCCGGCGCGATGATCTGATCGTCTATGGTTGCATCGGCTTTCCCGAAAGCCGCAATCCACTTTTCGGGCCGATACTCTAGCGCGGTCCTGCGATGATGACCGCCGCGCCGGCGAGGCAGATCAGCCCGCCGGCAATGTCCCAGCGGTCGGGGCGAAAGCCCTCGACGACCCAGAGCCAGGCGAGCGAACTCACGATATAGATGCCGCCATAGGCGGCATAGGCGCGTCCGGCCATTTCGCTCTCCGCCAGCGTCAGCAGCCAGGCGAACAGGGCGAGGCAAACCAGTCCGGGCACGACCCACCAGATCGGCTTGCCGAGCCGGAGCCAGCCCCAGAACGCGAAACAGCCGGCGATTTCGAGAATGGCTGCGCCAAGATAGGCGGCGATGGTCGGCATGGTTCGTCCTATCGATGGCCCGCGCGGCGGGATTACCCTTGACCGCAGGCCGCGCTGACGGCAAGCCGGACCGATGTCCTCACATCACATCGCCATCATCGGAGCAGGGCCGTCCGGGCTGATTGCGGCCGAGCGCCTCGCAGTGGCCGGCCACGCGGTCACGATCTACGATCGCATGCCCTCTCCGGCTCGCAAATTCCTGCTGGCCGGGCGCGGCGGGTTGAACCTCACCCATTCCGAACCGCTCGACTGCTTCCTGGCCCGCTATCGCGATGCCCGAACCTGGCTGGAGCCGGCCATTCGTGCCTTCCCGCCGCAATCCCTGCGCGACTGGGCCGATGCGCTCGGGCAGGACACGTTCGTCGGCAGCAGCGGACGTGTCTTCCCTCGCGCCATGAAGGCTTCCCCCCTGCTTCGTGCCTGGCTGCGCCGGCTCGATGGTCTCGGCGTCGCCTTCGCGCGTGGGCAGCGCTGGACCGGCTGGAGCGAAGCGGGCGTTCTGACGTTCCGGAGCCGCGATGGCGTCGATTTCGAGGCGAAGCACGACGCGACGCTGCTCGCGCTCGGCGGCGCAAGTTGGCCGCGGCTAGGGTCCGATGGCGCCTGGGCGACTTTGCTGGCAGCGCGCGGCATTGCGATTGCGCCGCTGCGCCCATCCAATGGCGGCTTTACGGTCGATTGGTCGCAGACCATGCGCGAGCGTTTTGCCGGCGTGCCGCTGAAACGGATCGTCCTGAGCTTCGGCGGCCAATCCGTGCCCGGCGAGGCGATGATCGATGCGGCGGGTCTGGAAGGCGGCGCGGTCTATGCACTCTCTGCCCCGATCCGCGAGACGATCCTGCGCGAGGGCAGGGCGGTCATCACCGTCGATCTGCGGCCCGATCACGAGGCGGCGCTGCTGGTCCAGCGGCTCGCGCATCGTCGCAAGGGCGTGACGCTGAGCAATCATCTGCGCAAGGCTGCAGGTCTCGCTCCATCCGCGATTGCGCTGCTGCGCGAAGCGGCGAAGGGGCCACTTCCCCAAGACGCGGAGAGGCTGGCCGCACTGATCAAGGCCGCACCTCTGGTGCTCACCGGTCTCAGACCGATCGAGCGGGCGATCTCCACCGCCGGTGGCGTCGCCGCGGCCGAGGTCGAGGAAGGCTTCATGCTGAAACGCTTGCCCGGTACCTTTGTCGCAGGCGAGATGCTGGATTGGGAGGCGCCGACCGGCGGCTATCTGCTGCAGGCCTGCTTCGCGACCGGAGTCGCAGCTGCAGCAGGGATTCAGGCCTGGCTCGCGGAAAGCTGAACGATCGCCTCAGGCGATCGCGATGATCTCGACCGCCTCAGCGCCGATGCTGACGCTCTCGCCAATGCCCTTGCCCATCAGCGCGCTCGCCAACGGCGCGACATAGGGCAGCGTTCCCCGCGCCGGATCGGCCTCGTCCTCGCCGACCAGTCGCCAGTTCTGCTTGCGCCCGTCGGCCCGGCGGATCGTCACTGTCGAGCCGAAGCGGACGATGTCGTGCCTTTCCTGCGCAGGGGCCAGCTTGGCGCTGGCGCGCCGCGCGGTCCAGTAGCGGAACTCGCGCCGCGTCTGAGCGATCTCGGTGCGGTCGCCTCCAGCCAGCGCCGCCGCGTGTTCGTCATGCCAGCGCGCCAGCTGGGCCTCGATCTGTGCGAGCCCTTCAGGCGTCACGAGGTTCGGGTGAGGCGAGACTGGCCGGTCTGGCAGCTCGTCCAGGGTCCCTCTTTCCTCGGCTTCCTTGACGAAGGCGCGAGTCATTCTGGCCTCCTCCTATTGATCTCGGCACATCCGGCGAACCGGACCACAGCTTTCAGTGTTACGTCCTCACGGCTGCATGTGCTGCAGCGCCAACCCGATGCTGGAATCTGAAGCGGCGATCACTTGGAGATGGGGATCAGGCACTGCCGAAGACAAGACCCGGGCAGTCTACACCGACGTGTCCGACCGCACCATCGAGAGCGGAACCATCGCGCCGCCGCTGACCCGGGATAGCGAGCACAGTCTCGCTTGAAGGTTGCAGCCATGCCCGAGAAGCTCCGCGCTCGCACCAGACTTTCCATCGCGGCCACTCTTATCGTGTGTCGCGAGACCCGAAGTGGATCGTCCTGGAAACGCGGCAATGGCGATCATTGCGAGTGACGGTCTCGATTGACCGACACATATCCTATTGGTTATGAATACAGACCAATAGCCAGAGAGTTATGCGTCCTGATCCCGTGCCGTCGCAGCGTGCTCTTCCAAGCGTTTGGCGGGCCGAAGCGGCCCCTTCGAGAGGCTGTATCGCGATGTCGAGCAGACGGTGGCCTCGTCCAAGAAACAGCAGCATCGAGGGAAGATCATGAGACAGAGCGAGTCCCAGAACCAAAACTCCCCGTCCCAGATGATAGACGAGCGGATCAGCGAGCTGGGCGACTGGCGGGGCACGATGCTCTCCCTGCTCCGCGCATGGATCAAGCAGGCCGATCCCGAGGTCGTCGAGGAGTGGAAGTGGCGAGGGGTTCCCGTGTGGGCGCACGACGGAATGATCTGCACCGGCGAGACCTATAAGAGCGTCGTCAAGCTGACCTTTGCCAAAGGGGCTTCGCTCGACGACCCATCAGGCCTCTTCAATTCCAGTCTCGACGGCAACACCAGGCGTGCCATCGACGTCCATGAGGGCGAGACGATTGACGAAGGGGCATTGAAGGCTCTCATTCGCGCAGCCGTGACCCTGAATACGTCCCGCGCTCGTGGCAAGACCAAGTCGCGCGGATAAGGCTCGCTCCGTTTCGACATGCGCAGGCGCGCGATAAGGCGGGACGCCCATCGCGCCCGCTCAGGGATCGCTTCAATCCGGGTGCGCACGGCACGGCGTGCTCCTGTCACCTGCTGTCAGCTATGCGCCAGCTGCGACCGCTTAGCCCTCGCGCCCGGACCGGTTTCGCCCCATATTGCGGCCATGCCGAAAAGCTCCGACACGACCGCCAAGGCGAAGCCTGCAAAGAAGCCCGCGTCCGCGCGCATGCCGAACTCGAAGGCCACCAAGCCGGAGTTGAAGCCGCTCGAGGGCTATCTCGCCGATCTGCTCAATCCCGCGATCAACCGCGGCAGGGCGGTCCCGGGCGGCGCTTCCGGTTTCAGCGACCAGCCACAGGCCGGCTATGGCGAGCCGCGCCCCGGCGACACCAAGCTGAAGAAGAAGCCGAAGAAGGGCGACGCGGCTTCCGCTTTCGGCGAGGCCGAGGGCGAGACCGCGGCCTCCGTCACTGCGCATTCGCTGCAGCACCTGCTGGAGTCCGGCAGTCCCTTCATCGATCCCGGCAAGCCCTGGACGCCACATCGCCCGGCCCGTCCGGACAAGTCCGAGGGCGGCATCGCCTTCCGCATGCAGTCGGATTTCGAGCCCGCAGGTGACCAGCCGACCGCGATCGCCGATCTCGTCGACGGCGTCGCACGGCAGGAGCGCGACCAGGTCCTGCTCGGCGTCACCGGCTCCGGCAAGACCTTCACGATGGCCAAGGTGATCGAGGAGACGCAGCGCCCGGCACTGATCCTCGCCCCGAACAAGACGCTCGCCGCACAGCTCTACGGCGAGTTCAAGAGCTTCTTCCCCGACAACGCGGTCGAGTATTTCGTCTCCTACTACGATTACTACCAGCCCGAGGCCTACGTCCCGCGCTCTGACACGTTCATCGAGAAAGAATCCTCGATCAACGAGCAGATCGACCGCATGCGCCACTCGGCCACGCGCTCGCTGCTGGAGCGCGACGACGTCATCATCGTGGCCAGCGTCTCCTGCATCTACGGTATCGGCTCGGTCGAGACCTATACGGCGATGACCTTCGCCATCAAGCTCGGCGAGCGCATCGAGCAGCGTCAACTCATCGCCGACCTCGTCGCCCTGCAATACAAGCGCACGCTCGGCGATTTCGCCCGCGGTACCTTTCGCGTGCGCGGCGACGTCATCGAGCTGTTCCCGGCCCACTATGAGGACCGCGCCTGGCGCATCGGCCTGTTCGGCGATGAGGTCGAGAGCATCTCGGAATTCGATCCGCTCACCGGCCAGAAGACAGCCGACCTCGAATTCGTGAAAGTCTACGGCAATTCGCACTACACCACGCCGCGCCCGACGCTGACCCAGGCCGTCAAGTCGATCAAGGAGGAGCTTAAGGCCCGCCTTGAGGAGCTCAATCGCATGGGGCGCTACCTCGAGGCTCAACGGCTCGACCAGCGCTGCACCTTCGACATCGAGATGATCGAGTCGACCGGCTCCTGCAACGGCATCGAGAACTATTCGCGCTATCTCACCGGCCGCAAGCCGGGCGAGCCGCCGCCGACCCTGTTCGAGTATCTGCCCGACAATGCGCTCGTCTTCACCGATGAGAGCCACGTCACCGTGCCGCAGATCGGCGGCATGTACCGGGGCGACTTCCGCCGCAAGGCGACATTGGCCGAGTACGGCTTCCGCCTGCCGTCCTGCATGGATAACCGGCCGCTGCGCTTCGAGGAATGGGACGCGATGCGCCCGCAATCGGTGCATGTCTCGGCGACGCCCGGCGGCTGGGAGATGGACCGCACCGGCGGCGTCTTCACCGAGCAGGTCATCCGTCCGACCGGGCTGATCGACCCCCCGGTCGAGGTCCGCCCCGCCAAGCACCAGGTTGCCGACCTGCTCGACGAGATCAAAGAGGTCACCGAGAAGGGCTACCGCAGCCTCGTCACAGTGCTGACCAAGCGCATGGCCGAGGACCTGACCGAGTACCTGCACGAGAATGGCGTGCGCGTGCGCTACATGCACTCCGACATCGATACGATCGAGCGCATCGAGATCCTGCGCGATCTCCGCCTCGGCGCTTTCGACGTGCTGGTCGGCATCAATCTGCTACGCGAGGGGCTGGACATTCCGGAATGCGGCTTCGTCGCCATTCTCGACGCCGACAAGGAGGGCTTTTTGCGCTCCGAGACCTCGTTGATCCAGACCATCGGCCGCGCCGCCCGCAATGTCGACGGCAAGGTCATCCTCTATGCCGACCACATCACCGGCTCGATGGAGCGGGCGATGGCCGAGACCAATCGCCGCCGCGAGAAGCAGGAGGCTTATAACCTCGCGAACGGCATTACGCCGCAGACGATCAAGCGCGCCATCGGCGACATCCTCGGCTCGGTCTACGAGCGCGACCATGTAACGGTCGACAAGGGTTTGGTCGATGCGCCGATCGCCGGCCACAACCTCAAGGCTGCGCTGGCGGATCTCGAGAAGCGCATGCGCGAGGCTGCCGCCGATCTCGAATTCGAGACGGCCGCCCGGCTGCGTGACGAGATCAAGCGCCTGCAGGCGACCGAACTCGCCATCTCCGACGATCCGCTCGCCCGCCAGAGCGATGTCGAGGCCTCGGCCGGCAAGTACAAGGGGGAGCGCAGCTATGGGGCGTCAGCGAACCTGCCGACGCGGGCGCGCAAACCCACCGATGAGGATATGGGCCCGCATAACTGGGGCGGCGGCGAAGCCAAACCGGTCTCCCGTCCGCGCAAGCCGAGCCTGGACGAGATGGGCCCGGTGCCGGAATCTCGGCCGAAGGGCGCGGGGGAACAGGCCAGGCGACGGGGGCGGCGATAGGCACTTCGCGAGTATCAAATCAATTCTTGATAGAGGTCGTCCCAATCCGGGTTCCGCGCCATGATCGCGCGGGTCTTCCAGGCGCAGTACCAGCGCTTCATTGAGGTCTCGCACTGGATCACGACCCCGATCTCAGCATGCCATTCGTACCAGACGAGGCGTCTGAGGGCGTATCGTTTGGTGAAGCCGTCGACGAGCCCTTTGCGGTGCTCATAGACGCGGCGTGAGAGGTCGCTCGTCACGCCGATGTAGAGCGTGCCGTTCGGCCGGTTCGTCATGATGTAGACCCGGCCGCCCTTCTGCCTCATGCCGGCAGGATGAAGAGCCGCAACGACAGCTGCAAGATCGCAGATGACGGTCTCTTCCGTCATGGTCGCCCTTGTGGCGACCATCCACGCCTTGTGACGCTGATCGCGGGTACATCCGATGAGAGGCGCGCCTGACAGATCCCACGTGAGACGTGGATGGTCGGGGCAAGCCCGACCATGACGAGTGGAGCGTGTGTTGCGTGCTTGGCAGATTTAGCCAGGATCTTGGCAGCGATTGCTGCAGCGGAACGAGAATATGCGTGTATATAGATGGCCCCTTTCATCACAAGGAGGCCAGAATGACGTTCCTGCAGATTGCTTATCTTCTGATTGCGATGTCCTACATCGTTGCCGCGGTGGCGCTTTATGCTGGTCACTAACGAGATAGCGCCATCCGTGGCCAGGACGTGGGTGGTCGAAACAGAGCCAACCTGACAGTACGGATGTCATCGGCCTGCCCGCCTAGACTGAGGGCATGCCGTTCGTCCCGAATGTGTCCACGCCTCCCGCGATTTCGACCGGTTTCTACTTGGCACGCTTAGCCACGCCACCACTCGCCAGGCTTGGTACTGTCCGTAAAACCTCCTTGCCATGACAGGTCGTTCCCGGCTCCGGGCGCGCCAGCGCCACGGCCAAAGGGCTGCAAGACCTACAGCCCGAATGCTCTTCGACCTTGGTCCGTAGTTCCACGACTGCACCGCCGGTATCCTTTCGAATGAATGGTGCTCGAGGGGGATGGCCATGGGACAGGCATTCGAGATTGCCGATGGTAAGGTCACCATCTCCCGACGGGTCGCCCTCAGGGGCGCCGCACTCCTGGCCGGGGCGCTGCTCGCTCCTGCATCGGCTTGGGCGCTCGATCTGCCGCGGCATAAGGTTGAGCTTGTCGCTCCGCCCTTCGTTCATCCTCACGAGCAGGCGACCAAGCTGGGCCCGAGGATCATGGAATTCAGGCTCTGGGTCGAAGAGAAGACGATTGTCATCGACGAAGAGGGCACCAAGCTGCAGGCCATGACCTTCAACGGGTCGATCCCCGGGCCGCTCCTCGTCGTGCACGAGGGCGACTATGTCGAGGTGACGCTCGCCAACCCCGACACCAACGTGATGACGCATAATATCGACTTCCATGCCGCCGCGGGCGCATCAGGAGGCGCCGACCTGACCTTGATCAACCCCGGGGAGCGGGCCGTGCTGCGCTGGAAGGCCACCCGGACGGGGGTGTTCGCGTATCACTGCATCCCGGGGGCGATGACGCCCTGGCACATCACCTCGGGTATGAGCGGCGCCGTGATGGTGCTGCCGCGGGACGGCCTCAAAGACGGCGCCGGACGGCCACTCCGCTACGATCGCGTCTACTACATCGGCGAGACCGACTACTACGTGCCGCGCGACGAGAAGGGCAAATTCAAGCACTACGACAGCCATGGCGACGCTTACATGGATACGATGGAGGTCATGCGAAAGCTGGTGCCAAGTCACGTCGTGTTCAACGGCGCGGTCGGAGCCCTGACTGGCAGGAACGCGATGCCCGCAAAGGTCGGCGAGAACGTACTGATCGTTCACTCCCAGGCCAGCCGCGACACTCGTCCGCATCTGGTCGGCGGCTTCGGCGACTATGTCTGGGAGACCGGCAAGTTCTCGAATCCTCCCGAAACCAACCTCGAAACCTGGTTCATTCGGGGCGGGTCTGCGGGCGCGGCGCTCACCAAGTTCCTTCAGCCGGGCATTGTCGGCTACGTGAACCACAACATGATCGAGGCCTTCGAGCTTGGCGCGACAGCCCATTTCAGGGTCGAGGGCCCATGGAATGATGACCTGATGACCCAGGTAATGGCA
Source organism: Hyphomicrobiales bacterium (assembly GCA_900470095.1). Classification (GTDB taxonomy): domain Bacteria; phylum Pseudomonadota; class Alphaproteobacteria; order Rhizobiales; family Beijerinckiaceae; genus Allobosea. The sequence continues at coordinate 341,433 of UBZM01000036.1, forward strand.
CCCGGGCCGATTGTGAGCAGTGCCGCGCATCAGTGATCTGACCATCAGCCCTTTGGGCCGTCGGACGGCCGCCTCGGGAGGCACCATGCTGTCCGCGTTCAAGCTCATGGCCCTGGCCACCGCGGGGCTCGCACCCATCGCGATCTCGGCCCTCGCGCCGAGATATGGCACGGGCTCGGCGGCACCAAGTGTGCAGCTTCCGGAGCTCGTGGAACTCCGGACTGGGGCGATCCATTTCCGTGCCAACGGCGAGTTCCTGCGGGATGGGAAGGCGATCACCGCGCCGATCGTGGCGGTCACGGTCGACAGGCCGCTGGCCGTGATGAAAAATCAGGTCTCGGTGGCCGACTATCAGCTCTGCGTCAAAGCCGGAGCATGTCCGGCGACGGGTCCAGGCGAGACCGCGTCCGACCGTCCTGTTGTCGGGGTGAGCTGGCGGGACACTCAGACCTATGTATCCTGGCTGTCACGCGAGACGGGGACGAGATTCCGGCTGCCGACCGACGAAGAATGGGCCTACGCGGCCGCGAGCCGATTCCACGACGACGCCCTTCCGGAGGACCTCTATCGCAGTGACCCGGGCCAGCGGGCACTTGCGATCTATGACAGGGACGCGGGCCGCGTGATGGCTGCCGACAAGGCACCACAGCCGATTGGAAGTTTCGGCGCGAACGAGAATGGACTTCTCGATCTGGCCGGCAATGTCTGGGAATGGACCGATACCTGCTTTCAGCGCATCACCCTGGATACTGCGGGGGCAAGGACGGCCGCCGTGGCCAATTGCGGAGTTCGTGTCGTTGAGGGCCTTCATCGCGCCTATATGGCCGATTTCGTGCGCGATGCGCGTGCTGGGGGCTGCGCATCGGGCACGCCGCCGAGCAATTTGGGCTTCCGGCTCGTACGAGACGACGTGTCCTGGCCCGGGTTGCGCTTTGTCTTGAGATTGGTCCAGCCGGGCTCAAGCTAGGCCACGTTCAGCGTATCAGAAGCGTCCCTGACCTCCCGCCGGACCAGTGACCCCCTTGTTGATGAGGTAGGTCACAAACGGTGCCGCGCTGACGCCGGCACAGATGGCTTCGGGGCGCCGCGACAGCGCGGGCGCGGCGCTTGCAGGCGTCAGCTCAGCGGTGCGAGCTTGATCGAACAGCCATAGGCCTTGGTCGCGGCCTCGGAGACCGGCTTGCCGGCCTTCATTTCGGCGACTGCCTGGCGCACATAGCTCTTGGCGCCGTTCAGGCTGGCGGCGCTGGCCGAGGGCCTGTCGTCAATCGCGCCCGCATAGACCAGCATGCCCTTGCCATCGATGATGTACATATGCGGCGTGGTCTGCGCGCGATAGGCGCGGCCCATGGTGCCCTTGGGGTCGAGCAACAGGTCGCTGGGGGCAGCGTTGCGCGAGGCGGTCAACTCCTTGGCCTGGGCGGCCGTGACATAGCCTTGCTCGCCTGGAGGCGAGGAGACGACGCTCAGCCAGACGATGCCCTCCTTCGTCATGTCGCGCTGCAGGCTCTGCATGGTGCCGCTGTTGTAGTGTTTGCGGACATAGGGGCAGTCGTGATTGGTCCACTCTAGGATCACGGTCTTGCCCGCGAATTCCGGGAGCGACCTGGTCCGGCCCTCGACGTCGATCGCAGAGAAGGCGGGAGCCGGGGCGCCGACCCGCGGGCCGTTCTGCGCCTGCGCCGAGCCCGCTGCGAGGGTGAGGCCCGCAAGGACCAAGCCTGCGATGAAACTCTGACGTGTCACAGCTGTCATGTCTGCCTCCCTCTTCCCAGGATCAGGGCCGGTTCTCTGCGGTCCTCGCCTCTTTGCCGGCGGCACGGCCGGCAGCCTCGACCAGCATGTCGGTCGTCAGGAGTTGCGGCAGGATCTCGGGCGGTGCGCCCTTCGTGCCGGGATAGAACAGATAGAGCGGCACGCCGGCCCGGCCGTGCTCGGCGAGTGCGGCCGCTATGGTGGCGTTGCGGTTGGTCCAGTCGGCCTTGAGATAGGCGACGTTCAGCTTGGCAAAGGTGTCCTTGACCTCCTGCCGGACCAGCGCGACCCGCTCATTGGCGAGGCAGGTGATGCACCAGGCCGCGGTGAAGTTGACGAAGACGGGACGCCCTTCCGCCTGCAGCGCGGCGACGCGCTCGGGAGACCAGGGCTCGATGTCGCCGGCCCGTGCTGCGTCCGTCGCGCTTGGAACGGCGCTCTGCAGCACGAAGGCCCCGGCGCTCACGGCGACGAGCAGGGCGAGAGCCGACAGGGCGATCCGGGTCCGCCCGCCGGCACTGCGGCCGAGGCCGAGCAGCCAGACGAGGAAGCCGGCGGCGAGGATCGCCGCCAGAGCGGCAAGCACGCCACCGGGCCCGGCCTGGACGGAGGCGACCCAGACCAGCCAGGTGGCGGTCGCAAACATCGGGAAGGCAAAGGCCTGCTTGAGGATCACCATCCAGCGGCCGGGCTTTGGCAGCAGACGCAGCCAACCGGGAGCGAAGGACAGGATGACCACCGGCGCGGCAAAACCGAGCGCCAGCGCCAGGAAGACCGCAAGCGCGATCTGCGGCGGCTGCGTCACGGCATATCCCATCGCCGCGCCCATGAAGGGGGCGGTACAGGGCGTCGCGACGATGACGGCGAGCGCCCCGGTCATGAAGGCGCCCAAGCGTCCGCCGCTGGAGGCAAGCCCGTGCCCGGCGCCCTGGACGGAGCCGCCGATTTCGAATGCGCCGAGCAGGTTGAGGCCGATCAGCACCATGATGACGGCAAGCGCGATCACCACCGGCGGCGATTGCAGCTGGAAACCCCAGCCGATGCTGGTGCCAAGCGCTGCCAGCGCGATCACCGCACCGGCAAGGACGATGAAGCTGGTAAGGACGCCGCAGAGGAAGAGCAGGCCCTGCTCGCGCACCTCGGCGCGGCTCGCCTGCGCGGCCTGCGCGAAGCCGAGCGCCTTGATGAACAGTACCGGCAGCACGCAGGGCATCAGGTTGAGGATCAGGCCGCCGGCGAACGCGAAGGCCAGTGCCGCCCAGAGCGTCAGGTTGCCTTCGGGCGCCGCGGCGGTGCGCACCACGGCCGGGGCAGCTTGCGGCGTGGCTGCCGCGGGGGTGGAATTGACCAGCGCAGGCTCGACATCGGCCATCAGGCTGAGCGCGCGCGGCACGCCGGCCTCGCGATAGGTGATGACCCCGCTGAGTTCGGTCTCGCCGACCTTGAACGAGCTGGAACGGGCAAGCTGCAAGGTTGTGCCAGCGGCAGAGTTCGTCGCGGTCTGCGGGGCGGCGTGCTCGATCAGGGTCTCGAGCAGCGGGAAGTAGCGCAGCTCCTCGACGGGCTGCGTGAGGCCCGGCAGCGCGAGGGCGAGCGCATCGCCGTCCTGGGTCAGCTTCGCCCGGAAATCGGCAGGTTGCGGCAGCGCGGCGCGGGCCGCGTCGATCCGCGACTGTGCCGCCTCATCGGCGACCGGGGCCGGGCCGACCTTGAGGTCGAGCGTGAAGGAGCCTTCCTCGGGAATGCAGATCTTCTCGCAGACCAGCCAGGTCGCGTTCGCCTTGAGGGTCAGGCGCTCGCCCGGCTGTGCGCCTTCGGGAACGGTGATCTCCACCGGCAGCAACACGGCATCGCTGAAGCCGAAATTGACGAGCGGCTCGACCGGGAGCGCCTTCGGCGCCGGCCACTGGATCGCACCGGCGCTGAAGCCTGCGGGCAAAGTCCATTCGATTCGCGTCGGCTCGCCGGAATCGCCGGGATTGGCCCAGTATGTGTGCCAGCCCTTGGCGATCTTCTGGCTGAGCGCGACCTGGAAGCGCTCGCCGGGTGCAACGACGTCGCGGCTGGAGAGCAGGGTCGCGGTGACGCGGGGGCTGGTGACCGCAGCCGATTCAGCGGCAAGGGCGGCGCCGGGCAGGAGCAGTGCGAGGATGAGAAGGCCCCGCCGCAGCAAGCCGTTTGTAATGCGCTCGACCATGTTTTCCGTCATCTAATCCGTAAAAGCCTCAGCTCACCTGCCCCAGATTGGAGCCGCATGCCAATGACAAGCCGGTGATAGCGCGTGAGCAGGGCCTTCTTCGGGCATCAGGTGCAAGGATGCCCCGCGCCATGATGTCGCCCCGCGCACGGGAGCTTCATCATTCCGTCCGAGCCGCGCGGCGCCGCCGTTCCGGACGCCAGCATCGCTCCCGGCGCCCCTGAGAGCGTCCGAGGCTGCGCTGCGCGTCGGCTGGAATCACGACGTGGTGTGACCGGCGATCAGATCGCTGCGCCATCCGCGACGATATCGGCGCCAAGTCCGCGGCGCACGGCACGCACGATCTCGGTCTCGGCGGCGGCCCCGCGGCGGCGCGGGCGCGGAGCGGTGATCCGATGCTCGGCGATGATCTGGCCGGGTGCGCCCGAGAGCACGACGACGCGGTCGGCGAGATAGGCAGCCTCGTCGATGTCATGCGTGACGAAGAGCACGGTCTTGCCGGTGCTTTGCCAGACGCGGATCAACTCGTCCTGCAGGGTTTCGCGCGTGAGTGCGTCCAGCGCCGAGAAGGGCTCGTCCATCAGCAGGATTTCCGGCTCGACCGCGAGCGCGCGCGCCAGCGAGACGCGCTGGCGCTGGCCGCCCGAGAGCTGGTGCGGCCAGCGCTGTGCGAGCTGACCGAGCCCGACGAGATCGAGCATCTCCTGAGCCCGCTTGAGCCGCGCAGGGCGCGAGGCCCGCCCCTCGAGCCCAAAGCCGACATTGGAGATCACCTTGCGCCAGGGCAGCAGGCGCGAATCCTGGAAGACTAGCGCGACCGGCCGGCGCGTCCGGTCCCGGGCATGGAAGATGACCTCGCCGCCGCTCGGCCTCGCGAGCCCGGCGATGACACGCAGCAGCGTCGACTTGCCGACGCCGGATGGGCCGACAATGGCGAGGAATTCGCCGCGCGCGACCTGCAGGTCAAGCTTGTGCAGCACCTCGGTCGCTTCCCCGTCGCGGGTGAAGGTCAGCGACAGGGCCTTGATGTCGATCACGCTTTCCATCGCAGCACCCATCCCTGGAAAGCGACGAAGGCGG